>NZ_AP027272.1:3654137-4872183 GCF_036322805.1 Planctobacterium marinum | reverse complement strand
CGCTTATACGTTCACAGCACCATGTATTATAAGCAATTTTAGCTATTTTAAGGCCTTTAAACAGAGCTAAAACAGGCAGGTTTTCGGCCTTATTGCCCTTTCAAAAACGTAACACTAACAACCATCTGTGGATAAACTGTGCATATACTTTGGTTTATTTATCCTTTATTTGGATACCGTATTAAATAAGTGGGTTGTTTTTTGATCTTATTGCTATTTAATGTTGACGCACACAAGGAAACTCTTTAGAATTGCGCGTCCTTAAATCAGGGGTAACCCCCTTAAACTAACCAACTGCGGCAGATATTAAGATGAAAAGAACTTTTCAACCCAGCAATCTGAAGCGTAAGCGCAGTCATGGATTCCGTGCACGTATGGCTACTAAAAATGGACGTAAAGTTCTTGCCGCACGTCGCGCTAAAGGCCGTGCCCGCTTATCAGCTTAAGTGTTTGATATGATCTCAAAGTGAGTTCTCAGGAATTTTCCAAAGAGTTTAGGTTGTTAAAACCAGCTCACTTTGAGCATGTCTTCTCAGACGCTACCCCAGCAGTATCCCCACAAGTTACAGCTCTCGCTCGAATAAACAATCTGAATAATCCTCGCCTCGGCATCACTGTACCTAAAAAAAGGGTAAAGAAAGCTGTAGGTCGAAATCGCATTAAGCGAATTATCCGGGAAAGTTTCAGACAACAACAACACCGGCTACCAAACATTGATATTGTTATCATTGCGAAAACCGGTATTGCTGATTTGAACAACCAAGAACTCAATCTGTTATTGGAAAAGCTATGGAAAAAATTGATAAAGCGCTGCGCCGCGGATTGATTTTTTTGGTAAAGCTTTACCAACGTTTCATTTCACCTCTGCTCGGTGGAAATTGTCGCTTTCATCCTACGTGTTCTCAGTATAGCATTATGGCTATCGAACATTTCGGAGTCGTTAAAGGACTCTGGCTAACAATTCGTAGAATTATCCGGTGTCACCCATTGAATCCCGGTGGATACGACCCCATTCCGCAGAAAACAAAAAAGAACTGACATTATTATGGAATCGCAACGTAGCTTTCTCGTTATCGGACTCGCTTTGGTAACGTTTTTATTATGGAACCAATGGCAAATTGACTATGGTCCAAAACCTGTTGAGACAAAAGTCACACCAGAAATACAAGAATCTGTACCCACTGCTAGTTCAGGTACTGCAGCGATGGATGTACCGGAAGGCCAGCAGATGGTACCTGGCATCACCAACGCTTCAAGTCAAAAGTTGATCAGCGTCACAACAAGCACTCACGAACTGTTGATTGATACAAAAGGTGGTGATGTTGTATCGGCAAAATTACTTAAGTTTCCGCTGGAAATAGACAAACCCGACCCCATTCAGATCCTGAACCCTGACAGCGACCTGTTGTATGTGGCACAAAGTGGATTAGTTGGTAGCCATGGACCTGATTCCAATCCTGATGGCCGCCCGGTATACAGCAGCACGACAGATTCTTTCGAAATGACAGGCGATACCTTGGTAGTTCCCCTGACTTTTGTTTCAGCTGAGGGGATTACCTATCAGAAAATATTCACCTTTACCCGAGATAGCCATGCAATTGATGTTAAGTTTGAAGTAATTAACAGTACTGACGACACCATCAGCTTTCAACAATATGCTCAGCTTAAACAAGTAACCGGCCGACAAGGTGGCAGCATGTTCATGCCAACCTATCGCGGCGCAGCTTACTCCACCTCTGAAGAGCGCTACAAAAAATACGATTTTTCCGATATCGCCGACGAGAATTTGAAAGAGACGACTCAGGGCGGTTGGGTTGCAATGTTGGAACACTATTTCGTGTCTTCATGGGTACCGCCACAAGAACAAAATACTAATCTGTATTCCAGAACCGTTAATCAAAACCAAGCCGTTATTGGCTACACTGGTTCACCAGTCACTGTGGCAGCAGGTGATAAAACCACGGTGAATAGTACCTTGTACATTGGTCCGAAAGATCAAGATACACTGGCAGCGCTTGCGCGTGGTCTCGATCTGACAGTTGACTACGGTTTTTTGTGGTGGTTGGCACAACCCCTTTTTAGTTTGTTGAGCTTTATTCAAGGCATCGTTATTAACTGGGGTGCGGCCATTATCATCATCACGATTATAGTGAAAGGTTTAATGTACCCGCTCACTAAAGCGCAATACGAATCCATGGCTAAAATGCGCGCTTTAGCCCCGAAAATCCAGGCTCTGAAAGATCGCTACGGTGACGACCGTCAGAAAATGTCGCAAGGCATGATGGAATTGTACAAAAAGGAAAAAACCAACCCTATGGGTGGTTGCTTCCCACTACTGTTACAAATGCCAATCTTCCTGGCACTTTATTGGGTACTGTTAGAGTCGGTTGAATTGCGTCACGCTGACTTTATCTTCTGGATAGAAGACTTATCGGTAATGGATCCATACTTTGTGTTACCGGTATTAACGGGTGCCAGTATGTATCTTCTGCAAAAGCTGAACCCGGTGACGGTAACCGACCCGATGCAGCAGAAAATCATGCAATGGATGCCAGTTGCCATGAGTGTCTTCTTCTTGTGGTTCCCGGCCGGATTGGTACTTTATTGGTTGATCAGTAACGTCATTACGTTAGTCCAGGCTAAATTAATTTATGCCTCAATGGAAAAGAAAGGCATAAAAGTTAACTAATTTTTAAGGCCCTGTTTAATCAGGGCCTTGTGCTTAACGGCACCGAAAATATCAGGAGTATTCAACATGCCCTCATTTGACGTAGTATCTGAAATCGAATTGTCAGAATTGCAAAATGCTGTAGATAACGCCAATAGAGAGATTTCTACCCGTTTTGACTTCAGAGGTGTAGAAGCCACATTTAGCAGAAATGAAAACATCGTCAGCATGAGCGCCGAAGGCGATTTTCAGTTACAACAAATGCAAAGTATTCTGCGCGACAAATGTGTTAAGCGAAATATCGACACTCGCTCGTTAGATCTCAAAGACGTTAATAAAACCGGAAAAACCTGTAAACAGGACATAGAGTTTAAACAAGGTATTGATAAAGAAACCGCGAAGAAGCTGGTTAAGCTCATCAAAGATTCCAAAATCAAAGTACAAACTGCTATCCAGGGTGAAGAGCTGAGAGTTACCGGCAAAAAGCGAGACGACTTGCAACAAGCCATTGCACTGATCAAAGGTGCAGAATTAGAGCAAGCGTTTCAGTATAAAAACTTCAGAGATTAAGATTACACCTCATGTTGGCCAGTGACCAGGATACCATAGTTGCCCAAGCGACAGCGCCCGGCAAAGGCGGTGTAGGCATTATTCGCGTATCGGGAAAACTGGCCGAGACAGTAGCGCAACACTTATTGGGTAAAGTACCAGCTGTGAGAGCAGCTGAATACTTGCCCTTTTATAATCTCAATAAGCAAATTCTCGACCAGGGTATCGCTCTCTATTTCAAAGCCCCCCACTCTTTTACCGGTGAAGATGTTCTGGAATTACAAGGACATGGTGGCCAGGTATTGCTTTCGATGTTGATGGACGAAATCGTCAAAATTGACGGAGTGCGCTTTGCTAACCCGGGAGAATTCAGTCAACGGGCTTTTCTAAACGACAAGCTTGACCTTACTCAAGCTGAAGCTATCGCTGATATCATTGATGCGTCTTCCTCTCAGGCAGTTGAAAGTGCCATGCGCTCATTGCAAGGTGAGTTTTCCAGACATATCCATGAGCTGGTAGAACAAGTTATTCATCTGCGCATGTACGTTGAAGCCGCCATTGACTTTCCAGAAGAAGAAATCGATTTTCTTGCTGATGCCACGGTGATAAACGGTGTTGATGCTCTTAAAAGCAAAATGCAAAGTACCCTGGCACAAGCCAAACAAGGCAGTATTTTGCGAGACGGCATGAAGGTAGTTATTGCCGGTCGACCCAATGCGGGTAAATCCAGTCTCTTAAATCAGCTTGCCGGTAAAGAATCCGCGATAGTAACGGATATCGCGGGCACCACTCGCGACGTATTAAAAGAGCATATCCACATTGATGGCATGCCACTACACATAATCGATACCGCCGGCTTACGGGAAAGTCCTGACAAGGTAGAACAGATCGGGATTGAGCGTGCCTGGCAGGAAATCAATCAGGCGGATCGCATCCTGCTGCTTGTGGATAGTACTGAATCTGACGCCACAGACCCCGCCACTTTATGGCCAGAATTTCACGCTCAATTACCCGAACAAAACAAGATCACCATAGTGCGCAATAAAGCCGATCTCAGTGGCGAAGCCACAGAGCTGAGAGCCGATCCAGATCCGATTATCTCCCTTTCTGCCAACACGGGAGATGGTGTTGAATTATTAAAACAACACCTTAAAGAGTGCATGGGATTTCAGCAAACCACAGAAGGTCAATTCAGCGCCCGTGCCCGACATGTCAAGGCACTGCAGTCGGCACAACAACACATTGATAATGGTTACGAACAACTCACTGAATTCAGAGCCGGCGAACTGCTGGCTGAAGAGTTGCGTATTGCACAACAGTTTTTGAACGAAATAACCGGCGAATTCAGCTCTGATGATCTGCTGGGCCGGATTTTTTCCTCTTTTTGCATAGGTAAATAATGGCCGATCAGATAGAGATTATTACTGGCTCCATGTTAGGTGCCACTGAATATGTTGCTGAGCAAGTTCAAACAGAATTGCATCAAGCAGGGTTTAACGCTGAAGTGCATTTTCAACCTGATATTACTCAGATAAGGCAATCAGGTATCTGGGTATTATGCAGCTCTACCCATGGCGCGGGCGATTTGCCGGATAACATTCAAGCTTTTGCTAACGCCCTGCCCGACTCAGATTTAAGCCAGATCCAATTCATCGTTATTGCTTTGGGTGATTCCAGCTATGATACTTTTTGTCAGGCAGGAAAAACCCTTTATGAACTCATGTGCAAGTCAGGAGCAAAACCCTTATCTGAACTATTTTGCATTGATGTGTTACAGCACCCAATGCCTGAGGAAGTTGCAGGCGAGTGGTTAGCAAATCAATTAGCAGGTGGATTGTTTGAATCAAACTGAGCTGCAATCCCTGGCAAAACCACTGCACAACAACTCCAGAGTGTTATACCTGCTGTACTTTCGCCCTGCGGCCAATCCACAGACAGGAAATTGTCCACCTCTCAACTACAAGGCCATTCAAGAGTTGCTCAATAGCGGCGGCGCTAATATAACCTTGGGTAGAGAGATCAACGAGTTCATATTGGAACTGATTGCCGAAGAATTGTTAGAACCCTTAACCACAATCAATGACAGTGATTCCCTTTCGGGTGTGCAGTTCCGGCTGCCACAAATGCTGCAAGTACAAAACCCGGCGTTGTCGCAACGCAAAAGAATAAACAAAGACTGGCGTCCCAACGACAAAACTTTCGAAGAAATAGCACAACTGGTTGGCGTGATACAAAAAGACTATTCTGATACCGAGCTAGGCGAGTTTATTGCCTATTGGCTAGGCCGTCCTGAACAGACTTTTTCAGAGTGGCAATGGACACAAAAATTTGTGCTCCATATTCGCAAATCCCGACAAATAAAAGGCTATAATCCAGATTCCATCATTGGTTACCAGCAGGTAGAAAAACAACCTGAAGTGGTGATTGACGAAAATACCAAGAAACTCATAGACAGATACCATGGAAAATCTTAACGACAAACTCAGAAAATTTTCAGAGACCTTGGGCAAAAAATTGGATTCTGGTCCGGCAATGGATTATCAGTCTTTGCGCAAAGTTTATGAGTTACAAGCAAATCAAGATATACAGTTGGCTCAACAAAAAGCCAGAGTGGATCGCGTCGCGACACTGCAAGGTAAATCCGACCTCAACCCAAAGTGGCGTTTTGAAAACCTGGAACTGGATAGTCCAGACGTAGTAGAAGCTGTCAGCATCGCAAAAAGTTTTATTGCCGCCCACCAAGACAGTAGTTGGCGTGAAAGTGGCTCTCACCTGATGTTGTTTTACGGTGACTACGGTCGCGGTAAATCCCATATTGCCGGAGCTATTGCGCATGAGCTTATCAACGAGCATGAAATTACCGTGCTCTATCGACAGCTCTCCAGTTTATTGGAATTGCGTACCTTTTCCTGGGATTACAAAGCGCAAGATAACGTCGGCGAAAAGTTCCGCGAAATAAACAAAGATCTGATTGAAGTTGACTTGCTCATCCTGGATGAGGTTTGTGTCAATGAAACGCAACTCAATAAAAATTCACAAAGCTGGCTGGGCAACCTGTTAAGACAGCGTCTGGCCAACAAAAAGAATTGTATACTCATCACTAATCACGGTTTACCACAACTACAAAACGCACTTGGCCAGTACTGCTTTGAATCCATCAAGGAATACGATACCTACAAGGTGAAGTTCAGTGGCCCCAGTCGACGTGATAGCCTCTCAGATGAATACAGTGGCTATAGCGATACCAACACCGGTTATCGACCTAATCAGGTGAAATAAACCCATCTCTGCTATCCACAGCCTCGATTTAACCTATGTAGGTCTTGCTTGAGCGCCATGGATGGTGTGAATGTCGATACGGCAGGAGCATTAATCGGCGAGCACCATGGATGGTGTGTATGTCTTTTTTGCAGGGAGCAAAAAAAGACGATCTGGACAGCGGTAAATGCTGAATTTGCTCGGGCAAAAATCGACCGTGCAGAAAACAGTACTGGCTAAAGCAATATTTACGAAACTGTCCGCCTGGCCGTTTAAAAGCTCCCGGCACAAATGGCATTCACTGCATCCCTGCAGCTCAAAGCGGACCTAAAACGAGCCCACAATATCGATTTGTACAACATACATGTTGCCCATTTTCCTGTGCTCCTGGCCCTTTCAGCTTTCCTGACGTATAAATAAAGTATAGAAAAACTTCCAACTACACTCATCAGGACTACTAAGTTGCTATCAATACAAACCTATTTCACTTATTTTTGACGATAACTACATCCATCATATTCAAAACTATCGGGCTTAAAAATCACTTTTCCACTTTCTAATCCCTGTTAACAACTCTCTTTTTGTCTTACCGTTTTTATTTTTTACTAGTAAACGTCTAAATATCACACTGTATTTGTATAACTAACAGTCACTAAAATGGCATAACTAATTATTTTGCAACTATCTTGGATTTATTGATCAAAAGTTATGCACATCCGAGAAAACCCGAAAAACGGCACAGATCACAATTTACCCACAGCTAGATCGTACTTTGATCACACCTGTGAATAAAATAAGGAATAAGCCGTGAGATCATGGTCAGAAGATCCTTGAATAACTTTTCAGCAAAAATCCATCTGTGGATAACGTGGCAAGTTATCACCGAGTTTACGGTGAGAAATACAGTATTAAATGACAACTTATTAAGTACGTAAGCAATTGATAAATATAATTAAAATAAGGTTTTCCACAGAAAAACGCCTGCTTAATAATAAAAATAATAAAAGATCTATACAGATCTTTATTTTTTATAACTTTGCGGCATTTCCATTAAAATCCCATATTGTCTAAAATATAAACAGTTTACAAAACCTTATTTGTGTATAGAATAAGCGCCCCATTTTTTAACAGAGGCTATTGATGGTTTACACACAACAATATGATGTTATCGTCGTCGGTGGTGGACACGCTGGAACCGAGGCTGCTTTAGCAGCAGCGCGTATCGGTGTACGCACGCTTCTGTTAACACAAAATATGGAAACGCTAGGACAAATGTCCTGTAATCCTGCAATTGGTGGGATTGGAAAAGGTCATCTTGTTAAAGAAATTGATGCATTAGGTGGAGAAATGGCCGTTGCCATTGATCACGCTGGTATCCAATTTCGAACATTAAATGCCAGCAAAGGCCCTGCTGTCAGGGCTACACGTGCTCAGGCAGATCGGGCGTTATACCGAACCCATATTCGTCAAAAGCTGGAAAACCAGGAAAACCTCACCATTTTTCAGCAATCCTGTGACGATTTTATTATTGAAAATGACAGGATCGTGGGCGTTGTTACCCAAATGGGTGTAAAATTCATGGCCAAAACAGTGGTATTAACCGCTGGTACTTTCCTTGGTGGGGTAATACACATTGGTCTTGAAAATCATCAAGGTGGTCGAGCTGGTGATGCACCATCAAATGCCCTGGCTAAACGATTACGTGCTTTGCCATTTCGCGTAGACCGATTAAAAACCGGTACCCCTGCCCGCTTAGACGCCAGAACCTTAGATTATTCGGTGATGCAAGAGCAGCCAGGTGATACGCCTTTGCCGGTGTTTTCTTATCTTGGCAATCGCGCACAGCATCCGCGACAAATCTCTTGCTATATCACCCATACCAACAGTAAAACCCACGATATTATCCGTAGTGGACTGGATCGATCGCCCATGTATACCGGGGTTATCGAAGGTATTGGACCGCGCTACTGTCCGTCTATCGAAGACAAAATCATGCGATTTGCTGACAAAGATACCCATCAGATTTTCGTGGAGCCAGAAGGTTTAAATTCCATCGAAGTCTATCCCAATGGGATTTCTACCAGTCTGCCATTTGATGTGCAGATGGAGCTTATTCACTCTATTCGCGGTTTTGAAAATGCTCATATCATTCGTCCGGGCTATGCCATTGAATATGATTTCTTTGACCCACGGGATTTAAAACAATCTCTGGAAACCAAATACATTCAGGGGCTATTTTTCGCAGGTCAAATCAACGGTACCACGGGGTATGAAGAAGCCGGCGCGCAAGGGTTAATGGCGGGAGCCAATGCTGCTTTGCAATCGTTGGGCAAAGAGCCATTAATCCTGGGCCGTGAGCAAGCCTACCTCGGGGTATTGATTGACGATTTGGCCACACTTGGTACCAAAGAGCCCTACCGCATGTTTACCAGTCGCGCTGAATATCGTTTGTTATTGCGTGAAGATAACGCCGATATCCGCTTAACAGAATTGGGGTACAAGGTCGGTTTGGTGGATGAGCATCGCTGGCAGGCATTTAATGCCAAACAGGAAGCGGTTGAGCAGGAAAAACAGCGTCTGCGCGCTAACTGGGTACACCCTAATCATCCGGTTGTACCGGAATTGAACAAAATTCTGAAAAATCCGGTGACACGTGAGCACTCTCTGGAAGAACTAATTCGTCGTCCGGAAATGACCTACGCGACCTTGATGTCGCTGCCAGAATTGGACTCGGGATTGCAACAGCAAAACGAACAAGCCGCTGAGCAGGTGGAAATTCAGATCAAATACGCCGGCTATATTGCCAGACAGCTTGATGAGATAGAGCGCACTAAACGCAACGAAAACACCCAGATCCCTGCAGATATGGATTTTTCATTGATTTCAGGTTTATCCAACGAAGTGGTAGCCAAGTTAAGCGATGCAAGGCCAGAAACAATTGGTAAGGCGTCTCGAATTTCCGGTATCACGCCGGCAGCGATTTCGCTATTATTGGTTTATCTGAAAAAACACGGTTTATTGCGTAAATCAGCCTGATGAACTTCCCCATGGAAAAAATAGCACTGGATTTTGACAATGCAGTGCAGAAACTCGGTGTGCCTGTTACTGCCCAGCAGAAACAAAAATTGCTGGATTTCCTGCAGTTGCTGCACAAGTGGAACAAAGCCTATAACCTCACCTCTGTTCGGGATCCGGAACAAATGCTCTATGTGCACATTCTGGATTCGATAGCAGTGGCGCCACTACTGAGTAAAAATACCTATATTGATGTCGGTACAGGTCCTGGATTACCCGGCATACCGCTGGCTATTATGTATCCAGATAAGCAATTTGTATTGCTGGACAGCTTGGGAAAACGCATTCGTTTTATCAAACAAGTTGCATATGAATTATCTCTCACTAATATAGAGCCTGTGCAATCCAGAGTTGAAGATTATCAACCTGAAACCGCATTTGATGGTGTGTTAAGCAGGGCTTTTGCTTCCATTTCGGATATGCTGTCCTGGTGCCAACACCTGACCGACGACAAAGGCGTGTTTTTAGCGCTGAAAGGTCAATACCCGGAACAAGAACTCGCTAATTTGCCTGATGGTTTTACAATGACCTCGGCAGATGAGTTAATTGTGCCCGGGCTGGATGCAGACCGTTATCTGATTACCGTGAAAAGAACACAAGTGGAAGGATAATTTTGGGAAAGGTAATAGCAATAGCTAATCAAAAAGGTGGTGTCGGAAAAACCACTACCGCGGTGAATGTCGCTGCATCAATGGCAGCCACAAAGCGCAAAGTACTTTTGATTGATCTTGACCCTCAAGGGAATGCCACGATGGGCAGTGGTGTGGACAAATACGAAGTGGAGTCCACCGCTTATGAGTTGTTGATCGAAGAAAAACCCATCCAGGAAGTGGTAGTTCAGGCCACGACTGGTAAGTATCATTTAATTGCTGCCAATGGCGACGTCACAGCTGCTGAAATTAAGCTCATGGAAGTATTTGCCCGCGAATTGCGTTTGCGCAATGCCATTCAGCCGGTACGGGACCAGTACGATTTTATCTTCATCGATTGTCCGCCTTCCCTCAGTCAGCTTACGGTCAATGCCATGGCTGCCGCGGATTCTGTGCTCGTTCCAATGCAATGTGAATACTACGCGCTGGAAGGTTTAACCGCACTTTTGGATACCATTCAAAAACTCGCCTCAGTAGTGAATCCAGAGCTAAAAATCGAAGGCGTACTGCGCACCATGTACGATCCGAGAAATCGCCTGGCCAATGATGTGTCCGAGCAACTCAAACGTCATTTTGGCGAACAGGTATACCGCACCGTGATACCACGCAACGTGCGCTTAGCTGAAGCGCCGAGTTTTGGTGCACCGGCCATGTATTACGAAAAATCGTCTACCGGAGCTAAAGCTTATCTGGCGCTGGCGGGGGAAATTCTACGTCGTGGTAAAAAAACTTAACTATTTCGATAAAAACTGATTACCTGTCAGGTAATTGCGAGCTTTTTCAAAGAGAGTACTATGTCAGCGAAAAAACGAGGATTAGGACGAGGCTTAGATGCCCTGTTGGCCACCAGTCAGACTCAGCGCGAAGTCAAAATTGACGAGGTACCCGAAACCGAACAGGCCAAAGGTGAGTTGCAAAAGTTACCTGTAGAGTTTTTGCAGCCCGGTCGCTACCAACCACGTAAAGACATGTCTCCGGAAGCCTTGGAAGAACTGGCTTCTTCCATCCGCTCACAAGGTATCATTCAACCTATCGTTGTTCGCCAAGTTGCTGATAACAAATACGAAATTATCGCGGGTGAACGTCGCTGGCGTGCTGCACAATTGGCTGAGTTGGACGTGGTACCTTGTCTGGTTAAAGACGTACCTGACGAAGTGGCAGTTGCCATCGCCCTGATTGAAAATATTCAGCGGGAAGACTTAAACGCCATGGAAGAAGCCCAAGCACTAGAGCGTTTGATTCTGGAATTTGAGTTAACTCATCAGGAAGTGGCTGAGGCTGTGGGTAAGTCTCGTACCACTGTAACGAATCTTTTACGTTTGAATAATTTGAACGACGATGTCAAAACTTTGCTGGAACATGGCGATATCGAAATGGGTCATGCTCGGGCCTTGCTCACCTTAGAGGGCGACAAGCAAAGTGAAGCGGCACAAACCGTAGCGAATAAAGGCTTAACGGTAAGAGATACGGAATCTTTGGTGCGCAAAATTATGCAGCCCAAGCCAGAGAAAGCCAAGCCTGAAGAGGATCCTGATGTAAAAAGCCTGGAAAACCGGTTGGGAGAAAACTTGGGAACGACAGTGGCTATTTCACATAATGCTAAGGGCAAAGGCAAGTTGGTGATTAACTTTGCCAACCTTGAGCAATTGGATGGAATTCTGGCTCATATTGAAAAGAATTCATAAAAAATACACCACATTCCGTCGTCATGCTGATAATGTAACCGGATCTTTCAGACATAACGCGGTTTGGCTTGAAAACTGGTTTTAAAGCAGTATACTTTTCGCGCTTTAAGTTTCTGTGTGACCCTATGAGGAACTCTTAGCTTATGGATTTGGCCAAAGCCGGTAAAAGGTTAGCCAAACAGATGCTAGTCTTGCAATTTGCGATAGTCATGACGGCAGGTGTACTATTTTACCTGTTGAGTGATCTCTCCTCCGCAATTTCCGTAGTCACAGGTGGAACCCTGAGCGTATTAACTAATGCTGTTTTTTCGTTTTATGTGTTCCGTTTTTCCGGTGCCAGTAAAACCAAAGAAATCGTAAACAGCATGAAGAAAGGGAACAAGTATAAATTGTTGCTGGTGTTGGTAGCTTTCATGGTGATTTACCAACTGCCCTTTCTGGACAAAGCGATAGTGATTTTAGGATTTTGCAGCATGTTGCTGCTGCAATATCCGATACTGATTATTTTGCATCGTGTGAACAAAGCACACGTTGCCTGAAACGTTTTTTAAACTTTGACAATTAGGATAGAAAATGGCTGCATCTGGCGGTGAACTGACAGGTTCACAATATATTTTGCACCACTTGACCAATGCAAAGATGTGTTCGACCGACGCGGGTCTGGCATTCAACAAAGCATGTGCTGATAGTGGTTTTTGGGTTTGGCATATCGATACCTTGGCTTGGTCTATCGCCTTGGGTATTTTGTTTTTAGCTGTTTTCAGAAGCGCGGCTAAAAAAGCTGATACTGGCGTACCCGGTAAATTTCAGTGTTTCATCGAGATGATCATTGAGTTTGTTAACGACACAGTGAACAGTACCTTTCACGGCAAAAATGCGGTAATTGCCCCTCTGGCATTGACCATCTTTGTTTGGGTACTGCTGATGAACATCATGGATATCATTCCTATCGACTGGTTGCCCTACACGGCTGGATTGATTGGTCAGTACGGTTTCGGTATGGATCCTCATGACGTTTACATGAAGGTGGTGCCTACCACTGACTTGAACCTGACCTTCGCGTTGTCATTGGGCGTGTTTGTTCTGATGATTTACTACTCATTTAAGATCAAAGGGTTTGGCTTTGTTAAAGAACTGTCTATGAACCCTTTCAATCACTGGGCGTTTATCCCGGTAAACCTGGTACTGGAGCTGGTAACTCTGTTTGCTAAGCCTCTGTCACTGGCGCTGCGTTTATTCGGTAACCTGTATGCAGCAGAATTGATCTTCATCTTGATTGCAATGGTGGGCTTGTTCCAGTTGCCACTGCACTTCATTTGGGCGACATTCCACATTCTGGTTATCCCACTACAAGCATTCATTTTCATGATGCTGAGTATTGTGTACCTGAGCATGGCGCACGAGAAACACTAGATTCAACGGCAGCGCAAATTCCACAGGGTTGCGCTGCTGAAGATTTTAAAACTTAAACTTAAACTTTAACTAAAAGGTAAATTAAACATGGAAATCTTAGGTAATTTGTACATTGCTGTTGGCATCCTGATCGGTCTTTGCGCCCTGGGTCCAGCTAT
Source organism: Planctobacterium marinum (assembly GCF_036322805.1). Classification (GTDB taxonomy): domain Bacteria; phylum Pseudomonadota; class Gammaproteobacteria; order Enterobacterales; family Alteromonadaceae; genus Planctobacterium; species Planctobacterium marinum_A. The sequence goes on along the minus strand of NZ_AP027272.1, from coordinate 4,858,727 downwards.
CGGTTTCGGTATTTTGGGTGGTAAGTTCCTTGAGTCTTCTGCTCGTCAGCCTGAACTGGCTCCAGCTTTGCAAACTCGTATGTTCATCGTTGCAGGTCTTATCGATGCGATCGCGATGATCGGTGTAGCTATTGCACTTTACATTCTGTTCGTTGAAGGTCCGAAATTCGTATAAACAAACGACTTAGATTTTAACGAACAGAGGAGATGGGGTTGTGAATATCAACGCTACTCTACTTGGACAATCAATTGCTTTCGTGGTGTTCGTACTTTTCTGTATGAAATATGTATGGCCACACCTGTTAGGGGCAATTGAAGAGCGCCAAAAGAAAATTGCTGATGGTCTTGCCGCGTCTGATCGCGCTGAAAAAGACCTCGAATTAGCTCAGAAAAAAGCAACTGAGCAATTAAAAGAAGCAAAAGCACAGGCGGCTGACATTATTGAACAAGCGAAAAAGCGTGCTACGCAGATCGTAGATGAGGAAACTCAACGCGGTCACGACGAGCGTGCCAAAATCATTGATCAAGGTAAAGCCGAAGTCGAAGCTGAACGTAATCGTGTTAAAGAAGAACTTCGCAAACAGGTTGCAACTCTGGCAGTTGTGGGCGCGGAGCGTATCTTAGCTCGTGAAATTGATTCAGCAGCACACAGTGACATTGTTGAAAAACTTGTCACCGAGCTATAAGGGAGACTGAGCTATGTCTGAATTGACAACCGTTGCTCGTCCCTATGCGAATGCTGCATTTGATTACGCAGTAGAAAAGCAAGCCGTAAACAACTGGCTTGAAATGCTGCATTTTGCTGCTGAAGTTGCAAAAAATGAATCGGTAAAAGAAATCCTAAGCGGTTCTACCGCGGCGGATACGCTAGCTGATTTGTTTATCAACCTTTGCGGTGAACAATTGAATGAGAATGGTCAAAACTTTATAAAGGTTTTGGCTGAAAACAAGCGCTTACAGGCCTTACCTGAGATTTTAGTGCTGTTTACTGAGTTGAAAGCGGAATACGAGAAAGAAATCGATGTTGATGTTACATCAGCAACTGACCTTTCTGACGCGCAACAGCAGGAAATCAGCCAATCTTTGGAAAAACGCCTTGCACGAAAAGTTAAGCTGAATTGTAACGTGGATCCTGAATTGATCGCTGGCTTTGTAATCCAGGCAGGCGACATGGTTATCGACGGCTCCATTAAGAGTAAACTCAACCGTCTTACGGACGCGTTACAAGCATAACGAGGAAAAAGGGCATGCAACTTAATTCCACTGAAATTGCAGAACTGATCAAAAAACGTATTGAGCAGTTTGAAGTAGTAAGTGAAGCTCGCAACGAAGGTACCATTGTTAGTGTTACTGACGGTATCATTCGTGTACACGGTCTTGCAGACGTAATGCAAGGCGAGATGATTGAGCTTCCTGGCAATCGCTACGCGATTGCTTTGAACCTGGAACGTGACTCTGTTGGTGCAGTTGTCATGGGTCCATACGCAGACTTAAAAGAAGGCACTAAAGTAAACTCCACTGGTCGTATCCTTGAAGTACCAGTAGGTCGTGCACTTTTAGGCCGTGTTGTTAACACTTTGGGTGAGCCTATCGATGGTAAAGGTTCTATCGACGCAGAAGGTTTCGAACCTGTTGAGAAAATCGCACCTGGTGTTATCGACCGTCAATCAGTAGACCAGCCTGTACAAACAGGTTACAAGTCTGTTGACTCTATGATTCCAATCGGTCGTGGCCAGCGTGAGTTGGTTATCGGTGACCGTCAGACTGGTAAAACAGCATTAGCTGTTGATGCCATCATTAACCAGAAAGGTACCGGCATTAAGTGTATCTACGTTGCAGTAGGCCAAAAGGCTTCTACTATCGCTAACGTAGTGCGTAAGCTGGAAGAGCACGGCGCAATGGATCACACCATTGTTGTTGCGGCATCTGCATCAGAATCTGCAGCACTGCAATACCTTGCTCCATACTCTGGTTGTACTATGGGTGAATTCTTCCGTGACCGCGGTGAAGATGCGCTGATCATCTATGATGATTTGTCTAAGCAAGCTGTTGCTTATCGTCAAATCTCTTTGTTGCTGCGTCGTCCACCAGGTCGTGAAGCTTACCCGGGTGACGTTTTCTATTTGCACTCCCGTTTGCTAGAGCGTGCTGCACGCGTAAACCCTGTTTACGTAGAGCGCTACACTAACGGTGAAGTAAAAGGCAAAACTGGTTCACTAACTGCGTTACCTATCATTGAAACGCAAGCAGGTGACGTATCTGCCTTCGTACCTACCAACGTAATCTCCATCACAGATGGTCAGATCTTCCTTGAAACTAACCTGTTTAACGCCGGTATTCGTCCTGCTGTTAACGCCGGTATCTCGGTTTCTCGTGTTGGTGGTGCAGCTCAGTCTAAAATCATCAAGAAGTTGGGCGGTGGTATCCGTTTGGCGTTGGCTCAGTATCGTGAATTGGCGGCATTCTCGCAGTTCGCGTCTGACCTTGATGAAGCTACACGTGCTCAGCTTGAGCATGGTGAGCGCGTTACCGAGCTGATGAAGCAGAAGCAGTATGCGCCTCTATCCATCGCTGATATGGGTGTATCTCTGTTCGCCGTAGAAAAAGGCTTTTTGAAAGACATCGAATTGAACAAGATTCTGGATTTCGAAGCGGCTTTGCATTCTTACATGAACAGCGAGCATTCTGAGCTGATGAACAACATCAACGCTTCTGGTGATTACAATAAAGACATTGAAGGTGCTCTGGCAGCTGCCATTGAGAAATTCAAGTCAACACAAACGTGGTGATAAACCCGAAGGAATGAAGCGCGAGCGTCATTCCTTGTAATCACAGGAGAGTATGATGGCAAACGGTAAAGAGATAAAAGGCAAAATCGGCAGCATCAAGAATACGCAAAAAATCACCAGTGCAATGGAGATGGTAGCGGCTTCAAAGATGAAAAAAGCGCAAGATCGCATGCTTGCCAGTCGTCCTTATGCAACAAGTATGCGTAAGGTTATCGGCCACATTGCTCATGGTAACCTGGAATACAAACATCCTTATTTGGAAGAGCGTGACGTTAAACGCGTTGGTTTTATCGTAATTTCTACCGACCGTGGTTTGTGCGGTGGATTGAATACCAACGAATTTAAAGTCGTATCCAAAGAAGTTAAAGAATGGCAAGACAAGGGCGTCGAAGTAGACTTCGCCGCACTGGGCTCAAAGGCCTGCGCTTTCTTTAATCGATTCGGTGGCAACGTCTTAGCTGCTGAGTCTGGTTTAGGTGAAGCGCCTTCTGCCAAAGATGTTATAGGTTTGGTTCAGGTGATGTTGGAACAATTCAACGAGGGTAAACTGGATAAGATTTTCCTGGTTAACAATCGTTTTGAAAACACCATGTCACAAGTACCTGAAGTTGAGCAATTGCTGCCTTTGCCAAAATCTGATGAAGATGATTTAACACATCGCTGGGATTATATTTACGAGCCTGATCCAAAACCTATTTTGGATACATTGTTGGTTCGTTACATTGAATCTCAGGTATATCAGGGCGTTGTAGAAAATGCAGCATCAGAACAAGCTGCGCGTATGGTAGCCATGAAAGCGGCTACGGATAACGCTGGTAATCTTATTGATGAATTACAACTGATATACAACAAAGCACGTCAAGCCGCGATCACACAAGAAATCAGTGAGATTGTTGGTGGTGCTGCTGCGGTGTAGGCAAAGGTTAATAAATTAACGGAGACTAAATATGAGTCTGGGTAAAGTCGTCCAAATTATCGGTGCTGTTGTGGATATTGAATTTCCACAAGACGCAGTACCAGCAGTGTACGACGCACTTAAAATCACAGCTGGTGATCTTGAAGGGTTAACCCTTGAAGTTCAGCAACAGTTGGGTGGCGGTGTTGTACGTGCTATTGCATTGGGTACTACTGACGGTCTGCGTCGTGGTATCGAAGTACAAAATACAAATAATCCAATTCAGGTTCCAGTAGGTACAGCTACACTTGGCCGTATCATGGACGTTTTGGGTAATCCAATTGATGAAGCAGGTCCTATCGGTGAAGAAGAGCGTATGTCTATTCACCGTGAAGCGCCTTCTTACGAAGACCAGTCTAGCTCAGTAGAGCTGTTAGAAACGGGTATCAAGGTAATCGACCTGGTATGTCCTTTCGCTAAGGGTGGTAAAGTTGGTCTGTTCGGTGGTGCCGGTGTTGGTAAAACCGTAAACATGATGGAATTGATCCGTAACATCGCTATCGAACACAGTGGTTATTCTGTATTCGCCGGGGTTGGTGAGCGTACTCGTGAGGGTAACGACTTCTATCACGAAATGAACGAATCTAACGTACTAGATAAAGTATCGTTGGTATACGGTCAGATGAACGAGCCACCGGGTAACCGTTTGCGCGTAGCATTGACCGGTTTGACCATGGCGGAAAAATTCCGTGACGAAGGTCGTGACGTTCTGTTCTTCGTAGATAACATCTATCGTTACACACTTGCTGGTACTGAGGTATCTGCACTTCTGGGTCGTATGCCATCAGCGGTAGGTTATCAGCCTACTCTTGCTGAAGAAATGGGTGTACTGCAGGAGCGTATCGCTTCTACTAAGACTGGTTCAATCACGTCAATCCAGGCGGTATATGTACCTGCCGATGACTTGACTGACCCGTCACCAGCCACCACCTTTGCTCACTTGGATGCAACGGTAGTATTGTCGCGTGATATCGCTTCTTTGGGTATCTACCCTGCGGTTGACCCACTTGACTCTACTTCACGTCAGCTTGATCCACTGGTAATCGGTGTTGAGCATTACGAAACTGCACGTGGCGTACAGACTGTTTTACAGCGCTATAAAGAGCTGAAAGACATTATCGCTATCTTGGGTATGGACGAACTATCTGATGAAGACAAGCAAGTGGTATCACGTGCTCGTAAGATTCAGCGTTTCTTATCTCAGCCTTTCTTCGTAGCAGAAGTATTTACCGGTTCACCTGGTAAGTATGTATCTTTGAAAGATACTATCGCAGGATTCAAAGGAATTCTTGCTGGTGAATACGATAGCCTTCCAGAGCAAGCCTTCTACATGGTTGGCTCAATCGAAGAAGCTGTAGAAAAAGCGAAGAACATGTAATTGGTCGGGCGTATTGAGTCATCAATGCGCCTGGTTCCGGGTCCACCTTAGGAGGGGGATATGGCAGCTATGACAACACATCTGGATGTAGTAAGTGCCGAGCAGAGCTTGTTCTCTGGTCGCGTAGAGCACATTCAGGTGACAGGTAGTGAAGGTGAATTGGGTATCCACCCAGGGCACGCTCCATTGCTGACAACCTTACAGCCCGGCATGGTTCGTTTAGTGAAGCAACATGGCGAAGAAGCACACATTTATATCAACGGTGGCGTACTGGAAATCCAACCAGGTACGGTAACTGTTCTGGCTGATGTGGCTGTCCGCGGTGAAGAGCTTGACGAACAATCAGCCCTGGAAGCTAAGCGTCGTGCTGAAGAGCACATTGCTAATCCAGGCACTGACTTTGACTATGCCGAAGCGGCACATGAATTGGCACAAGCTATCGCGCAATTGCGAGTCATTCGCTCCATGCGCAAGTAAGTTGATTCTCAGAATGAAAAAACCCGGCATAAGCCGGGTTTTTTGTTTTAAGGATAAACTTCTCGCTTCACTGGGGGAAACGCCCAATTAGAGGGGGTAGGATTTTCCCTTTTAGCATATAACTGTTGGTAGAACTCTGAGGGCAATTCTTCAATATGGGAGTCATCTGCACTATTTGAATCGTTGGTTTTTTTGCCTTGGCATGCAGCAGAACCATCCAACACTCTCTCAAATTTACCCAGTTTTCGCTTTGTGAACCCGTGGCCAGTATTTCGCTTGCTAGTCGAAACACGATATAAATGGTGCGTCAGGAACCCGAGCTGACTTTAAGTGTTGAGCCATGCAGTGTCACCACATCGTGAAACAGCACATCCCCTACATTAACGGGCACTTGTTGGCACTGAGGAATATTCCAACCGTGTTGAGCTGCTAGCTGATGAACATCTTGTTTGTGTTTATGGGAGCCTGGTAGATAGCACAGACAGCCATCATCTTCATCAGTGTCATCCTACTAAACGCTCATGGCAAAACAAGGCACTGAGCCATTGTGAATAGAGCCTTGATGCCATGGAACTGCGGAAGCGTCATAAGAACTCTTATAAAGAATATCAACCCCAAGCGGGATAACATCATTACCTGCAAGCGCGAGTATTGACCTGTAAACCACGGGCGAACTCAATAGCTCATTGACTATTGCTGAATGACTACGGTAAATGTGATCAATTCTAAATACCACTGAGGGGAACTCAATGCTATCCAGTGACACTTGTGGCATATCCAACTCTGCTGATTGCTCTAAAGCAGCAGTCTCCATGGCTTTGGCCATGTTATCCTCGCGGGCCAACAAAGTAGAAAGAATGGCTTTTTTAACCACACAGTAAACTTCATTTTGATACTTTTTTTAAGACACATACATCTACCACTCCAGCATATCATCTGGAACCGGATAATTTTTTGACTCTACCGGAAAAATTCCCCACACAGCGGGTTGAGGTGGTTCCCTTCGCTCTAATATTTCGTTAATCAATTGCTGTGGTTCTGGCGCATCAGGATAATCTTCCAGCCATAGTTGTGGCCAAATTGCGGCGGCATCTTTTTGCAGGACCAAACTCATCCATTGTTTTCTGAGTTCTGCCCAATGTTCAGATTGTGATTTTGATTCAACAATAGATTGCCACGGTCGCAACTCAATGTAGATTGTTCTTCTTACACCCGGAGAGCGTTTCGGTTGCGAGCCGTGTAATATCATCATATCTTGTACCAGCATATCTCCCGCTTTCGCTGGTTGTTCAATTACCCCTGGTATTTCCCAACCATGTTCTTTAGACAAGGCGTCAATGTCTTGAAGTTCGTGTTGCGTTCCGGGTAAATAACGCAAACAGCCATCACCCGCTGGAGCATCATCAAGGTAAATTCCTACGTTGAGATACGGGTAGTGACGACTGTGTTGAGCGCCTTGATGCCATTTGATAACCGGGTGTGGGTGTTGTTGTTTGAAAAGAACGTCCATTTGTACTGGTACACTGCCTCTACCGCACAAGCTTTTCGACATCTCTAAAACTGCGGGTAGGGCCAGGGTTTCCAATATCAAATCTGGATCTTGTGCAAATATGTCGTCAAAGCGCATAAGACGTGGCCCTGGCTTATCCTCTACAACGACAGCACCGTGCAAATGGCTTTGTTCTTTATGGCTCTTTACCGCTTTGCATTCCAACTCCTCGGATAGAGTTCGCCACCTTTGCAATAGATCCTCTGATAGCACGTTTTCTATTAAACAATAGCCATCTTCCTGAAATTGTTTTATTTGCTTTTCTTCCATCACACCGAACTGACTTGTCTTTAACTGTGAAAATCAGTGTAGCCAGGTGAAAGAAAATACTCAAATGGCGCTACATTTGACGAGATGCAATAATCCGATATACCTCTTTCCAGTCTGTGTCGGTTTTTATCTCCAGTTTCCAGTGAAAGCGATTAGCTTGAATATCGTAAAAGGTAATTTTGGACTCGTTACCGGAAAAAGTGCCGCGCATTACAATCTCGTTGTTTATCATATTGGCCGTGAAGGTATTCAGCTGCTGTCCTTTTTTTAGACATCCAAGCCAGCTCCCAATGATTCTCTTTCGGATTAAAGATACGGATATTGGTGCCGAATTGACGTTCACTATCTGGTATATCTTGGTTTAATGCTGGCGCAATCCAGTCGTCCTGAATGGCGTGGCCATCAAATATGGTGTACCAATGCCAGTCGGCGCCTTGGCCTTTTTGCCACCTGCCATCTGCTGTGAGATTAAAATCGGTGATTGCCCATTGGCCCAGCAAGGGTTCAAATTGTTGGGTTTCTTTTGGGGCATTGGGGTTTATTTTATCAATGTCATTGATGTCAGCTTTTGCTGAAACGACCCCACAAAGAAATAAACAAAAAATGAGCGAGCGCATTACATGGCCGTTGTACTGGATTTTCGCTTGTAGAAGCCCAGAAACGCATCCTGCCAGGTTTTTCCACTATCTCTGCTCACTTGCCAGTGTTGCTTTACCTGACCGTCTTCTAAGGGCGTATAGCTAATCCTGTGAGTTACTGGTTTGCCATCCCGGCCTAAGCGTTCTCCTTCTAACACCATAACCTCATTTTGTAAGGTGCCATCAAGATATAAAATACCGCCGTTGGCATCTATCCAGGTTTGATGCCACTGTTTGGTTTGGCGGTCGTAAAGATTAAAACTCTTGCCGCTACTACCTTTGGCACCTCGCCAGTTTTCCTGCAGGGTACAGTCATTCAATAACAACTCAATGGTATTGTGACCTTGCAGATTACCGTCTTTATCGGAAACCACCCAATCACCCACCCAAAAATCAAACTGTCGGTGGGGTTCTGATTGGCAATCAGGCGGGCTATTTTGGGCACATGCGGTCAAACTCAATGTGCTTAACAAAAACAAACAGAGAAGGGCTTTCATAACTCGTATTACCTGTTTTTCCTCAGTACCTGCTATCTTAGTGGGCAGGACAGATAAAAACTTTCAAATTCTTGCTCAAAATGCCTGAATCAGCCCATTGCTCGCAATACAGTCAACTGTACCTGAATCACGCCAAGGTCAGGGTAGGGCGTTTTTCCTGTCCTGCATCTAGTGATGATTTTGCCAGTGCCGGTGCTATTACCTTACCCACCTTGGTGTTCCCTGCAACGCCAACTTACATCTGCAAAAGCAGTGGTGGTCGCTTTTTATCGGATGCCAGCAAAATCAATATCTACGATGGTAGTAGCAGTTACGAACGCCAGGTGTGCGACCCCCGGGGTGATCACTGCCATTGGCTGGAGTTAGATAGCGAGGTGTTTTTCAATGCTATAGAAGCGCATCCACTGAAGCACTTTAGAATATCGGACAAAGAAATCAGGTTGGATCAACTACTGAGCAATCCGGGCGTTAATTTGATGTTTTACCGAATGCTGCAGAACCTGAAGGCTCAACAAATTTCTGCCGAAGCAGGCTTTGAGCAAATCCTCATTTTGCTGGCAGTTCTGTTTAACAATGCCGTGCCGGATAAGCAAACAGCTCAAAAAGTAAATAAGCGCAAGCGTTGGCGAGCTTTGGCGGAAGCAGCCCAGGTAGCAATTGCAAGACAACCAGAAAAAAATCAAAGCATCAGTGAGCTAGCCAACGTATTGCATACTTCTGAATTTCATCTGTGTCGGGTGTTTAAAAACATTATGGGGATAAGTGTGCATCAATATCGCAAGCTGCTACGCATTAACTTGGGCATTGAACAGTTAGCGAAAGAAACCTCTATTACCGAGATTGCCATGTCTCTGGGGTTTGCCTCACCTGCCCATTTCAGCGATGTCATTAAAAAAGGGCTCGGAATGAGCCCTCGGCAAATCAGAAAGCAACTGCTGGTTTAGTTGCTACACAGCAATAGATAAGAGTCTTATTTTAGACGCTCGGCCAGTTCCCACGGTTCAACAACTACACCTTCATCGTTGCTATCGGGCATAACCAGAATTGATACTTCATCTTCTTCAAGGCCCGGGATCCAGTCTTTTAGCCATTTATCGATTGTGATTGGCATGGGTTTACAATGATCCCAGTCATCAGTGCACCACAACTGCGCCATGGCTTCATCGGGCCAGATACCGATACAATCTTCCTGTTCACTGTTAAACATCACCGCACCTACATCATCGGCTAGGATCCAGATTTGCTGGTGTTGTTTCACCTGATTGATCAGGTAGTTATAACGCTGCTCCGCAGGCTGGTTCAGCAGGTCTTGAATGTTTTTGTCCATGGTATTAATTCAATATCAGAGTTGATTGTAAGCCAGTATAACAATAAACCTGCAGCAGGGTGACATTCCCATGTGACTAATCAATACGCTCCAGCAGTTCTTTAATCCAATTAGAATTTTATATCCGAGGGGGAATTAGAGAAATCCGGGATGGCGGAGGATTCCAACGGGGGAAGGTTTCCCTTTAGGCGCTGCCGGCGCCCCGGCAATTGTTTTGTCCAGCTGGTCTTTTATTGCTCCCTGCTACAAAGACATTCACACCATCCATGGTGTTTAAGCGGAACCTACAGAAGTGGTAAAATCTGAATGTAGGCTCGACTTTAGTCGGGCGGGCTTGTTTAAGAAGCCGCAATAATCTTCTTGCGTTTCGAAGGTTTGATTTGCGCCCATTTGCTCATATCAAAGCGGGAGCCGTGCACCAGGAAAGACATGGCCACATTATCCATATCGATGAGCTCGTCTTCTTTGATGTTGTGGAAGTTGGAGTAACGCATTTTGTCGGCGTTGAACATCACAACGATGCCGGAACCAAACACTTCCAGTTTGTCATCTGGGGTAATGAAGGCGGCGGTGTCTTCACCTACCCCGATGCCGCGTTTGCTGTAACCCGATGCCAGAAAGGCACAAATACGCGGGATACGGCCGCGCTCCATAAAGTGAGTGTCGACTGTGGTACTGGCGGTGATACCAAAACCCGGCTCGAAAAATACCGCACCTTTTTGGAAGTCTTTGCCGTCACCTTCGTAAATCAGCGGGTCGCTCATTACCATGGCGCCAGCGCTGGTACCTGCCAGGTGCAAGCCCGATAAGAAGTGACGGTTTTTGATGATCTTTAATAATTCTGTATGTAAGAACACATGGGCCAGTTTTACCTGGTCGCCACCAGTAAAGAAGATCAGATCGGCCTCTTTGGCGATTTCCAGAAAACGCTCGTTTTCGGTATCGCGGCGTTCTTTAATATCCAGAATTTCGATTTTTTCTACACCCAGGCGACGAAAGGTGTCTTTGTATTCATCGCCCAGTTCGTAGCCATACATGGAGGCGGTAGGTACCACAGCCACATAACGGGCTTTGGTTTTGTCTACCAGATTTCGAAGCACGCCACTGTTGCTGTTTCTATCTTCTGCGCCTCCGATTAGGGTTAAAGTACCTTTGTTATTATGCATTACATTAAACACCAATTTTTCTACCTATACTGCTAAGGATCTGGCGGTCCTTAAAGGGTTGCCGGTTGTAAGATGATTTTTTTGCCAAAGTGGGCTTTGATTTCGTGTAGTACCAGGGAAAAGAATTCATCCTCGAATTCTACCTGCATGGCTTCAGGCTCAGCATCGCCGCGGCGAATTTCTACATCGTTGCCTTTACGGATCATCACTATGGCGCCGGGTTCCATATCTTCTGCCAGAATCATTTCTGTCTCGTTGGGATCTTCGAGCACCAATAAATCTGAACTATTGTAATACATTCCTTCCGTTTCGTAGACCGCTAATGGCATTTCTGCCAGCAACATTTCTACTCTGGGATTTCTCAGCACGTTGCGCATGTTGGCGTTGTAATCAGGGTTCACTGGAAACTCGTGTTTTTTCAGAAACATACCGTCAGTACACACGCCTGCCGGGTAACGACAGATATCGTGGTGCATGATGTAATCGATAATGCGCTTCATGCCAGGTTTGCTGAGTTTATTGAAGGTCAGGATAGGAATACGGGCATCCAGGCTTTCATCAAAGAAGGTTTCGATGATGCGAGTAGGCACATCGATGGAGCGACCGTAGGCGGGTTTTAAGTGCATATAAATGCCCGGTGCCGCGTTGATCTCGATGATACCGAAGTTGGCGCGTTTTTGCCCTTTTACTGGTTTCCAGTCGTTGGCGATATCATCGGTGATCACATCCAGGGCGAATACCGTGAGCTTAAAGTGCTGCGCTATAGCACGACTCATGGCAATGATTTCCGGGTGCACGATATCTGTCACGTCTTCACTCACGCCGCCCAACGACAGGTTGGCCACTTTGCGCAGATGGACTTTTTCGCCCCGCTCTAATACTGAGTCACGGGTTAGGCCTGCATCACTTAAGGTATTATCCATCACATCATCTGTCAGGATTTTACCCAGCGGTGAGGTGGCGGTATCGGCGCGGATTTCTTTGCCGTTTTCGATATTAATTAGCTCCATGATGGTGGACTCACCATCGCCAATCACATAGGCCGCTTCCCGTTTAAGGGCGGCCACAAATTCGCCATCTACGCATAAAATACGATGGTCGTTGCCGGTAACGAAGGTTTCTACAATAATGGATTGTGGTTCGCCTTCTGGTACCGCGGCAACGGCATTAATAAAGGCTTTGCGCAGCTGATCTTCGTTTTCAATATTGGCCGTAACGCCAATACCTTTGTGACCCACTACCGGTTTACACACCACCGGGTAACCAATATCTTCGGCAACTTCAATGGCTTCTTCTAGTTCATATACCACTTCGCCTTCGGGTACCGGGAAGCCGTATTCCGCCAGAAAGGCTTTGCAATCGTCTTTGCGACAGGTGAAGTCAGAGTCGACGTGGCTGTCTACATCAAATGTAGTAGCGATACCGCGGATCATGCTTTTGCCATAACCGTATTGAAACAGGCCTTCGTCCCATAAATAGGTGACGGGGACGTGTTTTTTGGCGGCGGCTTTAAGCAGGCTGTAGGAAGTAGGGCCACCAAATACCGAACGATTGAAGGACTCCTGCAATTCCGCAAATTGGGCATCGTAATCAAATTCGTTGTTATCCGGGTCGCAGATATATTCAAACCAATCCCAGACAAAATAGACAACTTTCCAGGACGTGGTTTTGTGGATCACCTGAAAGGCGATACGAGCACCGTGTTCTTTTTCCTGTACTTCCCATTTGTCCATGTGCAGGTTGAGATCCAGGCGGTTAACCACAGACACAGTATGACCAAATAACTGTGCGTAGTTTTCACACTCTACCTTGGCCAGTTCTGGTAAACGCTCTGCCACCGCCGAATGGATGTCGTTCAATGGAGCAGGTTTAGGGTGTCCGGTAAAGGCAAAATCAAAAGCCAGTGCTTCGCAGGACAAATCCGGGTTGGGCCCGACATAGTGACGTAAATTGAATACATCAAATGCATCTGAGTCTTTTGCATTTGTTCGAGAAGTTTGTTCTGCCACGAAGTCAGTCATGAGGTTGTCCTATAGCGTGTTGGCTGAGTATTGGATTGAGCAAATATGAACCTGTCTGGTTCAAGCTATCAAATGTCTTTAAGCATAGCAATAAAGCAAAAATTACCAATTTTCTGCGCTTAAATAGCCATTCATAAGCCGTGAAATCTTATGCGCAAATCATTGCAATTCAGTGATATGAGAGCGATTTTGGGGAAATTGTTGAATAACTATGCATTCGAAATAATTTAGCCATAAAAACCCCCTAGTCTGGTGGCAATCGTTTTTTCCTGAACTAGGCTAAAAAAGGAGTAGCGCACATTGTCTTATACAGAGGGTTTCATGAGCATCGAGCAGGACTTTAAGCTTTTTTCGGGTAATTCCTTTTCTGAGTTATTCGCCAATGATATTCAGGATGGCAAATACGGCTATTACGTGTCTTATCCCAGTACCGCAGGCTGGAGTCATTTCCCTAATAATCAAAAGTACCTTATCCAGGATGGTAACTCTGAAGAGAGCAAAGTCCCCTACAATAAAACGGCACAAATGGAGCCCTGGCGGGTTTTGTCGGTGATGGGGGATGATATACCCGCAATTTTGATGGAAAAGCCCTCCGATCCCCTTTTAACTTATTGGCGGGAGCATTTTGGTTTTAAGTACGACAATCTGGATGTTTATCCTCACCAAAACATATTTAACGAACTGAACGAGTCAGATAAATACGATAAGATCCTGTCGTTGTTTCCTTTTGATCACCTCAAAAAAGAAAAGCACGCTATCGACCCCGATGAACACTATCGCTTGTTGAGCAAGGTAACACTGGCTGAGATGGGGGTGCATTATCCCAAATTTACTCACTACGATTTAACTCAGGTGGATATCAGTCAGGTGAAAGTGCCCGATGAATATCCGTTTTTGGTGAAGGTGTCTCATGGCCTGGCGGGTGAGGGCACCTACATTATTCGCAACCAGGAAGACCTGGATTTCTGCTCCATTGATATCCGTCAGTATATTAAAGCGGGCCTGGTGCGCACGGTATTGGTATCGGAATTTGTACTCAACGAAGTGGGTAACTACTGTGTCCAGTTTTATGTGGATCGCGAGGGCAAAGCCACACTATTAGGCGCGACTAATCAAATGGTCACCGAAGATGGAGAGATGATCGGTGGTGTGATCCGTTATAGCGATACGATGGAAAAGTTTCAACATAAGATCGCCGTACTCAGTCGATTCCTGCACAAACACGGTTATTTCGGCGTCGTAGGTGTAGATGTACTGGAAAACGCCGAAGGTGAAATGTTTGTGATTGATGCCAATATCCGCATTAATGGTTCTACGCCTTTGTGTGTTTTGCGCCGCAACTTACAGCAAGAAAAGAAAGAGTACGCCAAGTTTTCCACTGGCTATTCGGTGGATTGTAGTCTGGATGAGGCCATGGTGCGTTTACATCGGGATCTGGAGCATAAGGACTTTGTGATTGTGTCTGCCAATGAGTATATCGAAGATAAAAAATTGAAGACGCATATCTACGGCATCATCGCTGGTGAAACCCTGGATCAGATGTTTGCCATTGAAAATCGGTTGAGAATGTTGGGGGTACACGGGTAGTATCGGGGCTCAATGCAATGCGAAGCGAAACTATTCCAACCCAACAGGAACGATAATGATAAGAAAACTCACACTGGCGCTTAGCGCTATCTTTGCGGTTCATGCCACGGCAGATATCGCCATTCAGGCGGAAAAATTAGAGCCAAAAACGGTTGAATGGCGTCGTCATTTCCATCAAAACCCGGAGTTATCCAACCGCGAGTTTGAAACGGCAAAGTATATTGCTAGTTATATGCGGGAACTAGGCTTTGAAGTACAAACTGGTGTCGCAATTACTGGTGTTGTCGCTGTGTTAGATAGTGGTAAGCCCGGTCCGGTAGTTGGGCTTCGAGCCGATATGGATGCCCTGCCGGTACAGGAAGTTAACGATTTACCCTGGAAGTCCACCGCCCGTGGTGAGTACAACGGCAACGATGTGCCAGTAAGCCATGCTTGTGGGCACGATACCCACATGGCCATGTTGATGGGCGCAGCAACATTATTGGCGCAAAACAAAGATAAATTAAAAGGCAAAGTGAAGTTTATCTTTCAGCCTGCTGAAGAAGGTGCACCTGCCGGTGAGCGCGGTGGTGCTGAAGTGATGGTGGAAGAAGGTGTGCTGAAAAATCCTGATGTGGATGTGATTTTTGGTTTGCACATCTGGGCAGGCTTGGAAGTGGATACCGTGGCGTATCGCGCGGGCGGCATCATGGCCGCGGTAGATCCCTTCAAAGTGGTGGTTAAAGGTAAACAGGCACACGGTGCTTATCCCTGGATGAGTGTTGATCCAGTAGTGACTTCGGCCCAAATTATTATGGGCCTGCAAACTATTGTCAGCCGCGAACTGGAGTTAGTGGAAGATGGCGCTGTTGTCACTGTGGGTAAAATCCAGGGCGGGGTTCGTTCTAACATCATTCCCAATGAAGTGGAAATGGTGGGTACCATTCGCACCTTAAACGATGCGGCGCGAGAGCATATTTATGAGTCGTTACCGCGTAAAGTGAAAGCCATTGCCGAAAGCATGGGTGCCACCGCAGAAGTCACGCTACCACTGGATTATAACTATCCGGTTACTTATAACGATCCTGAGTTGATGGGCGACATGCTGGATACCCTGGTGCGAACGGCAGGTAAAGATAATGTGATTAGCCGCAAACCTACAACTGGTGCGGAAGATTTCTCTTTCTTCCAGAAAGAAATTCCCGGCCTGTATTTGTTTGTGGGTGGCAAACCCAAAGACGTACCAGACAGCGAAGCCCCTGCTCACCATACACCAGAGTTTTATGTGGATGATGAAGGTATGAATCTAGGGGTTAAATTACTGACGAACCTAACCATGGATTATATGAACAAGCATTAATCTTTGGAGCGTCCGACGGAATACGGAAGTGTTCAGTCGGACGCGGTATCAAATTTAAGATTCATCGCTTGCTTCGACATTCACCATCCAGCTCAAACCAAACTTGTCCTCTAACATACCAAACGCCTTAGCCCAAAAGGTTTCTGCCAGTGGCATGATTACTTTTCCATCTTCTGCCAGGGCGGAAAACAGACTGCTTCCTTGCTCTATCGAGTCTGCGGCAATAGACAATGAAAATCCGCTGAAATTAACAGGGCCTTGTTCTGGGCTATCCGACATCATAATTTTTGAATCACCAATTTGAATTTCAGCGTGCATGATTTTCTGGCCCATATCTTCCGGCATCTGGCAGTCTTCATTACCTTCAGCCGGCATATCTTCAAATCGCATCAACATAACGAGTTCGGCGTTAAGTGTTTTTTGATAATACTCGATGGCTTCTTCGCAACGACCATTAAAGATTAAGTAGTTAACTAAATGCATAATTTTTCATCCGGGTTAATTCAAAAAAAGATCAAGAAAAAATTTAGCCGTAACAACGAAAAATGCAATTATTGCTGATGATTTGGTAATACCGAGAGATGGTACAAATGTAATAAAGTGTGACATTACCTGACAAAGTGACAGCCATGGTTAATGCTAAAAGGGACATCATCAGCTTGATACTAGTATTATGAATCTACTGCGCAGACCATTTATTTTGGGTTCAGCCTTGGTATTTATCGGGATTAGTTTGCTTGCCAGTTGCGGCGGCGGTTCTTCCGGTACAACAAATAATACGCCCGGTACACCCTCAACACCCACCACGCCTACTAATCCCACTGCTCCAACTCCGCCTGAGCCAGGCATCGCAGCCAGCGAGTTTGCAGATTTGATTCAGGATATGGACTTGAACGATATTCTGGATATGGCATGGCCAGTGCTTTCACTGAGGGATCCAGAAAGCGTTTTGGGATTGGGCCTGGCAGAACAGTATCAGCTAGATACGTTAGCTCTGACTCCTATTGATTTTCCCTATCAGGTGACCACCATTGCCATGTGGCAGGCACTTTATGAGCGATTGCAGCTAATCGACAGAGCCAGTTTAGATACAGCACAACAAGTTAATTACGATAGCCTTTTGTGGCTTGCACAGCGCAATGCTGAAATGCGGGGTTTTATCTACTTTGACTATCAGGCCACTTATTTTCTCACTGGCGTTCCCAGCGGTACTCAGTTGTTTTTCTCCGATTTGCACCCCTTGCAGACAGAATCCGATGTACAGGATTATCTGACGCGACTGACCTTCGTAGATGATAAGTTCACACAGCTCATCAATAACTTACAGGAAATGGAAGCCTACGGGGTTATTGAGCCGCAGTTTACATTAGATGTCTCTATTAATGTGCACAGTAATGCCGTCAGCAATATTGATGCTTCAGCTTACTTTGCCAACTTCAGCAGTAAACTGGATGACATCAGCAGTTTAACCGATACCCAAAAAGCGAGCTTTCGCGATACCGCAAGAGCCACAATAAGAGATGAGATTGTGCCTGCTTACAACCAGCTTGTAAGTTTTCTGCAAGCACAACGCAATCGCGCACCCCAACAGATTGGTGTAGGACAGTTTCCCGGTGGTGAGGCTTATTATCAGCAACGCTTGCGTTATCACACCACTACGAATTTAACGGCCTTGGAAATTCACGAGCTGGGATTGCAGGAAATCGCCCGAATTCACAGCGAATTGCGCGAGCGGTTTGACCAATTAGGTTATTCGGCGGGTGAGTCCTTACAGCAACTATTTAGCCGCGTAGCCAATGACGGCGGTTTTATTGCCACAGGTCAGATCATCAGTACTTATGAGCGGCTTATCAGTGATGCTGAAGATAGAATGATGCCACTGTTTAACCGATTTCCGGTGCAACAAGTGAGAGTGGTAGGTGGACCAACGGGCGGCTTTTATGTCAGAGGTTCTTTAGATGGCTCGCGAGATGGGGCTTTTTTTGCGCAGAATGTCAGCCCGGAGGCTTACTTTATTATGCCCACCTTGGCTTATCACGAGGCGATGCCCGGACATCACATGCAAATAGCGTTAGCACAGGAAACGGCATTACCTGATTTTCGCCGGAATTATCCGGCAACGGGCTATATCGAAGGCTGGGGATTATATGCAGAACGTTTGGCGGGTGATTACAACTGGTATGCCAATGATATCTATGGTGATATTGGCCGACTTAACTTTGAAGCCTTAAGAGCGGCGCGATTGGTGGTGGACACCGGCATTCACGCCTTTGGCTGGAGTCAATCAAGAGCCGTTTCCTGGTTTGAAGAAAACGTCGGGGTAAGTAACAACAGTGCTTTGGGTAATATTGCCAGATATAGCATCTACACCGGGCAGGCTACCGCCTATATGACGGGCATGCTGAAAATACTGGAATTGCGCGAGCGGATGCGGGAGGCGCAAGGAGACAATTTTGATATCCGGGACTTCCATGATCTGGTACTGGATAACGGTGCATTACCGTTGACTGTGTTGGAAGCGCAAATAGACCTTGCGATCGCCAATGATTGAAACATGGTGAGCTTTCCTTAATCAATCACAGGCAAAGCTCAACAGGTTCTTACAGATCAGAGCTTTGTTGCGGCGTCTTGTCAGGTATACTGCCATCAATCACCAGCTACAGCGACAACTAAACTATGCCAGAAATTCAATTACTGCTCGATAATAACGTGAAATGGGCAGAACAGATTGATGAAGAAAAACCGGATTTTTTCGATAAGTTGTCGAAACAGCAAAAACCCAAATACCTGTGGATTGGGTGCGCTGATAGTCGCGTTCCAGCAAATGACATAGTGGGTTTGTTACCGGGTGAACTCTTTGTGCACCGCAATGTGGCTAATATGGTGGTACACACCGACCTGAATTGCTTGTCGGTATTGCAATATGCCGTAGACGTACTGGAAGTGAAACACATTATTGTATGTGGTCATTATGGTTGCGGCGGTATTACAGCAGCACTCAAAGGTGAGCCGTTGGGGCTGATTGATAATTGGCTTGGTCATATTCAAGACGTCGCCAGCAAATATGCTCATGAACTAGAAGGCCTTGAAGGTGAAGCAAAAGATGATCGCATGTGTGAGCTTAATGTGCGGGAACAAGCCCTGAATGTGCTGCGTACCTCTATTGTTAAATCAGCAAAAGCTGCCGGAAAGGATATTCAGGTGCACAGCTTTATCTACAGTATTAAAAACGGACGTTTGAAAAAACTCGGACAGGATATGACCCTACCCGCTTAGTGCCGGTAAAAACCTGGATTGTGGTAGTTCTGGTTTTTTATCCAAAAGGCGAATTTTTTGTGCCGATTTGGTTAAGCTTTTTGCTAATCCAGAAGCGTAGAGACGGCGATAAAAAGGTAGGCTTTCTTCGTAATAAGGTAATAATTCCCTAAATGAATCTGCCCTCTCTATTTGGCTTTGCATTGCCTCGGCAAAGTTTTGCAGCCATTCTTTCGCTTTACTACTCAACGCTTGTTGGGGGTGTAATATCACTTTCCAGGTGAGATCAGCATTGAGAAAACAAACTGCAAGACACTCTACCTCTGGGAAATTACACTTGCGCGCCGGGATCAGGCTAAGCCTCAATTGCCCTTTCCACAAATACAGAAAATATTCATTGTCGGGCACAGGTTTGAAGGAAAACTCGGCGCTTAATACCAGCATTGATAATATATAGTCGCTGAAGATCTGATCCGCAGATTTAACCTGAAGTTGAACATCCTCAAACCAATGATTACTGAGTAAATGGTTACCTTTACCCTGCGGATTTGCGATTTTTGCCATCACATAACCTGGTTCAATTGCGCTTTAATAACCTTACGGAAGCTGGTGATTAGGGATCAGTCTCAGCTGTTTGTTTCAACGCTTCGATGGATTTTGCCGCAAGGGCAAAATTACGGCGACTGGTTTCTTTCATCATGAGTTGGCGCAGTTGTTGTTGTGCTTGCTGACTTTTGTGGGTTTGTTGGGCCAGGGCTTTGATGGCGTTACCTCTGGTGCGTTCGCTTTTGCTTTGTTGGGCGATTTCAGAGATTTTTTGCAGTTCGGTATTGTTCAACTGAAACTGTCCAATAGCACCCAGTACCGCTTGTTGCACCTTGTCATTCGGCTCGTTTTGCAGCATAGATTTCAAGGCTTGTTGCGCGTCGTTATCGGCGATTTGTCCAAAGGAGGCTGCCACATTGGCCCTGACACGAGCGCTGCTGGATTGCGCGAAGTCTTGCAGGGTTGTTACTGCTTCTGGCATCTGGCTATTACCCAAACTGGCGACTAACGCGGATTGCTGTTGCTCATCTTCGGCATTCACTAAGCGCTGTGTCAGTTCCATGAATAATTCATCAGACAGTGTATTGTGCTTACGGCGTTGCAGCACGGCTCCCAAGGTCATAATGGCAGCGCCATAAAGCGCTTCAGAGCCAATAAACTCATCTTGATTCAACAAACCTGATAGCTGGTTTTTGAGCGGGGCAGTGAGGGCGCTGGTGCCAGTGGTGATAGCTCTGATGGCGCGAAACCGATCTGTCTCTGAAAACGCGACATCATTGATAAGGGTAACCAGTAATTGATTGCCATTGTCACTATCCAGATGACCCAAGGCATTAAACAAACGCATTTTTTGTTTGTCATCGAATCGTGTTGTCAGTAGCTCCTCACGCAATACTGAAATTACCGGATCAAATTGCAATAACCAATCTGCCAGTTGAGAGCCGCGCATGGACAATAAATCGGTGTCTTTTAATGCCTTGATAAAACGTTGCTCAAGCGCTTTGATTTCCGCTTCTGTTAATTCAGTGACAACTGCTTCCGGAAACACCCAATCATTCACATTGGTGGGCATTGCCCAAAGCGCTACTTCTGCCAATGTCTGCATCGGTTTAATCATATAGGTTTGGCTTAAAGACATTGAAAAACTATCCGCCGTTCCGGAAAACTTTATATCTTCCTGGCCTTGTACTGTGTCAAACCAACAGGAATTTAAAGCAATGTCTTGCTGTGAAGTATTGATTTCAATGGTCTGAATGGGATTACCACCATTGATTTTCATATTCTCGTTGGACTGATAATGGGTTTTGTTTTTCCTGTAGGGCAAAACAGTTTGACCCGCAAATGTCGAGGGCTTCTCGTAGCGCACACTATACAGCCCTATGGTATCGCTTTCTTCGCGTTGCTCAGTATTCTCTGGCCAATGGGCTTCGTTTGGAAATTGCAGATAGTAGGCCAGTCCTTGTAATTGTTGTTTTGTGCTGTCGTCGTGCTGTGGTGCAAATCGAAACTCAATGAGTTTGCCATCATCTTGTTTTAACAGGGCAAAAGGCATACTCAGTTCGGGGGTGCTAACCATGATTTTGCCATTGCCTTGCATCTCTATTTCGCTTAATTGCACTCCCCACCATGTTGAGTCAGGGATTGTTGTCTCTGCATCAAGCGCCATTAACGATAACTGAGCACTAAATGTTTGTTTGTTGCTGCTGCCTGAACCAAAGTCAAAGTGTGTGGCGGTATCAATGTTGAGTTCATAACTGCGAGTGCAACTTTGTGCCGTTGAACTGCTTGCTAGCGTCTGATTACAAACTAAACCAATAAGCAAAAAATAAGAGAGTCTTAGGATCATGAAAATCGCTTTTTTTAAAACTAAGTTAGCCTTTCTACTGATAACTCAGGAAAGTGACATGCCACCTTCCTGAGTTCAGAACAGAGCCGAATGTTTACAGAGAAACCGTGCCTTCTCTGGAGAAGATAGTCCAGGATTTGTTGTAAACACTGGGGGTTTGATAAAACCACAGGTTATAGGTTTTTTTCTTGGTGCCACAAGGGTATGGTATGCCCCATTTTTTACACCACTTAACGGAACTTACCTCTGCGTAAAGACCAAAGCGACCACTGATAACATCAATGTCGTCGGTGAGTTCAAAACTATAGTCTACTCTGGGGTTCGCTTCACCATCTTCCAGTAAGCCTAATTCTGCACTGGACTCCATGGCCAGTAAGTTGTCTATGATTAACAATTCAATGGTCACACCTGCCGAGGCTACAACGGCATCAACGCCACCTTCAGCATAACCGCCAAAATTAGTGGAGAATATATCACCATTGGCATACAACTCACTAAGTGCGTAGCCAATGCTTAATTCAAATCCAACACTACCGTCAATACCGGCTTTGACGCTCATGGGGATTGGTCCCACTGAAAAGTTAGCTTTAGCGAGAATGCGGTCTTCTTCCCAAGACTTTTCAAAGGTTTTTTCAAATTTGGCTACCCATTTGGAATCTTCGTACACCGTCGTGTTAAAGATCACCATTTCTGAATCATAGCCGGTGTTAACGCCAGTAAGATAAGCCTGGCCATCAAAGCTGGCGCCAAAAATGGTGTTGTGAGCATTAAATATCCACATATCCACCGAGCCGCCTGCTTCCAAAGAAGCGGCCTTATCCAGCAAATCAACCTGCATTTCACCACCTAATTCAACGCCCACTTTGAATTTGCTGGCATCACCATAGGATTTATCGTAAGAGCCATCTATTTTGAGTTTGTTGCCGGTAAATTCGAAGTCTTTGCCAGCATAGCTGTGCAGTCCGGGAGATTTGTCTCCGGTTGTGCCTGTGTCCTCTTCATCGTCTTGTCGCTCAAAGAAGTACAGCGGCACAGTAAGCTCCTTTGTATTGTTGCTGTTATCAGATTCTACTGCGACTTCGGTGGTATCTGTCAGTGTAAATCTAATGGTTACCGCGTTGGATTCTGCATTGGCATCGTATTCAGCATACAAGGCTTCCAATTGTTGGTCCTCCAGACCGATATCAAAACCAAAAAAATGTTCGTCGCCGTCATAGGCAAACTCAATGGTTTGACTGTCTAAATACTGGCCGGTTTCTGCATCCCAAAGCGTTACTGCGTGATAATTGCCGCCAATTTCAATTTCCGCAGTGAGGGCGGCGAGTGCTACATGATCACCGTGATATATCGCATCTATGTGGCCGATGATATCTGAATAATGTTGGCCGGTGCCTTCGTGTAATTCTGGGCTATCGAGAATTACGATACCGCTATCAACATAACTGCGCACGAATTCAAATTCGTGTTCAGAAGGGGCGTTAATTTCGATAGAAATTGCCGGGAAATCACCATCGACGTGTTGTTCGTTATCGATATTGGGATGGTTATCTGATTCGTTATCCTCAGCTACTGTATTTTCAGGATCGACAATCGCCAGAATCCAATAATTACCAGAGTGTGCAACAGCTGGAATTTCAATGGCAAAAGAGTCCACACTGGAACCATTTTCTACAGCCGTATGAGCTGCTGTGTGCAGAAAATGCGTTTCTGCTATCTCTGTTTCATCTTCTGAATCACTATGAACCAGGTAAAAATCAATAGACACATCGGGTTGCTCCAGTTCTGTCACTTCCAATTGATAATCGACACGCAATATATCCCCGGCTTCATAATTGGACAGATTGTTAGCCATGATCTGCGAAATCGTCAGATTGGCAACCGGTGTGGGATCACTTTCAACGGGGGTGGTTTGCTGAGTATTGGTGCCGCCACATGCGGATAACAAAGTAACAGCAAGTACCATAATCCATGTTATTGCGCTTGGTTTTAAATATTGTTTGGATGAAATAGTTGAGTGCATTTTTTTTCGAATTGATTTAACAACGTCGGCAATCTAAGGCCAATAGCTAGCACTGTAAATACGGATAGAGTGTTCTTCACAACTCTTCATTCAGTTTTCACCTGACGCACGGTTGATGAATTTATATAAATAGAAGGAAGAATATTGACTTGTTTTGCCATTAATGCATGTCGAATTGATGCGTTCAGGGTAGTAATTTACTCTTTTTTGGTGAATGGATCCCCATTAAAGCTTGTTTAAATTTTTCCAGGTAATGAATTCTAAATTGCTGCTTTAAGTTAAATAATCAATTGTAAATCAGATGTTTATCCTGACCGAGTGGTTAATCGAATCGTATAAAAATACAACAGTTTTATAAATATTTTGTTAAAAAACTTTGATCCAAAAATGGTTTTCACTCATACTTACCTCAACTGGTCGGATGTCAGATGAGTGAATATTATGAGTATACGTACAACCTTTAAGAAAGTTTTACCCCCAATTTCTGTAACAGAGCAGGAAGCGCTGGATGCTGGCGATGTGTGGCTGGAAGCTTCAGTATATCGCGGTGTACCTGATATGGCGGCATTGAGAAATGTGCCGAAAGCAACTTTAAGTGCAGATGAGCAAGCCTTTATCGATGGCCCGCTGCGCGAACTAATTAAAATGGTAGATGACTACCGCCTTCAAGAAGACGGTGTGCATGTACCACAAGAAATTTTGGACTTCTTAGGCAAGAACAAATTCTTCGCCCTTATCATTCCCAAAGCCTATGGTGGCTTGGAGTTCAGCCCTTACGCTAACTCGACAATCGTATCCAAGATTGCTTCCCGTAGCTGTGCTGTAGCGGTAACCGTTATGGTACCTAACTCGCTCGGTCCGGGTGAGTTGTTAATGCACTATGGAACTAAAGCGCAGCAAGAACAGTGGTTGCCGAAACTGGCCGTTGGCCAAGACATGCCTTGTTTCGCATTAACGGGCCCAGATGCAGGTTCTGATGCGGGTGCTATCCCTGATGTGGGTGTGGTGACCAAAGGTACTTGGGAAGGCAAAGAAGTTTTAGGTCTTTCTGTAACCTGGGACAAGCGTTACATCACACTTGCGCCTATTGCCACTGTTTTAGGTTTGGCGTTTAAGTGTTTAGATCCAGATGGTTTGTTGGGTGACAAAGTCGAGCTGGGTATTACCTGTGCTTTGATCCCTAAATCGCACCCGGGTGTTCAGCTTGGTAACCGTCATGACCCAATGGGCATGCGTTTTTACAACGGTACTACACGCGGCAAAGATGTGTTCATTCCAATGGACTTCATCATCGGTGGTCAGAAGAACATCGGACGTGGCTGGCAGATGCTAGTGAGCTGTTTAGGTGCAGGTCGTGGTATTTCACTTCCAGCATTAGGTACCTCTACAGCGCAGTCTGCGTTTAAAGCAGCTACTGAGTACTCTTTCGTACGTGAACAGTTCGGCGTTCCAATTGGTCGCTTCGAGGGTATCCAGGAAAAACTGGCTGATATGGCTGGTAAAACCTATTTGTTAGAAGCTATGCGTCAGTTGACAACAGAAGGTCTGGGGTTAGGTCTGAAGCCTTCAGTTGTAACGGCTATGGCTAAATATCACATGACTGAGTTAGGTCGTGAAGTTTTGCAACACGGCATGGATATCACTGCGGGTAAAGCTATCCAGCAAGGTCCGCAAAACACCATGGCTAATGGTTACAAAGCACAACCCATTGCTATTACGGTAGAAGGTGCCAACATCCTGACTCGTAGCCTGATGATTTTCGGTCAAGGTACGATGCGTTGCCACCCTTACATGAAAGAGTTAGTTGAACAGATTCACAGTAATGAAAAAGGTGCTGATGCCAAGTTTAACTCTCTGTTGCGCAAGACTATTGGCTTTAGTGTTGCAAACGCTTTCCGCAGCTTAGGTAAGAGTTATTTACCTTTCACGCGCGGTAGTTCAAGCAAGCTACCTGAGGTTAGAAAGTACGAAAAGCGCCTGAACAAAGTGGCGTCTAATCTGGCCACTATGGCAGACCTGGCGTTGTTGGTGTTAGGTGGTGACCTGAAAAAAGCTGAAATGTTGTCTGCCCGCTTGGGTGACATGATGAGCTACGGTTACATGTCAATGGCGGCAATCCGCTTTTACGAGCAGAAAGTGAGTGAAACCAATCGCGTAGATGCTAAGCCTTATTTTGAATACGGTATTCAGTGGGCGCTACAGCAAGCTGAGCAAGCGCAGAAAGCGTTTGTGGCCAACTTCCCGAATACTGCTGTTCGTGGTTTGATGCGCTTGTTAACCGCAACTTACAGCAATAGCACTCACGCTATTTCTGATGACCTGGTGCGTGAATTGTCCGAAGTGAGCTTGCAGAACAACGCGTTCCGCAAAGAGATCACTCATCTGGTAGAAACCAAGCCGGGCGATGGTTACGACATCAACTATCAGGCATTCGTGGCGAAACACGCAGTAATGCCGATGTTGCGTAAAATCCAGAAAGCGTTGCGTGCACAGCCTGTTGCACCTGCAACTGACTTCGCTGGTATCGTAACCGAAATGCAGAAGCGCGGTGTATTGAACCAGACTGAAGCAGACGCCGTATTGGATTATGATGCTAAGCGTCGTGTTGCAGTCAGAGTAGATGAATACGACTTTGATTTGAATCTACTGACTGATGAAGTTCCTGCTGAAGTTGAGCACAAACCTGCTGCTTAATTGATGCAAAGAAATTTGAAAAGGCGACATTGTGTCGCCTTTTTTGTTTCTGCAACTTATTGCCAAAGGGTAGATGAGGTATTGATTTTATGTTGGATAAAAGTGCTCTTCAGTACACTAAAAGTGCTAACACCAGTGCGGAAGAAATCGCGCGATTTGATGCGCTCGCTGAAGCCTGGTGGGATCCCAATGGTCAATACCGCCGTGTATTAGAATTTAATGCCTGCCGCTGGCACGTCATAGAGCGGCAAATCCGGCAGCACTTTCAGGAAAAATCCTTGTCTGAATTAAGTGCCCTGGACGTTGGTTGTGGTGGTGGCTTGTTATGTGAGCCACTAGCGCAATTGGGCGTTGCGGTTACCGGAATTGATGCCAGTGAAATGAGTATTAGAGTCGCTCAGCGTCACGCTAAAGCCTCTGGTTTGAGCATTAACTATCGACACTGTTTGTCTGAGGTGTTAGTGGATGAGTCACGCCAGTTTGATATTGTAATGAACACCGAAGTGATAGAACACGTCCCGGATCAAGCGCAGTTGATCGCAGAGTGTTGTGCGCTTTTAAAGCCCGGCGGATTGCTGGTGCTGGCAACACTGAATCGCACCTTTAAATCGTTTTTGTTTGGAATCGTTGGTGCAGAGTACGTGTTGCGCTTGCTTCCCGTGGGGACCCACAGCTGGAAGGCGTTTGTGAAACCCGCAGAGTTACAGGGCATGATTGCCGAAAATGGACTGACTGCAGGTGCGATTTCCGGAATGAGTTTCAATCCTTTCACCAGCAAGTGGCGCACCAGTAGCGATACTTCGGTTAATTATCTTCTATTTGCTGCTAAATAACGGGAACATCGGTAAAATTTGCTGCGTATTTAGCGACATTTGGGTTACGCTAGGAATCTATGGATAAAATGACCTCGGATGGTAACTTGAGATTTCCTGAGAGGTACGCGTTTGTCCAGATCACCCCGCTGTGCGATTACCAAAACACTATTCTGTATGGTTTGCGCATTTCTATCTTCAAAAGCCACTGCCCAGTCTACTCCTGCTGAATTTGCCGAGATGAGTCTCCAAGAGTTATTTAGTGCATCAACGGAAGACGCAGAGCCGAATAGTCAAAACTGGACCTGGTCGCTGCGTTATCAACAAGCTGAATTTGATGGCTATCTCAAGGGGGCCGATAAACTCTCTCTGGACGAAGTGTTGTTTACTCCGGGAGCAGAACCGCGCACAGACAGTAACTTTCCCGTGGTACCAACCGTCATTACGCAGCGAGCGTCAATTTTAGGTATTCAATATCAATGGCGTCCAGAGTGGCAATTTAACCTGGTATTGCCTTATATCCAGCAGGAAACCGATCATATCTCTGCTGTACCCGGCTATGAAACGTTTTTGTTGAAAAGCCATGGACCCGGTGACTTATCTCTGGGAGCAAGGTATGTACTGGCGCAACAGTTATCACATCAGTGGGCGTTGCAGGTTAAACTGAGTATACCCACTGGCTCCATTGATGAGCGGGGAGATACCCCTAGAGCACCGGGCGATCAGCAGCTCCCATACACCATGCAATTAGGTTCGGGTACCTGGGACATACCACTGACATTGAGCTATCAATCGCTGACAGAACATCAGTTTGAAGTGGATTTGTCAGCCACCATTCGCACCGGTAAAAACGACAGAGATTATCGCTTGGGAAACCGTTACAGTGTAAAAGGTAAATACAGATATCAAAACAATGAGTCGTTACATACCATTTTGGGACTTGAATACGTCCACTCTCAATCGATACAGGGTGCAGATACAGCGCTGTTAGTGGCGCAAACCAATCCTTATCCCGCAAGTATCACTAATCCAGATTTATACGGTGGTAAAAAGTTACTGGCCAGTATTGGAATTCGATGGCGCTTTAGTGATGCATACAGTCTTGGATTAGAGATGGCCAAGCCTTTGTATCAGTATTTAAACGGTCCACAACCCAAAGAAAACTGGCGAGCTGGTATCGCTTTTTCCAGTTCGAGGTAGGGAATTAATCCGGTGTTGTTGCAAGCTCTATCAAAGTCTTCTCGCTCTCGATATCTAAGTCGACTGCTGTTGGCTATGATGTTAGGTTTGGCAGTCAGTAGCAGCAATGCGCAGTCTCAGGATTACCCACAGCTCACCCGGCTTGATAAGTTAAAAGCCGCTTATATTTTCAATTTCACTAAGTTCATCAGTTGGCCGGACCTGGATACACGTACCCCCAGAGAAACGGTTGTGGTATGTCTGGCTGAACAGGATCCGCTGTTGGAATTTTTACAGGCCTTGGTTGCAAATCGCACGGTTGGCGAGCGGCAGTTGAGGGTTGAGGTTAAGCCTATTGCGGTTAACAATCGCTGCGATCTTGCTTATTTAAGTGATGCACAGCAACCGATTCTGGATGTTTTAAAAGAAGTCTTAATCGTTTCCTCAAATACTTCTATTTTTCAAAATGTCGCCACTTTTTCTTTTTATGAAGAAGGAAAACGGCTACGCTTTGAAATAGACATGCAACGATTGCAAGCACTGGAGCTGGAAATCAGCTCAGAGTTATTAAAACTGGCCCGAATCAAGAAAACATGAAAAAGCTAATTGCCCAATACGAGCAGCTTTCATTTTTTAAAAAGCAGCTTTTAGTGGCGACCATTGTTACCAGTATTACCTTGGCGCTGGCCTCAGTGTTACTTTATGGCAAGTATGTCTCCGATCATAAAACCCGCCTGTCAGAAAATCTCAATGGTAAAGCGCAGCTTATAGCAGCGACCTCTCGCTCGGCGTTGTTGTTTGGCGATACACAGGCTGCCAGTGACGTATTAGCTTCACTTAAATCCTTTCCAGCTACCCAATATGCACTGTTACTGGATAAGGACAATAACCTGTTTGCCAGCTATCAGCGGGATCCTGAAAAGCGCCTGCCGGATTATCAGGAATTACAAAATAAGCTTGATAGTAGCACTTACTTAACTGTGCATTATCCTGTGCGCATGGACAATGAAGTTATTGGCTATGTCATCATGGAGTCCGATAGCAATGCTTTGTCGGATCAGCGAGGTAATTATCTGTTGATCCTCGCGCTGGTGTTTATTGTCAGTCTGGCTGTGTCCTTCTTTTTACATTGGCGATTGCAGGCTTTTCTGGCGGCTCCCATGAACAAATTGGTGGAGTTGGTAGGCTATGTGGCCCGTAATCGCCGTTATAACCGTCGTGTCAGGCTAAAAGGCAGTGACGAGTTAGGTACTTTGATTACCGGCGTGAATAGCATGCTGGATACGATTGAAGAGCACGAGAAGCAACTGCATGCCCACAGTGAAAGGCTGGAATCTTTAGTGGCCTTGCGCACGGAACAACTATTTAACCGCGCTAATTATGATGCCTTGACGCAATTGCCTAATCGCCATTTGCTGGTGGACCGACTTAATCATGGTATCGACAATGCCAGTCGCGAAAATTCACAAATGGCATTGATGTTTTTGGACCTGGACAGGTTCAAGTACGTTAATGATAACCTCGGTCATGCAGTTGGTGATGACTTACTAGTTCAGGTGGCAGAAAAGCTCTCGTCCGTGGTGAGAAAAGCCGATTCCGTGTGTCGCTGGGGCGGTGATGAATTTATCATCTTGTTGGAGCATTTACACAGCAAAGAAGACATCATCCCCTTGGCTGAACAAATCATTTTTACCCTCAGTGAGCCGATTGAACTCTCCGGGAACCAGTTACATATTTCCACCAGTATCGGAATTGCACGCTTTCCGGATGATGGTACCGATGCCTCTACTTTACTGCGTCACGCTGATGTTGCCATGTATCGGGCCAAAGAGAAGGGCTTGAGTCAGTATTGTTTCTTTGAACACGACATGATTGATGGCTCACTGGAACGACTGACCCTGGAGCACAAATTGCGTTTAGCGCTGGAAAACAAAAGCTTTCATCTGGTGTATCAACCACAAATTTGTACCGAAACCGGCCGGGTTTGTGGCATTGAAGCGCTGATCCGCTGGCAAGATGAAGAGTTAGGCTTACTCAACCCTGTGCAGTTTTTACCCGTGGCTGAAGATGTGGGACTAATGCATTCTTTGAGTCTGTGGGTACTCGAGGAGGCGTGTGGTCAGAATGCCAGTTGGCAAGCACTCGGTTGTGAGCAGACTCGTGTAGCAGTTAATTTGCCTGCTTCTTTTATCATGCATCCAAATGCCGTAGATCAGATCACTCAAATCTTGGAAAAAACTGGCTTATCACCAAAGAGTCTGGAAATTGAAATTACTGAAAATACCTTTATTTCTAACACTGAACACGCCATTCGGGTTTTAGAGCAATTGCGTCAAATGGGAATCAATATCGCGGTGGACGATTTTGGTACAGGCTATTCCAGTATGAGTTACTTGCGGGATTTACCTGTGGGCACCTTAAAAATTGATGGTAGTTTTGTGCGTCAGATGGGGGTAGACAACATTAACGACGGTATTATCCAGTCTATTATCACCTTGGGTAAGAGCTTAGGGTTAAGTCTGATTGCAGAGTGCGTGGAAAATCAGCAGCAGGCTACCCAATTGAAGGATATGGGCTGTGACATGATCCAAGGTTATTACTTTAGTCGCCCCTTGTCGGTGGAAGATACCACCGAGTTTTTACTGGCCAGAGTCGCGCAATAAGCTTATTCCCCTCAATTATCACAAGGCTCCCACCGGAGCCTTGCATACTTTATAAAAACCAGCTTAACTGGCCACCAAATCACTGGTTAAAACCAGGTTTTTGACTTTCGCATTCACCTGTTTTTTGCGTTTTAGTTTTCTGAGAAAGCTATTATTTACTCGGTTTAACGCCGAATTGACAGCCGCTATCCAATTACTTTTTTTGTCGATGACAACGATCAGCGGCATGTTGTCGGATTTTAGTTTTACCTTCACTTGTTTATCCGGACCGCCTTTTGGTCCATTGACATCACTGAGGGTGATGGTGAGTGATTGAATGGCATCTACGGTGCGATGAAAAACACTGCCGACGCGTTTTTTTACGGTTTCTCTGTGAGTTTCTTGCAGGTTTAAGTTTGCAGATTTGACGATGAGTCTCATAACGTTCTCCTGACATAACAAGATATTGAGTGTCTGGCAAATTCGTTTGTTGTATTGCACGACACCTGTGTTGTTGAATTTATAGCCTTAAATTACAACCAGGTATATTCGAAGATTAAGCGTTTTTATATCGGAAAAAGTATATATAAATCTTGCTTGAGTGATATTTATAAGCCTATATACAGAGGTTCTTTGACATGGCATTTCGAAATTATCGATATAATGGCACATGCGAGTAGATTGCTTTGCTATGACGTGAATCAGCTGAATAAACTGTACTTTAGTACAGTTTCACATAATTCAATTATCGGCTTTAATTCATTGACTGAATAACCTGAAGGAGCTCAAGGAAGATGTTCCGATTAATTTATCAACTTACGCTAAGCCAGATCACTGCTTTCTGCAATGGATGCTCGGCGCTGCTAATTTTTAGCTTTATTGCTAGTTATCACCTGGCAGGAGTGGGATTGGCAGAGCAAAATACCTTATTGGTATGCTCTGCCATGATGCTGTTTATCAGTCAGTGCTGTGGTGTGCTAATGGTGCACTTTGGCAATCCAACCCTGATTCAACTGTTAAAGAGAGTCTAACTTCTCTTTAATGAGTTGCTCGTGATTGGCTTGCCATTGTTCTAAAGTCAGGGCTGCGTCTTTGTCGCGGCGTTTTTTGCCTATTTCGTAGACCTCAGATGCCAGCGCCTTGGGGATAACGGCAATGCCTTCCTCATCGGCCACCACAATGTCGCCTGGGTGCACGGTGACGCCGCCACACTGTATGGTTTGATTGAGCGGTGATTTGACCTTTTTAGCACCGGGCTTCGGACAAACGCCTTTAGCAAATACCGGAAATTTCGCTTCCCGCACTTCGGCAACATCCCGGATCACACCGTCTACTATCATACCGGCAATACCGCGTTTTTGCGCGATGGCGCAGACGTTACCACCACTAACTGCAAAGCGCTCATCTGCCTGGCAGACAATCACATCGCCGGGATTCGCTTCATAAATAGCGGCGTGCAACATCAGGTGATCACCGGGAGCGCATTTCACGGTAAATGCAGGGCCAGCAATTCGGGGTATACCCTGCCACAAAGGCCTGATATAAAAATCCATAAACTGCTCTCGGGGCAGGCCATCAGCATAATCACAGGGGGAGACGTCAGCAAAATCCAGTTCATTCATGAGAAGGTTCCTTGCAGGGGTAGAATTTAGTTTCTTCTAATTTACTGAATATTTCGTAGTTGTACCAGTTTGCATAAGTTTGGACGGAGCATTAAACAATGCATCTGGTTTTTATTGATGAGGGTGTACTGGCTTATCAGAGCAGGCCATTAATAGGGTCGCAAGCAGGACATTAAAAAGGGGCTTGATGGACTTATGCTGTTGTTGGATTTGAATTTTATGTAGTGTGGGATGTCAGGTTACTCACGGCTAAAAAATGGCGCTCATTTGAGCGCCATCAGATCCAGTTTTTGCAAGATCAACTTGTGGTTTTTAAATAGGTGTAACCTTCCAGACAAGCTTCATAAAAGTCGATGAGCTTAACGCCGTCGCGGGGTTTGAGCTCACCATCGGCAATCTTTTTATCGATTACGCGTTTTACATCCTGGGCCATGGATTTGGGGTGGTATTGCATGATATTCAGTACGTGCTCTACTGAAGAACCACGGACAATTTCTTCAATGTAAAAATCTTCCGGATCATCATCGTAGCTGAAAATGTGTACTTCGTTGAGGCGGCCGAACAGGTTGTGCATGTCCCCCATAACATCTTGATAAGCTCCGGTCAGGAATAAGCCCACGTAATAATGCTCGTTGGGTTTCAACGGGTGCATCTTAATGGTGGGGGAAATACCGTCTTCACCGATAAAGTTGTCAATCTTGCCGTCACTATCACAAGTAATATCTGCAATGGAGCAGGTGATCGTGGGTTTCTCGTTCATACGAGTAATAGGCACCACTGGCAGTATCTGATCGATAGCCCAGGTATCGGCTGCCGATTGAAACACCGAAAAATTCCCAAGGTACTGAGAGGCCATTTGTAATTCGATTTCTTTCAGTTCTTCCGGAACAAACTCGTCTTTTTCCAGGCGAGTTTGAATCACCTGCATGATCTGCCAGTACAGGGTTTCAACCGTAGCCAGCTGTTCAAGATTGAGCACGCCCAACTTAAAGGCATTAAGTGCTTGTTCTTTCCAGTCTCCGGCATCGTTGTACACTTCTTGTGAGTTAGGATACTTTTCCAGATTTTCCGACAGTTCTCGCATATTGCTGACAATGAAGTGCTCATCGGGATCGCTGGTGTGAATTGCCTGACTGCCTTGTGGTTTAATTTCGCTGACAACTTCTGTTACCACGCAGCTGTGGTGAGCGGTCAGGGCACGACCACTTTCGCTTACCAGATTCGGGTGTGGTACTTCCTCAGCATCGCAGATTTCCTGCATACCATAAACAATGTCGCCCACGTATTCTTTAATACTGTAGTTGCGCGAGGATTCGTTGGTGGAGGCACTACCGTCATAGTCAATACCGAGGCCACCGCCCACATCCACAAATTCCAAGTTAGCGCCGAGGTGGCGCAGTTCGGCGTAGATACGCGCACCTTCGGTAATGGCATCTTTGATGGCGCGAATATCAGTAAGCTGACTGCCGATATGAAAGTGTAACAACTTCAGGCGCTCATCCAGACCTTCGTCTTTCAGGTATTTTACCGCGGCTACTAATTCGGAGGTGGACAAACCAAATTTGGCTCTGTCGCCCGCGGAACCGGCCCATTTGCCTCTACCCTTAACCGACATTTTAGCTCTTAAACCGATTTCCGGACTGATGCCTAACTCTTTAGCCAGTTTGGCAATGGTATATAGCTCACTGAACTTTTCTACAACAATAATGATGCGACGACCCATCAACAGACCCATAAACGCCAGACGCATAAACTCTTCGTCTTTGTAGCCGTTGAGGATGGTTAAGGCACCGGGATTGGTATTGTAGGCCATAACGGTTAAAAGCTCTGCTTTTGAGCCCGCTTCCAGGCCGAATTGAAAGGGTTCACCGGCATCTACAACTTCTTCCACGACTTCACGCATCTGGTTTACTTTAACCGGATACACGCCCATATAGTTGCCTTGATATTCCGCAGCAGAAATGGTGTCTCTGAATACCTGATTAAGTTTGGCTACTTGCGCGCGCAAAATATCGTGGAAGCGCACAACCACTGGAAACTGAATACCTTCAGCTCGGATTTCATCTATGACAGATTTGAAGTCAATACGCAGACTTTCGTTATTCTGCGAAGGCGTGATCTTTAGATTGCCGTTTTCACCAATTTCGAAGTAACCCGCGCCCCAGCGTTTTACCCGGTAAAGCTCTTCGGCATCTTCAATAGTCCAGTTGTTCAAATTCGTTGTCTCTCAATGCGAAAGTGCTCCGATGGGGAGCACTTCGTTTATTCACATAAAATTATTGCTGCAAGTATAGTTTTGTTGTGCTTTAAAGCCAATATCAGGCCAGTAGTCTTTTTGCCAAATCCTGTAATAACCACTCCACTCGCCCACAATCTTCGGATTGCACCACCAGGCTAGCGTAGCCATCAGCCTGATATCGATATTTAATCTCGTCTTCAGCAAAGCTGGCGATGTCGGGTTGTGCTTCGTGCCAGGGGCAAGCTACTAAGCCTGAATAATCATTGCGCAAATCCGGCAAGCTGTAATGCTCGTTGCGAAAATCAGCCAGCTCCATTTTGGCGGCTTCCTGCCATATTTTCAGGTTTGAGGCACATTCAATGGTGTGTTCAATGTTACCACCCGCCACGCGGGCTGAGGTTTCCAGGAAGCGGAATTCACCATCTTCGCCTTTGATAAATTCACTGTGGCTTGGACCGTATTCCCGCCCGAAGGCAGATAATAACTGTCTATTGAGTTCGATAAGTTTCAGGCTGTCTTCGCTATCTCGCGGTAAGACTCTGGTGGAAAAAATGCCTTGTCCCTGCAGCATGGTGAGTGGGGGCGCGCCATAGCGGCTGACTTGCGCAAAAATCACTTCTCCTTTCCAGCACAGCGAATCTACGTGATAGACATCGCCGCTAACAAATTCTTCCAGCAAAAAATACGATTGGCGGTCACCCAATGCCTCCAGTTTTTGCCAAAGGTCTTCTTGTTGGTAATGCTTTTCTATCCCTTCAGAGCCCGCCAAAGTGCGCGGTTTCAGGATCCACGGGGCAGGGACCGATTCCATAAACTCGTAAACTTGATGATGGTTGAGAATGCCAGTAAAACGCGGTTGAGGTAATTGATGTTGCCATGCAGCATCCCGCATCGCCAGCTTGTCTCGAAACAGGCGCGCATTTGTGTGCTTCATGCCCGGCAGGCGGGTGTGCTCTCGGAGATCGGCGCTGTGTTCCACATCGTAATCATCCAATGCCACAATGCGGTCAATTTGATTATGGCGCATTAACCAGGCAACGGTGTGAGTGAGATCGGGTTGCACTCGCAAGTCCTGCATGGTGTGAAAGCGGTCTATGCAGTCCCATGGCCATGGATGATCTTTGAAGCGCTCATTGGCGATAACAAAGATCTCGCAACCTTGGTGTTTGCATTCGCGGATAAATTCGGCGCCCTTAAATTCGCTGGCCAATGCCAAAATGGTTGGATTTTGCTTCATATTTGAGTAACCACTTTCCATATTCACAGGTTTGTCATTTGCTATTGATCGGGTTTTTAGGGTAGAAAGTACCAACAAAAGTGATTAAATAACAAATTCAATAAGATCCGTCAGGACATTCAAAACTAGCATACAGCATAAAGCGACAGAGTGTATTTTTACCTGGAAGACAAGGGAATTTAGCAAATTCTTGTAATTTAATTACAAAATGAGGTAAGTTTAGTGACTTTCTGTGGTGAAATTCCGCAAAAACTGAAATTTTATTAAATTCGGAGAACCTATGTCAGACGCTATGGAAAATCAGCTAAGGGACACTGTTCGTCAATTAGGCAGTACCTTGGGCACCACCATTAAAGAC
The DNA here is from genome assembly GCF_036322805.1 of Planctobacterium marinum. GTDB lineage: Bacteria > Pseudomonadota > Gammaproteobacteria > Enterobacterales > Alteromonadaceae > Planctobacterium > Planctobacterium marinum_A. Next base: position 4,822,284 of record NZ_AP027272.1, on the reverse strand, counting down.
CAGTTAGGTGAAGCATGGCTAGAGCGCATCGAAACAATCCGTAAAGCGGGTCGCAAGTCCAACCAGGGTGAACAAGAAGCGACAGAACAACTGCAATCGCTTTTTTCTGAGCTGGAAAACGAGCAATTACTCACGGTAGCTCGTGCTTTTACCCAGTTTCTGAACCTGGCCAATATTGTGGAGCAGGAACACAATAGCAATGCGCAGATTGACGATCCAATGGAAGCCCTGTTAGCGCGATTAGAGGATATGGGTTTCTCACAAAGCTCGTTTGCTGATACGGTCGCCAAGCTAGACATTGATCTGGTGCTAACTGCACACCCAACAGAAGTGTATCGGCGCACCTTCATTCACAAGTACTCCGAATTAACCCAGTGTGTAAAACGCATGCGCAGTGATGAACTCAGTGCCGTACAGCGCAAGTCACTGGAGTTGCGAATTGCTGATCTTATTACCCAAGCGTGGCACTCGGAAGAAGTACGCGCGGTGCGTCCTACGCCAGTGGATGAAGCACAATGGGGCTTCGCGGTAATCGAGAATTCTTTATGGGAAGCAGTGCCTGATTTTATTCGCGAATTAGATGGCAAACTACAAGCCCAGTTTGGTCAGAGCTTGCCATTGGATGCGTCACCAGTGCATTTCAGCAGCTGGATGGGCGGCGATCGGGATGGTAATCCCAATGTTACCGCTAAGGTTACTCAAAAAGTTCTGTTATTGGCCAGAAAGCGCGCTGCGCGATTATTTGCAGATGACATAGAGCGTTTAGTTGTGGAATTATCCATGACCGATTGCGACGACTATGTGCGCAGTATTGTCGGTGAAGATGCCCTTGAGCCTTACCGCGCCTTGTTGCGTCCGGTGTGGGATCAACTGATCCTGACGCGTGATGGCATTGCCAGCCACCTGGAAGGGTTTCCGGTAGACCAGGAAGACTGGATCCAGTCAGATGAAGAAATTCTGGCGCCGTTGATGGCCTGTTACAACTCGTTATATGCCTGTGGCATGAGTAACGTTGCCGACAGTTTGTTGCTGGATACCATCCGACGTGCTCATTGTTTTGGCGTGCATTTGTTGCGCCTGGATGTGCGACAAGACTCCGAGCGTCACGCTAATGTGTTTGGTGAGCTAACCCGCCACTTGGGTATCGGCGACTATAACCAATGGACCGAAGCCGACAAGCAAGCGTTTTTATTACACGAACTAAATTCCAAGCGCCCATTGTTCCCCACTAATTGGCAGCCCAGCGCGGAAGTCAAAGAGGTGATTGATACCTGTAAAGTTATTGCGCAAAACAATCGCGAGGCCTTTGGGATTTATATTATTTCCATGGCTAGTTTGCCCTCTGATGTGATGGCAGTGCAGTTGTTATTGCAGGAAATGAATGTTGGTTGGGCCATGCCAGTAGCGCCTTTGTTTGAAACTCTGGACGATTTGAACAATGCGCCTAAGGTAATGAGTGATCTGTTGGCCATTGACTGGTATCGCGGTTACATCAAAGGCCAGCAATATGTGATGATTGGTTATTCTGATTCTGCCAAAGATGCTGGCGCGCTTGCCGCAGGTTGGGCGCAATACGAATCGCAAGAAGCCTTAGTGGCGATAGCGCAAGAAAACGATATCAAACTCACGTTATTCCACGGTCGTGGTGGCACGATAGGGCGTGGCGGCTTGCCAGCACATTCCGCTATCTTGTCTCAGCCTCCAGGATCATTGGACGGTGGCTTCAGGGTTACCGAGCAAGGTGAAACTATTCGCTATAAGTTTGGTATGCCGGCGCTGGCTAAGCGCAGTCTTAATTTATACGCCAGTGCTATCCTGGAAGCTTTTATTTTACCGCCACCCGAGCCAAAACCAGAGTGGCGTCAGGCGATCACGGATATGGCGGCCGACGCCAGAGACAATTACCGCAAAGTGGTACGCCACGATGCGGATTTTGTGCCTTACTTCCGCGTGGCCACACCAGAGCAAGAACTGGGCAAGTTGCCTTTGGGTAGCCGTCCCGCGAAACGCAAACCCACTGGGGGGATTGAAAGTTTACGCGCCATTCCGTGGATTTTCGCTTGGGCCCAAACCCGGATGGTATTGCCTTCATGGTTGGGCGTAATGCCAGCGGTGCAAAATGCTCTGGATAAAGGCAATGAGCCGCTATTACAGGACATGCTGGCCAGTTGGCCTTTCTTCCGTTCGCGTTTGTCTATGTTGGACATGGTATTTTATAAAGCCGACACCCGAGTGGGGAAGGCTTATGATGACAAGCTGGTGCCAGCGGAGTTACAGCACTTTGGCGATAAACTTCGTTCTGAGTTAACCGACAGTATCGCCCTTTTGCTGAAATTGTTAGGGCAACAGGAAGTCATGGAGTCTGATCCAAAAGGCAAACAGTCTATGTCGATTCGCGCAGATTATTTGCAGCCGCTGCACTATTTGCAAATGGAGCTGTTACAGCGCATCAGGGCGCTGGATGATACTCAGGAAGACAGAACGCTGGAAAAAGCCATGATGGTAACCATTACTGGTATTGCTGTGGGTATGCGTAATACTGGCTAACGACAAGCTTTACTGCAGATACAAAAAGAGTCGCAATAGCGACTCTTTTTTTGCTTTGAATTAATAGTATCTAATTCTTAGCTCTTAATTTTTCCCATACTGCTTTGGGAAATTGAAACTGGGCTTCCAGCCTTGGCTGTGCCTCTTTCATTTTTGAGAGCTTAGGTTGACACTGATAGTGTTTCAGAAGCTCTTGCGTCAGCTCTTGCCGTTTGGGCTGGCGCGTCGTGTCAGGGGTTGTCATTTTTCGAACTCTTGTATTTATAATTTACAGTACGAAAATGTCATTTCACTGATAATATTATTATTCTGTTTTGGTGGCTCTGTACGACTTAATCCGGCCCACAAATTTACTCATTATCCCTATTGTACAACTAACCTTAGGTCAGCAAAATTACCATTCGTAATTTACGCGGGTAACTCTGCCAGATAATTTACCGGAAGGCAATTTATTTTCGACACACCCGAATCTACGGCAGCTTGTGCTACGGCTGTGGCCACTCGGCGGCACAATCTTGGGTCCATCGGTTTCGGAATAATATAGTCTTTGCCGAATTCCAGGTGATTCACATGGGCCGCAGCCAGCACTTCGTGGGGTACTTCTTCTTTTGCCAGTTGTCGGATAGCCTCAACCGCTGCTACTTTCATTGCATCGTTGATAACAGTAGCTCGCACATCCAGAGCCCCTCTAAAAATAAAGGGAAAGCACAATACATTATTTACCTGATTGGGATAATCTGAACGGCCTGTTGCGATAATCAAATCTTCGCGCTCTGCTTTTGCTAACGCTGGCTTTATTTCCGGATCCGGATTAGCGCAGGCAAATATCACCGGGTTGGGGGCCATTTTGCGCAAGGCCTCAACACTCAACAGGTTCGCGCCAGACACGCCTAAAAATGCGTCAGCGCCGTCAATGGCATCTTCTAAGGTGCGCTTGTCAGTGTCGTTGGCGAATTTTTGTTTGTGAGCTGGTAAGTTTTCACGTTCAGAGTGGATCACGCCCTTGCTGTCTAACATGAAAATGTTGTGTCGTTTTGCACCACAGGTTACCAGCATATCCATACAGGCAACTGCGGCAGCGCCAGCGCCCAAGCAAACGATTTTAGCGTCTGACAGAGTTTTACCTTGAATTTCCAGCGCGTTTAACATGCCAGCCGCCGTTACAATGGCTGTGCCATGTTGATCATCGTGAAACACCGGGATATCACAACGCTCAATGAGGGCCTGTTCAATTTCGAAGCATTCTGGTGCTTTGATATCTTCCAGATTGATACCATCAAAGGAAATGGAGATATTGGCGACGGTATCAATAAACTCTTGTACGGAGTCGTGCTGTACTTCGATATCGATGGAGTCGATACCCGCGAAACGCTTAAACAACAGGGATTTACCTTCCATCACTGGCTTTGAAGCCAGCGGGCCCAGATTGCCCAGCCCTAAAATGGCGGTGCCATTGGAAATAACGGCAACCAGGTTACCCTTGATAGTGTACTTGTAAGCATTTTCCGGATCGGCAGCAATTTCTTTTACAGGTTCTGCGACACCGGGGCTGTATGCCAGAGCCAGGTGCTCCACCGTTTCAGCTTGTGTGGTTAGTTCTACACTGATTTTTCCGGGTTTGGGGAAGGCATGATAGTCCAGTGCCTTTTGACGTAGATCAGACATAAAGTTGTAGGGCCTCAGTAAAATATCCAATAAATAGGTTTTGTTATGTCGTCGTCGGTACTTGCTGCTTTTTAAGCTTATTTTTATTAATGAGTAGATTGCTTATTGCAATTCTTTTTGTGCTGCAAACTGTAACATAACAGGAGGGGTTACAGCTATGGCAAATTTAGGTAGTCGGAGCAGGGCTGGAAGTTTGTACAATACCAAGAGCTGCGGCAGTTGTTCTGTGTTTCAGAAACAAAAAACCCGGCATCAGCCGGGTTTTTCACGTAACTTGTGTAACGGACAGTCTTATTTTTTGCCCAGTACAGCGAAACGTTTCTTGAAGCGATCAACGCGACCACCAGTATCAAGGATCTTTTGCTTACCAGTGTAGAAAGGGTGGCAAGCTGAACATACGTCAAGAGCCAGGTCTTTTTTCAAAGTAGAGCGGATCTTGAAGCTGTTACCGCAAGAGCAGTTAGCGTTGATTTCGTTGTATTCTGGGTGAATACCTTGTTGCATGGGGCACCTCATTATTAAGGCCGTATCGCTAACCAACCCGAAGCTGGCCACCATACGATGTTAATTACAAAAAATCTTTCTCCATTTGCCCCTTGAGGCAAAGAGGCGCGCATATTAATGTATCGCCTTTCGGGGATCAAGCATAAATGCTTAAAAAATAAGCGTGGTATCATAATAGTTGTCACGCGAGACCTTATATACCCACGGGAATCAATCCATTCAACCGCGCTGAGATGACCAATAAGATTGCAGAAATTGCGCTTGCAATACCTAAACGGCAGGCATTCGATTATCAGATACCAGATGAAATGGTAGGTAAACTGCTGCCTGGAATGCGCGTAAAGGTGCCCTATGGTCATGGTGAGAAAATTGGCATTGTAGTTAATACCAAAGCGCAATCACAGTGGCCGGTTGAAAAGCTCAAGCCCATATTGAGTTCCTTAGATGAGGCGCCGCTATTCAGCAAAACCATGCTGGAGCTGCTGTGTTGGGCGACCGCTTATTATTGTCATCCTATTGGCGATGTCTTGCTCACTGCCATACCTGCTAAGCTGCGTAAAGGCGAGCCTGATAGCCGACCGACAGAACGTTTGTGGCGGGTAGCGGATGGTATTTGCTTAGATAGCTTAGAAAAATTGCGCAAGGCACCAAAACAGCAGGCGTTGTTGCAACTATTGATGGACGGTCCTGTTTCGGAAACAGAGCTTTTGCGGCAATTCAATAAGCCCGTTTTGCGAGCATTGCATAAACAAGACTTACTCATCTGTGAAGAAAGCATTAGCAAAGCTGATCACAGTTGGACTAAATCCTTAAAGGTAGCCTCACGTCCCTTTGCCAGCACTGAACAGGCGCTGGCTATTAGTGCCATAAATAGCACTCAGGGATTTCAGCCCTTTTTAATTGAAGGAGTAACTGGAAGCGGTAAGACCGAAGTTTATCTGCAGACAATTGAGAATCAGCTACAGCAACAACGTCAGGTTATTGTGCTGGTACCCGAAATTAGCTTAACACCACAAACACTGTCCCGTTTTGAAGAGCGTTTTGCTATTGATATTGGTGTATGGCATTCCGGTCTTTCCGATAATGAGCGCCTGGCGGTGTGGCAAAAAGCCCGTGATGGCGAAGTAGGTATTATTATCGGCACCCGCTCAGCGGTGTTTTTACCCCTTAAATGGCCGGGCATGATAGTGGTGGATGAAGAGCATGATAGCTCCTTCAAACAACAGGACGGTTTTCGCTATCACGCCCGAGACTTGGCCATTATGCGCGCCAAGCAGTTGGATATACCACTGGTATTGGGCTCTGCCACACCTTCATTGGAAACGCTCAACAACGCGTTAACTTCTCGTTATCGGCATTTGCACTTGCGTGAAAAGGTGGTGAAGGGCAGCAAGGTCAATCAACAGTTGCTGGATATTCGGGAGCAACACCTCGATGCGGGCTTAAGTCCTTATCTCATTGAGCGCATCAATTTGCATCTTCGGCAACAGCAGCAGGTGATGATATTTATTAATCGCCGCGGTTATTCACCTGCCTTGATGTGCTCCGATTGCGGCTATGTAGATAGCTGTAAGCATTGTGATAAACCCTATACATGGCACAAATCCACTCAGCAGTTGCATTGCCATCATTGTGGTTCGGTAAAAAAACGCCAACCTGGCTGCCAATCTTGCGGTAGCAATAATGTCAATGCCAGCGGTGTGGGTACTGAGCAACTGGAAGAAGCGTTGTCCAGATTGTTTCCCAACTATCAGGTGGCCAGAGTGGACAGCGATAGTATGTCTGGCAAGCGTTCTTTGAATGAAACACTCGAAGCCATTAACCAGCGCAAATATCAAATATTGGTGGGTACTCAAATTTTGGCTAAAGGGCATCACTTTGCTCACCTTTCCATGGTGGCAATATTAGATGTGGATGCGGCGCTGTACAGTGCCGATTTCAGAGCCACTGAGCAGTTAGCGCAGTTAATTACTCAGGTGGCTGGCAGAACTGGACGCGCCGGTAGTGAAGGCGAGATGTGGCTGCAATCTTGTCATCCTGATAACGGTTTGTTGTTGGATTTGCTGCACAATGGTTACGGACACTTCGCTCGTACCACATTAAAAGAGCGGCAAGCTGCACAACTACCGCCTTTTGAGTTTCAGATATTACTCAAGTCGGAATCCATTAGTCTTTCAGACAGTCAGCAGTTTTTATTGCATGTGGCAAAAATGTTCCATATGGAACAATCACTTAATGAGCCTGCCCTGAAAGTGATAGGCCCGTTTCCTTCGCTAATGGAAAAACGCCAAGGGCGTTTCAGAATGCAACTTCTGCTGTCTCATTTGCAGCGCTTACCCCTGCATAGAGCATTAAACAAACATTTATCCGCGTTAGAAAGTCTTGCAACAAAACACAAAGTGCGCTGGTCTATCGATGTGGATCCTACTGATTTTTATTAACTTTATGTTTATTGCTAGTGAATGACAGTAGAAATTAACTTTGAAGTGGTTTTCACCACAGTTTATAAGCGGTAAGATCCGCCGGCGCTAAAAACTAAATAAATCTATTACTAATTATACAATGGCACCTAAAGATTACGTGGCCAGGGACAGAGTTCCCCCAAAGAAAACCACAAAAACAAAACCTGCTCCCAAAAAACGGGCGTCTTCTCCGCGCAGTAAAAGCGGTGGCTCAGCTGCACCTGCTGCGGTACAACATGCCAGTAGCGACCAAGCAACACCTTGGTTTCGCATTGTATTTACCTTAGCTGTGGTGATGGGTTTTGGGGTTTTCCTGTGGAACATAAAGGATGCCTCTGAAGGTAATAAAGCCACGGTGCAAAAGCAGGAAACGGCAGTTAAAAAAGAGGATGAATTGCCGGAGGCTCCGAAAGAAGAGTGGGAGTTTATGACCACATTGACAGACCCCGACTACGAAGTTGAAGTGGACCTGCCAGAAGAAACACATACTTCCACCCAAGAATATATTCTGCAATGTGGTTCTTTTCGCAAGCAAGAACAGGCTGAAAGCATGCGCGCCCGCATTGCCTTCCAGGGAATCGAATCAAATATCAAAGAAAGTAATGGCCAGAATGGTCGCTGGTATCGAGTGGTGATGGGGCCGTATGAGCGTAAACGTATGGCTGAAAAAGACCGTCATACCTTGCAACGCGCTGGATTTACGACGTGCCGAATCTGGTAAAAGCCAGCGTAATCGCAATTGTATTGCTGCTAATCTGGATAGGTTGGCAGCAATCGCCTCAAGATCAACTCTCAAGCACTACGCAATCTGCGCTAGATAACTCAAACCAAGGCAAATCTGAAGTAGCTAGCAGTACAACTCTATCTCCATTGGACCATGTCTCGTCTGACGATATTGAATCTGAGTTCCAGAAAAAAAGTACAGATGAAGTGTTTATTGACTCTGAAGTGCTTTACCAGCAGGCCTCCTTGCTAAAAGGCTGCCAGCGCGCTTTAGCGGATGACGTTGCAATGCAAGCCTGGCTGGACGATGCCAATCAAAAAAACGAAAGCCATTTTCTGGTTGAGGAAAAACTGGCGCAATTCGAGCGCTGCAAAGATGTAGATCGTTCTATTGATTATGTGACTCTTTTAGAACAGGCGGCATTAGCTGGCTCTGAGCAGGCGTTAACAAAATTCTGGGCAACCCGTGATGAGGAATATTATCGTTTTCAGAATATCGATTTGTCCGACCGGGATGCGATGATTGAGGCGCGCTATGGGCTCTCGCAGAAAAAGTATCAGGTAGCCGAAGCACTCGCTGTTAAAGGCAGCGAAAAAGCTATACTCTGGCTGATGTACGGTTACAAGGAAAATGGACCCCAACCGCAAGGACAAGATTATATAAGGGCTCTTGCCTATGGTTTAGCTTTAAAGGATATCACTGACGACAGTAAAACCTACGGTAACGCCACTTGGTTTATTGAACGTATCACCGCCACCATGAAACCGAAGGAAATACGCCAGGCTGAAAGCCTCTCTGAAGAAATCCGCTTACAGTTTGAAAGATAGTTGCCAGCACAAAAAGCTTGAAATCAAACTAATCACCCCCACAAACTGCAGATAGTTTGAATAAGCGCGGTTTATATATTTTTACCCCGCTACATAACGCAGGAATCAAAATGACAACGATAGTGTCTGTCCGCCGAGGCAATCAGGTGGTAATGGCCGGTGATGGTCAGGTTTCATTGGGCAATACCGTGATGAAAGGTAATGCCAAAAAAGTACGCCGTCTATACAATGATAAAGTATTAGCTGGTTTCGCTGGTGGTACTGCCGATGCCTTTACCTTATTTGAGCGTTTCGAATCTAAACTGGAAAAGCATCAGGGGCATCTTACCAAAGCCGCAGTAGAATTAGCCAAAGACTGGCGTACTGACCGTATGCTGCGTCGCTTAGAAGCGTTATTGGCTGTTGCTGATGAAACTGCCTCGTTAATCATTACCGGTAACGGTGATGTTATTCAGCCGGAGATGGATTTAATTGCCATTGGTTCAGGTGGCAACTACGCTCAAGCTTCGGCTACTGCGCTGTTGGAAAATACCGAACTGTCTGCCAAAGATATCGCTGAGAAGAGCCTGTTTATCGCCGGCAGTATTTGCGTCTTCACCAATCACAGCCAGACTGTGGAAACACTGGATTATTAGATCAGGATTAAGTATGTCTGAAATGACCCCTCGTGAAATTGTCCACGAACTAGACAATCATATTATCGGCCAGCAAAACGCCAAGCGTGCCGTCGCTATCGCCTTGCGTAATCGCTGGCGTCGCATGCAACTGGAAATGGAGTTGCGCCAAGAAGTTACTCCGAAAAACATTTTAATGATTGGCCCAACGGGTGTCGGTAAAACTGAGATTGCCCGTCGACTGGCGAAACTGGCTAACGCACCTTTCATCAAGGTAGAAGCCACTAAATTCACTGAAGTAGGTTATGTGGGCAAAGAAGTTGAGACCATCATTCGGGATTTAGCCGATATCGCGGTGAAGATGACCAAAGAGCAAGAGCTGGCCAAAGTGCGCTATCGCGCTGAAGAAGCTGCAGAAGAGCGAATTCTTGATGCATTGTTACCGCCCGCTGAAAATGTCTGGGGTGAGAAAGAAGCCACTGAAGATAAAGGCTCGCGCCAAATCTTCCGCAAGAAATTGCGCGAAGGCCAATTGGACGATAAAGAAATCGAAATCGACGTGTCTCTACCTCAGGTGGGTGTTGAAATTATGGCACCGCCCGGCATGGAAGAGATGACCAATCAGCTTCAGGGCATGTTCCAGAATTTATCTGGCTCGCAAAAGAAGAAGAAAAAGCTGAAGGTTAAAGACGCACTTAAACTGCTGGTGGAAGAAGAAGCTGCTAAGTTGGTAAACCAGGAAGAGCTGAAAGAAAAAGCGCTGGATGCCGTCGAGCAAAATGGCATCGTGTTTATCGATGAGATTGATAAAATTTGTAAGCGCGAAAATGTCAGCAGCGCCGATGTTTCTCGCGAAGGTGTACAGCGGGACTTACTGCCCCTGGTAGAAGGCTCTACCGTGAGCACCAAGCACGGCATGGTGAAAACCGACCACATTCTGTTTATTGCATCTGGTGCGTTCCAGATGGCTAAGCCCAGTGATTTGATCCCGGAATTGCAGGGTCGCTTACCTATTCGCGTGGAGTTATCGGCGCTGACCACCGACGATTTCAAACGCATCTTAACCGAGCCCAATGCTTCGTTGACTGAGCAATACCAAGCGCTAATGGCAACTGAAGGCGTTAGCCTGACTTTCTCTGAAGATGGTATCGACCGCATCGCCCATGCCGCATGGCAGGTGAATGAAACCACAGAAAACATCGGCGCCCGTCGTTTGCACACAGTTCTGGAGCGTTTGATGGAAGATATCTCTTATGACGCCTCAGAAATGGACGGTGAAGCCGTGGTGATTGACGCTAAATACGTTGATGATCATCTGGAGTCACTGGTAGAGAACGAAGACTTAAGTCGCTTTATTCTCTGAGCCAATAGCACTTAATGCATTTTTAAACCCGCCTCTTTACGGCGGGTTTTTTGTATTAGGGTTAATTATCATTTAGCACCACACCGACATCCATCTGTCGGATATGTATCTTACCCAAATTTTGGCTCACTGAAATGCTGAGTTGTTACCAGTTGCGAGCGTTAAAAACTTACTCAATGACATAAGTAAGCTTATTCAATATAGGCTAAGTAACTGATTTTACTGCGTTGTTAATGGAATATTATGTTTTTATAAAAATCCTTCCTGTCTTAATTAAATCGGGCAAAGTAGCGCCTGAATGACGACGCACACTGCGACAAAGTAAATCGCTGTGAACCCCTACTGAATGATTACAGGAATAAATCCATGTTGACCAAACTTTCCCTGGTGACCGCTGCAGTAATGGCAGCCTCAACCGCAGTTGCTGACGATATTTACATTTCAGAATATGTCGAAGGCAGCAGCTACAACAAAGCCATTGAGTTGCACAATCCAACGGGCGCAGCTATTGATTTGTCTCAATATCAACTTGAATACTATTTCAATGGCAAAACCACCTTAGGTTATAGCATTGTGCTAGAAGGCACATTGGCCTCAGACGCCGCCTATGTCGTTGCCCACGGCAGCTCGGCACAAGCCATTTTAGATGTGGCGAATCAGGTTAAAAGTGGCAGCTGGTTTAATGGTGATGATGCCGTTGTGCTCACTAAAAATGGGGAAGTTATCGATTCTATCGGCCAGGTGGGTGTGGACCCTGGCTCTAGCTGGTATAGCAATGGCGTGACAACTAAAGATCGTACCTTGCGTCGTATCAGCGGCATTGTAAGTGGTGATGTAAACCCCTTCGATGCCTTTTATCCCGATGCAGAATGGCAGGTATTCGACAAGAACAGCTTTGACGATTTAGGCAAGCACGGCGCAACTGACGATGATAACAATAGCGTTGACTTGGGACTTTGCTCTGATGCGGCAACTTTGTTAAGCGCCGTGCAGGGGGCGGGTGATGAAAGCCCCTTAAAAGGCAATACCGTGGTGGTAGAAGCCGTTGTCACTGCTGATTTACAGGAAAGTGACCAATTAAAAGGTTATTTCCTGCAAGAAGAAGATGCTGATAACGATAGCGATGCGAATACCTCAGAAGGTATCTTTGTTTACGACAGCAATAATGCTGTCAACGTTGGCGACACAGTGCGTCTTGTGGCAGAAGTTCAGGAATATTACGGTGCCACCCAGTTAGGTAATGTTGCTGCGCTGGAAGTGTGTGCCAGCGGTGCAAGCGTAACGCCAGCGAGCATTTCTTTGCCGGTAGAAAGTGCTTCTGCGCTGGAAAGTGTTGAAGGTATGCTGGTTAACATGCCTCAAACCTTAACGGTATCTGATGACTACAGCTTGAGCCGCTATGGGGAAATCATTGTCTCCAATGGCCGTTTGTACAATCCAACGCAAATCGCGACACCGGGTGACGCTGCCAATGCTGTAGCGGCAGCTAACGCGCTGAATCAAATCACTATCGACGATGGCAGCACTCAGCAAAACCCGGATGCTATCCCGTATCCTGCGCCAGAGCTTAGCGCCGCGAATACCTTGCGTGCCGGCACTGAAATCGAAGGCGTTACCGGGGTAGTTACCTACGGTTTCAGCAAATACCGTATCCATCCTACTGAGGCACTGACTTTTGTTGATGCCAACCCACGTAGCGAAAACCCTCAATACACTTACGAGGGTGAACTGCGTGTAGCCAGCTACAACGTACTTAACTACTTTAATGGCGACGGCCAGGGCGCAGGTTTCCCCACCTCTCGTGGTGCTGATTCGATGGAAGAATTTGTGCGTCAGAGAGATAAAACTATTGCTGCTATCCTGGCGATGGACGCTCACATTGTAGGTTTATTAGAAGTTGAAAACGACGGCTTCGGTGAGTTCAGTGCTATTACGGATCTGGTTAATGGTTTGAATGATAGTGCCTCCGAAGGCGAGTGGGCATTCGTTGACTTTAATGCCGACAACATCGGTACTGATAAAATCACTTCAGCCATCATATATCGCAAAGATATGGTGGAAGAGGCTGGTACTGCCGCCCATACCACTGAAGTGCCCTTTGATTACGGTAACCGTGCGCCAGTGGCACAAACCTTCAGAGATTTATCTAATAATGATGAATTAACCTTTGTAGTGGCTCACCTGCGCTCCAAAGGTAGTTGTAGCCGAGCCGAAGGTGCTGACCAGGACTTAGGTGATGGTCAGGGTTGTTGGAATGCCACGCGAGTCTTAGCGGCAAATGAACTGATGGGTTGGTTAGCGGGTAATCCAACCGGTAAAGCTGAATCAGACATCATGATCCTGGGTGATATCAATGCTTATGGCATGGAAGATCCCATCACCGCCTTTAAAGACAATGGTTTAACTGCCCTAAAGGAAGAATACCTCGGTAGTCACAACCATTCTTACATCTACCGCGGCGAGTCAGGTAGTTTGGATCACGCTTTTGCCTCAGCCAGCTTAAGCAAAAAAGTGAAAAGCGTCACCGACTGGCACATCAACGCCGATGAGCCCATCGCGCTGGATTACAATGTAGAATACAAATCCGATTATCAGCAAGCTAACTTGTATGCGCCAAACGCATACCGCGCGTCTGATCACGATCCGGTGATCATCGAGCTGGATACGTACGATGAGTATCAGAAAAGCTGGTCTGATTTATCCGGCAACCCAGGCTGGAGAACTTACAGCTTTGAATTGCCAGAAGGCATGAAGATGTTAGAGGTTTCCACCGAAGGCGGTAGCGGCGATTTGTATATGGTGATTGAGCATGGCAAAAAGCCCACCGATGGCCATTATGACTGCAAGTCAGACACTGCAGGCACCAGCGAAAGCTGTGTGATAGATGCACCCGAAGCCGGCACCTGGTATATCCGTATCCGTGGTGATAAGAAGTACTCCGATGTTTCCATGAAGGCCTACAGCCACAACTAGTTAAACTCTCAACGCTCCGAGAGTGGAGGCCGGGCTACCTTAGGGTGCCCGGCTTTTTTGTAGATCTCCGAACTAGTATTGTTATATAGCATTCATATTAAGGTTTTTTTAGTATACTGATTAAACAAGCGCCTGATCGCTGTAGACATTACTTCTACGGCTTTTAGTAAGAATGTTAAGTCCCATGAGAAAGGAATCACCATGTTTTATAGACTTTTACTTGTATGTTTAATATTGCCAAGCTTGCATACTTCAGCCGAAGAACTTATTGCAACCAAATCTGGCATGTTTGATGTGGGCGGTTATAGCCTTTATTTGGAATGTTATGAGAATGACAAGCCAAAATTAATATTAGAACAAGGTTTCGGTCGCTCAGGCTCGGATGGAGTCTGGTTAAATAGTATTAATAAACTCAAAGACCATTACAGTATTTGTCTTTACGATCGTTCTGGCTTAGGAAAAAGCGAAAAAGGGCCCGTTCCTTTTACGATTAACGATACCGCTAATCGCCTTCGTGCTCTTTTAGCTAGCGCAAACATAAACCCACCATATTATTTTGCTGGAGGTTCTTACGCTTCATATGTAGTTACTGCATACAACAACCTCTATCCAGATGAAGTATCAGGTGCTGTGTTTATCGCTCCTCCTACTCTTGGGTACTTTTACACAATGGGTACTCGTTGGCCTCAAAGTTTTGAAACCGACAACGAAGAATTAAAACGTTACATGGAATTTGAGAAAACTGTACTAAATCCAATGTTCGAAAGAGTTCCAGAAAACGTTGATCATATGGAGAGTTATAAACAACTATCAAACTCCAAAGGTTTTGACTCTAAGCCTATAATTGTCATTCGCGCCAAACAAACCGGAGAATCCTACGACCCTGCTTTTGTGCCAGATAAGATAGCGAAAAGAATGGAAGTATTAGAACAGGGTGCAGAAGAATATTTCAAATCACTTTCGACTAATGTCGAAATCATTTATTCAGAGTCGGAAAAACATCATTTACATATTTCAGATCCAGACTTAGTTGTCGCAAAAATAAAGACGTTAGCCAGGTAGTGGGATTTGAAAAACCACTTAAGATTCTTTTTTTAACCTCACATTGTTTCCAACGGCACATAATCCAGATCAAAGCCAAAACATCGGGGGCTGACGGCTGCCAAGGCTTTTTCGCTGCGGTAGAAATCCGGGCAGCCTATGGCGAAAATCGCCACCCGTTGACCATAGCGCAGTCGCTCCGCGTTAATGGGTTGGGTTGATTCGTAATCTACGATCACAATTAAATCCGGGACAGAGGTGAGTACTTTGTCGTTTTCTGTGGCCAGTAAGTATTCGTTTTTGATGCTGATTTTAATTTCTCGTTGGGCATCAGCAAAATCCACGATAGTGGCTTCTCCTACATCGTAACCGCCGACTATTTGTGTACTTTTGTCTACTACCTTGCCGCAACCCAATAGTTCGCAAGCACCATACAAGGAGTCTTTAAACAGGGCCTTTAGAGCTGGTAGGTGTTGCTGGGCATTGGCTCTTTGGCTGCGCAAAAGCTTTCCTAGCTCAATGGCGAAACTCAAGGTACCGGGAATGATGGATTGTTTTAACTGTGCGCCGGTCATGGGATGCTCTGCAGTAGTGAGCATACCACCCGACGCCATTGTCAGTGCCCGGATATGGCGCTCATAGGTAGCGGTATCTGGGGTAGTAAAGGTGGTGATATTGCCCAGGTAATCACAGGCGATAGCTGGGGAGGGGCATACGCCTTCAATGGCGTAGCTCATCATTTGTGCTTCAGGCAAGGCACGGCCCATGCCGTCACCGTCCACAATAGGAATGCCGGTTGCGGCTGCGGCAATCAACGGCAAGAGAGAGTTAGCACCGCCTATTTCAAAAGCGGCGATGGCATCCACCTTTTTGCCAGTGTGAGATTGCCAGGCGTTTAAGGCATTTTCGGCCTCGGATAACGAGGGCAATAACTCCAGGCTAACCGTTGGTGCGCCAACACCACCTAAAGTGATAATGGTGGCGTCATCTGCCAGTTCTTGCGCTTGTATCAGGCTAACATCGCCGTATTTGGCTAATGCCTGTTTGGCCAGTAACAAGGGCACATAAGGATCGCCGCCACCGCCGGTGGCCAAAAATACCGCGCCTAAAGCGAGATCGTCTAACTGTGCTGCTGTAATCTTCATGCTGACACTCCTTTTGCTGCTGACAATGTGATATCACCAATCACTTTGACTCTGAGTTTAATATTGCCATCGTCCATGTAAGGGATGCTGGTCTCTTCGATATCTGCCAGTTTCAGGCTGTCCGGGATGGCACCTGCGGCAATGGCATTATCAACGGCTTGCTGTTTAACCTGCTGGATGGCGGCCTCTCGGGACAGGCTACGGTAATTCAACATGGCTTCGGCTTCGCCACCAATTTGGGCGATAGAGGCGCCAATGGCATTGGCCACGGCGGCATTTTCCGGACGTATCACCTTTGAAGCCGATTGCAGCTCATCTTGCACCAGAATGGCACCGCCACCTACCAAGATGACAGGCACGGGTTTGCTGCCGGGCTTCATCATATCGATATGCTGATCCAGCATACTTTTGATTTGCTCTCTGGCATTGTTCACGGTGTCGGGCGAAAGCTGCGTCAGTCTTGTGGCATCGCCAATTTCCGCTTTGCCCATAGCCACAATAATGTCCGTGGCGGTAAGTGTATTGCCACCAAACACTAAGCCTTCATTCACCAGGTTATGGCCTATGGATTGCGGCCCCAGGCGTTTACCGTTGTCTTGTACAATACTGCCACCACCCAGGCCCACCGCCTGAATATCTGGCATACGAAAATTAGTGCGCACCCCGCCTACCTCTATCACCACATTGGATTCCCGCGGGAAACCATCCTGCAATACACCGATATCCGACGTGGTGCCGCCGATATCTACTACGATGGCATCTTTAATTCCCGTGAGCTTACTGGCACCCCGTAATGAGTTAGTGGGGCCGGAAGAAAAGGTTAACGCCGGGTATCTTGTGATAAATTCCGCATTCATCAAGGTGCCGTCGTTTTGGCTGATAAACATCGGGCAGCTCAGTCCTTCTTTTTGCAAGGCATGTAAAAAGGCTCGTACCACTTTTTGAGCAAAAGGCAGCAGGGCCACGTTGAGCGCTGCGGCATTTTCTCGCTCAAGAATGCCCAGTTTGCCCATCTTGTGGGAAAGGGTTATCTGGGCATCGGGGATGTGCTGTTCGATATAGCGCTGTGCCTGGAACTCTGGCTCAGAATTCATAGGGGAGAAAGCCGAGGCCAGGGCAATATTGCGAATGCCTTTGGCTTTGATATCGCTAACCACCGACTCCAGCTGCTCAAGGTTTATTTCGCTTAACGGCCAACCATCGTAGAGATAACCGCCGTTAACCTGATAGCTTTGCAATTGCATGGCTTGCACCAGATCTTGAGGCCAGTCACAACCCGGTGGTAAGCCTTCACCTGAAGGCAAGCTCAATCGAATGATGGCGGTGGGGGCCAGTTCACGACGCTCTACCACGGCATTGGTAAATTGCGTGGTGCCAATCATTACTGACTGGATTTGCTGAGCTTTAATTCCAGACTCTTTGATGACTGTACGCAGGGCACTAACAATGCCAGAGGTCACGTCCTGACTGGTGAGGGCTTTGGTGGCGGCCAGCAAATTATCACCGTGCATTAAGACGGCGTCGGTATGGGTGCCTCCTACATCGATACCTATACGCATGGGGTTACTCCTGAATCCTGCTCAGATTCTCTAGTTACAAGTTAAACAAATGGGTGTAAGTGGATGGAACTAATCTCAGTTAAAGGATTAGATTCAGCCCGGTGGCGGATTACTATTAAAAAACATTTTGCCGCAGCCCCAATAAACCAAGCCACATAACAGGATGGCATCCAACACATTGATGCCGGTAAGCGTAGGTATGGCGTAAAACATATCAGCAACCGCTAAGCTGGCTCCCGCAAACCAGGCGATGGCAGCAGCCCATGAAAAGGGAATGCTTTGGTTCAGTGTTTTGGCGCAATAAAAGGGTTTGTACAACAGAAAATAATCAATCAGGATCACTCCGGCGACGGGTACAAAAATAGCCGACAAGATCACCAGAAAACCGATAAAGTAATCCAGAATATCAAAGGACGCTGCGACGATACCCACAAGCCCTAATAATCCGGTAAACAGGTGGTTTTGCGCTTTGGGCCAGGTAGCGCCGATACTCAAACAAGTACTGTAGAGGTTCAATGAATTGAGCACCCAACTGCCGCAGATCACGATGGCAAATGCCATCACACCCAAACCAATGGCCAGCATCAGTTGTAAAATATCAGTATTGCCCGTTGCCGCACCCGACCAGGCCG
The DNA here is from genome assembly GCF_036322805.1 of Planctobacterium marinum. Taxonomy (GTDB): domain Bacteria; phylum Pseudomonadota; class Gammaproteobacteria; order Enterobacterales; family Alteromonadaceae; genus Planctobacterium; species Planctobacterium marinum_A. The sequence goes on along the minus strand of NZ_AP027272.1, from coordinate 4,804,228 downwards.
CTACCACCATCACCAATAACTGCACCACCAGATAAGACCAAAAAGCCGTATGCCAGGCGCCTCTGGCTTGCCGACTAAAGCGAGTGATGTCGGGCAGAATAATCGCACCAATGATAATTGCACCCACGATGGCACTCACCCCCTGACTCATGGCGATATCTTCGTTATTACCCGTTTGCAAAAACTCACTGAATGGCAACATCTGCAAGGCATTGTAGAGCATGAACAAGGTGACTAACGCAATGACAGGCACCATCCAAGAGGCAATGCGATTGATAGCGGAAAATCCGATAATGGTGGTGAGTGTCATCAAGGCTCCGGCGATTAGTTCGATGGCAAAACCTGAGATACTCTCCACTTGATATTGTTTAAATAATTCAACGACTGCACCAGAGAACAGGTCGATGTTCACCCCAAACCAGCCTAATAACGACAAAGCGAACGCCAGGTTAATGGCTGCAGCGCCCTTATCTCCAAAGGCAATGCGCACCAGCTGATAGGAGCTCATCCGGGTTTGCACACCCACAGTGCCCATGGCACCTCCTATCAAGGTGAGAATAACGCAGCCAACCAGCATTGCGATTAAGGCACTTTGCACGCTCAAGGATTGCGACACTTCCAGCCCGGTGATAAAGGTGGGCAGTGAAAAGGCCACCATGGCTGAGATCGCAGCAATGCGCGGCCAAGCTATCCAGTCTTTATTTGATGGCAGTGTTGTTTGCACTTCTGGTACAGGCATTGGGCTTGCTCATTGTGATGACTTTTTATCAGTCTATAACATGCTGAAAAAATTATTGTTTGAAGTGCCCTCTGGTAAAAACAGATTGTTTTTTATTTGCCCACAGATCAAAATCTTCTTTTGTTTACAGGTTCAGAGGCGATATGGCTAAAAAGAACATCAAGCTGGATGCCATTAATAAACGCATACTAGCCACCATTCACAAGCAAGCAGACCTGTCTAACCAAGAGTTAGCTGAGTTGGTAGGTTTGTCCCCCAGCGCTTGCTTCCAGCGCACCAAGGCATTAAAGGAAGCAGGATATTTCTTTAATTTTCACACTGAAATGGACCTGGAGCGGATCTGTGAGCATATGCTGGCCTATGTCGAAGTGAAACTGCACTCCAATACGCCGCAAGCCAGAAAGCCCTTCGAACAAGCGATACAAGATATCCCCGAATTTATGGATTGTTTGCGAGTGGAAGGGGAATTCCATTACATGATGTTCAGCTGCTTTCCCAATATACAGGCGCTGAATCAGGTGTGTGATGATATTGCACGCAACAGCAAGCTGGAGGTTAAAGAGATAAAGGTAAAAACCATCCTTGAGCGCACTAAATGGTATCTGGGCTACCCACTGGAAAAGCTCAAGTGGTTGGAATAGATATTTAGTCCTGCGAGCACTACTTATTTTTGTGTTTTTTTACCAATTTTATTGCCAATAAGAAGAGCGCAAGGATTGTCATTGCAATAGCGAAGTCCACATATATTGGAGTGTTTTCTGGTAAAACCTGTACCAGTACTAAACTGGTGATAAAACCAAATATAAAGAGCTTTGCGTTACTCATTTATCTCATCGTCCATGTCAATTAAAAGACTGCAGTACAAGAAGTCTGTACTGGGTCTGTTAATGATCATCAAAACATAAAAATAGCTGGGGAAAAACTGTACCAAAGTACAGGTTTTTACTGATGTGAATAGAGAAGATTAAGTGGTTAAGGTAAGTGGTGAAATGTTTAGCGGACAAGACTTCTGTGACTATTTACCCGCAGTGAGTTGCAGGTTTTCACGTACTTCGTGAGTCTGGCGAGCCAGATAGCCTGACCAGAAATCAGCGCCTAATTCGTTCATCAGGTTGGCTTCGGCATTCATCAGCATCGCCACCCCAATACCCAGCTCGGAGCAGAAAGAAACTTCCGCGCGATAGCCCTTAACCCAGCCACTGTGGTAGGCCACCTGCAAACCATCAATCTCGTACACTCGCCAGCCCAAGCCATAATGGGCGTTGTCCAGTAGCTTGCGCCAGGCGCGACGACGTAATTCTCGAGTGGTGCGGATATGGGGTTGAGTGATTTCTTCGATAATCGCTGGCTCAATCACATCGGGGTACTCGCCAAGCATGGCTTTTAACCAGATGCCCATGTCGTGACTATTAGTATTGATGCCAGCTGCGGGTGAAACCCGATAATAGGATTCGTTAATACGGGTCTTTTTCCAGTTTTTGGCGCGAGTTAACACATGGGGCTTGGCCCAGTCATCGGCTTTTACCAGCGGGGTACTGCCCACACTGGTATGGTACATATTCAGTGGTGTTAATAGCTCTTGCTCCAGTACCTGTCCATAGGACGTATCTTGTTGCTGGAAATGATATTCCAGTACACCGAATAAGGCGTTTTGATAGGTATAGCATTTGCCTGGCTGGCACAGGGGCTTTAAGTCTTTTAACTCATCGATAATTCGCGGTAAGGAATAGTTGGCTTCGATTAAGTTATCGTAGGCATTGCGCATTAAACCGCTGCTCTGGCTGAGTAAATGCTCTAACGTAATGGTGCGGTTGTTGCTGCTGAAATTGAAATCCGGTGCGAGTTCTTGCAGGGGTTGTTGCCAGTCTAACTGGCCTTTGTGCACTAATTTGGCGGTGAGGCCACCGGTAAAGGTTTTGGATACCGACGCCAATCGAAACAGGGTTTGTTCATCAACTGGCTGGCCATGTTTTTCTGTTAAGCCGGTGCTGAAATAGCGAGGGTCTCGGTTGCGTTCAATATACACCATACTGAAGCCGGGAATATTCTGGCCCTGGATTTTGCTGCGGGTGTCTTGCCAGAATGTGTCGATGAAATGCTCATCCGCCAATCCTTTAGTCGGATTGAGCGCTGTGAACAAAACAACAATGACAAGCAGACGCAAAAAACTCAAAACAACCCCGTTAAACGCAATTTACAAAAACCAAGGGCGTCAAAATAAGCACACCCAAGCGTCGCATTATCCTGATAAACGGTCTGCCTTGCAATGTTGCCTTGTTGAATAACCAGGCGAATGGCACAGAATAAACATCATTATTGAGTTCCGAATTCATCGCATCTGTTTCGTATTTTTAGCGTAAACTGCCTTTCAGCGATTACTTCAAGGAGCACAATATGAATTACCAGACCTGGCAACAAGCCAGATTAAGTCGGGATCGGCGCTTTGATGGTCGTTTTTTTGTGGCGGTGAAAACCACGGGCATTTTTTGTCGCAATATCTGCCCGGCCAATCTACCTAAAGAAGAGAACGTCGAATATTATGCTCATGCGGCACAAGCGCTGGATCACGGTTATCGCCCCTGTTTGCGCTGTCGTCCGGATAGTGCCCCGAGTTCCTATGCCTGGTTAGGGGTTGAAACCACCGTTGTTCGTGCCATGAAATTATTGCGGGATAATCCCGAATCCGGGCTAGATTCTATTGCTCAGCGACTGGGGATTTCCGATGGTTATCTGCGCAAGTTATTTCGCCAGCATTTGGGGGTTTCTCCCAAGCAATATCAGTTAACTGAGCAGCTTTTGTTTGCCAAAAAACTTCTGCACGAAACTAGCCTGTCAGTGGAACAAGTGGCCCTAACAGCCGGTTTTCAATCTGCCAGACGCTTACAACAAAACCTGAAAGATACCCTGCAATTAACCCCCACGCAAATCCGGCAACAGCAAAGTCAGGAAGGTAAACAGTTGCAATTGTATTTGTCCTATACGCCGGACTATTGTTGGCGACAGGTGCGGGATTTCTGGCAAGTCAGAGCGGTGCCCGGCATGGAAACCGTCACCGACGATAGTTATGCTCGCAGTTTTAGCTGGCAGGACGACAAAGGTTACCTTAGTGCTGAGATAGAGCCTGAGCGTTTTCGCTTTAAAGTTACCCTCAGCTTGCAAAACTATCAAAGCCTGCGTTTCGTTTTGCAAAACATTAAGCGGGTATTGGATCTCGAGACGGATTACAGCATTGTCAAAGAAGGATTACTGCAAACCGGATTGACAACAGAGCAGTTAACGCCGGGGATCCGCATTCCAGGCGTATGGAGTTTATTTGAAGCTGGCTGTCGCGCGATTTTAGGGCAGCAGGTGTCTGTAAAAGCGGCGGTGAATAAAGTGGCACAATTAACCGAAGAATTAGGCGAGCCACTGCCAGGAGAACAACAACTAACGCGCTTGTTTCCCACACCAGAAGCGGTTGCAAAAAGTGAGCTGGCATTTTTGAAAATGCCCGAGGCGCGCAAGCGAGCATTGCGGGCATTGGCGCAATACCTTCACGATAATCCCGAGGATAATAGCCCAGATGCTTGGCTAGAAATTAAAGGCATTGGTCCCTGGACTGTTGCCTACGCCAAGATGCGCGGTTTGTCCGAGCCGGATATCTGGCTGGGGACGGATCTGGTGATCAAAAAACAAATTGAGCAATTTTCATTACAAACCGATGCAGCTGCGCCATGGCGCAGCTATCTGACCTTTCAACTGTGGGATCACGCTTAAATGGAAACTCAAAAAAATACCGCCTTTGCCTATCTACAAACACCAATCGGTTTATTGGAAATCGCCGCTGAACAGGCGCATTTGAAGCATATCTTGTTTGTAGAAGATGCCCTGCAGGTTGCATCCGAAGCTCGGGTATTACAAGAAGCAAAAAAACAATTATCGGAGTACTTTGAAGGTAACCGCAGGGTGTTTGATTTGCCGTTATCACCGCAAGGCACAGCATTTCAGAACAAAGTATGGCAGGCACTTTTGACAATCGACTACGGGCAAACCTGTAGCTATGTGGATATCGCAGAAACATTGGGAGATAAAAACGCGGTGCGCGCGGTGGGGGCCGCCAATGGTAAAAATCCATTGAGCATTGTAGTGCCTTGTCATCGGGTTATTGGCAAAAACGGCAAATTGACTGGTTATGCTGGTGGATTGTCCAGAAAAGCATGGTTGCTGGATTTAGAATCAGGGCACAATAGCCCTTCGCAATTTGAACTCATATAAGTATAAAAAGGACATTTTATGCAGGCTAAATCTTATCTGGAACTTGTTATTCTGGGGGCCTTGTGGGGCGCATCATTTCTGTTTATGCGCACCGGTTCGCCGGAGTTTGGTGCTTTTTCTCTGATTCTTATCAGAGCGTCAGTTGCAGCAATTTTTTTAGTGCTGCTGATGTTGTTCATTCGCCGTCATGAAATGCAGCAAATACGAACCCACTGGAAACACCTGGTCATATTGGGCCTCACTAATACCGCGATACCCTTTACCTTGTTTGCATGGGCAACGCTTTCGCTGGAAGCGGGGTTAACAGCCACATTAAACTCAACTGCCCCTATGTTCGGTGCTTTGGTGGCCTGGGTGTGGCTAAAAGATAAGATTGCAGCGGGCACGGCTTTGGGATTAATCGTGGGTTTTGGCGGTGTCTTTATTCTGATGTCGGAGAAAATTTCTGAGGATGTTCTACTCCTGTTGCCCATTTTAGGGGCGCTACTGGCATCCACTTGTTATGGCTTTGCGGCTTGTTACTCCAAGCTGTATGCAGCGGGAATGAGGCCTTTAGCGGTGGCAACCGGCAGTCAGATCAGCGCCAGTATCATGCTCATTATTCCGGGTGTGATGACATGGCCAGAAACGATGCCATCGGTCAGTGCCTGGCGTGATGTGATAATGCTTGGTATCGCTTGTACTGGCATTGCTTATATTCTGTATTTTCGCATTCTGGCGCGGGAAGGTGTGAGCAAAGCACTGTCGGTAACCTACCTGGTACCGCTATTTGCCTTTATCTGGGGTTGGTGGTTTATCAATGAGCAAGTTACCCAAACCATCATGCTTGGAGCCGCCACCATTTTACTGGGTGTAGCCTTAACCACAGGTATGTTGAAACTGCCAGGTAAGCGAGCATTAGCCAAAACAAACCCTTAAATCCGAGTTGTTGCTTGTCTTTGCAACCCGTCTTAGTAGAAAAATAATTACCTGTTGACAGTTCGTTTCAGGCTAAAGTAAGGTAAAAAAGACGAAACAAAGTTGATCAAATAGTCAATCATTGAGCAGATCGATTATTTGATGGAATTAGAATTACTACTTCTTGTCGGAGTGCCTGAGTTTGCAAGTTAACCTTTGCAAACTCAGGCTGAGATCGCAGTTGCGGGATCCGTGAACCTGACCAAGTTAATACTTGCGTAGGAAACAAGAAAGCAAGTCATATCCTCCAAAATAGATCGATGGAGGATAGTGCTGCTTCCTGTCCAGCTCCTTCTTTTATCTGACAAGACCGATTTAACTAAAAGAGGTCTTATCATGAAAAACAAAACCATTACTGCACGACAACGTCGTGCCCAAGCCGAGCAGTTCATCCAACAGCTGCGCGGTTACGATTATCCAAATTCCAATAAAATTTATGTCACGGGTGAGCAACCCGGTGTCAAGGTAGGCATGCGTGAAGTGCAGCTGTCTGACAGTCTGGTCGGCGGTACTGAGACTGCGCCGCAATATCGACCTAATGCGCCGGTGCGAATTTATGATACCTCTGGTGTCTACGGTGATCCTGAGGTGCCTCTTGATGTGCGCAAGGGGTTACCGAAATTGCGCCAACCCTGGATTACAGCACGTGATGACAGCGAACTTTTATCGGCTCCCAGCGCTGGATTTTCGCAGCAGAGGTTGGCGGACGAAGGGCTGGATCATATCCGCTTTGAGCACCTTCCCGCCATTCGACGTGCGAAAACCGGGCGAAATGTCACTCAGATGCACTATGCCAGAAAGGGCATTATTACCCCTGAAATGGAATACGTCGCCATTCGGGAAAACATGGGCCGGGCGCAGTTAGCAAATGAAATTCGTCAGTTGCAACAGCAAGGCGAATCGTTTGGTGCTTCTATTCCCCAGCAAATTACCCCCGAGTTCGTACGAGATGAGATAGCACGTGGTCGAGCCGTGTTGCCCTGCAATATCAATCATCCTGAAAGTGAACCCATGATTATCGGGCGCAACTTTTTAGTGAAGGTCAATGCCAATATCGGCAATTCATCGGTAACCTCTTCCATCGAAGAAGAAGTAGAAAAGTTGGTTTGGTCTACCCGATGGGGGGCTGATACCGTGATGGATTTATCTACAGGTCGCAATATTCATGAAACTCGGGAATGGATTATTCGCAATAGCCCGGTACCTATCGGCACGGTGCCTTTGTATCAGGCGCTGGAAAAAGTAAACGGCGTGGCGGAAAATCTGACCTGGGAGATTTATCGCGATACCTTAATCGAGCAAGCTGAACAGGGAGTGGATTACTTTACCATTCACGCAGGGGTGTTATTGCGTTATGTGCCGCTCACTGCAAAGCGCGTTACCGGTATTGTTTCTCGTGGCGGCTCTATCATGGCGAAATGGTGTCTGGCACACCACAAAGAAAACTTTCTCTACACCCACTTCGAAGATATCTGCAAAATCATGCAGCAATACGATGTTAGTTTTTCGCTTGGTGATGGTTTGCGTCCAGGCTCTATTGCCGATGCCAATGACGCTGCCCAAATGGCTGAGTTGGCCATCTTGGGCGAGCTGACAAAAATTGCCTGGCGTTACGATGTGCAGACCATTGTAGAAGGGCCAGGACATGTGCCCATGCAACTTATTAAACACAATATGGACGAACAGTTGGCCTTATGCCATGAAGCACCTTTTTACACCCTGGGCCCACTGACTACCGATATCGCACCGGGCTACGACCATATTACTTCAGCGATTGGCGCGGCTCAAATCGGTTGGTATGGCACGGCGATGCTGTGTTATGTCACACCCAAAGAGCACTTGGGGTTACCCGACAAGGAAGATGTAAAAGAGGGTTTGATCACCTATAAAATCGCCGCTCATGCCGCGGATTTAGCGAAAGGCCATCCCGGCGCTCAAGTTCGCGATGATGCGCTATCCAAAGCGCGTTTTGAGTTCCGCTGGCTGGACCAATTTAATCTCAGTTTAGATCCTCAACGGGCGCGCGAATATCACGATCAAACGCTGCCACAAGAGTCGGGTAAAGTGGCTCACTTCTGTTCCATGTGTGGTCCTAAGTTTTGTTCCATGAAAATCTCTCAGGATGTACGTGAATATGCCGCCGAGTTAGGGCAGGAGGCTATCGATATTCAGATATTGGATATCGAAGCGGAAATGCAGCAAAAGGCGGCGGAATTCAAACGCGCTGGCAGTGAACTCTACCACCCTGCGGAATAAGCCATGAACATAGCGATATTGGGATTTGGTTTAATGGGGCGGCTGTGCGCTTTGCAACTGCGCAACTGTGCCAGACTCACTGTGTTCAGCGCAGATGAGGCGGACAGTTCAGAAAGTGCCGGTGCGGTGGCGGCTGCAATGATGGCTCCTCTATCGGAAGCTGTGCACTGCAACGACATACAGTTATTAAACCTGGGGAGAGAGTCACTGGCAATTTGGCCAGAGATTCTCGCGGACCTATCTGATCCTGTATGGTTCCAACAAGCCGGCACTATGGTGGTTTGCCATCACAACGATAGAGCGTTATTGAGTGAATTTCATCAGCGTCTGGCGCCGTTAGAGCCAGATTGCGCCATGTTGCCAGCGGTACATTTAAGAGAGATAGAACCTTCATTACCGGAAAATCTCCAGCAGGGATTATGGCTGGAAGGGGAAGGGCAATTGGATAACAAAGCCTTTTATCGCGCTAGTCTTCGGGCCTGCCAGCAGGCTGACGTAGATTTCTTCTGGCAGACTGAAATCGACAGTCGTTCGGGATCCCGCTGGGCAGCCGAATGGACGCAAGGGCGCATTGCAGGGCAGCAATTTGATGCGGTGTTGGACTGTCGAGGTTTGGGCGCTCGACACACGCTGGCGATGGTGCCCGGCAAGGTGGGGCTGTTGCGGGCCGTGCGGGGCGAAATCATTCGGGTTATCGCGCCTGATGTACAATTTACTCGCCCGGTGCGCTTCATGCATCCAAAATACCCGCTCTATGTCGCGCCAAAACCGAACAACGAATACGTTATTGGCGCCACTGAGATAGAAAGCCAGGACGAGAGCGCCATTAGCTTGCGCTCAACCATGGAGCTATTGTCTGCTGCATATGCCTTACATCCGGGATTTGCCGAAGCTCGCATCCGCAGTGCACGAGTGGGCTTGCGGCCTGCTTTTCCGAATCATCATCCAGAAATCTACAATTACGGTCGGTATTACAGCGTGAATGGTTTGTATCGTCATGGATACTTGTTAGGGGCTTTGTTTAGCCGGGCTTTGGCGAATTTAATACAAGACAAAACGATCCCCAACTCTGTCCAGCAGTTTGTCAGGAGGTCGCATGAAAATCCGTTTTAATGGCGAGCAAGTGTTAATTGAATCGCAGCAACTCGCTGATTTTTTATTAAGCAGAGTCGATCCTAACCAAGCGTTCGCCGTAGCGCTCAATGGTGATTTTGTGGCAAAGCAGAATTACGCAACGATCACTCTGAGTGAGGGAGATGAACTTGATGTTCTGATCCCCATGCAAGGAGGTTAATCATGTCTGTTCCTGAAGATGACAGCTGGTGCGTGGAGCCACATCATTTCAGTAGTCGATTATTGTTAGGCACGGCGCAATACCCGTCTCCTGTAATCATGCAAAACGCATTAGCAATAGCTGAACCAGCCATGATTACGGTATCACTAAGACGTCAGGGCAGCAGCGGTAATGGCGGCGATTTTTGGGAATTGGTAAAACAAACCGGAATTCCCGTATTGCCCAATACCGCCGGATGTCGCACCGCTAAAGAAGCCATGACTATTGCGCAAATGAGCCGGGAAGTGTTTTCAACCCCCCTTATTAAACTTGAGATCACCGGTGACGATTACAATCTGCAACCGGATCCTTTTGCTTTATTGGAAGCGACGGCTGAACTGCTGCGTCAGGGGTTTACGGTATTGCCTTATAGCACTGATGATCTGGTGTTGTGTCAACGGCTGGTGGATTTAGGTTGTAAAATTGTGATGCCATGGGGCGCACCGATAGGTAGCGGTCAGGGGCTATTAAACCCTTATGCGTTAAAAACCTTACGTGCGCGATTGCCCGATACTCTGCTGATTGTGGATGCGGGGATTGGCTCACCGTCTCACGCTTGTCAGGCAATGGAAATGGGCTTTGATGCAGTGTTATTAAATAGCGCCGTAGCTCAGGCTAATCATCCCATACAGATGGCCTCCGCCTTCGCCAAGGCGGTTGCCGCCGGGCGTCAGGCATTTCTGTCTGGCACCATGCAGGTGAGGGAAACCGCCTGTCCATCTACTCCTGTTCCGGGAACCCCATTTTGGCAGCACTGCCCATGACAAAAGACAATAGCAAGTCCCATATTTGGGCCATCGGCGGTTCTGATTGCTGTGCTGGTGCGGGTATTCAAGCGGATGTTAAAGCGGCGCAAAAACTGGAGGTGTACTGCAGCACGGTAGTCACAGCGCTAACAGTACAAAATAGTCACGGTGTGCAGGCCATTAATCCCGTTTCTACCGAGGTTTTTTCTCAGCAGATAGATGCGCTGCAAAAAGATGGTTTACCCGATGTGATAAAAGTAGGGTTACTGGCCACAAAAGAGCAGGTTTTGTGCTTAACGGATTGGCTTTTTTGCCTGGCGAGGGAGTCGATAAAACCGCTAATCGTGCTTGATCCGGTTACAGTGGCTTCTGATGGTAGTCATTTAACGCTTGATGATACCCGCGAAGCGCTAAAAAGCCATCTGCTGCCTTTGGTTGATGTCGTTACGGCCAATTGGCAAGAGGCACTTTGGTTGTGCGAATGCCAAGGCAATAACCTTGATGTGGCCATGGTGCTCAAGCTTTTAGCTACTTTGCCTGTCAGGCATGTTTTACTTAAAGGCGGTCATCAACCTCAGCAGGATAAATGTGTGGATTGGTTGCTCACCGATGGGCAGCCATCGGCTCTGTCTTTACCCCATTTAGCTGACTCCCGGGCCCATGGTACTGGATGTACTTTGGCGACGGCTCTTTCTGCGGCATTGGCCAAAGGTTATCCTTTAAAAGATGCTTTTGTGCTGGCCAAAAGTCTGGTTTATCAGGGGTTATTGCAAACTCATAAGATAGGCTGTGGCGTAGCAAAGTTGGGGGTAAAGTCGCTGCAATATCGCCGTGAATGGTTTCCTGAATACCTTTCAATTTCTAAATTGCGCTGCCCCTCTGCGCCTTTTGCCTCCTGCGACACTCAGCATTTGGGTTTGTATCCCGTGGTGGATTCGATTGCCTGGTTGAAGCGTTTGTTGAATCTGGGAGTAAATACCATTCAGCTACGCATCAAACAAAGGGAAAGACAAACGCTATCCAGCCAAATACAACAGGCGAGCATGTTGGCTAAAGCGGCTGGCGCCAGGCTGTTTATTAATGATTACTGGCAATTAGCCATTGAGCACGGTTGTTATGGCGTACATCTTGGCCAGGAAGATATCGAGGACGCTGATCTTAATTTGATACAGGCCAGCGGTGTGCGCTTGGGGGTATCGACACATGGGTACTTTGAGCTGTTAAGAGCGCTGTACTTACGGCCCAGTTATATCGCCATTGGCGCGATATTTAGCACAACAACAAAAAACATGTCTGGTCAGCTGCAGGGAATAGCGAAGCTCAAGTGCCTGGTGCAATTGGCACAAGGTTATCCGCTAGTAGCCATTGGTGGCATCAATATCGACAATATTGCATCGGTGTTGTCCACTGGTGTGGGTTCTGTAGCTGTGGTGTCTGCTATTACAAAAGCGGAGCACCCTGAACAGGTGGTTTGTGCGCTGCAAGCTCAGCTGCGCTCACAGGGAGTAAGCGATGAGTAATGGCAACTCACACAGGCGTTATATCCGGCAAATGACATTATCGGAAATTGATAGTCAGGGCCAGGAGCGAATCGAAAATGCCCACGTGACAGTGGTGGGGGCAGGTGGCCTGGGGTGTGCCGCGCTGAGCTATCTGGTGGCAGCTGGGGTGGGTAAAGTATCAGTTTGGGATCCTGATGTGGTTAGCGAATCGAATTTACCCAGGCAGCTGCTTTATCGATTCGATGATCTTGGGCAAAACAAGGTTGATGTGGCGCGGCAAAGGCTCCTAGAAATAAATCCGCACAGTCGTATTGAAGCGCATCCTTGTTGTTTTGATTTTTCGAGCCAATCAGGAGACTGTGATCTATTGCTGGATTGCTCTGATAATTTTGCCACGCGTTTTGCTTTGAATCAGTGGTGTTACCAGCAAAGTGTGAGGCTGGTGGGAGCCGCTGCCACAGAACTGAGTGGTCAACTTTGGCTTTGCCATCTAAATTCGAATCAAGTACCACAAGGTTGTTATCAGTGTTTATTTGGTGACGGTAAGTTAGCCCAAGATGATTGTTTAAGTCAGGGTATTTTGGGACCAGTCGTGGGTATATTGGGTTGTATACAGGCTTCTCAGGCGTTATTGCTCTTTTCTGGAAACCATCTTTGCCATCAATTTATTCAGATCCGGGTGAGTGATTTGCACTGGCAAAAAATGCAAATTAATCCCAATCCCGACTGCCAGGTTTGTGGATGCTCTGTTCTCAGGTAAGCAGGTATTAAGGTAACTCATTTTTGGATAAGCAGGTAAGCAATCACCAGCCTTTCTTGCTATCTGTAGAGAAGTTCACACTCAGGTTAAAATATGTTTCATCCTGACGCTTTTACTCCTAAACTTAAAAGTATTCGCGTCTTAAATGATTTTCATTGTGAAAACTGTAACCTAGGAAAATGACAAGCCCTTTGTTTCAAAAATACGCTGTTGCCAGTAAACACGCCTGGATTGTGGGTGATATTCACGGGCAATACGAGCTATTGTTACAAGTCTTAAAACAAAAAGGCTTTGATCCCGGATCTGGTGACAGATTGTTTAGTGTTGGTGACTTAATCGACAGAGGACCAGACTCGCTAAAAACGTTGCAGTTACTCAATGAACCCTGGTTTTACGCAGTGATGGGGAATCACGAGCAATTACTGTTAAAAGGTCTGGCGGCGATGCAAGGTGAGGGGAGTGTCGCGGATATTCTTAATTGGCAATCCTTTAATGGTGGGGATTGGTATCAACCTAAATCTGATACCGCGTTGCAGGTAGCTGCGCTGCTAGAAAAAGTACGAACGCTGCCTATTGCTATCGAATTGGAAACCGAGTCTGGAAGAGTGGGAATAGTACACGCTGCGGTGCCGGACAATATCTGGCTGGATATCAATTTGTTATCTCATGCTGATTCACAAAAATACATTTTATGGAATCGCGACAATGGCTTGAAAGCGCGTTCTTTTGAGCAAGGTGAATTACCTTCGAATGATGGAAACCTTCATCGGGTGGAGGGTATTGACAAGTTAGTGGTGGGCCATACCATCATGAATTGTGGCCATCCGGTTCTGTTAGGCAATACCCTGTATCTGGATGTGGGTGCAGCCAATGGCGTAGCGCCTGCAGTGATTTCCGCCAGCGACTTGCTAGCCTTAAATCGGCAAGGTCGGCAGGTTTCCTGAGATTGAGCGAGCTAAGGTAGCTTGCTTTGCACTTTATTGCGGCCTGCCTGTTTGGCTTGATACAGCGCCTCATCTGCAATTGCCACTAAATCCAATAACTCTTTGTTACCGTCGCTGTAAGTTACACCAAAACTGGATGTAATGCCCAGTCGCTCACCTTCCACGTCTAAAGTGGTTTTCTCCATTTTTCTACGCAAGCGTTCGGCAATTTCTTGTGCTATCTGAAAAGACGCTCCGGGTAATAACAAGATAAACTCCTCACCACCCCAACGGGCAGCGACATCATTGGTACGAACGGCGTCCCTTAGCATGTCGCTCACTTGTTGGATCACCACATCGCCAATATTGTGGCCGTAGTTATCGTTAATCGATTTAAAGTGGTCGATATCCAGCACTATCAAACTAAGGGGCATCTGCCGTTTTTTGAGTCGTTCAAATCGGCGTTCCACATAGCGCCTGTTAGGGAGTTGAGAAAGGTGGTCGATATTGGCTTGCTGGGCAATTTTGCGACTGACATAACGACTTAAGGTAAATACAGCGAGGATAAACAAAACGATGAGCATCAATATCGCCAGGAAGTTGCTCAAAAACAGCTGACTAATGCGATCCATTTTACCTTGCAGTGGCAACAACAAAATCATACGCCAATTGAGGCTTTGCAAACGCACTTCAGAAAGCAAAAAACTTTGTTGGTTTTCTTCAATTAACAAGCTATTCAGGGTGTTGTTCGCTTTATCTGATACTTGTTCATACCAGCTGAGAGATTCAAGTTGTAATATATTCTCACGCTGATGCATTAGTGCCGTTCTGGAAGATAACATGATCTGATTTTTTTCGTTGACGAAAATAAAGTCGTAACCATGTTCTGCTTTGAATTGTTCGAATTGCCGCAAGAAATGCTGCATGCTTTTGCCGACACCGACGATACCCAGGAACTTATGTTGTTCATCGTAAACTTTAAAATCGAAAAACAAATGCACGTTGTTCACATCACCCAGATCGGCCATAAAGTCTTGTTCTAGCGCTAATGCCTCGAAGTACCAGGCTACCTTACCCTCGATAAGCTCAATCTCTCTGCCGTTGGACAAGTATTGTTTGCGTTTTTTTTCACTTGCGGCAAAGAACACCAAATCGAACTTATCCTCATAGCTTTTTAGAGCGGCGACAAGCTGTTGAGCGTCGAGCGTTTCTTCTTCAAGGAATGGGGTGAATTCGCCGCTTTTATAGATGGTTTCCGCGATATGTAAGGGCTTCAACAGTTCCTCCACTATTAAGGAAAAAACTGGAGAAATGGACTCTTGTTGAATTTTGCTGTGCTCCATAAACAGCTTGTTTATGGTGGACCAGGCCGTCCACGTCACCACAACCACAAAGGCGAGCATGGTAACAAAAAACAGCTGTCGCAGAGACGCGAATGAATTCAAATGAAGTCCGCTGAGATTGTCTGACTTGGTCAAAGTTTAGACTGCTACAGGGACTGACGCAAAAAACATAACTCGGCTTTTGATTGCAGGTGAGTTTGTATCCTATACAATACTGCCAGTTTCAAAGATAAGGATAAGTTATGTCAGTTTCAGCTGTAGTGTTAGCCGCAGGTAAAGGCACACGTATGAAGTCTAGTCTTCCCAAAGTATTGCATCCTGTAGCCGGCAAACCCATGGTACAGCACATTCTGGATACGTTGGGTGAGGTGGGTGTTCAATCTGTGAATCTGATTTATGGTCATGGTGCTGAGCAATTACAAAGTGCTTTGGTAAATAATCAATTGAACTGGTGTTTACAGGCAGAGCAGTTGGGCACAGGGCATGCTGTTATGCAGGCGTTACCTAATATTCAGGAGCAAGACGATGTCCTGATTTTGGTGGGTGATGCACCACTTATAAAATCCAATACACTGCAAACTATGATTTCTGCTAAGCAACATTCTGATTTGGTGTTATTAACTGTAGTGGTTGATGATCCGACAGGTATGGGGCGCATCATTCGCGAAGGTGAACAAGTAAAAGCCATTGTTGAACACAAAGATGCCAGCGATGCACAGCGACAGATCAATGAGATCAACACGGGGATTATGATGATGGGCGGTGCCGACCTGAAGCGTTGGTTAGGGGCGCTTAAGAACGACAATGCTCAACAGGAATACTATCTGACAGATATTATCGAAATGGCTGCTACAGAAGGCAAGTTGATAAGAGCGGCTCAAGCGAGCTCTGACATTGAAGTGGAAGGAATTAACAATCGCGTGCAACTGGCCAAGATTGAACGAGCTTATCAACTGCAGCAGGCTGAAAATCTGATGTTAAATGGCGTGTCGCTAGCTGACCCCTCTCGACTGGATATCCGTGGGGAAGTGAGCACGGGCTCTGATGTCAGCATCGACGTCAATGTGGTATTGGAAGGTAAAGTAGAGATTGGTAGTAAGGTGAAAATCGGAGCTAACTGCATATTGAAAGATTGCGTAATCGCTGATGGGGCAGTGATTGAACCCTTTTCCACCGTTGAAGAGGCGAGTGTAGGTGCCGAATGCACAGTAGGGCCTTATGCGCGTTTACGTCCGGGTTCTGTCATGAAAACGAAATCAAAAGTCGGTAATTTCGTAGAGATGAAAAAAACCGAATTAGGTGAAGGTGCTAAGGCAAATCACCTGACCTATTTAGGCGATGCTATTGTCGGAGCTGGCGCTAACATTGGCGCAGGCACCATTACCTGTAATTACGATGGTGTGAATAAGTTCAAAACCGAAATTGGTGCTGGGGCATTCGTTGGGTCCAACAGCTCGCTTGTTGCGCCAGTAACTATTGGCAACAACAGCACAGTTGGTGCGGGTTCGGTGGTCACCAAAGCGGTGGAAGATGACCAATTGGCGATTGCTCGAGGCAAACAACGCAATATTGCCGAGTGGCAACGACCTCAGAAGAAGTAAAATAAGTAAATATGAATGCACTTTCGAAACAGCTAACCGCTGAGTTCTTGGGTACCTTATTATTAGTGTGCACTGTGGTGGGGTCTGGCATCATGGCCGAACGGCTTTCTGATGGTAATGTCGCCATTGCATTGTTGGGCAATACCATACCGACAGGCGCCATACTCTATGTGTTGATCACTGTTCTAGGTCCTGTTTCCGGTGCTCATTTCAATCCAGCCGTTTCGATTGTGTTTCGTTTGAAAGGTGAATTGAGCAACCTTTTATTGGTGTTATTCATTGCGACACAGATTTTCGGTGGGGTTATGGGGACGATAGTGGCTCACCTGATGTTTGACCTGCCAGCACTGGAAATGGGCATCAAAGCCCGCACTGGCGTATCACAATGGTTTGCCGAAGCAGTTGCGACATTTGGTCTGGTGGCTACTATCTTAGGTTTTATTAAATTTAATAAAAACGCAGTGGCAATGGGGGTTGGCCTTTACATCACCGCGGCCTACTGGTTTACCGCGTCTACCAGCTTTGCTAACCCTGCCGTCACTGTCGCTCGAAGCTTTACCACCAGTTTCTCCGGTATTGATCCTGCTCATGTTACCGGTTTTGTTGTGGCCCAGGTGGCAGGTGCAATACTTGCCTTAGTGCTGTTCAATTGGCTTCTGTCGGAACAAAACTCCCCTGACACACAAAAATAAACACTTGCCTTAAGTTTCGTTATGAATTATAAAGTTTCAAATTGAAACTTAAGTTCATAATTGAATCCAGGGAAGGCTAATTGAAACGCAATACCCAGCAACGTAGACGTCAGATTGTCTCCATTTTGGAACTTCATGGAGAACAGTCTGTGGAGTCTTTGGCCAATCAGTTTACAACTTCTGAAGTGACAATTCGAAAAGATTTGGCTGCGCTTGAACAGAACGGCTTGGTGCTGCGCCGTCATGGCGGTGCTATTCTGGCACCCGGCGAAAGCAAAGAAATAATCGAAAAAGTTTCGAAGCGAAAGATGTCTATCGCGCAAGCGGCTGCAGCGTTAATTAAAGACCATGATCGTATCCTTATTGATTCTGGTAATACCACCCACGCAATGGTTTCTTTTTTGAAAGCAAAGCGGGGTTTGGTAGTAATGACCAATTCACTGAGTACGGCCCAGGATGTATTGGATTTGGAGCCGGAGCCTACCCTGCTAATGACAGGAGGAACCTGGGATGTGCACAGCCAGTCATTTCAGGGCGCTATGGCTGAACAAATGGTATCTTCCTATAATTTTGATTTGGCTTTTGTGGGTGCTTCAGGTCTTGATTTGTCCAGAGGCACTACCACTTTCAACGAACTAACTCAATTAACCTTGGCCATGACCAAAGTTGCCAGAAAAACCGTAGTGCTTGCTGAGTCTGAGAAGTTTCAGCGCAAGATGCCTAACTTAGAACTTTCATGGCAACAGATCACGACCTTGATAACCGATGACCAAATCAGTGAGTCTGCCCATAAGACCCTCACTGATATGGGCATTGCGGTAGAAATAGTAACAATTTAAACCACTTAATTGACGAGAGATTAAACTATGTGCGGAATAGTAGGCGCCATTGCAGAAAGGAATGTCGTTCCCATTTTATTGGAAGGTTTGCAGCGACTGGAGTATCGAGGTTATGACTCAGCGGGTGTAGCCGTTGTAGACGAGCAAATGCAGTTGGCTCGAGTGCGGCGCGTAGGCAAGGTAAAAGCTTTGCAGGATGCAATTTCAGAGTCGCCAGTGAAAGGGGTTATAGGTATTGCCCATACCCGTTGGGCCACCCATGGTGGAGTAACCGAAAAGAACGCTCATCCACACTTTTCGACCGGCCGAATTGCAGTTGTACACAACGGCATTATTGAAAACTTTGAGAAGCTATCAAGCCAGTTGAGTCTTGCGGGATATAATTACGAGAGCCAGACCGATACAGAGACAATCGCTCACACTATCCACCAGAAAATGATGGTGAGCAGTGATTTGCTGAAAGCCGTGCAGGAAAGCGTAAAAGGGTTCCACGGTGCTTACGGTACAGTAGTAATGGATCAAGAAGACCCCAATAAACTGGTAGTGGCTCGATCTGGCAGTCCACTGGTAATTGGTTTAGGTATCGGAGAAAATTTCATTGCCTCTGATCAATTAGCACTGTTACCGGTAACCCGTCGTTTTATCTTCCTTGAAGAAGGTGACGTTGCTGAGGTTTCCCGCACAGAGGTACGTATTTTTGATAAAGCCGGTAATCCGGTAAAACGCAAAGTGCACGACTCTGAAATCGAACACGATGCCGGTGATAAAGGTGGCTACCGCCACTACATGTTAAAAGAAATTTATGAGCAACCCATTGTTACCCGCAATGCGCTGGAAGGTCGTTTATTGGAAAGCGATATTGCACCAGGTGTTTTTGGTGAGCGTGCCGATGAGGTTTTACAGAAAGTAAAACACGTACAGATAGTCGCTTGCGGCACCAGCTATCACGCTGGTTTGGTGGCACGCTATTGGCTCGAAGCGCTGGCTAACGTTTCTTGTAACGTAGAAATTGCCTCTGAGTTCCGTTATCGCAAATCCCATGTGCATGAAAATAGTTTGTTATTAACTATTTCTCAGTCAGGTGAAACTGCCGACACTTTGGCGGCGTTGCGCTTATCAAAGGAATTGGGCTACCTCACCAGTTTAACTATCTGTAACGTGCCCGGCTCTTCTATGGTGCGGGAATCTGACCTGTCTTACATGACGAAAGCCGGTGCTGAGATAGGCGTTGCTTCCACCAAAGCCTTTACCACCCAGTTAACTGCCTTGTTATTGTTTACTTTGAAGCTTGGCCAGTTAAATGGTTTATCTGTTAGCAAACAAAAAGCCATCGTGCAGGCCCTGCACACATTGCCCAGCAAGTTAGAAGAGGTCATGAACCTGGATGAGATTATCGAAAAACTCGCACCTGAGTTCGCCAATAAACATCACTCTTTGTTCCTTGGACGCGGTGAGCATTACCCCATTGCGATGGAAGGTGCCCTGAAACTTAAAGAGATTTCCTATATTCACGCAGAAGCTTACGCCTCAGGTGAACTAAAACACGGTCCGTTGGCCCTTATCGATGATGAGATGCCGGTGATTGTTGTAGCGCCTAACGATGAATTATTGGAAAAGCTCAAATCCAACGTGGCTGAAGTACGCGCCCGTGGTGGTATTATGTATGTGTTTGCCGACAAAGATGCCCACTTCGAAAGTGACGACACCATGCGAGTGATAAACGTCCCTCACGTGGATGAGATCATCGCACCTTTGGTATACACAGTACCGCTGCAGTTATTGTCCTACCATGTAGCCATTATCAAAGGCACGGACGTAGACCAGCCCAGAAACCTGGCCAAGTCAGTAACCGTAGAATAAAAAAAGGCCGAAAGGCCTTTTTTTTGTGAGAGAGTAATAAAGGTTATACAAAAAAACAGTTCGATATTGGGTGTATTAAGAGCTCTCACGTATCCACTTTAACCTACATAAATTGGTACAATTTGTTGCACAAGCAGACGAGAAAGTAAAAGATGATGAGCGTAGGCTCTCAATACTTTCTGAATCAGTTAAACAGGCACAAGGATACCGATTGACAAACTTCGCAACAGATCCCTGGCAAACACGACACATCCCGCTGTTTTTGGGAGTAGTGTTGGGTTTTTTGGGCAGTATATTCTTTCTCAGTGGCGACCAATACGGGCAGGTGAATATCCTGGTTTTGTTGGGGCTGTTTGTGGGAGTGCCGGTATTGGGTGGGCTGCTATCTCTATTGCCGCTAGTCAATTTGGAGCCGCCTGCGGTTCATCAATTCAAAGCACGGCTTTTCACGTTCTGGGGACGCCCGATTCATCATAACGATGAGCGTTTAGACAAACTCAGCGTGCTTTATCACGGTCAGTATGTTGGTGTTGGATTTGGGCTAGGCAGTTTACTGGCGCTGCTGTTGCTTCTGGTTTTTACCGATATGCATTTTGTATGGCGAAGCACCTTGTTAACGCCGCAGCTGTTGTTACCGGTATTGCAAGTACTGTCGTTGCCATGGTTTTTTTGGCAATCAGCACAACCCACAATGGAATTATTAACAGCGACACAGGATTCGCGTTTGACAGTCGATGCTGCCAGAGCCCTGGATTTCAAAAAATGGTGGCCATTTGTGATGGCCTGTCAGCTTTGTTATGGCTTTATTCTGCGTTTGGTGATGATGGCGATTATTCGTTGGCGTATCGCTGCAGTAATTAAGATGAGCAATAAGCGTGAAGCAAAGCGACATCGCCATGTAGCCACAACGAAGTCCTTTTCAAATACCACCAACCAGTTGCCTGATAAAGTGGTAGTTTTGAACTGGGCAAGCTTTGCAGATGCCACGTTAACGCAACTCAATGACGTTATTAAAAAGCATCCTGTGATCACTGCAGGCCCTTTTTCGTCGAAGCAATCGAGCCTGGATACATCAAGCCATTATCTGGTATTGGTGAAAGCCTGGGAGCCGCCATTGCAGGAGTTAAAGGATTATTTGCAACACTGCAAAGGAGTGATCTATCCGGTGGAACTACAACGGGAAAAGGTGAGCAAGCCCAAGCCTCATCACCTGCAAGAATGGCAACGATTTACCGAGACGCTGCAGGATTGGGCGGTATACGTTGAGGAGGAAACATTGTGACTAATCCATCATTCCCCAGGTTTACTGTTGTGGGGCACCCCAACAAGGGCAAATCGAGTATTGTCTCAACCCTCACCCAGACCGACCAAATTGATATTAGTCAGCAAAGCGGCACTACTGAAAACGCCACCGAATACGAGATAGCCATGCCAGGCAGCAAGGTTGTTTTGGTAGATACGCCGGGGTTTCAACGACCCTCAAGCGCCCTGGATTGGCTCAAATCCCACGTAAAGGATGCCAGTCAACGAAAAAGTGCGGTTGAGCAGTTCGTTGCCTCCACTGAATGTGCAACTCGCTTTCCCGATGAGGTGAAGCTATTACGGCCCATCATGTCAGGCTCTGCCATTATTTATGTGGTGGATGGCTCACGCCCCTATGGACCAGAGTATGAGTTTGAAATGGAAATTCTGCGCTGGAGCGGTCAACCCAGAATGGCCATTATCAATCCGATTGAAAACAGCGATTATGTTGAGCAATGGCAAGATGCGCTGCATCAGTATTTTAACTCCGTTAAAGTATTCAACCCCATCACCGCTGAATTTGAAAAGCAGCAGGAATTATTTAGAAGCTTTGCTCATCTCAATGAGAAATGGCAGGCACAGCTCAATCGTTTTTGTGATGACTTAGGTGCCTTGAGACAGAAGCAGTTTGAGCAGTCGGTGATGATATTAGAGCAGCTGTTGAAGGATGTTTGCCGCTATTCAGTCTCCCAAAAAGTATTGTCAAAATCCCAGGCACAGTTGTTATCAGACCCGTTAAAACGCCAGTATGAACATTGGGTACAGCAACGCGAGCAGCAGGCGTTTGGCGAGTTATTACAAGTATTCAAGCATCAAACAACCTCGCTTGAGAGTGAGGAGCTAATGTTTCCGCCAGATTTGTTCGACACCGAACAGTGGTACCTCTGGGGCTTGAATAAGCGCCAGCTCATCGTTGCCGCCAGTCTCACTGGTGCAATGGGAGGAGCTTCTTTGGATATCTTTACCGGTGGAAGTACCTTGCTTGTGGGTACGTTGGGAGGTGGCACTGTGGGTGCGGCGAGCGCCGTATTGTTTCCCAAAAAAATAGCCAAGATAAAGGTGAAAGGCGTCTCTTCAGGTGGCTGGACAGCGGCCTATGGACCGATTCAAAATCAAAACTTCCCTTACGTCATTATGGGGCGATTTATTTATTTTTACCGACAGGTGTGTAACTTGAGTCATGCTAATCGCAAAACCCTTAATGTGTCATCCCAGGACCTTCAGGCATCTTTAGGTAGCATGGCAAAAGATCAGAAAAAAGCGTTAAATGTTGCTTTGCATGGATTGATTAGACAGCGCCAGCCGAAAAATCTCCGAGCGCTGTTAGCTGAGGTTATACAGTTACTACCAGAGGCAATATCTGAGCAAGCTAAAACTTAATATTTTTCGGCTATTTTACGGTTTACTCAGAGCTTAAGTATCGCCGCCAAATCTCGCGCAAAACCTCGCGCACTTTGTTCATCAATGTGTTGAATGCTAACCCGTAAGGCATTGGATTTTGCGGCTATGTCAAAACTGTGCCCCGGTCGCACCAGCCAGCCTTTACGTGCTAATTCATAGGTAATACTTTGGCAATCTCTGCCTAGCGGCACCCAGACATTCAAACCGTCTTTAATCGCGCCTGTTTGGATGTTGTGTTCAGCCAGTGCGTTAAGCAAGGTTTCACGTCTTTGTGCGCATTGCTGTTTCGATGATTGCAAAAATGAAGTGAATTGTTCATGGGTCAAACAGGTCATCACTAAAGATTGCAATACCCGGCTAACCCAGGACATGCCGGGGGCAAGACGAGTATTGATACGCTTAATGGATTCGGGATCGGCGGCCACAAACGCCATGCGCAGATCCGGCCCTAGTCCTTTGGATACCGAGCGAAATACGGCCCAATGGTTGCTGGTGTTTGGTATCACAGAGTGGTGCGGGGTAGCCGCCATCAGAGCAAAATGGTCATCTTCCATCACCAGCACGCCCGGATAATCTTTCAGTACGGCTTTGAGTGCTGCAGCGCGTTCCTCGGATATGCAAACCCCTGTGGGATTGTGGGCTCTTGGGGTAAACAATACGGCGCGTGCACCTTGTTGTAACTTTTCTTGCAGTGTATCGGGTCGCATGCCCTGGTCATCCACTGCGGCGCCCATGACCTGCATGCCCGCCAGGCGAATGGCATTGGCCGAGCTGATATAGCAGGGATCTTCCACCACCACTTTATCCCCCGGCACCAGGTGGGCGCTTAGTAATCTCTCCAGGGTATCAATGGCACCATTGCACAATGTAATGGCAAAATCAGCAGGGCAACTGCCTGCAAACCAGCTATGTGCATAGTCTTGTAACTGCTCAAGAATGGTGGCCTCACCATACAAGTATTGGTTTATGGTGGATAAACGAGCGACGTCATTCAGGTTCGGTAACCAATCTCTGGATGGACTGCCATCGGCAAGGTCGAACAAGGCGGTGTCGCTTTTACCTTCCTGCTCTCCGGCATCCGGTGTTTGACATATCCGCGTTCCCAGTCTGCCTTGGGTAATGGCGATGCCCGCCTGTGTCAGGCGTTGGTAAGCCGCGGATACCGTATTGCGATTAACGCCTAATTGCTCTGCCAGTTCCCTGACAGAGGGTAGGCTATCGCCCGATTTGAGCTCACCCTTGTGACTTAATTCTCGAACGGATTCGAAAATACTTTGCGCTGAATCGCCTGAAATCTTGACTTTCATTTATTGTCCTATGACAATGTTTTGTATGTTCCAGGACAAAGCCTGGGCTGGCGTGTGGGTTGCCCCATTTATATATTCCATTCTATCTAACAGGAGTTTAAATGTTTACTGGTCTGTCGGCATTTCCTTTAACCCCGTTTAAAAATACTTCACTGACAGGTGAATGTATCGATTTTCGCGCCTTTGAACGACTGATTAAGCGTTTAACAGACGCCAGAGTGGATTCAATCTGTGCGATGGGTTCAACGGGTTTGTATTCTTATCTTTCTCTGGAACAAAAGCGCTCGGTGGCTAAGGCTACAGTGGAGCTGGCTGGTGATATTCCGGTTATGGCCGGCATTGGTGCCTTGCGCACTGCTGACGTGCTTAAGAATGCACAAGCGATGCAGCAAGCGGGGGTAAAGGCGGTCTTGCTGGCACCTGTTTCCTATCACCCACTGCAAGAGCATGAGGTTTATGCATTGTATGAAACCGTCTGTAACAACCTGTCTGTGCCTCTTTGTGTGTATGAAAATCCTGGAGTAACGCAATTTTCTTTTAGTGATGATTTGTATCAGGCAGTTGCCCGATTACCCAATGTGGCTGCAGTTAAAATTCCGGGTACGCCATTTGTGGATGAATCGGGTAGTGAACGACTACAAACGTTGCGCACTTTGCTACCAGAAGGGACTGCAATTGGTGTCAGTGGCGATAAGTTTGGTACTGCGGGCATGGCGGCAGGTTGTGACCTGTGGTTATCCGTTGTGGGGGGATTGTTCCCAAAAACAGTGCTTCGCCTGATATCTTCGGTGAATGCCAACAATAGCGCTGAAGCCCAGTTAAAGTCGCAGCAACTGCAAGGCTTGTGGTCGTTATTTGTGAAGAACAAGGGCGGAATGCGCGTAATGGCCACGGCCGCGGCAATTTTAGGGATATGCGAGGGGAATTGTTTACCTGCACCGCTGCAAACCCTGGGGAAGCAGGATCGCACAGAGCTTGAACAGCTTTTAAAACAACTGGCGTTGGACTGATCACATCATGGGTTATGGGGAAGCAGAGCCAACAGCCAGACTGCTATCGGGTAGCTTAGCTCGTTATGTGATTGCAGCCATATTGGCTCGCATGGCGACGGGCGGCTCTGCGGTGGCCATTATTCTGCTGGCGCGATCTTATGGGGAGCAGGGCATGATGGCCGGAGCGATGGCTGCATGTTTGACTGCTCCTCATCTTTTAGGCCCTGTTTATGGCAAAAGCATCGAAAAATCCTCCAGGCCTTTACATATCATCGCGCTGGCCTGTGTGCTATTTAGTGGCGGTTTTCAGTTGGCCATTTGGGGGTTTGAGTGGCAGTGGCCTGGACTTGTTTTCCTGGCTTTATTAGTCTGCGGTTGTTGCAGCTCTTTTTTAATGGGAGGACTGAGCACCCAATTATTAGCACTTGTCGATAATCAAGTTACTGTCAGGCGACGGGCACAAAGCTGGGATACGCTCAGCTATGGTATCGGCCTTACGTTGGGGCCTTTCTTTATCGCGTTACTAACCGCCCACTATCCTTATCAGCTGGTTATCGGTGTCATCATGGCTCTGCCATTGGCGACAGCCATTATCATATTGCGATTATCCCGCAGCACAAAGGTGGTGGATAAGCATGGAGTTGAGCATCCAGGAATCCGTCAAATTCTGAGTATCGTGTTTTCTTCAGGCCCCCTTAAACGCACGTTATTGATGACCTCTTCGGCGGCATTTTGTGTTGCAGCTCTACCCATAGTTGCTATTTATTTTGCCGCCTCCTGGCAGCAAAGTCAGACCAGCGGTGCCTATCTGGTAACTTTTTATGGTGTGGGGTGCATTTTAGGCGGGCTCTTAATCATGCTCAAACCCTTGAGAGATGAAGCCACGGCCTTGTTATTCAAAGTGGGCGTCATGTTGTTGATAACCTTGCTGGTGGTGGGATTAAGTCAAAACTTCACCTGGGCTGTGGTGGGCTATTTACTGTGTGGTGTTGTAAACTCGATATTTTTTGCGGTTACTCTGGCAGCGCGCAGTGAGTATTCTCCGGAGAAAGGCGCGGCACAAATCTACATGTGGGTAGCAGCGGCTAAAATAGGTGCGGCGTCGCTGGGCACGCTTGTGGCGGGTATTTTGGTGGATAAAGCAATATACCTTCCTCTTATTATGGCAATCGTTGTATTAACACTTTCGCTGGTATTGTGTTTTGGGCGACAGAGTCAACGTCGACAGAACCATACAGCTACAATTGGCAAATGACGACTTTCTTGTTTAAATACTCCTTTCTTTTAAACGGAATTAACCTCATGAAATCATTAATCTTCGCCGGCCTTTTGGCGTTTTCGGCATCGGTTTTTGCCAGCCCTGCGCCGCTGGTATCCACCGCAAATCAGGCAGCCTATTGGCAAAATCTGAGTGCTTTGTGCGGCAAGGCGTTTGAGGGAGAGATAGTCAAAGAGACTGAAGATGACGGCTTTGGCGTTGGACAGAAGCTGGTCATGCATGTGCGCTATTGCAGTGATACGGAGATCCAAATCCCGTTTCACATAGGTGAAGATGCCTCTCGCACCTGGATTATCACTAATACTGGCGCGGGACTAATGTTAAAACACGACCATCGCAACAAAGATGGTAGCTATCATGTGTCTACTATGTATGGTGGCCATACGGTGGATAGCGGTTGGCCCCAACTGCAATCTTTCCCGGCTGATGCCTATTCTAAAGAGCTTTTCGTTAAACAGGGGATCCCGGCTTCTGTTGATAACACCTGGCAGATGATGATTTATCCACAAACCTTCAGTTACCGACTGATAAGACCAGCGCGTGAATTTCAGGTGGATTTTGATTTAACCAAGCCAGTAGAGCCGCCCGAAGCCCCGTGGGGATACGGCGAGCAATAATCATTGCTTTACCCCTGTCTATTTCTGTCACAGTGATTCGTTACTATACTAGAGTGAGTTGCGCTTTGTTGTACTACAAAAAGTAACACGCTCTGGTTAATTAGTAACAACAGGTTACAGATTGCTTTTCACATACGCTGCAAGCCAGCGTAGAATGGCGCCTCTGGAAGTTTTCCTGCCCTTTAGCAAGCACAAACAATGAATTATCAAGGAGATAGCGCGTGAGGACCTCATTACATCGTCACCTGGTTACAGGACTAATTACAGGGAGTCTGATCATCTTCAGTACGCTATCCAACGCGCAGTTTGGTCCTACGCCCGTAAACGTTGAAGCCGCACAGCAGAGAATGCTGGCGCCCCTGAGCTCCGTATCCGGGGCAATCGTCAGCCAAAATGACTCACAGGTGGCCGCACGGGTTGCCGGGCAACTTATCGAAGTAGCCAAGGTGGGGACAAAAGTCAGTGTGGGCGATACCTTCGCCGTGATACGCGACCCTTCCTTGGTGTTTCGTCATGCCGAGCAATCGGCCCGATTAAAATCTTCTCAAGCGAATCTGGCCTTCCTCAATAGTGAAGTAAAACGGCTTCGCTCGCTGGCAGAGCGAGATTTAAGCTCTAAAACAGAGCTGGATCGCACTCTGGCTTCCCGTGATCAGGCCGAAGCAGAAGTGGAAGAAAACAAAGCCTTATTGGATGGCATTGAGTTAAGTCAGTCCTATCAAAACATGCAGGCCCCCTTCGATGGCATCATAATGGAACGTCTGGCGGATGTGGGTGAATTAGTGGCACCAGGCACGGCAGTGGTGCGTTTAGTACAAACAACTGACCTTGAAGTCAGTGCTCGTGTTCCTGTGGCGTCTCTGGCTCATGTGGTACCGGGTAAAACTATCAGCTTTACTTCGTCTGTAGGTACAGGAAACGCCATTGTGCGCACGGCTGTGCCAGTGGCAGACAATCGCACCCGCCTGGTGGAAGTACGCGCCGAAGTGGTGGAAGATAAGTGGCCAGTGGGACTGGACGTTACGGTAAAAGTGCCTTCAGGAGCGGAAAAAGAAGTCTTGGCAGTGCGCCGGGACGCATTAGTTCTGCGTCGCGATGGTGCCCGTGTGTTTCGCATTGGCGCTGAAGACAAAGCCGAGCAAGTGATGGTACAAACCGGTATTGCAACTGAACAATGGATAGAGATAAGCGGTGACGTTCAGCCAGGCGATAAGATAGTTATTCGCGGCGCTGAACGCTTGCAACCAGGACAACAAGTCATGGTGCGAGATAACAATGCGAGTTTGATTAGCCAATGAAATTAACAGCAGCCTCACTCCATAATCCTACTGCCGTTGTGGTAGGGATATTACTGATACTCTTATTTGGCGTGTTGAGCTTAACGCGTCTGCCTATTCAATTGACTCCTGATGTGGAACAGCCACAGATTGTTATTAATACCAGCTGGCGTGCGTCGGCCCCGGAAGAGATTGAGTCGGAGATCATTGAGCCCCAGGAAGATGTGCTCAAGAGTCTGCAGGGCGTGGTAACCATGGAGTCCAATGCCTCGCAAGGTAATGGCACCATTGTGCTGCGCTATAAAACCGGTACCGATCTGAATCGCGCATTGATTGATGTTATGAATGCCCTTAATCAGGTGCCTTTTTATCCTCCCGATGCCAACGAGCCAATCTTGGCGGTGGGCGGTGATTCGGTTTTTGATGCGATTGCCTGGTTTGGTTTGCACGTATTGCCCGGTAACGACAGGCCCATCGAAAGCTATCAGGATTTTGTGGAAGATGTGATTCAATCGCGACTCGAGCGGGTACCTGGCGTTTCCCAAACCAATGCCTTTGGTGGCTTACCCACTGAGGTTAGGGTGACTTTCGATCCTTATAAAGTCGCTGCTCTGGGGCTAAACATTCCTGAAATCGCCGCCAAGGTAGGTGGTAATACCGATTCCTCTGGTGGTTTTAAAAACGTTGGTCGACGTAAATACACCCTGCGTTTTGATGGTAAGTACGATATTCCAGATTTGGAAGGCATGATCCTGGAGTGGCGGGACGATACCCCGATTTTACTGCGTGATGTGGCCAGGGTTGAGGCTATGCTGGGCGAGCGCTTTGGGGTACTTACGTTAGACGGTGTACCAGCTATTGCCATGAACGCTCAAGCGGAAGTGGGCGTAAATGTCATGGAGGTAGATGAAGGGCTTAAAAAGGTCTTGAGAGAACTCAATGAGGGTCCGCTTGCTCGTGCAGGTCTGGAAATGGTGCAGATGTACGACCAAACCATCTATATCGAAGACTCCATGGCCTTGGTGCGCAATAACCTGTTGCTGGGTTTTATCCTGGCAGTGTCTATCTTATGGTGGTTTTTGCGCAAGTTCAAAGCCACATTAGCGGTGGCCTTGTCCATTCCCATCTCGTTAACCGTTACCTTTGTTGCTCTGGATGTGATGGGGCGTAGTCTGAATATTATCTCCATGGCGGGGCTGGCGTTTGCCGTGGGTATGGTATTGGATGCGGCCATTGTGGTTTTAGAAAATATCGTGCGAATGCGGGAGCACGGTGCTAAAACCGGTGATGCCGCATTTAAAGGTACCACTCAGGTGTGGGGTGCATTATTGGCCTCCACCACAACGACTGTCGCTATCTTTTTACCAATTGCTTTTTTGGAAGATGTGGCAGGACAATTGTTTGCCGACCTGGCCATTGCAATTTCTGTGGCGGTGGTGGCGTCTTTGCTGGTGGCGGTATCGGTGATCCCGGCGGCCTCTACCAAGCTGCTTAAAACTATTAATTCTGAAGATCCCCACGACCATTGGTGGGATAACATCACCAAAGGCGTAATGCGCATTACCGGTACTAATCGCAAGCGTTTTGGCTGGGTATTTGGCTTGTTGGGCTTTGCCATTGTGGCCAGTTACCTGTTGTTTCCGAAAATGGATTATCTGCCCAAAGGCAATGAGAATCAGTTTGGTGCCTTCATGTTGCCACCTCCAGGACTCAGTATCGAAGCGGGCAAACACGAAATGGTAGATGTTATCAATGAGCGCATGGATCCTTATCTCACTGGCGAAAAAGAACCTAAGGTAGCCCATGACTGGTTAGGGATATTTGGTACCTTTGGTTTTATGGGGGGACGTGCAGAAGATCCTGACGACATCCAGGAGTTGCTGGGCATTCTAAACTCAGAAATACTGTCAGGTTTCCCGGATACCATTGCTTTCGCACAGCAATCGCAAATCTTTCAGGGGTTAGGCGGTGGCCGTCGCATCGACATTGATATTCAGGCCAACGATGAAGAGCAATTGCTCAACGCCGCTCGCGTGGGCTTTGGTGCTGTTATGCAGGCATTGCCCGGCGCGCAAGCGCAACCCGTGCCAGGGTTGAATCTGGCGGAACCCGAGCTGCGCTTATTGCCATACGAGCGCAAACTAGCGGAATCTGGCTGGAGCCGTAAGGAAATGTCGCAAATAAGCCGCTCCTTGGGGAATGGGCTTTATGTGGGTGACTATTTTGATGGCCAAAAACGCCTGGATATTTTCTTGCGGGCTGAAGAATGGAGTACCCCGGAAGAGTTAGCCTCTATGCCCCTGTTCACGCCAACCGGTGGGGTGCAGCCGGTGGGAGCGTTAGCGGAAGTAACCCGTACTGCAGGTCCCGGTCAAATTCGTCGCGTCGACAGAAAACGCACAATTACCTTACAGGTAACACCGCCGGATGACTTGTCGCTGGAAGAGGCCATTGCCACTTTGAAAGCTGAGGTGGACGACAAAGTCTTAACGCTATTAGGGGATGAAGGTGCCGTGACCTATCGCGGTACTGCAGAAGCCCTTACCGAAGCCATAAAGAACATGAGCCAGAGTTTCTTGTTGGCGTTGGTTATCTTGTATTTATTAATGTCAGCTTTGTTCCGCTCCTTCAAAGACAGTTTGCTGGTGGTGATGACCATCCCGCTGGCCACGGTGGGTGGAATTGCGTCGCTACGCTTGACGGATCTGTTAACAGGCTTCCAGCCACTGGACTTACTCACCATGATTGGCTTTATCATCTTGTTAGGGTTGGTGGTGAATAACGCCATCCTGCTGGTCTATCAAACCCGTGTTGCTGAGCGGGAGGGGATGGCCAGAGTGGCAGCGGTGGAACAGGCAGTGCGTTTGCGCTTGCGTCCTATTTTGATGAGTACACTCACCAGTTTATTTGGCATGTTGCCGCTGCTGCTTATACCAGGAGCGGGTGCCGAACTGTATCGCGGTATTGCTGCGGTAATTGTGGGCGGTATGAGTGTTAGCACCTTCTTTACTCTGATCTTTTTGCCCAGCTTGTTGCAGTTGGGCAAAAGCAAAACAGAACAACAAAGCGTCACCAGCGCTGAGCCTGCTACCGCATCCTGATTGTTTTTAATCGGCTCGCTCGATACGTCGAGCGAGCTTTTATGATCCAGATCAAACTTTGTGAGACTTTGCTCACTCTGGCATTGAGCCCCACAAGCTAACTCCCTAAAATGCGCGCCCTTGTTTAATTTTTGGGCGGATTTCTGCATTGCAAAGTTCTTCTTTTTCTCCTGAATTGTTATTGCCTGCGGGTAGTTTGCGCAACATGCGTTATGCCTTTGCCTATGGTGCGGATGCGGTGTATGCCGGTCAACCGCGCTATTCGCTTCGGGTGCGCAATAACGAGTTTAACACCCAGAATCTTGCTGTAGGTATTAAGGAAGCCCACGACTCAGGGAAAAAGTTTTATGTGGTGAGTAATATCGCGCCCCACAACAGCAAGGTGACAAGCTACCTGAAAGACATTGAGCCTGTAATTGCCATGCAGCCAGATGCGTTGATCATGTCTGATCCTGGTTTGATCATGTTGGTGCGTGAAGCCTTCCCTGATACGGCGATACATCTTTCCGTGCAGGCCAATGCCGTTAATTACGCCAGTGTGCAGTTTTGGGCCAAACAAGGCATAGAGCGCGTGATCCTGTCTCGGGAATTATCCCTGGAAGAAATTGCTGAGATCCGACAAAAAGTGCCTGATACTGAATTGGAAGTATTCGTTCATGGTGCCTTGTGTATGGCCTATTCCGGGCGCTGTTTGCTTTCCGGTTATATGAACAAGCGAGATCCCAATCAAGGCACCTGCACCAATGCGTGCCGCTGGCAATACGATGTGCAGCCGGGGCAAGAAACTGAAAGCGGCGACATCGTGCATCAACACAAGCCTGAGATAGTGGAGCCTACCCTGGGTACAGGTGAGCCTGTAAAAGACGTGTACTTGCTGGAAGAAAAAGAAAAGCCGGGCGTGTTTATGCCTGCCTTTGAAGATGAACACGGCACTTACATTATGAACAGCAAAGATTTGCGAGCCGTCCAGCACGTTCCCCGGCTGGTGGAAATGGGGGTGCATTCTCTAAAAATTGAAGGGCGTACTAAATCCCATTATTACTGTGCTCGAACGGCTCAGGTTTATCGTCAGGCCATTGATAATGCGCTTGCGGGCAAGCCTTTCGATAATGCCCTGATGGCCAGCCTTGAAACTTTAGCGCACCGCGGCTACACCGAAGGCTTCTTGCGTCGTCATACTCACAGTGAATATCAAAATTATCACACCGGCAGCTCCGTCAGCGACAAACAGCAGTTTGTGGGGGAAATTCTCGGGCGTTGTGAGCAGACGGGATTTGCCATTGTTGAGGTGAAAAACAAGTTTGCACTGGGTCACTCATTAGAGCTAATGACACCTCAGGGAAATCAAACCTTTTGTTTGCAAAGCATGCTGGATAAATCTGGTGCCGAGGTATCAGTAGCGCCAGGCAGTGGCCATCAGGTACGCATTCCGGTGCCCGTTGATGGTCCGCTGGATTTTGCGTTGTTGTTAAGAAATCTGGATGCGGGTACCAATACCCGTAATCCGTTTAAATCCGAATCGTTGGTCGAGGTGTGATATGGCATTAAAAATCAAAGAAACCTGCATTAACTGCGACATGTGCATGCCAGAGTGCCCTAATCAGGCCATAACCATGGGGGCCGAAATTTTTGAAATCGACCCGGCCAAGTGCACCGAATGCATTGGTCATTACGATGCGCCAACCTGTGTCAGTGTTTGCCCAATACGATGCATTGGCGTCGACCCGGATAATCAGGAAACACTGGATGAGTTAGCCATTAAATACGTGGCGCTTACTGCTTAATACTGGCGTTTAAAGGTCAGTACCTTCTCTATATAGCGGCGGCTTTCTGCTTTGGGGTGTTGATGGCGCAGCTTTTCGTATACCTGGCTGGCGCTGAGTTTGTTGATTGCACTGGTTGCCCGCTCCCGATTACTACTGAAGGTTTTAAATACATTGCCCGCGCCGCCATTGTAAGCGGAGATGGTGGCGTATTCACGGCTAAGTGTATTGCTGATGTTCTTCAGGTAAATATCATCCAGAATATGTAAATAGGCGGTGCCAATGTCGATGTTTTCTTCCGGGCGAAACAATACCGACTGAGTGGGTTGGTCATTGCGTTTTTTGATGCGGGTGTACACATCTTTGCCTGCAGAGGCAGGTATAATTTGCATCAAACCATAGGCATTAGCGGAGCTTACCGCAAATGGGTTGAAGCTGCTTTCTGTTTCGATAATGGCGTAGATTAAATCGGCGGGCACCTGATAGCGTGACGCCGCCGCCAGCACATATTTAGCATATTGTTTTTTGCGCAAGACATGATGGTCAGATACCAAGGGAAAGGTAACAAAGTGTTGCTGGCCCGCTTCCGTGGAATCGGTTTTTAGCTGTGTGGCCAGTAAATACTCGGCAAAGCGCCCTGCGCGCCAGGGAAATCGGATAGCCACCCCATCTTGATCCAGCGCCTGGCCATGCAAAAAGGGTTCGCCAGTAAATTGCGGCGTTTCGTCGCTGAAGATATCAGTAGAATTGGGATCATCAGTAGTTAGCAGGGTGGTAATAATGGCTTCTCTGAGTTGAGTCTTATAGTCCTGTGCATTGATGGTTTCTACCGTTACGTAACCTGCGCGAAAATCAATGATGGCTCTGGCCTGATAGTCTTGTGTGTATTTTACGTAGGTGTCGTTATCAGGAATTTCAGTATCTTCTTCGCCCCACTTATCCTTAGCCTTACCGCGCAATTCATCTAGTAGTTCTTTTAGGTTTTTTAAATCGTAAATCAGGGCTTGCGGGTTATTCTGATATTGTACGGCTTTTTGTCTGGCATAAGACTCTGCCACCTGACGGATATCACCTGTTTGTGAGGCTTTTAACAGCATGGCGCGATCCGTATGTGTACAAGAACTGAGCAGCAGGGATATGAGAAAGCAAAGTATGCTGTATTGGATTCGGCGCATTTAAGTAAAATGAAGATAAGTGGAATTATTATTAAAACAATAAAAAAGGCACCAGATCAATGCGATTATCTGGTGCCTTTGTTTTCCCCATACCCAACATGAGAAAACTGGTGGCTCAGGCTCACTCACGGACTACTTTAGTGAGCTATCAAAGCGATGAGTTAATAATGTTATATCATAACAAAAGATGCAAGGTTTTTTTGTGTAGAGTTATTAAATTGTGGCTGGTGGTAACGCGCCAGATGGGGATCATTAATGCTGATTGGTATAATTTGATAAACCACCAACACTCTTTAGAACGAGCGCCGGAAATAAAAAGGCACCAGAATTCTGATGCCTTTTTACCGTGGATTAAGCGCCTCGCTTTGTCTTGTAGCTGAGCGGCATTAAAATTCCGCTCTAACACCTACAGCGAAACTGCGACCAGGCAGTGGAGCAAGGTCTTTTAAGAATGAAGTATGCACGCGGGCTTCTTCATCCGTCAGGTTTTTACCGCGCAGGTAAAACACCCAATCTGCGCCTTGCCAGGCTTGACGATAATTAACACTGAAGTTAACCAGGGTGTAACCATCGGTGGCTGTTTCGAAATTAGAAACACGCGTCTGATCGTCGTACCAGGTCACGCCCACATCGCCATACCAGTTGTTCCAGTCGAAATCCAGCTCTGCACCAATGCGCATGGGCGGAATACGTGGCAGATTGCGCGAACCATTAACCGCGTGATCTAAACTGCCGCGAATGTAATCGCCGTATACTTTCAGCGTCAGATTGTCGCTGAGTTTGTTGTATAATTCAGCTTCGATACCATAAAAGGTCGCGTCCTGTTGCTGGAATACAAACACCGGAGTGCCTTCCTCTTCGCCGTGCTCATCACCATGCTCGTCGCCTTCATGCTCTTCGTGTTCATCATGCTCCTCCTCCTCATGATGCTCATCTTCTTCATGGGCATGACTGTCCTCGGCGAATAGTCCGGTATCGGCCTGATACAGGTAATCATCTACCTGGTTGTAGAACAAGCTGACGGTGTAACCCCAATCGCCATCGAATTTGCGGAAGGTCAAATCCAGGTTGGTGGAGATTTCTTCTTCGGTCTGTTGTAAAGCCGGTCCAAATTCACCGTGCTCATTGATGCTGTACAAGGTACCCACATCAAATGTTCGAGTGGCGATGTGGTTGCCCGCTGAAAACAGTTCCTGGTGACTGGGAGCGCGTTCTGAATGACTCAAGGACAGGGCTACAGAGCGACCTTCTTGATATTGCCAGTTGGCCCCTGCCGATAAAGATAAAGACTCAAAAGACTGCTCGAACAGATTCAGGGTAACGGTTTCTTCGTGCTCTTCGTGTTCGTCATGTTCATCACCTTCATGCTCATCTTCTTCGTGTTCTTCGTCGTGATGCTCTTCTTCAATATGCAAGTTTTCCAAGGTAATTGAATCAATTGGGTCGATATCGGTTGCATCGTAACGAATACCCAGCTGCACGGTAACATCACCGAACTGTTTTTCTTCGATTAGAAACATGGCAAAGCTGTCAGTTTCACTGGGGGGAGTGAACGCTTCAGCGCCAATGGCCGCGTAATCGGTATTGCTATAATGCAAACCCAATACACCGTGCCAGCCAGCAAGACCTTCGTGTTCAAGACTAATGCGGTGCTCATCGGTTTCATTGATAAAGGTGGTACCGATTTCGCCAGCTTCAATTTCTACGTGTTCGTAGTCGGTAAAGCCGCTGGCAAACTTGATTTTGCTTACGCCGGTAAAAGGCGATAAGAACTCGCCTGCTATCTGATAGCGGCGCATATCCACATTGAGGTTAACGATTTCTTCTTCGCCGTGCTCTTCAGCGTGATCTTCTTCATGCTCTTCTTCGTGTCCGTGTTCATCTTCATGACCGTGAGCATGTCCCGGCACGCCATAGAGATTGTCCAGTTGTTGCACTGAAAAGCCCACATAGCCTTTGTCATTCACCCAAGACAGGCCTGCTGTGTAGGACGTGGTATCAATGGCAGAATTCGACAATGTTCCCGGTTCCTCGCCTTCGTGCGGCTCACTTTCCGCATAACCGGGAATGTCGTAGTTGTCCGTTTGGCGGTCAAAGGCATCAAAATGGAATGCAACATTGCCGGTTCCGGCATTTAAATCAATACGGGCAAACTCTTCGTCAGATACCGAGTCGTAGCGCAATTCGGCTTCACCTTCGACACTGTCTGGCACATAACGTGGGATGCGGTTGTCTACCACGTTTACCACGCCGCCAATGGCGCCATTACCATATTGTAATGTGGCGGGCCCGCGTAGCACCTCTATTTGAGTGGCGCTGGTACCGTCTGCTGCCACATTGTGATCAGGACCTACGCGAGAAGCATCTGAGCTGTCCAGGCCGTTTTGCACGATTTTCACGCGTGGGCCATCAGCACCGCGGATCACCGGGCTGGAAGACACCGGACCAAAATAGGTGCTGTGTACGCCCGGCAAGTTTTTCAGGGTGTCACCCAAGGTCGCAGCCTGGTTTCGCTTCAGCTCTTCTCCGCCCAATACCGACACCGGCATGGTAGATTCCAGCACCGAGCGCTCAAGCGCATTGGCGGTAACAGTAACGTTTTCAATAATAGCCGGACGCAATACGAAATCCGCTGTGTGGTTGGCATCAGGATTTAAAATTTCCTTGTCACCGTGCACGTGCTTCGCAGAATACACATGCACATGGGCGCGGTCATCGGAAACATTGTTGAGCGTGTAACGACCGTCTGCATCGGTAGTGGCTCTTACTGAGCTGCCTTCAACCAGAACAGTGGCACCCACGACAGGCTTGCCATTGATATCTGTAACGGTTCCGGAAACAGTTGCGGCAATAGATGGCAAACTGCAGGCCATCGCAACAAGTGAAAGTGTGGTTCTCAAGCCAGTTTTCATGGTTCTGTTTAACCTTATGATTACTTAGTTGTTGGGTATGTTAAGTGCTGGCTGCAGATGATGTTATAATATAACGTTGAGATCAAGTGCTTTTTGTAACGTGATAATATAACCAAGATTGTACGGTTTAAAATTTATCCTTAATATTAAATTACGGGTCCTTCAATCTGTCATTGATAGACGAGCTAGATGGTTTATGTGATAGTAGATCACACATTTGACCCAGAACCTTCCATTTATGCCAAACCAAACCTCAATAACTTCATATTCCGATGAGGAACTGTTGCACAAGTTATTACAATCATGGGATCAAAAGTCTTTGGCCAATTATCTCAATCAGTTTTCTCCGGGTAAGTGGGCCAGAGAAACTATTAATCGTTGGATTAAAGGTAAGGCCAGTCCTTCTTTTACCCATCACGAATACCAACATTTGCTCGATTTATTACCAGAGACATCGGTAACTCCAGAGAGCGCAGCTTTTCGATTTGTTGATTTGTTTGCGGGTATTGGGGGAATAAGAAGGGGCTTTGAGAGTGTTGGTGGCCTGTGCGTGTTTACCAGTGAGTGGAATAAATTTGCTCAGCGTACTTACAAAGCTAATTATCATTGTGACCCTGAACATCACGTGTTTAATAGTGATATTCGCTCTGTTACCTTGTCGCAGCAACAAGGTATATCAGAACAACAGGCCTATCAGCATATTAATCGTGAAGTGCCAGATCATGATGTGTTATTGGCGGGGTTTCCCTGTCAGCCTTTTTCATTGGCGGGTGTCTCTAAGAAAAATGCCTTAGGTCGCGTCCATGGATTTGAGTGTCAGACACAAGGTACCCTGTTTTTTGATGTTGCTCGCATTATCAAAGCAAAGCAGCCTGTGGCGTTTGTATTGGAAAATGTGAAGAATCTGAAAAGCCATGACGGTGGCAAAACCTTTGAAGTTATTTTGCAAACTCTTGATGAACTGGGCTACGAGGTAGCTGATAAACAATATCAGGGAAAACAGGATCCGAAAATCATTGATGCGCAGCATTTCTTGCCACAACACAGGGAGAGAATTGTGTTGGTGGGGTTTCGAAAAGATCTCAATGTGCATCAGGGCTTTAGCTTGACGGATATCGCGCGGTTTTTCCCAAAACAATCTGTTTCGTTAGGTTCATTGCTTTCTGAGGTGGTTGATAGTAAATACGTACTGACTCCAAAGCTTTGGCAATACCTTTTTACTTATGCTCAAAAGCATAAAGCTAAGGGCAATGGTTTTGGCTTTGGACTGGTGAACAATAATAGTGTGGCACGTACGCTCTCTGCACGTTACTACAAAGACGGTTCAGAGATCCTGGTGGATCGCGGCTGGGACTTCAACAGATCCTTTGAAGAGCAACTTGAAAGCGGAAACCGTCCAAGGCGATTGACGCCTGAAGAGTGTGCTCGCTTAATGGGCTTTTCTAAACCCGGGGAAAACCAGTTTAAAATTCCCGTTTCAGATACGCAGGCCTATAAGCAGTTTGGTAATTCCGTTGTGGTACCGGTATTCGAAGCGGTGGCAAAACTTATGGAGCCTCGTATCCTCAATGCGGTGCAAATTGCAAAATCTGCCAATGTTGCCTAAAGCTCAAATAAAATGATACGGGGAAAATCATGGACTGGAAAATCTTCTTCACAATCTTTGCATCGGTATTTATTGCCGAGCTGGGGGATAAAACGCAGCTGGCCACCATGCTATTTGCTGCAGATAAAGCCGTGAGTAAATATACGGTGTTTTTCGCGGCTTCTGCGGCGTTAATTGTCGCCTCTGCCATTGGTGTACTGGCCGGGACGTTATTGAGTGAATATATCAATCCTAAGTATTTGCAGTATGTTGCGGGGGTTGGGTTTATTTTGATTGGTGTTTATACCCTTTATACGGCAGGCTAAAAGGGATATTCCGACAATAGTCCAAACTCCTCAAATAGCTTTGCCAACTCGCCATTGCTTTTGAGCTGTGCCAATGTGTGATCCCATTGTTGTATCAATGCCGCACTGCGCGGGGTTTCAGCAAAAGCTGGGTACAGGGGTAACACGCCAAATCGAATCCATGTCAGGCCTTCATTGCTGATGCCTTCAGTTGCCATTAAATCCAGCATTTCCGAATCATCACTGAGGATAAAACGGATCTTTTCTGCCCTGAGTAAGCGAAAAGCTGTAACGATGTCATTCACTTCGTAACCTTGTAGATTGTATTGCGGAAAATACTGATCGTAGAGGTAATCTGTCAGCCATACTGCGGGCGCATTTTGATACTCGGGAGGTTGGTTTGGGTATCGGCTGGTAAGGTATATGGCATAGACAAAATCGGCATCCATAGCCTCATGAGGAGTAATAGCGTAGTCCTCCTCGTCTTTATAAGCACCTAACCACAGATCGGCTTTACCTTGTACTAGTAGGGCTTTAGTGCGCGCGTAATCACTGTAAACAAACTGCACCTCTAAGTTTGGGTACACTTTTTTAAAAAGTGCTTCGTAAAGCCCATTGCTTTGCTCTGTTGTGTAGGGAGGCCATACATCCGTTGCCACTACAAGGGATTCCGCCTTGCAGAAACAGGAAAGTAGCAACAAAAAACAGAGCTGTTTTTTCATCTATGGGCTCCAGCGGACATCAGTAAATTGTCGTACACTGAAGCCAAATTGCCAGTTTCATTTACGTAGAATTACTGATTCAGGCCACTATGCAGGCCGCGTCGGTAGGCGCCAATGGCTGGAATACAGGCAACTACGAAAGTAGCCACAATGACTATCCCTGCAATAAGCAAAGAATCGCTATTCCATACATTGCTACTAATAAACAAGCCGTAGTGTTCACTCAACCAGGCGCTGGAAAAATGTAGCGCAAGCCAAACCAATACTAACGCCATCAGGGTGGCACACAGAGATATCAAAACGGCTTCTGTTTGAATGAGTAAAAATAGCAGCTCCGGTCCGGCGCCAATAGCCCGTAAAACGGCGATTTCTTTGTGGCGTTCTCGCATGGAAGCCAGCAGCATGGTGGTTAATCCAAACAGGGAAGAGATTAAAATCAGTAAAGAGATAAAGCGCAATAGATTCTCTACTGTGCCTAGCATTTGCCATAGCTCCGAAAGAGCGACTCCGGGCAAAATTGCCAGCAGCGGCTCTACTCGATAGTTGTTGATGCTGCGCTGCACACCAAAGGTGGCGAATTTCGAATTGAGCCCTAATAAAAAGGCAGTAATGCTCTTGGGTTGTAATTGCTCTATTGCCGCAGGGCTGTCTGGAGCGGCCAATATCGCCGCTATTTTGGGGGCCGAAAAGTGTACCAATTCCAGTGATTCCAGGCTGACGTGTACGGTTTGATCCACCGGTGTTCCTGTCGCTTTCAAAATGCCTGTAACTACAAATGGGGCTTCGTCATGATTGCTGAAACTAACGCTGCCCACACCATGAGCGATGGTGATTTTGTCACCTACTTTGTACCCCAGCTTTTGCGCAACTTCAGCACCTAACACAGTTTTGGTTAAACCAATATTTGGCTCGCCAGCGCGCAATTCTAGTGCCTGTTTGTTGCCATAGCGAAAATGACTGAAATAGTCAGTGCTGGTGCCCATCACACGATAACCGCGGTGGGAGTCGCCCAGGGAAATGGGAATGGCCCATTTTACTTGTTTGTCTTTGTGGATGCGTTCATAGGTGGCCCAATCGATATTATTGGTGGCATTGCCAATGCGAAAGACCGAATACAGTAGCAGATTGAGCTGTCCGGTTCTGGCTCCCACAATGAGATCCACACCCGATACCGTGCGTCCGAAGCTATCTTTAGCTTCTTTGCGAATATGTTCAACGCTGAGTAACAAGCTGATGCTTACCAGTAGTGATAACAGGGTCAGAATAACCGAGCTTTTACGACTTTTCAGGCTTGAAGCGGCAATACTGAAAATCATGCTTTGGCTCCTGGTAATGTGGCTTTATTTATTTCGGTTAAGCTCACACTGGTGTCGAAGTAGTTTTTTAATCCCGGATCGTGGCTGACGAAAATCAGTGTGCTTTTGGCTTGTTCACAACTGGCTAGTAATAACTGCATGAAGCTATCTCTTGCCGTGGTATCCAGGGCTGATGTGGGCTCATCCACGATCATGAGTTCAGGCTGGTTGATCAGTGCGCGTGCGATGGCAACTCGCTGCTGTTGGCCAACGCTAAGCTGGCTGGCTTGCTGTGATAATACGCTAAGAGGAAGCTGCAGTTGTGTGACAATAGACTGAATTTTGTTATCCAGGTTGTTATCAATATTGTTGCCTAACCAGGCCGCTGCGCGAATATTTTGCTCGACACTCAAATAAGGGATCAAATTAAACTGTTGAAACACCACTCCGATGTGTTGCGCGCGAAATTTATCTCTTTTGCGAGAGGACAATGCGCTCACCTCTTGCCCTAATATGTGGATTGTACCTGTATTGGGTTTTAAGGTGCCGGCCAAAAGATTTAATAAGGTACTTTTACCAGAACCTGACGGGCCATAAAGAAATACTTTCTGGCCTTTATCGATATGCCAGTGAGGGATTTCTATGAGGTTGTGGTCACTGGATTTGTCGTATTGAAAAGACAGGTTTTCGATACGGATTTGTTGTTCTTTTGCCGCTTCATTCATGATGTGTAATTAGCTTAATCTGGTTTTCAGGGTTGTGCTCAGTTCAAGCTTGCCCTGCTGTGCAAATTCAGAGGAGTCTGGATAGATCAGCTCTAATCGCGAGTCATCGCTTTCATCTAATTCCACGCAGCTTAGTATGTCTTCTGCTTTATTGAAACCAAAGATACCCCGTTCGGTAATAAATACCCCTTTCAAGCGCTCCACCGATACAGAGCTCAACAGACTAAACACCAAATTGAAATCAAAGATGTGGCTGCCATCATAAATCCAACCTTCAGTGATAAAACCCTCTTTTTGATGCTGTGTATAAGCCGCCCCTTCGCTTTCTAATCGCTCTTGCCACGCAGGTGTAGTGGAGCTGTTGTGGCCATGATGGTGATGCGCTGGTGGTGGTATTTGTCTAGCGGTGGGCTTGGCAAGGTTGGCAAAATCAATTTTGCCTTGTTCAGTAATCAGTAGTTCTTTGTCGCTCAAGTTCAGTTCTCGCAGGGTATTCGCCATAGTGGATATATCGTCTTCTACGTACAAGTCTGCTTTATTGGCCACTAAAATATCGGCAATTTGTAATTGCTGCTTAAAAACCGGATGTTGATAGTATTTTTTCTGGTTTAGTTTACGGGCATCGAATAAGGTCATCACTGCCATCAGTTGCATTACTTCGCGATTGTGCTCACTTTGCAGCTCAGCGATGACCTCTTCAGGATGGCCTAACCCTGTCGGTTCAATGATGATACGCTGCGGTCGGCTACGACTAATTAACTGTGCCAGTGCGATCTGCATCGGCAGTCCTGATGTGCAACACATGCAGCCGCCGGGGATCTCTTTGATATAGACCTGCTGTGCTTCGTTATTCTCAGAGCCAAGTAATTTGCCGTCAATGCCAATTTCGCCGAACTCGTTTACCAGTATTGCCCAGGTTTCATGGGCAGGCTTTTGGGCCATTAAATGGCTTATTAACGTGGTTTTACCTGAGCCCAAAAAACCAGTAATGATATGAGTAGGAATAGGAGAGGTAATGGCTTGTTTCACAATGTTCTGAACTCGCTTTAAATAATGTTATATTGTAACAATTACTTGAAAAAGATACAGTGCTTTTGTTTTATTGTGTTTACTGGGATTGGTATTACTTGTGGTTTCACCTGTTTCTGTTAATTCAGTTTCTTTAAAGCGGTTTTTGCCAACCGTTGTTGTTTTATTAGTATTTTTTTGTATGGGGCTAGCGGTCGCATTTTACAAACCGTGGGATTGGTTCGAACTGGATAATAATACTCTTTATCAATCGGATGAGTACGATTCCACGGTCGTTTCGGTGCCTATCAGCTGGCAGGCATTATTGGGAAATACTGATCGGCAGTTACTGCAAAACCTGCGTGACAAAAAAACTCAATTAAACCAACAGTTTCCCGAAGGTACGGAATTGTCGATGGAATCTGAGCTGTTGGCCTCGGCGTTAACCGCGCAAACCTGGCAATCACTGGATGGGTACCAAATCAACGCTGATGTGGTGGGTCAATATGCCAGTTTACCCGGTTTCCTGGTTCCACTTGAGCTGAACGAGGGTAAGGTAAGAAGCTTTTTTATCGTACCCTACTACGGGGCATGCCTGCACTATCCACCACCGCCTCCCAATCAAATTGTGTATGTGCAGTTGCCAGATTACATTCCGTTACCGGATATGCAATTGGCGTATAAGTTCACCGGTGTACTCAGCGAGACTTTGTTTGAAGATCCTATGGGAACCTCTGCCTGGGGAATGGATGTGAGCGCTATTTCAGCCTATTCTGCCCCCACGGATGATGTGCGGGTGCACTGAGCTCCAAAATCGCTAAAACCTACTAAACACTGATGTGTTCCAGTTTGTATTGCAATATCGGGCGATACAAGTCAACGCACTCTTCGCCAATTTTGATCAGGGCTTCTGCTTTATCAAAGTCCATAATGCCGTAGTCAGAGAGCTTAGGTTGGATCACCAGATCTGGCGGATCGCCCGCCAACTGGGAACGGGTAATTCTATCTTGCATAATATCAATACAGCCCGACATCACAGCAAACACATCTGGGGTTCTGGCCTTTTCTTGTTTGCGGGTTTTCATTTGTTGCAGGTAGTTTTTGCCGGATAACAGAAGTTTGTCGAATTGGTTCATTTCACTGCCGTGCTGGGCAACGTAATCGAGTGGTTTTTCGGGGATTTCCAGCTCTTCCTCAAGCTCTGTATTGGGCAGTACCTTTTCCTGATTTTTGGCGCCAAGGTTGGATTTATCTGAATTGAGATCCACGGCGATAACAAAATCTGCCCCCATGGCTTTGCACAATGAAACCGGTACCGGGTTAACGGTTGCGCCATCAACCATCCAGCGGCCTTCATATTCATAAGGGGCCAAAATGCCGGGGATGGCACAAGAGCAGCGCAGTGCTTGTTTCAAAGAACCTTGGGTAAGCCAGGTTTCTCGTCCGGTAAATAGATCAGTGGCGACTGCACCAAATGGTTTGCTGAGATCTTCAAAGTTAACATCGCCAATGGTTTCGGTGACTTTATCAAAGACTTTTTCACCGCTGATAAGCCCGCCATAACCCAGTCCCCAATCCAACAGGTTGAACACTTGCCAGTTATCAAGACTTTGTACCCATTCTTGCAGGTCGTTGAGTTTGCCACTGGCCAGCGCCGCACCAACTAATGCACCTATGGAGCTGCCGGTGACGATATCTGGTTCAAACCCAATCTCTTTCAGGCGGTTAATAATACCAATATGGGCCCAACCTCTGGCTGCACCACTTCCCAAAACCAAACCGAGTTTCATATAAATCCCCTGTACAAACTGACTACACCATAGTTGTGGATTATTTGTTGAATTTAAAGGTATATACCCAAACTATCTCAAAATACTCGACTTCAGCGGGAGAATAAAAGGATTTAGGCAAGGAAAATTGGAGAAAGCATGGTTGTTCTCACGTCGAACCAATTTAACGCAGCAGAAATTCTTTTAAGCCTCGCCCTTCGGGAGCTTCACAGCGCTTCCATTACTGTGTTGCACTTGTTTGAAAGGTAGCCGATATTCCTTCTCAAGTGCGCCTTGTACTGAAAGCGCTGTGAAAGCTCTGAAGCAGGCATTTTGAGGTAGCTTGGGTATGAGT
The DNA here is from genome assembly GCF_036322805.1 of Planctobacterium marinum. Lineage (GTDB taxonomy): Bacteria > Pseudomonadota > Gammaproteobacteria > Enterobacterales > Alteromonadaceae > Planctobacterium > Planctobacterium marinum_A. The sequence continues at coordinate 4,759,533 of NZ_AP027272.1, read as the reverse complement.
TAAATTTTTATTGAGCAAAAAACAGCAATGGCGCACTATTGGGCCTGCATTTTTTTGAGTCTCACCTGACTTGAGGATAAATAATGAAAAAACAAATACTTGCTTCTTTAGTTGTACTGCTGGCGCTGGCTGGCTGTAGTAAGAATGAACACTCTGAGACGTTGACCACGCAATCCTCTGAAACAGCAAAAGTGGAAAAACAAAAATCCGCTAAAACTGATATTCAAGTGGGTAAAGATTATCATTCGCTGTCTAACCCGGATGAGATGAAGGTAACCCACGTGTCATTGGATTTGACTGTGGATTTTGAGCGGAAAGTATTAGCTGGTACAGCAGAATTAACCTTAGAAAAGATAAAAGCCGATGTTAAGCGGCTAATTTTGGACACCCGCGATTTGACCATGACCGCGGTGACAGCCGGTGATAAAAAGGTGCCTTTTTCCCTGCTAGAAGAGGATCCTTATTTAGGTACGCCGCTTTTAGTCAGTGTGCCGAAAGATGTCAATAAAGTAACCGTGGCCTACGAAACCTCGCCTGATGCGTCTGGTGTGCAGTGGCTAACACCACAACAGACTGCGGGCAAACAGCATCCGTTTTTATTCACTCAAGCCCAGGCAATTCACGCGCGCAGCTTTATTCCATTACAAGATACGCCAAAAGCACGGGTTACTTATGATGCGGTGATCAGAACGCCGAAAGAATTACTGGCGGTGATGAGTGCGGCGAACGATCCGGATACCGAGCGAGACGGCGTGTATGAGTTTAATATGCCGCAACCTATCCCTTCCTATTTAATCGCCCTGGCCGTGGGAGACCTGCAATTTCAGTCCATGGGTGAGCGTACTGGTGTGTACGCCGAAGCCAGTTGGTTAGCGCGTGCAGCGGCGGAGTTTGAAGATACCGAAAACATGCTTATCGAAACGGAAAAGCGCTATGGGGAGTACAGTTGGGGACGTTACGATTTACTGATACTGCCGCCTTCATTCCCGTTTGGAGGTATGGAAAACCCCCGTCTTTCTTTTATCACACCAACGGTTATTGCTGGGGATAAGTCGCTGGTGGCACTCATTGCTCACGAGCTGGCTCACTCTTGGTCGGGCAACACCATTACCAACGCCACCTGGCGTGATCTATGGTTAAACGAGGGTTTCACCACCTATCTGACCTATCGCATTATGGAGTTCATCTATGGCACTGATCGCTACAACATGGAATTAGTACTAGGTGCCCAGGATCTCGCTGCGGATATTGCCGAACTGCCAGAGAAAGACCAAATTCTGGCCATTGATCTGCGCGGTCGCGATGCCGACGATGTATTCAGTAATATCCCCTACGAAAAAGGTGCCCTTTTCTTACGCGAACTTGAAGATAAAATCGGTCGTGATAACTTCGACCAGTTCCTACTGAATTATTTTGAGCACTTTGCATTCCAGAGTATTACCACAGAGCAGTTTATTACTTACCTGGATGAAACCTTGTTAGCGCAATATCCACAGCAGCTGGATAAAGCCCGGATTCTGAAATGGATCTTTGAGCCAGGTATTCCGGCAGGAGCACCAACCGCCAGCTCAGATGCCTTTACCGTTGTGGATAATGCCCATAAAGCCTGGCTATCGGGTGAGGAGAAGGCCGCGGATATCAATACGGCCAACTGGAACTACCATCAGTGGAAATATTTTGTTGATAATCTGCCTGAGACCATGACTGTGGAGCAGATGTCAGAGCTGGATGCGGTATTTAATTTTACGGGTTATCAAAACAATGAAATTGCGCACAGTTGGCTGTTACACGCCATCAATAATGACTACAAGGTGGCATGGGACAGACTCTATGACTATCTCACTACGATAGGTCGCAATAAATTAGTAAAACCACTTTACGCGGCTCTGTCCAAAACACCCGAGGGTAAAGCCTTCGCCAAAAAAGCTTTTGATGTGGCGAAAGTGGGCTATCACCCGTTAACAATCAGTGCCAACGAAGGTTACGTGCAGTAACCTTCAATATTTTACCGAAGGCAGCAATAAGCTGCCTTTTTTATCTGCGCACCGATTTTGTAGGGAACAAAAATGGGTGATCTCTAAGGATGGAGTGAATGCCGATTTTGTAGGGAACAAAAATCGGCCATGTGAGTCAACCATCGTTGTCCGCATAAATGCGAACCTACAATAATGGCTATTCTGTCACAGGGACAAGATTATTAATTTATATCCTTAAAAACAGTTGTAAATGGTTCGCCGTTGTTGATTCGCTGCAAACCTTCGTAGAGATACTTTGGATTCATGGGTTTTACTGCTTGTAGAGAGGCTTGGTAATATTTGACGCTAGTGTTAGGAAAATCACTCAGATAGAACACGGATTTGATGTGAGCAATATCCTCTGAAGAAACGACGATATTTTCCTGCAAAAATGGCTCCCGATAGTCCACCTGGATGCCCGTGCCCTCGATAAACCAGGCGGGAAGTTGGGTGATTTCTACCCACAGATTGGTTCTAAACCTCACCTCGGCGTGTACCAGTTCGTGAGCGATGACATCGGTATTCAGGCCTTTCGGACCGATAAATACACATTCCCTGAAAAATCCCGAGGTCTGCATGCCCGTTGGGTTAAATCCCAAGGTTTTATATCGAGCATCCTCTGAAGCTATAATTCTTGGGGTGGCAATGGGAGCACCGTAAACCTCCGCTACTCTGCTCACCGCACGCTGAATGTCTTGCAACAGCTGCGCTTGTTGCGCTGGAGTTAAGCTCTGATCGATAAACACATTGGGTGATACTTCGTTAAAGTGAGACACCGCTACAAATTCACAGGCAAGCGCCGCTTTTTGGAAATAAACAAAACTGAGCAGAAAGCTGGTAAATAGTAGCAATACAAACATTTTGAATTTGATCATGGGATTTGCTGTTGCCTCAATCAAAGCTCACTCCAATTGTATAACGCATCAAGCGAAGGTGTGCCGGGAAAATCCTGATAAAACCGGGCCTTAGCCTGTTGTTCATGGACCAGCAGTTTTTGCATTTCCTCGCCGGGAGCCTCTGTTTCAGAAGGCGTGGGAATGAGGGTGACTTGAGGACTAAAGTGCCGCAGCCACAAATATCCGCGCTGTATGTGAAAATCAGACGTCACCAGATAGACGGTTTTTATCTTAAATAAACGAATGATGTCGGCACAGAGTTTGCCATCTTCACAGGTGTTACGGCTGGCGGCGTAAGGTAAAAATTGTTCAGATTTGACGCCATTGGCTTGCAGCCATTTTTGCACATGCAAAGCATGTGGGAAAACATGTTGATTGAAAGTTGCTCCCCAGCCGCCGGTACACACTATCGGTGTCTCAAATTTTTGCGCGGTTTCTTGCGCTTTCCGGGCGCGCTGCTGCATGATAGGGTGCAACTCCCCTTCTGGCGAATTTTTATAACCCAACAGTACAGTAACAGCCTCACACTGAAAGTGGCTTGCGTCAAGGTTGGAGATTTTAGTCATTGTTCATCCGTAAAGTCAGGCGCGGCCAACGCGCTAGCCATTGCTTGCTCTCCACTCGTTGTTGAAAAAGCGACAAGGGTCTTTTGGTGTTCCATGTTATGCAGCAATCAAACAAAAAGCTTAGCCCCCATGGGGCGATGAATTCACATCGCTGATCTGAGCCTAATCTAACACCGACGGCGGTCTCTTTTTCTGGCCAACAAGACATCGCCTCAGCACAACTAGCGTAGGGCGTATGTTGATGTTTTAAATGCATTCTGGCCTGGTTCTTTACATCCCATGAAACTGTCGGAAACTGTTGCAGCAAAATGTGTTCAGCGTACTTTTCATCTTCTGAGTGCACCGTATTGAAGTACAGTATGTCAATATCATTAAGTTCTGATGACGCTTTTTGATGCAACTGATCCCACACAAGGTTGCGTAAAAAACCCGCTGCCACGTAACACTCAGGTAAGCCCAACGTCTGAACAGTGCGAAGTACCTGCATGCGAAAGTGATCAGCCTGTAGCCATTCACTGATTTGTTGTTGTGCTTCTTGCTCCGTCATACTCAGAATTGCTCACTTATGGTGTTAATCAGGGCAAAACCCGCGGACAGGCTACACACGGTTAACAGGATAGGGCGGAAGCGGTTATCAACGTGACGTTGTAATTGTTTGCCAGCCCCAAAACCCAGCAGGGCAATTGGCACCATAGTTAAACTAACTAACAAGGTTGAAGAGTTTAGTAACCCAGCCAGTTGGTAGCCGATCAGGCTGATAATACAACTATAAACAAAATAGACGGACAAGTTTGCGCGGGCAGTAACCGCACTGCCATGCTGCATGACTAATGCCATCGGTGGACCACCGATACTGGTGGTGGTGCCGGTAATTCCCGAAACAAATCCGGCAATACCTAAATTGGTGGCATTGGCCGGAAATGGTTTTAACCACAGCGATACAACCACGGTGAGCAGTACCATCGCGGCTACCGTTATTTGCAGTACGCTGACTGACATGATCAAGAGCAACCAGGTACCTACAATTGTACCGGGTAAACGCGTGATAAAAGCAGGAGTCATGGCTCGCCATTGGATGGCAGCTCGTTGTTGCCAGGCGCCGCTTAAACTCACAACAAAGGCTGAAACTGCCAAAATGTAGGGTACCCATTCAGGTTTGAGAATAACCATCACTGGCGCAGCTACAATTGCCATACCAAATCCAACCGCGGCTTGAATGGTGCAGCCTAAAAACAATACCAGAGCACAAATAAGCCAGGTACTGTCTAACTCCGGGAACATACGGGTATTTTCCGATTCAAATATTCAGTAGTATGCGATCATACGCTGTGTAATAAAGAATTGCAGGTTTAGTTATTCATGATTCAAACGAGTACCGGCCAACAGGCAGATTTTAAATTTAACGGACTTGTTTTGGCTGGAGGGCGCTCCTCTCGGATGGGACAGGATAAAGCGTTGTTACTGCTTCCAAACGGCAATAGCCAGATGAAAAATGCCGCGCAGTTGTTATCTTCCGTAGGCGCTGAGCAGGTCTTAATCAATCATAATGATGCACCTCAAGGAACTGGTTTTATAGAGGACTATCCTGGACGCGGTCCCGTCTCAGGAATTCAGGGCGCGCTCAAACACAGTGCTGATAATCCCTTGTTGATTTTGCCCGTTGATATGCCTCTAATGACGGCTGACCTGTTACAGCTGTTGGTGTTAGAAGCCGCCAGTAGGCAGGCCAGTGTTTATTTTACTGAGCAATGTTTGCCTCTGTTAATTTATCAGCCACAGCAAGCCTTCAACTGTGCAACCGAGCTGCTGCGATCCGGTGAAAATCCCTCTATCTGGAGAGTGCTGCGTGCGCTGGAGGCCGAGTCTATTGAGAGCAATTATCAAATTGCGTTTCACAACGCCAATAACCCAGCACAATGGCAAGAGTGTTTACAAACGCTAAAAAGCTAGTGCTCTTTAATCTTGTGCCCGTTTTATGAAATATGCCCCAAAACAGTGCGTCAGGTGCTGTGGTAATGGTCTCTGGTGTAATCTAAGTGTTTGAATTAAATAGATAAAGGCGAATGGCGCAGGAGTTGCTTAATCAAGCTCCTGATGTGTTTACAATTGTTCATTTGTCTCTTTTAAGTCATGTCTGAATCTGAACCGCAGCAACCTTTACGGGTCCTGCTTATTGATGATGACCCACAGCGCGCTGTGGCGCTCTCTGCTGCCTTGGACAAATCTCGATATCTGGTGGAGCACATGATTGGTGCTGATGTGTCATTGCTAAAGCAGGTGGATGCGTTGCAACCGGATGTGATCATTATCGATATTGAATCACCCAGTCGCGATATTCTGGATTCTTTGCACACCCTGAATAGTTTTAATCCCAAGCCCATCGTGATGTTTTCTGAACAGGAAGATACGAACACCATCAATCAATCTGTGCATTGTGGAGTCAGCGCCTATGTCACTCGCGAAGTGAATACTAAGCGAGTGCGGTCTATCCTGGATGCCGCAGTGGCACGCTTTCAGCAAATGCAATCACTGCGCAACCAACTACAAGAAACACAACAGGAACTCGCCTCTCGTAAGGTGGTTGAAAGAGCCAAGGTTTTGTTGATGGAAACCCGAAATCTCTCTGAAAACGAGGCCTATCAAATGATCCGTAAAATGGCCATGGATAATGGTCAACGCATGGAGCAGGTCGCAAAAAACATGATCGATATTATCACCACACTCTCTATGTAGGCTAAATTATGGCGCAACAAGAAAAAACAATGGCACAGCAAAATAAAACGGAACTGACCATCGGGTTTATGCCATTAAGTGATTGTGCGCCGTTGGTGGTGGCTCAGAAGCTTGGTCTGTTTGAACAGCAAGGGCTTGCAGTCAAACTGGAAAGGCAAAATTCATGGGCAACATTACGGGATAAGTTATTAGCTGGTTATCTGGATATGGCTCAAATGCTGGCGCCCATGCCGCTGGCTATGCATTTGGGTTTGGGTAATGTCGCTGAAAAGATGTCAGTGCCCATGATATTGAGCTATAACGGCAATGGTATTACGCTTTCAACGCAACTGTTTTCGGAGGTCTTGACAGCCAACAGTGCTCTGGCACAAACCGTGCTCGCAGAGCCTATGTCCGCAAGCTTGTTAAAGCCTATTGTGGAGCAGCGTAAATCTGCTGGATTAAACAAGTTGAGTTTCGCTACCGTATTTCCCTACAGTTGCCACTATTATCAACTTGCCGCTTGGCTATATCAAGGCGGCATCTCACTGGAAGATGTGGATATTCGTATTATTCCACCTTCCGGCATGGTGCAGGCTATGGGCAATAATGAAATCGACGGCTTCTGTGTTGGCAGTCCCTGGAATGCGGTGGCTGTTAGAGCGGGTATCGGTGTTACCGTGATTGCATCTCGAGAGATTTGGCACAACACCCCGGAAAAGGTACTGGGCGTCACCAATAACTGGCAGTTACAACATCCGCAAACTCTGTTGGCGGTCACTCGTGCATTGGGGCAAGCTTGCCAATGGTTAACCGGGGGGCCAAATCGCTTTGAAGCGGCCAGATGGCTATCTGAAGCCGGTTATGTTGGCGCAGAACTGGAAAATATTGCCCCAGCGTTACTCGATAGTTGTTTGACGCAGCAAGGTTCTGCGCCACGCGAAGTGCAAGGGCACACCATTTTTCATCAATCGCAACAACATAATCAGGCGGACCGGGAGCAAGGGATATGGTTGTTACAACAAATGCAGCGTTGTTCGCATCTCGATGCAAGCATCGATTTACAGCAAGTGGTTTCTCAAGTGTACTAATTGGTATTAATTTGCACCGCAGTAGTGCCTGATTGCACTAAAAGGATCTTATCTGTATACCAAAAGAACTAGCCGGCAAAATTAAGATACTGAAAATAAAGGATTTTTAAAGTTGGCACTAAGTGTGCAATCTTAAAATTAGAGTTTGATAAGAATAATAAGAAACTCATAAACAATATACTTCGATGCGCTCTCAACGGGTGATAGTGCATCGAACAGGCAAAGCAGCCCACAGAACAATCTTCTTACTGAAGCTTGCGCTGTGGGCTTTTTTTTGGCTTTAAAAAAGAGGACACATGATGTTAAGCACACATTGGTTAAAGCACTTTAAACGCACGCTGTGCGTGGCAATGTCATCCATAACATTGCTGTCGACTGCGGTATTCGCAGATGGGGATTGGCCAGAAAAAGAAGAGCTTAAGCTGGGTTTTATTAAGCTGACGGACATGGCGCCACTGGCCATTGCTTACGAAAAAGGCTATTTCGAAGATGAAGGCTTGTACGTCACCCTGGAAGCACAGGCCAACTGGAAAGTGCTGTTAGACAGAGTGATCGATGGACAACTGGACGGGGCCCACATGTTGGCTGGTCAGCCTTTGGGTGCCACGATTGGGTTTGGTACACAATCGCACATTGTTACCGCCTTTAGCATGGACTTAAACGGCAACGGTATCACGGTATCAAACGATATCTGGGCACAGATGAAACAGCACATCCCCCATGAAAATGGCAAGCCAGTGCACCCTATTAAAGCAGACGCGTTAAAGCCGGTAGTGGATTCCTATATTGCGCAAGGCAAGCCGTTTAACATGGGCATGGTATTTCCGGTGTCTACGCACAACTATGAACTGCGTTACTGGTTAGCCGCTGGCAATATTCATCCGGGCTTTTATGCGCCTCACAAAGGGGATATCAGCGGCCAGATTGATGCACAAGCACTGTTATCAGTAACTCCGCCACCGCAAATGCCTGCGACGATGGAAGCTGGCACTATCTATGGTTATTGTGTGGGCGAACCCTGGAATCAACAGGCGGTATTTAAAGGCATTGGAGTGCCGGTGATCACGGACTATGAAATCTGGAAAGACAACCCGGAAAAAGTGTTCGGTGTGAGTAAGGAATGGGCAGATAAAAATCCCAATACTCACAAGCGTTTGGTGAAAGCCTTAATTCGTGCCGCTATGTGGTTGGATGCCAATGACAACGCGAACCGTCCTGAGGCGGTGAAAATTCTGGCTAAGCCTCAATATGTAGGGGCAGATGCGGACGTTATTGCCAATAGCATGACCGGCACCTTTGAGTACGAAAAAGGCGATAAGCGCCCGGTTCCGGACTTCAATGTCTTCTTCCGCTACTACGCTACTTACCCCTATTACTCGGATGCTATCTGGTACCTGACGCAAATGCGTCGCTGGGGCCAAATTAGTGAGCAGAAGCCCGATGAATGGTATTTCGATGTCGCCGAAAAGGTCTATCGCCCGGATATTTATGCTCAGGCGGCACAGGATCTGATCGAAGAGGGCCTGGCAAGCGCAGACGGTTTCCCTGATTTTGCCAGCGAAGACGGTTTCCGCGCACCACAAACCCATTTTATTGACAACATCACCTACAACGGTAAAGCACCGAACGCCTATTTGGAGAAATTCTCTATTGGCCTCAAAGGTGAGCAAACCCTCTGACCCCGACTTCGTGTCTCTGAAAATGAGCATGTGAGTTGAAGCGGAGCAATCCACACAAGGACGTGTACTTTTAATAAGCAAGACAGAAGCGGAATCTGTCTTTGAATAATGATTAACAACACCCCGGAGTATTGTCATGAGTAAAACGGCATCCTTGCAAAAAGTGACATTCCTGAAATTACCTGAGCCGCTGGTGAATAGCATCTGGCTGCTGAAACTCAAAGGCGCATTGTTGCCATTAATTGGTCTGGCCATTTTTATGGTGCTGTGGAATATCACCGCCAAAAATATTGATACTTCACTGGGGCAGTTCCCCGGACCTGTGCAGGTGTATGAGCAGAGTATTAATCTGTGGAACGAGCATCAGGCGGAACAAGAAAAAGCGGCGGCCTTTTACGAGCGCCAGGAACAGCGCAATGCCAAGCGAATGGCTGCTGATCCGAGCTATCAACCTAAAATCCGTCCTTATACCGGTGCGCCCACCTTTTTTGAACAAATCTGGACCAGTTTATACACAGTATCGGTTGGCTTTTTAATAGCTTCTTTTATTGCGGTTCCTGTGGGCATTTTAGGTGGTTTGAGTAAGTCGGCCTATGCGGCCATCAACCCGTTGATTCAACTGTTTAAACCGGTTTCGCCCTTGGCCTGGTTACCGCTGGTGACCATGGTGGTCAGTGCGGTGTATGTCAGTGATGATCCGATGTTTTCCAAGTCATTTTTAACCTCTGCATTTACCGTTGCCCTGTGCTGTTTATGGCCAACCTTGATTAACACTGCAGTGGGCGTGTCCAGCATTCCTGAAGACCTGGTGAACGTCAGCAAAGTATTGCGCCTCAGTGCCATGTCTCATGTGTTGAAAATCGTATTACCTTCGTCCATTCCCATGATTTTCACCGGACTGCGCCTATCGCTGGGCATCGGCTGGATGGTGCTGATTGCCGCTGAAATGTTGGCGCAAAATCCCGGCCTTGGTAAGTTCGTTTGGGACGAATTTCAAAACGGCAGCTCGGAATCTCTGGCCCGTATTATGGTGGCGGTTTTAGTAATTGGCGCTATCGGCTTTTTCCTGGATCGCTTGATGTTGCTGGTGCAGCGCAAGGTGAGCTGGGACAAATCACAAAATCTACGATAACCCTGCCTGAAAAAGTGGAGAGATAACATGAGAAAGCATTTAGAACTGACCCAGGTGGGCATTGAATTTCCAACGCCGAAAGGCCCTTTTGTGGCGCTGCAGGACGTTAATCTGAATATTGAAAAAGGCGAGTTCATCTCCCTGATAGGCCACTCTGGTTGTGGTAAGTCTACGGTATTGAATATTGTGGCGGGCTTATATCAGGCCACCACCGGGGGCGCCATATTAGAGGGCAAAGAGGTCAACGAACCCGGTCCTGAGCGTGCGGTAGTGTTTCAGAACCATTCCCTACTGCCCTGGTTAACGGCTTACCAAAATGTTGAGCTAGCGGTGAAACAAACCTGCAAGCACATGAACAGGCAAGAAAAGCACGAATGGATATTACACAACCTTGAGCTGGTACACATGAGCCACGCTAAAGACAAGTTACCAGGGGAAATTTCTGGCGGTATGAAACAGCGTGTCGGAATCGCCCGAGCCCTGTCGATGGAACCACAAGTATTACTGATGGATGAACCTTTTGGTGCGCTAGATGCATTGACTCGTGCCCACCTGCAAGATTCCTTGATGGAAATCCATGCAGAGTTAGGCAATACGGTGATCATGATCACTCACGATGTTGATGAGGCTGTGTTGTTATCCGACCGTATTGTCATGATGACCAACGGACCGGCGGCCACCATCGGTGAAGTACTGGACATTTCGCTGGAACGGCCTCGTAATCGCATCGCGCTCGCCGATGACAAGCAATACAACCACTATCGCCATGAAGTATTGAGCTTCTTGTATGAAAAGCAGCGCAAAGTGGAACCGGTGGCCAGCAAAAAATCCCAACAGAAGCCGGTTGAAAAACCGGACGCAGCGTGAACAGGAGAACCACTATGAGCGAACATCTGAACATCGTTGTGGTAGGTAATGGCATGGTGGGCCATCATTTTGTGGAGCAAATGGTGCAAGCATCACCCGATGCCAGGATCACGGTATTGAGCGGTGAGCCGCGACTGGCCTATGACCGGGTACACCTGTCTGAATTTTTTAGCGGTAAAAGTGCAAAGGAGCTGGCGCTGACCGACGAAGCCCGCTACCAATCCTTAGGCGTGGATTTTCATGTCAACGCCAAGGTGGTAGAAATTGATAAATCTGTAAAAACCGTCACCACTGAATCCGGACAGTGTTTTAGCTGGGATAAGCTGGTGTTGGCTACAGGCTCATTTCCTTTTGTGCCACCGATTCCGGGCCACGAACAGCCTCATTGTCTGGTATATCGCACCATTGAAGATTTAGAGGCAATTCAATCTTCCGCCAGCCAAAGCAAAGTAGGCGTCGTCGTGGGCGGTGGTTTGTTGGGAATGGAAGCGGCTAATGCGTTGAAAGAAGCGGGCCTTGAAACTCACGTCGTGGAATTTGCACCGCAATTGATGGGAGTACAGTTAGACGAAGGTGGCGGCGCTTTACTCAAGCGCAAAATCGAAGAGCTTGGGGTAACAGTGCACACCAGTAAAGCCACCGAAATTATCGAAGCGGGCGAGAGCACTCGTTATCAATTGCGCTTTAAAGATGGTGCCGTACTCGGCACTGACATGGTGCTGTTCTCAGCGGGAATTCGCCCGCAAGATGCCTTAGCTCGCAGCTTTGAGCTGGATATCGGTCCGCGTGGTGGCATCGTGGTAAACAACCAATGCCAGACGTCTGAAGCTGACATTTATGCCATCGGCGAATGTGCGCTGTGGAATAACTTTATCTTTGGTTTAGTGGCACCCGGATATCAAATGGCACGAGTAGCAGCAAGTCATATCGCAGGAGGCGATTTGGCGTTCACTGGTGCAGATATGAGTACCAAACTTAAACTCCTGGGTGTGGAGGTTGGGTCAATTGGCGATGCTCATGCCAGGACACCGGGTGCCCTTACGTACATTTTCGAAAACCAGCCGCAGCAGATTTACAAAAAAATTGTAGTGGATGCCAAACAAGAAACCTTGCTTGGCGCTGTGCTGGTGGGTGATACCAGTGACTACGATACCTTGCTGCAATTTGCACTCAATGGCATGACTTTGCCAGAGCAGCCTGAGTCGTTAATTTTACCCGTTTCAGACGGTGCGGCGCCTGCCATTGGTGCGGGTAGCTTACCCGATACTGCCACTGTGTGCTCCTGCCACAATGTATCTAAAGGCGACATCATCGGTGCTATGGACGGAGGGGCTTGTGATCTCGGCAGCATCAAGAGTTGCACCAAAGCCAGCACTGGCTGTGGTGGCTGTGCAGCGCTGTTAAAAAACGTGGTGGAAACCGAACTGGAAGCCCGTGGCGTCGAAGTCAAAAAAGATATTTGTGAGCACTTCGCTTTCAGTCGCCAGGAGCTTTACCACATGATTCGGGTGGAGCAAATCAAGTCTTTTGATGACTTGCTGGCGATACATGGCAGAGGCCATGGTTGTGACATTTGTAAGCCTACTGTGGCGTCAATTCTGGCCACCGCCTGGAACGACTACGTACTCAAAAAGCCCCACATTGGTTTGCAAGATACCAATGACCGTTATCTAGGTAACATGCAAAAAGACGGTACCTACTCGGTCGTGCCGCGTATTGCAGGCGGTGAAGTGACGCCTGACAAGCTAATCGTTTTAGGAGAAGTTGCCAAAGAGTTCAACTTGTACTGCAAAATTACCGGTGGTCAGCGCATTGATTTATTCGGCGCACGCCTCGAAGAGTTGCCCGTTATCTGGCGTAAGCTCATCGACGCCGGTTTTGAAACCGGCCATGCTTACGGTAAATCGCTGCGTACCGTTAAATCTTGCGTTGGCAGCACCTGGTGTCGTTATGGCGTACAGGACAGTGTTGGCACCGCCATCAATATTGAAGATCGCTACAAAGGTCTGCGTTCACCGCACAAAATAAAAATGGCCGTTTCCGGCTGTACCCGCGAATGTGCTGAGGCACAGAGCAAAGATGTGGGGATTATTGCCACCGAAAACGGCTGGAACTTATACGTGTGTGGTAATGGTGGTATGAAACCTCGTCATGCTGACTTGTTTGCCACCGACCTGGATACCGAAACCCTGGTGAAATACATCGACAGGTTCTTGATGTTTTATTGTCAGACTTCGGATCGCCTCCAGCGCACATCGGTGTGGCTAGAAAATCTGGAAGGTGGATTGGATTATCTGAAACAGGTAATTATCGAAGATAGCCTGGGCATCGCACAAGAGCTTGAAACTCAGATGGCCGCTGTGGTGGGCACTTATCAGTGTGAGTGGAAAACCACGGTGGAAGACCCCGAAGCGTTGAAGCGCTTCCGACAGTTTGTCAACAGTCCAGACCAGGATGACAACGTGGTATTTGTGCAAGAGCGCACTCAAATTCGCCCAGCTACTAAAGCCGAAAAACAGGCCTACTGGACGGAGCAAAAAATTGCGGTATTGGATACTGCCAGCACAGATAGTGTCAGTGTCGAAGCCACTGATAAAACCCCGGCGTAACAGGAGAAATAAGATGAACTGGTTACCCTTATGTCACCTCAACGATCTTATCGATAACGCAGGGGTTTGCGCCAAAGTGAAGGACTTGCAAGTGGCTTTGTTTAAATTCCAGATCGATGGGGAAGCTCAGTACTTTGCTACCGGTAACTGGGACCCTATTGGCGAAGCGAATGTGATGAGCCGCGGTATTCTCGGCTCATTGCAGGAAGAATTGGTGGTGGCCTCGCCCCTGTACAAACAACACTACTCTTTGAAAACCGGCCAGTGCCTGGAAGATGAGAGTAAACAGATCCCGGTTTATCCAGTGCGCGTCGTGGGCGAGCAACTGGAAATTCAGGCCTAACCCAGCGATAGCGAGCGTAGTCAGTTGATGAATTTGCCGGTGAACAATGCAACCATGCTGGAGTCCTTTCCCAACCTGCGCCGCACAACCTGCCCCTATTGCGGGGTAGGTTGCGGCGTTGATGCTCAGTTGTCGGTGGCCAGTGACGAATCGGGTAAGCTGTTTCAGCAACTCATCAGTGTCAGTGGTACGCCAGAGCACCCGGCTAATTTTGGTCGCTTGTGCGTTAAAGGCAGTAAGCTGGCCGAGAGCAACACCCTGAACAATCGCATGTTATATCCCAGCATTAAAGGTGAAAAAGTAAGTTGGGATAAGGCGATTGCCACAGTGGCCAGTCGATTCACAGACATCATTGCTGAGCATGGCCCCGATGCAGTGGCTTTTTATGTGTCAGGGCAACTTCTGACGGAAGATTATTACGTTGCTAATAAACTCATGAAAGGTTACATCGGCAGCGGCAATATCGATACCAACTCCCGGTTGTGCATGTCTTCAGCTGTGGCAGGCTACAAACGCGCTTTTGGTGCTGATGCCGTACCCTGTTGTTATGAAGATCTGGAGCAAACCCAATTATTGGTGTTTACCGGCAGTAATGCCGCCTGGACGCACCCGGTGTTATATCAGCGCATTGAGCGGGCTAAGCAAATAAACCCGGCTTTAAAAGTGGTGGTGATTGACCCTCGTCAAACTGCTACCTGCGATTTAGCCGATTTGCACCTGGCCATCAAACCGGGCTCAGATGCCGCTATCTTTAATGGATTGCTGCATTATCTAGACAGCCAAAATGCCCTGGATACGGATTTCATCCAGCGCCACACTGAAGGTTTTGTGCCTTGCCTGGAAGAAGCCGTACAATGGTGTTTAGAGCGAGTCAGTGAATTTAGCGATGTGCCTGCAGCGCAATTGCGGCAATTTTATCAGTGGTTCATGCACGCTCGCCGCAGCGTGACGTTTTATTCCATGGGCGTTAACCAATCCACTAGTGGTGTGGATAAGTCCAATGCCATTATCAATTGTCATCTGGCCACGGGAAAAATCGGTAAACCGGGTTGCGGGCCTTTCTCTATTACCGGACAACCCAATGCCATGGGGGGCCGCGAAGTTGGCGGGCTGGCAAATATGCTGGCCGCCCACATGGATATCGAAAACCCCGCCCACCGTGCATTGGTGCAAAGTTTTTGGCAATCCCCCACTATCGCGAATAAGCCGGGATTGAAAGCCATCGATTTATTTGACCAGATTCACCAAGGCAAAGTGAAAGCCGTGTGGATCATGGCCACTAATCCCATCGTGAGTATGCCGGATAAAGATACCGTTGCGGCGGCCCTTAAACAATGTGACATGGTGGTAGTCTCTGACTGTGCGGCCAGTAATGACACTTTATCTTTTGCTGATGTGTGTTTACCCGCCACTGGCTGGTCTGAGAAAAATGGTACTGTGACCAATTCAGAGCGTCGTATCTCCAGACAACGAGGATTGTTGGCCCCCGCAGGCGAAGCCCGTCACGACTGGCAGATTATTTGTGACGTGGCAAAACAGATGGGCTTCAGTGGTTTTGACTTTCAGTCCAGTTGCGACATTTTCAACGAACATGCTGCGCTTTCTGGTTTTGAAAACAATGGCCGTCGTGATTTTGATATTTCAGGGCTGGGCCACTTGTCACTGCGCCAGTACGACAACTTGGCACCCATTCAATGGCCCATTACCCAATTTAGTCCCGAAGGAACGAAACGCCTTTTTACTGATGGTCGCTTTTACACTGCCAGTGGTAAAGCGCAGTTCATTGCCATCAAACCTGAATTACCGCAGCAGCAAACTGATGATGCTTTCCCTCTGATTTTAAATACCGGACGTATTCGGGATCAGTGGCACACCATGACTCGCACCGGGAAAGTGGCGCAGTTAAGTCAACACATCGACAAACCCGGGCTGCATATACACCCCAAAGATGCCAGAAAGTATCTTATTAAGGACGGGCAGTTGGTGAAACTGCGGGGTAAACATCAAAGTGAGCAAGGTAATGAGGCGTTTTGTTTGTTAACCGCCGTGCTCGACAAAAAACAGCGCCGAGGTGAACTGTTTGCGCCGATGCACTGGAATCGAGAATATGCATCCCATGCCAATGTTAACCGTTTAGTGGCGGCGGTGGGCGACCCGATTTCTGGCCAGCCAGAACTCAAAGCCGCTGCGGTGGCGATTGAGCCATGGCATGTAGCGCAATGGGTGAGCATTGTCAGTCGAGAAGACATCGAGTTAGGGGCTCTTTCACATACCCAGGCCTATTGGCACAAACATGTGCTACAGGATGGAGTCTGTTACCAAATGGCATTCGATAAATTCGATGAAACTCAGCAGCAATGGTTAAAAACATTGATTCACGTGGAACATCAGCAACTTAGGCTACAACAACCGGATAAAACTGGTTACCTGCTATTGAATGATAAAAAACAGCTGCAAATACTGCTTTGGCATGTAGCTCAGCCACTCAATCACAATTCTGCCTGGTTCGAACATTTGCTTATGCAGCAGGAGTATAGCGATGAGGCACTGGTGGATGTATTGAAGAATCAGACATCTGCGGAATATCAGCAAGGTAAACTGGTATGTAGCTGTTTCAAGGTCAGAGAAAAAACCATAACCGACGCTATTGCTGCTGGTGTAAACACTGTTGCGCAACTGGGCGAACAATTACAATGCGGTACAAATTGCGGCTCCTGTAAATCGGAATTGGGCACATTAATTAAACAACATGACTCAGAATTAGGTCTGAATATAATGCCTTCGCTTGAGTTGGCTCAGGAGGTGATATGAGTTTTGCTACCGCCATTCAAACTGCGCTTGATAAAGTGCAATTACGCAACAGTCAATCGGGTTGGTCTCTTAAAAAGTGGTGGCACCGAGGTACTCAACACAACGATTCCCAAGTCTATAAACGGCCCTCAGGAAAAGGCGAAGTCTTTATCGTGGGCGCTGGACCAGGGGATCCAGAATTACTGACACTCAAAGCTTATCGCCTGTTACAAACTGCAGATGTGGTGTTGTTCGATTGGCTGGTGTCTGAAGAGCTATTACGCCTTATCCCGGCATGTGCCATTCGTCAGTTTGTGGGTAAACGCTGCGGGCAGCACTCTTTTGAACAACAAACCATATGTAATTTGATGGTGGAACACGCTCGGTTGGGGCGCAAAGTGGTGCGCCTGAAAGGCGGAGACCCATCGGTATTTGGTCGGGTGAGCGAAGAATGTGAAGCGTTGCAACTGGCCGAAATTCCTTTTGCTATTGTGCCGGGTATTACCGCTGCTTCCGGCATGTCGGCGTACTCTGGTATGCCATTAACCGATCGCCGCTACGCACAAAGTGTGCGCTTTATTACTGCAACGCTAAAAAATCCTGAAGAGGAGCCGGACTGGTCAGGTATGGTGGCGCAAAACACCAGCCATAAAACCCAAGATACCTTAGTTTTTTATATGGGATTAAAGCGTATCGCTGTCATAGCCCAGCGTTTGATGAGTCACGGCATGGCCGCGGATATGCCTTGCGCTATCGTAGACCAGGCCACGCAACAAACTCAAAAGGTGATTCACGGACAACTGGATTCTATTGCGCATAAGCTATCGCAACATGATATTGAAGGGCCTGCGCTATTGGTAGTGGGCAGAGTCACCGAAGTCCCTTGGCCAGTGAATCTCAATTTGCTCCATAAGGAGGCCAGTCTCTTCAGTTAATTTATTAAACGCAAAAACGTTCCCGACAAAACACCCAGGCCAAACGGCAGTCCGGATGATTGCTTGCTAGCCACAACAACACACAACCTGAGCAACAAGCTCTAGCAAGAGGAACACACAATGCGTACTCATTTGAAATTATTATCTATCGCGGTTGGTTTGGCTTGTACTCCGGTACTGGTGCAAGCTAGCGATTCAGGTGTCAGCTCAGTAGCTGAAGCTATTACAGAAAGTAGCGTGAAAACCATGCTGCGTTATCGTTACGAAGGCGTCGATCAGGACGGACTGGATGAAGATGCCAGCGCTAACACCCTGTTGGGACGCTTGACTGCCAGCACCGCAAAATACAATGGCTGGCAAGCAGTAGTGGAATTTGATTATGTCACAGAGCTACTGGACAAGGATTACAACAATACTATTAATGGCAACACCACTTATCCAGTAGTGGCAGACCCTTCGGGTTCGGACCTCAATCAGTCTTATTTAAAATATACCTCTCAAAGTGGCACCGCTACTACCTTTGGTCGTCAGCGCATCAATCACAACAACCAGCGTTTCTTGGGGGGCGTGGCCTGGCGTCAAAACGAGCAAACCTTCGATGGTGTACGTTTTGAATCAGAGGTGGCTGAAAATTTTACGTTGGACTATGCCTACTCTTACCGGGTGAATCGAATTTTTGGTTCGAAAAACCCCAATGGCGACCTGGATGTCGATTTGCATATGTTTAACGCCGTTTATCAACCTGCGAAAGGTCACAAAATTGCGGGCTTTTACTACAGTATGGATTTTGACGATGCCCTGGCACTGTCTAATAGCACTGCGGGCTTTGACTATAACTTCAGTGGCAAATCAGGTGACATTGGCTACGGCTTGCATTTAAGTTACGCCAGCCAAAAGGATACGGGTGACAATCCTGTTGATTATTCTACTGATTATTACGCTATTGATGGCAGCGTTAAAGTAGCTGGAGTTACTCTTGCGGCAGGCATTGAGGTACTCGGTGCGGATAATGGCAAAGGTTTTCAGACGCCGCTGGCTACCTTGCATAAGTTTCAGGGCTGGACGGATAAATTCCTCGGTACGCCCGGCACAGGTATTGAAGATACCTGGTTTAAAGTGGCTACTAAACTCGGCGGTGTTTCAGTAGCAGCTATCTATCACCAGTTTGATGCCGATGAAGGCAGTGCGGACCTGGGTAGTGAGCTGGGATTGGTAGCCAATTATGGCTTCGCCAAACACTACAAACTGACTGCCAAATACGCCAGTTACGATGCTGATACTCACGCCACAGATACCGATAAAGTTTGGATACAGTTGCTGGCTAAGTATTAATACACTGTAGAGAAGAGCAAGGCGCGCTGTTTAAGCGTGCTTTTTTATTTGCCCGGTATTATTATTTTACTGCTGAGGAATGATAGCGGGCGTAAATCTTCTGTTTATCGATTTTTTGCGTTTCTTGTAGAATCTTTCTCGCAAGAAGTGGCTGCTGTGCGGCAAACTGCTGGCTAAAGATCACATAAGCTGGGTTGGATTGATAAGGCGGCTGCAAGGTGATGAAGTCTTTATAACCGGAAGCTTCGGCCTTGGTATCAATGGGGAAGTTGTCCATTGAGCATACCTGTACGATAGCATCCACACGTCCCATTTTTAGCAGGCGGTACTTTTCCAGATGGTTGTACATCACAACCCAGGTTGGGGAAATATCAGGACCATGGGATTGTGAAAACCCAGCCTCTATGCCCACTAAAAACTCGGCATGGCCGTGTATACCTGCCTGGGTTTTTTGTAGTTGTACACCGGGCAAACTGATAAAACAAACATCGGCTGTTGATACCACCATATCTTCCAATGCATAACCCAACTCATTGGGATAAACGCCGGCATCATCACGTTCTTTACTGAATGAACCGATGACCATATCTATTTCACCCGAGGACAGTTCTTTATTACAGCGTTTCCAGGGCCTTGGAATAAGTTCTAGTCTGGCTTGCTGTAACGGTTTTTGACTAAAAGCTGCCCGGATGATATCGGGGTTAATACCCGTTATAGCCCGGTCATCAAACATGAAAAATGGATAAACATCTGCGTTGGGTATACAGAAGCGTACATTGATAACGGAATCATCAGCACCTGTACTATCGCTATCTTGGGAGTTTTCTGCTTGCAACGGAGCAGCAAAAAGCATCGCGCTGATAAGTAAACAGCGCAGCGCTTTTATCTGGCAAAGAGTGCCGAGATTTAATTTGCTCAATAGAATACGCACCATAGCAACGGATTTAAGGGGCTTCCCAAATACTAATATTTGCTTCATTTAATAATGCGCTGATGACATTGCTGTGTCAAAAAAAGCACAAAGGAAAAATTTAAGAGTGTGTTGTTTTATTTTTGCGCCAGAATACGATCCAGTTGATTGGCAAAAGCTTGTTTATCTTTTTGCGAATAGGCAGCGGTTTTCCCTGTTTGTTCTCCACTGGCGCGCATAGTATCCATAAAATCACGCATGTTCAGGCGCTGCCGTATGTTATCTGGCGTATATAACTCCCCCCGAGGGTTGAGTGCCCGTGCTTTTTTATCAATCACTTCTGAAGCCAGTGGAATATCCGAAGTGATGACCAAGTCTTTGGCTGCACAGTCGTTAACAATACGATGGTCTGCTATATCAAAGCCTTTTTCCACTACTACAGAGTGTAAATATTCAGACCCCGGCAGTTTTGTATAGCGATTAGCCACAAAATAACAGGGAGTTTTAGTGCGCTCTGCGGCCTTACACAGTATTTCTTTTACAACCACCGGACAAGCGTCCGCATCTACCCAAATTTTCATTGTTTAAATTACCAATTCTGCATCTTGAATGTCTTTGCCTCGTGGTAGCGCATTTCCGGCAACTAACACTTCTTCATTATTGAAGGATTCTATGGCATTTCTGTTGATGAGGTAAGAGCGATGTAATCTTAAAAATTGCTCTGGCAGGCTTTCTTGAGTCTCTTTTAAAGAACTGTAGACAATTCGTTTCTCTCCATTGACCAGGTGATAAGTCACGTAATTGCCCAGCCCTTCCACATACAGGATATCGGCGAAAAATAGCTTGCAGGTGCGCCTTTCTGATTTAACCAGAATAAAGTCTTGAGTGTTTTGTTGTTGCTTGCCAGCGTGGCTTTGTTTTTCTAATAATCCCATATATAAAATAAACACTTTGGCAGTACCTAATAACAGTACTGTGGTGTTGATTAATATACAGTTTCTTACCCAGCCTGCCAGATTAAAGCCAAAACCGCTATTGGTACCGGGCAGTAAGGTTTCGTAAAAGAAGTATCCAAAGCACAATTGCAGAAATCCAGACACAGCGATAAGCAATCCATAGCCGCCAAAAAAGTGCCGATATCGGCGTTCAACCAGGTAACTCGGTATCAACAGGTACAACATGCAATACGCCGCCATAATTCGCACTGGCATGAGGATAAACTCAAGGTAAAAAGAAGCGAAGAGTCCTTGTTCCGGTTTTGCCCAGATAAAGCTAAACAACACATAATAGCCCACCCAAAATAGCGTGTGGGTAAAAACGCGGGAGCCAAACAGGTAACAACCACTATAATTCGGCGACCAGTTCCAAATCGCCATCATGACTTTCCTTGTTTTAACATCATAAACTCCGGAGTTGGCATAAAACCACCCAAAAAAACGCTTCTGCTGTCTAGTATGAAGCTGCAATCAAACACTCACAAGCGCAGTTCGCGCTTACTGGTAAGGAAATATTAATGATGTCTAAAACAGCATTTTGGGGTTGGTTATGGGGTTTATCTTTTTTAATGACAAGCCAGGCAATACAGGCCATGGATGGAGAGCCAAGGCGAGCTAAGTGGCACGCGACCTTTAAGACGGTTCAGCCCGTTGGCCGGGAAATTGTGACAATTGAACCACAGTCAGTTCTACAAACGGCAGGGGTGTTACCCGGAGACGTATTATTAGCTGTAGATGATGAGGTCATTCGCAATGGTGATCAGTGGTGGGATATCATCTATGGTTTGCGTGCAGACACTGGCACTAAACTCACACTTCGCCGAGGGACTACAGTAGTAACAAAAACGGTGGTTTTTGAAGCCGTTGCTAAAGAGGAATACGATAATTTAACCACGGAATACGGCACCATTGTTTCCGACTATAATCTCCGTCAACGCACGATAATGACTTATCCCGAAAAAGGACAGCCGCAGCCCGCTATTTTTGTGGTTGGCGGCTTAAGTTGCTCCAGCATTGAATATACGCCGGGTCGTCAGTCTAATTTTATTCGTTCCCTGCAATATCTGGTGCGCAACTCTGATATGTTGGTGATGCGCGTGGAAAAGCCCGGCGTTGGCGATAGCGAAGGTCGTTGCTCTGAAACCGATTTTAATACTGAACTCAATGGTTACGAAGTGGCGCTGCAAACCCTGATGGCGGATGAGCGCGTTGACCGCAACCGCATTATTGTTTACGGCAGCAGCATGGGCAGTGCTTTGGCGCCTTATTTGGTTAATAAGTACCAACTAAACGGGGCTATATCTGACGGTACCTTTTTCCGTTCATGGTTTGAGCACATGTTGGAAATTGAACGCCGTATCCTCACCATGAAAGGCGACGATCAAGCCACCGTCAATGACAAAATCAACCGCGCTTATATTCCATTGTACTATGGCATGTTAGTCGAAAAGAAAAGCTATCAGCAGGTGATTGAGCAAAATCCCTTACTGGCGGAATACAATTATCACAGTCCAGCCCACATGTACGGTCGGCCAGTAAGTTTTTATCACCAAATGCAAGATTTTAATTTTGCCGGTGAGTGGGGAAAACTCAAAGCACCAGTGCGTATTCGCTATGGTTTGAATGATTGGATTATGTCGGAATACGACATCGATATGATTGAGCAGGTGCTCATTGCCAACCAGCATCCGGATTTTGAGGTGATAAAAGTGCCGGGCCTGGATCACTGGGATACTTTTCACGCGACCGCGCTGGACTCGTTTCAAGGCAAACCCGGAAAGTGGCAGGAGTCACTCCCTCAACAACTTGTAGACTGGGCACAAACACTTAACCAGGAATAAAAAAATTTTCTAGCGCACTGGTATTTATGTGGGTAATTTGCCTTAATAAACATTAAGCAAATTTGTTTTGAGAAGGCTCACATGCATTTAACCCAATCTCGCCGGTTGCGCGGCTCGTTGCAATCTTTGATCTTTGGTGCCAGTACAATACTGGTCACACAAAGTAATGCGATTACACTGGAAGTAAAACAAAAAAGCGGTGAGCCTGCAGCAGGTGTAGTGGTGTTGCTCGAAGGCGACAGTATTAGCGGAGAGAATAAAAGTATGGCGGAAATGGGCCAAAGGGATCGTCAATTTGATCCCCATGTCTTAGTGGTGCAAAAAGGCTCTACCGTTAACTTCCCCAATTATGATGATATTAAGCATCACATTTATTCTTTCTCATCAGTAAAAACCTTCGAGCAAGAACTGTATGAGGGCACCGCCAGCACCCCTGTGACCTTCGATAAAACTGGAATAGTTGAATTGGGATGCAATGTTCACGACTGGATGTTGGGGTACATTTATATTACCGAAACACCTTATTTTGGCATGACTGATGAACAAGGGAAATTGACTATTGCCAGTGCCCCTGCAGGTGAATACGAGGTAACTGTGTGGCATCCCAGGATGGAGAATGATAGTCATAGCTACACTGCAAAAATGACCGTGTCTGATTCTGCTGCCGTAACGTTACCGACGAATGTAGCAGAAGCTGAAGACTCTGATTTTGATTTAGATTTCGACGATTACGAATAAATTCATTCTCTGGTCTTGTTTATTTTTCGGGATTAATGAGTTTATTGGCAAACTCAAACAAGTGTAGCGCTGCCGGGTGTTTGAGTTTCCGTTCTGGAGAAATCAAATAGAAATCTTCAGTTATATCGGTAGTGGTGCCGACCACTTCCACGCCATATTGTTTGGTAACGTGATTAGCAATAGGAATTGGGGCACAAAAAACACCATAACCACTTTGTCCAAAGAGTTTCATTAGTGCGCTGTCTTCGAATTCTGCCACTACATCTGGAACAATGGCTAATCGATCGAACCAGGCATTCAGCTCAACACATTGCGTGGACTTTTCACCGGGTAACAGAAAAGGCTGCTGATGTAGCGACAAAGGGAAGCCGCTTTTTAATGGTTCTGCAATGGATGGGTCAGCGAAAAATGCCATACCGGTTTCGCCCACATAATGGTTATAAGCTTTGACGTTACCTCCAGGAGGTAAAGGCTGGTCAGAGAATATCAGGTCAACCTTATTGATAGCCATTTCTGCCAGCAAATTACTTAAATCACCCTCTTTGCAAACCAATTTAAGGTTATCGTCGTAATCTAAACAGGTACGGAATAGATCAAAGGCCAATACTTTTGGAATAATATCGGTTACGCCGATAGTGAATTGCAGGTGATGGCCGGAGTCTTTTTGTTTCAGGTTTTGCAGAAGCTCGGTGCCTAAACTGAAGATGTCTTCTGCATAGCTGTATACGAACTGACCCTGTTGATTCAGGATTAATCGCTTGCCCTTGCGATCAAACAGTTTTTTGCCCAGATAATCTTCGAAGGTGGCAATCTGCCCACTCACGGTTTGTGGGGTGAGGTGCATAAGCTCCGCAGCACGCATGATGCTGCCTTCTCGTGCTGTAACATAAAAATAATATAGGTGGTGGTAATTCAACTGTTGCATAGTTTCGGCACAACCCTTAAAGTTGATCTAATCAGATAATAACTGAGTAAAAGTATATTAGATACGATTTAAACGAAATAAAAGATCGTTTTTAAAATAAACTTGTTGAGGGATAGGGGATGACTTACAGAATTAGAGAAATTTTTAAACACGACGCTGCTGGCGGTGTTTTGTTGGTCGCTGCTGCAGTGTTAGCCATGATTATGGCCAACACCCCGCTACACAGCCTGTATAATGGTTTTCTCGAAATACCCGTGGTATTTAAATTCGGCGCTTTCGAAATAGCTAAGCCTTTGCTGCTGTGGATAAACGATGGCCTGATGGCGATTTTCTTTTTCTTAATCGGTCTCGAAATAAAACGCGAGGTACTGGCCGGACATCTTCGCTCGGTAGAACAGATAACACTGCCAGCGTTTGCTGCAGTTGCTGGAATTGCGGTTCCTGCTGTTTTTTATTATTGGTTTAACAGTACTGACCCCATTGCCATCAATGGCTGGGCCATTCCCGCAGCAACCGACATTGCTTTTGCGCTGGGTATCTTTATCCTGTTTGGTAAAGGCTTGCCCTTATCTTTAAAACTTTTCTTACTCAGTGTGGCTATCTTCGATGACATCGGTGCGATTGTTATCATTGCTTTGTTTTACTCTCAAGATTTGTCTATTACGTCCCTGATAATAGGTACGATTGGATTGGCCATCTTGGGTGTGTTAAACCGATTCAATGTGCGTTATCAAGCGGCTTATTTGTTAGTGGGCGTTGTCGTGTGGGCAGCCGTTCTAAAATCAGGAGTGCACGCCACGCTTGCTGGTTTTGCTTTGGCTTGGTTCATCCCGCTTAAAGTTAAAAACCCGGATGGTCACCCATTGTTACCTCACATCGAACACGCACTGCATCCATGGGTATCTTTTATGGTATTACCCATCTTCGCCTTTGCTAATGCTGGTGTTCAAATTGTTGGCGCGACCATGGAAGATCTATTCAATCCGATTACTTTGGGTATTGCAGCAGGTCTGTTTATTGGTAAACAAATCGGTATTTTCGGTACCTGCGTTTTAGTGATTAAATCTGGTCTGGCAAAAATGCCCACAGGCGCAAACTGGTTGCAATTATACGGTGTAAGCCTGTTATGTGGTGTAGGCTTTACTATGAGTTTGTTCATTGGTTCATTAGCCTTTGAGGAACAAGGTATGGGTTACCAGTTAAGTGTAAAAGTTGGGGTTTTGATGGGCTCGTTATTGTCTGCTATCGTCGGTGCAATTGTGATTATGAAGTCGAAACCTGAGAGTAAAGAAGAGGTTGTAGGGGAAACAGTATGAACAAGTTAATCAATGTTGTTCTGTTACTGGCGACTGCAACGTTTACTGTTAGTGCTCAGGCTAAATCTGAAGAAGAGTTTTACAAGGATATGAACCAAATGTGTGCTGAGACGAATACCAAGTCGAGCACCGTATTTATTACCAGTTGCTATCAATACATTCGCGGTTTTTTGCAAGGCGCAGTGATCACCGATACCGTGATAATGGAGCAGGTGGACAAGAGTGCGTTTAAGTCCAGCTATGAAAATAGGGCCTATCGAACCCGAGTGGGTATGGAACGGACAAAAACACCGGCCACCTTGTATGCAGGATTTTGTTTGCCGGACGACAATGTCACCCACGAGGTGGTGTTACATTTATTAAAAAGTGTTCAGGATAATTTCAAGGCGGCGGACGAAATTCCCGGCAATCCACTATCTGAGCACCTGTATGCTCTGTTAAAGCAGAGCTACCCCTGTAAAGACAGCACCCAAGTGTCTGTGGACCGTAAGTAAAAACTTAAAATAGTGTCGAAGGCTTCTACGAGGAGCCTTTTTTATTTCTGTCTTATTGCAATAAGGTTGCACTATCTCAGGTCTTCATAAGCCAATATCTTATAAAGTTTGATAACTATAGATGTCTACCTGACTTCTATACTGTATGTCTGTACTTAGTGTCAGACACGAGAAAATGAGGCTACCATGAATCAAATAATCACCAAGGGATTTGCATCACTGGACAAAACCAGAGCTGCAGATTTCATCGCTCCTTTATTATTGCGTTTATATCTGGCACCCGTGCTGATGCAAGCTGGCTGGAATAAAATGAATCATTGGCAGGATACTGTCGCCTGGTTTGGCAATGCCGATTGGGGCTTGGGGCTTCCTATGCCGGCATTAATGGCGGCATTAGCGGTAGGCGCAGAGTTTTTCGGTGCTATTTTACTGTTGCTGGGCCTGGCTACTCGACTTGTAGCTATTCCTTTAATGATAACCATGCTGGTGGCGGCGGTAACGGTGCACCTGGAAAACGGTTGGCTGGCTATTGCAGATGCCAGCAGTTGGCTGGCTGATGGCACCATACTGAGCAATCCTGCCATAATGGAAGCACCAGAAAAGCTCGCTGCTGCCAAGTCGTTGCTGCAAGAGCATGGCCACTACGATTGGCTGACTTCCAGTGGCAACTTTGTCATTTTGAACAATGGTGTAGAATTTGCCGCCACCTACTTCATTATGCTGCTGACTTTGTTTTTCATCGGTGGTGGGAAATATGTAAGTGTGGACTATTGGCTACAAAGACGCTTTGCTGAAAAGATAAGTAATTAAATTTTCTCGGAAAACTGGTGGCGGCACCATACGTCACCGACTTTTTCCAATAGACCTTGTTGTCGAAAGGGTTTTACCACATAGCCGCTGATACCTTCGGAAATCGCTTCTACGACATGGGTTTTATCACTGTTGCCCGTCACCATAATAAACGGCACTTCAGGTGATATTTCCCTGGCGCGCCTTAAAAAATCCAGACCACTTAAACCAGGCACGTTCCAGTCACTTAAAATAATGTCAAAACTGTCTGGAAAGCGAGTGAGCAGCTTTAACGCTTCATGACAGCGAGTGCGTGTTGTCACCGAAAATTTACCGCAGGCTTCAAGGCTATGCTTCATTAGTTCAAGTGTAAGCGGCTCATCATCCACCACTAATATTTTGATTTTACTCAGGCTCATGTTTATCCCCGAGAATTTCAGTCAGGCGGAAGCCAGAAACCAGCTTTCGAACTCTTCTCCGCACAGGGGTTTGGAACCTAAATACCCCTGAAAATAACGCAGACCAAGTTGGGTGCATAGTTCCAGTTGATCGCTGTTTTCGATATTGGTGGCGATGGTGCTGACAAAATTATTTTCCATCTGTTTTATCATCTCTGATATAAAGACGGGGTTGCGCAGATAGTTAAGTGCCTCTGACTGCAGCTTACACCAGCTGTATTGCTTATCCTGGTAGAGCTGAGTGAGGTGTTCTGGTGTATCAACCTTATCAATTGAAATTTGAATACCCAGGTCTCTTATGGCCTGAATGTTGGATTGGCATTCGACATTTTTGAGGCTTTGGTAATCAATCTCCAACACCAGAAATTCGGCATAAAATAGATATTGCAATAAACAGTGCTGGAGAAATCCCGGAAAATCGGGACGAGTCAATGTGGTTTCAGAGATGTTGATACTGAGGAAAATAGCATGATGATATTTCTCTGACCATTGTCCATAGACTTGCATGCTTTCTTCTATTACCCAGCGATCTAACTCCACAATATTACCGGAAGTCGTGGCACTGGAGAGATAGTCTGAGGTAGACATTAATTGCTGATCATTGTGCACTCTCAGCAGGACCTCGGCTCCTGAAACCTGTTGAGTTTCCATATTTAAAATAGGCTGGAAAGTCACCTGAAGAGACGCGTTGGCTGGACAAGAACCACTACCTTGAATATTAATTGCAGGCGTACCGCTAAATTGCATTTGTGTCTCTCCATCAGGTATTAATCAATATTTCATAGCGTAAAATAGTGGTTAACAACCGATAGAAACAATCTGTTTACACTTCGATTAGACTAAAGTAGTAAGTATCTACGACTTTAGTCGTAGAGATGAAAATGACAATGGAAAAAGATTCAGAATATGTAGTAGATGTTTTTATTCATCACTTTCTTGATGGGCAATCACTCTATTGCGTCCATTTTGTTTAGCGTCATACATAGCAGCATCTGCCGCCTCAAATAGCAATTCTGGAGACTCTTTATAATCTGGCATCACCGTTGCGACGCCGACACTTAAGGTGACGTATTTGTGAATCTCAGATTTGGCGTGGGGCAATTGTTTGTTACGAAGATTGACGAGCACATTATTGGCCACTCGCCAGGCACCTTGTTTATCAACATTGGGCAGTATAATGGCAAATTCTTCACCGCCGATACGGGCTACCAAGTCAGCAGAGCGGTTAGCTGTTTTATAGATGCTATTCGCTACTTTCTTTAAGCAGCTGTCCCCTTGGCCATGACCATAATGATCATTGTACTTTTTGAAAAAATCGATATCGCAGACGACGAGGCTTAAAGGCGATTTATCCCGACTGGCGCGTTTCCATTCGTTTTGCAGGGTTTGATCGTAACTGCGTTTGTTGTCTAGTCCGGTTAGCGGGTCTTTGGTGGCGAGTTCTTCCAACATATCTCGCTGTAATTTCATCATCAAGTGATTTTTAACTTTCGCTAGTAACAACGGCATTTGTACCGGTTTGCCAATGAAATCCACGGCTCCTAAATCAAAACAGCGGGTAATTTCAGATATCTGCTCCAGGGAGGAAACAAAAATCACTGGAATATTAAAGGTCTTAGTGTTTTGTTTTAGTTCCCGACAGATTTGATAGCCCGACATGGTGGGCATGATTACATCCAAGATGATGAGATCCGGCGCAGGATCCTGCATAGCTCGCTTTAACCCTTTCTGTGGATTTCGATAAGTCTCCACATCACAGATATCCGACAGTGCTTCGCTGGCCATTTCCAGAAAATAGCTGTCATCATCAATGATTAACACTTTTGCCTGGCTATCAGGTGAACAGTTACTCAATCGTACTCCAGAAATATAAAAAGGCGCGATGTAGCTACGCGCCATCACGCCCTTTGTATCACAATGTTGCGCTTAACGCATGGTTACATACTCTTCACCAGAGGTTGGGTGAATAGCCACGCAGGCATCGAAGTCGGCTTTAGTGGCGCCCATTTTTATGGCAACGCCGAAGCCTTGTAAAATTTCATCCATGGCAAAGCCAATACCGTGCAGTCCTACTACTTTTTCATCTGGTCCTACGCACACCAGTTTCATTTTGGTTTGCTGTCGATTGCGCGTAACAGCGGTATACATGGCTGCAAAGCTGCTGTTGTAGACTTTTACGCTTTGTTCACCGTACTGCTCTTTGGCTTCCTCTTCTGATAAGCCAATAGTACCTATCGGTGGATGACTGAATACCACTGTTGGGATGGTGTTGTAATCCATTTTGGCATCGGTTTTGCCGTTGAATAAACGCTCTGACAGTGTGCGTCCAGCTTTAACGGCAACTGGAGTTAAGTCTACTTTACCAATGTTGTCGCCTACAGCGTATACGTTAGCCGCTGTCGTATTTTGGTATTCATCTACAATGATGTGACCTTTTGCGTTAACTTCAACGCCTGCATTCTCCAGCCCCAAGTTGTCAGTGGCCGGTACACGACCCACCGCCCATATCACCTGCTCTACTTCCAGGGATTGACCATTGGTGAATGTCAATTTCAGCATACCGTTGTTTATCCTCTCAACACTCTGTGGGATTGAGTGGGTGTGCACCGCCGGACCGTCTTCAGCCATTAATTCCATGAGGGTGTCACTCAGCATAGAGTCAAAGTTACGCAACGGAGCGTGCTTGCGCACCGCTAAATGAGTATCACTGCCCAGAGCGTGTAAGACACCTGCCAATTCCACTGCGATGTATCCCGCACCTATTACCGCTGCACTTTTGGGTAAATGATCCAGTTCGAAGAAACCATCGGAATCAATACCTAACTCGGCACCAGGAATTTCCGGACGCCATGGGCGCCCGCCAGTGGCAATCAAAATGTGATCTGCTGTGAATTGTTTACCACCGACTTCAACGGTGTTTTTGTCTACCAACTTGCCATAACCATTAATCACGGTGATTTTGTTGTTACCCAACACTCGATCGTACGAGCCATGGATACGCTCAATGTACGCCTGACGATTTTTCACTAGTGTTTTCCAGTCGAATTTATTTACTGTCAGGTCAAAACCATAATCTGGCGCGTAACGATGTATCGCTTCTGCCACTTGGGCGCCATACCACATGGCTTTTTTCGGTACGCATCCTACATTCACGCAGGTACCACCAATGTGCCTTCCTTCAATGAGCGCTACTTTTTGGCCGTGCATTGCGGCGCGATTGGTGGAGGCGATACCGCCGCTGCCGCCACCAATACAAATATAATCAAAATCTGCCATGTTATTTTTCCAAATAATTCGTCTGTGCTATAGGTTATGGGTTCTTAGTATAGAATTGCAAACCTGCTTTAGCGATTGAGTGATTCGAGATAATTCATTAGAACGGAATTATCCGGAAATTGTTTCTGGGTTTTGGTTGTTCGAAGTCAAAAAAGTAATGGAGTAAGCAGATGGGCAACAAACTCTGGAACGATGCCTCTACGCATCAAGCAATAACCCTCTCAGAGGCCTGTTCGGGCCACTGGCTGCCGGTAATTATAGAGCGGCATAATAACGAGGTTCTCGTAAAGTGGTGCTTATACGAAGCGTTAAACTTCAAAGTACCTTTTATGCAGGACTCCATCAGGCAGTTGGGCTACAAGCATGACCTAAAAGACGTGGTACGTTTCAGTTCAACGGAATTTTTCGAGGATTTCGCGCACCAAACCATTCCTCAAGACCTAACTACAGAAGCCTGTATATTTCACATATCCCGTTGTGGTTCGACGTTGGTTTGCAACGTTTTAAAGGAATCTCCTGAAAGCCTGGTATTGAGCGAACCGCAGCCACTTGATTTTATTTTGCGGCAATGGGCGTGCCATAATCCCGGTGTAGAGCAGCAAGAACGATTATTGGAAGCGCTCTTTAACGTGTGGAATTTTGTAGCTTTGCAGCAAGGACAAAAGTTGTTCGTTAAACCGGACTGCTGGTTAAATCTGCATTGGCAAAGTTTACTAAAAGCCACTTCCATTAATATATCCTGGTTACTAACCAGAGACTTAAGCGAAGTTTTACTGTCCCATAAAAAACGTTCTGGAGCATTTATGCTGCCGCAGTATGTTGCGCCAGAGTATTTTGGATTGGAAGAGCCGGGTAATGATGTGTTTGATTATTCGAGGTATCCGTTACAGGTTCTGTCAAAGGTCTTGCAATGCGGTTTGAACTTGGTAAAAAACGGCAGAGCAGTGCAGCTTGACTTTGAGACGCTTGTTTCAAGAGGTTTACTGCGCTTACTCAATGAGCACCAAATCTCTTTGAGTCAGGAGAAATTACAATGTGTTCTGGCCTCGCACTCAAAGAATGGTGGGCAATTTGTTGGAGAAACCACAGAGGCGCACCAAACTTTTTCAACTGAAACGCTGCATCGAATTCAGGAAAATCAGCGACGACTCTACAATGTGATTTAATTTTGGTGAAATTTGCAAGGTAGGTCTACTCTTTAGGTAATAATCAAGAAAGTTGTTTCGCAAAACAAGTCCTGGGCTGAAGAGTTGAGGCATATACGGAGCTGCTGTATGCGGGTGCTAGTGATAGACGATAGCGCATTAACCCGAAAAATGATCATACGCATCATCGAACAGGAAATAGAAAACGCCACCTTCGATGAAGCTGAAGATGGTGATGCTGCGCTAAAAATGCTGAACAGCGGTGACTATGATGTTTTTACTATCGACTACAACATGCCGGGTGCCAATGGCGAGATAGTCGCCATTGCGGCAAAAACTAACTGCCCTAATGCGCGAATCTGCATGTTGACCTCTCAGGAAGAGCCTGAAGTACAACATCGCGTTGAACGCATTGGTGTGCGCTTTCTGCGCAAACCAGATTTTCAAGACGAGTTGGTCACTTTTATTAAAACACGCTAGAGAGTTTTAAAGCTTTCTCGCTTGATAAATTTTCAGCCACCCTCACTATCAAGCTATCTAACTATTAAAAGAGTGCTCTATGTCTTTTTCGCAATATGAATCTGAATTGGGTTTACCCTTGTTTTCAAAGTTCACCCCAGAAACCATTCAAGAGAATGTCAAACGAGGCATTGCTGATTGCAAGCAGGTTATTGAAGAACGGTTAAAGCAAGCCAATTACACTTGGGAAAATTTTGTATTGCCGATTGATGAAGTCAGTGATCGGTTAAGTAAATACTGGTCTCCAGTTTCTCACATGAATAGTGTGGTTAGCAGTGACGCATTGCGAGAGGCTCATGATAGTTGTCTTCCCTTGTTATCTGAATATTACACCTGGCTAGGTCAGCATGCTGGCTTGTATGAGGCATACAGACAAATTGCGCAGTCGGCGCAATTCAGTACCTTAAATGAGGCACAACAAAAAGTTGTCAATGACGCTCTTCTGGACTTCAAATTATCTGGTGTGGCCTTGGGTGATGAAGACAAAAAGCGTTACGCTGAAATTCAGGCGCGCCTGTCAGAGTTGTCTTCAAAGTTCAGCAACAATGTGATGGATGCCACCTTGGCATTTACCAAACATATAACTGATGAGTCTGAACTGGCGGGGCTTCCTGATTCCGCTAAGGATGCGGCGGCTCAAGCGGCAAAAGAAAAGGAACTGGAGGGCTGGTTGTTTACCTTGGATTTCCCCAGTTACCTACCCATCATGACGTACGCAGAGAATCGCTCTTTGCGCGAAGAAATGTACCGCGCCTTTGCAACCCGCGCTTCGGAGGTGGGGCCCAACGGCGGAGAATTTGACAATACCGACATCATAGTTGAAACGCTGGGGTTGCGTCAGGAGCTTGCTAAATTATTGGATTTTCCAAGTTATGCCCATTATTCGCTAGCCACCAAAATGGCTGAGTCTCCTGAACAGGTGCAGGGCTTTTTACAAGACCTGGCAGACAAGTCCAAACCTCAAGCAACGGCAGAGCTACAAGAAATTCGAGATTTTGCTGAGCAAGAGTTTGGAGCGGCGGATTTGCAAGCTTGGGATTTGTCTTTTTACGCAGAGAAACTGAAGCAGCAAAAGTATGCTATTTCGGATGAGATGTTGCGGCCTTACTTTCCTGAAAATCGCGTTATCAGTGGTTTATTCGAGGTGGTAAAACGCTTGTACAATATTGAGGTTAGTGAACGCACAGATATCGAAACTTGGCATAAAGATGTGCGTTTTTTTGATATCGTCGACGCACAAGGAGAGCATCGCGGTAGCTTTTATCTAGACTTATACGCTCGAGCTAAAAAACGCGGTGGTGCCTGGATGGACGAATGTCGCTCCCGTTGGGTGCGATCCGATGGCTCTTTGCAACGCCCGGTCGCTTATCTGGTGTGTAACTTTAATGGTCCGGTAGGAGATAAGCCTGCACTATTCACTCACGACGAAGTGATCACCCTGTTTCACGAGTTCGGTCATGGCATTCATCACATGCTAACCAAGGTTAATGAGTCAGGTGTTTCTGGAATCCGAGGAGTAGCTTGGGATGCTGTAGAGCTGCCTAGTCAGTTTCTGGAAAACTGGTGTTGGGAAGAGCAGGCATTGGCATTTATTTCTGGTCATTACGAAACCGGCGAGCCTTTGCCTCAAGCGATGTTGGACAAATTATTGGCAGCCCGCAATTTCCAGTCTGCAATGCAGATGGTCAGGCAGTTGGAATTCTCGTTATTTGACTTTGGCCTACATGAACAATATCAGCCGGGACTAAAGGTTCAGGACTTCATTAACGATGTCAGGCAGCGGGTATCGGTGGTCATGCCGCCGGCGTTTAATCGATTCCAAAATAGCTTTAGTCACATTTTTGCTGGTGGATATGCGGCGGGTTACTACAGTTATAAGTGGGCCGAAGTATTGTCCTCCGACGCCTTCTCGCGCTTTGAGGAAGAAGGTATTTTTAATGCAGATACCGGTCGTTCATTTTTGCATAATATTCTGGAAATGGGCGGTAGTCGTGAGCCGATGGATTTGTTTAAAGCATTCCGAGGTAGAGAGCCGGAAATCGATGCGCTATTGCGTCATTCTGGTATTGCTGCTTAATTTGTTCCAACCAGGTAAGTGATGATGACAGCAGAAACATTTGATGCGATATATGCACGAGCCGCAGAGCGAAAAGGGGGAGGTGCGCAGTTAGAGCAACTGCTATCTGCCCCACTCAATACAACGCAACTGGCGCAAATGGCGGATGATCGCTTCCTGGCAGAATTTACTAAAAAAGTGTTTCAATCGGGCTTTGTCTGGCGAGTGGTGGAACAAAAGTGGCCGGCCTTTGAACAGTGCTTTTTCGGTTTTGATATCGCTAAAGTATTGTTGATGCCTGATGAAATGCTGGAGAAAAAAGCTGGTAACCCGGAGATTATTCGCAACTTCACCAAAGTTAAAAGTATTCGAGATAATGCCTTGATGATAGATGCCGTGCGCTCAGAGCAAGGTTCATTTGCACAATTTGTGGCAGATTGGCCTGAGGACAATATTATCGGTCTTTGGCAGTATTTGAAAAAAAATGGCGCAAGGCTCGGTGGTAATACTGGCCCTTATGCACTCAGAGCTTTGGGTAAGGATACTTTTTTACTGAGCAAAGATGTGGAGGGCTACTTTAAAGCGCGAGACTTAATTTCAGGTTTATCCACTTCCAAGAAAAGTCTCAATGCATTTCAGGAAACCTTCAATCAATGGCGAGCTGAGTCCGGACGCTCGCTCCAGGAAATCAGCAAAGTGGTTTCTATGAGTGTCGGCGATAATCATATTGGGGTGCAGTAATTAAAGGCCATCAGACACTAAATCAGACTGTTTTTGGGATTTTGCTGCTGGCTCTTTTGCGAAACTCCGAGGGCGTATAACCGGTGTGCTTCTTGAACAGAGTGTTAAAGGTGGTTTTACTGTTAAAACCCGCGTCCTCAAATATGCGTTGAATGGTTTTGCCCTGGTTTAGTGGGTTAACAAGTTGGTCTTGCGCATCTCGGACTCTGAAATCATTCACAAAGTCATAAAAATTTTTCTTGAAATGCTTGTTGAGCAAAGACGACAGAGTGCGTGGCGATATATCCATGCTGTCCGCCAATCCCTCCAGGCGTAATTCTGGATCCTGGTAAACTTTCACGCGAATCATCAAATCATTGAGTTGCTCAGCCTGTTTGGGGTTAACCGAAGGTTCCATTTCTGAATCTTGTTTCTGTTCTTGTATCGCGTTACTGGCGCTTATAGCGTGGGTTTGACTGTAAACCACCATGATGGCCATTAAAAATAAAGGCGGTACATTGCTGATAATACCAATATAGTGGGCGCCTTCCTTCCAACCAATTAACCCTGAAATACTGGCGCCCAAATGCATACTCCACACGAAGACAAAACCGCTGGCGATCCAGCGCAACCATTTTAAATTGTGTCTTTCAATACTGGAGAAGCGATGGGGCAGAGATTCATCGTGCTCGTTCATCAGTTTAATGGCGTAGATCCCGGTAAATACCGAAAACAGGGATACAGCCCAGTGGCAAGCATTGGCTATGTAGGTAAATGCTGGCGGCAGTTGATAAGCCGCAACACTGATGATGCAGAAAAATCCGGCACAGCCCAAACCAACCCAAGTGAGCATAGAGCCGATTTCCAGCGGTTTACCCATCATGGCTCTGACATACCAGAGCAAGATCAGCCCCTGGAAAGCAGGTAACAGAATTTTAGGTAAAGGTTCGAAAGGATGTAAAAACGCCAGCGTATGCGGGCCAATAATGGCGTTGTAATACATCAGATTTTTAAATAGCGACAGCCCTTGTACCACTAAAAATAAGGCCAGAAAATAGTCACCGGGCTGCCTGTCTCGTTTTAATAAAAGCGGAGTAGCTAACAAAAATGCTAATAATGTGGTCATGAGCTGCATGGCGTCATACAAATTCAAAATATGAGCGAAAACGAAGTGTTCTTGCGCTGGCATGGTGATATCCGGATTAAAAGCATGACACCATGTTTGCCATCTTTACCCGGCTAGTCAATCGCTTCTCTGTGATTTGTGTTAAATGGACGTTCAACTGCGCGCAATGCGGTTAGACGAACGTTCAGATGGCGTCAATTGCGCCTGTGGGGACGTATTTAGTATCCGTCTTGCTTAAGGTCGATGTTGAGTTTAACCCCTACCCGGAGAGTCATCATGACCAAAATAATGGCAACAACAAGTTTAATGCTTTTATCATTTTTTAGTGTATTTGAGGCAAGCGCTACACCGCTAAGCACGCTAAACAGATACATCGATCATTGTTATAAGGATACCTTAGCGAAAAGTGTGCTGCCGTCAGACAGTGCTTGTTTAAAAGTGATTAAAAACAAACGCACAACTCGCAAAAACAAAGCTATCGCCTTGCATAACCTGGCAGTACTACAGGTTCGCAGCGGAGAATTAAATAAGGCAAAACACAGTTTTGAGCGCGCAGTGGCGTTAAATGGCAAGCAAGCGGCCAGTCTGTTGGCATTGGCGCAGTTCCACTTTTCTCGGGAGCCTGAGATGGCACAACAATACGTTACTCGTGTATTGGTTTTGGAGCCGCAAGATAAGCTGGCAATTGAATTGCAAAATAAACTACGGATGCAGCAACAATTACTGTCAGGCACGACTGTAAAATCTGCAGTGCAGGTCGCCGAGTGATAAATTTACCTGATTGCTACAAGGCTGTAGCAATCAGGTCGTAATTATGAGGTTTGATACTTAATAATGCGTATTTTATAAAGGAAAAGTGACTCAAATTTGTTATTCTGCAGAGCATCCGCGATTCTCTACTCACCTTCTCACCATGCTACAAACTTTTCTGACTTGTTCACGCCTCGGGCTGATATTGTTGTGTCTTTTCAGCTATTCGGTGGCTAGTGCTAATCCTTTCAAGTCGCAATCGATTCAGTATTTTGGTGCTTCCGGGAAATACGCTTTTAAAAATGATTACTTTTTGCAGTTGCTTGAGGGAGCATTGGCAAGCACTGAAGCGCAATATGGCGCCTGGAAGCTAAGTCAATTTGCAACCCCCATGAATCAAAGTCGCGCTATCGACAATATGGCGCAGTCCTGTGATTTTGATATTCAATGGCATATGACCACCTCCCTCCGGGAAGAGCAAATGCGACCGATACGAATACCATTATACAAAGGGTTGTACGGTTATCGTGCTTTGATGGTTCATGTCGACAGCAAACCACTGTTTGCTGATATTGATTCCCTTGAACAGCTACAGCAATTTCTGGCGGGCCAGGGACACGACTGGCCCGATACCGGAATACTCAAACACAATGGTTTTAACGTGCAAGGGGTAAATAACTATCACGGCTTGTTTGATCTTTTGGTGCAGAAGCGAATAGATTATTTTCCTCGCAGTGTGGCAGAAATAGGTGAAGAGTTGACGATGCATGCAGAGAAACCACTGTTAAGTGACACTCATATTTTGTTGTATTACCCTGCGCCCATTTATTTTTTCGTTTGTAAGCAGCATGACATCCTGGCTAAGCGGCTCGAAGAAGGCCTTAAAAACATTATCCAAAATGGCCTGTTCGATGAGGTCTTTAACGCCAGCGGCGAGTATCAAAGCTTTCTCAAGTTGGGTGGGTTTAGCAACAAAATTATCTTTGAGCTTGAAAACCCGTTGGTTTCCAAAGCACATTTACCTCAAGACAAGCATCTATGGCTGGTGCCTTAGAGGGGATGGCCGTCAATGGGTTTTCAGTTTACTTAGCAAATTGTACAGTCTCTTAATGGCTTCATCGATGGCACGGGAACTCTGTTCTGATGCCTGAGATAAGGAAGACACCTCTTTAGTGGCATCTCCTATAATGACCATATTGCGGTTGAGTTCAGCGCTTACAGCACTCTGTTCTTCAGCAGCGGTGGCCATTTGCATCATGCGGTTACTGATTTCCGATATCTGCTCAGCAGTTTCCTGCATTTTGGCAAAAGCTTCCTTAGAGCGTTCAGAAGCGAGTCCGGCCTGCTCATTGCCCTTTTCAATAATATTTACTGTGGAGTTCACTTCCCCTTGTAAGGCATCAATGACGCTAGCAATTTCACTCACTGAGTCTGCAGTTTTGGAGGCCAATGCCCGAACTTCGTCTGCAACCACGCTGAAACCTCTACCGTGTTCTCCTGCTCTTGCCGCTTCTATCGCCGCATTGAGAGCTAGCAAATTGGTTTGCTCTGCGATTGCGCCAATAACATCGAGAATTTTTTTGATATCCAGGCTGCGAGAAGAGACCGCTTTGACCGCTATTGAGGCCTCCGACATTTCCTGAGAAAGTTCACTAGCACTTTGTGTAGACAGAGATACCTGTTCTTCAGTTTGTTTGACGCTATCATTGGCTTTGTCGGCATTATTAGCGGCATCCGCCGCCGTGCGAGCCACTTCCTTGGCTGCCTCAGACATCTCTGTAATGGCAGTCACGACACTGTCCACTTCAGTGAGTTGTACCTGTATTTGGGCGTTAGTTTGTTGGGCTTGCTCCCGTGTGGTTTTACTACCATCCAGAACTTGCTCACAAGCCATTTTAGCCTGATCTAATAGTTCCCTTACTTTCTCTCTAAATAAGTTGAAGGCGTCAGATAGTTGCACCAGTTCGGCGTGAGATTGAACAGTGATATCTTGGGTGAGATCGCCGCCTTGACCAGCCAATTCGGTCATCTTGTCAGCAATGAGTTTTACTGGCGAGACAATGCTGCGGGTAAACAAATGAACAAGGGCTAAAGCGACTAAGGTTAATATCACGGCAACAGTTATCAGCGATGCCATTAACGAATTGATGTTGTCGGAAATCGTACTGCTGACCCGCTGTGCAGGTGCAAGCGCTTTGTTAACGTCTACGCCTATGACCATTTTCCACTGAGTATTGGGGGTTGTCAGTGGAATGTCCCGTGTTACATACATCATGTCATCAATGATTAACGAGCCTTTGTCAGTACCCAATGAGAGAATGCGTTCGCTCGTTAGCGGGTCCCTGAAGGCTTCTTTGAACGGCCTCGCGAGTTTGTCCGGTGCCTCGGTCGCTGCGGCGATGATATTGTCCTGACTGATCACATAGACGGTTGAGTGACCTTGATACAAGGACTGCTTTAACGTTTCTGCTGATTGCTGCAATATGGGTAAATTCAAATCAACACCTACGACACCTCTGAAGCTTCCGTTAGCCACAACAGGATAAGTGAGGCTGGTCATGAGCTCTTCGTAACCCGGCCGTATCTCGTACTTGTAAGGATTGATAATGCAGGGCTTTTGCGTATCTTTTGCGCATAAAAACCATTCTGCAGCCCGGAATCCAAATTCATCGAGGGTGGCATCAAATTTTTCTTCAGCATCTTCGATCACTTCCTGAGTTATGGAATTGTCGGGGTTGCGCACAAAATAAACTTCAAAGCTACCATTGCCTTCAACGGAGTGCTCGAAACCACTCAGAAATTCTGCACTGCGGCCATCGAACTTGTCTTTTTCAAACTGCGCATAGATGGAAGAGGTCGGGCTAAAGCGCAATAAGCCGGAGGTTATGTGCTCTACTTGATCGCGTGTTAGTTTTAATGATGAATTTGGTGTTGCGATGCTCTGTTCTATTTGTTCACCGAGGATTCTGGGGAAGGTATAGGCTTTTTCAATCGCCATGGCAATTTCCGCCGCTTGCTGCGAAGCCCTTGCGGCGATCGTGGTCTCAATTTGTTCGGTAAGCTCGCTATTTACCTGCTCAACAATTTTTTTCTCTGTGTTTATCAGTGAGTAGTAACTTACTAACATGAGGATGAGTGCTAGAGCAAAAAGTAGTGTACCGACTACGGCCACGAGTTTGACTACAAGGCTGACTTTGGTGACAGACATTCTCTTCTCCCGATGGCGTTATCAGAGGGACTAAAAGCTGAAGGTTTTGCTTATGGTAGCGAGCAAACGGGTATCGCCATAGGTATCAAGGTCGGTACCTTCCAGGGTGATACTGGCATCGAAACCACTCAGGCTAAATTCTGAGCCAATGCGCCAATGGATGTAACTTTCATCACCCGGCTCCCATTCAAACTCCTCGTAATCCAGGCTTTCGGAACGGTCAACTGCAACGACCAGCGAAGCGTTTTCGGTAACGGGGTAGCTATAGCTCAAAGCGGTGATAATATGTCGAGCCCCGGTGCCAGCGTAATCAGGCGCATACCAGACTTTCACTTCAAGGTTGTCTGTTCCCATCGCTGCAGCGACTTCAAAATAGTTGCTATCATCACTACCGCTACCACCGTGATAGCTGTAATACAGCAGTGATACGTCGTACCATCCGCCGTTTTCGAATTCACCGTAATAGCCGCCATAAAAATCCACTTCCAGATTGGTGTCATCACCAAAATCTACATTAGAGGCCCAACTACCAAAATAGACACCTGACTCCAGAGAGAAATCAATACTGCCTTGTAATGCCGGACCTTCGTCGGTTTGGGTTATACCGTTAAATAAGTAGTCTGAGGCAAGCGTGATAGTCGCTGAGCGTTCCATGGCAACGCTATTAAATGAGATGAAGAGCAGCAAAAAAATAATTGAACGGTTGAGCATCAATAATCCAGCCTTGCTAGTGATTTTCTAATTAGTATAGCAACGCTGGAATAATTGCCGCATTTTTGCGCAAATAAGTTTAAGGTGCAGTGTTGGATTAGTTTTCTTGCATTTGTTTCAGTTTGCTCATCACCGTGCTGAACACTTCACTGGTGCGCTCGGTTTTGGCTAATGAAGTATTGAAGGCCTCCGAGGAGGTATCGACGATATGGTGAATGCGCGCTTCCTGGTCTTCTTCAAGGCCGAGGCTTGGCAGCAACATATCAAGGTCCGACATCATGGCGCGAATGGTGTTAGCGCTGCCGTCCACACTGTGTTGCAAATCATCGGAAGCTTTCGCCAGTAGGGTGGTGATATCTTTCACTGATTGTTGCCAGTTTTCTGCATCCACCAGAGCTTGTTGCTTATTCAACGCATCGGTTTTCACATCATATGCTTCCATCAGGAAACACAAACTATCTCTCAGGCGCCCCGTTTTTTCCTCGTCTTCAGGCATGTTGAGGATAAGTAGTGAAGTATCACCAAAGGTAAATATACAACGCTGACCTTTGGTCCAGATGCGCTCCGTCTTACGCACAACGCTGATAATTTGTTGTTCCATTGGGGTGCTGACACGTCCTTTGGAAGCTTCAAATACAGGCTCGTCCGACATCTCATAATACAAGGTGGCTTTGAGAGAGAATTCTGCCATACAGGCGAAGATAGCCGTGGATAATTCGGCAAAGGTATTGGCTTCTATTACCCCTTGAACCCCTTTCATGATGATACCCATTTCGCTTTGTGCAGACATGGCCTGAAAGGCGGTTTGGCTGGCGTAATCCAGTTGCTGTTTTAATCCGGATTTGGCATTGAGTATGTCCATTGCCGAGCGGACTTTGGCCGAGATCTCGACCATGTCATAAGGCTTGTTAATGTAATCATC
The DNA here is from genome assembly GCF_036322805.1 of Planctobacterium marinum. Lineage (GTDB taxonomy): Bacteria > Pseudomonadota > Gammaproteobacteria > Enterobacterales > Alteromonadaceae > Planctobacterium > Planctobacterium marinum_A. The sequence continues at coordinate 4,717,667 of NZ_AP027272.1, read as the reverse complement.
GGCACCTGCTTCCATTCCTCGGATGCGCTCTTCTACGGAGGTTTTGGCAGGCAGAAAGATGGTGTAAGTAACACAGTGGCTATAGTCGTTTTCTATCGCTTCGCAGATTTCATAACCCGTTGGGCCGGGAAGTAAGGTCTCCAGGATAACCAACGTTGGCATGTCTGGACTGAGGGTAGCCAGCATTTCCCGTCCATCAGAAAATACCTCTACTTGATAATCATCTTCCAGCATTCCTGCCAGCAAATCTTGACCGATTTCATCGGGTTCAACGATGCAAATTCTTGCGTTGGACATGTTTCTCTCTTGTCACAAATGCTCAGCTTGGCAATCTGTTATTGTGGTTCAACCGAGCTTTTTTACAACTATACCTTAGTCTTACATTGTGTAGTATTTTCTACACAAGTTTAATTGCCTGCGCAACCAGGCAATTCTCTGGTAAACTGCGGCTGTTTTATAAGCGCAATAACTAGTTATAAGGGAAAGTCGTGACGCAACACACTGAAAATCAGTCCAACACCTCAGAAACTACTCACTTTGGCTATAAGCAGGTAGATAAACAGGAAAAGGTAAATCTGGTGGCCGACGTATTTCATTCGGTGGCGGCTAAGTACGATATGATGAACGATCTCATGTCGATGGGAGTGCATCGCTTGTGGAAGCGATTTACCATTGATTGCAGTGGCGTACGCAGTGGCCAACGAGTCCTGGACCTGGCTGGTGGAACCGGTGATCTAACAGCTAAGTTTTCCCGTCTGGTGGGAGAGTCAGGCAAGGTGGTGCTAGCCGATATCAATGGCTCTATGTTAAAAGTTGGCCGCGATAAGTTAAGAGATATGGGTATTGTGGGCAATGTTGAGACCGTTCAGGCCAATGCTGAGTGTTTGCCCTTCCCGGATAACTACTTCGATATCGTTACCATTGCCTTTGGCTTGCGCAATGTTACAGATAAAGATGCTGCCCTGGCGTCTATTTTCAGAGTATTAAAGCCCGGTGGCCGTCTACTAGTTTTGGAGTTTTCCAAACCAGAGAATGAACAATTTGGGAAATTATACGATTGGTATTCGTTTAACATTCTTCCTGCTATGGGGAAAATGGTGGCTAACGATGCTGACAGCTATCAATATCTTGCCGAATCCATCCGCATGCATCCGGACCAGGAAACCCTTAAAGGTATGATGCACGGTGCTGGCTTTGAGCAGGTTACTTATCATAACCTGACCGGTGGCATAGTCGCCTTGCACCGTGGATTCAAGTTCTGATGCCTGCGGCGCAATTATTGTCCTCGGTTCTTGAGTCAGCAATCAATAAATTGCTGACTATGGACGATGCAGCTCCCAATAAACTGGCTAAATTGCACGGTAAGCGATTACAGGTGTCTTTGTCTGAACTGCACTATGACTTACTGTTTGTGTTTTCATCTTCAGTAGATGTGCTCAGTGTCGCCAAAATGACACCCGAACAAGCCAATAAGCTCCCTGATGACATTGATTGTTTGCTTGCTACCAGTTTATTCACTCTGCCAGAGTTAAAAGATGTGGCTAACATCACTCAACTGATTAAACAGGACAAGTTAAATTTGTTGGGCGATATTCAGGTGGCTCAGCAATTTAGTCACGTTTTAAAAAGTGTCGAGATTGATTGGGAAGAGCAACTTGCAAAATATACCGGCGATGTCGTGGCTCATGAGCTATCTCAGGCGGCGCAGCGTCTGAAAAAACACTTTTTGGGTTTTCTGCAACGAACGGAGACCACCTTGCGTGATGCCGCACTAGAAGAGAAAAACATTGCCGCCACTGAAGCTGCAGTGGATGATTTTTGTGGCCAGGTAAGTGCTGTGCAGCAGCGCACACAACAACTCGAATCGCGTCTTTCACGCCTCATTGAGCTCGCTAAATAACAGGATTTACGGTGCGAATTATCAGAATCTACACCATAGTTTCAGTTTTACTCCGATATGGGTTAGATGAACTCATTCCTAAAAAATTCAGGCCTTGGTATTTTTCACTGGTGCGCATGAGTTTGTTTTGGTTACGCAATCGCTATCCTGAAAAAACACAAGGGCAGCGCTTGAAGTTGGCGCTGGAGTCCCTCGGGCCGGTATTCATCAAATTCGGTCAAATGCTGTCAACCCGGCGTGATTTGCTAGATGCTGAACTGGCAGATGAATTAGCGTTACTGCAGGATAAGGTGACTCCATTCGACGGTGAAAACGCCAAAGCCATGATAGAGCAGGCCTTGAAGTTATCCGCTATCGATGCATTGTTTGACGATTTTCAGCTGCAGCCCTTAGCATCGGCGTCTATCGCCCAGGTGCACAGCGCCGTATTAGAAACCAACGGTCAGCAGGTGGTGATAAAAGTCACACGCCCAGATATTAAAACCACCATTGATGCCGATATTGAGTTGATGCGTATTTTGGCCAAGGTGGCGCAACGAGCACTTCCCGACGGCAGACGACTTAGACCGGTGGAAGTGGTGGAGGAATACCGCAAAACCATATTGGATGAGTTGGATTTGTCTCGAGAAGCCGCCAACGGCAATCGGTTGCGCAATAACTTTGAGAATTCCTCCGAATTATATGTGCCCAAGATTTATCTCGATTACTGTCGCAGTAATGTGCTGGTGATGGAGCGTATTTCAGGGATCCCTGTAGCTAATGTTGCCGAACTAAATGGCAATAATACTGATTTGAAATTATTGGCAGAAAGGGGCGTAAATATCTTTTTCACTCAGGTATTTCGAGACAGCTTTTTTCATGCCGACATGCATCCAGGAAATATTTTTGTCTCCCGTGAAAATCCGCAGTCGCCGCAATACATTGCCATAGATTTTGGCATTGTGGGCACCCTGAATCGCGAAGACAAACGTTATCTGGCGGAAAATTTTGTGGCTTTTTTCAATTCCGATTATCGCAAGGTGGCTGAGTTGCATGTGGATTCGGGCTGGGTACCAGCTACCACTAACATCGATGATTTCGAAATGGCCATTCGGTCAGTGTGTGAGCCGATATTTCATAAGCCCTTGGCTGAGATTTCCTTTGGCCAGGTATTACTGCAATTGTTTAATACTGCGCGCCGCTTTGACATGGTAGTGCAACCACAACTGGTGTTACTGCAAAAAACCTTGTTATACGTGGAGGGCTTAGGCAGGCAGCTCTATCCGCAATTGGATTTATGGCAAACCGCAAAACCTTTCCTGGAAAACTGGATGAAGGAGCAGGTTGGCTGGTCTACAATGATGGGTAAGGTAAAAAGCAATTTGCCTTTCTGGAGTGAAAAACTGCCTGAAATACCAGAGTTGATATTTGACAGTCTGAAGCAGATGAAGCGTTTGCCTCAAAAGCAACAGCTTTGGCATGAGCAGCAGTTATTGCGACAGAAGGAAAATACCAAAAGCATTATCTATGCTGTGGGCGGAGGAACCTTTATTCTGGTCGGCGTGCTTTTGCCCCTTTATCAGTTACCGTTATGGGGGGCGGCAATCTGTGCCGCCATTGGGGTTGGCTGCTGGGTTAAAACGGTTTATAAGCTTTACGATTTTTGATCAAACAGGCTCTTCTCCAAAGTGCGCCTGATACACTTTGAGCAATGCCTCGGGCTTTTTGAAGCCGCAACGTTGCGTCACATCCTGAATTAAACAGCCTCTTGCAAATAGGTGTTTGGCCAGTTCCAGCCTTTTCTGAATAAGGTACTGTTTTGGCGTGCACCTGGTGAGGTTGTTTACACGACGAAAGAACTGTCGTTTAGACAATGAAAATTGTTCAAAATAGTCTTCAAATCGAAAATCTGGATTAGCAATTTCGGTTTCCAACAGCCTGTTAAGTTGAGCTAAAAAGACGGCGTCTCGTGAGGGTTGAAATGAGACGTTTTCTTGTATTTCCTGGCGCAGTGTTTGCGCTCTTTTGGCATGGTGAAGTCGTTTTGCGCTTTCAAGTAAAATAGCATTATCAAACGGTTTTTTAAAAAATACTTGGATATCCAGGTCCAGTGCCCTAAGCCTGTTTTTGGTGGTGTCTTGTGCCGTTAAAACAATAATGGATAGTGTGTGTAAGTCTATTGATTTGGCCAACTCAGACAATAAATCAAAGCCGTTTTCTGAGCCTTGTACCGGATCTAAAATTAGCACATCGGGTTGCCACTCCAATACTTTCTTGATGCCCGAAACCAGGCAAAACATGCCGATACAGTTGAAGTGACAACTCAGGGTTTGGGTCAGGCTCATCTGAACTTCGGGACAGGGATCCAGAATTAAACACTTTGGACTATTTGTTTCTGGACCGGCTTTGTTTAATACGGGCTCCTGAAACAGGTCGAAAAATACTTGAGGTGAGAGATCATCCCTATCACTATGAGAGCTCAGGGTGGTCTTCTTAAAACTGCCGAGTACAAGCTCCATTAGACAGGGAGGCGCTAATTGTTGGCCAATGCGAGTTTGGGCTTGTAGTTTTTGAGCAAAGTGGGCGGCGAGAAAATACTCCGGATGTTTTTCCGGGTTGGATATCTCCACGGGAAAGGGTAAGTTGTCCTCACAATGGAGCGATACGACTAACTTACCTTGCTGTTCAGCCAACTGCCATGTTAATCGACGATGAGACGGCGTTTGTTGCGCCACTAAATTGTAGTAAAAAGAGAGGTATAGTAACAGGGCTTGCTCCTCCACAGGCAGGATGTAGTCCACGTCGTTTTGGGATGACAAGCGAGCACGACCACGCCCATCTTGTTGGGACAGCTGACGCAACAGCGTTGTTAGTGCCTGTATTAAGGAACATTGCTTTGCGGTTTGAGCGCAAGTCTCAATATCAGATGATAGACCGGCGTGATGGGCGTGTTGAACTAATTGCTCAATTTTGTGAATGCTGGACTCTGTTGCAATGGCTTTTTCAAGCAAATCAGTCTCGATTTTTGTTTGTTGGAACCATTCCATGTAGTGGTTTTTAATCACACCAATGGAATTACTCAAATCTTGCGAGATTGAGGCGAAAAACTGGTGTCGCGTCTCCTCCAGTTGTTTGTTCTCTCTGGTGAGATCCCGGATGCGCACCTCTTGTTCCGAGAGGATGTGATGTAAGCTACTTTGTTTGGCATGACACTGAATGAATTTATATTTTTCTGCTTTTAACTTTATCTGAGTCATGATGGCGTATGTCAAAACGACAGCACAGCCTAATAGCAAAACAAGCAAACACTCCAAAGATGGACTTAATGATGTAATACCTGTCATTGGGTCGCTACCCTCATAAATAGATTTTGTTTTCTCTCCTTGTTATCGCGATTATTCAAATGAAAAGCATCCCCCTTGAAGAGGTAAAAAATATACCCTCTGATAAATAAAACAATAAAAGGCCGAACAATTCAAGTTACATTTTTTAACGAAGCCGTATTCAATTGTTTACAAATGAAAGGATTACTGTATCGCACTAATTATTTTTTTGTCGGCCATTAGATATTCAAAGTGACATCGTAAAAATCAATAAAAACAGAGTGTTAAAATGGAAATTTAAATTTCAGCATGAGGTCTTACCAGTTGTTTGGGGGTGTTTATTGTCATTCAATTAAGTAGTTTGTTGGGTAAATAAAATGCTCGCTTTGAAGTTTGTGACAAAGTTCTGTGAACCACAGGGCTTTTTACAAAACAGGAGAAGCGTGTTGCGAACCATCAGATCACTCAACGCTAGATTGAGGCTCCTTGTTGGTTCGGGAATTTAAATCCAATAACTCGAGCGCTTATCACTTAGTTTTGTATCAAGCAGGCAGTGAATAAGCCCTCAATGAACGACAGGAACAATATCAATGTCTCATAAATTCAATAAGGTCGTACTAGGCTTAGGCTTTTCGTCTGTTTCTCTGTTTGCCAGTGCAGTCTTTGCAGCAGAAACTGAATCTGCTAAAGCGCCAGTTAGATCAGCAGTGGAAACACAGGTTCAGGCAAACCAGGCGCCTATGTTGGCGGAAATGCAACAGCGTTACATTGTCATTTTCAAAGATGATGCGGTAATGGGAGATGCTGAATCAATAAAGCTAAATGGCGGCGTTTCACTGTTTGACCGCCAAGGTAAACTGGATGTACGACTGGCCAATGAACACCTGCGTAGTTTAGGAGCGACACCTATTAAAGCCATTGAAAGCCACAATATGATGGTGGTGAACATGGATAAGAAAACCTTTAATACGGTAGCCAACCATCACAGTGTAGCTACTGCAGAGGAAGATCCTAAACGTCATTTGATGGCACAAACCACGCCTTATGGCATTCCCATGGTGCAAGCTGACCAGCTATTCCAGAATAATCTTAGTGCCAGAAAAGTTTGTGTTATTGATACTGGTTATAATCTCGGTCATCCAGATTTGCCGGATCAAAATAATGGCGCTTCTGGTGATGCGAACAACGGTAGTGTAGGTAATTGGTATAATGACGGTAATGGTCATGGTACCCACGTTGCTGGCACAATCGCGGCGTTGGCAAATAACGAAGGTGTGGTTGGTGTTTATCCGGGTGTAGATATTCATGCAGTTAAAATATTCAATGACTCAGGAAGCTGGACATTTGCTTCTGACCTCATCACTGGTATTCAGCAATGTGCCGACGCGGGTGCAAATGTTGTAAACATGAGTTTGGGTGGCGGTAGTTCTTCTACAGCAGAGTCGAATGCCATGCAGAACTTCGCAGACCAGGATATCCTGTTGATTGCAGCAGCAGGTAACGATGGTAATAGTAGCTTTTCATACCCTGCCTCTTACGATGCGGTGGTATCCGTGGCCGCGGTAACTTCCAGTGAAAGCCGCGCCAGCTACTCTCAGTATAATAGTCAGGTAGAACTGGCAGGTCCTGGCTCCTCGGTTTATTCCACTTATCCCACTAACTCGTATGCGACCCTGAGTGGTACTTCAATGGCGACGCCTCATGTTGTTGGTGTTGCCGCTTTGGTGTGGAGCTTCTTCCCTCAGTGTAGCGCCGATGAAATCCGCTCTGCATTACAAGCTACCGCGAAGGACAAAGGTTCAGCTGGCCGTGATACTCAATACGGTTATGGCATAGTGCAATCGGAAGACGCCTACAACTATCTAAATACTTATGGTTGTGCCGGTGATGGTAATGGTGGTGGAAATGGTGGCGGCGGCGGTAATGTCGATCCGGTAAACGGCTCTATCTCTAATCTGAGTGGGTCGCGCAATGCATGGGACCGTTATACTTGGGAAATCCCAGCAGGTGTTACTACTATGTCGGTTAGCATTTCAGGTGGTTCTGGCGATGCAGACTTGTACATGCGTTATGGAGCTGATCCGACTACTAGCACCTACGATTGTCGCCCTTATACCTCGGGCAACAACGAAACCTGTACCTTCAACAACCCTGCGTCAGGCACCTGGCACGTTAGTATTCGCGGTTACAGAGCATATAGCGGTGTAACTATGTCATATAGCTACGAGTAATAGCCCATGGTTTGATTAGCTTCTTTTATGTGTTGGGAAGCTAACTAGTGCAAGCACCGGAAAGGACTATTCCGGTGCTTTTTTCGTTACCTTGGCGTTAATAGTCGCCAAAAAAGCCCTCTACCCTCAGTGCAATGCCATAAGAAGCACTGAAGCTCTCATCCCTTCGCCACAAAATAAAAGGCTCTAATTCAAAATACAGCCACTCCCTCAAAGCATTTTTGCGCCAACGACTGCTGATCAGATATTCCTCGATACGGTAGTTTGGTTGACTCAACCCTTCCAGATAAATACCTGTGATCAATGCTGAGGAGTCGGAAAGCTGTTGCATCGCATAGAGATTGTGTTGCCATAACCAATCGTTAGTTTCATCTCTGAAGAAGAAATTGTTATCCAGGCGCATTACCGAAAAGTCGGCCAAATCTTGCTCCAATTGCACACCAAAATGACTGCCCAAGCCTTCCTGACTGTAAAAATAGCCTGAGATCTCCCAACGATAACGCTGAGATTCGCTGAATTCACCGCGCGCGGCATAGCGTGTGCGAGCATATGGCTGCGCTTTACGACCGACACCGATACGATGCGACCAGACACTGTCTTTTGATTGCGGGTGGGTCCATTTCAAGGCCAGATTGAAGCGATTTTGAGTGGACAGTACTTCATTTTGTGCCGCTTTAACGGGGGCACGCTCAAGATCTTCGTCAAAGTCACTGAATACGATATCCACCTGATTTTCCAGGTTGGGCAGATTAAATTTAACCCGAATTTTCGTTTCAAACTCCATAATGTCGCGGCTGCGAGGTTCCCAGCCTAAACTGATCCTTGCTCCGCCATTGGGCAGTTCATCGATGTTAAAGTTTTCGTCTGCGAAGAAATCATCTAACCAAACTGCCGTGCTGTTTACCGAACCGGTCACACTGTCATGCAATGAGTCCAACCAAGGTTGCTGCTCTTCTTCAGCTAAGGTTACTGGCGCACATAACATGCCGACAATCATGAAAATGGTAATGTTTTGCAACAATCTGGTTAACCTTCCTCTGTCTATCTAGCATTGATTTGTATGATAATGACGTAGGTTATTGTCATACTGGTGTTATCTAAGTGTGGTCTAAAAACACTGAGATCAGCAAACCCTAATTGTTGCTAAGAGTGTGAACCAGCTAATAAAAAATACTTTGTTCCCTGTATTTAGCGGAACGGGTATACTACAGGAAAATTTTAAGGAGAGTCGTTATGGGTGGCATCAGTATTTGGCAATTGCTGATAATTTTCGCCATTATCGTGTTGTTATTCGGAACTAAAAAGCTTCGCTCGTTGGGGTCTGATTTGGGTTCTGCGGTGAAAGGCTTCAAAAGCGCTGTAACGGATGAAAACAAAGCCGATGCAGACTTTAAAGAGCCGCAAGGCGTGCAAGATCAAAGCAATCAGCAACAAACCACGCAGAGCAAAGAAAAGCAAAACGCTGAATAATCAGGTTAATGGCGCATGTTTGATATTGGCTTTTGGGAACTGTTAGTTATCGGCGTAATTGCGCTCTTAGTGCTGGGCCCGGAAAGGTTACCCGGAGCGATTCGCTCAACCAGTCGTACTATCCGCAATATCAAAAATGTGGCTAATGGTTTTCGTCAAGAGATTGAGCAGCAAGTGCGTATCCATGAATTGCATGAGAACCTGAAAAAAGCTGAAGAACAGCAGCTAAAAAATCTGTCTCCAGAACTCCAGGAAAGTGTTGACGAACTGAAAGCTGCGGCTGAGTCGGTTAACCAACCATATCGAAAAGATCCTCAATAAAAAATGTCTGACGCTGTTACCCTTATTGACCACCTGGTGGAGTTGCGCAATCGTCTGCTTAAGGCGGTACTTAGCGTACTTTTGATATTTTTAGGGCTGGCATATTTTGCTCAGGATTTGTATGCGCTGATGTCGCAGCCCCTGATAAATGCCATGCCAGAAGGCGCGCAAATGATCGCCACGGATGTGGCCAGTCCATTTTTTGCCCCTTTTAAATTAACTCTGGTACTGTCGTTCTTCATTGCCATACCTTATGTCCTTTATCAAGTTTGGGCGTTTGTGGCGCCGGGACTTTATAAAAACGAGAAAAAGCTGGTGGCCCCTCTGATGCTGGCCAGTACGTTTTTGTTTTATGCTGGTATCGCCTTTTCCTATTTCGTTATTTTCCCACTGGCGTTTCCGTTTTTTATTGGTGTCGCACCTGAAGGGGTGGTGATCAGTACCGACATTAACAGCTACCTGAATTTTGTATTGAAGCTGTTTTTTGCCTTTGGGGTTTCTTTTCAGATCCCGATAGCCATTATTCTGTTGTGCTGGACGGGCTTTACTAGTGCCGATAGTTTACGAGAGAAGCGCCCTTACGTAATAGTAGGTGTTTTTGTGGTGGGCATGTTAATGACTCCGCCAGATCCCATTTCCCAAACCCTGTTGGCACTGCCAATGTGGCTTTTATTTGAACTTGGTGTCATGATCGGTGGTCTATACGCCAGCAACAGAGAAGACTCTGAGGCAGACGAAGAAGAAAAAAGGATAGCGAAATAAAATGAAATTTACCTTAATAGCCTTATTTGCTGCGGTTACCCAGCTAGTTAGTGTCAGTGTACAAGCAGAAACGTTGGCGCAGGCCATGGAAAAATGCCGTTCGGTGAGTAACTCAGTGAAGCGTCTTGTTTGTTATGACCAATTAGCACAGCGCGCTAACAATTTGGAAGACTCGGAGCTGGCTGAGTTTTACGCCAATCGTCCGGTTGTGGTGGCTTCTCCTGACGCGCGACGCAATGCAGTGAATAATGAAGTGCAAACGGCACCACAAAATAGCTTTGGTTTGGAACAGCAGTTAGCCGAAAGAAAAAGTGCTGAAGCCTCTGAACTGCGATCTGTAGTGGGTAAGATAGAAAAGAATCCACACGGCAAGCTGATTATTACCTTACAAGATGGCCAGGTTTGGCGTCAGACTGATTCTGAGCGTATGAGTTTGTCAGTGGGTGATAGTATTGTGATTAGTCGAGGCTTACTGGGAGCGTTTTATCTCTCGAAGCAAGGAAACAATCAGAATATCCGCGTAAAACGCAAAAGCTAATCGCAAAAGGGACTCGCTCTGCTGTTTGATATCGGCGTCAATTTAACCAATAACCGATTCAATGACGATCTTGATGAGGTGATTCAGCGCGCCTGTGATTCGGGCGTTGCAGGTTTGCTCATCACGGGTACTTCTGAGCGGGAAAGCCAAGCTGCACTGGAAATATGCCAACAGTATCCGGATTATTGTTGGTCTACTGCCGGAGTACATCCCCATGATGCCGCACAAGTGTCGGCTTCATATATCGACATTTTGCGACAATTAGCCAGTCAGCCCGGGGTAAAGGCGATTGGTGAATGTGGCCTCGATTTTAATCGCAATTTTTCCCCTGCTGAAGCACAAATCGCTGTGTTTAAACAACAAATTGCTTTAGCTAGTGAGCTGGAATTACCTTTGTTTTTACACGAGCGAGACGCCTGGGATAGCCAGATGGAAATCCTGTCTGGGGTTAATAATCTCAGAGGGGTGGCTCACTGCTTTACCGGTACCACTGAGCAAATGCAGGGCTATTTATCGCTGGGTTTATATATTGGTGTCACTGGTTGGTTATGTGATCCAAAGCGCGGTGAATCCCTGCGTGAAGCGCTGGTTCATCTACCGTTAGACAAATTGCTGATCGAAACGGATGCACCTTACTTAACTCCTAAAACCTTACCCGGAAAAATCCGACGCAATGAACCTTGTTATTTACCCCATATCGCCGAGACGATAGCTGAAATTAAACAAGTTTCAGTGGCAACCATCGCTGAGGTCAGTAGCGCCAATGCTGCGCGTTTGTTTGGCCTTAAATTGCGGTGATATTCGAACCTGAACGGAGATCTTTAAAGTGACTTTTCCCCTTTTTCCCGCCGCCAGAATGCGCCGTATGCGACGCCAGCAATTTAGCCGAGATTTGATGTCTGAAAATCAATTATCGGTGAAAGATCTTATCTATCCGATGTTTGTGCTGGAAGGCAAAAATCAGAAAGAAGCAGTACCCTCTATGCCAGGTATTGAACGTTTGTCAGTGGATTTGCTCTTGCAGGAATGTGAAACACTGGTAGCGCATGGTATACCGGCAATTGCGTTATTTCCGGTAACCCCGCAGTCGGCAAAAAGTGATAATGCCGAGGCGGCTTATGATGCAGATGGACTGGCGCAACGCGCGGTTAGAGCGGTGAAAGCACAGTTTCCCGAACTCGGGGTGATCACCGACGTGGCACTGGATCCCTTTACCAGCCATGGTCAGGATGGTTTGATTGATGCTTCAGGTTACGTGCTCAATGATGAAACCGTAGAAGTATTGGTAAAACAAGCCTTGTCTCATGCCGAAGCGGGCGCGGATGTGGTGGCGCCTTCAGATATGATGGATGGCCGCATTGGCGCCATAAGAGGGGCATTGGAGCAGGCAGGTCATATCAACACCTGTATTATGGCTTATTCAGCTAAGTACGCGTCTCATTATTATGGTCCGTTTCGCGATGCAGTGGGTTCAGCGGCTAATTTAAAAGGTGCTGATAAGAAGAGCTATCAGATGGACCCGGCAAATTCTGATGAAGCCATCAGAGAAATTACCTTGGATATTCAGGAAGGCGCCGACATGGTCATGGTGAAACCGGGTATGCCTTATCTAGATATCGTCAGACGCTGTAAGTCTGAACTGGCGGTACCTACGTTTGCCTATCAAGTGAGCGGCGAGTTTGCCATGCATCAGGCGGCCTTCGCCAATGGTTGGTTGGCCAGAGAGGCGACTATTCTAGAGTCACTACTGGCATTTAAGCGCGCGGGCGCCGATGGTATTTTGACTTATTTCGCCAAAGAAGCGGCTCAGCTTCTTAAGCCCTGAACGATGAAAAACTATTCTAATCGAAGCTGAGCAGCCAGTTTACCGACTTAATACTTTGCTGCTCTTCGTTTAATAAATGGCGTAACAACGGGTTATTAGCCAGATAGTTTTCGCTAAAGCGCAGTTGCCACAAATTGTCACTGATCTCGATATCCGGCACGGCAAAGCGCTGATCAATGCGTTGACTGCACAGAATAACGGCCAGGCGCAAAGTGCGGATTAATAAGTTCAATTGTTGTTCGTTGTATTGTGGATGTAGAGTTTCAGAGTGGGTGGCAGAAGGATTGGAACTGACCACTCTTGAAATCAGCTGTTTTTCTTCAAAGTTTAGCCACGACATATTGGTGTGTTGTAGCAGATACCGGGCGTGTTGTTGGTGGTTCTTAAAGCTTATCATCTGACCGGCTTCGTGTAACAGACAGGCATTCTGCAACACTTTTTTTAGCATGGCGTTAAGTTGCGGTTCTGGCTGGCAATTGGCCAGAATTTGCTGGCAACAGCGATATACCCTGTGTGCTTGATTTTCATCTATGCGCAGTAATGCTAATACTTTTTCCTGAGAGCGATTAAAAGGCGTTGGCAGTACCTCCGCTAATACTCCTTCTCGCAGTGCGCCTTGGGCGAGATGCATCTGTTGGATATCCAGTGATTCAAACAGTGCTATTAAAATGGCTAGCCCTGCCGGGAATATGGCACGTCGACTCTCTTGTAATCCTGTTATCTTTAAATTATCCAGATGCCAAGCTGAACAGCAAGATTGCGCCAATTGCTGCAAAAAGGGCAGAGTGATAGTGGCTGGCAGGTTTTGTGCAGTCAGTATCTCTACTATGGCTTGCGGGGTGCCAGACGCGCCCAGGCAATCGTGCACTTTTAGATCAGCAAACTCAGACAGTACCGGTTTAATCACTTCTTTGGCGGCATTGACGGCATTGCGAAAGTTGTCTTCGTTAAGCTGCTCATCAGCAAACCAGCGATTGGTCCAGGTGACGCAGCCCATATTTAAGCTATGCAGCAGGCTGGGTTGATTACCCTTGCCCCAGCCTAACTCGGTACTGGCACCGCCAATATCTATGACTAACGAATTACGATTACTTTTTTGGTCGCTGGTAACACCGCTGAAGATATAGGCAGCTTCTTCTTCGCCGCTGATAATGCGAATAGTGTGCCCAAGTAGTTGTTCGCCTTTAGCGACAAATTCATTTCGGTTGGTTGCCAAGCGGAGGGTTGCGGTAGCTACCACAATGATATTGCTTTTCGGTATGTACTGTAGCTGTTGGGCAAAGATGGCCAGGCAATCCCAGCCCCTTTGCATACTTGCAGCATCTAACAGGTTATTGTCATCCAGACCTGATGCCAGTCTGACTTTTTGCTTCACTCGATTGCGAATGCGAATACCGTTTGATGTTTCCTCTACTACTAATAAATGGAAACTATTGGATCCGAGATCCACGGCGGCATAGGTGTTGGCAAGCAAAGTCTGGGTCATCGATGTCTTAAATACACGCTACCTGTTGTTATGGCGCTTTTGATTGTTGCGTTTATCGCGATGTACTCGTTTGCGCTGAGTCCTTCTGGGAGGGGTAACATCATCAAGCAAAACATCGTGGAAATAATCAGTTACCGGAATCGTATGGCCAATATAGGTCTCGATAGCGGGCAAATTCAGTGCGTATTTCTCACAAGCGAAACTAATGGCGTGGCCACTTTTCCCGGCTCGTCCGGTTCGGCCAATGCGGTGTACATAGTCTTCGGCGTCATCGGGTAAGTCGTAGTTATATACGTGAGATACTTTGTCTATATGCAGTCCACGGGCTGCTACGTCCGTGGCTACCAGAATATCCAGATGACCTTTGTCAAAATCTTCCAGAATATTCAAACGCTTTTTCTGTGGCACGTCGCCACTTAACAGACCTGCTCGGTGTTTGTCGGCATTCAACCAATCGGTTACCAGCTCACAGGTGTGTTTAGTATTCGCGAATACAATGGCTTTCTCAGGCCAGTCTTCTTCCAACAGAGTCAGCAACAGCTTCATCTTGTCGCTGTCGGAAGGATAAAACAGTTCTTCCACGATACGGCTGGCAGTGCGCTGTTCCGGCTCTACTTGCACGTGCACCGGGTTGTCCATATGCTCGTAGGCCAATTCCTGAACGCGGAAAGACAGTGTCGCTGAAAATAACATGCTCAAACGATTTACCGCAGGCGGCATACGACGGAATAAAAAGCGAATGTCCTTGATAAAACCGAGATCAAACATCCGGTCGGCTTCATCTAATACCGCCACCTGAATGTTCGCCAGGCTGAATACCTGCTGTTTGTAATAATCGATTATACGGCCCGTAGTGCCGATAACGATATCTACGCCTTTTTGCAGTGTTTCTTGTTGGCTTTGGTAACCTTCGCCCCCATAAATGAGACCAAGGGAGATATCAGTATGTTTCGCGATTATTTCTGCATCTTTGTGGATCTGAACCGCTAATTCACGCGTAGGAGCCATAATGATAGCGCGTGGTTGCCCGGTTTTATCCTTCTCATGAGTGAGCAGATAATTAAAGGTGGCCACCAAAAACGCAATGGTCTTACCCGTGCCCGTTTGAGCCTGTCCAGCAACATCTTGGCCGTTTAGCGACTGGGGTAGAGCCAGCGCCTGGATTGGGGTGCAGTGTTCAAAACTGGCTGCCTGAAGTGCCTCAAGAATCTTGGGGTGAATGTTTAGATCCGAAAAGTGGGTCTCTGTTAAATGTGTTGTTTGCATAGCTTATTGCTTATCAACCCTTGCATATTAATCCAGTTGCTATAAAAATAGCGCAACATTGGTTTCGTATCACATTCGAAACCACAAGCCTAACGTGGAGAGTTTAATGAGTGATAAAATAGTCACCTTGTCTGATAGTAGTTTTGAAAGCGATGTAATCAAATCAGAAAAACCTGTTTTGGTAGACTTCTGGGCTCCATGGTGTGGCCCATGCAAAATGATTGCTCCCATTCTTGACGCTATCGTAGAAGACGACAATTTCGCCAGCAAGATAACAGTTGGCAAGCTGAATGTCGATGATAATGTTGAGACTGCTGGCAAATACGGCGTGCGCGGTATTCCTACTTTACTGATTTTCAAGAATGGTGAAGTTGCTGGTACAAAAGTGGGCGCGTTGTCTCGCACTCAATTGGAAGAGTTTATCAACGAGTCTGTTGGTTAAACTTCTTCAAGGCAGTTGCCTGTCTGGCGACTGCCATATTTCTTCCCTTTGCGTTATTAAAACGCGCTAGTCTTCCTGATTTTTCTTGGCATAATCCGTTTTAACAAAGGTACACACCAGTTCAGCTAAAATTTGTCCTGCTGCTCGCATTTGCGCTGCGCTTGAGGCATCCGGTGCGGCTTCTGCCAAATGCAGATATTTAACCTTGGGCAACATTGCCATTTCAGTAACATAGTACAAGGCATCTTCGTAGGGCATACCCGCGGCCGTTATCGCGCTGGCTGGCATATTGGTTAAGCAATCCACGTCTAGTTCTATCCCTATGGGTAGACCCGAATGCATCAGGTAACGGGCGCAATCCTCCAGGCATTGGTCAAAGTTTAACTTGCGGCTCCAATGGCTGTCCTGAATACTGATCCAGCGGAAGTCATACTCTCGCATGGCGTTCAGTGCATCTTGGTTATTCTTTTGTTCGTGTAAGCCCAATACCATGTAACGAGAAAGGTAATTTTCTGTTGCCGCATAGCGGAACGGGTTGCCACTATGGCGACCTTCAGTTGCTCTGAAATCACTATGAGGGTCGAGATTAGCCACAGCCAACGGCAGTTGTTCGGCTTTACTACAGGCTTTGATTATGGGATAGGCGTTATTATGACCGCCGCCAATTACAACAGGGATAAGGTGGGCTTCAAATACTTGTTGTAGCAAATGGTGTACCCGACTGTCTATTTCGCAACACAGGTTGCGCAGTGTTTTTATATCGTCTGGATTTTGCTCGGCAGATGCCTGCAAATCAGAAAAATCAAGCTCTCCCAATAAGGCTATTTTTTCGCTGGGAATAAATTGATTGTGTTGCAGATTCACAAAGCTGTGCAGAAATGCTGGCCAACCGTTTTGTGCTCCGCCATTGCCCAGATTGGCTCTCGGGCCGATATCTTCGGGTAAACCAAGCAGCACATAATCAATGCCTGATGCTTTCAGCGCCTGAAAATCTGTGTGTTGGGCAAAGCACAGTACTTCACCTATTTTGGTTTCACCGGCCCGTTGTTTGAGCAAATTAGCGATATTGTCCAGGCAGGAAAAGTTGAGTCCGGAAATGTTCATGATTGTCCCTGCGAAAGATTATTCGATGTCCAGCGGCTCAGGAGACAAAACGATACCGGTATTATCGGCATAAATATGATCTTCCGGTAAAAAGGTAACACCAGCAAAATTAACCGCGATATCGGTATTTCCAACTTCATCGGTATCGGCACCTACAGGAATGGATGCCACAGCGTGAATACCAATATCGGCGTCTTCTAATATGTCTACATCACGCACTGCACCGTAGCAGATGATGCCCTCCCATTGATTCTCTACCGCAGTCTGAACATTCATGGCATCCAGCAGCGCCCGTCGGTTAGAACCGCCGCCATCAATAAGCAAGACTTTGCCCGCTCCGTTTTCGTTCACGATCTGATCAATCAATCCTTTGTCTTCGAAGCACTTGATGGTAGTGACTTCTCCACCAAAAGAGCTACGCCCCCCATAACTGATAAAAATGGGATCAAGTACATCGATGCTGTCAGCAAACATGTCGCAGAGTTCAGAAGTGTTGTATTCCATGGTAGACCTTCAAGGGCATTTTTTTCTTAGTCTACGCCAACTCATGGGCTTTGTCAGGCCATTACAATAAAAGTCAGACAAGTGAAGGGTAAGCAATGGTTTCTTGATATCAATTGTCATATTAGTGTCTTTTTTGTGTCACTGGAGGTTAACAATTCGCCACTATTCTTGGCAGTCATAAAGGATAGATTTAAATCTGACAAGTTTAATAAACCTATGAACCTGATAACTCGCGTAGATACACAACTATTTCAATGGCTGTTCAGCAAAAGCACTGGACGGGATTGCACTGTGTTCCGCTATATTTCAAAGACGGGTGATGGGCATATTTATCTGTTACTGGCATTAGTGCTCTGGATGTTTGAGCCAAACCAGGGGGCGCTGTTTCTTTACACGGGCTTGTTGGCTTATGCCATGGAGCTACCCCTATATGTAATGCTTAAAAACCTATTTAAACGCGCCAGACCTTGTGATTTTAATTGTAATGTCAGGGCGCACGTTCAACCTTCAGATAAATTTAGCTTGCCTTCTGGCCATACCGCAGCCGGTTTTTTAATGGCGACGTTATTAGCCCATTTCTATCCCTCTTTCGCCGTGCTTGCCTATGGATGGGCGAGCATGATTGCGTTGTCTCGAATCATGTTGGGTGTGCACTATCCCGGCGATATTATCGCTGGCGCGAGCCTCGGTGTGGCCATTTCTACTATTAGTATTGGTATTTTGGCCTGAACCACTTCCACTAAAACAGCAAAACCAGAAAAATAATGACATTAAAAATATTATACGGTGTCCAGGGCACCGGAAACGGACATACTACGCGTGCACGTGTAATGGCAAAGGCATTTAGTCAGCGCACCGACGTAAAGGTAGACTACCTGTTCAGTGGCCGCCCAAGAGAAAAGTATTTCGACATGGAAATCTTTGGTGACTTCCAAACTCGAAAAGGCCTGACATTCGTGCATTCTGATGGTGCGGTGGATCAGTTTAAAACGGTTATGCAAGCCAGCCCCTTACAGTTAATCAAAGACATTCGCGGATTGGATTTATCGGGTTACGATCTGGTACTCAATGATTTTGAACCCATCAGTGCCTGGGCATCAAAGTTGCAAAAAGTGCCCAGTATTTCCATCAGTCATCAAGCGTCTTTCGGCCATGATGTGCCCAAAGCGGGGCAGTCCTTTATTGATAAACTCATTATGAACAGCTTTGCGCCTACAGCCATGAGTTTAGGGGTGCATTGGTATCATTTCGGGCACAGCATTATGCCGCCCTTCATTGAAGATCAGATTTCTGAAGTTTCACCAGGTAGCCACTACCTGGTGTATTTGCCTTTTGAAAGCCTGTCAGATATCGATACTTTGTTGGAAAGCCTGAGTGAATATAACTTTATGTGCTTCCATCCCGACGTCGAAACCGAACGTGATGATGGCCATGTATCATGGCGTAAACCCAGCAAAGCTGGATTTCACAAAGCCTTACACAGCTGTGCCGGTGTCATAGCCAATGGTGGTTTTGAGTTATCCAGCGAATGTTTGCAGTTGGGCAAAAAGCTATTGATTAAACCCTTACACGGCCAGTTTGAGCAGTTGTCTAATGCCAAAACCCTGGATACTTTAGGCTTGTGTCGCATTATGATGCGTCTCGATCAGGAGCGTCTGGAGCAATGGTTGGATGAACCCGCTGGTGAGGCCATTGAGTTTCCAAGCGACCCCAGTATCCTGATCGACTGGTTGGTGGAAAAGGATTGGCAAAATACTGAATCTGTGGTGCAGAAGCTGTGGCAACAGGTTAAGTTTCCCGACAGAGTACAGCGCAAGCTGAGTGCTATGAGCAAAGCCTGAGGCATTCGCGAAACTCCGCCATAACGTAGCTTTTTAAACTATGGCGTGATAAAACAAAGGCTATCTGCAATTTCCAGAAAGTCCTTTATTCATCATGCCTAAACCACTACTTTCACGCCATTGCGACAGCTTCACGGCTTGTCTTCAAAGCCATTACCGGGCAGAGCTGAATGTAGATTTATTGGCGGAGCACGTTACTGAGGTGAAGCTGAAAGCCAATGAGTTCTTGTGGCAGGCAAATCAATCCCAGGAATACCTTTATGTGCTGCAAAACGGCTTGCTCTATGCCTATTTTGAAACCTCCGAAGGCAAATCTTTCTGTAAGGAAGTGTATTGGGAAAACGACCTGATTTTTGGCTTTCGTAGTTTGCTTTCTGATAATGCCTTTCCCTTCAGTGTTAGATCGATTGAGCCTTCGGTTTTATATCGATTCCCCCTTCAGCATTATTTATCACTGGTGAAAAAGCACCACGACTGGCAAGCATTTCATTTGAGTGTGGTGAGTGAATACTACATGTACAAAGAAGGCAAAGAAGAGTTTTTGCTGTTAAACACCCCAGAGCAACGGGTCGCTCTGTTTTTTGAAACCTATCCGCATTTGTTGCCTCGCTTACCGCAACACGTTATTGCATCCTATCTTGGTATGACACCCATCAGTTTTAGTCGCATCAAAAAAAGGTTGGGGCTGTTAACAAATGTTAATGCTGCCGGCTGAGCTTTCACTTATTCTCGTTGTCACCTTTTTGCAGCCGCGTTTAAGCACCTATGAAAATCACCATTAAATCTTTTGAACAACTGTCAGCATCTGAATTACACGATATTTACCAACTCAGAATTGCGGTGTTTGTGGTTGAGCAAACCTGTTACTACCAAGATGTGGATGGCCTGGATAAACACCCAGATACTGCCCATGTGATGTTTTGGGATGGTGATGTGTTGGCGGCTTACGCGCGAGTTTTGGCACCCGGCACTTCTTATCCCGAGTACGCCAGTATTGGTCGCATTGCCAATGCCCAATCCCATCGTGGTATGGGGCTGGGCCATCAGCTGGTAGGACAGTCTATTAAGGTCAGTTTGGAAAAATGGCCACAAGAGAGCATCAAGATCAGTGCTCAGGCCCACCTGCAAGGTTTTTATCAAAGCCACGGTTTTGTAACTGTGTCAGAAGAGTATCTGGAAGATGGCATTCCTCACGTTGCCATGCTGCGCGACAGCGCTTAATCACAACTTGTTTGGCCTTTAGATAATGGATAGACGACTCTTTATCTGGCGTAAACGGACCGTGGTGTCTGCTTTGTTGCTAGCCGTTATTTTTCTACTGGTGGGGAACCTGTTTGCCACCGGCGCCGATGTATTTGTTAAAAACTGGGCGGATGCCAGTGGCATTTATCAGTACCTGTTTTTGCGTCAGTGCTTGTTAGCTGCCTGTCTTTATCCGTTGTTTCGTCGTTTGCCCCAAGATGCCCGAGTGTTGCGCCGGGGACGTTTACAGGCCTTCAGAGCAAACTTAACCGTGATTGGCGGCGCCTGCGTATTTGTGGCGCTTACGGAATTAACCCTGGCGACCGCCAATGTCTTGTTTTATGCCAGTCCGGTGCTCACCTTGTTGTTGGCGGCCTGGTGGTTTAAAGAGCCACTGCACAAGTTTCGCCTGTTTAATATCGCCTGTTGTTTTGCTGGCGTGGTGGTGGCACTACAACCAGATAGCGGTGGCTTGGGCATTTTGGCGGGCCTGGCAGCTGCACTGTGCATTGCCTGTCATAATTTACTGGTGCGCTACATCCCATCCAGTACACCCACGATTGCCGTCATGTTTTGGGGGACGGTGTTGTCCATTCCCTTAATGGCCATACTGTCGGTGTTTAACTGGCAACCCTTTAGTTTACCCATGCTCTATCTGGTAGTGGGTTCAGCGGTGTGTGTGTGTGGTTATCAGCTGTGTTGTATTGTTGCTTATCGGCGCGCCGAAGCGGGTGCCATTGCCCTGGCGGAATATTCCGGTCTGGTGTTCGCCGCACTGCTAGGCTGGTGGTTATTTAGCGAAAACATTGATATCTGGACTGCTACTGGCATGGCCATGATCATCTTCCCCATCTTCTGGCAAACAGTGATAGAACACAAACGATTGCCAAAAACCGTGCCTGGCGAAGTGAATTAGCACGGGGCCGTACTTACCAGCTTTCAACACAATCTGAGTTCGTTATTTCCTGCTGCTTAATTTAACTCCTTTGGTATGGCTAAGATATCAACCGAATGTCTAAAATAATGGGCGGTTGACTTTGTCTGATAGGCGAATTAAGTTCGTGTTTTAATGGGAACTTTGTTCGTCTGATAATAGTTATACATCATGGAAGCATCATGCAATTCTTCTGGGTTAATCAATCTAAATTCAAAGAAGAAAAAGAGCTTGGAGTAATTCGAGCTGATACTCGAGACTGTAATCATCACGCCAGAAAAAGAATCTTTGACGTCAGAAAAGGAGATGTAATATTTTCGTTTTCAAAATATGGCTTTCAAGCGGTTTTAGTTGCTGATGAAGATGCTGACGTAAACAATAAAAAGTGTGAGATATCTTGCACATACAATGTATTTGAAAGTAATTTTGACTTAGACACTACAATTCAGCTTGTCCAAAAACACCTGCAAGTTTTGTATTCTCCTGTTAGTGCTGCTGGTAGCAGAAATCAAGGATACCTATATCCACTAGATGAAAAGGCTGCTCTAACCTTGCTTGAACTATGTGGATTAGAAATTGAGAGTCAGGACTCTAATTCGGAGAATGGAACAAATCTCCCGTCAAGAAAAGAAACATTAGTTAGCCGAATAATTCGCAATACAAAAATGTCTCAAAATGTGAAGACCATATATGAAAACACTTGCCAAGTTTGTGGGATAAGATTAATCACTAGTAATGGTCCTTATTCAGAAGGGGCTCATATTATACCTTTAGGTAAACCGCACAATGGTCCTGATCATGAATCAAATATTCTATGCCTTTGCCCAAATCACCATGTGCTTCTTGATGGATTTGCATTCTCTATTACAGAGAGTGGGAGATTAATTGGTTTAGAAGGAGAGTTAACCATTAGCAAAAACCACACAATATCTAGAAAAAGTTTAGTATGGCACCAAATGATGTATAACAAGGCCATCAATTCGGATTCGTAACAATTGGCTCGGTTCCGCTTCGCTACAAAGTTTAGCCAACAATTACTCACCGCTTATGGCGGCCGTTATACCTCATCCAGGAATTAAAAGTATGGAACAAGTGGAAAATGTTGATGGCAGATTGACCCTTCAGAGGACAAGCAAAATCCAGCAACTGGAAAAACAGTATTCTCGCGCCTATTACGTTCCCGGTTTAGCGTTTCTGTTTGTTGTTACTCTCTTTCTCGTCATAAACTTCTATAACTTACCTGTAAGTAATGTGTACCTCGCGACATTGTTGGCAGCCAATATTTTGGTTAGTGGCAATGCAGCAATGCGGAGGATGGATTACCTGAGGCAAATAATGGCTCTAGAAAAAAGTTAGTGAGTACTAACAATGAATCGGTTCACAATGGACTGAAAAACGTTCATCTGGGCCGATACGTACTGAGACAATGCAAGGCAACTAAGAGTTATGAAGTTTTCCCAATTTGAACCGTCAAGAACCCAAGAGGCTATAACGCTTTTCAGAAATGTGTTTTCTGCATCTGAGGGGGAGGCGGAAGGTCGTGTAATTGCAGACTTTGTGGCAAAGCTGATTCACACGACTGAGCAACAAGACCTGATAGGCTGTGTTGCAGAACTAAATGACAGGCTTGTAGGCTGCATCTTTTTCAGTCGTATTACTGTACCAAACGGGCAATCGGCATTCATACTGTCACCGGTTGCTGTGTCAACCGAGCTACAGGGGACAGGGATAGGTCAAAAGCTGATTCAATATGGCTTGGACCATCTCAGATCTGTAAACGTCAAATTAGCTTTCACTTACGGTGATCCCGGTTATTATTGCAAAACGGGTTTTCAGCCAATCAATGAAAATATCGTCAAAGCCCCTTGCCCTTTAAGTCAACCCATTGGGTGGCTGGCACAATCACTTGATGGCCAGGCAATTCAGCCTATGGTTGGTGCCACTCGATGTGTAGAGGCATTAAATGACCCAAGTCTCTGGTAGCAAGATACATTGCTAGCTATCTTTTTGTGTTTGAAAGTAAATTTTATGACTGTGAACTACAAGTTAAAAAGATTGAATGCTGGCAGGGATTTTATTGCTGACAATTATCAAATGCCACTCAGCTTGTCTGCTATAGCAGCGCACTCAAATATGTCTGCCTATCATTTTTTGGGAAAGTGACGAATTGAGCAATATTGGAGAAATATCATTTTGATTATTTCGATAAGATAAAGCTGAATTAACAACCAGGAATAGGTAGATGATCACATCCATAGCGCATGCAACAATATATGTACTTAATCAGGACGAAGCGCTTGATTTTTACAAAAATAAGCTCGGTTTCGAAGTTGGTGATGACCTGAAAGTGGAAGGCGGTTTCCGATGGCTAACTGTATATCCGAAATCTAATTCACAGCTTCAACTGGTATTAGCGGAGCCGAAAGAGGGACCAATGTTCACTACGGATTCTGCCGAAAAAATTCGAAGCTTAATCAAGGAAGGGGCATTCGGAGCAGGTGTTTTCGAAACTGAAAATTGTCAAAAAACCTATGAAGAACTCGTGGCTAAAGGTGTGGAATTTATTCAGCCACCGACACAACAGCTGTATGGTGTTGAAGCAATGGCTATGGACAACTCGGGAAACTGGTTTAGTTTGGTTGAACGACAATTTAACGAGTAATGTCAGCAAGAGGCTCTGGTACTGTCGCTGCTTTGGAGACTAAAAGGAGTTTGATGAAAACTATATCCATATTGGCCATTCGCATTTATCAAAAGTTCTTATCTCCCTATAAAGGTTTTAGGTGCGCTCATGCAGCTTTGTATAAGGGGGACTCTTGCTCAAATGCGGTACTTAAGATCATTGAGCAGCAAGGCTTAGTGCGCGGTTATTGTTTAATCCGACAAAGGTTTAATGACTGTAAAGCCGCACATGTTGTGCTTGTTGAAAAGAAAGACAAGGACAAAAAGGAAAAGGGTAAATGGTACGATTGTTGTGACCCTTCTCCGGCATGTAACGTAACTTCATGTTCAAAAAACAAAGGATGTGATTTACCAGAGCTGCCATGCGATTGCTCTTTCTTGTGAGCATTTTGCCCTTTCATTCCTTATCTCGACAGTGGAGTCCCCAAAGACGCATAAATTTCCGTCATGGCCGATGTTCCTGATTTGTCTGAAAAATTTGGTTTCAAATTAAGCAGATCAGAAAGCGAAGGCTTGTATATAGTCAAATAGGTTGTCACTAAGCACGCTTTACTGTTGGATTATTATGGAAGGTTCTATGAAAAAGGTTATTTCAATTTTAATACTGCTTTGTTTGGCTTCATTCACAAGCTATGCTGCCAATCAGCTCACAGAGCAACAAATCAAAAACTTAACCCAAGATTTTATTGCCGCTAAAAATGCGCGCCAACAACCCGATTCAGACGAGGAAGATGTGGAGCATTTTCTGTCTTTTATCGCTGACGAATTTAAAGATGAACACCTTAAATTCAATGTCACGGTAACCAGTAAAGAAGAGTTGAGAGCCGGCATGCTAGCCAAGCTGGAGGATAAGATAATCTTTAGCTCTATCGAAATTCTGGAGATGATGATTGGCAGTAATGTGGTATTTGTAAAGTTCAAAGAGCACGCCAAAGGGCAGCCAGCACATCTGGATAAACCCATCGAATATTCGGCGATAAATATTATGTCTCTGGAGTTTACCGATTCAGGTAAAATCAAGCACATCCGCCGTCATCACGGATTATAATGCCAGAGCATTTACACTAATACCTATCAAGCACTTTTTAAAGGAATAAAATGATAAACACCAGGCAAGGCGTTATTTTATTAGTTATTGCAGCAACAATTGCATTTCTGACGGCACTGGCTCATCTCTCTTGTATCTATTTCGGACCTCAGTGTTATGAAATACAAATGGCGCCACCCGATATCGTTGAGTCAGCGTGGGCAGGTACTCTATTAGCCCCTGTTGGTGCCGTTGTTGTATCAATCATCTTTGCCGTACTAGGCTGTTATGCCCTCTCTGGCGCAAAATTAATGCGCAAATTGCCCTTATTAAAATTTGGACTCTACAGCATTGCAGTGGTTTGTATTATCCGCGGTATTCTGCCACTACAACTTTGGCTCAGGCACCCGGAAAAAGTCAGCGCTGCCGTATTGCTGGTGGGGCTTGTCTGGCTGGGTGTTGGTCTTTGTTACTTACTTGGATATCGAGCCGTGCAGAGCAAAGCCGCGACATAAACTTAATTTATTCAAACAAAAATTTTCAGGAGGCGGTATGCCCTATGTGAATGTGCATGTGACAAAAGGCGTAACGCGAGAGCAAAAAGCGGAACTGGTGAAGGATATCACCCATTCCTTACAACGGGTCTTGGGCAAAAATCCAGAGCATACCCATGTTGTCATTCAAGAAATAGCTGAAGAAAACTGGGGCTATGCGGGCATGCTGACGGATGATTGGAAGAAGAGCCAGTCTTAGCTCTGACTGCTTCATTTTTTTAATTTCCTCTGATTTGAATCCTCTCCACATTGCTGAACTGAGACACATTGGGGGTATCTGAAAGCACATACTCAATCGCGGCATAGTTGTTGCGAATTTTGTGTGGTGGTTTGTGGTAAACCCAGCTCTGGACAGCCAGGATGGTGCTGGCGTCAAATAAACCATCTTGATCGGCTGCCATCACTTTAATATCAGAAACTCCGCCATCTTGCTCAATGCTAAAGTTAACCAATACCGCACCTTCCAACTTATGCTTCAGGGCGTAGTCTGGATACTTTGGTGCAGGGCGTTTGATGGGGGAGGTTTCAACCGTCGCTGATGCTGCCACAACATTTGCAGCAGTTGGAAGAGTTGTTGAGCCAATGATAACTATCAATGCACAACACAGGCTGCGCAACAATAGGCTTCCGTTTCGCTTACTAAAATTCAATTTGTTTTTCATATTTTTGCTATCCGAAAAAATCCATTATTTAAAGAAAAGACTTTGATTACGCGTGTAATACATAATTTTAGATTACGCGTGTAATCTAAAATGTCAACGATTGTTTTTACGAATAGTGCAATGCCATTCGGTTTTTGAAAAAGTAGCTATACTTTGCATATTTACTGTGTGTCGATAAAGGATTGTCTTGAGTGCTGCTATGACGTTGGAAGAAGAAAACCAAAAACTCAAACAGGAGCTTGATAAGGTTCGAGCGGAGAGGGACAAGTATAAACAATTGTTTGATGTGTCTGCCGATGCGTTGTCCATCATCGATTTAGAATCGAGCTGCTTTATTGAATGCAATAGTGCTGCTGTGCAAATGCACGGCGTGGAAAATGAGCAGAATTTTTTAAATCTCAGCCCGGCGCAAATCTCCCCGGAATTTCAAGCCTGTGGCAGGCCGTCAAACGAGATGGCCAGAGAGTACATCACTAAAACGGTAACCGAAGGTCCGCAGGTTTTTCAGTGGTTACATTCCCGGTTGGACGGTACTGTTTTTGAATGTTTGGTATCCCTCACCGCTATACCTGTTCAGGGAAGTACGCTGGTACTTGCCATCGGAAGAGATATTTCTCCTCTGGTGAAGGTGCAACGAGAACTAGAACTGGCGCTGTTAGAGTCAACACGTTTTGAAGAAGCTTACTTACATGAAAAAGAAAAGTTCGAACAGTTTGTGGATCTCGCTCCCATAGGTATCGCCATCAACAAGATGGCAGATGGTGCCTTTAAATTCGTGAACAAAGAGTTCAGCCGTTTTACGGGCTACAAAATTAATGAGCTCAACGAGATGGATTATTGGCAACTCACTCCAGAAGAGTACGCTGAGCAAGAGGCCGAGCAGTTAACACGACTACAGGAATCTGGTCGTTATGGGCCTTATAAAAAACATTACATTCATCAAAAAGGCCATCGTTATCCCGTTTTACTCTCTGGTATCCGCATTGTTGCTCGAGATGGAGAAGAGCAAATTTGGTCCGTTGTACAAGATATTAGTCAGCAACAAGAAGCTGAAGACACCCTGCGAAGGGCCAAAGACGAGGCGATTCAGGCCAGCAATGCCAAGAGCGAGTTTTTGTCCAACATGAGCCATGAGATACGTACACCCATGAATGGAGTATTGGGTACATTGCAACTGCTTGGAGAAGAGAATAACAGCGAAAAAGGCGCGAAGTTGATCAGCAATGCCATTTTCTCGGCCAACACTTTGCTCACCATCATCAACGATATTCTGGATTATTCCAAAATCGAATCCAATCAACTGACTATTGAGCAGGTGGATTTTTCATTGGCACTTATCGCTGAGTCGGTTATTGCCGATATGGAGCCCGTGGCGCAGGAGAAGGGCATAACCCTTGCTCTCAATATTGAAGCAAATATGCCACTGGTGTGGATAGGCGACCCTGTCAGGATCAGACAGATCATGATGAACCTGATTTCCAATGCCGTGAAATTCACGGAACAAGGGAGTGTCGAAGTTAGTCTGCGAGAGTCTGAAAGAGGTGGCCTGGCGGGCCTGTTAATCGACATTACCGACACAGGCATTGGCATGTCCAAAGAGGCGGTAAGCTCCTTATTCGAGCGATTCACTCAGGCAGATTCCACCATCACCCGAAAGTTTGGTGGAACAGGGCTGGGTATGTCGATAACCAACAATCTGGTAAGTCTAATGGATGGCAACATTCGTGTTGCCAGCAGCGAAGGCAAGGGCACAAAGTTTGTCATTTTTATTCCGTTATTAAAGTCTAAGAAAGCCGAGGTGAAGTTGGCGGAAGCACGAGATATAGCTATACCCGACTTAACCGAGAAGCGAGTACTTGTTGCCGAGGATAATTTTGTCAATCGCGAAATTATCGAATCCATGCTGGAAAAGACTCATGCCGAGATACATTTCGCAGAAAATGGTCAAGAAGCGCTGGCGCTTTTCCCTGAAATCAATCCAGATATCGTACTAATGGATATTCAAATGCCGATTATGGACGGTAAAGAAGCCTTTAAACGGATCCGACAAATTAACTCTACCGTCCCCATTGTGGCACTCACAGCGAATGTGATGTCGCAGGATATCCGAGATTATCGTGCCATGGGCTTCACCGGTCATCTGGGCAAACCCTTTGATATTCAACAGATATATCGTTGTTTAACCGTGCATCTGTTTTCCTAGTTGTCAGTTATGGACAGACTGTTCATATTGAGGACGACACCAGCTTTGCAAGCCGAATAACGAATACAGCAACAAATGTACAAATATCCAGTGCTTTTGACTATAATGGCCGGCAGAAACTTGCAAGCCATTAACATAGAGGTGCCATGGACGTCTCACGCCTACTGGATAACTTAAACGATAAACAGCGCAGTGCCGTGGCCGCACCTGCACAAGATATGCTGGTACTGGCGGGGGCCGGTAGCGGTAAAACCCGCGTGTTGGTGCACCGAGTAGCTTGGTTAATGGAAGTCGAGGGCTTAGCGCCACACAATATTTTAGCCGTAACCTTTACCAACAAAGCTGCCAAAGAAATGCGCGGTAGGGTGGAGGAACTGATGGGCCGTTCGCTACACTCCATGTGGATGGGTACCTTTCACGGCCTTGCTCACCGCTTATTGCGCGCCCATTATGCCGATGTCAATCTGCCAGATAGTTTTCAGATTCTGGACTCCGATGATCAATACCGTTTGATTCGGCGCATCTTAAAATCCATGAACCTGGATGAAAAACACTGGGCTCCCAAGCAGGTGCAATGGTATATCAATGGCAATAAAGACGAAGGATTACGCCCGCATCAAATAGATACCCGCGACGATTACACCCAGAAAAAAATGGCCGAGATATACAAGGTTTATCAAGATACCTGTGATCGCTCCGGGCTGGTGGATTTTGCCGAATTGCTATTACGTGCCCATGAGCTATGGGTGAATAATCCAAGCATTCTTGCCCATTATCAACGCCGTTTTCGCGCCATCCTGGTGGATGAATTTCAGGATACCAATAACATTCAATACGCCTGGCTCAGATTGCTAAGTGGCGAAGGCAACAATACCATGATCGTGGGGGACGACGATCAGTCTATTTATGGTTGGCGTGGTGCCAATGTGGAAAACATTCACAATTTCTTGCGTGATTATGTGGGCGCCGAGACGATTCGTCTGGAACAAAATTACCGCTCTACCGGCGTGATCCTGAAGGCCGCTAATGCTGTTATCGACAATAACCAAGGGCGTTTGGGTAAGGAGCTTTGGACAGAGCAGGCGGAAGGCGAGCCTATCAAGGTATATGCCGGTTTTAATGAGGTGGATGAGGCACGCTTTATTATTTCCAAAATCAAAACCTGGCTTGAACAAGGCAATGCGCTGCAGGATTGCGCTATTTTATATCGCAACAATGCTCAGTCTCGTATTCTGGAAGAGGCGTTATTGCACGAATCGATTGCCTATCGCATCTATGGCGGGATGCGTTTCTTTGAACGGCAGGAAATCAAAGATGCCTTAGCTTACCTACGGATGATGAACCACCCGCTGGATGATGCCGCTTTTGAGCGAGTGGTAAACGTCCCTGCTCGTGGTATCGGTGAAAAAACCCTGGCACAAATCCGTGAGTTGGCGCGGGAAAACCAGCAATCACTGTGGCAAACCGGAATGCTGATGGTGGCTGAAAAACGCCTGTCTTCTCGCGCCAGTAACGCCCTGAAAAGTTTTATCGATATGGTACTCACTCTGCAAGAGGACTTGGCTGAGCTAGGTTTGGAGCGTCAGGCAGATGAAGCCATTAAGCGCTCGGGTTTATATGCCATGTATCAGGCGGAAAAAGGTGAAAAAGCCCGTGCTCGCATCGAAAACCTGGAAGAGCTGGTGACGGCGTGTAAACAATTTGTGGTGCCAGAAGAAGCAGAGGAAATGACTCCACTGGCGGCATTTTTAGCTCATGCTTCTCTTGAGGCGGGGGAAACTCAGGCCGACAAGCATCAGGACGCGGTACAGATGATGACTATTCACAGCGCCAAAGGCCTTGAGTTTCCGCTGGTGTTTATTGCTGGTGTAGAGGAAGGCATGTTCCCCAGCCAGATGAGTAATGAGGAACCGGGCCGGTTAGAAGAAGAGAGGCGCTTGTGCTACGTGGGTATGACGCGCGCGATGGAGCAGTTGTATCTCACTTGGGCGGAAAGCCGCCGTCTTTATGGCCAAGACAAGTTCCATACTATGTCGCGTTTTATCAAAGAGATGCCCTCTGATTGTATGGAAGAGGTGCGTTTGCGTACCACAGTATCTCGCCCGGTGTACAATCGCTTCGAAAATCGCACCTCTCATGAAGCATTCGTAGATTCAGGTATGCAATTAGGGCAGCGAGTGATGCACCCCAAATTCCAGGAAGGCACGGTGATCAATATGGAAGGCCAGGGTGAACATGCACGAATTCAGGTCAACTTTGACGATTTTGGCAGCAAATGGCTGGTAATGAGCTATGCTCGTTTGACTAAAGTCTAATTAACGTGGATGGTGTTTTTTGTGCATACTGAACGGATAACTACAATAGAATGAACGACTCCCCCATGCAGCAGAAAGTGCTTGTAATAGAAGACAGCCCAACCAGTATGAAAGTGCTGTGCCACCTGGTGACTAAAGCGGGCCTTGAGCCGATAGCCGCCAGTACCCTTTCACAAGCGAAACAAATTTTTGCCTCAAGTTATCCCGAAGAATATCTCTGTGCGCTAGTGGATTATAATCTGCCAGATGCCGAAGACGGTCAGGCCATCGACTACGCCATTCAGGCTTTTATACCCACTGTGGTGATAACGGGGCGTTTAGATGAGCGCACCCGTGACCGCGTTTTATCCAAAGACGTAGTGGATTATATTCCTAAAGAAAACGCACAGGTTTACGATTATCTGAGTCGCCTTTTACAACGACTGGAAAAAAATAAGCAAATCGGTGTACTGGTGGTGGATGACTCTCGCTTAACTCGCTCCATGGTGACGGCGTTATTGCGCCGTCATAATTTTGTGACTTATGAAGCTGAAGACGGGCTTGAGGGACTCACGGTATTGCGTCAGCACAGCAATATCAAGCTGGTGATCACCGATGAGAATATGCCCAATATGTCTGGTGTGGAAATGGTTGCCGAACTACGCAATACCTTTAGTAAAGAAGATGTGGCCGTGATCGGGGTTTCTGGAAAAGGCAGTTCAGCGCTTTCTGCGCGCTTTATAAAAAGCGGCGCAAATGACTACATCAGTAAACCTTATTGTCACGAGGAGTTTTTCTGTCGCGTTACTCAAAATATCGAACACATTGAGAATGTTGCGGCAATTCGAAAAGCAGCCAACACCGATTATTTAACCAATTTACCCAATCGACGCCACTTCTTTACCCGTGTGAATGCCAATTTGAAAATGGCACCACAGTGGGTTTGTTTTGCCATTATCGACATTGATAACTTTAAAGTGGTGAATGATACCTACGGTCACGAGGCCGGCGATCACGCCTTAAAAATCACGGCAAAAATCTTAAGCCGGCATTTTAAATATCACTATGTGTCCCGTTTTGGCGGAGAAGAATTCTGTGTGTATTTATCGGCTATGGACGATGACTCTGCTACCGAGTTACTGGAAAAGGCAAGGGAAGAAGTGGCGCAAACCGAAATGCGCTATGACGGAAAGTCTTTCAAGTTCACAATAAGCATTGGTGCCAGTGCCGAGTTTGATGGCAACGCTGAAGCGACATTGCGTATCGCTGATAAAAATCTCTACAAAGCCAAGCAATCAGGTCGTAATCAGTTAGTTTTCGAGTGAGCAAAGCCTCCCGTATTCTGTGGGTTCGATTTTAGTCGGACAACGGTGTTCACATCAACTACCGCTGTCCGACTCGCCGTTTAAATGTTCTCGACATAAACGGCATTTACTATTTCCCTATAGCTCAATGCGAACCTACAACGAACCTGCATTCCATCTACACCTTAACGGTTCTTTGCTGATAGGCGCGCCACGAATCAAAACTAAATAATATTAGGGCAGACCAGACAAATCCGAAGGTAATCAATCGGTCTTCATCCAAGGGTTCTCCGTATAAAAACACTGCCAGTAAGAACATGATACTCGGGCCGATATATTGGAAAAAACCCAAGGTAGAGTACTGAATACGTCTGGCAGCTGCAGTAAAGCATATTAACGGTGCTGTAGTGACGATGCCGGCGGCGATAAGGATGAGATTGCTGTCTATTGAATTGTTCAGCATGTTACTGGCCGGTGAGGCCATTAACCACCAGAAAGCGAGTGCAAAAGGTAACATCATTAAACTTTCGACATACAATCCGGGGATGGACTCCACCGCAACTTTTTTGCGCAGCAGCCCATAAACACCAAAGCTACCAGCTAATACCAAGGCTATCCAAGGCAGCTTGCCAAATGAAATCACCAGAATCGAAACACCAATCACTGCCATTATTACAGCCACTTGTTGCAGCCGCCGTAATTTTTCGCCAAGGAAAATACGACCTAAAAAGACATTCAGTAGTGGATTAATGTAATAGCCCAAACTGGCATCCAAAAGGTGATCATTGTTCACCGCCCAGATAAACAATAACCAGTTGCCGGCCAGCAGTAAGCCGGATACCAGCAGGGTGCCTAAGACTTTAGGGTTTTTGAAGGCGTTCAGGACTTTTTGGTTTTGTCGTAAAACCAGGATCAAGAGCATTAATATCAACACAGACCAAACGATACGGTGCTGTAAGATCTCAAGGGCAGGCATATCCAGCAAGAGTTTGAAATACATGGGAGCGAACCCCCACATGCTATAGGCAGCGATAGCCAGTAGTACTCCGGCTTTGGTTTGATCTTTCGTCATGATAAGTGCCCGTTAGCATTGAATGGCCGCCAATATATAGTGAAACCAGATAATTAACAGTTTTCTGTGTTTATTGCTGATAACTAAATCGACTATAAGACGTAGCAGAACACTTGCGTACGGTAAAATTATTACCTTAAATTGTGCAGAAAATCACCCATATTCATTTTTCCTCATTTTAGATGACAACAGATTCAGGCTAGCTTGACTATTCTTTGGGCATCTCAATGACTGTGTGGTTGAAGGAAATAGCGATGCGAATAAATGATACGGAATCAAAAATCTCCCTGAGTACCCTGGATGTCCTGTTTTGGATGTTAGACGACTCGCACCTGAAGAACTTACAGGAAAAAAGCACCAAAGTACTGACGGCAGCATTTGGCACTATTGAAGAAGCGCGTAGGTATCGCTCTGAAGCAGAAGCCCAGCAGTTTACCTTGTCTCATATTTGCTCTAATGGCACCAGTGTAAGAAGCATTCCCCAAGCTGTTTAAATTTCGTCAGTTAAATAATTCCCTTAAAATGGTCAGCGCAATAGCTGGCCATTTTTTATTTTTGACACTAACCAGATGACACCTGTGACAAAGGTGATAAAGGTCAATAATGCCATGCCAATCAACAATAGGTGATTAAAACCACCGGTGTTGAAATAATCCATAAAGTGCAGTTTGAACATCCACTGGTGAAAACGTGAATATTGGTTTTCGTGACGGATCACTTTGCGTGTGATTGTGTGTACATAAACACTGGTCCGTCGTTCGTCGTCAAAATCGACGCGCCAAACAGGATTGCGTTGCTTGCCGTTATTGGACTCCCCACCCGGATGCTTAGTGGCGCCTGTAACTTTGCCCGGACCTGAATAGCTCTCAAGAGCGATGTCTCTGGCTTCTTCAGCATTCAAAGGTGAGGCAATAGCGCCTGATAGTGCATTAAAAGTAATGCTTTGCATTGGCTGATATTGATGAAAGGTTTGATTAAAGTGAGCCAGATAGTAACAACCCGATGTTGTTACAATCAGTTCCACTTTGTTTGCACCTGTTAGTTTCGGGAGCTCCTCTAAGCTCGCCAAGCTCTTGTTGCAACCTGGTTTTGGGGAAGGGTTGTAGTAATGGTTGCTGTTGTGCCAACTGCTATTTACCAAATTAAAGTAAAAGCCAGTACTTACCCAGATAACAACCTGTAGTACCACGATTGTGGCAATCCATCGATGTAAAAACCGGCTCATCTTCTCAACCTCTTGGCAAACCTGACACGCACAAAGTGAATAGTTAAAAGTAGCCCTGTGAACGCCATCAATAGCGCTAAAAATGTCATTATTGTAAGCGTGGAGTTGGTAACGTTTTCTCCGTCAATATCAAGAATGTGCAAGCGCCAAAAAACATCAAACAAGCGCCAGCCATTATGGCGTTTAGTAACTATGTCTCCGGTGTGAGGGTGGATATAGAATGTGGATGATTGCCAATCATCGAACTCAACTTGCCATACGGGTAAATGCCTGGCGGCCAACTCAGAGGGGGCATTTTGAGTTAACAGGTAAGTGTATTTAATTTCGGCATTTCCGTTAAAGCGAGTGCGGGCTATTGTTGTTATTTCTTCTTCTGTAAGCCAGGGGCGCGGCTTGCCTGTAATGGCGTTAATAACATGCCATTTAGCATTGCCCTGAATATCGGTTTTAAGGAATTGCAGGTGTGGCTCACCTAAAAGAGTTTTTATACTCAATTGTTTCGCATCGGGATATTGCTGAAGTACATCGGCAAAGCCAATAGTCAGCGGTTGGGATACCTTCAGTGAAGGGGGGGGGAGTGACCAGGTCCTCTCCGTGGATAGCATGAATATCGAACAGGCTAAAATACAAGCCGGAAACACTCCAGATAAGTAGTTGTAATCCCACCACCAGAGACAAATATTTGTGCCATCGACGTTGATATTGGGTTTTGATAAATTCCACCTTGTTGTCTTGATATTCCCTGTTAGATTACAAATTTGTAATGTCGCTGTAATCTGACTTTGTGAACCTCTTTTTTGGCCTCATCAAAAATCGCTAACCTTTTGATATTTATTAAATAAATTCTTTTTTCCAGTCCTGTTCTTGCCCGTCAAATCTGATTTTCAGCGATTTCCCGCTTTGATCTAAGGCAATTTTATGCTCGTAGCTATCGGTGTTTTCGAGTGAGTTTTCTACATTAACCGGAATTTAAAAAAAAGAGGATATTGCCATGAGGGGAGTTGTAAAACCATTACTTACTGCTGTTTGTGCATCTTTGTTGTTTGCATGTTCAGATAGCGACAACAAACTACCAGAAGTAGAGCCGCCCACGACACCACCAGATCCACAAACCACGGACCCTTTTCTTCGTGTAACACATGCTTCGCCTGACGCGCCTGCGGTGGATATTCTGGCCAACGGTGAAGTTCTAGCCGATCTGACATCAGTAGATTATCAGGTTTCTTCCGGTTGGATTTCAGTTCCTGATGCTACTTATGATGTGCAGGTAGAGGCATTGTTGCCCGGCGATACGTCGATAACGGCTATTGAAGCCTCTCTAACTTTGGAAGACGATAAAACCTATGACGTTATTGCCATAGACACCACGGCGAACATCATGCCTCTGGTTATTGAAAACGATTTGGCTGAGGTGACCGAAGGTAATGTACGGTTGCAGGTGGTACACGCCGCACCAGCAGCACCAATGGTGGACGTTTATGTAACTGCACCTGATGCAGATATCGCTGCTGCACAACCCGTCGCTACCGCGTCATTTATGGACTATACCGGGCAGGTGGAAGTACCTGCTGGTGATTATCAAATCCGAATTGCCGCCGCAGGTACCGAGACGGTGGTGTTTGACTCGGGCAGCTTAAGCCTCGCAGCAGGAGCCGATTTACTGGTGCTTGCCACTGAAAATGTCGGTGCCGGAGAATCTCCAGTAACTTTATTAGTGGCCGATGGCACTAGCTCGTTCCTCGTCTGGGATGCGTCTGCTGGAGCCGATCTACGTGTGGTACATGCCGTCGCCGATGCGCCAGCCGTTGATGTTATTGCCAACAACGAAGCTGTGCTGGTGGAAAATGCCCCGTTTCTCGCTGCAACCGGATATCTTAACGTGCCTGCTGCGGACTATTTAATCGACGTCGCGGCTACTGGAGGTGGTGCCACTGTAATTGATGATGCCGCGGTAACACTTGCTCAAGGTCAAACCTACACAGCGATTGCCAACAGCGAGTTGGCCAGCATAGGTCTTGATCTGGTGATGGATACGCCTCGTCGCATAGCAACTGCGGCGCAGGTGCGAATTTTCCATGCCTCTCCGGGCGCAGGCGATGTGGACATTTATGTCACTGCTGATGGCGATATTGATAGCGCCGAGCCAGCCTTTTCTGGAGTACCATTCACTTCGCCCGTGCTGGCTGAGACTGGCTATGTGCAGTTATCCGCCGGTGATTATTTTGTCACGGTCACTGTGGCGGGTACTAAAACGGCAGCGATAGAAACTGGTATGTTGTCGCTTGCAGCAGGCAGCATCTACACCGCTATTGCGGTTGATGCAGCTGGTGGTGGTTTACCACCACAGCTCATTCTGATGGATGATTTTTAATCGTTACAGGTTTAGTAACCAACTTTGGCCCGGTTCGCCGGGCTTTTTTGTGTCAGCTGAATTGTGATTACTCAGCCAAGGGGATCCTGCCAACGGGAGCAAATCCTTTTATTACTTGTGCCTCAGGAGCGATTTTAAACAGGTCGCCATTGAACCCCGTTAATTGTGTTGGTACATGACATTCCTTAGCAATTTGGGCGTTGCGCTCCATGTGGGCAGCTTCACCATGAGTAGGAATGGCAATCTGTGGTTGCAAAGCTTTGTAAAAGTGGCGCAATTCTTCTTCGTTGGGATGACCTGAGGCATGCACAGGAATATTACTGGTTTCGGCTTGCACCACCGCAATATTGTGGGCTTTAAGCTTATTAACCAGACGCTCTATTTTGAGTTCGTTATCGGGAATAATGACCGAACTGAATATTACCGTGTCCCCTTTGTCCAGGTCTATTTGCCTATAGTAGCCATCAGCCATGCGATTTAGTACCGCTCGCTCCTCTCCCTGACTGCCGGTAACCGCTACCAGTACCTCATCGGGCGGTAAATAACCGACAGTGTTGGGATCCTGAATAGTGAGATCTTCAGGCCAATGGCCGGTGAGTCGTGCCACCGCCACTGTGTTTTCCAATGCTCTGCCCAACAGGGCAAAGTAGCGCCCCGTTTCATTGGCGATACGGGCCAGTGAAATCAGTCGCGCAATATTGGTACTAAAACAAGCCACTGCCACCCGGCCTTGGGCCTGAGCGATATGAGCCTTGAGTCCTTCGTAGCAGTCGTGCTCCGACAGCGAATAACCGGGTTTTAAGGCATTGGTGGAATCACACACTGTCGCCAGGAAGTTGTATCTGGTCAGTCGTTTTAAGGCATTGGGGTTTAGTGGTTTGCCCAGCACTGGCTTGTTATCCAGTTTCCAGTCTGCGCTGTGGAAGACACTGCCGGCCTGGGTTTTCAGAGAAAGACCAAATGGCTCAGGCAGTGAGTGATTCATGGGATGCCATTGCACCTCAAATGGACCTATGTGATGAATTTCATATTCGGTGACTTCGTGGATCACTGGCGGGCGCTTTTCTCCCTCTCGCTGAAATTTGCGCCGCAGTATTTCTGCGGTAAAGGGTGTGGTGTAGACGTCAGCTTTAAAGCGCCGCCATAAGCGCGCAAGGGCACCGATATGATCTTCGTGGGCGTGGCTGATCACAATACCGCAAAGCTGCTCTTTGCGTTTGCTGATAAAGCTCGGATCTGCGGCCACAATATCAAATTTGTGTGCCTGTTGATCATCAATTTTAGCATCGAAAGTAATGCCACAATCCACCATTAACCAGGCACCATCATGACCGTATAAATTCAGGTTCATGCCAATTTCACCCGTGCCGCCCAAAGGCAAAAACCACAAATCTTGGGCGCCAGGTGTGTGCTTTATGTCGTCCTTAAAGATAACCTTCTCCGCAAAAAACTACTAATTGGTCTCACTACAACATATAGGTGGCGGTACCAAAGGCGATATGGGTGTTTTGCTCGTTGTGCAATTCCATACGGCACACAGCCACTTTATTGCCTTTGCGAATCATCTGGGCGGTGGCGGTAAACTGCTCGCCTTTTCCGGGGCGTAAATAATCCACCCGCATATCAATGGTGCCAATGCGGCCCACCCGCTGATTAAATTCCTGAGCAGTCAGATTGTCCAGGTCTTTGGCCACATATAACATGGCCATTAAGCCGCCCACGGTATCCAAAATCGCCGCAGTGACTCCACCGTGCAGAATTTTCTGATAGGGATTACCCATCAGGCTGTCCTGCCAGTTAAGGGTAATGGTGGCTTTTTCGAAATTGTCTCTGTGAACGTTTAAGCCTAAAAAGCGGTTAAAAGGTAATTGTTGGTCAAAAACATCCATGACCAAATCCATCATGTCCTTTTGCGATAATTTTGCTTCTTGCATAAGGTTTCCTGGGTTTTTAGATGATTAGCGGCGCAAAAACTTTTAAACTAGCGACTCATTGCGAATGCGTTGTCGCGAAGCCGTTAAAACGCATTACCAAAACAATAACCAGCAGATTACACGAAACCATTTTGAATTCTAGTAGCCAGGCGCTATCGCAAGCGGAATCATGCGACATTGGGGCGCAGAAAATTCTTGAAACCGTATTCGGGTATCGCGATTTTCGCGAGGGGCAGCAGGCCGTAATCGACAATACTCTGGCGGGACAAAACTGCCTGGTGTTGATGCCCACCGGTGGTGGCAAATCTCTGTGCTACCAAATTCCTGCGTTATTGAGTTCGGGCGTTACCATTGTGGTATCGCCACTGCTTTCGTTGATCCGAGATCAGATAGATTCCCTTGCTGCTATGGGGATTGCTGCGGAGTGTTTTAATTCCACACAAACGTCGCAACAGCAAATGCAGGCGGTACAAAATCTGACAAGTGGACATAGCCGCTTATTGTATGTTTCCCCTGAAAAGCTCATGCAGGTACATTTTCTGGATTCCTTGAGTCAGTTAAATATCAGTTTAATCGCCATTGATGAAGCCCACTGTGTTTCGCATTGGGGGCATGACTTTCGACCGGAATATCGCCAGCTGGGGCAGCTAAAACGGGTTTTTCCAGATACACCGGTGATGGCGCTGACCGCAACCGCCGACATAGCCACTCGTTCCGATATTCTGGTGCAATTAGGTATCCAGGATGCTTTTGTGTACCGCGGTAGCTTCGACCGTCCCAACATTCGTTACCTGCTAACGCAAAAGTTTAAACCGCTGCAGCAATTATTGAAGTACCTGGAGCAGCAAGACGGCAGTGGCATTGTGTATTGTAATAGCCGCAATAAAGTGGACACCTTAACGGAGCAATTGTGTCGTCATGGCATCAAAGCAGTGGCTTACCATGCCGGAAAAGACAGCGACGAGCGAGAGTGGGCGCAAGGTCAGTTTTTGCAGGATAAAGTTGAGGTTATCGTGGCCACGGTAGCCTTTGGTATGGGTATCAATAAACCCAATGTGCGCTTTGTAGTGCACTATGATTTGCCTCGCAGTATTGAATCTTATTATCAGGAAACCGGGCGAGCAGGCAGGGATGGCATGCCTGCTGAAGCGCTTTTACTGTTTGATGAAAAAGAGGTAGCCCGCAATAAAGACTGGATTGCGCAATCAGAAAACCCGCAGCGCAGAGAGCTGGAACTCAATAAATTTCAGGCACTAGT
The DNA here is from genome assembly GCF_036322805.1 of Planctobacterium marinum. Classification (GTDB taxonomy): domain Bacteria; phylum Pseudomonadota; class Gammaproteobacteria; order Enterobacterales; family Alteromonadaceae; genus Planctobacterium; species Planctobacterium marinum_A. Next base: position 4,677,913 of record NZ_AP027272.1, on the reverse strand, counting down.
TGCCTTTGCCGAAGCGCAAACTTGCCGCCGTCAGGTTTTATTGAACTACTTTTCTGAATTCAGCGACAAAGCTTGTGGAAATTGTGATATTTGTCTGGATCCGCCAAAGCGTTTTGATGCCACAGAAGAGGCGCAAAAAGTACTGTCTTCCATTTTGCGCTTGCAACAACAGGTACCGGCTAAATCCGTGATTGACGTGTTACGCGGTAAAAAACTCAAAGATATGCCTCCTGAATGGTTTGAGCTATCGGTGTACGGAATTGGCCAAAAGCAAACCGATGCCTGGTGGTGGAATCTGATATATCAGCTTATTCACCAAGGGATCATTCGTCAGGACGTGACGCAAAACCTGGCACTCAAACTCACCCAAGCGGCCCGTCCTGTGCTAAAGGCAGAATACGTGCTTACACTTGCGGTGCCGAGGCTTAACTTGTCCTTTGGTAAAACTCAAAAACTGGATGCCAAGAATTATGATCGCAAACTCTTTGCTTTGCTGAAGAATTTGCGCAAGCGTATTGCTGAGCAAGACGAAGTCCCTCCTTACGTGGTGTTTAACGATGCAACACTGGCGGAGATGGCGCAATGGCAACCAACCACACAAAATGAGCTGCTACAAATCAATGGTGTGGGTCACACTAAGTTGAAGAAGTACGGCGAAGCGTTTTTAAAACTCTTGAAGGAATACACTGCCTGATAATTCAGTGCCAGAACCGTCCTCAAGCAAAGTCGTATTGTCCGCCTTTCTCAATGGCTCGTATGTAAGCCTCTCGCCGATGGATTTTGTCAACCCAAGCGCGAATCGTGGGATATTCATCGCAGAGTCCACGTGCAACCGCGGCTTCCAGTGGAAAGCTCATCTGAATATCGGCTCCAGTGAGTCGGTTTGCAGCGAACCAGGCATTTAATCTTAAATGGGTTTCAACAAATGCCAGTTGCCTGGTGATGTTAGGCATTATGAAGCTTTTATTTACCTTGCTGACTATAGCACTGGCGATGGGTTTAACAAAAAATGGTTGGGCGTTTTCCTTGATTTTCTGCATCACCAATTTTAATAGTAATGGTGGCATCATGCTGCCTTCAGCGAAATGTAACCAGTATTGATAGTGCAGGTGATTAGCACAGCTTTCAGGTGGACGCATATCGTCATTACTGTACACGCGCCCAAGGTACTCAACTATGGATCCGGATTCCGCAAGGGTGTGTTCACCATCGGTAAGTACAGGAGATTTACCCAGAGGGTGCACCTTTTTTAACGACTCAGGCGCCAACATGGTTTTTTTGTCACGCTCATAAAATTGAATTTCATAGTCCAGACCTAACTCTTCGAGCATCCATAGAATACGTTGTGAACGAGAGTTGTTGAGGTGATGTACGGTGATCATCAAATTTTCCTGTTAGTGTTTGTTTTGTAGATACAGCGTTTTGATTAAAACGGACCATTACTTTTATTTAATATCTGCCAAACCGCATTGGCGAATCCGGGTAATATCCTAAGAGAGAATTGAATTTCATAAGTGTCAGACGCTATGCGTTTAACTGAGCATTGTTCATTTAAATAACTGGACAGGGTTCGGTAAACAATTAGGGGGGATTCGGAGGTATTTTTTAATCCAGCGTCATTAGCTGCCGTGCTATTAACTAAGCAAGCCACAGGTCTCTGAGATGCCAATGCAGAATTGATATTTGTATAGTGCCGGACATCAAAGCCCCCGGTGGTTACCAGGTTGAGGCTTAACGCCTCCCGCAATGATTTATCTGGCTCTATTAAGCACAGCAACACTTCCGTTCAGCCACATCTTAACAACGGTCTGGCCAACACCAGACCGAATTCTTGTTTAATGTGCCTAGCCGCCAGCAGGTAGGCTGGAGAAATAGGCGGCGAGATTGGCTATGTCTTCATCTGAAAGGGCCGCTGCCATAGGGCTCATTACCGGGTTTTTACGAGTGCCGTCACGGTAAGCTTTAATAGCATCCACAAGGTACAATTCTTTTTGACCCGCCAGGTTGGGGTAGTTGGGGATCATGGAAATACCATTAGCGCCATGACAGGCTGCACAGGTTGTCGCTTTGGCTTTACCTTTCGCCGGGTCGCCCGCTGCGAGGCTTAGGTGAGAAGTGGCGGACAGAACCGCAAAAACTAACAGGCTTTTCAGTGCTTTTTGCATTATTGAGTATCCTAAGTTAATGAAAATAAGTGGGATGTTCTTAAGCATAGCAAGTCTTTTATGCTGTGCTGGCGAATGTAGATCAAATTATCGGCGTATATTTCGCTGATGCTTTATCAAGACCATGACAATTCCAGACCTTGATAAAAAGCTGCTAGTATTGCTGCAAGTTTTTAAACTGAATCAAGCTCAACCCCATGAACTCTCATTTTACCAATATATTTTCCCAGCAACTTAATGGGCTTTGCTCGCCTGTCTTTCCTCAAACTATTCATGGCATTGAGTTAGCTCTGGTGAATCAACCATTAGCAAACGAGTTCGGTTTACAGGCGTTGTTCAGTGACGAAGCACACTGCCTGGCGCAAATCTTTAGTAACGGCGGGGCTCTACATGATAACGCCGTCGCTCAAAAATACGGTGGCCATCAGTTCGGTCACTGGAACCCCGATTTAGGTGATGGACGCGGATTGTTACTGGCCGAGGTAACTAATAAGAAGGGAGAATTGCAGGATTTGCACTTAAAAGGGGCAGGACAAACACCCTACAGCCGCTTCGGTGATGGCCGGGCAGTGTTGCGTTCTACATTGCGGGAGTATCTTGCCAGTGAAGCACTGCATCACCTTGGTATCCCCTCTTCCAGGGCTTTGTGCTTGTTTACCAGTACTCACCCGGTTCAACGAGAAGAGCTGGAAAGCGCCGCCATGATGATCAGGAGCGCGCCCAGCCATATTCGTTTTGGTCATATCGAATACTTTTTCCATACTCAGCAAAAAGACAAGTTACAACAGTTATTCGATTTTGTGTTTAAAACTTATTTTCCGTCGTTGTGTGACAGTAAACAGCGTTATGCCGAACTCTTGCTACAAATTGTGACAGATACCGCGAAGTTAATAGCTTGTTGGCAGGCTTATGGATTCTGCCATGGGGTAATGAATACCGATAATATGTCGATCCACGGTATTACCTTTGATTATGGACCCTATGGTTTTTTAGACAACTTTCAACCGGATTTTGTTTGCAACCATTCTGATTCAGCCGGACGGTATGCATTTGATCAACAGCCCGGCGTTGCACTGTGGAATTTGAATGCCCTGGCGTACGCCTTTTCGGATCACCTGGAGGAAGCACAAATTGCTGAGATTTTGTCGCAATACGAGCCGACGTTATTGCAGGAATACAGTCGCTTGATGGCCTCCCGATTTGGTTTCCTGGCCATGGGCCAACATCAAAACGCTTTGTTGAACGAATATATGCAGCAAATGGAAACGGAACAAAGAGATTTTAATCTCAGCTTCAGGATACTCAATTCTGTGACAGGTTCCGGAGCGAACCAACCCTTTTTAAACCACTTCATTGATCAACAGTGGGCGGCTAATTGGTTAAGTCGATACCTTGAACAGGTGAACAGGCAGGACGAGGTCGAACAAGACCGTCATGCCCGCATGAATAAGGTGAATCCGATTTATGTACTGCGCAACTACCTCGCGCAGCGTGCTATAGAGCAAGCAGAGCAGGGGGACTTTAGTTTCAGCGAAAAATTGTTGGAGGCATTACGGACTCCATTCGATGAGAAACTGGAGTATCAGGAGTTTAGCAAAGCCCCGCCGGCATCAGCCCAGTGTGTCGCCTTGTCCTGTAGTAGTTAATGTTTAAAGGGAATACTCAGTATGCATCAAGAGTTAGATTATCGTTGGGCTACTGCCGAAACTGGCTTACTGCCACGACTCAATGATTTGCAGCGCAATGGTGAGCTGCAATTCAAAAACAGAGATATTGGGGCTGATCGCGAGCAGTTTTTTTTGAGCTGTAGTGGCATCGATTATTTACTGTTTATTGAGCATATATCGGAATCTGCCTGGATTGAGCCAATTGCCCCTAAGGATATGGAAAAGTTACAGTTTTTTTACTCTTTGTTGTGTTGTGACAAGTCAGAATGACGCGATTATGCTATTCTCAACACCATGCTAATGACCTGTTGATTTTGGATTCCTTCTGAAGACGCTAATATTTCTGTTTCTGCTACCGTTTTTTGTACTTGGATTTGCCCAGGCAGAGACCGAGGTTTTGGTACTGAATGAGGAAAATCCACATGTCAATCTCAGCCCTTACGCACGTTATCAGTTAACTGATGATCAGGCTCAGCTTTCTGATATCAAAGGTGCATCAGGAGATTGGCAAACGACTGAATTACCCAAGGTCTTGGGTAAAGAGCAAAGCCTTTGGGGTAAAGTCGCGGTCAGCTACGAATCACTGGAGCGCGCGCGTTACACACTTATCATCAACAATCCCAACTTGAACTATGTCGATATTTTTGTCCTTGATCAGCTAGGACGCATAGTGCATTTCGCCAATATTGGCGCTAACCGCCCTTTCAGTAATCGTCCCTTTAATTATCGGGAGTTTGCTCTGCCATTTGATCTGGATTACGGGCAGACCTTCGACATACTTTTTCGCATCAAAGATGACGGTCCTTTGGTGTTTAACATCAATCTTTGGAAAAGCACGGCATTAATTAAACAGGAAACACGAAATCTGGCATTGATAGGTGCATTTACCGGAGCTTTATTGATTCTGGGGACTTATTTCCTGGTAACCTACCTGATGCTGGACAGTCCGGTGCGATTTTGGTTCGCCATTTCCAATTATGTGTTTTTGATTTTGTTTTTAAACAACGAAGGCGTCATTGGACAGCTGACAGGGTTTACCTCCTACATAGTGCCTGTTTCTCTGGGATTGGTGGCTATTTCTGTGTACTGTGCGGTTAAAGTGTCTTACGCCATGTTGATTGGTATGCCGGGTTACTGGCGACTGGTAAACTATTTGTGTGCCATTGCTTTTGTGGTTATTGCTTTTTGGCCAGATGCTTATTTCCAGATTGTCATGGCTGCTGGCTTGGGGGCCGCGGTAATATTATTGCAGCTATTCCTCGCTATCTTCTATCGCAACCCCTTTAATAGCCTTCCCAATAAGGTCTACATTACGGGTTGGTTAGCCATTAGTTTGACCACCTTGGTTCACACTGTCTTATTTATTGATGGCCAGGTGATGAATACCGGCTCTAATTTAGTTTTCAACCTGCTGATCTTACTCGGTGTTATTTGCATTGCTGTGGCGGTTGAAGCCCACGAAAAAGTATTGATACATCGTCAATACGAACAGCAAAAAAGTACGATTGCGGACTTACAGCGCTTTTACGATTTCTTTCGCAATTCGGCCGAAGGGCTGTTCAGCACCACCCAAGATGGTCAACTTATCTCGGTTAATCCCGCTATGTGTCAGTTATTTGGGTATCAGAATGAGCGTCATCTGTTACAGGAGGTGCGCCACGCCGCCCAGTTTTATGCGAATAAGGATGATCGGGATATCATCATAGGGCAATTGATTAAAGAAGGTAGTTGTCTGGAAAAGGAAGTTAAAGGGATCCGTCGTGATGGCTCAGAGTTTTGGTTTTCCATCTCAGTACAAATGCGAGAAGAAGATGGTACCAAACTACTATTTGGCTCGATTGTGGATATTACTGAGCGCAAGCAATCGGATATCAGTTTGCGTTATATGGCAACCCATGATTCTCTTACCGGTATTTACAATCGCCGCCATTTTGAAGGGCAATTGTCTGAAGCTTTGTCTGTCATGTCTTCAGATCCGCATGAATTGACGCTGCTTTATCTGGACTTGGATCAGTTCAAGATTGTTAACGATTCCTGTGGCCATAAAGCGGGAGACGTATTGATCAAGCAGCTCGCGCAAAAGCTCAATGATGTGGTGATGAACCGAGGCATTTTAGGGCGCATGGGAGGTGACGAGTTTGCGGTGTTGTTGCGCGGCGATGAAGCCGTGTCGGGTTATATGGTGGCGAAAAAGTTATTAAATGCGGTGCAGGAGTATCGATTTATCTGGGACAATCGCATGTTCACATTGGGCGTTAGCATCGGCCTGGTTGAGTATCGCAAAGAAATTCACAGTGCCGAGCAGTTAATGAGCATGGCTGATTCCGCCTGTTATCTGGCCAAGCAACAAGGCCGTAATCAGATTCACGTGTACTCCAGTGAAGATGCTAAAATGCAGCGTTATGAAGCCGATTTGGACTCCATTACCCTGATCAATCGCGCATTGGAAGAAAACCGTTTTGTCTTGCATTACCAACACTACTTACCTTTGCAAAAAGCAAAAGCGGGTCATCAGTATGAGATTTTGTTACGCATACTCGGAGACGATGGCACCACCATTCCCCCTGCGGCGTTTTTGCCAGCTGCAGAGCGATATAATCTCAGTACCAAAATCGATAAATGGGTGGTGGAGCACTTTTTGCTGTGGCTTGCCAACAATCCAGAGCATCTGGCCCAACTGACACAAGCAAATATCAATCTTTGCGGCCTGTCTCTTGGCGATAAAGATTTGAAGCTGTATTTTCTCAATGCTTTTGAAAAGTTCAGTATACCCTACGAGAAGATCTGCTTTGAGATAACGGAAAGCACCGCCATTGTTAAACTGGAAGAGACCCTTGATTTCATCAACACCTTTAGAAAGCTCGGTTGTAAATTTGCTCTGGATGATTTCGGTATTGGGTTTTCATCTTATGAACATTTGAAAAAGCTTCCTGTAGACTACGTAAAAATCGATGGCAGTTTTGTTAAAGATATATTAGTGGATCCCATCGATATGGCCATGGTGTGCTCGATGAAAGATGTAGCTAAAGCCATGGGTATCGGTACGGTTGCTGAATACGTCGAGTCCTCCGAAATTATGGCTGAACTAGGCAAAATAGGGGTAGATTTCGCTCAGGGATATGGGGTGGCAATACCAGAAGCACTAGATAGCTTTAAAAGTTATAATGATGAAACTTGAATTTTACCCGTGTCGGCAACATATCGGTTCTACCTAGAAACTGAAGTCTTACACTATGTCGCAATTGCTCCCTAAATTTCAATTTGTCAGCTCAGCAAAACTACCTACCCGATTTGGTCAGTTCCAGATCCATGGCTTTGTTGATACGGCAAGCCATCAGGAGCACGTCGCCCTTTCTTATGGTAAATGGAGCGAAGCCGATATTGTGCCTATTCGCATCCATTCTGAGTGTCTGACTGGGGATTCGTTGTTTTCCACGCGTTGTGATTGTGGTTTTCAGTTAGAAAAAGCACTAGCTAATATCGTTACCGAAGGCAAAGGTGTTCTGTTGTACTTGCGGCAAGAAGGCCGTGGCATTGGTTTGCTCAATAAGATCAAAGCCTACAACCTTCAAGACCAAGGTCTGGATACAGTTGAAGCCAATGAGCACCTCGGCTTCGATGCGGATTTACGGGAGTATGACATCTGCAAAGTGATGCTCGATACTTTGCAAGTCAAAAAAGTCAGACTAATGACCAACAATCCAAAGAAGATAGCAGCACTTAAAGATTTGGGTATTGAGATCACGGAACGCGTACCTATCGATCACGGTATTACCGAAGACAATAAACAGTACCTGCAAACCAAAACTCAAAAGCTGGGCCACGCTTTCGATCCTCATTTGTTGAAATAGCTTCCTTCAAAACCGGCGTTCACTGCGTACTTGTATTGTAGGTCCTGCTTTAGCACCATGGATGGTGTGTATGTCCTTTTTGCAGGGAGCAAAAAAAGATGAGTTCGACAAAGATCTTAAATCTACCTTCGTTGTCCGACTGGCCGATTAATGTTCCCGACATAAACGGCATTCACTACGTCCTTGTAGCTCGCCGTTTAAATGTTCCCGACATAAACGGCATTCACTACGTCCTTGTAGCTCGCCGTTTAAATGTTCCCGACATAAACGGCATTCACTACGTCCTTGTAGCTCAATCCGAACCTACACAACCCTCTGTTTTTATTGACTTTCTCAAAAAAGCTCAAAAAACCTTCAAGGTTTTTTTTGAAATAACGATAACCCTAAGTGAGAGAGCCAGTGACAATCACTTAATAAAACCAATAAACGGGTGATTGTTGAATATTAACGATATGACTGTACGACGACAGTCACCGGAAAGCCCAAATACCTCACAAGGCCACCCGGATCGAGAGTGTAGGAGAGAGACAGATGTCTTTATTTGTAAATACCAATGTATCTTCATTGAACGCCCAACGTCAGTTATTCGATTCGGGCAATGCGTTATCCACGTCATTTGAACGTTTATCTTCAGGTTTCCGTATCAACAGAGCCGCAGATGATGCTGCAGGTCTGCAGATTACTGACCGTTTTACCTCACAAATTCAAGGTCTTGACCAATCAGTACGTAACGCCAACGATGCGATTTCACTGGTGCAAACCGCTGAAGGTGCCTTAAACGAAACCACCACGGCATTGCAACGTATCCGTACTTTGGCTATTCAGTCACAAAACGGTATCAACTCTTCAGCTGACAGAGCGGCACTGCAACAAGAAGTGACAGCCCTGGTAGCGGAATTATCAAGAATCGGTACTGATACTCAATTCGCAGGCAATGCATTGCTAAGTGGTGGCTTTTCGGCAGCATTCCAGGTGGGTGCCAACGCAGGTCAAACTATTTCTGTTAACTTATCTTCAAGCGATGGTGCCAGCTTCGGTGCATCAGGTTTGGGTGTAGGAACGGTGGATATTTCAACCGTTGCAGGTGCTTCAGGCGCACTAACTTCAATAGATACTGCGATTTCCTCTATCGGTGCTCAACGTGCTGAGCTGGGTGCTTTACAGAACCGTTTTCAGTCTACCATTCGTAACCTGAGTAACGTGTCTGAGAACTTATCAGGTGCCCGTTCACGTATCAAAGACACTGACTTTGCCACTGAAACAGCCAGTCTGACCCGTAACCAGATCGTCCAGCAGGCCAGTACCACGGTGCTTGCTCAGGCGAATCAGCGTCCTCAGTCAGCGTTATCACTGTTGGGTTAATAGTGTTATAGGTCGAACTTAAACTACATGGACGTAGTGAATGCCGATTTTGTCGGGAACATTAATCGGCGAGCTCGACAGAGGTTCTGAACCAAACACCTTTGTCCGACTAAAGTCGAACCTACAAAATACCTGTAAACCAACAGAGACAATCACAGAACCAAACGATTTCTACCCATATGAAATGTTATCCGCCAGGAGGTAGTGTGAAACCCTATAGGCACGGATAATGTTTCGGAGAGTTTCGCTCACTCTCTCCTAACGTCGGAGCGGTTAGCCGGAATATTTTATTCCGGCTTTTTTCGTTTTTAAGGGAATAAAAATTGACGTAATCACGTATAATTGGAATTGGTATAAAATGGAGTTTTATCATTTTTAAGCGCTATTTGAGGATTTTAAAAGGCTATACTATTATTCGCTTGTTTCGCAATTATCGACGTCAATGTCGGCACATTTTTCAACAGCGAATGAATTCAAAGCAACTGGTTGCAGGCGATTATTTTGAACTAATTGTGCGACAGTATTCACGATGCTTGCATGAAAACACTGATACTCGTTTGCAGGAAAAGGCACAGCGATTAATAAATTTACCGTTTCTGACAGTAACAGATAAAACTTTACTGCCTCCTTCGCAGGTGGGAAATGATTACCTTTCGTTTGCGCCTTATTATTGGCATCGGGATAATCCTGACCCATTCTCTAAGCCCAAAATTGCAAAATATAAGAAAGATGGGCGACCTAATCCCGCTTTAACCCGTTTGTCAGATAAACCCCGTCTGGCACAGATGTGCGCGCGGGTGCATTTGTTAGCTCTTGCTTATAAACAAAGCAAAGACTCACGCTATCTGGATTATATTAATGGCCTTTTGCGTTGCTGGTTTATTGCACCCGAAACAAAGATGAATCCACATATGGAGTACGCGCAAGTGATGCCTTGGCGCAATCACCGCAGAGGACTCGGTATTATTGATGCACGATGGTTGATCTTGCTAATTGACGGACTCGCTATCCTTCGCAGTGAATCAGCTTTGGATGAGGATATTGCTGAAGCATTAACTCAGTGGTTTCAATCGTTGTCTCTGTGGATTCTTAGCTCGCCTTCTGGTTTATTTGAAGTGGCGAAGCGCAATAATCGCGGAAGTTGGGTGGATGCCCTGTTGACCTATTCTGCGTTGGCTCTGGGGATCGAAGAAGCTGCATTGATAGTGGCTGAGTTTGGGATAAAAAATCGACCTCAAGAGCAATTCGACACGCTTATGTTACAACCTTTGGAAATGCGTCGATATACCTTTGTCAGCTACTCTCTTTATAACATTTATCCTTTGTTCTATTTGCTTAACGTGTTGCACTGGAAGTATTCATCAGTGAAGAATGATGAGCGAGTCGATGCGGTTAATCGTGAAACATCTTTACTGAAGTCGGCGGTAAAAATCTTGCAGGACATGATACCTGCCCACGAATTGAATCATATTGAGTCAATCGAGTTTAATGAAAACTTCAGCCTCAATCTTTACTACCCATATTGTTTTGCTCAACTCAGTAATTTTCCTGGTATTTATCCTTTTCCAGTCAGCAAAGCGTAATTTCAGAATGGATAAATTTCAGAAAATCAAACCACACAAATTGTGGGAATAAATATGCATTTTTTGTGAATAAAATGTTGCTGACAAGGGGTGTAAAATAATGCACAATGTTGCCCAAATAATGAGCATTTAAATCCAACGATGACTAACAATAATTCCCATTCCGTTGCTGATGTTGCAGATCTTCTGTATCGCAATAGTATTGGTGGAATTGTTATTTGTATGATCGCCTCTTCCGCTTTAGTATTTGCATTTCCTGCTTCGATCATATTTGAACAAAAAATGTTCTGGTGGGGGATAATTAATCTGTTGATGGGGTTGAGGTTATTGGAAGTCGTTTACTGGCACTTTCAGACACCCGCCAAGCGCAGTAGCAATGCCGAGCATTGGTTGTTCCGGTTTCGAACGGGGGCGATTCTTACCGCATTGTGTTGGGGCTTGTTTGGAGCATTCTCTATGCCCTGGCTTGGTGACGTAGAGTTTGTCACAACCGTTATCATTCTCTCTGCGCTTGCGGGAGCCGCACCCACCCCTTTGTCTGCAGATCGCTTTTTGGCCTTGTTCTACTCTTGTGCGCTGATTCTACCCATTTCCGTTATGGGGCTTTTCGATCTTGAATACATGCGCCAGGTATTGGGTGGCATGGGGGTGTTTTTTGCGTTGACCATGGTATTCAACGGTTTAAAGATAACAGGTTTTACTAAACACGCTATTTACCTGAAAAACCATAATCAAAAGCTATTGCAGCAAGTCTCACTGGATAAGCAAGAATTAGCGTTGAAGAACGATGCCTTAGCCAAATCCAATCAAGAAATTATCAAGGCAAAAGACGGATTGGCTGAAGAGGTTGCACGACAGACCGAAGATTTACGCTTCTTGTCTGAGCATGATGGTTTAACCGGATTGTTTAATCGCGCCGCTTTTCTTTCTCGTTTACAAATGGCGTTATCCGCCTGCTCGGCCTCACGCGCAATATTATTTATTGATTTAAATAAATTTAAAGGGATCAACGATACTCAAGGGCATGATACGGGCGATGAAGTACTTAAAAAAATCGCCTCAATATTGCAAGAGTTACCTGGTGATCCCGTTTGTTGTCGCTGGGGTGGCGACGAGTTTGTGCTATTTTTAACAATGGAAACTAACGATGTTGCCCTGCAGTACGCCGACTTAATCAACATGCTGCTTAAAAATCAGCAGCCAACGTTTGGTTTTGAAGTGTCGGCTGCCATTGGTATAGCCTTCAGCAACAGGCATGGTCAAGATGCTGATGCCTTGATCAGGCGCGCTGATATCGCGATGTTTGTCCATAAAAGAAAGCTTTATGGCAAGGCTGCCGTTGTTTTCGAACCCCATTATCTTTCTGAACTGGAATATAAAGAGTATTTGAGAAACGGCCTGGCTCAAGCCATCCAAAATGACGAACTATTTCTGGTGTTTCAGCCGGTATTTAACCTCCACTCGGGTAAAGTGAGTGGCTATGAAGCGCTTGTACGTTGGCATTTTAAGCAGCAAGTCATTGAACCTGAGGAGTTTATTCCGCTGGCAGAACAAAGTCACCTTATCTGTAACATTGGTTTTTGGGTGCTGGAACGGGCCATTAAAGCCATGCAAGAACACGTGGCTGATGAGTCAATTGTGCTGGCAGTAAATGTGTCGGTACTGCAGCTCAAGACTAATGATTTCGCCAAAAATCTGTTGCAGATATTGAAAACAACGCAGTTCCCCGCCAGTCGCTTACAGTTAGAGATTACCGAAAGTGTCTTTTGTGACGAGCCCGAAAACTTAATGGAAACCTTTTCACTGTTGTCTCTCAAGGGAGTCAGGTTTTGTCTCGACGATTTTGGCACTGGCTATTCTTCGATGGTGCAGTTGCAGGCGTTCCCATTTAGTACCATAAAACTAGATAAGTGTTTTATTTCTGACCTTGAAGGCGCGGGCGGGGCGATTATTCGTTCCGTGGTAATGTTAGCGGGCGAACTTAACATGAACGTTGTCGTTGAAGGGGTAGAAAACAAGAGACAATTGGACTGGGTGCATGACCAAGGGATTAATACCATTCAAGGTTATTTCTGCGCCAAGCCCATGTCCAAACCGGCAGCGGATTTTAAACCCGCTTTGGTATTTGAACAATTCCAGTCGTTTCATTAGAGCTTTTCAATAATCAGGGTAATTTCTCCCACCTCTAAACCGAATTTGTTGATACTGGTGCGGTTGATTAATCTGTCCTCGGTGATGAGGTAAAGCCAGTCATCCAATTTTACATTAAGGGTATCACCATCATAAGGAATGGTGAGTTCATATTGCCAGCGAAATACAGAGCCAACCGTTTTACCCTTTGCTACTCCCACTACATCACCAGCCGTGCCGTTATATTCTCCGTTGCCAAGGTGATTCAAGGTCCAGATACGAGTCTGTTGTTCGCCATCATCGAAATAAAAGAGCTCGTCCAGCGTACCGGTTTCGCCGTCCCATGAGGCATCAATATCTGCTGTAAAGCGCCGTGTCACCTTACCGGAGAAATCCTGCACCATGCCATATACTTTCAGTTTGCCATCAAAAAAGGTTTTTAAATTTAAGTTGGGCTCACTGCCGCGGTAATCATTAATGTCTACAGAGCTACATCCAATTAGCAGTGATGCTGCGGAAGTCAGTAGCAAAGCGAAAATGAATTTCAACTTCATAATATCCTCGTTTTTATCGGACAGGTTAAAGGGATGCGATGAGCTTCTTACGCACTTCAGGCGCGCTGGTGTCTTCGGATAGCCAGATAGCCAAAAATGCCTGGCTAAATTCGGCATCGTCAATCTGGCCTAATAGCTCAGCATTGAAATAGAAAAAACTGCGATTTTGATTATCGATGTAGAGTGTGATGGATTGCTTTTCTTCAACGTCTGGCCACAACTCACTCAAACGCGACAGCCAGGTTTGAGTTTTGGTTTCGTCTTCAAATCCCAGTTTTTTCCACTGTTTAGCGGTTTCTTCCACCAGTTGTTGCTTGGTGAAATCGCGCAGATAGGTGAGTTCCAAAGCCAGCGGATAAGCCTGCTCTTGATATCGGCCATCTGCGGAATACAAACGGGCGTAATAGATATCCCAAAACAAAAAACTTAACTTGCCTTCACCCACCAACTTCATGGATTTCCACGGCGCGTTATTTTCCATAGCATAGCCCTCGGCAGGCAGCAACATAAAGACGATGGCGGCGATCACACGGTACTTACGCAAGCTGTTCATGAGGATGTGCTCTGTTAACAAGACGATAAAAAATGGGTAACAGTAGCCCCCAGGCTATCACCAGAATGATTGCGGTAACCCAAATCCCCATACCTAGCTCCACTGCGCCAAAGCGCGATCCAGATAGGTAACTTAGTGTGCCTCCACAGGCACCTAATATTATCTGCCAATACAGTGGTTTTTCTGCGAGCCAAGCCATACTGTGCCGCAATGTCAGTACGAACCCTATCCACAAACACACGAGCCACAGGGGAAAGTAATCCCCTTCGAATACGTAGACTCCGGCTTGCATCAAAGTAAAGTCTAGAGTTATACCAATCAAAATCGCTTTATAGGTGCGCAAAAAATCAGCTTTGCGTTCTGGGCTGATAGCAAAGTGAATGGCTAACAGCAGGATACAAGCCCACAATCCGGCACTTTGAAAAATAACCGCGGCTATCCAAATCAATTGAAAGATAACAAAGTTGGCAATTTTAAAGTGTTTGGAGGACAACATGATGATGACCTTTAACCTTGAAAACGCGGCTTGCGAGAAACTAAATGCACTGTGCTGATGGCGCGCTGTAAAAACCCACCTTCGCAGTAACACAGATAGTATTCCCAGAGACGTTTGAATTGCTGGTCAAAGCCTTCTTTGGCGAGTTCAGGCCAGGCCTCGAAGAACTTCTCCCGCCAGTCCTGTAGGGTTTTGGCATAATGCAAACCGATATCGTGTAACTCGTGCAACACCATATCCGTATTATTAGACAGGCACTGGCTCATACGTTGTATGGAGGGCAAGCAGCCACCGGGAAAGATATAGGTTTGGATGAAGTCCACATCTTTTCGGTAATGGTCGTACCGTTGATCGGCAATAGTAATAGCCTGGATCAACATCAGGCCATTGGGTTTTAGCAGGCTGGAGCATTTCGCGAAAAAACCATCGAGATATTCATGTCCTACGGCCTCAATCATTTCAATACTTACCAGCTTGTCGAACTCACCTTCCAGCGCTCGATAATCCTTGCGTAGCAACGTAATACTGTCTTGTAAGCCCTCTTGCTCAATACGCTGTGCAGCGTATTCGTGCTGAGCATCTGAAATGGTGGTGGTGGTAACCTGAACGCCGTAGTGTTTTGCCATGTGCACGGCGAGACCGCCCCAACCTGTGCCTATCTCTATGACCTTTTCTCCGGGTTGCAACGCCAGACGTTGACAGATGGTGTCCATTTTATGCACTTGCGCGCTTTCTAAATCCGTTAAGGTATCGGGGTAAATGGCACTGGAATACTGCATGTTGCTGTCTAAGAAGCGTTTATACAGGTGGTTACCTAAATCATAATGCGCCAGGATATTCTTTTTGGCTTGAGCAACGTTGTTGCGATTTTTGAATTTTTTGAAGAAATAGCCCAATCGCACCAACGGACCGAACTTGCTTTCAACCGCATCTAAGGAGTCCTGGTTTGCCACGAAAAATTCAATAACACGAGTGAGGTCCGGTGAATGCCATTTTCCGGCCACATAATCTTCTGCTATACCGATACTGCCCTTGAACATGAGGGTTTTAAATATCTGACGGTCGTATACAACTACCTCAGCTTGGAGCTCTGAGTTTGCATCGCCAAACCCGTAACTCTCTTCGCCAATCTTCATGGTGAGCCGGCCGATACGTGCTTCAGTCAAAATCTTAAATACCATTGATTGATAGAACTCAGTGGTGCGGGAGCGAGTCAGATTTTCAGTTGTTTGTATTTGTTCCATGGGGTTCTCCGTTAAGATTGTGGCTGAGCTGATGGCAACATTTTACGCGCGATACTTTTCCAGATGGGTGCCGGGAGCGCTGCCAGCAGCTTCAAAAAGAAAGTAAAACGAGAAGGAAAGTGCACTTCACTTTTGCGTTTAGCCAACCCTTTAATAATAGCGTTAGATGCGAAATCGACACTGACCTGCATGGGCATTTCGAAATCATTTTTATCAGTAAGTGGTGTTTTTACGAAGCCGGGACTTATCAAACTAACATCGATATTGTGGGGCTTTAACTCAATGGCCAGGGTTTTCGCCAGGTAGCTGGCTCCCGCTTTTGAGGTGCCGTAGGCTGAAGCACGAGGAAAAGGCAAATAGGCGGCACTGGAGCTAACGATGGCTAATTGGCCACCAGAACGCACTTTTGGCAGCAGGGTTTCAAGACAGTAGCCGATGGCCACCAGATTAACTTTGATAACCCGCTCAAAAAGCGCCCCGTCGAAGTGCAAAGGATCGTCTATATACTCACAGTTGCCAGCGTTGAGCAGCAACAGATCCAACTGTCCCTCAATCTGAGAGGCCGCCTGAACAATCTGCTCTGGCTCCGTGACGTCAAACGCCAATGCCTGCAAGTTGGAGGTTTTATTTTGTAACGCTTGCAACTTTTCACTGTTGCGGCCACAGGCATATACCCGCCACCCTTGGTTGGCATAATCTTTTGCTAACTGTTCACCGATGCCCGAGGAAGCTCCGGTGATCAAAATCTGTTTCATGGCAATTCTCAACAATGTTGACTTGTAATGAATTACGCAGCGGAAACAGGATTGGGTCAGTTAAACTTATTTAATCTTATAGTAATTTATTAGGTTTTCATTTCATCGCTAATGGCGATGAGTTTATCCACCATACCTGGCTCTGTGGGAATGTGGGCACCATCTGCGACAATATGCAGATGACTATGGGGCAATTGTTGATGCAAATCCCACGCTGTACCCACCGGGCAAATGGCATCATAGCGGCCGTGCACTATGTGAGTTGGGATGGACTGCAATCTATGCACATTATCCAGTACATAGTTGTCATCAGGCAGGAAAAAGTTGTGCTGTGCGAAATGGCACTCGGTGCGCGCTAATGCCAGCATTTTATCCGTGGCGGTAATGTCTCTGCTGGATTGGGAGTTGGGTAACAGGGTCATGGTATTAGCACCGTAGCTGGCCCAAATTAAGGCTAACTTTTTAGCTCGCTCTTTATCGTCACCAGACAGAACTTCATAGTATTTAGCGACAATGTCTTGGTCCGGGGATTCTTTAAATGGCGCTTTAAATTTTGCCCATTGCTCCGGGAAAATCTGAGCTGTACCCACTCCACCATAGACCCAATCTATATCTTTGCCGCGGCCCAAAAAAACGCCTCTGAGGATCAAACCTGAGATTGCCTCGGGATATTTGATGGCGTAACAGAGGGCCAACAGGCTGCCCCAGCTGCCACTCATCACCAACCAGCGCTCGATGCCAAGATGCTTACGTAGCTTTTCCAGGTCTTCGACAATATGCCAGGTTTCATTTTCCTCAAGTTCTGCATAGGGCCTACTTCGGCCCGCACCGCGTTGGTCTGGCAAAATAATACGATAGTGCTGCGCATCAAAAAAGCGTCGATAAACAGGCAAAATCCCCAGACCCGGTCCACCATGTAAAAACAACGCCGCTTGTCCATTCGGGTTGCCAGCTTCTTCAAAATGTATCAGGTGTAGTTCAGACACTTTAAGCTTTTCTTGTCGGTAGGGTTCAATGGCGGGGTAAAGTTGCTTCAAATCGGTTGCGCTCCATAGCCAAAAGGTAACCTTGTAAGGTTACCTTTAATTGAAGTCGTTCTGGAAAGAAAAATTGTGAGCAGTTATTTTTTGCGCCACAGCATAACGTCATTTTGTATTAATGCTGTTTTTCTCGAGCAATATTGAAACCGTGTTTCCAGTTGGCTTTGAGATACCAGGTCACATTGCTCAGATAAAAGTTGTACAACGCCCTCTGCGCTGGTTTGGCTCTCTCCATCTTTTTTGAATCCGCCTAACCACTTGTCTTTGGCTAAGCCATTCTCCTGCCATTGCCAGTCACTGGAGAGCAGCAACAAGCCGTTTTGGTTTAGCCGGGTTAATACACTTTTAAGGAATTGCTCAGGGTGATATACCGCATCAATAACCCGGTGACAAACAATGACATCATAATCGGTGAATTGCGGTTTCAGGTTGTGTCCATCTCCTTGTACAAAGTTCACCTTGTTGAGTAGCGTGTCATTTAAATCGAGATCTTCCGGCACCACCTCGTGATAAGACAGCAACTCGCCTTCTACTGGCATGGCGTAACGCAGCTGTTGTTGTTCTTTGAAGTGTAAGGCATGTTGAATGTGTCGGGCAGTCAAATCGATACCGTCAACATGAGCTACATAGCGGGCCAGTTCAAAGCTCAAACGCCCGGTGCCACAACCTAAATCTAATACCTTAGATGCATTAGAGCAATGGCTCGCCACTAACTCCGCCAGATGCACCAGATCATTGTTTCTGCTTAGTTGTGCATTGTAGTGGTGGTGCAGCATCTGACTGATGTCTGGTTGGGTCTCGTAGCAATTCACCGGTGTTATGGGTACCGATTCACTTTGACTGGCCACGTAACGAAATCCGGCGTGTTGAAAAAAGTGTCTGCGAAAAGCATAGCGGGAGTCTCGGGTGGCTTCATTGCCAGTGGAAATCCAAGAGCCGCCTTTGATGAGGTTGTGTTGCCCATCGAATGTCGGGGTTGAAAAGTCGTCATACAGTGGATGTACTTTAAAGCCCTCAAAAGCGTCTATCGGGCTTTCTGTCCATTGCCAGACGTTGCCCAAAATGTCAAAAAAGTCGCCTTGCTTGAAGCTGTTCACCGGGCAAGAGGACGCGAAGTGCTCAAGATTAATATTACCCGGTGCCACGGCCCAGAAAGGCAGATCGGTATCCAGTGAATCTCGCATTACCTGCCACTCGGCTTCGGTAGGTAAACGAATAAATTGCTCGCTTTGCTGGTTCTTCCAGTTACAAAAAGCTTTAGCTTCCAGGTAGTTAACCTCTACAGGCCAGTTCAGTGGCAATGGGATCTCTTGCAGCAGATTGCGTTGCCAATATTGGCCGTCGCGGTAGTGCCAGAACCGGGGCATTTCAGCTTTAGTGAAACTCAGCCAACTCTGCCCTTCCTCAGTCCACAAGTCAGGTGTTTGATAACCGCCGGCCTCAATAAAATGTAAAAACTCGCCATTCGATACCAGGTACTTGCTGGCCTCAAAATCTTCAACTTCAACAGGAAGTTCGCCGAATTCGTTGTCCCAACCGTAAGTATCGTTTCTTTCGGTTTTACCCAATACCAGCGATTTACCGGATACCTGTCGCAATTCATTTTCTGGAGCATTACCCACTTCGGTACAGGCCTTCCAATCGTCATGCGCTTTCAGGTACTTTAAATCCAGCATGCGCATGATCACTGAAGAGGTCTCTATGTGAATGCGCTCGTGTTCAATACCCATCAAGACAATCCAGGCCAAGGAGTCTTGTCGAATGGGCAATTCTAAAGGCATGTTGTCAATCAGATCTAAGATTTGTGCTTTAACCCTATTGCGATAAGCTCGAACTTCGTCAACATCAGGCCACTGATAATTGTCGGGTTTGAGATCATCCCATGACATTTCATCCACACCCACCGCGCAAATAGACTCCAGGTGCGGAGCTATGCGCTCTGGTATAAATTTGCCAAGAATCAATTTATTGATATAGAAAACCGCTGTGTGACCATAGTAAAAAATCAGCGGATGACGCAAGGGCTCGGGGCGAAGGAAGTAAGCTTCATCACGTTTGATCAAGCTAAACAATGATTCGTACAACTCCCATGTTTCCCGGAAGTAAGTTTTCAAATGTGCGCGTTTTTGTTCCACTGTTCCACCGCTTAAGAAAGGCGGTTTACTCAGTGTCAGTAGTTGTTTGCACATATTAACTCCTTAGCGTTTTGCGCGGTCTTAATGTCAGGAAAGGATTTTGGGGTGAAATCCTTTCAGATAGTTTTGTTTTACATGCTGCCCTAACGAGGATATCTCGGGTATGGTCAGATTTTGACAGTAGTTATCTATGCTGCTGGCAAACCAACTGTCCTCCTGAAACAGTCTCAATGCGCCAATCCCATCAGGGGAATCTGCCAAACTTGCCGGTAGTGAGCGGTGCTTAGTTGTGGGGGCACATTCACCCGACTGCCAAGATACTACTGCATCTAATATATTGAGTAAGATAAACAGCACGTTAACAAAAGGATCATAATTTTTACTGGTTGCGCCCAGTCGATGCTCTATCCTGCAGGCTTTTTGCCAATCATTATTCCAACACAAGGGCTGTTTTTGTGCCCCTAGTATCAGTGGTTTGGGATTCAGGGGCTGGTCGTGTTTGCCTTTTTCTTTGTATAAGGCAATGCTGCCCTGATAGCCACCGGAAAGTTCCCACGGAGAGCTTAATTCGGCGTCAAGACCAAACTCAGTGCGCAGTTTCAGACGCTGAAAAGCTTCTTCCTCTGGAAGGTACAAGACACTACAGGCGTAGCTGTTTTGTAGCAGGTGATATTGTATCCATTCTCCTAAACCACTGTCGGGTAACTTATTATTGCCATTAACGTCAGCCACACTGACATTGACTTGTATCGCATTGGGGATATGCACAGAACCGCTGTGTCTGGCAAAAAGTGTACTGGAACCGGCGACATAGCGGATATCAGAGCCATGCCAAACCACGGGTTTCAACAACACCTCTTGAGCGCCTTGTTGCAGCATGAGATTGGGTAATAACTGTTTTAATCGCGCAATGTATCGCGCCTCTTGCAGTGGCGTTTGCCCAGCTAGAAGGGAAACATATTCCCATTGTCCCGGCCAATATTCGGGTTTTACCTCACCTGGGATGCACTGCTGAGCAAGCTGTTGATTGAGACGCCGCAAATCCAAGATCTGCGCCCGTGGCATAATACACATGCCTTCCAGTTCGAAATGTACCCGCGGTGTTAATTGCCAATTTGCCAGCAAGGATTGACAGTGTGCGATACATCTTTCCAGTAGGGCGTGCTGACCTGGCGATTCACTTCCCTGCATAGCGCTTCTGGATTACTCCTGCGATGTTTGGTCTGGAGTGTCAAACAACAGCTCTTCGGGTTGGCTATGTGGTTTGGCATAGCTTAGACGGGTGATTTTTTGCGTTGAGTGGTAACGATCCAGTCCCGATATGGCAACACTATTGAGTTGCTCTATGTCGATACTACCATCGGGCTCCAGCGCAGACTCTTTACTTTGAACCAGCATTATTTCACCAATAATCAGTTCTGTTTGATTAATTTCCAGTAGCTTGGTTTCTACCAGTTTCAATCCGATACGCAGTTGGCTTTCTGCTACGAAAGGGGCCACAAATCCCGGTTCATAGTGGGCTGTTAATCCCGTTTCGGTGAATTCACTGATATCTGCTTCGTAGCGTGCAGACGTCTGGTGAGCTGCGACGACTATATCCGTGTTAACCTGATTTAGAGTGTAGTAACCAGTGGCTTTGATGTTGGCCACGGAATCTCGTCGAACGCTTTGTGGGCGGGTAATCATACCCATTAACGCGGGATCGGCACCAATGTGAAACACCGAGCTGACGATACACAAGTTCTCGTTGCCATTGGCGTCGGTGGTGCCCACTAGATTGGCGCTCTTAAAGCCTGACAGGGAGTTAATAAACATGGCTCGATAGCGCTGCTGCATTGCCTGTATATCAGCGCGGGTCCAGGATTTCATGGTTCACTTCTCTTTTTTAACAAGGGGTGTGCGCTTTAACGGATTTTCAGGCCTCTCAGATCACGTCAAAATGAAAGCGTTGGCGGCATCTTCATCTTCGAAAATAGCCGCTTGCCAATCAGACCCTTGTAAACCTTCTACATAAACCCTCGAGTATCGGGCAATACTTTCCTCGGTGACTATGATGGCGATTTTTAGTGGGCCCTGAACAAATGATTCGTTTTTATCAAGCAACGCGATTTGTCGTATTTCCTCATCACTAAAGCCTACGGTCTCTACCTGCCGATAGTCGTAGATATGGCCCACACATTCCGCGTCAGACCAATGCTCAAAAATCTCCTTATCCAGGGCTATCAGATCTTCGGTAACCACGCGCTCGCTAAACACAACCTTGAGTATTTTGTTTTCAACAACTATCTGATAGGGCATGCCATTCCTGTAGGATAATCAGGCAAAAAAGTGTAACCAGAATAGTCGTATTTGAGGGAATTGCAATCACTTCGTATACCACTACCTGGCCATCTTTTCGCAATTAAAAACGATATTTTAATGCCACACTCAGGGTCATTGGGTCGTAATCAAAGCCCCGCAGCTCACCTGTTGCATTCTCTTCTCCTTGAAGGTCAATATCGCCAATGGTCAAATAGCGAAGCTCAGCATTCGCCTGCCACTGCGAGCCAATGGCGTAATCCACACCTAGCATCAGTTGGTAACCTGTGTCGCCATCACCCGAATAAGACTGCTCGGTGCCATTGAGTTCAAGATCAAGATCGACTTCTTGTACCCAAGCGAGTCCTGCACCCACATAAGGTGTCCAATCTGATGAAGAGGCAAGGTGGTAAAAACCATTGAGAAAAAACAAGCTGGAAGCATAGTTGCCACCGTAGCTGTTGTCGTTTGCACTTAATTGACTGTCTGTATCGCTGCTGCGGTATTCCCAGCCTAACTCTGCAGAATAATGCGCATTGTATTGATATCCCAATGCAATGCCACTGGTGAAACCACTGTCTGTGTTTGTGGTTATGTCTGTATTATTGGCTGCTTGCACTAGCGTGCCTTGTTGGTCTGAAATACTACTCAGTCCCAGGTAAGGTTTCACATACCAGCTGGCATTATCAGCCAGAGCGTGAAGGGATGTCAGGCCTATAGTGAATATAAATAACTGGCGTTTCATGGTGTTGCTCCTTTATGTAAGTCGCCACACCATAAGCTATTCAAACTAACCAGATACTATCTTTTCGGTTAAAGCTTTGTAACCTGACTCAGCAGGGCTGTATTATCGAGGGAAATTTAGAATGCTGCACAACCCCGGGAGGTTTTCTGGCTCGTTACAGGCATCTTTGAATGACAGACTCCCCCCGTGCAGCTGCATCACTGCAGCCACCAAGGCCAGGCCAAGACCGTTGCCGGGAGCTGAGCGGCTGTGCTCAACTCGGAACAGTCTTTGACTAATCTTGTCCCTCAGATGCTTGGGTACACCGGGACCTGTGTCGCAAATGGTTATTTTTACCGCGTCTTTTTGTACTGTTAGGTGTATGTGGATGCGACCATTTTCAGGGGTGAATTTAATGGCATTATCGATGACGTTGGCCAGAGCCTGGAAAACTAAATTTCGCTCACACAGCAATTCCACAGGTTTGGTTTGCAGGGTAATACTGATGTGTTTCTCTTCGGCCAGGGCTTCATAAAAACTGACAATATCATCCACAATTCTCGCTAAATCATGGGTTTTAAATGCGGATACCTGTTTTTCAGCTTCGATATCAGCGATACGCAATAGACTGTTAAATATAGTTAGTATGTTATCGACCTCTGCCAGCAACTGATGCTTGTGACCGTTATCGGCGCTCAATTCTATGTCAGCGCGTAGCCTTGTTAGTGGCGTTCGTAAATCATGAGCAATGTTGTCTGAAACCGATTTAACGTCGTTCACCATGGTTTCCAGAGCTTGTAACATACGATTGGTGACCAGTGACAATTTGCTCAGGTCGTCCCAACTGCTGTCCACTTCCAGTCGGGCACTTAGGTTGCCAGTATTCATAATATCGTTAATGGTGTTAGACATACGGTTAATGCGATTAACCACGTACCAGGCGATGACAAAACTGAGCAGTACAACACTACCCAATACTGCCATCATCAGCAGGGTGTAACGTTTGGATATCTGCTGGATAGCTTGCATGTCCGGAGTCTGCTGCAAAGTGTATTCGGTGATAGTGGTGAAGTAGGAATTGGCTAAGTACAGTCCAATTGCCAGCATCAGGCTGAATAAGCTTCCCACAATAAAGCTGGAACTGGTGATAAATTTGACTGTTCTCAAATCGCGCTCAACTCTCAGTGGGTATGCGGTAGCCTGCGCCGCGTATGGTTTCTATAATGCTGTGTTCAAAGCCTTTATCAATTTTTTGTCGCAAACGACTGATGTGCACGTCTATAACATTAGTTTGTGGATCAAAGTGATAATCCCAGACGTGTTCAAGTAGCATGGTACGCGTTATCACCTGGCCTTTGTTGCGCAACATGTATTCCAAAAGGCGAAACTCTTTTGATTGCAGCTCAATATTTTGCGTGCCGCGATTAACCTCTCTGGTTAACAGGTCCAGCTCAAGGTCAAAGGCGCGAAGCTTGGTATCCTTAACATCGGTTTGCATGCTCCTGGCCACCAGAATATCCAGGCGAGCCAATAATTCCTCGAAAGCAAAGGGTTTGGTCAGGTAGTCGTCGGCACCACTGCGCAGGCCTTTTACCTTGTCATCGACTTTGTTTTTTGCACTTAAGATTAGCACCGGCGTCTTTATCTCAGAGGCCCTTAAGGTATTTAGAATGGTGATGCCATCCACTCCGGGTAGCATTCTGTCTAATACTATCGCGTCGTATTGTTCAGTGGTGGCTAAAAACAAGCCCTGCTTACCCTCTGAGGCAACGTCAACATTGTGGCCAGACTCCGCTAACCCTTTGTTTAAAAATCCCGCTACGGCACTGTCGTCTTCAACTACCAAGATACGCATTACACTCTCTTTTTTTGTTTATCCGTTATCTAGTAGTTGTTGGGGGGGGAGGAGGATCAGATTGAGGGCTTAGATGAAAAAAATGTAATACTTAAACAGAGCGAGGCTTCGCGCCAGAGATGGAGCGAAATCAAGAGTGAACGCCGCTATTTTGTTCAAAATTTAGTTGCGAAAATCCTGAAATGTTATACTATCACCCTCCATTTGTTGAGGTGAGGTTGGCTGTGCGCGATATTATCGGTACTATTTTATCAAGTTTATGCATTATACATTGCGTGCTTAGCGCCGTGTTGTTGTTGCTTGGTGGCACCGGTCTTGTCTCAGCTACATGGCATTCTTCTGAGATTCACCTTATTTTCTTCTTGCCTGTTTTGTTGGTGGCGACACTGAGTTTCCCACACGCTAAACGTCAGCATGGTAATAACCAGCCGCTAGTATATGGTGTTATAGGTATGGCCTTGCTGACTATTTCATTAATGCTTGAGCTTATCTGGCATTTGCATGTTCTGGAAACCATTTTGACGGTAATTGGCGGTGGAATTCTCATATATGCCCATCAGATGAATCGCCGTTTGTCAGAAATGCAACCTTCCTGAACTTACCAAACTCATTATGGCGAAATTCAGTCGATATACCAAAAGAGCTGGATTGGTGGCTGCGACTTCATTCTTGTCTTTGTCCGCTACCGCTGCAGATAGCCATGTACACGGTGAGCTGCAGCTACAATTAGTACAACAGGGAGCGACGTTGGCAGTGCGGCTTGAATCACCGCTGGCAAACCTTGTTTCTTTTGAGTATCAGCCAGTAGATGCTGAAGATAAGCTAAAGCTAAATCAGGTGGTTAGCCAACTAAAAAATACTGCCTGGTTAGAGACCACACCTGCTCAATGTGACGCACAACAAGTACAAGTAAGTTATTCGTGGCAATCAGGCACAGTTGAGGCGTCCGAGCAATCCGCCCATCATCATGATGACCATGACCATGACCATGACCATGACCATGACCATGACCATGACCATGACCATGACCATGACCATGACCATGACCATGACTCACAGCATGCTTCTGTCACAATGGAATATGAATTACTGTGTGATAGCGGCGAGTTCGGAGACATTAGCGTTTCGCTGTTTTCAGTACTACCCGCGTTAAAGAAGGTGCAGATGCAGTGGATAGCTGAGCGAGGTCAAGGGGCGAAAACACTCACCCCTGATGAACCCGGTTTTAAGCTCTAGTTATTAAAGTCAGTTAATCTTTCCATTCGTTACACAGCTGGTCTAACAGCTGTAAAACCCGTTCACTGGCACTTTCCATTTTCTGTAGATGGCGCATTGCAGCATCTTGATTGCCCTGCTGTGCTTCGCGCATTGCAGCAACACCTGATTTGTGAACTTCGGCATGTGGACTGTCCAAATCACTAAAGGTTTTGCTGCGACCAAAGATTTCCCTGCCACTGCTTTGATACCATTTGCCCAAGCGGCAACTTGTGTGGTCGGCAAAGCTACCAATTTCTTTATTACTCTGACCTTGCAGTACTGCATAGACGTCGGCTTTCCAAACGATATGATCTAGTTTCACCGTCTGGATAAATGTGCGGTGGGTGGTGTCGGAAATAGCTACTTTCATGGAGTCACAGCAGGCCACAATAGACGAGTAGTTCTCATTTAATTCTGAGACACCATCTGACAGGTTTTCATTGTTACCTTGTAGCTCATCCACGGCACTTACTGCATATTTGGTGGAGCTGATAATGTTGGTAACTAAGTCGGCGACTTCACTGGCTGATTTATTGGTTTCGGTGGCCAGACTGCGCACTTCGTCTGCTACTACGCTAAAGCCACGACCCGCGTCGCCGGCACGCGCTGCCTCAATGGCGGCATTAAGAGCGAGCAAGTTAGTTTGGTCGGAGATACTGGTAATGGTGGAAACAAATTTGTTAATGCTGTCGGCTTTTTCAGACAAACCATTGATGCTGTTACTCATACCACCCATCTTGTTGCCCATATCTTCCATTGAGGTCACGATGCTGGCTAACGAACTAGTAGAGGTGTCGAATAACTCACTGACTTTTGCAATCGACTGAGATTCTTCGTCCACGCGCTGAAAGGCGCCTAGTACCGTTTCTCTGATACCTTCCACCTGTTTCAATGACATGCTCATGCATTTGACTAGATCAGCTTCGTAGTGGCTTTCCACATCTTTTTTAGCGTAAAGTTCTTCTTTTAAATCGCGGTTTTCTTTTTCCAAAGCGGCCAGGGAATTTTCCAATTCCTGTAATTGCATGCGCAAGTGGCGGTTCTCGTCCAGCGTGCTTTGATGGGTAGAGGCAAGTACTATCATTTGTTCTTCTATATATTGTTCAGATTACTTAGATTAATTTAACCTTTTACCAGGTGAATGCAACGTTATTCCACTTTTTTAAGGCCGTGCTACAACCAAAGTATTAATCAGTGAGGGGTAGCAGGACATAAAAGCAGCTACCTTTGCCTTCGACAGATTCAAACCAGACTTTACCGCGGTGTTGTTGTACCAATTTTTTCACTATGTAGAGACCCAGTCCGGTTGATTTTTCATTTTGAGTACCTTTTCTGCCGACATTGGTAAACGCTGAAAAAAGCTGAGAGTGAATTTCTTCCGGGATACCAACTCCCTCATCACGCACCGCGATCAAAGCCTGCTTATCCCGGGTGACTACTTTTACACTAACCACTTGTCCTTCATAGGAGAATTTGATGGCGTTGCTCAGTAAGTTTTCTATGACGCGAGAAAACTTCGCCTGGTGAAGATCGCAAAACAACACTTCTCTCTCATACTCCAAAGTCAGTTGGATTTTCTTGGTGAGTGCTTTGGGTTGATGACTCTCGACAATTTTTTCCAGAGCTTTAATCAGGTTGGTAGTTTTGAGTGTGATATTGTCACTTTCATTACTGAGTTTGCCGTAATCTCGCAACTCTTCAACGAGTGAAGCACAACCTTGACCCGCCTGAATAGCTTGTCTAAGGTATTTTTGTCCTTCCTCAGGGCTGAGTTTGTTCCCTGCGATTTGCATAAGATCAAGATACCCTAATCCAATCGAAATTTTGTTGTTAATATCATGGGCAACGATAGACATAATGCGATCTTTATCAAGGTTTGCTTGGGTGAGCTCCTGGGTTTTTTGGCTGATTTGTTGGTCGAGTTTACGCTTTTGTCTCACCAGGTGATGAGTGCGCAAGATAAACAGTCGCCACATCAAGAAGGTGAAAACTGCCAGCAAAACGGCATAAAACCATAGGGTTTCAAACCAAGCGGGTGGATTAATCACAGTGACAGAGATGTCATTATCCAGCCATTCACCTTTGCTGTTCGTGCTCTGTATAATGAGTTGGTATCTCCCAGGTGGCAAGTTGGTGTAAGTGGCACGGCGGTTGTCGGCACTGGCGTATTGCCATTGCTCATCGAAGCCCTGTAAGCGCCAACGATAGTCCAGATCGCCTGAACTGGTATAGTCCAGCGCTGCGAATTCCATTGAGAAGCTCTTGGTATCAGGTAACAGCTGCAATGGTTCATTCAGGTCGAAAGATAATGCTTTATTGTCTACTTCGACGTAAGTAATCACCAGACCAGGCTCAATGCGTTGATTACTAAATCTGTCCGGATTGATGAGCAGCAGACCTTCATTGCCACCAAAGATCAGCGTACCTGAGTCGGTCATTTCCTGAGAGCCGAGCCAGATGGTACCTATGTCCCATTCATTACTGTTACTTAAATCTGCCGCGATATTATTGGGAAGGTCGTAAATTCCCTTATAGTGCCAAATCCGCGATTGCTGATCCACCATGATGTTGGCGGTATAATCAGGGTCTATTTGTAGTTGTTTGTTGATGCTGACGAACCGGGCGAATTGGCCATCCCAGCTCTCCAGTTTGTCTAAGCCACTTTCCGTAGCTACCCACAATTGATTGTTTTGATCGGTATGTAAACTGTTGATGCCATTATCAGATAAGGCACTGTTTGTTTGTTTTTCACTGTCAATTAAGGTGACCGTTTTGCTGTCCGGGTTAATGTGAAATAAGCCATCATCAGTACCTACCCATAGGTTATTGGGTTCTTGCCAGGCGAGGGTGTAAGTGATGCGGCCTTGCAGCGGTGCATAATTGCTAAACTCTTCAAGGCTATGCAGTGTTTTTTCCCGAAGATTCGCGAACCATACTCCTCTTGTGGAACCCACCCAAAGTCGATTTTTATGGTCTTGAGCCATGGCTGTAATGGTTTTTAACCCCGCTTCATGCGCGTCTGGATAACTGAAAAAACGTTTTTGCTTGGCATCAAAGCGATACAAGCCTTTGCGTCTTGAACCTACCCAAACTTCACCGTTTTCAGTGTGAAGCAAAGATAAAATGTCTCCATCAGGTAATCCTCCGCTGATGTTTGGTTCTGCTTCAATATGAGTTATCTGGCCGGTTTTAGCATTGATTTTTGATAAACCTTTCTGACTGTAACCTATCCATATTTCACCGTTATCGGTCTCGGTGATGGCTCTGATACGGGCGCTTTTTATGGACTCTTGATAGGGTGAGTGTCTTATTGTGCGAATACTGTCGTTTTGAGGATTAAACAAGTTAAGTCCCGCGCCCCAAGTCCCTATCCAAATAAGTCCCGTGCGGTCTTTATACAGCGCACCAATATTATTCTGATTAATGCTGTTATTGATGCTGCGGTCGTGGCGTATTTGCTTGTGGATGCTAAAGTTTTCAACGGTGACAATACTGATGCCGCCATCCAGGGTTCCCACCCAAACTTGCTCATTGTTGTCCTTAACCATAGATACCACCCAAGGATGGCCCAGCTGACCTTCTTTATGAGTGAGCCATTTTACTTCTTCAGTATGGACGTTAAAACTGGCAAGTCCGCTTTGCAGCGTACCCAAATAAATGTGTTGATTGTCAGCGCGCAGCATAGTGTGAATTTGCTGCCCATCAAATACTGGAAAGCTGCGGCCAGATAAGGTGTTTTCCCTGAAGTCATCATTGGGCAGGTTGATGCGACACAAACCATTTTGTGTGCCCAACCAGAGTCCACCTGAGGCATCCAGTAACAGGCTTCTGGGACTTTGATCACGATAAACGGCATCACAGCCAGTAATGCGTCTGATAGTGACAACTTTTTTACTGTAGGGGTTGAGGTAGCTAAGTGCCTGATTACTGGCTACCCATACCCGATGACTCGCTTCCCCCACAATGGCGCGAATGGAGTTGCCATTGCGCTCATCACTAGGGTTACTAAAATCAAAATGCTCAAAAGTCTGGTTTTTAGGGTTCAGTACTGATATGCCATCACTGAATGTGCCGAACCAGAGTTTGCCGTCTGGCGCACTCCATATAGTACGAATGTAATTGCCAGCCAGGGAATTACTATCGTCTGCTTCGTGTTTAAACTGCACAAAATTATAGCCGTCAAAGCGCACGGCCCCTTGCTGTGTGCCTAACCAAATAAACCCTTGCTGGTCTTGCGCTATAGACGTCACTATCCCATCGGGAATGTCGCGGTGATTGGCTACGGTATCAAAATACAAGTCGCCCTGAGAAAACAGGCTGGCGGCCAGCCCGGTGCACGGCAGCAACAAAAGCATATATACCGTCAGTAATGAAAAAATTCGCATCCTTTGCTCAGTCAGATGACTTTTCTTAATACTAGCGCTTTTTGCATTTTTTTAAACCCAAAAGCTGCGGGCTTTGTTCTCTATTTTGTGGAGTTGAGCACCTCAAAAGTGAGGTTTATCCCTCACCTGATCGGTGGCCTGGTCCTTTTGATAACTTCTTCAAGTTAGTGCGCAAAGCGCATCTGCACACAAGATAACAACAATTGGATTAAAACTATGCACAATAAAAGACTAAATAGACGTTTAGTGGCACTCGCTGTGGCTGCGTCTTTGAGTACATCATTACCTGTACTTGCAGATTCCTCTCAGGGATTCTTAACAGGTAAAGCAACGACAGAATCCGGGGCTCCATTGCAATCAGTAATCATAACCGTTGAAAATGTGGCAACCGGTCTGTCCAGAACATTTGAAACCGATGATAGTGGTAGCTATCGTTTCCCGCTGCTGCCTACTGGTACCTATAAAGTGTCTGCCAGTAAAAATGGGTTTAGTACCTATCAAGGTGAAATCAGCGTCAGATTGGGTGATAAAACCGTGATCAATCCGGTTTTACAAGCAGATAGTACGGAACGCATTCAAGTGTTAGGTACTACCGTGGCAGGATTTGATCCAACTTCATCTGGCACTAGTTTGCTATTGGATCAGGAGCAAATTGGCAGAATTCCGGTAGCTCGGGATATTACTTCAGTTGCGCTATTAGCGCCTTCAGCCTCTTTGGGGGATGAAAGTCTCAGCTCCCGTACTCCGTTGGTACAAATCGGCGGTGCAGGACCGGCAGAAAACATTTTTTACGTGAACGGCATGAATATCACCGATGGTCGCCGTGGCCTCGGAGCGTCTGTAGTTCCCTTTGAAATGTATAAAGATTTCGAAATTAAAACCGGTGGCTATTCGGCAGAATACGGTCGTTCTCTGGGGGGAGTGATCGTCGCCAATACCAAGTCCGGCAGTAATGATTTTCATTTCGGTGGCAACCTTTTTTGGGAGCCGGAAAGCTTGAAGGAAAGTTCTCCCGACTCTTTCCGCAGTGACGGTAACTATTACCGCATTAACTCCATTGATGAAGAAAAGAACATGATCGGCGATGTGTG
The DNA here is from genome assembly GCF_036322805.1 of Planctobacterium marinum. Classification (GTDB taxonomy): domain Bacteria; phylum Pseudomonadota; class Gammaproteobacteria; order Enterobacterales; family Alteromonadaceae; genus Planctobacterium; species Planctobacterium marinum_A. The sequence goes on along the minus strand of NZ_AP027272.1, from coordinate 4,646,768 downwards.
GGCTAGCGGTGCCATCATAGAAGATACCTTGTTTTTCTACGCCTTATACAGTGCCCGTGATATTGAGTTTAAAGGCAGTCCAGCGGCGCGAACTTCACAGTATCAAATTCGTGAGCAAAGCGACCCGTTTTTTGGTGGCAAGCTGGATTGGTATATCACCGATAATCACATTCTGGAACTGACTTACTTCAACGACTCTGATGATGAAGTGGTTGAGACCTATGCTCTGGACAGTGAAACATTGCAAACCGGAGCTCGTACCGGAGGCTTTACTTACGAGTGGGGGGGTGAAACAACGGCACTGAAATACACTGGGGTGATCACCGATGATCTAACCATCTCGGCGCAATACGGAATCAATGAATCTGCAGGTTCGACTTTGCCAGACGTGATCGCTAATCGGGTTTCTCAGGAGTCTGACGTTATCAACGAATGGAGTGCCGATCCGTCGCTGGAAGAAACTGAACGTAAGATGCTACGTCTGGATATTGACTATTATTGGGGAGATCACACCTTTAGATTGGGTGTAGACCGAGAGGAGTTTGAGTTCTTCGAAGACACGTCTAATGCCGGACCTAATAACTACGGCTATGACATAAATCCCACCAATAACACAGTTGTGCGGGATGTATATGTTAACCGAGGGACCTTTAAAACCGAAAGTTATGCTTGGTATATCACCGATACCTGGCAAGTAACCGATGATATCGTTTTAAATTTAGGCGTGCGCAACGACAGCTATAAGAGCTTTAATATTTCTGGTGAAGAATTTATCAATATCACTGACCAGCTAGCCCCGCGTTTAGGCGCCACCTGGGATATCTTTGGTGATGGCGACTCTAAGCTCTACGCAAATTATGGGCGTTATTATCTTCCGGTACCGGGTCAAACCAACGTGCGTTTGGCAGGTGCCGAATTAAACTACGAAGATACCTTTGAGTTTCTCGGTTTGGATAGCAATAACATCCCAATTTTGGGGGATGAAATTGGCAGCCGCACTACCTTTGATGACGGTGTACCCGGAGATCCTCGCTCACTGGCGGATAACGATCTCGACCCTATGTATATGGACGAACTCATGCTGGGCTATGAAAAGCGCTTGAATGACAAATGGACCATGGGTATTCACTTAACCGCGCGCGATTTAGGGCAAGGCTTTGAAGATACTGATGCCGAAGGTGCCCTCAACGCTTATTTCAATGACAACTTTGGCAGTGGGTGTGGCCCTGGCTTATGTGGCTATTTACTGCTTAACCCGGGTAAGGATGTCACCATTAACATCGACCCGGATCGCGTCGTTGATGTGTTTGGTAACGAAGTGTCAGATGGCCCAATTCCATTCGGTGAATATGTGATTGATAAAGACTACTTCCGCCTACCAGAAATTGAGCGCAAGTATTACGCGGCGACTATTACCTTCGATCGCGCCTGGGATGATCTCTGGTCTTTAAACATGGCCTACACCTGGTCACATGTATACGGTAATCACGAAGGGTTGGTTAATTCCGATCTGCAGCAGGAAGATGCGGGTATCACCATCAACTATGACTATCCAGGCCTTGTGGATCATTCCTACGGTGATTTACCGACGGACAGACGCCATCAATTCAATGCGTTTGGTTCTTATGCCGTCACTGAAGACCTGGTGGTAGGTTTAACTGCGCGTTACCAATCCGGGCGTCCGAGAAACGCGACGGGGTATTTCCCGGCCAATGAAGACTCTTCTTTTGAAGACGTAATTGCAACTTACTATGGTGCCTTGTCCTTCTATCGCAACGGCGAACCTTCGCCTCGGGGTTCGTGGGGTAATCTGCCTTCTACCTTTAGTCTTGATGCCAGTGCCATTTACACCACTGAAATCTTTGATGCTGAGGTCAGTTTCCGCGCGGATGTCTTTAATCTGTTTAATTCAGTCAATCCTGTCACTGTATGGGAGCGCGCCGAGGTACGTGGCGAAGACGTGGGACTATGGCATGGTGCGATACCCATTCGCGGTGCAGGAGAGTCTGATGCACGCTTTGGTTCACCGCGCCAATACCAGACACCTCGTTATGTAAGATTAAGTGCCAGCTTTAAGTTCTAGGCTCGACACTTAATCCCACAAATCGGGGGATTCACCCCCCGATTTGGTAGTCTGGACACTTTGTTATTTTTCTCATCGGAGGATTTGGTAACTTGAAGACTGTCGGAGTAGTGACCCGATGAATACATGTTTACATCCTGCATGTATTATCTCCCTGGGTGAGAAGGTGCAATGGCATCTTCTCACTTCTTCGCATGACTTTTTGACCAAATCCTGCCGTTTAACTCGTAAAAATGCTGTTTATCTGAATTTGATTCTGGTGAAGAGCATTTTCTCTATACTGCCTCAGCTGTATACGGAGGAATCATGTTTTCTTGCATCATAGTGGATGATGAACCCATGGCGCGTGAACGCATCCGAATGTTCATTGAAACCCAACCCAATTGGCAGGTGATTGCCGAGTCAGATCATTACGATGAATCATTAAAACTCATCAAACAGTTGCGTCCCACTGTCTGTTTTCTGGATATCAATATTATTGGTGGCAATGGTTTTCACCTGGCAGAAGAGCTGGATAAAAATATGGTTTGCAACTGGGTGTTTACTACGGCTTACAGTGAATTTGCGGTAGCGGCCTTTGATTTAAATGCAACCGACTATCTGCTGAAACCATTTGACAACCAGCGTTTACGAGACGTGCTGGACAAGGTAGAGCGAAAACAAGTTCTGGGCTATCGCAATGCGCAAGACAAACTTATCGCGGTTAAATCCATCGGCTCCGTTCGCTTTGTAAAAGCAAAGGATGTTATCTGGATAAAAGGGGCGGCCAACTACGTGGAATTGCATTGCCCGGATCATGTGTGGCTGCACCGGGAGTCTTTGTCCAGTCTGGAGAAGCAGTTAGCCAGTGGCCAGTTTATCAGGGTTCACCGCAGTATCGTGGTTAACAAATCTCATATTGATTCAATCAACAGTGAGTTAGGGCGCTACTCGTTGCTGCAACTGTCTAATGGAGATGAAGTGAAGATCGGCCAAAGCTACAAAGCTGAGTTGTTTAAAGAGCTGGGACTGGAGCCGGCTTAGTGGTTTTTAAACAATGGCAAAAGCTGGGAGCTCGTAGCTACGATTTGTTCACTGAACAAGGCGTGCTTGAAGAGTTATCCAAGCCATCTTTTTGGTGGTTACACGTTCTGGGATGGCTATGTTATGTGCTGATTTTCAGTATAGATAATCTTGTCTTTGGTGAGCTGGAGCTTCAGGTGGCTCCCCTGCTGAGTATGCTATTTCTCAGTGGATTAACCGCTGCCTTGTTAACTCTGCCATTGCGCTATCTTTATCGTCGTTGTTGGAATCTCAGTTTGGGTTCTCTGGTGTTAGTGATTGTCTTCGCCTGTGCTTTGGTGGCGGGGATATGGACGCCTATTAAAAACAGCCTTAGCTGGTATTTACTTAACGGATTCAACGTATTTGAGCCGGGAGATATCGAATTTTCATTTCTTAAATTTCTCGGTAGTAGCGGTTATGCCTTTTGTATGATCCTCGCTTGGAGTTGTCTGTATTTCAGCATCAATTACCACTTTCGTTTGCGGCAAAAACAAGAGGCGCTCATGGTGGTTTCTCGTCTATCTCATGTGGCGCAGATAAAAATGTTACGGTATCAGATCAATCCGCATTTTCTGTTCAATACCTTAAACGCTATCTCTACGCTGGTATTGTTGGGTAAAAAAGAATGCGCTAATCGCATGCTCACCAAATTAGCGAGTTTCTTGCGTTTTTCATTAGATAACGACCCGGAGCGATTGATTTTTTTACAAGAAGAAATCGAGGCGCTGCAGTTGTATCTGGACATTGAGAAAGTGCGCTTTCAGGAAAGACTGCAAATAGACATTAACATTGAACCCTCGACAGCGAGCGCGTTAGTGTCTGGGCTGTTGCTGCAACCACTGGTGGAAAATGCCATTAAGTACGGTATTGGTAACATGCGACAGGGCGGCAGGATCGCCATCAGTTCGCAACAATTATCCAATCGCTTATACCTCACTGTATTTAATAATGGCCCCGTAACAGAGTTTGACATTGTCCGGATAAGACAAAGTTTATCATCTACTAGTTCCGACGAGGTTTCAACTTCGGGGATTGGTTTAAAGAATATCAAAGATCGTATTCATATCTTGTTTGATGGCGATTGCCATTTTGATGTATTGCCGGTTGAGCCAACAGGCTTAAAAGTAGAAATTCAGATCCCTATCATCCCCCCGAATTATAAGTTATAGCAATTCGTTTTCAGTCAATTTGCAAGCTAAACTGGTTTCGGACTGTCTTGTTAGCTATGTTTTATACCGTTCAGTATTAAATTGTGGCAAAAACCTAAAAGGAGCCAAGAAATGAGTGATACTTATACACCTCCAGCCATCTGGAAATGGGAACCGGGTAATGGCGGTGCGTTCGCCAACATTAATCGTCCTGTCTCCGGTGCTACCCACGACAAAGCGCTGCCGCAAGGTAAACATCCTTTTCAGTTATATTCTCTGGCGACGCCCAACGGTGCCAAGGTAACGATACTATTGGAAGAGTTACTGGCAGCGGGTGTCAAAGAGGCTGAGTACGATGCCTGGTTGATCAATATTGGTGAAGGCGACCAGTTTAGTAGTGGTTTTGTGGAGATTAACCCCAATTCAAAAATACCGGCACTTTTGGATAAAAGCGGTAAAGATGAGCTTAGAGTATTTGAATCAGGGGCTATTTTACTGCATCTGGCAGAGAAGTTTGGTGCCTTTTTACCGACTGGCATAGCGCGCACCGAAACCCTGAATTGGCTATTCTGGCAAATGGGCAGTGCCCCCAGTGTCGGCGGTGGATTTGGCCATTTTTACAATTATGCGCCAGAAAAATTTGAGTATCCCATCAACCGTTTTTCTATGGAAACCAAACGCTTGCTGGATGTTCTGGATAAACAATTAGCCTGTAATACTTATGTTGCTGGCGAAGAATATACGATTGCCGATATCGCCATCTGGCCCTGGATGGGTAACCTGGTGCTTGGGCGCTTATACAATGCCGCTGAGTTTTTACAGGTTCAGGAATACGAACATGTAATGCGTTGGGCTGAGTTGATCGATGCCCGTCCTGCTGTGCAGCGCGGCAAAATGGTGAATCGCACTTGGGGTGAATTGCATGAGCAATTACACGAACGCCATGAGGCCTGCGATTTTGAGCTGAAAACCCAAGATAAACTGGAAAAGTAATGGTTTAGGGGGCTTTTAGCCCCTTTTTTACAACCCTGAGTTGCTGACAATTTATCCGTTGGGATTGCCGGCAGGACACACCGTACTCAGGCATTTTAAGTGATAAAGGCGCACATCCGGGCTGGCAAAAAAGCCGATTTCCCACGGGTTTTTATTGATGAATTCGGCTTTAATCGCATCGTAATAAGGGTGGCTTGTGGGTACCTCATACGCTTCAGCATCAATAAGTACGTAATTCCATTCAATGACATTTTCAAAGGTGAAAGTGGCACGCTCGTCGATAGCAAAAGCGCAGCGATTGTCTTTTTGCAGAGTTTGTACTTTAAACGTGGATGGAAACGATATAATAAAGATATCGTCCTCTTCGGTGGATAGAAATGCCATAACCGTGGTATGGGGCTGTTCCACCGTGCGAGTGACCAGCACACCCACCTTGTTGTTATGGGCTTGTTTCGCAAAAACCGGCATCTGGGTCATGGGGGTGATGGGTAAAGCTTGTAATGGCCTTCCATCGGTGGGGAATCGATAACCGGGCTCTTTTTCTGCCAGCACTTCTGAAATACCGTGCACCAGACTGAAGTCTCGCACCGTAAGATCCACGCTATGGGCATCGTGCACTTGAGTTACTTTGCCTTTGTATGATGTTCTAAATACACGTAGATCCGCATCAAACTCATCAACGCCGGTGCGGTTATCAAGGTGAACTGTAACGTACTCTCCGGCTTGTAGCGTGTGACCTTTGGGCAGATAGAGACTGAGTTGATTGTTTGCCTGCAGCTTAGCTTGCGCAACATACAATTCCAACTCGTCAGCGCTATAACGGGCAGCGACAACGATAACGGGTGTACCGATAACCTGTGGGAGATTGTCTACTTGTATGTCCATGTCAGTGTCCTGTTCATAAGTTTTCCCAACCTGTCGGCCTTTAGCAGGTGAGGAGATTTTCCAGACTTTAGTGGTTTCGCTGATACCTTTTAGATATACATCATAGTCGCTCTCGAACACTTGTTCGATAGTTAGCGCCTTTTTTACGGCTTCGGTAATCAACAGGTCACACTGATAAGTTTTGCATAGAGCTTCCACTCTGGCCGCGCGATTGACTTTGGGCCCCAGTGCAGTGAAACTCAGATGATCTTTATGGCCGAAATGACCCAATAACGACGCACCGTAGTCAATACCAATGCCAATTTTAAATCGGTGATCAAAGCACTCGATAAAGTACTCATTGAGGTCATCCAATGCCCGCAGCATGGCATTGGCAGCGTTCACTGCATCATTGCAGGGATTGCAATCCTCAAGGGCATTCACGCCAAACAGTACCATCATGCCATCACCCAAAAGCTTATCCACGTAGCCGTTGTGAGCCTGAACCACTTCTGTCATTCGGGAAAAATAGCGATTGAGCATGTGGGTAACATCGTAGGCCAGATGCTGTTCGCTAAACTCAGTGAAATTGCGAATATCACTGAACATCACAGCAAGATTGCAGCTTTGAGCGCTGGTGGATAAATCGCTGGTTATGGCATTGGACAGATCAAATTCATCTCGCACCAAACGGCGCAGTTTCATGGGACCTTGTGGTTTAAATTGACAGCCTAAACGCACATATTCAGGTAAGCTTTTCTGTCGTTTGATTTTTCGCTCAGCAGGGGTTTCTTCCGGGCAATACTCAAGCCCTTGTTCGATAACGACCCTGCAAGTAGAGCATAAACCCTTGCCACCGCATTCATGACGCAATGGGATATCCTGTGTCAGCGCCTGATGCAATAGCACCTGCTCCTGATTGGCGAGAATTATTTTTTCATTGCTAAATTCGATACTGAATTCAGCGCTTCGAGCAGGCGTTTTGGGTTGCATCGTCATAAATATAAAGCTGGTGAGGAAACTGACTACGAGTTTAGGATGGATTATCGATAAATACAGTGAATTTCCGGGTTTAGCCCACCTGACGACATAATATTGTGCTTATTCTGCAATGATTAACTGCAGTTCCACATCCACCATGTCGCTGCCGCTTGTGTCGGATAAGAAAATCATTCGCGACTGACCCGTGAGTTGATGTCCCTCTTGCATTGCCTGCATTACCAGCATTGTCCATTGCGCTTCTAATTCCGCGGCGGGACCTTGATATTGTTTGATGACGGCATGTTGACTTGGGACGTTAACAATGCGGTGGATGCCACTATTGCGCGGCGCCCCTGAAAAGGGGAAGGCGATGGTGATGTTAAGCTCGTTTCCAGTTTGCATCTGCTGCATCAATAAGTGCATATTGCCATTGACGCTGCCACCAGAGCGCATCAAAGCTTTAATCAATCCAAAGGTGCGTTTTTTAATGACAGTTTGCAGTTCTGCTTTAGTGGTACTTACTTTCGTACCGTAAAAACGCGTTGCAGCAAGACGCTTTTTAGTAAGTGGCATAGACTGCTGAGCGGTATTTTCGGCGGTATCGGCAACAGCTGATTTACTACTGGAACCTACAGCAGGTTTTGAACTACTGTCGGGTAGCGCAATCTGAGTATCAGCAGGTAAACACAACCCTTGCAACTGCTGTGATTCCTCTCGGCTTGCCGGAGCCGCTGCAATAAAAGCCAGCCATTCTCTGGCTTTGACCTTTTCGCCACTCAACAAGGTGGCGTTGATGAAGGCTCTGCGGGCTTTTTCCGGTTGAGCGAGTTTGTGATAAGCAATACCCAATAGTAAGTTCGCTTTACCCACATATCGCTCTTCCAGTATCTGTTCACAGGTCTGGGTAAGGGTATCTAGTGAGGCTTGCCATTGTTCTGCTTGCTGGTACAACTCGGTAAGCAATAAGGCTCGCTGCACATCATTGCTGCGTACCAGGCTTTGCGCCAGGCTGCCTCTGGCTGATGCTAACTCACGGGCCTGATACCAAAGTTGAAACAGCTGATACCAGTGCTCAGCTGAGTCCAGGATGTTGCCTTGCTGTAGGGCGTCGTTGAGGATGCGGGCAGCTTTGTCTGGCATGTTTTGCCGCTTATAGAGGTCCACCAATAACAACCAATCTTGCTCCTGACTAAACAGTTTCTGAGAGTTGGCTAATGACCACAGTTGTAGTGCTGCGTCATACTGTTCGGTGAGTATATATAGTCCGGTGAGCTGGCGATTAATCGCCGGTTCTTGAGGGTGTCGTTGCAGGTACTCAGATAGAAAATCAATTGTCATAGGCCAGGCTTTTGCTGCGTAACTGAGTTGTGCAAGTTGTTTAAGCTCGTCATCTGACAGGGAAGCTAGTTGTACTAATAAGGGAGACAGCTGCGCCACCACCTCGTGGAATTGCTCAAGTCCCACAGCTGCACGTGCCAGCAGTACTCGTTCCTGACTACTGAGTTCAGCTTCGTTGGTGACAGAACTCAACAGCGGTTTTATTTGGGCAAAACGCTTCAGTTGCAACAATACTTGCGCATATTCAAGGCGTAACTGACGGGCCACTGGGGCTGCTAGTGCATTCGCCGCCAATGCGGTTTGGTATGCTTCGGCGGCTTTGGCAAATTCTTGTTTAAGCACATATTGGTGAGCCAGTTGCTGACCACTTAAGGCGATTTGCCAGGGATCGCTGGCAGTGGCCAGTTGTGCTTCCAACTGATTGATGGAAAGGCTCTCAGCACTACTCAAATCCTGATTACTGTCTTCAAACAGCTTGCTTTTGTATTGTCGAGCTTCTGTGGTATTCGCTATAAGTAACACCAATAATAGCGTTAGCAACAATAACCCCCTCAGAGATCTCTTACTGAGTGCTTTAGCAATGTTTATGGGCTGAAAACGAATCATTCCGGGTAGGGTAAGTTTTGTGGATAATCCTGCCATTGCAGGTTTATCTTTTGGGTTAATACCAGATCCTGACCGTTTTTGATGTGGTCACTCACAGCGTAGCGCCATTGCTGAATGGCGCGGATCACCTCGGCTTCAAATACGCCTTTGGGGTGGGCATCTAAAACTTTAATATTGCGAGTTTTACCTGCGGCAGAAACGTTAAAGGCTATTAATACCCAGCCGTTCAGCTGATGTTGCCAGGCCATTTCCGGGATATTGGGTTTGCGGGTGGCGAAAGGGGTAATTTCGATAAATCCCCGGCGTGTGTCTTCACCAAATTCCGCTAACAACTCACTGGCGATTTGCACCTGAGCAGGCCCGGCATCAGTGGTAAATAGTGCATCAGGACTACTGTCGGAAAAGACAAACTCTTCCGGCAATGTCAGCTCTACATTCTCTACCTGCGCCAGATTAACCACGGGCGTTTCCATCATCGGCTCCAGCACTTCCTCAGGTGGTGGCGGTTCGGTTTCTTGTGGTGGTTCACTTGGTGGAATTTGGGACAGCGCCAGTGTCCCGGCATAGTCAAACTCAGGTAATGTTGGTAGAGGTTGGTTCACCAGCCGTTGAATAAACAAAAACAGCAATATGGTTATCACAAGGGCTGCCAGCAAGCTGCTGCTGTATTTGAGTACGCTTAGCATGTTATTGCGGGTTACTGCTGTCGGTGGCAATCGCGACGTTGTTTATGCCGGCCATTCGAATTTGGTCCATTACACTCACCAGTTCGCGGGTGCGTGCCTGATTGTCCGACTGGATCACCACACTACTTTGCGGATTTTCTGCGTGCAGGCGCGCCACTATGGTGCGCACTGAGCGTAAATCTACCAGCCGTTTATCAATCCAGACATCACCTTCGGCGGTGATGGCAACAAAAATATTGGCGTTTTGGGTAGTGCCGGTTTGGGCTTGCGGCGCATTCACTTCCACGCCTGATTCTTTTACGAAGGAGGTGGTAACGATAAAAAAGATCAGCATGATAAATACGATGTCCAGCATCGGCGTCATATCCAGCTCTGCCTGTTGAGTTTGGCGCTTGTGTCGGTGGTAACTCATCGCTGTTGCTCCGGTTGTGTACAGGCCACCAGGTCTTCGGCCAATAGCAATTCCTGCAACTGCGCTTTTTGGTTAAACCGCATAGCAAAATAATAACCTGAAAGTCCGGTTACCAATCCCGCCAGGGTGGGTAAAATGGCGCGGTAAATTCCTGCGGAAATGGCTTTTATCTCACTATTGCCATTGATGGCGATGGAATCAAACAAGCTGATCATGCCCGTGACTGTGCCGGTTAACCCGATCAGTGGACAGAGCATGATGAGGGTATTGATGAGTTTTAATCTGGCGTGCAAAAGTAAGGATAAATCGCATAAAAATTGCTGCCGAATAGCCCGTCCGGGTGGCGAATCGTGATTGGTCAACTGTTGCCACGCCTGTACCTTGGCACTTCGCGCTTTGGGATATTCAAAACGGTAGAAAAAACCGCGCTCAAAAATACACAGCCACAATAGCAAACTGGTGACCGCGACGGCCCAGAGTACCGGTCCACCTTGGGCCATAAAGCTCAATAAGCTGTTGTACAAGGTCATGTTACTGTCCTGGTGACGTAATTGAGGGCGACGTATTTAAGAGCAAAGGCTGGCCTTGCGCTGCACTCAGGTATTGCGCCAATAATCCCGCGCTTTGCTCATCTAAGCGGCGAATTATACACTCTGCCAGACTACTCACCAGGCTGTGGCCGAACAGCAACGGAATGGCTACAATTAAGCCTAGTACCGTTGTGACCAGTGCCTGTGAGATACCACTAGCCATCAGTTTTGGATCGCCGCTACCAAAGAAGCTGATGCTCTGAAAAGTCACAATCATGCCGGTGACGGTACCTAAAAGCCCCAACAAAGGTGCTGTTGCTGCCAGCAGTTTGAGCAGGTTGTGGCCCTTTTCCAACTGATTGACCTCTGTAAGTACTGCCTCGTCCAGGTGTACTTGCGCCATGGTCATAAAGTCGTTGGCCTGGTCCTGACTTTGCTTATCTGATTTTAGTGCCAATACCCGCAACAGAATGCGCCCCAGAGCATTGTTTGAATGCGGTGTTTGCAACGCTTTGAGCTGCTGCCTGAGTAGTTGCTGTTGCCAAAGTAATGACACGCTGCGCCATAGAATGATAAGCAACCCCAGGGCGCCTAGTGATAAGATAATTTTGCCTATTACACCGCCTTGCTCCAGACGTTGTTGCCAGCCGGGCGTCCAGTCTAGTAAGTTCAAAAGCGTCCCTTGGCTTGGATCCACATGAAGGGTGTCCAGTGTCTGGGTGGCGGCAAACCAGCGCTGATTCTGACGAGTTTGCATCGAGTCTTGTCCGGTGAGCAGTAGCTCATGAGTTTCGGGTACGAAGCGCAAAAACTGGCCATTTGTGTAGCTGCTGAAGCTGCCTACTCGGGTGACAGACTCATTGACGATCGCACCACTCGGCTGTACTACAGGTGCATCGAATTGCTGAATTAAGCCAGCTTCAGTTATCTCTTCTTGCACCAGCAACCACAGCTGCTCCATCTGCTCAATATTGGCGTTTTGTGCCCCGGAAAGTTGTTCAAATGCCTTTTGGCGTTCAGGTAGTTGCATGCTGATAGGTGAGGCATTCAGCGTGCTACTAAAATCCCCTGCCATTTGTCTGAACACACTGTCCAGGTCGCCTGTCTCCGCTTTGCGTTGTTGGATTTGTGCTTGTAATTCGGCAATGCGCTGTTCATTGGCCATAGTGGTTTGTTTCAGCGGATTGTTTTGTCGCTGAAAGCGCTCAAAATCGGCTTTTGCTTGTGCCAGTAATTGCGCCTGTTGGTTTTTAGCCTGTAAAAAGCGCGTTTCGCGCTCTTGAATACGTTGTTTTTCCTGTTGCCGTTCTTCGATGACTTTTTGCAACAGGGATTGGGTAGCGCTGCTCTCTTGTGCCGTAGCAGGAAAGGCAAAAATGCTGAACAGCAGAAACAGCTTTACTCGCACTTGTCTTTTCATTGTGCGCTCCCTGCTTTCGCCCCGGGTGTCGGCAGAGGTAGGGCAAGCAAATCGGGCGCTACGCGTTCAGCGGCCACTTGAATAGCCTGTTGGATCTGACGGTTAAAGGTTACAGCCAATGGTTGCCAACTTTTAGTTTCCTGATCCCATATAGCACTGTGGGCACCATCAGGGGTTTGGTAATACAAGGCCACCCGACCCAATCGGAAAAAATTAACCGCCAGTGATTCACCTTTTGCTCTTTCACCGTCTATTTGATTTATGGTGCCGCGCCAGGTTTCAATACTGCGGCCATAATCGTATTCGATTTGCCATACTTCCATAAGTAATCGGTACTTTTCCGGCAGAGATAAACTGCTGCTATTCACACGTTGCCGCAGTTGCTGCACACCAGCGAGCCGTTCCTGTTGTTTGAAGGGCAAATCGACGGCGACAAATTCCTCCAGCGCTACCAATATACTCTGCATCAGAGGCATTAAGGTAAGCTCCAGATAAGCCAGCTCTTCTAGCTGCTGCTCAAGGTTGGCAATTTCGGTTTGTTGTTCTTTAGCCAGTTGTTCTAATTGAAACTGATAATACTGCTGGTAGTCGTTGCGCTGCATGATGTTCTGATATTCCTGCAGCAATTTGCGGGTGGCATTGTCCAGTTGCTCCACCGTTTGTTGCGATGCACTCAGGCTTGCGTGGGTTTCTGCTACAATGGCTTTCTCTTGTGCTAACTCTTTTGCTGCTGCATCTTGGGTCAGACAGTTGCCCGAGAAAATCAAGCCAAAGAATACTGAGCTGCAGGTGAGGTAACTGCGCATTTTTTGACAGTTGTTATTGGTATTTAGCAAGTGACTCTTCCATAAATCAAGGGGAGCAAATTACCCCTACTTTACGAGATATTGATTCAAATTTAAACAGGTGTTTAACTTGCTTGTCACTGATAGCGAGCCTCTTGGGACGAGTGGCTGGGATCGATGGATGCCCGGACAGGTCAGAGCGCCAAAATACACAATAAACAAAGGTAAATCCTGGCATACAAGTGCCTTGAAACCTGGCATAATTACCTCCATTTAGAAAACAGTAGCGCGTCACAGAAAACGCCCGTTCCGCATATCTTTTCTTAGGACATCTATGCCTGGTTTACAACGAATTATTCTCATCGATACGCACCTGCCCGGGCGCGTAGAATTAAAACTGCAGGGCCACACCAATATTTGTGGTACCAATGCCTCCGGTAAAACCACTTTACAGCGTCTGGTTCCGGTATTTTATGGCGAATCTCCCAGCCGCGTGGTACCCGCCACACGCGATAGTTTTGAGCGTTGGTACTTACCTAGAGAATCCAGTTTTATAATTTACGAATATTGTCAGCACGAAGACAATGTGTGTCAGCTGGTATTGTCCTCCAATGGTACGGGAGTGCAATATCGTTTAGTGGCTAAGCCCTTTGCCCTGGACGACTACGTGTTTGAGCACAAGCCGGGAGAATTCACATCCCTGACCATGTCGGAACTGGGCAGGCAGTTTAAGAAGCAGAATATTCTGGTGTCTAACTTGATGAATAACAAAGCGTTTCGCGGTGTTATTCAGAATGATCGCACTCTGATGAATAGCTGCCCCGATTCACGGGATCTTATCGGTTATGCCCGAGTCTTCAGTTTGTGTGCCGCCAGTCAGCATATGCGCCATATTGAGAAGCTGGCGCGCGCGGTGCATTCCAAAGAAGGCAAGATGGAAACCATCAAAACCATGATTGGTGCCATCCTGGAAGAAGATGGTGTACAGCCGCCGGTTTCCAGTTTAAAACCCGCCCATGTGGATAACTGGATCCGCGAATGTCGTTTGATTCAGGAATTTGATGCCATACGCCCTGAATTTGCCAAATTGCAGGAAACCGAGCAGCAGTTACAGCAAACCGAACAACGCCTTGGGGCCATTGAAGTACAGATCGATCAGGACGTGGCTATTCTCGCCGCCAACCTGGTAAAGCTGAAAGACAAGTTAGAAGGCTTAATCGCGGAAAATAAGGTGGCGGACGCCCAATGGCAACAGCTGCGAGATGATCTGAACCAACAGTTATCAGAAGCCAAAGCCGACACGCAAAAGTTTGAGCGGGATCTGAATCAAATCGAAGATGAATACGACAGCTGGCAAGAGCAGGACATTGATACCCTGCAGCAAAACCTGCAACAGTTACCACAATGGCAGGACGAGCAAGGCACCTTAAGTGGTCGCTATGCATTGCTCACTGAAAAGCACCAGGACATCGAAGCCACTTATAACCGTCGTATCGCTGAAATGAGTGAGAAGCTCAGTGCCCAGTTGGATGAATTAGGTGAAGCACAGTTACAAGAAAGCGAGCACAAAGCCCAGCTAAAATCCGATCAGCAACTGGCACTGCAATCCATTCAGAGTCAGTGCCGTGAAGAAATTCACGAACTGAAAGACAGTTATGCCCAGCAAAAAGCACAGCTGAAAATTCAGGAGACGGAAGCGACTACTCGTCTGCAAAGTGCCGGATTTACCGAATTTGAACAGAATCAATTAGAGCTGCAAGACGCTGCTACTCGCGAAGCATCTGAAGCGGAAGATGCAGTGCGTCAGCGTTTAACCAGCATCGATAACCAGCTGGAAACCAGCGTCAAAGCGCGCGCAGGTATCGATACCGAGCTGCAAGAAGTACGCAAACAATACCAGGCGAAAGAGCAGGAGCTTAAACGAGTAGAAGGGCTCCTTTATCCCGGCAATCATTCTTTATTGGAATACCTGCGAGCACAGATGCCAGACTGGCAAGAGACCCTGGGTAAAGTCGTACAGCCGGAGCTGTTAAACCGCACCGATTTAAAACCCCACTTTAATGTGCAATCCGATGAATTGTTTGGTTTGAAGCTGGATCTCAGCACTGTCGCCCTGCCGGAATACGCCCAATCAGAGGTGGCTTTACGGGAAAAACTGGAGGTGATCCAAACGGCGTTATCGCAATTATCTGAGCAGCAAAGTGCCATAGAGCAGCGCTTGTCCAAAGCCAGTGAAGAAATTCGCGAGCTGGAGCTGGATAAAGCCAAGTTAAAAGCGCAACTAAATACCGCTCTGTCTAACCGTCAGCGGGCGCAGCAAGACAAAGAGCAATTGTTGGCGGAATATCGTCAGGTCTTGTCGGAGCGCAAACTCAACAGCAAAAAAGCCTTAAAACAAATTCAGGACAAACTCAGCAAGCTCAATCACGCTGAAGTAGAAGCCATCGAAGAATCAAACGAGCGTCAGACCCAGCAAGAGTTAGAGCAGAAATTTCACTGGGAACAGCTGATTGATGCCAGCGATGAAAAAATCCAGCAGCTCAAACAGCAAATGGCCTCCGCTAAACGTCAGGCAGAAGAAGACAAAAAAGCTTGTCAGCAATTTCTGGAAGACGAAATGGCCAAGCGCGGTGTGGATGTGGATGAAATTGGCAGTCTGAAAAAGCAGTTGGAACAACTGAAAAAAGACATTCAACACACGGTGAACAACAAACACAAAATTGAAGAGTATCAGCGCTGGTACAAAAATGTGTTCACTGGGCAGAAAATGCAGTGGCAGCAAAAACTCACTCAGGCCAAAAAGCAACAAGCCGATGCTCAGCGCAATCTGGAGCAGGAGCAGCAAAGCTATCAATCGGCGCGTCAGGCCCGCAAAGAAAGTCAGACGGACACTGAGCAACAACTGCGCACCCAACAGGAACAGCACGACAATGCTAAGCGCATCCACAAAGCATTGGTGAAACTGCCATTACCGAAAGTGGCAGATAGCGAAGCCTTGGGTATGGCGGGCAGTGTTGCCCAACGCATCAGTGAAAGTGATGAGTTGTTGGCGTCCTTCAGTAGCCTTGCTGATGCGGTTAAACACCACGTAGAACACTTTGATCACCTGATTGCCGCCCAATCGGGTACTGGCTTATCGGATATCTGGGAACATGCCCGCGAAGCCTGCAGTTATAAGTCTGAGCAGGGCATGCCTGTGGTGGAATACCGCAAGCTGGTAACGCATCTGGATCAGTTGCTCAATGAAGTGGTACCGCAAAAACTCAATGGTTTAAAAGAGCAGGGGCGCATCTTTGGTGCCGATCTGACTCAATACTTCCACGTTCTGGCGGATATTGATAAGCGCATCTTGGGGCAAAGTAAACGCATCACCCGTGAGGTAGACGAAGAGCTGTTCCTGGACGGTGTCTCCGACTCGGCGGTGAAAATTCGCTCGCGCATTACCGAGCTGGAATTCTGGCCGGAACTCACCCGCTTTAACGAATTACATCAGCAATGGATGAGTACCGGAGCCGATAGTTTACCGGATGAGGTTTATGGCGCCAGCATGCGTCAGGTGCTGGACATCTTAGGCCGTGCAGCCTTATCCGGTGGCATAAGTCGGTTGTTAGATATTGAGCTGCGTTTAAAAGAAGGTAACAGCGATCTGGTGATCCGCACTGACAGACAATTGAATGAGTCTTCCAGCCATGGTATGGCTTACCTGATTTTATGTAAGTTCCTATTGGCCTTTACCCGGTTATTACGCGGCCATTCAGCAGCCACGGTACATTGGCCTATCGATGAATTAGGCACGCTGCACCATAATAACGTGAAGAAGATCTTTGACGCCTGCGAAAAGAATAACATCCACGTATTAGGAGCGTTTCCGAATCCGGATTCTGACGTGCTGGCCCTGTTTGAAAATCGCTACATTATCGATAAAGCCAAACGCCGTTTGCAGGTGGTGCAGCCGAAAGTCAGCGCTATTTCGCAAAAGCTGCAGGAGAAAGCGAAAAACGCCTTGCGCATGTTAGATGACGAGCACCAGGATAAAAATAACAGCGGCCAAACAGACGCCAAAACTGAGGAGACACAAGCATGATGACACAACAAGGATTGGTGCTGGAGCAGCTGTTATCCGGACAGTTTATTTGTGAAGTGAGTGACGAAGAGGCCTGGCGTTATTTGAGCGGTGAAAGCAACGCACAAAAAATTGAAACACAACTTAATTTGTTAAACCGCACCCTGGCTACGGCCGCCGAAGGCGAAGTGTATTATGCCGCCTATCAGGATTTGGCCGATAAAGAGCGCAAAGTACTCAGTAGTCAGTTTCAGGATATCGCCAATAATCTGTTGCCGCTGGTGGAGTGGTTATTGCTGGTGCAAGAAGCAGCTGGCAGCGACATGCCAGTGAGTCGCGGCTTACCGATTCGACTCAATGAATTGCAAAGCGTGATTGAGGACACTCCTGCATTTGCTGAGCAGATTGAGAAGATTTCTCGTTATCGCTTGTTCGGTTCTACCAGTACCACTTTAGATGGGCAGATAAAGCAGGTATTTAAACGTCTGGTGGACTTGGGGTATCTGCTGAAACCCAACCCGGAAAAGCAGCTATTTATCGCCACCGGAAAAATTGATTATCTGTTTGAGGTGTTGCGTTTTATTGATGATGCCGAGAATCTGTCCTTGTCTCAGCAAGCAGAAATGGCGGCGAAACAGGAGAGCCTGCTGTGAGTAAGAATCTGCAGCAAGCGGGCGTGCGGCTACTCAATGCCTTGAGTCGCCACTCCGATATTATTATGCAGGCCTATCTCACTGGCGGTGTTGATGAATCGCAGGTATCACCGAAAGTACTGGATCAATTAAAAACGCTGAACATCTTATGGCGTCCTGAACCGGATGCTGACCTGCGCCTGAAAAGCGCGGTGCGTAACCTGCTGGAAGCCGGACTAAATGATGAGCGCAACCGCCACATCAATGCCAATATCGGTAGCGCCATTGCGGCACTAACGACATTATCTCAGCACTACAAAGAAGCCCTGCACAATCAGCGTTTTGAGCAGGCCCAGGCCCATTTAAACAATCTTACCGAGCAGGTGTATGTACTCACTGACATGCTCAGTAATGGCGTGCGTGTGCTGTTCGGTCGTATTAATAACGAGTTCGGCTATGTGGATAGCCTGGATGCTAAGATTCGTGAAAACGAACTAGCACAGTCTCAGGTGAGCGACCTGCTGAACCAGCTGGAAATGATCCGTTTTGATGAGCTGGTGCAAGTGGCGGGCAGTGATCGCGATCTGCGCCATTTACTGGTGGTGGTGTTACAAAACAGCTTTGCCCGCTGTACCCAGGAATTGGCTATCGTTCAGGCGAAGTTATTAGAGTTATTGGGACGCTTTCGCGAGTATCGTGGCCGTACCCGCCTGCTTAAAGGCTTCTTGCTGCACAGTGAACAACAGCCAGATTTTGTGCCTTCTGATTACACTAAGATGAGCGCGGTCCCAGCACTGTTTAATGTGGCGCAAAGCATGATACAGTCTGCAGCAGTGGACGTACTCAACAGCGAACACGAACTGGACTTACAGTCCATTGTCAGCAGTATCCGGGATTTCCGTCATCTTAAAAAAGCCCAACCGGAGCGCTCGGCTCGCAATATTAAGATTGAAGAGCAACAGGAAGTAGCCCTGGACGAAGATAAACTGAGTAAAGCGGTAGATGCCTACTTCTGCGAAGTGATCGAAAGCGGCGCTTATATTACGGCGCTGGATTATCACCATCAGCAGCAATTAGAATTTGAACCGGAAGCCTGGTTGTATCAGGTGATTGGTGGTTATGAGGGCTTACCGGAAGAAGAGCAGCGCTACTTTGCTATGGATGCTTTAGGTGAGCCGCATCCTATCTACAATGGTAATTATCTGATATCCGATGTGGTATTGGGCCTGCGATGATGCGGGCGCTATAAACCCAAATGCTGAAAGGCAGGTGTTTGTGCTAATTGCTTAAGCACCTGCAGTATCTCTGCTTCACGATGGATTAAAGGTGATTTTGGATTGATGGCGAAGTAAACCGAATCGTTCTCTGACGGCAATAGCTTGTAACTAACTTTATCCTGCATCTCAGGCCAGTCGGCCAGCACCAGTTTCCCGGTTTCCGTGGTGGCCAATACGCCACTTAGGCGATGTCTGGCCAGCATCTCAAAGCCTACACCCACTGAGGTGATAGGGGTTAGTCGGCTCTCCAGCTCGGTAGTTTTTACGTCATCCGGCAAGGCAAAAGCGCGGTGCATACCAATAACTTCGGTGCTGCCTAGTTTGGAGATGTCAAAATCCTGGAATTCGTCTTTTAAATAGAAGATCGCCAGTGGTGTTTTTTGTCGATAGGGAATGAGTTTGAATTGACTGGCTCGCTCTTCGGTATAAATCAAACCGGGCAACACATCAATTTTATGTTGTTCCAGCAGTTTTATACAGCGCACGAAGGGAGCGCGAATGGACATATCTAAAGTTAACCCCAGACCTTCTACAACCCGGTACAAGGTTTCGATATTACGGCCGTTAAAGACAAGCTCACCTGCTTCGTTTTGATGATAAGGCGTGTAGTCGGTGCAGGTGCTTACCGTCGGACTCGTATCAGCAAAACTGAGCGTGCAAGTTAGCCACAACAACAGCGAGACAAGTGGGCGTTTCAATTAACAATGCGTCCCTGAGCAATGAATAGTTAAATCATACCCGTTATGGACACTGAGTTCGACCACCACATAGCAAAAAGAAAAATGCCCCCACTTCCTTGTGGCTGGCATTAACTTGCTGTTGATTTCACTGAGATTATATTAGTCGAGAATGATCTTGCTGGTGGCAGAGGTGGTTCTCAGTTGTTTGGCTGCGGCCGGACGCTCGGAGGTTTCGCTACCTACTCGAATGGCCACATAGTTACGATTGCGAATGTAGTTAGAGTCGCCATCAACCTCGTCGGCAAAGAAAGTTAAATCGGTAATGTCGCCATCGGCCGTAGCCAAAAAGGTGTTGCCGCCGATTGCTTGCAATGTGGGGCTGTAAGGCACGTTTTGTGCGTTCATTTCCGGTACATTAACGTGCAATACGCCATCTTTATTACTTACCTCGATAGTAACGGCACCTGTATTGTAGGTACCCACATGCCGATCAAAATTGTCGGTATCAATCTCGCCGTAAGGCATGGCTTGGGGAGTGGGTAACTCCATCACGCTTTGCAAGGCCGCCACCATGGTTTCAATGTAGTAGTCGGAATAGCCACTGCTCATGATAGATACCGCGATGTTTTCCTCTGGAAGTACCCAGAACATAGAGGTGTAACCTTCGGTATTGCCACCGTGCTGCCAAACAGTCATGGGATACCAACGGTTGTTATAGGCAAAGCCCTCATCGATAAAAATACCGTAACCGTAATTTAGCGGCAGTCCAGCTTGCTCCATGGACACCTGAGCTTTAGTTATTTCTGTGCGGTATTCATCGGCCAATACATCGTTATTCCCGTTTATCAAAAAGTCGGCCATTTGCAATAATTCTGTAGGGGTCGACCAGGTGTATATACCCGCAGGAATGATGGGTAACCAGTCCTGCACCTGATGCAAGCTGGTGTAGCCTACAGGGGTGCCGTCTTCATTGCTGTATACGCCCAATGCGAAGTTACCATCGTTGCCAACGTCACTTTGATGCATAGTGGTGCGCGACATGCCAAGTGGTTCAAATACCGATTGCGCCATGACATCGCGAAAATCTTGCGCTTCGACATGTTCAAGAATGGCCCCCAGGTAGGAGAATCCTGGATTGTTGTAGTTAAAGAACTTGCCCGGTGCCACCATTTTGGGGTTGGCATTACCGTATTGCTGCTGCATATAGCGCATCAGTTCGCTGTTATCCGACATGGCTTGGTAGTCATCCAGAAAGCCATTTTGGTGGGTCATCAGGTGGTGAATATTGACGTCATTCCAGCTTTGCGATTGTTCTGCCAGATAGCGAATATCGGGCAACGTAGATGTAAGAGTATCTTCAGTCGTAACGATGCCTTGCTCCACTAATTGCATGGTGGCCAGGCTAGTGAACATCTTAGTCGTGGAGCCCAACTGGAAAAGGGTATTGGCATTAACCGGATCGCCATTTTGCCATTGATTATTGCCAAACGCCTCGGCGTAAACTACTTCACCGTCTTTGTAGACAGCGACAGAAACCGCTGCCGATTGGTTGCTCTGCAACTCTGCTCTTGCAGCTTCAGCCACCGCCGCAAACTCCGAAGTGGGTTGAGTGGGGGGCGGCGGTGGTGGAGTCACGGGAGTGATAGGTGTTTCGGAAGAACCACCACCGCAAGCGGAAAGGCCCAAAACGGCCATCGAGATAAGTGTTAATTGTTTCAACATAATGCTGCTTCCTGTGTAATGAGTGTTGACAGGAAGCAGTGTATGGTTTGATGGGAGGCAATGCTGTATGCCCTTGTACCGGACTTTTTCAAATTGTATCTGGTGGATACAAAATACTTTTTGGAGAGTTAATTAAACAGCGTTGTATCACAGATCAAGCGGAGCTGAACTTTGATTGGTGCTGTAAAACTGTACTTTAGTACAGGTGATTTAATTACTCTCTTCTGTATATTGATTTCACCTGTTATGTCAAAGCAGGTTTACTAATTAACGATATAAAAAGGACTTAGAATGAAACAACTAAATGAAACAGAAATTAACAGCGTTAGCGGTTGAAATCCTGTACTTATCGGTGTGGGAATAGGAATTGGAGCAAATTATGTCTATGACTCCATCGGCGGAACGGAAGGAATTAACAACTACCTCAGTAACTCGTTTCACTCCATCAAAGCCTCTGTGAGCTACAATATCGGTAGATTAAGACGTACTTTTGCACTTAACGATAGGGGTTAGTACTCCCTAAATTCAAGTGGCGAGCCTGCAGGAGGTAGACTATGAAAACTAAGTTAATACTGGCAAGTGTACTGTCTGTAACGGCCGCCATCATCGCTGATGGCTGGATAGGGCAGTTGCGTTTAAGCACTCACGAAACCGTACTTTTGTCGATTTTTATCGGCTCACTTCCAAATTTTATCGCAGTGTTTCTCATTTCCATTCCGTTTTTATTTAGCCAATACGACTACCTTAAAAGTTTGCTGGGTTTAACCTTGGGAGTGTGCTTCTACGAAATTATGCAGGTTCACCTTGCGTGGGGGACTTTTGACCTTTTTGACATATTGTTTTCAGTGTCCGGAGGAGCTGCAGGATGGTTATTATATCGTTTGCTAACTCTCTTTAAGGTTCACCCAGTGAAACTGCTTGGTGATGGTTAATGAAAGCAGCAAACTTAAACCGTTTTGTTCAGTACATATCAACCTAAAACCGCCTGTTTAAAGTAACAGGATTGGTTTTCAAAAAAGCGCAAAAAAAGGTGAGACGAACCTGCACTGGGCTTTGTATGCTTAGTAGTAGATAAACTGTGTATTTAACTCAAGGTGCATAAATGACGTGGGCAAAGCGGCTCTCATCAGTGCTGGATTACATCGAAACCAATCTGGATAGCGACATTGAAATAGCCGTTATGGCCGAACGGGCTAGTGCCTCTTTGTATCATTTTCATCGGGTGTTTTCTGGTGCCTTTGGACTCACTCCAGCCGAATATGTGCGTTGCCGACGACTAACCATGGCCGGCGAAGAGCTGAAAAACTCAAAACAAACGGTATTAGCTATCGCTGCAAAGTATGGCTTTGATTCCCCCAACGCCTTTACTCGTGCGTTCCGACAGTTTCACGGAGTTAACCCAAATCAGGCTCGTAATGAAGAGTTTGTCGCTGCGGATTTTAATCGCCACCAGATTGATCTACCACCTCAAGGAGAGATAACAATGCAATATCAACTCATCAATAAGCCTGCCTTTAAAGCATTGGGCAAAAGCCAGGCATTTGAATTTGAAAGCTTTGCCAAAAAAGCGCCTAAATATTGGAAGGATTATGTTGCGGGAGAGGAGTATTCGGATTTGATGACGCTTTCTCAGGGGCAAACGGGCACGGTTTCACAGGCACCCTTGATGTCGGTATATCAACCGGATGAATCTGGCAACAGGCAACAATTTACCGATACGCTCGCGATTGAGGCCGACGCTAATACGGCACCTGATAAATTTAATCTTATTGAGATCCCTGCAGCGACTTATGCTGAATTTCACTGTACCTGGCACACGTCTATGCAAACCAATAAAGCTATTTATGGCAAGTGGTTTGCCGAAAGTGGTTTTGAACGTGATGGCAGTAAACCGGATATCGCTGCCTATTTCCCGGTACCATTCAGGCCACTAAAAGAGATGAAAATTCGTTGGTGGATACCTGTGCTTGTAAAAAGTGATTAGCTCCGTGAGTTAACGCATAGCTGAACCTGATTCAATTAATATTAGCTTCAACTACAGTCTTCTTCCCGACATTTTTCGATTGTAGTGGTGCCCGAGACTTTACCGTTGTGGTCATATTCTTCTTCAACAGAAATTTGAATATCTGTCATTAGCAAACCGATAAACAGGGCAATCAGTGTTGCCAGACAAAAACCACAAACAAAGCCCTTTAAAGGGGTATCGATTAATGGTTTTACAGGTACCGGCTGCACAGGTTGCTCAGGCGCAACTATTGCAATCCTGGCAGTTGTTTCTGGTTTGGTGAGTAACTGATAACCGATTTTGGGGATAGTTTTAATATTGATGGCATCTCCGAATAAGCGACGTAATCTTGAAATTGCTTGAGTCAGGGCTTCATCTGAGCCTGTTTGACCCCAAATCTCATCCAATAATTGTTCTCGTGTTACAACGCTATTGTGATTGTCGAGCAATACTTCAAGCGTTGCGGCAGCTTTGGGCTCGAGACGGATAGTTTCGCCTTCCACAAGCAATTCACGTTCGTTGCGAAGGTATTGTATTTGCCCAAAATAGAGTTTGGGAAATGTAGCAATATGTTTGGAAATTGTTTCGTCAGGCATTGATGTTCGTTTTGTTCTGGAATAGCACTATCGAAGCTATAGAGTTATAAAAAAATGCACAAAGTTCTATTCATATTATTCAATTTATTGTTTCTTTCCAACAGCCTGTTGGCGGCAGGCGTTGGCAAATACTCCCTCGACCCCGAGCATGTGTCACAGCTTAAGAGCGATCTAAAGGCATCGCAATTTTCGGGTTTTGTTACGGTTGCCGATAAAAACTCAATATTACTGCAGGAAGCATTTGGCTTGGCCAATGTTGAATCTCAGACCCTTTTCAATAAAAGCACCCAAATTGATATTGGCTCTATTAGCAAAACCTTTACGGGTCTTGCGGTCGCGAAACTGATTGATGCCGGGAAGCTGAACCCAGATGATACACTGAGTTTGTACTTTGCTGATGTTCCAAAGGATAAAGCATCTGTCACCATCCACCAGTTATTAACTCATAGTGCCGGATTCCCCGGCGCAGTCGGTGACGATTATGATTATGTGACTCAAACCCAATTTATCGACCTGGCGCTATCTGCCACTTTGTTGTTTAAACCCGGTAGTGGCTATGAGTACTCCAATGTTGGGTTTAGTCTCGTTACGGCCATTATCAGCAAAATCACTCAACAAAATTACGAGGCTTGGTTACAGGATTTGGTGATTAAGCCGCTGAAACTACAAAAAACGGGGTATGCAAGGGTGTACGATCCGCAAATTGCCGAGAGTAATATGGATGGAGACATACTGGCGCAAGCCTCATGGGGCGGCACAAAACCGGGTTGGCACCTGATAGGTAATGGAGGCATGATCTCCACTGCGGCGGATCTGGTGCAAATGGGACGCATGATACTGCAAAAACCGAATCAAACTATGCTACAGCCTTATGTACAGGAAACCGGTGGCATTTCCCATTACGGCTATGGCATCGTAATGGAACAAGATCCGGTGCTGGGCAAAATGCACTGGCACAATGGAGGTAACAACTACTTTTACACCGATTTTTATACCCTACCTGAACAAGGCCTGGTGGTTATTCTTCACAGCAACAATCCCATGACACAAAGCGGGGCAACCGGCCGTTTATTGGCTACTTTAAGAGGCAAGCCTTTACCCCCGGTTTCTGATGTGACCACACTGCCAACAATCCCGCTAGATTCAAAAACCGGTAAATTGGCCCTGGGGTTTCTCGACGCAGTCAAACAGAAAAAAAGTGACGCATGGCAAGCACTGTTAAACCGTTCCGCGCATCCTGCGTTTTTAGCTATGGCGCCGATGGAGGAGCATGTGCAAACCCATACTATGTTGCACGAGGAATTTAAAGCTCACGAATTTCTCAGCTTTAGAGAGCTGCAAGCTGACAATGGCGGTATTGCTGAGCTGGTGATTAAGACTAAACCGAACAATGCCACCTATACGCTTTCAGTACACTATAAGTATGTAGATGAAGAGCCTGTGCTCACGGGGATTGGTATCGAGTAGCAACTTCTACAATGACAAGCTATGGGGTATGCCAGGATACCTTATAAAGCTGGCTCTAAACATAGTTTGTCAAATACCACCTGTGACCCGCAAACCGATATAGATGCCAGTCATACAGACAGCGCTCAACAACCAGATAACCCAATCTTTGCGGGATAGTAGTATCTGGGTAGTGAGCAAAGCGCCAACGGGGGCGACAAATAAATAGGTAAAAACCAGGGTTTGTATAAATTCTGCAAAGGCCAAAGCCAAGCCTTGCCACAAGGAATCATGCTGAGCGATTTCCATAAGGTCAGACACAAAGAGCAGCAGCGCAAAGACAATTCCCATTTCGAGATATAATCGCACTTCTGCCCGAGCTTTGGGCCGAAATGGCGCGATAAATACGCCATATATTGGCCGTAATCCCAGCAGCCAGATATTGCCGGGATCAACGTGATAATAATATAGTCTGAGTTTGTGTACCCAGCGGATTAAACTGTTTATTAATGGAATTTCGTGAGCCAGCTTTAATCGAGCCGCAATGAGAGAGGCTATGATAAATATTATTAAGATGATTGTTGGCTCATAAGTCCCTGTTGGTCCGGTTATTACTCCCAAGACGAAACCAATCAAACCCAATAAAAACAGGCTGCCATAAACTCTGCCTCTTGAGCTTCTGCGGGATAACCAGTGAGGAAGTTCGTTAGTTAGTATGGCGTGTTTTGGGGGTAAGAAATCTAAACCCAGCGGCGGTTGCCCAGTTTCCTGGCGTTGTTGTTGATTTAGATTGTACTGCGACACCATTTTTTTCAGGTAGAAGAAGTCCATCAACCACCATATTATTCCCCCTCCACCCGTAAATAGCATTAGAGTTCCAGTGAATGTTCTGCCCAGATAAAACCGGTGCCCACCAAACAAGCCGAATACTATCGCTAAGGGCAGTGCAATCGACAGGTATTTGGGTCTTGGACGATAGAGTTCCTCTACCACTTGTCTGGAAAAATCGGGATCGGCGTTGAGGGCTTTCATGAACAAATATTAAACACTTTTGCTGAAAACCCCTAATGCGAACTCATCAAAATCTTCTGACACTATCAAATAGTCAGAGCAAGTTGTTTTGATGGGGGGATTTATCCGTGGTCGTTAGTTGCAGGCAAATTCCAATCCCGCATAAGCGATGATAGGGCGTTTTGAGCTATTGCTTTGACTCGGATAAAAGTCTTGTTTCTGCAGTGTCTTTTTAACCAAGCTCTCCATCGGGATATCGACATTTGATTTCAGGATTTCAACATGGTGAACATCGCCGTTGGAATCAATCAAATACTTTGCTTCGATTTTGATTTTCTTTCCTTTCATGTGCTTATATTGCTCTTTAGTTAAATACCTCAGAGGTTGCATTTTCTTATCTGACAACCAATAGTCGTTGAGAGAATCGTATTGCGTAATGGGTGTTTGATTCAGGAAAGGCTCTGAGGTGCCTGTATTGGCGCAAGCACTAATAAAAATAATAAAAAGAGATACAAAAATGAGTCGCATAAAAATCCTTTTTTGCATTTCGGAAATAACGCAGCATGTTTCAAATGATAAAGATAGCGTATAGTAAATTTACCTTGCACGCTACAGTTTGCGGTTACTTTTTGTATTCAATGTATGAGCACATAGTCGCAAGTTAGCTTTTTAGTGTTGTCAAACACGATTGGCATCAGGAAGCGTTACTGCAAATTCAGGCCCTCGCCGGAGACCAGCATCATCTCAGCCGTAAATGATTTACCAAGATAAAAGCGGTGCGGCCACAAATGACTACAAGATTGAAGTCATGAATCGAGCTTTCCATGTATGTCGTTGTTTCGCAACTTCCAAATTTTCTAATCTCAATTCGTCATAGAGAAAATCATCAACTTCTGAACATTTTTCATAGGGTAAAATCTTGAAGTTGGGGTCAACATTGAGAATTGAATCTGGATAGTCGGTGCACATAAGCGTTCCGGTTTGAATGCTCAATAGAAGGCGATCATGCAATGCAAAACTAAATCCGGGCACATTGTGAAACACAAATTTAGCGGCGGCGCATTTGATTTTTAATTCCTCAAAACTTATGGCGTCACGGATTTTTAAGGAGGGGGATATCGTCGTGTATTTTTCGACATTACGTCCATAGACTTCAATTTCTGGGTGGGATTCTACGGCTTTCTTCAGTGCTGTTTGGCGGTTTCTTGCTCGCATATAAAAGTCAGCCAATCTAAGAATATTCAAAATATTTGAATCAATTCCGATTCTGGAAGGAGTGCCGTTGTGTCCCATTACACCAAATCTAACCATGAACTCATTTATGTTTTGGGAAGCATTAACCAGGTCTGAAATCGTGTTCCAAACTGCTTGCAGCTTTTCTCGCCAAACAGTCGCATCGAAATGAGAAACTGCGGCTATGGTCCCCGCTTTTTGAGGTAATGGCAGAAAGTTAACCTTTTTTAACTCACTTTCTGACACTGCATGAGGGAAATGAATCGCATTTAAGCCACACTGCAAACAAAAATCTACATGAACCTTGTCTACACACAGAATTGTGCACTTCTTTCCAAAAAAACGTTGCAGCAAGTGTATTGGGTGATCAACTAAAAAGATGTATACGGGGCAATTGAGCATCGTCATTAAGTTTGCGCCCTCATAGGTCAAATCCAGTCCAATTCCATTAAAGCTGATTATGAAATCGAACTCATCGTTGATATCGATGTTCTGCAAACTCGTGGTGGCAGTTTCATTTGAGCTGAGATCGAGCGTGTTAACACCTGCGCCCAGTGCTTCAAGATCGGCTTTCATACCTGATATGAATTGAGAAACTACACCGTATTGATTTGTACCAGAAAAAATCAGAACTTTCATTTTAATTATCTCGCTTTTATTTTTTGCTCTCAAATTTTTCTCGTGTTTTTTTGAAATTTATTTTTTTAATTTGATTGCTGATTATTTTTCAATCTTTATAAGGCAAGGTAATTTATCTAAATAAGTGTGTTAGTAAATGCACAAAAATGCATAGTTCATTTGCATATTTTGATGTGTAGAGTGATTTCACTTTGTTATAAACTTGAGAACTCCTGAGTTGAGGGGCGTATGCCGGGTAGCAATGACAAAACCTTTCTTTCACGTAAGGTTTACTGTTTTGCTATTTTCATTCTGTGCGGCAGGGACTTAAACTCCCGGCGTTATCCCTGTCGCTTTTTAATTGCACTCTTATCAGGATTGGCTTTTCTGATGTGTCTATTTGGTAATATAATATTTAAATTTGATTGGGTTATTAAAATTATTGATGTTGTTGGTGAGTGAATCTTATTTGATATGTGATTTTATCTTCTTTGAATTTTTATTATAATTCAGTATGAAACATTGCTTCTGGTAAATATTGCTCATTAAAATTGATAGCCAACATTAAAAAGAACGAGTGTTTCTCGCTCATCCTCTTCAGTGAAAATACTGCTCACCCCCTCTGTCCTTCCGTTTACAAGATCTAAGCCCATTACTAAACCGGGTTTATCTAAATCAGAAAAGTAATGGTGATATTGCAATGCGAAGAAGTCTGTGACTTCGAACGAACTACCGATAGTGACACCCAATGTGTCTCTTTGGGTTCCAAAAACGGGTGAGCTGATCCCGACCGAAACGCCACCTAACCCTATACCAAGAGTGTAAATTATCTCGTTTGTTACAATCTTTCTCTGATAGCCCAATATTCCGTACTGTAAACCAATGCCCATGCTATTGGTGTAGGACGTTTCTTTAGCATCAGTAATTTTTGTAAATACAGTGAGAGAGAGGATGCTGGCAAGGAACAATGGACGTTGCTTCATAAAAAACTCCAAATTGGTAAGTGACATTAATAAAGTGGAACAGATCCTAATACCTGAAGCGTAGTCTTGCCTAGGCTAGAAAATGCATAGGTGTTATTCAAGTATGAGGGTTGCCTTTGCTGCAGTTTTGGCGAAATCTACAAACCATATTGGTGAAGCTAACTCTATTCAGGCCTTTGTGGAATTTGCTGTGCAGAGCAGTCTTAGTCTTTTGTATTGGGGGAGTGAGGCTAAACAGCCTTAAGTAATGGTGGTGGCTTTGGGCAAAGTTACCATAAATTCAGCTCCTTTGAGGTTGGCACTTTGTTGCACTTCAATGCTGCCTTGATGCCAGTCTACAACGCGTTTGCATATTGCGAGGCCTACGCCATGGCCTTTGTGTTTGCTGTTTCGACTGCGCACAAAGGGTTTAAATACATCGCTTTGCATATCTGCAGCAATGCCTGGGCCATCATCTGCTACCCAAATAACTAATGCACCAGCAGAGGTTCCTATTTCAATATGGACTCTGTGTTGCGCGTGTTGTAGTGCGTTTTGTAGCAGGTTGCTGAATAGCATCTTGAGATAAGTGGGATCGCCTGAAACCATTGCTGATTTATGGTTGTGGTTAAGGGTGATGGATTTGTCTGGCTGTTGTTTTTTCTCTACCAGTTTATGTAATAGTTGGCTGATATCTATGGGCTTTCTCTCAAGCTCCAGCATGGCTTGATCTAACCTGGCGTATCCCAGCAGGGTTTCAATTAACTCTACCATGTCGTCGATGTGTTCGTTGATGCGATCTTCATAGGCTTGGCGTTTAACCGGGTCGGTTTCTTCACTTAAGGTGTCCAGCCCCATACGTATGCGCGCCAGAGGCGTTCTGAGATCGTGAGAAACTGCCGAACTTAAGAGTTTTACATCGGAAACCAGATCTTCAATCCGCTGTGCCATATGATTGAACTCGGTTTCCAAATCGCTAATGTAAGAAACTTTTCCGACGCGAATGCGTTGCGACAGTTCACCTTTACCAAACGCACGGGCGGTTTTGCGTAGCTGCAATAAACGGGTAATAAGGGGCTGTGCCCAGAGTAAGAACAGCAATATCAACAGCAGATAAAACAAGGAGGTAAACCAATAGCGATTGTTAGATTGCTGCGCTGTTTCTTCCGGGCTTGGAATTTCCATTATCAGCACAGATTCCGACTTGGGGATCAATCTATGAATACTGATATCAGTATCAGATTCCAGATTCAGTGTATTTCCCGCACTTAGCGACACCAATAAAGATTCAGGCAAAACCAGTTCTGCCAAGGGCAAAACCCGTAACTGATAGCCCTCGGAGTTTTGCCATATTGCAACAAACTGTTGGGCATCTCCGCTTTCGGCAAGTGTATCTGCCAGTTGCTTAGTGAGTATTTCTGCATGCTGGATCTCGTCTGCAGTGTCGTTTTGAGCGTCTCCTGCATAGTGCTGATAGACCACATCAAATACCCATCCCAGGCCAATGGTGGCAACCAATACTACCGTTATCAAAGACAGGCTCAGCCAACGCATTTATTACGTCTCCGATGTATGTTTATTGGCATTACCAACTTTCCTTAGCGAACAGGTAGCCTTTGCCCCAGATAGTTTTGATAAGATAGGGTTCGTTTGGATCATCCCCTAATTTTTTACGGATACGGGAGACGCGCAAATCAATGGAGCGATCAAAACCGTCGTAATCAAAGCCGCGCAATTGGTTGATGAGTTCTTGTCGCGACACCACTTCACCGGCTTTCTGCGCCAATAGCCACAACACATCAAATTCCGCCGAGGTGATGGAAATTGCTTGTCCTCTCAAGGTTACCGACAGATTTTGCTTATCGATGATGAGTTGGTTTAACTGAATTTGTGATACGGGGGCAGCTTCAGCAGTCTGATTATTTACTGTCTGGCTACGCCGCAAATGACCACGTATGCGAGCCAAAAGGGCTCTGGCCCGCACGGGTTTGGTTATGTAATCATCTGCACCTACTTCCAGGCCCAGAACTTCATCTATCTCTTCATCGCGAGCAGTGAGCATGATGATAGGGTTGTGATAATCAGGACGCACCTGACGACAAACATCCAGGCCATCCAGGTCTGGCAGCATACCGTCTAATAACACCAGATCCGGAGGATTATTACTGATCAGCTGCACGGCTTCTTTGCCGGAACTGGTGACGGTAACCACAAAACCCTTGTTGCTCAGGTACTCTTGCGTCCACTGTGCCAGTTCCTCATCATCTTCCACCAACAGGATAGTATTAGTCATCAGAATACTCGCCAGGTTACTGAGGAACGCTTGCTTTTATACACCCAAGCCATCTTGAGTTCTACTTTCGCTAAAGTCTGCTCGCCTTGTTTGAGGTAGAACCAGGTATTTTGATTACTGGAAAACTCCAGCTCTAAGGAGCCTTTTTCTTGATTTGACCAGCAGCGTAATGGGGTTTCCAGAGTCGAGGCGCTAATACAGTATTGACCGCTTTGCGGGGCGCTCCAGTTTAACTGGATGTCCACATAACAATCCTGGCCCTGACGCAGCGCTACACATTTCTCCGGGGAGAGTTGCAGCGTATAGGGTGTAGCTTCCTGAGCGCTCACGGGGGCTGATAAGAACCAGCATATCAGGCTAATTGCCAACCAAATTCCCTTGCTGCAGAGATGTGTGTTTTGTGCTTGTAATTTCATCATCTGCTCCTTAAAACACGTAAGTCACAGATAAACCCGCAGTGGTCAGCATACGGCCTTCCACGCTGAGCGGGCTGTCGGTTACCACATCAGGACGCATAACTGCCGTGAAATAACCGCCAAATACGAAATTTTCAGAGATAGGGTATTCGAAACCTACCTGACCCACAGCCAGGATACCGCCACTGGCTTTGTAGGGTTTAAAAGGACTATCTTCGCTGCGCAGATGGGCTTCAATTTGCGCAGATTCGGTTTCTGATAAACCAAAATAATAATCAACAATATCGCTGCTTTGGTAATTCAGGCCAACCGTGCCGTAAAAATTCCAATTTTTATACAACCAGGTGCGTCTGATGGATGCTGAAAAGCTATAGCCGCCGATTTCATCTTCGATACTAATGGGGGTGGCAATAAATTGTGTAAGGTAGTCATTAAAGTAGCCTGTGGCTCTTAACCCCACGCGAAAGTCGCCCTTCCTTGGGAGAGTCATACGCTGCACTACAGCGTCAATTTGAGTACCATCTTCATCGAAGATTGGCACTACCGTGTCGAAGACATACTCGCCACTAGCCACAGCGTGCACTCCGTAAATATCTACTGACCAGTTGTCGTTGTTGTAAAAGTTGTAACCGATGGCGTCTCCAGAAAACAGACCATTGACGTTTTCCTGGCTATTGCCGGGATTTTCATAGAAAAAACCGTTCCACCGCAGCTGCATTTCGATATTAACACTCAAAAAGCTGTCGCGAGTGTCCACTCGCTCAAAGTTCTGATCGAGCAAATTCGTTTCGGTTACGCCGCCAATTAAGCTAACGGCAAAAAAAGTTTCAAGACGACTCTCTTCTTCTGAGGAGACGGTGTCCGCTAATGAGTTAGCGCTTAATAAAACTAAGCCCAATGTGATAAACGCGGCTTTAATGAGTGTGTTGCGTGTCATGTGTTTTCTGTTGTGTCATTTTAGTTGTGTCAATCTTACGCAAAGGTTGCAAGCCAAGTCGTAACGGCTATTGTCCGATTGTATCAGTTTGTATCTGCTGATAAATCATTAAATATATTCATGGATTGTTGAAAAAAGGTCATTTTTAATCATGTAACTAACCCGGTATAAATTTCACTCATGGGCAAACAGGAGACCAAACATGAGTGAGCAAGATTTTATTTTTAACCTAAAAACTATTGAGTTAGACGAGAACTATAAGCCTTCGGAAAACACTCGAGTTACCACGAATTTTGCTAACCTCGCCAGAGGCGAAAGCCGTCAGGCGAACTTACGCAATGCCTTGCAGATGATCAACAATCGCTTTAATGCCCTTGCTCATTGGGATAACCCCAACGGAAATCGCTATCGGGTGGAGCTGAAAATCGTTTCGGTAGACATCGAAATTGCCAATCAGGAAAATACAGAACGCTTCCCCGGTATTGAGATCTTACAATCCAGCATTCTGGATACTCAAACGCAGCAACGAATTGAAGGGCTGGTGGGTAATAACTTCTCTTCTTATGTACGTGACTATGATTTTAGTGTCTTGCTACTGAATCATAACGCGGGGCGTAGCGAATTTAGCATCCCGGAAAAGTTTGGTGAATTACACGGAAAACTGTTCCAGCAATTTGTTAATTCAACGGTCTATCAAGCGCGTTTTCACAAGCGTCCGGTGATATGCCTGAGTGTTTCCGACAACAAGGTTTATCATCGCAGTGACAATCATCACCCGGTCTTGGGTTTTGAATATGTGCCTAATGAAGCATCGCTGACTGAACAGTATTTTAAAAAAATGGGGTTAAAAGTGCGTTACTTTATGCCGCCTAACAGTGTGGCTCCGTTGGCCTTCTATTTTTTCGGTGACCTGCTCAATGATTACACCAACCTTGAGCTCATCAGTACCATCAGTACGATGGAAACCTTCCAAAAAATTTATCGGCCTGAAATTTACAATGCGAATGCCGTTGCTGGCCGTTGCTATCAACCGAATTTACACAATCGCGACCATTCCCTTACACAAATCGTTTACGACCGGGAAGAGCGAAGCCGATTAGCGAAGGAACAGGGCCAGTTTGCCCGGCAGCACTTTATCGAACCTTACCGTAGCGTACTTGAGCAGTGGGCTGGCTGCCCGGTTTAAGTTGTCGTTAGATTCCAACAAAAGAGTAAAAACATGAAAACACTATTACCCACTTCAACGGCGGGCAGCCTTCCTAAACCTGGCTGGTTGGCGGAGCCGGAAAAACTCTGGTCAGCCTGGAAAATGGAGGGCGAAGCGTTGCACAAGGCTAAACAAGATGCTTTGTGTTTGATCTTGCATGAGCAACAACAGGCGGGCATCGATATTGTCAGTGATGGCGAACAGACCCGGCAGCACTTTGTGACCACCTTTATCGAGCATCTTAATGGCGTTGATTTTGCGCAGCGAAAAACCGTTAAGATCCGCGATCGCTATGAGGCCAGTGTACCCACCGTTTTTGGTGCAGTGAGTCGACCGAAATCGGTGTTTGTAGAACAAGCGCGTTTTTTGCGACAACAAACACAAAACCCAATCAAGTGGGCCTTACCGGGGCCACTCACCATGATAGATACCTTATACGATGGATATTACAAGAGCCGGGAAAAGTTGGCCTTTGAGTTTGCTGAGATACTGAATCAGGAAGCTCGAGAATTAGCAGCTGCTGGGGTTGATATTATTCAGTTTGATGAACCCGCATTTAATGTCTTTTTTGATGAGGTTAATGATTGGGGCATTGCGGCATTGGAGCAGGCAATGCAGGGATTGACCTGTGAAACTGCAGTGCATATTTGTTATGGCTATGGTATCAAGGCTAACACCGATTGGAAAAGCACACTAGGCAATGAATGGCGCCAGTACGAAGCGATTTTCCCCAAGCTACAACAATCCAGTGTCGACCTGATATCTCTGGAGTGTCATAACTCCAAAGTACCCATCGAATTGATTGAGTTGATTCGAGGTAAAAAGGTGATGGTGGGGGCTATTGATGTGGCAAATAGTAGTATAGAAACGCCTGAAGAGGTGGCCGAAACGTTGCGCAAGGCGCTAAAATATGTGGATGCTGAGAATCTCTATCCCTGCACTAACTGTGGTATGGCACCTTTGTCGAGAGACATTGCCAGAGGCAAATTAAAGGCGTTGACTAAGGGGGCCGAAATAGTGCGAAACGAATTAGCCAGATGAGTTTAATGCTATTGATATTCAAAAGTGATCAAATACTGCATTTTTCCGTTAAAATGCTTACTTGAATCTAATCCCAGAGGAAGATCATGAGTAAAACCATCAAAGCGTTATTGGCTGGTGTAATGTTGGCTACAACAACTATCAGCAATGCCCAAGAAGCAAATATTCCTTTAGCTCCTGAGTCGGAGCAATATCAACTAGAATTGATCACCAAAGGCGTTGCTATTCCCTGGGGGATGGTGTGGTTGAACGACAAAGAGTTACTGGTGAGCAACCGCGCTGGTGATTTGCGCTTGATCCGTGATGGTAAACTGTTAGATGAACCTGTTAAAGGTGTGCCTGAGGTACACGCTAAAAATCAGGGCGGACTGTTGGACCTGGAGATTGATCCGGATTATGCCAATAACGGTTGGATATACCTGTCTTACTCAGGTTATGAAGGCGAAGGGCAAGGTAATAATACCTCTATTATGCGGGCGCGGCTGAAAGATATGGCTTTGGTGGACAAGGAATTGCTGTTTCACGGTTATCCCAAAACAGAGCGTGTTCACCACTACGGCTCACGCATCGAGTTCGACAACGAGGGATATTTGTTCTTTACCATAGGGGATAGGGGACAGAGGGATGTTCATCCACAACGACTGGATCACGACCCGGGTAAAGTACACCGTATTCACTCTGATGGCGCGATACCTGAATCCAATCCCTTTGTTAAAACCGACAATGCACGCCCAACGATTTATTCTTACGGTCATCGCAACCCACAAGGTATGGCACTGCATCCTGTGACAGGTGATATCTGGACCCATGAACATGGTCCTCGTGGTGGCGATGAAATCAATATTATTAAAGCCGGAAACAATTACGGTTGGCCAGTTATCACCTATGGCATTAATTACAATGGCACCACTATTACAGAGCAAACAACTAAAGAAGGGATGGAGCAACCCATCTGGCGCTGGACACCTTCTATCGCGCCTTCGGCTATGCAATTTATCACCGGTGATAAATACCCCCATTGGCAAGGTCACTTATTGGTTGGCTCCTTAAAGTTTGCTCACCTTGTGCTGGTAGAACTCGATGGCAATGAAGTAAAAGGCCACAGTAAATGGTTCGAGGGCATTGGTAGATTGCGCAGTATGGCGGTGCATCCCAATGGTGATTTGTATTTGGGCACCGATGGCAACGGGATTTACAAGGTTAGCTACCAACCTTAGCTATTAAAGGGCGCTCCCAGAGCCAGGTCGATAAAGGCTTGTTGGTACAGGGGGCGCTCAGCGTCTTCTCTTAACCCCAGAAAAATCTGCTTGTGCAGACCTTCAGTACCTATCTGGACGCCACTAATGGCAAACTGTTTTGCCTGCTCTGCAACCAGCCACTTGGGCAAGACAGTCACACCGCGATTGGCTTCCACCATCTGCAAGATCATTTCCGTACTTTCCATCTTTTTGTGTTGCTGAACACTGCCACCAGAAGGCAGCAAGCAGTGGGTGAAAATATCCAATCGACTAGCTTCGATTGGGTAAGTGAGCAAGGTTTCTGATAACAGATCCTCCGCCACAATATGGAGTTTTGTTTGCAGAGGGTGCTCAGGACCCACCACCAGCACCTGTTCATAATTAAACACAGGAATAAACTCCAGACCGGGCCTGAACACCGGATCGGGGGTTACCAGAATATCAATGTCATAGTTAAATAAGCCAGCAAGCCCGGCGAATTGAAACTCTTTTAATACGTCTACATCCACTTGTGGGTAAGCTTTGAGAAAGGGCGCAACGATTTTCAACAACCATTGAAAGCAGGGATAACACTCCATGCCAATGCGCAACTTGCCCTGTACGCCAGATGCAAAGCCTTTGATTTCCTGCTCGATGTGTTCAAATTGCGGCAGTAAGCGCCTGGCGTGCGTTAGCAACCTTTTACCTGCAGGTGTCAGGGTCAGATTGCGACCAGATTTTTGCCAGAACTTTACGCCAGTATTATTTTCCAGCCGTTTGATGGCATGGCTAATGGCTGATTGAGTGAGGTGCAGTTCCTCAGCAGCTTTTGTTACTGTACCCAGTCGCTCAATGGCATCAATAATTTTTAAATCAGCACGTTCCAGCATATTTTAGAATTGGTTTAGGCAACTAAAACAAAGGCATAGCCGGAATATATCATGTTTCCGCTGAAGGCTCTTCTGTCTTGTAGGCTCCTGCGACCAGCCAGCCAATACCAAACAGAGTCAGTCCCCATATTTCAACCCACAAGGTGGTATTTTGCCATTCCGCCAGGCTTCCGATAATTTGCAGTAGTATGATCCCTGTTGCCATCGAGATAGCGATACTGCGATATATCCAGGCTCGTACCGACTTTCCCTTAGCCATGGCTCTCATGGAGAAAAACCATATCATGACAATCAAGCAGGCAAATAACAGAATTGAAGCACCCAGGTGAACTTCATCCGGGATCAGGCCAAATACACCAGACAACGACTCGGTCCAGGCGGGAGGAGCTTGATTATTGCCCTTGCCCAAAGTGGGAAATAACGCAATAGCAATGGCAAAAACACAAGACAGTTTACTCAGGTAAAATTCCAGATCTTTGCTTCCGCCTGAACCATTGTAAGCTGACAAGAAAAAGCCCACAGTGATCAGGGAGCCGACAAAGATATCTCTGGAGTCCGACCAATAAGAGCTGCTTATGGAGGAGAGCGGTTGTTCGGCTAACCACCAGGTCATTGGTGCAAGCAGCACTGCTATCAAACCTATGATAAGGCGCATGGTTTTATGATTGATTTGGCGATGCATGTCTTACTCTTTATTCATAAGTGCCTTATGTTTCATATAGAGGTAAGTAAAGAATTCTGCAAGAG
This sequence comes from Planctobacterium marinum, assembly GCF_036322805.1. Classification (GTDB taxonomy): domain Bacteria; phylum Pseudomonadota; class Gammaproteobacteria; order Enterobacterales; family Alteromonadaceae; genus Planctobacterium; species Planctobacterium marinum_A. The sequence continues at coordinate 4,608,885 of NZ_AP027272.1, read as the reverse complement.
GTGAACAAAATAAGGCCCGAAACGGGCCTTATTTGCTGTGCTATTGATGTGATCCAGCGGTTATTCGTCGTCTTCCGCGAGAGTCATCAATGAGGTGTTACCGCCAGAGGCTGTGGTATCGATACTAATCGTCTTTTCTGTCACCAGGCGCTGTATCAAGGTATCGTTATATTCAGCACTGATCACCGGCAGTATCGCACCATCACGCTCTGCCAACTGCTTACTGAAATAACCCATACGCGCACTGTTACTGTCTACTACCGTGCCCGAAATACCATCGTGATGTAGCAGGGCATTGAGCTTATCGTGTTTAACTACCTGCAATATGCCTTCTGCACCACCGCACAACATGAGTTTGTCCTGAATCGCTTTGGCTTCTTCAAAGAACAGATCAGAGACTGCCGTGATCACGGTGTTGCCCGCGGCAAGTGCTGAGACAATCGACATCAACCAGAAGCTGAAAACAGTATCTTTATCGGCATAACACACGACGCAGCCTCGAGGCTCAAGATACAACAGGTTGGATTCCCCTGTTGGTCCCGGTAGCACTTTAGGCTTTTTCAGCATCTTTTCGATACGGGTTAATTGTGCACGAGAATCTGATAGCGACTTGGCTAAGTCGTCTGCCAGCTCTTCAACAATGTCCACCGTGGCAATTTTGGCTAATAGCTGTCGCATAACTGAGATGCGATCATTTAGTGGTGTGATGCGCCAGATGCGCTCCGCTTTTACCGCTAAATCCATAATATTATCTACATGTTCCTGGGCTGCTCCCAGTTCTACCATGTCAATATTGGCCTTGGTTTGATAATTCATCTCATCTTCGTCAGGGGTGTGTTTCTCACGCACCAGACGCGACAAGTAGTTGGGACCACCGGCTTTCGGTCCTGTACCCGATAAACCGCGACCACCGAAGGGTTGTACTCCTACGATAGCGCCGATCATGTTACGGTTAACATAAATGTTACCGGCGCGTACCCGTGCCGCTAAGTCTTCCGCACGGTCTTCGATACGGGTATGGATACCCATAGTTAAACCGAATCCGGTAGCATTGATTTGCTCGATGACATCGTCCAGCTCAGATTCTTTAAAGCGGATCACATGTACCACTGGACCAAAGACTTCTTTTTTCAAGACTGATAGGTTGTCGATTTGATACAAACGCGGTGCAAACAGGTTATGACCATGCTCACCCATATCCGGGAGTGGACATTCGAATAACAACTCACCTTTGTCCTGCATGTACTCGACGTGGTCGTTTAAAGCTTTTAATGCTTTGGCATCAATTACCGGGCCGACATCGGTAGACAAAAATTGCGGATCACCCAACGTTAACTCTTTCATGGCGCCGGTGATCATCTTTAATACGGTATCGGCGATGTCTTCTTGTAGAAACAACACGCGCAACGCTGAACAACGCTGACCGGCACTTTGGAATCCGGATTTAATGACGTCATCACACACCTGTTCTGGCAGGGCAGTGGAATCCACCACCATGCAGTTTTGACCGCCAGTTTCAGCAATCAGTGGCACTTGCTGACCGCCACGCTCTGCCAGTATTTTGGAGATTAGTGTGCCGGTAGCAGTGGAGCCGGTAAACATCACCGCCTGAATACGTTCATCGTTAACCACGTTTTCGCCCACTTCTTTACCTTGGGCAATCAGTAGTTGCACCACATCATCCGGCATGCCAACGATCTTCATTAACTCGAGTGTGCGGATGGCGATTAAACTGGTTTGCTCTGCAGGCTTAGCGACTACGGTATTACCAGTAACGATGGCCGCAGCCACTTGACCCAGGAAGATCGCCAGTGGAAAGTTCCAGGGACTGATACACAAGATAGGACCACGAGGCTCCATGCGTTCGTCTCGCGCCAGTTCTTCCGCACGCGCAGCGTAATAACGGCAGAAATCCACGGCTTCACGTACTTCATCAATACTATCCTGGGTAAGCTTACCCGCCTCTTTTATACAAATGGCAATCAGTTCATCGCGATGGCGCTCAAGAATATCAGCGGTTCTACGCAGCAGGTTAGCACGCTCTTTCACCGGGGTTTGTGACCACTCAGAAAAAGCCTTTTCAGAGCGTGAGACGATGTCCTGCATTTCTGCAGGTGTGTGGTATTTTAACTGCCCCACTAGCTCTGAGTGATTGGCAGGGTTTAATACGGCCACAAGGTCTGATTCGGCGGCACTGGCGGTTTTGATGTTATCAGTTACCCAGGCATCGAGATTTTCTTTTAACGGGCTCAACTGATTGATATCCGTCAAATCCATGCCTTTGGAATTATCTCGCTCTTCACCATAAATGGCGATGGGCATAGTGATATTGGTGTTGCGTTTGTTGCGCAAATCTTGCAGTTTTTCAACCGGGTCAGGTAGCAATTCTTCAACGGGCTTAGTGTCATCCACGATGGCGTTAACGAACGAAGAGTTTGCGCCATTTTCCAGTAAGCGGCGTACCAGATAAGCCAACAGATCTTCGTGTTGTCCTACTGGCGCGTAAACCCGACATTGTACTTTGTCATTGGTAACAACCTGATCATACAAAGACTCACCCATACCGTGCAGGCGCTGGAATTCGTAACCTTGATTATCGTTTTTAGCCAGCTCCAAAATAGTGGCAACGGTGTAGGCATTGTGGGTAGCGAACTGTGGAAAGATCACATCTCTCGCTGCCATCAGCTTAATGGCACAGGCTTTGTAACATACGTCAGTTGTGGCTTTGCGGGTGAAAACAGGGAAATCATCCAAACCGTCTACTTGGGTGGTTTTAATTTCCGTATCCCAGTAGGCACCCTTTACAAGGCGCACCATCATTTTGCGTCCTACGCGACGGGCGAGAGCTTCTAACCAGTCGATAACAAAAATAGCGCGTTTTTGGTAGGCCTGAACTGCCAAACCAAAACCGTTCCAGTCGCCTAAATCAGGATCGGCAAATACTGTTTCGATGATATCTAGTGAGATATCCAGACGATCTGCTTCTTCGGCATCAACGGTAAAATTAATGTCATACTCTTTGGCGGCCATAGCCAAGGCTTTTAACTTGGGTACCAGTTCATTAAATACCCGTTCACTGTGGGTAAATTCATAGCGAGGGTGAATGGCGGAAAGCTTAACGGAAATACCCGGGCTTTTTACCGGTCCACGACCTTGCGCGGCTTTACCCAAAGCGTGAATAGCGTTCATGTAGGAGTCGTAGTAGCGCTGTGCATCGGCCATGGTGCGCGCACCTTCGCCTAGCATGTCGTAAGAATACACATAGCCTTTGGTTTCGGTTTCTTTAGCACGTTCAATGGCTTCTTCGATATTAGTGCCCATCACGAACTGTTTGCCCATGATCTTCATGGCGTAATGCACAGAAGAGCGGATCACCGGCTCGCCGAGACGACCCATAGTGCGTTTCAACATGCCAAACTGTTGAGCCTTGGTTTTATCCGAGTAATTAACCATTTTGCCTGTTACTAACAGGCCCCAACTGGATGCGTTGACAAACAGGGAGTCACTGTTGCCAAGGTGCTGGCTCCACTCACCTTTTGAAAGTTTGTCTCGGATTAACGAGTCTTGGGTTTTTTTATCAGGTACACGCAACAAAGCCTCTGCCAGACACATCAACACCACGCCTTCTTCAGAGGACAGGGAGTACTCATTCAACAATGCGTCAACGCCACCTTTACCATCTTCCGCTTTGCGAATGTTCAGCACCATCTGACGAGCACGCTCCCAAGCGCGACTTCGGGCGGTTACGCCAACTTCTGCCAAAGGCAAGATGTGTTCGATTACTTGCTCTTCATCGATGCGGTAAAAATCACGAATGGTTTGTCTGATTTGACAGTTGGTAGTGAGATCGTCTTTGACTAACATTATACCCCCAATTATTGCGTTGCATTTGATTGTGACGCGGGAGAAAGGCGTTGCCACAAACTCTCCTCAGTCGCATTCTCTGTAGCATAAAATAGCGTTGGCTTGCAGAGCGGGTGGAGGATAGCGGCAACTGGCTAAAACCCAAAATAGTTTTTGATTGCTTATTAGAACATTGGCGTAAATATATTGCTACGCCAGTGACGCTATTTGGATTAGTTTGCCCAGTTGTTCAGGCATTAGATAAGCTTGAAGACATTGCCACTGCTGCTGCGTTTTTCCAGACGAGCCATTGCGGCGTCGTATTCCGGCTGGGTTAACACGCTTTCGTTGAGTAAAAAATCCAGGTGTTTTTGGTACAATTCCACCTGCTCGGCATGGCTTAAGGTACCCGGATAGCGGATCGACTCAATTCGGTCTGACAGGGCTTTGGCAAATTGCTCCAATGGGGCTTTGTCTTTGGGATATTGTGGGATTTTAAACAGTTCATCACCATCATCTGCGCGGAAGAACACCAGGGCGGGCGTAAAACTGGCATTAAAAAACCACAGAGCTATCAAAGCGGGCGGTAAAAACAACAGAGTCAGTACCATAAGGGGCTGGCCAAAGCGCTCTGGATTTTGACCATAACCAATCAAACAAAAACCTATAATCAATAGTAGTATCAGAGCGGCAATTCCTGCACCCAGATTGATGCTTTTATTGACACCGGGACGAGAGCTGATGAGATCTAAGGGAAAACTTTGGGATTGAGTTTTAAACAGACTTTTGTAATGCATATGCACATCGCGATTGCCTTCTACCTCAAAACGCAATGTGCGGCCAAAGGGTAATGATTGAACAAAGTTTAAGGTTTCAAAAGCTGGCATAACACACTCGTTTTAAATTGATAGTAAAAGCATAAACAACCGCCAAAAATTAATCCAACTTCTTGCTGTGCATTTTGCGTTTCAGCAAAACCGCACCGGGACCGGCACTAGCTAGTTCATCGTCTTTGTTATACATGGGACAGTTTTTCATGGATAGACAGCCGCAGCCAATACAGCCTGTCAGGGAATCTCGCAGTGCCGTCATGGCTTTTATGCGCTCATCTAATTTGCTACGCCAGCGGCTGGCTAGCTGTTGCCAGTCTTCCTGATTTGGTGTGCGCATTTCTGGCAATGTCGCCAGCGTCTGACGGATTTCTTCAAGGCTTACCCCTAAGTTTTGAGCGGCTTTGATGACAGCAATGCGGCGCATTACATCTTTGTGGTAACGCCGTTGATTGCCGGCATTGCGAGAGCTTTTAATTAGTCCCTTTTGCTCATAAAAGTGCAGTGCCGATACCGCAACACCGCATCTTTTGGCGATTTTCCCCGGTGCTAACAGAACCTCTTCAACCATCAATCCGATCTCCAAAAAAGTTTAAAAAAACACTTTACCTCAACTTAACTTGAGGTTTTAAGCTGGTGACAAGTTAACACAAAGGACAAACGAATGACTAGTTACAAAACGAGAATTCAACAAAGCAACTTTCTTCAAGCATTAAGGGTATTTGGTCACACAATATTGCTGCTATGGCAAAACCCCACTTTTCAACATACCAGTAGCAAAAAATAAGGAGAAACAGGATGTTTATCGAACATGTAAATTTAGTGGTAAAAAATCTTGATAACAGTTTGCGTTTTTATGGCTCGGCGTTTCCAGATTGGAAAGTGCGCGGTGGTGGCCATGACAAGTGGCACGGTAAGGCACGGCAGTGGCTGCACTTTGGTGACGAACATCAGTATCTGGCGTTTTCCGATCACGGAGAAGGTGAAAATCGCGATCTGTCGGGACACACTCCCGGGCTGGCTCATTTTGCCTTTGCTGTTAGCAACCTTGAAGCGGTACGGCAACGCTTGCAAGCAGTCGGCTTTGAACCTTCAAAGTTGGGCAGTGACACGCCGTTTCGCAGCAACCTGTATTTTATCGATCCCGATGGTTTTGAGGTGGAGTTTGTGCAGTATCACAGTGACATTGTTGCCCAGCGCAATGACTACCACTAAAAAGCTTCGTCCGGCGCTAACCGGCTTGGTGTTAGTGAGTACATGTCGAGGTATTGGGCCACTCTTGGTAAATGATGGTGATTGGGTGAGGCACCATGGGGTAACCAATGGTGCCAGATGATCAAATCACCCGCTTCGGCCGCAATGGGTTTAGGCTTAAATTGAGTAAAATCACTATCGTTTGGATTAAAAGCTTTAGGAAGAGAGCTTAACCACTGTGCATATTGCAGGTGGAAACCCGTACACAGTGTTAATGCACCCTGTTCGGCAGCCACGTCATTGAGATAAACGATTCCCTGGGTTTTAAAGTGTAAAGGCAAGTGAAAGTCCACATCCAGATGTAGCTTTGTACCTTGGAAATAATGTCTGGCTGTTTCGGGAAAATTAAGACTGTAGGTATCTCGAGTAGTAATAAGATGTTCTCGTTGCCAAACTTGTTGGAATGCTTGTCGAGCTTTGATTGATTGGCGCGCAACGTCTAATTCAGGAATATCGTATTCTTGTCGGAAAAACGGGCCGCCATAGGCGCGATGCCAGGAGTCGGGCGTCTGTAATGACGTTCTATTAATGTTCATCAATCGTTCGGCGATGGTTAACGAGGTATCACGCGGGATGATGTTTTTTACCACAACGTAGCCCTGCTCTCGCCATTGTTTTAGATCTGCGCTGGTTAAAGGGCCAGATATCGTTTCCGATGAAGTGTTTGTGTTGTCTAAGCAACTGCTGAGCAGGAGGTTAAAATCCGAAGCGCTAAAGCTTGGGCACTGCGACATGGATTGCCAAAGTCGCTGGGGCTGACCCTGACATTCAAATAGCATCTGAATGAAATGTTGCAGCCCTTTGCCACAAACATCGGCTGCGCCACGAGTGAGAAAGCAGCCCTTTAGTTTGGCATTGGCGCATGATGCCGGAGAACGGTCCATCAATCGCCACATCAATTGCATTACCGGCTCTTGATTCACTTCAAGATTGGCAATATCTGACTGCTCCATCGTCTCTTTCATTTAATTTCTGGGTAACGAACTCGTTATTTCTTTTTGGCAGATATCCACAAATTTATCGTACCTTTCACTACCACCACATCATTTTCGTCATAAGCGGTCACCTGAACTGGCAGGTCCCCTTCTTGCCAGTGATTATCTGGTAATATTGCCTCACAGCGAATGTCGGATCCTGCTTTAGCAGTATAGTCTACCGTCATGCCCTTGGGGATCCAGCGCAAGTGTTTTGGAATAGAAGCTTCCGCCATAAAGCCCATTGCCATTTCAAGGCCATTGCAAATAGCGATAACGTGCACTGTGCGAATATGATTTTCTACAGAGCGACGCTTTTTTATGAAGCAATGGCACTCGCCCGGCTCTAATTTAGTGATTTTTGGCTTTATGGTAGCGAAATAAGGGGCTTTACGACTGGCCACAAAGGAAAAAATACGATCTCCCATGGGGAATTTCTGTAAGCGCTTATATAAACGCATCAAATAATTATCAGACATATTTGTTATCTCGAATGAAATTAACCAGAAATTAACATGTCCGACCAGTTAAGTGAAGTGTTAGTTTTTTAGCTCCTGCCAATGTGAAAAGCGGGCTAATTGTCCTGTCATATGCAGTCTTGTCATTTCGGCCCGCAGGTTATTTAAGTGTTTTTCTGCTCTTTTTGAGTGTCTGGCAACGGCAAGATAGGCCGAGGGTACTTGCACTCGATACAAAGCTAGAGCAAGCTGCTCACCATAACCACTGTTATGCAACGCTGCTTTCATGGCAACATCCCCACCCATGACAGCATCAAGGCGCTCAGATGCTAGCATTTTAAACAGTACTACAATGTCTGGTGACTCATATTTTTCAATATCTGAGTCATGATCTACCTGGTCCAGTAACCTTGCCCCTTTCTCTCTTCCAATTACTGTCTCTTTAAATTTGAGCAATGAATCATAGTGAGTGACCTCGTTTTTGCGCACCACGAATACAATGTTACTGATACTGTATGCCGGTTCGATAAAGTGTAGGAAAGCTTCTCTTTCTTTTACCCGGTTAACAGAAGTGAGTACATCAATACGTCCTGATTTGGCCAGTTGTAAGCAACGTATCCAGTCACAGGGGGAGAATCGAATCGGGATATTCATTTGCTCTGCAAGTGTATTTATTAGCTCTACATCTCGGCCACTAAATCCTTGCTCTTCGTACACTGAATAGGGGGGATAATTGGGAATACCATAAATCAAATAGTCCTCTGCGGGCGTACTTTTCGCAAAAAGTGCGCTTGTAACAGCAAACAATGTCAATATGGTTTTGGAAACGTCTGTCATTGTTTAAGCGTAAACCATACTGGAAAACATACAATATGATGATGAGCAACGTTCTAAGCAAGAGAGTTAAAATTACTATAGACTGTCGCGCAAAAGATACAAAGGAGCCGTTTTATGTCCAAAATTGATCGTCCCGAAGTTGCTTATCCCGTTGGTGTCCCCGGTACTCCATGGGGAGACACAGAGAAAACCCAATGGTATACAATGCAAGCCATAAAGCGCAGTTATCAGGAAGAAGTGCTGAGCAAAATTGAACAGCTCTCTGAGGCCTGGCAAGTCGAGCAGTATGGCGCTTTAAGTTATGACCCGTCACGTTATCCGCTATTTGTGCTGCGCAGTAAAAATTGGCAGTCGAATCTTCCGGTGGCCCTGATAACTGGCGGCGTGCACGGCTATGAAACCAGCGGTGTACAAGGCGCGTTATTTTTCCTGCAGCATTTTGCCCAAAATTACGATGGTAAGGTGAATCTGGTGGTTGCCCCCTGTTTGAGCCCTTGGGGATACGAAACCATTAATCGCTGGAATCCCAAAGCAGTAGATCCCAATCGCTCTTTTATATTCGGTGCGCCATCGGAAGAAACCCAAGCGATCATGCATTACCTCAAAGATAATCACATTGCGCCTTTGGTGCATGTTGACTTGCACGAGACTACGGATACCGACAATTCTGAATTTCGCCCGGCTCTGGCTGCTCGTGATGGCGTTACCCATGACAATTGGGATATTCCGGATGGATTTTATCTGGTGGGGGATACCAAGCGCTCAGAAGACGCATTTCAAAAAGCCATAATTGATAGTGTTGCCAAGATTACTCACATCGCGCCAGCAGATCAAAATGGCAATATTATTGGCGATAAAGTGGTTCAGCATGGCGTCATCGAATACGACTGTAAAAAAGCCGGGCTTTGTGCCGGAATGACAGATGCTCAATATGTCACCACTACGGAGGTATATCCTGACAGTCCCAAGACCGATCCTCAAAACTGCATGGAAGCACAAGCGGCAGCCATTACTGGAGCGTTGAATTTTGTTCTGGCCGACAGTTAATTTTTGTCGTCAGCATAAAAAAGTTTCGTTTTCTATTGCTGCCATTAAAGGGTAATTTCTGCGCATCATTTTGCTGCCTCGGATGGTCTGAGGCACTACCATTTGAGAATAGCAATGAAACTTTATGGCTTACTGTTCACCGTATTTTTGTCCTTGACTGGTTTTGCACTCAGTGCACAAGAAATGCCGGATGTGGATTATCTGCAAGACACACTGGATTATTGTGTAGAGTACTACGAAGGTGAAGAAGTGACCGACAAGGCCATTCTAGACTGTATCAACGAAGAGTTAGATGCGTCTGGTTATGCAGCATTTCCCTCTCTACAAGCGGTGAAGGACTTTATCGCACAAGGTAAAGAAGGCTAAATATTGGTAAAGTTGAGCGCCACGTTCTGTGACTGGTGCTCTTTTTGATATTGCCTCTGGAATTGACTTTCCCAAAAGCCGATTTACTACTCTTTATGAGTAACTAATCATCAGCGCTTGTGGACTATTTTACGCTAAAAATTTACACTTCCTTTACTATTTTGATAAAGGAAACATCATGTTTTATTCCGCACAGGGAATGGCACATCGAGCAATTTTATTAGTTGTTCTGTTCTGCACCTCCACATTCCCAATATTCGCCCAGGTAAATTTTGACTACAATGGTGACGAAAAAGCGGATGTTGTTCTGCGGCGTCCTTCAGATTTTAGTTTCATAAATTACCGTACCAATAATCAAGAGATACTTGGCTTGAGAGGAACCGATATCCCCGTAGCCGGTGATTTTGATGGTGACGGGATCTTTGATGTGGCGGTTCGCAGGCCCTCCAATGCCATGTGGTACATCCAGAATTCTACTGACAGCAGTGCTGCTGGCATTCAACGTATTAAATTTGGTTTGCAAAGCACTGATATCCCGGTAACGGGAGATTATGATGGAGATGGTATTACGGATGTTGCTGTGCGCAGACCTTCAAATTATATGTGGTATATCCTCAATTCTTCGGGTGGCGCAAACAACAGCAATGACGCTATTCAGCGCGTACAATTTGGTAAGAATTCGGCGGATATTCCTGTACCGGCAGACTATAACGGCGACGGAATCACCGATATTGCGGTACGCAGACCCTCCAACTCAACTTGGTATATCCTGAATTCTCAGGGTGACAGAGTGAATTATAACGCACCTCGTAACGATGGTATCCAGCGTATTAAATTTGGTTTGCAAAGCACGGATATACCAGTTCCGGCGGATTACGACGGGGATGGAATAGATGATATTGCTGTTCGTCGGCCATCCAATTCTATGTGGTACATCAAGAGTTCTCTTAGCGGTGAAATCATCCGTATCCGATTTGGTCTGCAAGCAGATGATATTCCTATGGTGGCCGACTACGATGGTGATGGCAAGGCCGACCCTGCCGTGCGTCGGGTCAGCGATAATCACGTATATATCCGCCGCAGCTCAGATAACCGCATCGAACGCATCGAAGCCGGGCTTGAAATTGATATTCCAATAGCTTCTCCCATGTCGGTAATTATGGCGATGGTTGAGGGTAGTCCGGTTAATCGCGATAGTGATAACGATGGATTAAATGACTATGAAGAACAAGTGCATGGTAGCGACCCAACGGCTGCAGACACCGATGGCGATGGCTTGTCTGACTACGAAGAAGTAAACACTTATGAAACCAATCCAACTCTTGCTGATACTGATAATGATGGCGTAAATGACGGTGAAGAAGTGCAGCAAGGGAGCAATCCAAACACTGTTATCAACGCCACGCTCGCTGAGTTTGTTGTCGAAGACACCATTATTTTGGATTGGCCGGAATCAATGGTTAGCGAAGGCTTTTTCCCCAATTACCTGACGGTTTTAGATTTTGCAGAGGATGGCAGTCTGCTGTCTTATGTTAGCGCTGCTCATGGAACTCCAGAGCCTCAATCCTTAAGCTGGTCCGCTGATACAGAGGGAGACATTACGGTTACCGGATTTGAAGCCGAGCAACAATACTTTACCAGCTGGCATCCTTACAACGAGGTCCGGGAAACTTGGGGTGATGAGGCGGCAGATAACCTGCTTATTGCTTATGATCAAGGCTATATCGATTACTACTTCTCAACTTACATCGAGACCCAAGTGGCACAGCAGCATTATCAGGCTATTGGCAGTACTGAGGGAGGCTATGGCTTATTAAAAACGACCTACACGCTGCAGACTTTATTGGTCCCCGACAGTGTTAAGGAGCAATTTGGCGAAGAGGCGTTTGTGCTGAGCAGCAATACCCAAGAATCCCATGTAATGCGTCACTTGCAGGAGCATCACCGCGAACAATGGAGCAATCTAAACCAATCTGTTACCTGGGCTTTGCCACTGTACTACTCGTTGGAAGAGACGGGAACCTTGCTAAACACCTATGTTGGACCGGGCTTTCGTCATGACCTGATCACCTTTAATGATGACGTTGTTAACAGTGAAGTGTCGGCAATGACCTTCACCTGGGGTATTGATTCAAGTGAGCTAACCCTGACCAACGATCAGGGAACCCATTCCTATTGGATTTTAAAAACCAGAGACAATGAAAGTCTGGTAGCGGTGCGTTTTGTTAATAACGAAGACGAAGAGTTTTGGTTTACCAGTACCCTGCAAACCTATCACGCTCAAGATCTGGATATCGAAGCCGCGCTACTCACAGCACTTCCGGAAATAAAAGCGTCCCATGCGTTTGGCTGGAATAGCGAACGTTACTTTTCTGACAATGTACCACGTGCACCCTATTTATTTGGTTATCAGTTTTTATCTGACGGTACGTTGCAGCGCGGTATTTACATCGAAGAGGGTGATACCTACATCGAGGGTGACACTGAATATCGGGAGGAGATACTTAACTTTGGCGCTGAATGGCAATACCAGATAGATGAAAATGCCGGCACGGTGACTATGGAGTATTACCACCGCAATATTATTCGACAAAGGGTGTGGCGAATTTTAGGTGTTGATAACCAGAATCGAATGTCTTACCTGGAATACTCCTGGTATTCAGATGATAGCAACTACAATGGTGAGCTGGATGAAGATGAACGCAAATACTTTGTGCAGCCCCGTATTAATTACCACAAATCGGTAGACCTTTCGGCCTACGGTGACCTTTGGGGCAACTTGGATCTCGATGACGACGGCCTGACTAATGCGCAAGAATCTGAGGCAGGAACAAGCTTCACTGAGGCTGACTCTGACAGTGATGGTTTAAGTGATTACGATGAGGTGATCACCCATGGTACTAATCCGCTGGTGGCCGATTCGGATAATGATGGGCTGACCGACAGTGAAGAGTTGTTGCGCGGTACCGACCCAAATACCCCAGATACAGGTAACTTCGAAGAGGCCGATGTCCTCAATCAAACCTTGCTGTTCACCGCGTTGGAAGAAGATATTCAGTCGGGTTACGTGCCTCTATTAGGTGAAGTTTACGAATTTCAGGAGGATGGCGCGGTAACTTATCATCGCACTGCTCAACAGGGGAGTTCCGAGGCACTCGAGTTAACCTGGTCTGTCGATGACAGTGGTTATATTGCTGTATCTGGTTTTGATAGCTTCAGTACTGCTGGGTACTATAACGAATACTATTACCCGTTTGATGCTCTGGAAGAGCAATGGGGCACTGAGTTAGCAGAGCAATTGCGTGAGGCGTATTTCGATAATGCAATAGGTTACTCTATTTATATCTACCACTCTCAGGGGACTTATGCACACTTCCTGGGCAAGCAAGAAGAAGCGGATGCTGATAACGTCACTGAGCGGATGATTGTCAGATACGAGGGCATCGAAATACCACAGAATATTATTGATGCTGTTAATCAGTACGGTCAGGGCTGGCAGGGTGACTCAAAATACTACGTGTTTGAGCATAGCTCCACCTCAGGTGGCCTGTTGCAGGATATCCAGGGCATAGAGTTTCAGCCGTTCGATGAGACGATGATGCAAAGTCAATGGGCATTGGCACACAGCTATACACTGGAGAGTTACTTTAGTAATAGCGACAGTGCCACAGCAGCGCTGTATTGGGATTTGTTTGATTTTACCGACGCTACTGCGCAGAGCCAGATTGCAGGTTTGAGTTATGACTGGGCAATCAGCAGCGATGGCGCGTTGCAACTTAGTAATGAGGACGTCACTCTTACTTACCGTCTTATTATGCAAAATGAAAATGAGTACTACACATTAGCCGAAGTTGAGGCTGATGGCGTTTCACAATTCATTGTCGGTAACATGGTCAGAGCAAGTGCTAACGCTGCGAGCTTCACAGATAATCTGCTCACTGAAATACCGGAAATTTACACATCCACGGTTAATGGTTGGCGAAAAGATAATTGGGACGCAGGTGTATACAGTGCAAGCTCATTGTTTGGATATCAATTTGTAGATGCTGAAAACCTTAAACGTGGCATATATATCGATGATTACAATAACGAGCACACGCCGTCTATACATTTTGGTTATGACTGGACCTACTCTGTAGCGTCAGAGGCGCGACAAGTAGTTATGTATCGACCAGAAAACCGGGGTTATCGCACCTGGGATATTTTAGGGGTCGACAGCAATGGTAAAACACTGGTGCTGGAGCGTTCTATCTATCAATACGATGCTAATAGCAATGGAGAGATTGATGATGATGAAAAGGGCTATTTCGTGTTGCCCCGCATCAGTATGTTAGAAAAAGCGGATCTATCCCAATACGAGGCCTGGGGCAATACTGATTTTGATGATGATGGACTTACCCTGAATGAAGAAACGCAATATGGTACAGATCCGGAGAATCCGGATTCAGATGGTGATGGCGTCTCGGATGGTGATGAAGTCGAAGCCGGTTATGACCCTAACACGGCTGATAACTTTGTAGATTTTGAACTCTTTGGCGATGACAGTCTTGCCTTCTGCATCCAGGAGGTCGCCGGACAAGCGTTTGCTACTGTTGAATCTGTTACCGAGTTAGACTGCTTTGACTATAGCAATATCTCGACGCTAGCCGGTATAGAACAGCTAATTAACCTGCAAAGGTTGGTATTGTTGCAAGCAACTGCCGATGATTTCAGTGTTTTAGCACAACTAAGTCATCTCACCGAGTTGCTGATACTCGATAGCGAAATTGGTGATTTGAGCTTCCTCAGTGAGATGACACAATTGCAAAGGTTGTCGCTGCAATATTCAAGAGTCGATGACTTTGCTGCTATCGCCGATTTAAGTAGTTTGCAGTGGTTAAGCTTGAGTAATACCAGCTTTATTGATCTGCAAACCCTCGAGGGATTGCAGTCACTCACTACACTGCACCTCAGGTTTACGGCAATTGAAGACTTTCAGCCACTGGGTAACCTGACCAGCATACAATACCTTAATCTGTCGGGTACCAGCTTCAGTGATGGTGAGGTTCTGAGTCCCTTGACCCAACTGGAAACGTTGCTCTTAGTTGATGTGTCGACAGTGACTGATTTTGCCCCGATTCTGGCGTTACCAGCATTAACCGGATTGGATCTTTCGGGCACCAGTATCGATAATTTTGCGGTATTTGGCACCAGAGACAATTGGAAGCTGATTGGCGCTGGTGGTATCGCATTAACCACGGATGACCTGTCATTTCTTGCGCAACAAACCGCGTTAGAGACACTTTGGCTCAACGATAGCGGACTGAGCTCGGTAGCTGATGTGAGCGCATTAATCAGCCATTTGCCCATCATAGCACTGGATCTTTCAGATAACGATATTACTGACCTCACAGGCATCGAAGCTCTCAGTACGCTGGAGCGCTTGTATCTGTATTTCAATAATATTCAGGATATTACACCTCTATATAGTCTGCCTGCACTGCAAAGGGTAATACTCAGTTATAACTATGGCCTGTATTGTTGGGATCTTGAGCAACTTCATTTAACCACGGGCGCCGATGTGATTTACCACAATTGTCGATTTGAGAGCAGTGCTTTGAAACCGCAATCTGCAGCAAGTAAAACTGCAATCACATCTGATTGGACTGAGTTCCTACAGCAACGGGATGAAGCACTACAAAAGGGACAGGCGTCTTACAGGACTTTGCTGGATCATTGGTAATAATGGTTAAAGCACCGCTGTAATGCAGCGGTGCTCTGATTACAATACAGAATCGGTGTGTCGTTGCATATAAGGTGTAATACGACTGTGCCCCGGTTTCCATCCTTCCAGAAAGCGTTGGTAGTCAGCCCAAGCGAAAGGCACTAAATCAGCCCATTGACGACACAGGGCTGCGATATCTACGGCTGGAATTTTTGCATTCAGTTTCATTCTTAATTGCCTGAAGTATTCTTGCACCAGCTCATTTGCGTGCTCTTCCAATGCAGAGTTATCGAAACTACTGGCCAACAACAGGACAACATCTTTAATCCCCGGTCCGCGGCCTGCATATTGAAAATCCAGCGCGGCCACTATTTTTTCTTCCTTATGAAAGCAAAAGTTAGCCAATTTGGCATCACCGTGGTTCAAGGTTTGATAGCTGCAACTGTGTAGCTTCTCATCTATATCGGCAGCAGCTTGTTTTAGTGGCGAGTCTGCCATGTTTTGCAGTTCATCGGGACGGGTGTGGAGATGCCAATAACCACTTTGCGGCCATAATTCTGGTGTCTGAGTTGCTAAAAACTGAGCGTGAAAATTGGCAAGCCAGGTCAAACACAAAGCCACCCGATAATAATCGCCGTTGGTGTGTCGCACGCTGTAACCCGCAGCGTCCAGATCCTCCAATAAGATTCGATTTTCATCGGTAGGCGAGTATTCCTGTAAATAACCCGGCACTCTGCAATCATCATCGCATTGTTGCGAATAATGCTGATAAAACAAGGCTTCTACCTGGTAAGAGCGCAGTTTTCTTTTGTGGCTCAGTGGTGTATTCCAACCACGTGGATGTTGTATGGTTTCGGGCGGCGTTACGTGCTTCACAATGATGGAGTCCTTACTTTCAGAGGTATAACGGGCAATTTCTCCATAGCCACTCCATAGGACTTGCAGACTTTCAGAATAGACATAACGACAAGTATTAAACATGATGTCTGAGCGTTGCAGATGATTTGAGGTGGGTGCTGACATTTGAACACGTGCTGAATGAGTATTATGTAATTTTAACCTTTTTGTCGCAGAATGTTACATAGCGCGCTTGTTGTTAGACACCCTGACGCAGTTGTGCTTAAATTTTCCGCTTAAAATGATAATAAGGAACACCCAGATGAAATCTGCACTCTTATCACTGGCAGTGGCCGGTTCACTGTTGGGCTTTGCAGCCCACGCTGACGACCATGGCAAACACAAAATGCTCACAGATGGCATTGACCCGGATATGTCTGCGGCGCAAATTACTAAACTTTGTGATGGCTTGCTAAGCAAAGCGAAAATGAGTTTTGAAGCGCTGGAGAATAGCTCGGGCCCGGCCACATTAGACAATGTGGTGGGTGCCTTTGACGCCATCATAGAAGATATGTTGCCTATCAGACATGTGTGGCACATCCGCGCCGTTCACCCGGAAGAGTCGATTCGCGATGCTGCGACGGCCTGTAGTGAAAAACAATCTGACTTTTTTACCCAAACAGGATTGTCCAAAGGCTATTATGATCGCATTGCAGCGATTGACCTGAGCAAGCTGAACAAAACCGAACGTTTTATGGTGGAATCGGCACTATCAGATTTCAGACGCGCAGGTGTGGACAAAGACGAAGCAACTCGCAATAAAATCCGTGCTTTGCAGCAAGAAATCACGGAAATCGGCAATGAATTCAACAAGAATATCCGCAGTGATGTACGTTATGTGGATGCCACCATCGAGCAACTAGACGGCCTGCCACAAGATTACATTGATGCTCGTCCGGCAGATGAGAATGGTATTATCAAGATTTCCACCGATTATCCTGATCTCAGTCCGGTGATGACTTATTCCACCAGTGATGACTTACGCCACAAATTACGCATTGCAGCACGTTCGCGTGGTTACCCACAAAATGAAGCGGTGCTGAAAAAGCTAATTGAAAAGCGCCACGAGCTGGCCAACATCCTGGGCTTTAAGAACCATGCTGAGCAATCCATGGACGATAAGATGATCGCCTCGCCGGAGAATGCACAAGCCTTTTTAACCCGTGTTGGCGAAGCACTGAAAGGTCCGGTGGAAAAAGAATTGGATGTATTGCTTGAGCGATTACAGGAAATTAATCCTGATGCCAAAGAAGTGCAGGTGTGGCAGTCCAGTTTCTTACAAAATCTGATCCGCCAGGAGGATTATGCTCTGGACTCCAAAGAGGTGCGCGAGTACTTCCACTATGAAAAAGTCCGCGCCGGTATCTTCCAGTTAACGGAAGATCTATTTGGAGTGGACATTCAACCTTGGGAAACTGCTACCTGGCACGAAGACGTGGAAACCTATCAGATCATGGAAAATGGCAAGCTGTTAGGCCGTTTTTACATGGATAATCATCCCCGTGCTGATAAATATAAGCATGCTGCACACTGGACATTGCGGCCAGGCATCAAAGGCAAGCAAATCCCGCTGTCTGGCCTTGCGCAAAACTTTCCGCGTGGTTTGATGGAACACGGCCAGGTAGAGACTTTCTTGCACGAGTTTGGTCACCTGATCCACAACATGTTCTCCGGTACTCAGAAGTGGTATGCCATTACGGGTATGAGTATGGAACGCGATTTTGTTGAAGCCCCATCGCAAATGCTGGAAGAGTGGATTTGGGATTACGATACCTTGAAAACCTTTGCCAGCAATGAAAAAGGCGAAACCATCCCCAAAGAACTGGTGGCAAAAATGAATCGCGCCCGTGACTTTGGTTTGGCAACTGGTACGGCAACGCAAATATTCTACGCTAACCTGTCGTTGAACTATTACAACCGCGAACCAGACTCCTTTGAGTTAGATCCGCTGATGCTGGATATGCAGGATAAATTTGCGGCATACCCTTATGTTGAAGGTACGCATTTTTATGCCAACTTTGGTCACTTAAACGGTTATAGCTCTAATTACTACACTTATCAGTGGTCATTGGCGATTGCCACCGACTTGTTCTCGCGTTTCGAAAAAGAAGGCATGCGCAATAAGAAGGTGGCTGCGGACTATCGCAATATGGTGTTAGGTGCCGCAGGCAGCAAACCTGCAGCCGACTTTGTGGCTGATTTCCTGGGCCGTGAATTTAACCCGGAAGCTTACATTAAGAAATTACAATCGCTGTAATTATTACCAATTAACCAGCGGACAGCTCCGTCCGCTGGTTTGATTACTTCTTTCGGTCTGGAATTTATACCTGCTCATTATTGGCTTTGCTGCGCTTAACCATAACAAATAGCATTGCAAAGACCACTGCTGCCAGCAACGAAGTTGCTGCAATACCCGAAGGTTGTTTTAACATTTCCAATGCGCCTCTACCGAAAAAAACCGCACTGAGTCCCAAAGGCATGATGCCAAGACAAGAGCCAAGCAAGTAGGCTTTGATTCTTACCCGTAAAATACCACAAACGATACTTGTCACCGTGAAGGGTGGAGTCGGGGCGATTCGCAAACCAAATACCGCGTACGTTTCATTGGCTTTAATTTGCTGGTGTAATTTTTCTATGTGTCTGGTAATGCTCGTACCAAATACTTTTCTATCTAGGATCACGCCGAGCAAATAGCCACCGGTGGCAGCCAAAATAAATCCGGGGATCACAATCATGACACTGGTCCACACCGGGAACACCAGGCTCACAGCCAATGCCATTAATGGAATGGGCAGCAACATAGCTCCACCAAAGAAGAACATCACCAAGAATAGTACGGCGGTAAGCCAGGTCGTAGGGATATTTTCTGTTAATGTCACCACCTTTTCGACAGTTAATAGCTCTTTGAATGGCGTAAGATAGTAGATACTGAGAATCAGTGGCACAACAGTGAATAGTAAACCGATTTTGGCTTTATTACTCATTTGCATGTTTTGCTGCTCCGGTTAACCATTTAAATAGGTTGCGCTGCTCCGGCATATAAAACAAATATTCGGGATGCCATTGCACACCTAAGACTTGTTTATTATCGGAGGCCTCAACAGCCTGGATGATGTCTGATTTTTCTTTTGCTGCGATCTCCAGGTTTTTACCTGTTCGTGCTACCGCTTGAGAGTGAATAGCGTTTACTTTAATTGGTTCGTCGCCAATGATGTCTTCCAGCAGCGTTCCTTCCTTTGCGTATATCACCTTTTTACGGGGAAAAGGACTGCGGATACGGGGCCTGTCACCGATTAAAGGTAAAGTGTTGGTAAAAATGGTTCCGCCAAGCACGGCATTAAGTAACTGATGACCCCGGCAAATACCCAGAATCGGCTTTTTGTGCTTCAGGGCGTATTTGATAAGACGTGTCTCCATGTCATCTCGAGCTTTATCGTGCTTACCTTTGGTCCATGTCGTTAGTGCCTCCATGGGAAACAGAATGGCTTCCTTTATTCGTGTCCAAAGACTGCGCTTTGCATCGGGTAGCGGCACGGCCTTTCGGTTCGAAGGATGTATATCGGAGCCACCCCCTATAATCAGGCCTTGGAAGCTGGTGTTATCGGGCTGAGAACCTGGCCTCACCCTTATGGCCTTGCCTCCGGCAAGGTGCACTCCCAAGGCAGTACATAACCAAGCGATATTGCCTCCCTTGTCTGGGCCGGTAACCGCGATAACTGGTCTGTCTGACTTTGTGGCTTCAAAATGTGCAGTTTCCATGATAGTTCTCCTTATTGCAGGGTTAAACCGAGGTATTAGCTCTCTGCAGCCTCTTGCACAGCTTCACCCGCGGCTTCGACGTCTTCGCCAATACCCTTAACCGTGGCGCAGCCACTCATTGAGCCTATGACAAATAATAAAAGTAGAAGCGACTTTAAATTTATGTTTTGTTTCATCATCAAAACTCCTTTGGTTAATGTCTTGAATTTACGCTTTGTGTGAATCTCGTTTCGCCACACCGGAAAAGAGAGAAATCACCAGCAAGACTACAAAAACGAAGAATAGAAATTTGGCAATACTGGTCGCTGCTCCTGCAATACCTGTAAAACCGAACAAGGCAGCGATTATAGCTACCACAAAAAAGATGAGTGCCCAGCGTAACATTTGTACTCCTACGGGAATGATTGCTTCAAGGAAATCAAAGCCAGAACAATGCCAATGCATAAGTTATTGATATTAAGTGTAAATTTTTTTTGTTGGGAATCTTGTAAGGGGAGGGGCGGTAAATTTTATCTAGTAACCTGAAAGTTTTACAAGGATACGACGATCTCCAACAGGCAAGCGATTTACCCTGATTTCAATTCACTGGGCGTCATACCCGTCCAGCGTTTTATGGTGCGTCGGAAGTTGGGTAAGTTTTTGAATTGCGATGATTGCGCAGCCTGTTCATTAGTAAGGTTTTTCACTTTTAAGTCGAACAATGCGGTTTGCGCTTTACTCAAATCCTGCAATTTCTGAAAGCTGGTGCCGTGTTGTTTCAGTTTGCGTTTTAAGGTGGCCGGACTAATTTGCATTCCGCTGGTGAGATTTTGATCCGAATATGCCACCAGAGCCAACTGTTCTCTCAGCCAGCGCTTGGCCTGCTCGTTCTTGTGTCGAATATTCCGGTAGAGCTTCATGGCGTAGCCTTCCAGTTTCATCTTCACAGTTGTAAGCGGTTACATTTTAGTTTTACTGTTTATCAAATCATCATTTAATATAAAGCGACTGAAATGATTCATAACCAAAGTTAAACCGTCTATGGCTCGATTATTATTATTGGTATGGTTATCTACAACATGTCTTAGCGTATACGCCAAGGAACTTACACCGTTGCCTCATGGTCCCTATGCGGTTGCATCCACTAACATGCAAATAGCTGATAAACATAAGGATATGAGCGATGAAGACATGCACACACACCTTATAGGTAATAGTTCATTTTTCGGCAGCACAAAGTATGTGGCTGATTTAATGAAGTATCCAGAAAGTGCATGGATTGTTGATGTTAAGATCCCCGACGAGGACCTTTATGGCCCGGTGCGTGACGAAACCCTTGATGTCGTTTCTTATGTGACTTACCCGACGCAGCAAATTGCTGATCCCAATCCATATGACTTTCCCTATCACAATGCTAACTATGGTTCATTCGCACACATGCTGTTACCAGGTGAAAAACCTCGGCTGGCAACAACACAGGACAAATACCCTTTAGTTATTCTCTCACATGGTTCAAATGCTCATGGCATTTATGATATTGAGCACGCTAATGGCATAGCTCGTCATGGCTATATTGTTGCGGTGATCACCTACGGAGAAAATCGCACTCATAGAACGCTAAGTGGCGCTGACCATACCCAGTTTTTACGACCGCTAATCACTAAAGCCGTAATTGATTCTCTACTAGACAGCAATGAATTTGGTCCTTTTATCGATAGAGAAAACATTGCAATCAGTGGTTTTAGCTTTGGTGGTTTTACCGCACTCGCCACAGCGGGCGGAAAGGTAAGTGGAGAAGCAAACACAGTGCATCACCCATTGATCTCCGCGGCTGTTGCGACGGCACCTTGGACCGGAGGCAGTTATTCTGGTCAAAATGTCTATGCATTCGGTGACAAGAATATCGGGCTGGCTGGAATAGATATACCCATCATCACACTATTTGGTGGTAAAGATGACGTTACCCCGGCGGACTTTATTTTGCCTGCGATCAAACAACTCAAAGGTCCTACCTACGTCGTTGAGTTAATAGATCAAACCCATGCGTTTCAAGAAGGCAGCTGGCAGGATCGAAATAACTGGGAATTACTTTTTCTGAATGCCTATCTCAAAAAGGATAAAGAGGCATTGGCGCAATTAAAAACGGGTATCTCTATGCAGGGTGGCAATGGTGACAGGCAGTTGTTGGAGTATCAGAAATTGCTGAATGACAAATAACAGGCTTGTTTCAATCTTGAGTCATTATTAAATATCTAATCAGACCTTTTCTTAATGCAATTATGTGGCGGATGTCAGTCACTTTTTTGATGGAACTCGCCTTGGCTCCATAGCGCTAAATATTGACATCCCTCATTGATTAGTTTCTATGCCTTGAGTGTTTAGCGAGGCATTTTTTTCTTGGTTATTGGCCTAATAGTTGTTGTGTTGGGACTAAAACGCGATGAAGACTGGCCATGTGTTATCACAACCTACCTTATTTATCTCATTAGCTAGTCTTTTCGGTGTTTCTATATTGGCATGTTTGATGTTATCTGAACCTGAAATCAGAAAAGCCTGCTCACGTCAGAACTTGTGGTCTGATAAAACAACAGAAGAATATATGTGTAATTCACATTACACATTTTGTGCTTATAAACTATCATAAAGAGGTTTTCATGACACAGGGACGTTGATTTCGATTGGGTGTGGCCCGATTGTATCAGAAACAGTCTGATGTGTTTTGATGTTGCTGTTAAAACTATTTTAGTTAAGGAGAGACTTTCATGAAGATGAAAAAATTCATCATTTACGCGAGCTTATTGGTATCCTCTGTAGTAGCACAAGAGACTCAAACAGATTCAGATGGGGATGGAATTCCCGATGAAGTTGAAATTGATATCGGTACTGATCCCAATAGCAACGACAGTTCCAGAGACCCAGATAATGATGGACAAACCAATTTTGCTGAATACGTAGGGGGATCGGACCCAAAAAACATCCTCTCCACTTCAAGGCTAATGCTAGCTCAAAATGATTTTGAAGCAGTAGACGATATTCTAGCCTTTGATTCCCTTCAAAATATTCAGATTTCACATTCTAGTTCCCAAGGCGCCTCCCAATCGGGTGCTGCTAAGATTGAGCTGATTGATGCCACCCGTAGCGGTTTTTTCTCTCTTTCGTTTGATTCAACTGCTTATGGGGTAGCATTTGAATCTCGTGGCTATGTAATCGGCTCGAGTAATGGCATGCGTGTTGCGATGACAAGTCGTAGCGATTCAGACTATTTCTATCCAGATCAAGAGTATGATGACATCTACATGCGTTCGAATTATTACAATGGTGAGCAGACAATTGTATTTGAAATCCAGCCGCCTGACGGAGCAACTTCTGCAGTTTTATATTTAGATAATGTTATTTTTCAGGCATTACACGGGCGTGTTTCTGATGCTTTTATGCAGGTAAGCACGACTGCTGAACTTGTTTCCAGAGATGCATCAGGAAACTTTTCCGAGCAACCTTACTCTACATTGATAGCTACAGATTACAGTGGGGATAACCTCACTTATAGAACCTATGTGGGGAGAGAGTATCGCGTATTTCATAATAATCTAGCTACTGGAGATGTGCAGGAGTTGAAATTTTCGGGCTCTAGCTCTTATCACACTGGCGCAATAAGCAGGGATGGTACCAAAGCGGTATTTTGGGACAGCACCAGAGATCCCTATTACGCAGACCTTAGTACGGGCCAAGTCACGAATCTTGAGCAGTTGGTCAATAGTCTGGCTCGCAATAGTGAAATAACTGTTGTGGGTCCGAATGCAATTAACGCAGACGGTCGATATGTCACAGTTTTAGTTAATTATAATCTTGAAACCGGGGTCAGATTATCAAGTGGTTGGCATGCTGTCAGAGTAGACATGATAGATGAAGAGTTGACCTGGTTAGATCAGGGATACGAAGATGTTAATGCTCAGATTGGTGGAACATTCAATCAGATTTTTATGGATGATAGTGGAGATAATATTGCTTTCCATTATTTTGGTGAAGCGTTAAACGCAGAGTCTTCAGGTCAGACTCATATTTATCACGCTGAAGTTAGCTCAGGCCTGATACGCTCTACAAATTATACTCCTTCGGGTCGTTTGGTAGTTGACGAAGAAATAACACTAACAGGAATTTCGGCTGATGCCCGTCATGTATTTTTTGAAGGACAAGCATCCGATTTCGGATACACCAATAGTGATTATTCCAGAGTAGCATTGCGATTCCGCAGAGATTTGATAACAGAACAGACTGACTGGGTCGAAAGTTACTCCAATAAAGGTGAACCCAATGCGGTATACGGGAAAATTACCGCGGGTAGTTCTGGTCGATACGGTCTTACTTATCCTATTTACGATGATGTGTTCGACCGTTACTGGGATCGCAGAATGTATTCTCGCATTGATACGCTAACCCAGACTCATCAGACAATCGTGACTCCTAATGGAATGCCTGTTTCAATGGATCATTTTAGTTTCTCTGGGAATGGTCGCTATCTTTTCATTGAAACGGGAAATAATAATGTACTTCCCGAACTGGGATTGAGAAGAAATGGCGGAGACTCTTATAACCAGATTTATCGAATCGATTTGGGGGCGGGAGAAGAGCTGGAGCAAATACAGAAGCCCTCACATACAGCATACGATTTTGATGGTGATTCTGTAGCGGATATTGCCTATTTTGACAGGAATTCAGTCAGAAGCATTGTTGAGCTGAGTGACGGAGATGGTCAAATTGAAGCCAATGTTGCGGCACACTCCAGTGACATCCCGGTAACAGGGGATTTTGATGGAGATGGGATTGCGGATATCGCTTTTATGTCACCTATTAGTTTCAGATGGTATGTTCGAAACTCCAGTGACGGTGTAGACAGAGAAATATTTTTTGGTTTAGGGGATGACTTCCCTGTTCCTGCTGATTACGATGGCGATGGAGTCACTGATATTGCTATACGCGATAAAAGCTCGGGTTGGTGGTATCTGCAATACAGCTCAACAGGTGCGATTGATGCACTGCAATTTGGAAGAAATTCTGAAGATATTCCAATTCCAGCAGATTATGATGGCGACGGTTTAGCTGATCTAGCGGTGAGGCGTCCAAGTAACAGAACTTTCTATATCAGAAACTCTAGTGGTGTCGACGAAATAACGGGTAATTCCGATGGCATCACTCGATTGAGATTCGGCTCAAGGCAGGAGGATATCCCGGTTATTGGCGATTTTGATGGTGATGGACAAGCCGACATCGGAGTGAGAAGACCATCAACCAAATACTGGTACATCAGAAATTCATCTGGAACTGATTCAATAACTGGGCATGGTGATGGAATTACGAGGATAAGTTTCGGTTCAGGTTCCGCGGACATTCCTGTGGTTGCAGACTATAACGGTGATGGGAGAGCAGACATAGCTGTCTACAGGCGTTCGACGGGTTATTGGTACATTTTTAATTCAAACAAGGACAACTACAATTCGGCAAATCAAGATGGTATACAACGAATTGAATCTGTTCCGTTAATTGTCCCTGCTGCGGCCGACATCAAAAGTAAAATGTCTTTGTTGGGACATTAAAAACGGATAAACAATTTGGCGGTAAAACCGATGATTTCTTTTCATCGGTTTTTTTACTTATGTCCGCAACCAAAAATGTGTACCCGCTAATTAATTTGTAGACAAAAAAGTATCCCCGTTAAAATTTTATCCTGACGCGGAAAGGTAAAAGCTGTTCACTTGGGACTCTTTATATTCTTACCCCGCCTCATTTGCAGGACAGCTTATGTAATCGCATGACTGACACGCTTTCATTTTGTTTTTGAGAATACGTTGTTTAATTGAAGATTTCCTTAATACGCCTGTTCCAACAGTCTTTATCTCAGCGCCCTTACTTATGAATTGAGAAAGATAAGCAGACTTTGCGCGAACGAGAGCTTCATAAACATCTTTTACAACATAAATTTCCTCAAGAAAATCCTCAGACAATTGGTCGCTCACGATTGAAAAGCGCAAATGCTTATCGACTTCCTCCCCAAACAAAAAACGTTTACTTTTGATGAACTCTATAAAATCTTCCTGCCAACAGGGCGCGAAGTATAATAACTTCTTTTGTTTATAAATGTAGTCGGAGCCTTTCGGCGCTAGTGTGTTGGCATATTCACTCGGCTTTATGCCGCGCATTATCACCTCAAGACAGCGTAAGGATTCCTTGAGCGAGGTTTTTGGTAACTTGTTTAGAGGTTTGTTATGAATGTTGCAGTAGCCGTGCTTCAACCACTCAGATTTGAAATACCCAACACCAAAGCGCTCTATGCTATCTCTAACGCAGTCAGTGCAATAGTTAATTGGGATATTACGTTCTACTCTGTTACCGATTCTGGATGGCTTTCTGAAAAAGCACGTAAGCTCTTTTTGATAGAGGTGGGGTAAATCGAATCTATTTTCCGCTCTTGAAACCAAACCTTGCCTCTGAAGCATTTTCAGGATTCGTTTTTCACCTATTTGTCCGTATAGTCCCAAAGTGCCAGCTTTTATTCTCGGAAAACCTTTCCACTCTCCCTTTGGACTGATCACATTAGTAAACTGGGTGAGGCCATGAACAAGATGCAGCCTGTAAACGGCGCTTTGTAGGGATTCGTCGTCAAATATTTTCACGAATAAGAGAACGTATAATAGTTAGTATTTCCTGCCGAATAAGATAATTTTAATTATTCTTATCATCAACACAATAATGCACTGTAGATTGACTTCACTGCGTTTTAAGCAAACTATTCTTTGGAGGAATTTTCGCCATTTTTGTTGCTTTTCAATGAAGGCAGCTCTTCATATGCTTTTTCCAAAAACCATTCTTTCAGCGTCATTCCCTTGGCTTTAATATCGGCATGTATTGCCTTTTTTTCTTCGGGAGATATGTCAATGACAATACGCCCTGATGTACCAATAGCCATAAAATTCGTCTTTTTTGAGGTGTTGATTAACAAATACTATAAAAAAATGTCAAATAGATTGACGTAACTCTACGTCATGTTACGTTACATCACAGTTTAATGAAAGAATTTTAAAGAGGTTAACGTGGTAAAGACTATAGGGAAAAAAACCTTATTCCAAAACCTGTGGGAATCAGCTGTGGCATTGAGAGGCGCTCTAGAGCCTTCCCAATATAAACACCCTGTACTCGGATTGTTATTCATTAAGTACGTTTCTGATAGTTTCACAGAAATGCAGGACAAGCTGAGAGAATGGACAGCGGATCCAAATAACGAAGATTATTTTGAAGAAGACGAAGCAGATCGCCTTGATATTATTAATGATCGTGACGAATACGCCGCTGAAAATGTGTTTTGGGTGCCCGCTGATGCGCGATGGGATTTTATTCAAACCCACTCTAAGCAACCAAACATTGCGAAGTTGTTAGATGAAGCAATGAAAGCAATAGAGCGCGAGAACCCAAAAACAAAAGGACTCTTATACAAAGGGTTTGGCACTCTGAATATCGACCCTGATAAGTTCGGACAATTAATCGATCTACTTTCTGATATTGGCTTTGACAGTGCCACACATAAATCTGCTGATGTACTGGGTCAGGCCTACGAATATTTTCTTGGTAAATTTGCATTGCAAGAAGGCAAAGGTGCTGGAGCGTTCTACACGGTAGAGTCAATCGTAAAAGTACTCGTTAACATTCTTGCCCCGGAGAAAGGACAGCTTTATGAGCCAGCTATTGGTTCTGGCGGTATGGTTGTTTGGTCCGAAAAGTTCATGGAACAACACGGTGGTAACCGGGGAGATTTAGCTATCTATGGGCAGGAATATACCGAAGTAACTTGGAAGATGGCCGCAATGAACATGATCATTCGCGGACTGGACTTCGACCTTGGCCCTCATAATGGCGACACATTGCTAAATGATCTCCATAAAAATTTAAGAGCAGATTACTGTCTTGCTAACCCACCATTTAATCAGGAAAAATGGGGAGCAGCCAAAGTCAAAGGTGATGTTCGCTGGAAGTATGGTGAACCTTCTGACGGTAACGCTAATTATGCGTGGATCCAGCACATGATTCATCACCTTAATGACAAAGGTCGTGCGGGTGTAGTTATGGCAAATGGTGCAATGACTTCAAACAGCAGCAATGAAAACGTTATCCGCAAAGGGATCATTGAAGACGATCTCGTGGAATGTATGGTCGCATTGCCACCAAAATTGTTTATCAACACTCAAATCCCCGCTTGCTTGTTCTTCTTTAGTAAAGACAAGAAACACAAAGGTAAGACCCTGTTTATTGATGCCCGTCATTTAGGGCGTCTTGAGACTGCCGCATTACGTGTGTTCGATGAAGAAGATATCCTGACGATTTCTGATACCTACCATGCATGGGCACAGTCGGGCGAAACGGACAAGGAATACGAGGATATTCCGGGATTCTGTAAAGTGGCTGATGTTAGCGATATTGCGAAGAATGACTTTAACCTATCACCGGGTCGATATGTCGGTGCAGCGGAAGTGGAAGAAGATGAAGCAGAGTATGAGGAAGAAATGGCAACATTGACATCTCAACTCGCTGAACAAATAAAAACCTCAACGGAGTTGGATGAGAAGATCAGACAGGCACTGATGGGGGTTGGTTACAATGTTTGACGATCTTATTGTTCCAAAAGATTGGAAAATTCTTTCAGTTAATGAGTTGGTAGAACTTGAGATAATAGAAAAGCCTTTAGACGGAAATCATGGGGGCATACATCCGAAATCTTCTGATTACGTGGAACAAGGCATACCATTCATAATGGCATCTGATTTGGTAGATGGAGAAGTTGACCTAGTTGGATGTAAGAAAATTACTGTAGAACAATCAAAAACACTCAAAAAAGGTTTTGCAAAAAGCGGTGATGTATTGCTATCCCACAAAGCTACGATAGGAAGGACAGCAATCGTTCAAAACAATAATTTTGATTATATTTTGCTGACTCCACAGGTTACATATTACAGAGTGAAAAACTTTGATGCACTCAGTCCAAAATATCTAAAGGCATACTTCGATAGCCCCAAATTTCAAGCCCTATTCAAGGCTTGGGCAGGTGATGGTTCGACGAGAGCTTACTTGGGTATTACAGCCCAGCAAAAACTACCTATCGTAATTCCACCTCTAGAAGTACAAAGACAAATTGTTGACTCAATTGGAAATATAGAAAGAAAGATCTTGCTGAACAAGCAAATGAACCAAACCCTAGAAAAGATCGCCCAGCGCATCTTCAAGTCTTGGTTCATCGATTTCGATCCGGTCAAAGCTAACGCCGAAGGTGTCCCCTTCGACGGATTATCGCCTGAAATCCAATCTTTGTTCCCAAGCGAGTTCGTTGAAAGCGAAATGGGTTTGATTCCAAAGGGGTGGGATGTGAAGCCTCTAGATTCAATTGGAGAGTTTCTCAATGGTTTGGCGTGTCAAAAGTATCCACCACGGGATGAAGCTGATGCCTTACCTGTAATCAAAATTGCGGAAATGAAGAATGGATATACACAAAAAACGAATCAGGCATCAAAATCGGTTGACTCAAAATATCTGATTCAAGATGGAGACTTCTTATTCTCATGGTCTGGTTCGTTGACAACATGTTATTGGGCACTTGGAGAAGCTGTTCTCAACCAACATCTATTCAAAGTTTCTCCGCTCAGCGGCTTTACTCAGCATTTTGTAGCGAGTTGGGTGAATCATCATTTGTCAGAATTCATAAGAATTGCGGCAGATAAAGCAACAACAATGGGGCATATTAAACGCGAGCACTTATCTCAAGCGAAAGTAGTTGTTCCAAACTCAGATGTATTAGATGCTTTCGATAATGCCACACAACCCTTAATCAACAGGGTGAAGCAAAATCAAACACAATCTGAAAAGTTAAAAAAAATTAGAGGTAGACTTCTCCCCAAACTCCTCTCCGGTTCCATTGAAATCAATCAGGAGCTAATGAAAGCATCATAAAAAATTAAGGAAAGATAGAAAAATTATAAGGTTTATATATGAAAGTAACAGAAGAAACGATTGAGTTGGACTGTCTAAATTGGTTTGGTGGCTTAGGCTACCAAACCATTAATGGTCCAGACATTGAGCCGGGAAAAGGTGAATGTGCTGAAAGAGAGTCTCTCGCTGAGGTTATTCTCGAAAAAAGGTTAAAGGTGTCTTTGCGAAAAATTAACCAGCACCTTCCTGAATCGGCAATTGATAGTGCGATAGAAGTCATTAAGCAATTCCATGCCAATGTTGTTGTTGCTAATAATCGTTTTCACCGCCAGTTAATGGAGGGTATCCCTGTTACTTTTACTGACAAGGAAGGTAATGAAGTTGGTGACCGTGTATTCCTGATTGACTTTAAAAATAAAGACAATAATGACTGGTTAGTCGTTCGGCAGTTTTCTGTAAATGGAGTATCTCATGGCGAAACGGACAATCGCAGGCCTGATATCGTTGTGTTTCTTAACGGCCTTCCATTAGTCGTCATTGAGCTTAAGAATCCAAGCAATGAAGAGACCGATGTTTGGTCAGCCTACAATCAAATACAAACATATAAAGATACTATAAGCGATTTGTTTGTCTTTAATGAAGCACTCATTATTTCTGATGGGATTGTTGCGCGTCTTGGTTCATTAACTGCCGATCAAGAGCGCTTCATGTTCTGGCGAAGTATTCATGGCGATCAAGACGATACCGAGACAATGCTAGAGCTTGAGGTCATGATAAAGGGCTTCTTTAATAAAGAGTATCTGCTCGACTATCTTCAATTCTTTATTACATTTGAACCTCATAAAGATTCATTTATTAAAAAGCAAGCAGCTTATCATCAGTTCCATGGCGTGCGAAAGGCAATTGCCAGCTCAAAAAAAGCATCTGCAATTGAGGGAGACAAAAAATGTGGCGTATATTGGCATACTCAGGGATCTGGCAAGTCACTCTCAATGGTGTTTTATAGTGCAAAACTCATCGCGGATGTAGACTTGAAAAGTCCAACTATTGTTGTTGTAACAGACAGAAACGATCTTGACGATCAACTTTTCGATACATTTGTAAAAAGTGAACAACTTTTAAAACAAACGCCCATCCAAATTGAAGACAGACAACACTTATTTGAGCAGCTAAACAACAAGCAAGCTGGCGGCATCTTCTTCACTACAATGCAAAAGTTTCAACCCGAAAAAGGGAAATCTGAAGTACCCGTTTTGACCGACAGGCATAATATTTTTGCATTAGCGGATGAAGCCCATCGAAGTCAATATGGCAACAAAGCAAGGGTGGATAGCAAGACAGGACAGTTGAAATACGGCTATGCGCACCATATGAGAACTGCTCTACCAAATGCGGGTTATATCGGCTTTACGGGCACCCCAATTGAGAAAGATGACAAAGATACTCAGAGAGTATTTGGTGATTACGTTGATATTTACGATATCGAACAAGCGCAAAAAGACGAGGCAACAAAGCCACTATTTTATGAAAGTCGCCTAATTCCAATAGATAAAGATAATAAATTGAGTTCGGACGAACTTGATAATCAGGTTAACGAAGTTGTCGCCGACTATGACACTGATGATCAGGAAAAGCTGAAGCAAAAGAATGCCACACTGGAAACCCTGATCACTGAGAAATTCAGGGTTAAACGTCTTGCAAAAGACTTCTCTGAGCATTTCGCCAAGCGTCAAGAAGCGAGCCTGAGCAAGGCTATGATTGTCTGTATTAGCAGAAAAGCCTGTGTGCAGGTTTATAATGAGATCATAGAACTGCACCCCGAATGGCACTCTGAAGATCCCCAAAAAGGGGCCGTTAAAGTCATAATGACAGGCTCTTCTGCTGATCCGGCGGATTTCCAAAAACACTTATATAAGAAGCCCGTCCAAGCCAAAATTGCAGACCGTGTAAGAGATCCCGATGATGAATTAAAAGTAATCATTGTTTGTGATATGTGGTTGACTGGTTTTGACGCACCATGCCTGAATTCAATGTATGTCGATAAGCCACTTACCGGGCATAATCTCATGCAAGCAATCACTCGTATTAACAGGGTTTTTCGTGATAAGGAAGGTGGGTTGCTGGTTGATTATCTAGGTATTGCGCCAGAATTGAAGTCAGCATTAGCAAACTATACTGCCAATAAGGGACGAGGAAAGCCGACATTAGATATCGCAGAGGCTCTGAAGGTCTTTAGAGCGAAGCTGGATGTATGCCGCTGCCTCATGCATGGCTACGATTATTCTGATTTCCAATCAAACTCACTTGGGCTTTTAGCTGGCGCTATGAATCATATTTTGGCACCAAAAGACGGAAAGCAGGAATTTGATAAAGCGGTACTAGCCTTGTCTAAAGCATTTAGTTTGGTTAGCGCACATGAAGATGTTCGCCCATATAAGGATGAGGTTGCTTTTTTCGAGTTGTTGCGTACAGCCATCAAAAAGCACACAACCCCCAAAAAGAAACTCGATGAAGATAAAATCCAGCATAGTCTCAGACAACTTGTTAGTCAGGCAATCGTTTCCGGTGACGTTGTGGATATTTTCCAGTCAGCTGGCCTTAGCAAGCCTGAGATCAGCATTCTTGACGATGAGTTTTTGGCTGATGTTAGAAATATGGAACATAAGAATCTGGCCGTTGAAATGCTTGAAAAGCTCATAAATGACGAAATTGTTACCCGCACTGCTAAAAACGCAGCGAGCGAAACCGCTTTTTCGGACAGACTCGATAAGGCAGTGGCGAAATACAGAAACCGCTCTGTTGAAACCAGTCAGGTTATTGAAGCACTTATCGCTTTGGCAAAGGAGCTTCGAGAGGCAGCAGATAAAGGAAAAGAATTAAACTTAAGCCCGGAAGAACTCGCTCTCTATGAAGCCTTGCTGAGAAATGAAAGTGCAGCAGATGCAATCAAAGATATTGACGTTATCTTTATAGCTCAGGAACTTGCAAAAGAAATCAGAAATAGTGCGCAAGTAGATTGGGCAAAACGAGACAATCTTAGAGCAAAAATGAGGCGTAACCTCAAGAAAGTACTAAAACGGACTGGATATCCGCCGGACAAGTCTGATGAAGCGATTAAGTACGTTCTTGAGCAGGCAGAAAGAATGGCTGCTGCTTAAAGTGTGATAATAAAATCAGAAATATGCAAAGGAGCTGCAATTGGGCAATCCGATAAAGGAACATAAAGAAGCAACTAGACGTCTGGCGCGCTCTCTCAAGAAAGCGGATGTTTACCATTGGTTATGCGAGAGAGGATATTTTCCAGAGAGTTACGTGCTTCCACCGTGCTTTGCCGTAGAAAAAAGACCTAACAAGCCAAAAGTTTACTACAAGGTTAAGGGTAAAGGTAAAAAGTACTATGTGCCCAGAACTGAGTGTTTAAATGTACATTTTCCGAAAACGGAATATACAGATCGCAACTTTGGATTAATTCATCCCGAGATCCACAACGACATTGCGTATCATATTTCTACAAACTGGCTGACTGTTGTTGAAAAGATGGTTCCAAGTAATAGTCAGGTAACATCCTATACATTTCCGATACCAATAGACTCAAGAAATCCGGGGAGACTTGGTTAT
This sequence comes from Planctobacterium marinum, assembly GCF_036322805.1. Taxonomy (GTDB): domain Bacteria; phylum Pseudomonadota; class Gammaproteobacteria; order Enterobacterales; family Alteromonadaceae; genus Planctobacterium; species Planctobacterium marinum_A. The sequence continues at coordinate 4,575,353 of NZ_AP027272.1, read as the reverse complement.
CTGCGCAGTGGCAGGCTGATATATGAATTTATCGGAATGATTGATGAAGACATTGCTTCGGAAGCGTATAAGTACAGGTACATTGTTAAAGCCGACATTAAGAACTTTTATCCATCTATTTACACTCATAGCATTGCTTGGGCGTTGCATGGAAAGAAAAATATTCGCAAATCGACGAACATTCGCAACTACAAGCTGCTTGGGAATAAATTAGATCGTTTATTTCAGAACGCGAATGATGGCTGTACTAATGGCGTTCCTATTGGCCCTGTTGTTTCAGATGTTATTGCTGAAATTATTGCCTCAGCTGTTGATGTCAGTTTTACAAAGTTAGTTCAGAGTTCAGATATTGAATGCGAGGCCGTAAGATTTAAGGACGATTATCGGATATTAACTAAGTCCGAAGAAGATTCGAAGAGAGTAATCAAATTTCTCCAAACCTCATTGAAGCAGTTTAATTTAGAGTTGAGTGACGAAAAAACTACGATTTCTCCCCTTCCTGATGGATTGTTTAGAGACTGGGTATCTAAATATCATGCGATTCATCCTGAAAAAAAACAGTCATATACATGGAAAGAGTTTAGAGAGCTTTACTTGGCTGCTATTCGGATAGATAAAGAATGTGCGGGAACAGGGGTGATTGAGCGTTTTCTCGCCGATATTGTCAACAAGGAAGGTAAACTCAAGGTGCAAGTAGCCGCTTTTAATCTGCAAAAGGTTATTAGCATGTTGGTCATGCTCGGAAGCTTACGAATTAAGGCTTTTCCCAAGATCATTGCAATCCTTGAGGGGATTTTGAGAAGCGATTTTGGCGTTGTTCACCAAAGTGCAATTTTAGAATATCTCGAAGATTATCTTAAAACTCTCTCTGAAGAAGAAGAGCGAAATAAGTACCTAATATCATGGGTTAGCTATTTTCTTGTCAGTAATGGTTTAGATAAACTATTGTCATCCAAGCCTAAGTACAAAGATCCTATTACCCGATCAATTCTCAACAATCGCGGTAACGTGTTTAAAGAGTGTAAAGAGCATAAAATTTTCGTTGGTTGTAAAAAAGTAGCGCAACGAGTAACAATGTTTGAGCATCTTGATGTATTTAACCCGCCAAAAATAACCTGACATGATTTCATGAATTGAAAATTTTCATTGCGCTTCAAAATCACTGCCGTTTTATTAGACAGAATTTGTCGATATTGATGAAGCAATATTTTTAGAGGTAACGGGCTATTTAAGTTTGGTGGCAGCCTCAGGCAGACCGCCATAAAAATGTAGTGATTAAGTCTCCTCAAGTACTCAACAGCCCATGTGTGATACAAATCTCACACATTTGACACGCCAAACACACTTCCCCTAAGTCATGTGCTAAAAAGCCGTAATAACTAATTGTATTACAAACTATTTTGAGGTGATTTATGCTACAAAAAACTTTAACAGCTGTAAGTGTTGCTCTGATTTTAGGCGGGTGCGGAATGACTCCAATGGAGCTGCCCAAAAATGTGAAAACAAATAAGCAAGGGTATGGTGACGTTCTTTCAACTGTGTCTTACGAACATACTTCCCCAATGCAAGACGATTTTTCTAAAGCTGTGTTTTGTGTCACAGAAGTTGTCACAAATGAAGAAGTTGTGCTAACCGATACGGCGGACTCATGGGTTGGTTCTTTTTCTGGCAACTTATATAAAAATACGGACACCCAAGTCGTTGGAGGAGGCAATGTACTTCAATACGTGGATGAAAAAAATCAGCGGCTATCTGCAAGAGGAAGTGATGAATATAGTTATGTTTTTGGTCTAGCTCCAATTGAAAACGTTGTTCAATTTAGCATCAGTGTGACACTCGACAATGGAGAGCTAAAAACAAAATTTAGTAATATCAAAAGAGCACAGAAGAGCACTGGGTTGAGCGATAACAACGGATTCACAGCCGTTTACACTCACAGTGGGGCGAAGCCCAATTTAGTTGTACAGATGCTTGAGTCTGTCCATGAGGGCCTTATAAGCTGTTATGAGGGTTAGGTTAATCATGGATGGAAACAAAAAGCTAAGATATGTTGCATTTAGTATTGGCAGCATATTAGTCCTTCTATTGCTTTGCTTAGAGATGACTCATGTGCGAAATTACAGTGTATTTACTTTAAATATAAGCAGAACTATTGTATTTGATTTTTGGTGCGATCTTTCTCTTGATTCTGGGGCTAAATGGGCATTAGCAAAGAAAGCTGGATATGTATTTTGGTTCGTTACATTAAGTGCAGGCCTCGCAACGTCATGGTATTTTAGAAAAGAAACATCAATTTTGTTAAATAAGATACATCAAAGCGTTTAATCATCGCTTTTGATGATTCGGGGAAATAAGATCAAGTCTGAGCTAGTACAATTCATATTTCTGAATTGTTGTAGTTGGTTGTTCAACATCGGACAGCTGTTGTGATGAACTATTTTGCAATTTTGGAACGGGTGTTCTGTAGGCTCTCAATCATCGAGCTTGTAGTCGGTAATTTATCAAGTTTCCTAGTTAACCAACCATGTGCTCCGAGTAAATCATCCAGCTGTTTCAAAGACAATTTTTCTTGTGTGTTGAGTAAAATTGCTTGTACTTTGACAGCCAATTCTTGATCTCGCCGACGCCAGTCTACCCGAGGGTTCTGCTTAGGCTTTTGTGGCTTAGGCAGATGATTGTTAAGCCATGTTTTGTCATTTCGGTAGAGCCAGTGAAAGGCGGCATAATGAGCCTTTTTAATTTGCTCTTTACTTGGCGAAATGTATACATAGCCAGACAAGGCCCTCAATATTTCAGCTCTGTAGCGACGTCGTTTAGATTCAAATCGGCATTTTTTTCGATGTTCAACCAAGCCGTTTACGGATGAAATAATCTGCTCGACGCTGCCGTTAGATATCTGAAACGTTGACGCGATAGCATTTCTGTGAAAACCCATCCATGCAATGCGTATGACTTTATTGATGAGACTTTTCGTGATCTTCTTCGGAGATAAGTTCAGCTGTATATTTTCCTTTGCTGCAAGCATTTTCAGAAAAGTACGACTTTTTCCCGTTAGTCGGCTAACTTCAGCAAGAGAGTACGACTGGTTGAGCAACTGTATGCACGTTTCCGTGAGTTGTTTATGGTCTTTGTCTGGGCTATCCGCTTTAGACACGTAATTTCCAGAACTAACGTTAGCGCGTGTGCTGAGCAGATATTCAAGCAGCAAATATTTGAATGGGTGTTGGGCATTGCCATTCTTCATTATTGAGCGAATATAGCCAAAATCTTCGGAGTGTTTCGGCAGCATAGGTCTACTGGGTTGACTAAATGATTTTGTTAATCCCATCAAATCTGAGATTAATTCTCTGCGTCTCACCCTTCCGCCAGAGCCGATATAACCAGCTTTTGCCAACCTAATAATAAGTTCGTCTTGTTTGTAACCTTCTGGTTTGTATTGTAAATCGTTCAGAAAATTTACGGTGCTTCTGGCAAACATCAATTCATCGGGATGACTGGTTGCTGACAGCTTTTTAACAGGTGGAAGAAAATCACCGTCAATATGTGGCCTCTCCGGTAAAAGTGACTGTATTAGTTGCACACCGTGTTTCGAGCAACAGTTCACCCCGGGTATTTGATGCTCTAAATGCCAGTAAGAGAATCCGAAGTTAAACGCGTCTTCATTAGCGCACAAGGGGCAGTATTTCGCATTAGAACCACTCTGAATAGTGTAATTAACTAATCGACAAGCCCGAATCGCTGTGGCTGTGTCTGTTGCCAACAATGCTTGTTTAATAACCTCTGTCTGGTTTGGCATGAAAAAACAAAATAACCCTCCCAGAGTTTGAGTATTAAAAATGAGCGTTTCCTTATCAGGATCTTCAGATGCGGCATGTCGGACTCCTGCGGTTATAAAGGGATGGATACTTAACCTTGGCCTACCAAACTGCTTGATACAATACTGATCTTTGCACAATCCTGTGAGTTTGAGATGACGGATGTAGCGACTGAAAAGTGATTCTCCGGGCATTGCTTTTGGCAAAGAGATCAAAATTAAGCCTCTACATCTGAATCACATTTTATCCGAGTTCTGCCAGCGGATCCGACATTAACACTCCCGTTGTTGCCAAACGATTCAGAGGATTATCGTCTAGCAACGCGCTTTGTATTTTGTCTGGATCAGCTATTTTTGAGGCCAGATCAACATCCTTCAATAGAGTGGTGATTTGAGCAGCAAACTCAGGATGTTGAGGTTTAGTAATATCCCCGGTTTTATCCGTTTTTTTCTTGGAAGAGTTTTGCTTAGCAATTCGTGAATTTCTTACGGGGCCTGAAGGTAGCGTTGAGCTTGTTTTCTGCGCAATGATCTCTGAAGTACTTTTACTCAATCCGCAGGCCACATTATAAGCAGTCTCCAAGGAAGTCTCTGTGATCGTTTCGTCATCTGATCCTATTAATAGTCTCTGAGCTTCAGTATACGTTCTGGCGGCCATATCAATATTACCGCATGTCAATTCGTGCAATTTTCGCGCGAGCGTGTCAGACAGTTCAGTGTAAGGATTAGTCCATTGGTAGTTCCATAACGCATCAATGAAAGCTCTCCATGATTGATCCTCTGCATCTAAAACTTTCAGCTTTTTAAAATACCCACTCTCTGCGCGCCGAGCAGCTTTGAGCGCAGTAACAAGGCTTTCATCAAATGGCGGGTTTGCAATGAAAAAGATAGGTATACCTAACTTATTGACCAGTCTGTGAATGTAGTTTAATAACTTATTTTCACCCCCTGTTTTTTTGAATTGGAGATTTTGCATCTCATCGATGACCAGTATACCAAGCTGACATGTCTTAATATGTTGCTCAATCTGTCTGGTTAATGAACCAATATAAGCTTCTGGTTTTGTCAATTCTCTGCCAAGAACCAAATCCAGTGCTGACAGTATTTCTTCGCATAAATCTCTGACACTTGAAGAATGTGGACAATCAACTTTTAACGAGACAACCTGATGTTTGAACGGAACCTCTTTTCCATCGTGCTTTTTATGCACAATAATTGACGGGAAGTAATTCAATACTTGCTCAATCATTGTGCTTTTGCCTATACCACTATCGCCAATTAACGTTAATCCATCGCCCTTTGGAATGAAATTACCTGTAACAGGCGTGATTTCTGGTAGCTCATCAATGTTATAGTGCATGTACTGTATTGTGGTTGGGCTATGTGGATTCCTTGCTGAATAGCCAACTTTGATTGCCCTTTCTACTGCACGAAAACACTCTTGATATTCCTCAAGAGGCTGCCTGAGTTCCTTAATTCTCATAAGGTATTCTTCTCGTACAAGCGGATCGGGGTGTTCAGCAATATCTTCCGCATAGTCAGGATAGTTGCTTAACTTATTCATGACTTCCTGCCATGGGAGTTTTGGCGGTAGCGCTTCAATCAGGGGGTTGCCATTGTGTTCAGGTAGAATAGGCTTATTGTATTTAGCTGATTCAACTCTCATGATCTTCTCCCTTATTTTTTCTTTTCGGGCCTTGAGGTAACGGGATTACTTTTTTCTGCGAAGTCACTTTCGAACTCGTTTGAACTGAGGTTTTCTCTGGCATGGGCGGAGTATCAATTACATTTGTTGTTTGATCTATCTCCGACTTTCTGTTTTGCTTGATATTCTTCACTTGCTGGCTGAAAGGGACAGTAGCTGCATCCTTTTTACGATGATATGCTGCTTTAAGAATTTTCTCCGTTTCTGCTCTGATAGCTTTTCGACGGTCGTCCGTCTTGGCTTGTTCTAATTTATCGTCAATCCAGTCTTCCATTAAATCTGCTTCTATCATGGGCAGATCATCGAGCGTATCTCGCCTGCCAGATAATTTACATTTCACGAAATCTCCATTTTTATCCAGACGAACGTAAATATAACTGGTGGTGTTTTCGTCAATACGGGCTTCCAGCTGCCACTGCCCAGCGGTTCTGGCCACAGAGTGCATTTTTCGTTCTTCTATCTCAGGCGAGGTGTAATAGAGTTCTTTGTACATTACACCGTATTTAGTCATACTGACGTTTTGTGAAGGGAGGAGCTGAGCAATTACATCACTTGGCTTACACGCCCGTAATTCAGTTTTGTGTTTCGCCATGTGAATTTTCCAATAGTTAATTGGCGAAGGCTCAAGATCATGCTGTATTAGTAATTTTGAAGAGTAGGCCAGCTCCCGGAAGATTGACATGTTGTGATCCAACACTTCCATAATCAGTATTTTGGTTAACTCGCGTAAGGTCAAAACAGCATCTTTTTGTGGGTTTCTTTCCCCTCTTACAACTTTTCCGCCTCGTGTAGTACCCATTAATTTATGCAGGCTCTTCTTATTGAGTATATCGAATCGTTTTTCTACAACTCCTTTAAAATCTGGTCTGTAGGGAGGAGTAAAAGACAATTGTGTCATCGGTGTGAGTTTGGAGGTTGGTTCTAAGCCAATCATCTCACCGTTATCACAGACAAGTTCCAATGGAAGTTGAGCACATGGCCATTCTGATTCTTCAATATCAACGCCATAGAGAGCACAAAAATCTGATTTTGGCAGAAATGCATTTGCTAGCGCTTGTCTCGCAGCCCTCCATGACGCGTAATAAAGAGAAACATGGAATCCAGCAATTAACCTGCTGGCTCGGTCGATAACGTTGTAGATAGTCGGCCTTCCTAAGATCATTTGTGGATTCATGGAGGAGACTATATGCACGTCTGCAACGGTGGCATCTATTTCAAATGCGCCACCGGGTAGAGCGCTGCGCTGTGTAGAGACCCCCATTAATCCGCGCAAATTTTGTTGAAAGTCGCGTTCAGAAGTTCGTCTCTTCTTGACTTCTGCATCTTCGAAATTTTTTTTCAGAAAGTATTTGAACTGCCGCAATGAAGGCAAATAAGCAAGCCTGTTTTCGGCACGAGCCGTTAATTTCTCATCAGAATAGTGGTCATCGAGCATATTGTCGTAGACATCTTGAATCGTGGGCTTATTTTTCGTGAGGTAATGTGTATTGATAACTTTGCTAAAGATTTCCCTGTCTTTGTCTCTGACGATATATTTTTCACGCTTCTTAACAGCTAAGGTGCGAGGTTTTATTTTAGCGCCGTTGGCCTTATCGGTGAACGTTTTGTCCTTACCGGCACCTCCGCATAAATGGAACTTTGGTGCCAGAGAGATCTTCGTTTGTCCATATCGCCAATAAAGGGTCAGTAATCTGGAAAGCTCTTTCCTATCTCGTCCAACTTTTTTAGCTTGTTTTGCTATGGCCCTTACTCGCTCCTTTGTCGCGCAGTCAAACAGAAAAAGTTTGTCGTTTACAAGGTCTTCAATACAATCGTAATTAGCATCCATCTTTTGACGGTGAATGACTGGTAAGTCATTTTCATCTACTAAAAAATTGGAGGGCAAATCATAATCAGCAACACTTGCGTTACCCTGTTTTGCAAGAGCCATGAATGTAGGTATGAGAAGTACCCTTGGTCTAATGTGCTCACTGGCATCATCTACCGGGAATAGTATCAATGTTTCGATTTCTTCCAGAATAGCAAGAATTCTGTATCGTCCATGTGGCGCGGGGCTGGCATTCTTCAAATTCCAGACTTGGTTCTCAAGAAGCTGCACTGTGTTGCCTGTCTTCATTTGTCTGCAAAATGTCAACTACGTAAATAAAGCCGTTTTCTACAATTCTGCATGATAAGTCCACGCGAATAAATTTGTGGAATATAAGGTATTGAAGTAGCCCTCCAGCATCAGCTGTTTCTGCGATCCCAGAGTATTCAAATTGGGTGTACAAGGCTGCTAAATCAATTCGGCCTAAGCGGATTAAATTAAGTGAAGCGGAGATTTGTTCTTCAGTGAAAGACAATTTTTCGTCCCGCAATCGAGATGTGATCCATTTAATGTTGTTGCTTTTTATGGCGTTAATACCACCGCCAATGTAAATATTAAATGGGACGCCAAGTAGTTCCCAACATACTCTTTCAAGATCCTGTTTTTGCCCATCCCTTTCATTCTCAAGAAAAGACTCGTCTTTAACTGATATTGCATGAAAGTTTGGTTCACTTTTTAGACTATTTCGTTTTGTTAAAAGCTGGTCCGTGGTTATGGGAATAGGTTGCTTTGATATTGGATGGGTTGGATGTTTTATCCCTAATAATTTCGCCACTTTCTGTGTATAGGTTATTGGGAATATTGGAAATTGTTCTCTGACGTCAATAACGCTGTCGCAAAATTCAGTAAGATAGAAAAGTTCTGATTCACCTGTTGAAAGAAAGTGATGTTGTCGCCCTGTCTTGATACCTTGGACAGTTGAGCGGCCACCCTGTGATTTGACGTCCTGTATTCTCAGCCATGGTTTGTAATTTGCACCCTCACCAACGCCATATCCTTGCTTAAGTGCTCGACTGAAGTCTTCAATCGTTTCAAGTTTTCTGATCTTCCCCATTTATACACTCAACTTGTGCAAATGCATAAAATAGTAGTTTATTTTTGCTAATGGGCAAACATTTTTGTACCCATTTTGATTAACGGGGATACATTTATGTTAGCGGGGATACTTTTTTGTTAACGGGGATACTTTTTTGTTTTTGCACAACTTAAACCTCTTGCCCCGCCACCCAGGCGCTGCTCCAGGCCCACTGGAAGTTGTAGCCCCCTAACCAACCTGTGACGTCCACTACTTCGCCGATAAAATAAAGGCCTTCTACGTCTTTGGCCATCATGGTTTTACTGGACAGGTGTTTGGTATCAAGGCCACCCAGTGTCACTTCGGCGGTGCGGTAGCCTTCGGTGCCGTTGGGCTGCAATAACCATTGCTCAAACGCCTGCGCAACTTGTTCCAACTGTTTGCCCTGGAATTGTTTTAAGGGTTTGTTGCTGAGATTAAAGTAAGGAATGGCCGCTTGTACAAAACGTTTTGGGTACACTTGCGCCAGCGCTGTCGCGAGCTGCGCGTCTGGACTGCTTTGTTGTTTTTCTTGCAGAACCTGGTGTAAATCGCCATTGGGGTAGAGGTTAAATTCCACCTTTTGCCCTGGCTGCCAGAAGCTGGATATTTGCAGCACAGCCGGGCCACTTAAGCCGCGGTGGGTAAACAGAATATTCTCATTAAAACTGGTGTTATTACAGCTGGCGCTGGCATTCACTGATATACCGGAAAGGTCCGCCAGCACCTGTTTGTCTTTGTCGTGTAAGGTAAAAGGCACCAGGCCTGCGCGGGTGGGCAGAATGCTTAAGCCAAATTGCTCGGCGATTTGATAACCGAAGGGCGTTGCCCCCAGTTTTGGCATACTCAGGCCACCAGTGGCAATCACCAGGCTTTCACATTGGTAAGTGCCGTGATTGGTGTCCAGCATGAATCCACCGGCGGATTTTTCGATATGGCGAATCTCGCACTGCATCTGGTGCTTTACACTTGCCTTGTCGCATTCTGCCATCAGCATATTCACAATATCTTTGGCGGAGTCATCACAAAACCACTGGCCGAGGGTTTTTTCGTGGTAGGCGATATTATATTTTTCAACCAAGGCCACAAAATCCCATTGGGTGTAGCGGCTTAATGCGGATTTACAAAAGTGGGGATTGTTCGATAAGAAGTTTTCTGGCGATGCGTACATATTGGTGAAGTTACAGCGGCCACCACCAGAGATTAAGATTTTACGACCGGGCTTTTTGGCGTGATCCAACACCAACACGGAGCGACCGCGTTTACCTGCCTCGGCAGCACAAAATAATCCCGCAGCGCCTGCGCCAATGACTATCACATCTTGCTTTATCAAAGGAATCCCCTGTTGTAATCGCGGCGATTATACCGGGTCCAAAAAAAATTTGTCACACTTTGCCTGGTACTGGTGACTTTCAGTTGTAGACTACTTAAATCGGAGAGAAAAATGACTGAATTAGCGCAACAACAATTATTCGACAACGTCCTCAAAGCTCAGCAGGGCGATGTTTCGGCGTTTTCAACACTCGTGGCGCAAACACAGAACCTGGTGACCAGTACGGCGCTTGCTGTTGTGCATGATGTACAGGCCAGCGAGGATATTGCGCAAAACACCTTTGTGGCGGTGTGGCAGCAACTACAAGAGCTTAAATCCCCTGACAGCTTTTTGCCCTGGATACGCCAGATCACCCGCAACAAAGCCAAGAATTATCTACGAGATAACAAGGTCACTCGCCATGAATTACACGCAGAGCTCGATGACGATGTGGTCAATGCTCAGCAGCAAGAGACAGATCTGAATAGGATTGAAGCTGAGCAAATCAATCGTCTGGTGATGAATGTGGTGAGTGAATTGCCCGCTGAAAGCCGTGATATTTTAATTCTTTATTATCGCGAACAACAAAACAGTGGTCAGGTGGCACGGCTACTGGATTTATCTGAAGCGAATGTACGCCAAAAGTTAAGCCGTATTCGCAATGAAGTGAAAAAAGAATTGTTGGAAAGTGTGGGGGAGTATCTGTTTTCCACCATTCCCACGGTGGGCTTTACCACTATGGTGACGTCGGCTATCACTACGAGCATGCCTGCAGCCGCTGCCAGTGTGGCTTCCAGCAGTGCATCTCAAGCAAGTGGTGTAATGAAGCTGCTAGCCCTTGGCGGTGGGGCACTTTTAGGTGGGCTGCTGGCTATTGTTGCGATCTTTTTTGCAGCCTGGTTAAGCCAGCGCAATCTCAGTGATGAACAACAAAAGCAATTAATTAAAAAGCACGCGCGAGGGCAGGCTATCTGGGTATTGTTGTGCAGCGTGTTGTTTGCAGCAGCATACTTAGTGGATGATGGTTGGTTGGCACCAGTGTTGGTATACAGTGCACTGATCATCGGATTGTGGTGGCAGCAGCGTTCTCTGATGACGTTGATCAAAGACAAGGTGATTCAATGCCACTCGCAAAGTGCAGTCAGTGGCTGGATGGGTTTGATATTGGGGGCCGGTGTCGGCTTTATTGCCATGCTTATCGGGTTGGTGAATAGCGGAAGATTGGTCTTTTAAAGGAAGTCGGTGGGCACCAACTTCCATTATTCACGGTGTTCTTAAAGCGCTGCAAGCACAGCTTCAGCGCTGCTCACTTCAAATTTACCCGCCTCTTCCACGGCCAGATGTTTAACGACTTTGTCTTCCACTATCATGGCATAGCGCACACTGCGAATGCCGCCGAAAGTGCCAGTTTGTTTAGCTAGTCCTAAAGCATCGGAAAACGCGCCATCGCCATCTGCCAGCATGGTGATGTGTTCAGCATTTGAGGCATTGCCCCAGGCTTCCATGACAAAGCTATCGTTCACCGAAATACAAATAATACTGTCTACGCCTTTAGCCTTTAATGCGTCCGCTTGCACCACAAAACCGGGTAGGTGAGCTTGTGAACAGGTGGGAGTGAAAGCGCCGGGCACAGCAAACATAACCACTTTTTTTCCGGCGAACAGGTCGTCGGTACCAGGTTGTGAGGCTTCGCCTTTTTGGCGCAGCATAAAGGTGTGTTGCGGTAAGGTATCGCCAACTTGAATCATAGTGTAATCCTTTTAAATGAGCCTAAAGGTAAGTTATGGGCAAAGTCTTTTAGTTCAATAGTTGTTTTGGGCCGTAATAGCGGCTCAGGATTTCTTGATACTGGCCATCTTCAACAATGGCCTGTAGATGCTGACGAAAGCGAGTGATGATGTCCGGATCAACTTGTTTATTAAAGGCAAAGCAGGTTTGTGAATCAGCGACGGTATAGACACTTTCAAAGTCTTCCGGGTTGCGTCCAGCATTACTGAGCATTTGATTGGCGCCTAATTTGTCATAAGCGATCATGTGCACCCTGCCTTTATCCATCAGCTCCAGGTTGGGACGCATACTGGTGTTGCTTAATATATTGAAGGGTTCATTGAGAATAGATAATAGAGCCTGTTCACTGACATCTGAACGCACCGTGCCAATGGTGTAGTTTTCCAGATCGTCAATGGAGTTGATTTTGATTTTACTGCTTTTCTTGGCTAGCAAAATGTAATGCGTGTCAACAATAGGGCAGGCCCATTCAAACAAGGTCTCTCGGGAGGGGATTCTAGCAACGGCGAAGAGCACGAAATTGGGCTCATTTTTAAGTTCAAAATAGGCTCTTGCCCAAGGGTACAGCACAATTTCCGGCTCATTGGTAATACCTTCTCTCTGCCATATCAGGTTTAACAGGTCGATAGAGATACCCTTGAAAACGCCTCGCTCAAAATAGTTCATTGGGGCGTAATCTTCGGTTGCCAGTTGCAAATCAAGGAAGTTTGAGCGCTCTGCAAGAGTTGGGGAAGCGATACAGCATAACATCACCACAATGGTGAGTTGATTGATTGTTGTGGTGAAGCGCGATTTCATAGAATGAACGATAAAATTGACGACCTGATTTAAGTATAGTCAGAAATCACGGATTTCTGGTGTAACGTGATAAATTACACAAAACCCGGCATTTAGAGTAAAAATTCACTCAGTAGTTTACATGCGAATTTTTGTACTAGAATGTGAGAAAAAGATGAACAACTACTGTGAGACTGGCTAAAGACTATGACCGAGCTAATGTCCTTAATTTATGCGAGCAAGGTGACGCCCGGCTTTCAGGATTCCCTGGAAATCAATAGGATTCTGAAAACAGCTCGCAAAAATAATGAAGCTAAGCAGATCACAGGCCTATTGCTGTGCAACCTACACTACTTCCTACAGGTTTTGGAGGGGCCAAAATCAGAACTGACAAACCTGTATCAGACGATTGCTCAAGATTCCCGTCACCAAGACGTCACCAAAATCTCTGAATCAAAAGTTGCGTCTCGACAGTTTTCTGATTGGCAGATGGGCTTCTACCTTTTTTCGCCGCAGGAGCAAGAGACTTTACCGAGAGACTGGACACAATTGGACTTTGCTCAAGTTCAAACTATTTTCACTCATGTGTTGCATTCTCATCAGGGCGCGAATAATAGCTTTTATAGTCTATAAAATTGTTTTGTTTCAGGCATTTGTTAGATAAACATCAAAGCGATGTTTCTTGCTTTTAATCTGCATTGATGGCGTTTCACCAGCCAGAAATGGGGCATAGTCTGGACGTTTCACCACTACCCGTTTTTGGGCCAATGTCAGAGCCGGGGGTAATAAGACATCGGCATCTTCATCGTGTCCCAACAGCTGCTGAAACAGGCGCATTTCCTTTTTAACTAAAGCCGACTTTTTCTTGTGGGGGAACATAGGATCAAGGTAAATCACATCGGGTTTTGGCTCATGCCACTCAGTGAGTAAGGTATATGCCTGTCCGGGTTTAAATTGCAGACGCTGTGTAAAATCTGGCCCCAATTGTCTTGACGCTTCAGCTCTGCGCAAGCCATCCTGTAATAAAGCTGCTACTACGGGCGAGCGTTCTAGCATGCTTACCTGTGCGCCTAAAGTCATCAGCATAAAGCTATCGCGGCCTAATCCGGCGGTTGCGTCGATAATGTGAGTTTCAGTATTGCCTTTGAGCCCGGCGGCTTTGGCAATGGCTTCATTTTTAATGCTACTGCGACTGGCTCTGTAGGCGATGGCATCAGCAGTAAAGTCCACAATAACTGCGCCCACTTTAGGCTGGGAGAAATCCTTCAGGCCCAGTATGTCGTTGTCGAAAACCAGTGACAGGCCCTCAGGAGTTGAATCGACAACGCCAAAATCGGAAGTTTGCAAGAAATCGGGCAGTGTTTCAGCATGGGTATACAAAGGGATAATCATGATGTTTTTATGCCCCATGTAGATCGAACTTTAGTTCGACACGGTTGTTTGGATTTGGCGCATGTGTTTGGTTACGCATTGCCGTATTTCTCGCGATAGGGCAGCCAGCGATTGATGATGGCATTGGCATTGGCCGGGTGATGCTGCCACAGATGGTTAGCAATTTTTTGTACTTGTGGGATAAGCCAGGCATCGCGCACCAGATCGGCAATCTTCATATTAGCCAGGCCGGTTTGTTTGGTGCCCAAGAGCTCACCCGGACCGCGTATTTCCAGGTCTTTTTGAGCAATCACAAAACCATCATTACTTTCCCGCAGCACTCCTAAGCGCTGTTGTGCGGTTTTTGAAAGCGGGCTGGAATACATGAGCACACAATGGCTTTCCACCCCACCTCGACCTACTCGCCCGCGCAGCTGATGCAACTGTGCCAGGCCCAATCGTTCCGCGTTTTCTATTACCATTAAGCTGGCATTGGGTACATCAACACCCACTTCGATAACGGTAGTGGCCACCAACAGGTCCAGTTCGCCTTGTTTAAAGGCATGCATCAGTGCTTGTTTTTCGTCGGGTTTTAAACGCCCGTGCACCAGGCCGATTTTTAAATCCGGTAACGCGGTTTGTAAAATCACTTTTGTATCTTCGGCAGCCTGACATTGCAGCGTTTCTGATTCTTCTATCAGGGTACATACCCAGTACACCTGACGTTTTTGCTCGTGACACACAGAGCGAATACGGTCGATAATATCACCGCGACGAGAATCGGGCAGTACCACGGTTTTTACTGGTGTTCTGCCCGGCGGTAATTCATCGATAATAGAGGTTTCTAAATCGGCGTAGGCTGTCATGGCCAAGGTGCGAGGGATGGGGGTTGCCGTCATGATCAGTTGGTGGGGAAAATAGCCATAAACTTCCCCTTTCTCCCGTAGCGCCAGGCGTTGATGCACGCCAAAACGGTGTTGCTCATCCACAATTACCAATGCCAGTTTCTGATAAACCACTTGCTCCTGGAAAAGCGCGTGAGTGCCTACTATCAGTTGTGCACTCCCATCAGCAATACTTTGCAGGGCTTGATTCTTTTCTTTGCTTTTTAGTTTACTGGCCAGCCAGGCGCAAGAAATACCTAACGGTTCAAACCAATTGTTGAAGTTAATAAAATGCTGTTCAGCAAGGATTTCTGTGGGAGCCATCAGGGCCACCTGTAATCCCTGTTCGATGGCATGCAATGCCGCGATAGCTGCTACCAAGGTTTTCCCGGAGCCCACATCGCCTTGCACAAGGCGCATCATAGGGCGACTTTGTTTCATATCTTGTTCAATGTCTGCACTGACTCGCTGTTGTGCCCCTGTTGGTGAGAACGGCAGATTAGCCAAAAATGTGGGTAGCATTTTTTCAGACTTGTCGATACTCACAGCCGGGTCCGCCTGAGTCTGATGTTTTACTTTCAGCACGCTTAAATGGTGTGCCAGCAACTCTTCTAAAATGAGTCGCTCTTGCGCCGGATGTTTGCCCTCTAATAATTCGGTTACCGCAATGTCGGGCGTCGGACGATGGACGGTTTGCAAAGCCGTTTTCATGCTCAGCTGTTTGGGGTAGAGCCCTTCAGGTAATAGTTCTGCCAGCCCTCCCTTATTTAATAGCTTTAATGCCTCGTCAGTTAGGTTACGCAAAGTGAGTTGCTTAATGCCTTCTGTGGCGGGATACACAGGGGTTAGTGTTTCCTCCACATTGTTTTCAGACTCGGGGGTCAGAATTCGATACTCAGGGTGCACGATCTCTAAACCGTGCTTGCCGGGACGCGCTTCGCCAAAACAGCGCAATAGTGTGCCTTCAGTCATGTTTTTGGCTTGCGCTGCGGAAAAATAGAAGAAGCGCAACGTCATGGAACCGGTTTGGTCAGCCACCGTGACCACCAGAGTGCGCTTACGACCATAGCTGATGTTGGCGCGTTTCACTTCTGCAATAAATGCCGCGGACACACCGGGCTTGAGATCGGCAACGGGATAAATGCGGGTGCGGTCTTCGTAGCGCAGTGGCAAATGAAACAGCACATCCTGGACTGTTTTAAGCCCCAAAGCGGCAAGTTTTTCGGCAACTTTTGCGCCAACACCTTTTAGCTCAGAAACTGGTTTTACCGAAAGCGATTGCATTGGAAGAGTGACGACTCCGGGCTTTTTTACTTGATGTTAAGTGTCTAATAATACTGAATAAAAAACCAGTTGTTTGTTAAAAAAAGGATTCCAGGTCAAACTGATGAGTATCTTGAATAGCTATTGGAAAATGATGGTGTTAAAGACAGTGGCAATTTCTGAGGCCCTGCTAAAAGCGAGTGTATTGAGCGCGCTATTGAGCTTTTCGTTCTGGGCTAATGCTGCATTCGCATCTGCACAGCTGTCAAACAGTCGTGACAACAGCACGGCATCTGAAGATAAGGCAATGCCATTTCCCGCTGCAGTGAAGAATGTGTTATGGCTTACTGAAGATTATCCCCCTTTTCATTACCTGGAGGGCAATAACAAAAAAGGTATCGCCATTGATATCCTGAACGAAATTTTCCGCCGAAATGGCGTTCCTTTTAGAAGCGATAAACAAACTTATGTTTTTCCATGGGCTCGTGCCGTAAAAGAAATAACGAACAATACCAATGCCGCCTTGTTAACCATGGCTTACACGCAAGAAAGGGACGCCTTGTTTGCGCTTAGTGAGCCCCTCTTTAAAGAGCAAATCGCCTTAATTTCTCTGGCTGATAGCACCCTGACGTTTAAACACATTAATGAGATAGAGGATTATGTTGTTGGGGTGGTGAGAGATGATATTGGTGAGCGATTGCTTAAAGACATGGGGCCAGATGAGTTACATTTGGTTCATGTGTTGAGTTCGAAAGAACTGGTACAAATGCTCATTAAAAAGCGGGTTGATGCCATCGCCTATTCAGTGGATATCATTCGCTACCAGCTACAACAGCTCTCTGAAGTTCAGCAAGGCTTAAAAATACATATGACGCTGGCAGAACTACCCACCAGTATCGCCTTTAATAAACAAGTGGAACCAAGTTTACTGCGATCTATCAACGGAGCCATCAATACGTTAAAGCATGATGGCACCATTGAGCGCATTATGAGGCAATCAGACAAGTAGTGTTGTTTAAAGAGCCAGTGTTTTAGCTGCCTGATAAAGTAGCTCAGGAGAGATACGCACTCTGAAGTTGGGATTCACGTAATTAAAATGCACTAAGCCTTCTGTATCGGCGATGTACACCGCAGGAACCGGCAGCGCCACTTTACTGGTGCCATCCAGGGTTACAAATTCAATCCCCATCTTGTTACGGTAGCGCTTGGCGGTTTTGTCTGCCAGGAAAAAGCCAATGCCGAATTCACTGCTCACTTCAAAGTTTTTGTCGGAATACAATTTAACTTTGAAGTCGGTTTCAAATGCGGTGTCTTTCAGTTTTGCAGGCGAGTCGGGTGAAATCGCAATCAGCTGATAACCCAAAGCCATGATCTGTTGTTCAACCTGCTTGAGACCCGCCAATTGGGCACTACAATATGGACACCAGCCACCGCGATAAAAAATTAATACTGTAGGTTGTTGGCTCACCAGGGATTTAAGGGAAACAGGCTTGTCATCCAGATCATACAGGGTGGCATCGGGGATCATTTGTCCATTCAATACCGGGCTGACTTCGTCAGCGGTCGCGGCAATTTTATTAATATCTGTGGCAGAAGCAGTGCAGTGCAGCAAAGTTAAAAAAGCCAGCGTCAGTAATTTTTTCATGAATTTAATTCTTGTTACATTTGGTAATCAGCTTGGACCTGTTAAAGGGCAGATATATTTCAGCCGATTGCTGTGATTGGCTGTAAATCTCTCTTTTTTCATTTATTTGCATAAAAAGCACTCAATTAAACACTTTGTCGGGGAAATGTCGGCATGAATTCGTCACCGACAAGGGTAGAATCAGGGCAAAGTCATCATCAGTGATCACATCTAATGCAATGCAAAATACTCAAGCAACTTCGTCTTTCCAAGCATTGGTCTCAAGAGCAATTGGCTGAGATGTCAGGACTAAGCGTAAGAACGATCCAGCGCATTGAGAGTGGCCAAAACGCCAGTTTAGAATCAATGAAGTGTTTGGCTGCAGCTTTGGATGTGACTATTGAAACTCTGCAGCAGGAGACCCTGAAAATGAACAAGCATGATGACAACTGGCAACGCTTGCCTGTCTTTTTAAAACTCTGGTTTATCTTGAACTTTTTACAACCTCAGCCCAAGCGCGGTACTGCCGTAAGAGTGGAATGGCTTTGTCACGGGACGGGTTTTTGGTTTTGTGCGCTCGGATTTTGGTTTGAAGCGGCATTGGTGGGAGGTTTATTGATGTTAGCAAGCGCATATTTATTCAGCTTGTTAAAGTGGCAAGGGGATAAATACGGGATTTGGTATGATGTGCCTATAGATTAGAAAACAGGTCGTCTTTGGTTTCGGAATCATCTGTTTGTGTTTGTTGATTAGCGCTGTCTTTACTTATTTGCATTTGTTGCCACCAGTCATCGCTCGCTATGACTTCACCCTCGTCGTCTAATTTCGGCAAAGGCAGGTTCTTTGCTTGGCACTGGGCAAAAAGCGCAGGATGACAGCCTTCAAACAACAGGGCATTAAGATCTTCATCTGAGATACTGACTTTGTCGTAAAGCCCTGCTTGTTGTCGTTGATGCTGGGCTTCGTACAGAATTAAACCCGCGGCGACGGAAACATTGAGTGACTGCACCATGCCCATCATAGGGATGATGATTTCGTGATCTGCCAAGGCAATAGCTTCTTCACTGGCCCCATATTTTTCCTGTCCCAATATAATAGCTGTGGGCCGGGTGTAATCCAGCTGACGAAAATCCACAGATTTATCCGACAAGTTGGTTACCAATACCTGCATACTTTGTTGTTTAAAGTGCTGGTGGGCAGCCTCTATACTTGTGTGTTTGCGGTGCTTTAACCAGCGCTGTGTGCCCATGGCGGTGCCGCGTCGAAAATAGGTGTGTTCGTTCCAGACGATATTAGCTTCGTGAATACCCACGGCATCACAACTGCGTAAAACCGCAGAGACATTTTGCGGTTTATGCACGTGTTCCATGCAAACAGTCAGGTCGGTTTGGCGCTTTTGCAAAACCGACTTAATGCGTTGATATCGTTCCTTGAACATCGGGCTTTGGAGCTATTTAGTCCACTAGCTCCAATACTCCATCAATCTCAATTTGAGAACCCTTTGGCAAACCCGCCACTTCGATGGCGGCACGGGCAGGATAGGGTTGCTCAAAATGCTGGCTCATGATTTCGTTGACGATGGCAAATTTACTCAGGTCAGTCAGGAAAATGTTCACTTTGGCCATTTGTTGTAAGCTACCGCCTGCGGCTTCACAAACGGCGGTCAGGTTTTTAAACACTTGTTGTGCTTGCTCGGCGAAGTCCTCCGACACCATTTCCATGGTTTCTGGAACCAGTGGAATTTGGCCGGAAAGGTATACTGTAGTGCCAATTTTAATGGCTTGGCTGTAAGTACCAATCGCTTTGGGGGCCTTATCTGTATGGATAATCTCTCTGGACATGGTGAATTCTCTTAATTAACGCTCTTAGTTTTACTGTGTCTTGAAACTGATTGCACTTCTGGCATGTTGCGTATTTTGCGCAAAATGGTGGCCAGGTGGATACGGTCACGGCAGGTGAGTTCAAGATCGATGTAATAGATGTTGCTTTCTTTTTCTTCAGTCTGCAGGCTGATGATATTGGAGTCTGTTGAAGATACGGTATTAGTGAGAGTGGCCAAGGTGCCCTGACGGTTTATCAGTTCGATGCGCACCGAAGCTTTAAATTCGCCACTGGTATTGTCTTCCCATTGCATAGGCAGTACGCGCTGCGGTTCTTCCTTACGCAATTTACGGATGTTGCGACAACCAATTTGATGGATCAATATCCCTTTACCCGGGCTCAGAACAGCCAGGATTTCATCTCCTGGAATGGGGTGACAGCAGGGTGAATAGCTTACCAATAAACCTTCGGTGCCCTTAATGGCGATGTTTTTATTTTTGTCGGAAAGCATGTCGCTCTCTTGGGAGTCGCCAATCAAACGTCGGGCGATGATAGCACTGAGTTCATTACCCAGCCCGATATCTTCCAGTAGCGAAGTAAAGTCCTGGTGCTGGGTTTCTAGTACCACGCGATTTTTGTCTTCTTCCGGGATGTCATCAAGGCGAATTTTACCCAGTGCGTGGCGCAATAAGCGGTTGCCCATCTGAATGGCTTCTTCAGCGTGCTGTCGCTTGAGGAAGTGACGTATCTGGGTTCTGGCTTTAGCGGTGACAACAAAGTTCAACCAGTTGGCATTGGGATTTGCACGAGGCGAGGTAATTATCTCGATGGTTTGACCATTTTGCAGGGGCTTATTCAACGAGTAGGTTTTGCGATCTACCCGTACACCCACACAAGAGTTACCTACATCGGTATGTACTGCATAGGCAAAATCCACCGCAGTAGCTTGCATTGGCAGTTCGATAATACGTCCATCTGGCGTAAACACGTATATTTCGTCCGGGAATAGGTCGGCTTTGACGTGCTCGATGAACTCAAACGAGCTACTGGCACTTTGTTGCAATTCTAATAGCGATTGCATCCATTTACGGGCGCGGGTTTGCGCGGTGCTGCGAGTGGCTTTAG
The DNA here is from genome assembly GCF_036322805.1 of Planctobacterium marinum. Classification (GTDB taxonomy): domain Bacteria; phylum Pseudomonadota; class Gammaproteobacteria; order Enterobacterales; family Alteromonadaceae; genus Planctobacterium; species Planctobacterium marinum_A. Next base: position 4,554,948 of record NZ_AP027272.1, on the reverse strand, counting down.
TTTGATCTTTGTACATCCAATGAGCTGCGACGCCCTTGTCGGCCATCTCGTCCATGTCGTGGGTGCGGATTTGGATTTCCACCGGAATACCATGGGGTCCGATTAACGAGGTGTGCAGCGATTGATAACCATTGGTTCTCGGGATAGCCACATAATCCTTGAAGCGGTTTTCGATGGGCTTGTACAAACCATGCATACAGCCTAAAACTCGGTAACAATCATCTACTGTATTTACAATTACCCGGAACGCGTAAATGTCCATGATCTGATTAAACATCAGTTCTTTGTTTTTCATTTTGCGATAGATGGAGTAAAGGTGCTTTTCCCGACCTGAAACATCTGCATTGATTTGCTTCTCTTCCAGGCGACTGATGATCTCCTGACGGGTGTTTTCGATGATTTCCCGGCGATTGCCCCGGGCCTGTTTTACCGCTGACTGCAAGGCGCGATAACGCATCGGGTACATGGCGTGAAAGCCGAGGTCTTCCAACTCGTTCTTAATCTCGTGAATACCCAAGCGATTGGCAATAGGGACGTATATCTCCAGGGTTTCTCTGGCAATGCGACGTCGTTTATCCGGGCGCAAGGCACCTAAAGTGCGCATGTTATGGGTACGGTCGGCTAGCTTGATCAAAATGATGCGAATATCTTCTACCATCGCCATCATCATTTTTCGGAAGTTTTCCGCCTGAGCTTCTTCTTTACTGCTGAACTTAAATTTGTCTAGTTTGGAAACACCTTCCACCAGCTCAGCCACAGTTTCACCAAACTGCTCCGACAAGCTATCTTTGTCGTGATGGGTGTCTTCGATAACATCGTGCAGCAATGCCCCCATCAGGGTCTCGTGATCCATGTGCATATCAGCAAGAATACCAGTCACAGCGACGGGATGGGTTATATAAGGATCACCACTGGAGCGCTGCTGGCCATCATGGGCGTCACGGGCAGCAATATAGGCCTTCTCTACCAGCTCAACCTCGTCGGGTGGTAGATAATTGGCAACTTTTTGTTTTAAACCCTCGAATAAGTACAACTGATCGCAATTTAGTTATGGAACATAAACACAGAATACGAGGATTTTTGCAGGATGCAAATACTTCTTGGAAATGGACTAAATGCTGAACAGCGACAGCATTTAGTCAGAGATAACAGGCGCTTAAGGTTGATCAGAAAGAATACTGGCAACCGAAGCAAATTCTGCCTGCTCGGCTTCTTGTTGCTCTTGGATTTCAGCTTGATCCATTGCGTCTGAGTCAATCAGACCTTTTTCGATTTCGCGTAGAGCCAGTACAGTTGGCTTGTCGTTGCCTGAAGGTACTAAAGGCTCTTTACCTTCAGTTGCCAATTGGCGCGCACGACGAGCGGCAACCAAAACCAGGTCAAAACGACTTCCTACTTTATCTACTGCATCTTCAACAGTTACACGTGCCATCGGTTTCTCCGTGTGGGCCGTATTGTTGTAATACGGACATATTCAAATCTTGTTTTTCAAAAGTGTGTTCAACGATTTCAGCTTTTGAAAAAGGCTGCGTAGTTTAATGGCTCGGCGGGCTTTTGCCAAGCGCAAAGCTCATTTGTTAAGCAATTTTTTAGCTATTTTCATCCAGCAACGAAGAAAACAAGTCTTCGTAGCGAATAACTTGCTTTTCTTTGCGCAAGCGGTTGGCACAAACAATGGCTTCTAGTTCTGCCAAGGCCACTTCAAACTCATCGTTTACGATTATATAGTCAAACTCACTGTAGTGAGAAATTTCCGACACCGCTTTCGCCATGCGCTTTTCGATAACTTCGTCGGAATCTTGGCCTCGCGCTTTGAGGCGGTTACGCAACTCTTCGCGGGAAGGGGGGGCGATGAAAATCGTCTTGGTATCCGGTAACAGCGCTTTTACCTGACGCGCTCCTTGCCATTCAATGTCCAAAAATACATCCACACCATGCTGCAAGGTTTCAGTGATATTGCGTTTTGCCGTGCCGTAGTAATTGTCAAAGGCTTGGGCCCACTCAAAAAAGGCTTCTTCTTCAATCAGTTGTTTAAAAGTTTCAGTGCTGACGAAGTGATAGTGTTTACCATCTTGTTCACCGGGGCGAGGGTTTCTGGTGGTATGAGATACTGACACTTGCACCGGGTGGCGCTCATCGGCGTGATTCTCTAAAAAGGCTTTGATGAGGCTAGATTTCCCTGCACCTGAAGGGGCTGCAACGATGTATAAATTTCCTGGTGTATTAGACATAGATCGTATTTTCTTAAAAAAATCGGGTTTGAGACTGGTCACAGGCGCGCAATCTTAGCATAATTTGCAACGCAGTTCTGCCGTGCGTATCTTAGATGACGCAATGGCGTAACACATAATAATAACAATAAAGCGCCAAAAAGCAGAAATAGAAATATCATGCCCGGCACGTATAACAAGGAAAATACTATGTCTAACGAGCTATTGCCTTATGTAGAGGTTAATCCATCCAAGACCGCAGATGCCGTCGTTATCTGGTTACACGGACTCGGCGATTCAGGCAATGGCTTTGCTCCTATTGTCCCACAATTGGGGTTACCCGAAAACATGGCGGTACGCTTCGTATTTCCTCATGCCCCTATCATTCCCGTTACCATTAATAACGGCATGGAAATGCGCGCCTGGTATGACATCAAAACCCTTTCTTTTGAAGATCGAGCCGACATGGAAGGGGTACAACGCTCAGCCGCTCAGGTAGAGCAGCTTTTGCAGCGCGAGATTGCCAATGGAATCCCTCCTGAGCGCATCGTCTTAGCGGGTTTTTCTCAAGGTGGTGTGATCTCCTATTACGTCGCTTTGCGCCAAACTGAGAAACTGGCGGGTGTACTAACGTTGTCCACTTACATGTGTGATGCCGATCAGACCCGCCAAGACTGGCAAGATAGCAACAAAGACACGCCGTTTTTCGCCTCCCATGGTGCATACGATGAGATGGTACCCATTGCGCTGGGTAAATCGGCTTATATGAATCTCAAAGAGGCTGGGTTCAATGCCCGCTGGGAGCAATACCCCATGCAGCACAATGTGCATATGCAGCAGTTGCAGGAAATTGCCAGCTGGCTGCAGGACGTGTTGGGCTAATCAAGCACATCAAATAAATTACAAAGGGTAAACTTTGTTACCATCCAGGATGCTGCTAAACTGATTTTTATTTAAAACTCTGGAGTGGCATTGTCATGCGTTTTTTGAGCAAGCTTATCATCGCCGTATTGCTGTTGAACCTTTTTGAGTTTTTCTTAGGGGTGCAACTGTGGTTCGATTATCGCAACTTTTTTTCAGTGGATACGCTATGGTTTTTCGCTGGTTTTGCGGTTGCCTGGGGAGTGGCGATGTTACTGTTGAGATTGTTTGATGCGATGTGCCATCATCAACGCGCTTCTTTGCAATAAGGGCCGATCAAGTTTGATCGGCCAATATTAGATAAACAATTAATGTCTGAAGTGACGCATGCCGGTAAATACCATGGCGATGCCATGTTCATCGGCTGCAGCGATAACTTCCTCATCACGCATTGAACCACCGGGTTGAATAACGGCTTTAATGCCCGCTTCAGCAGCGGCATCGATACCGTCACGGAATGGGAAGAAGGCGTCAGAAGCCATAACAGAGCCAGCTACCTGTAGGTTCTCATCGGCAGCTTTGATACCCGCAATTTTCGCCGAATACACGCGACTCATTTGGCCTGCGCCCACACCAATGGTCATCTTATCTTTGCAATAAACGATGGCATTGGATTTCACGTACTTTGCCACTTTCCAGGCGAATAACAGGTCGTCTAGTTGCTCTTCTGAAGGTTGTACTTTCGATACCACTTTCAGATCCTCTTTTTCCACCATGCCAAAGTCACGCTCTTGCACTAACAGGCCGCCATTAACGCGCTTGATGTCGTGCTCATCAGTGAGCTGTCCTTGCCAATCGCCGCATTCCAGGACGCGCACGTTTTGTTTAGCTGCAAGCACCGCTTTGGCCTCTTCAGATACCTCTGGCGCGATGATCACTTCCACAAACTGACGGTCGATGATGGCTTGCGCCGTATCTTTATCCAGGGTTTTGTTAAAGGCAATGATGCCGCCAAAGGCTGAGGTAGGGTCGGTTTTAAAGGCGCGATCGTATGCTTCGAGAATGTTGTCACCCAAAGCAACACCGCAAGGGTTAGCGTGTTTTACAATGACACAAGCCGGTTGCTGGAATTCTTTAACGCACTCCAGCGCGGCATCGGTATCGGCGATATTGTTGTAAGACAATGCTTTGCCTTGTAACTGCGTAGCGGTAGAAACTGAGGCTTCTTGCACATCATTTTCTACATAAAAAGCCGCTTCCTGATGGCTATTTTCGCCGTAACGCAAGTCTTGCTTTTTGATGAACTGCTGGTTGTAAGTACGCGGAAATTGCGTTGTGCTGTCTTCACCGTAGACAGTGGTGCCGAAATAGTTGGCAATCATGCCATCGTACTGCGCCGTGTGTTCAAAGGCGGCAATGGCTAAATCAAAACGGGTGTTGTAGCTCAGTGAACCTTGGTTGCTATCCATTTCTTTGATGATGGCATCATAGCGGTTGGCATTCACCACAATCGCCACATCGTTGTGGTTTTTCGCCGCAGCACGCACCATTGTTGGACCACCGATATCGATATTTTCGATGGCGTCTTCTAATGTGCAATCATCGCTGGCAACCGTTTGTGCGAAGGGGTAAAGATTCACTACTACCATATCAATAGCATCGATACCGTGCTCTTGCATTACGCCTTCATCCTGACCACGACGACCCAGGATGCCGCCATGTACTTTGGGATGAAGGGTTTTTACCCGGCCTGCCATAATTTCTGGATGGCCAGTATATTCAGAGACTTCGGTGACCGTCAGGCCATTTTCGGCCAACAGCTTTGCCGTGCCGCCAGTGGATAAAATAGCAACATTGCGCTCTGCCAGCGCTTTTGCAAAATCAACGATGCCGGTTTTGTCAGAAACGCTCAATAGGGCGCGACGAATAGGTTTAGGTGTTTCCATGTAAACAGCTACCTTAATGACTGAGTTGTGGTTGACTAAATAGTCAGGAATCTTAGGGGGAAAACTAAAAGAGCACCCTGAGGTGCTCTTTTTTAAATAGTATAGTCAATACGACTTAGTTCATGCCGTATTGCTTTAACTTTTTGCGCAGAGTACCACGGTTGATACCCATCATTAGCGCAGCGCGAGTTTGGTTACCGCGAGTATAAGTCATGATCTCTTCTAACAGAGGTGCTTCAACTTCAGCCAATACCAAATCGTACAAGTTGTCGATGTCGGTGTTGTCTAATTGCTTAAGATACTTGTTAACAGCCTGTTTTACTGAATCACGCAAAGGCTTTTGAGCCTGTGTTTGAGAAGGCGTAGTTACTGTAGTTGTAAATGGAGATGTAACGTTTTGATCGAACATATACCGTCTTGCTCTTTTCCTGGTTAGTTTATGCTGCCGTTGCTGCAACCGAAGCGCTTTTTGCTTCTAACTGTGCAATCGCCAGCTCTTCAAAAAATGCCTGCAATGCCTCTATTTGATGATTTGCGTCATCAATGGCATTGAAAGCCCTGCGGAATGATTTGGAATCATGCTCCGCTAAATACCAGCCCACGTGTTTGCGGGCAATTCTTGCTCCCATGAGTTCACCGTAAAACTGGTGAACATTTTGGATATGCTCAATGAGCACATCCCTCACTTCGGACAGTGCAGGCGCGGGAAGTTGTTTGCCTGTCGCCAGGTAATGATTAATCGCTTCAAATATCCAAGGGTTACCCTGAGCGCCGCGACCGATCATCACACCGTCTGCCCCGGTGTAATCCAGTACGAATTTGGCTTTCTCCGGTGTGGTAATGTCGCCATTAGCCACCACGGGAATGGAAATTTCCTGCTTTACTGCTTTGATGGTGTCGTACTCTGCTTCACCTTTGTACATGCAAGCCTTCGTTCGACCGTGCACCGCCAGTGATTGAATGCCATTGCGCTCGGCAATTTTGGCTATTTCAACAGCATTTCGATTTTCAGTGTTCCAACCCGTTCGAATTTTCAGGGTTACAGGCACCGAAACGGCTGAAACCACAGCCGCGATAATATCTTCCACCAGTTCGGGATATTGCAGTAATGCGGAACCCGCCAGTTTTTTGTTTACTTTTTTGGCCGGGCAGCCCATGTTGATATCGATGATCTGCGCGCCGTTTTGCACATTGAATTGTGCCGCTTGTGCCATCAGGTGGGGTTCGGAGCCTGCAATTTGCACCGAGCGTATTCCCGTTTCACCGTCGTGGTTCATGCGTTGTTGAGACTTCTGCGATTTCCACACTTCAGGATTACTGGACAACATTTCTGAAACCACTAATCCGGCGCCTAAACGATGACAGAGTTGTCTGAAGGGCCTGTCTGTTACGCCAGCCATCGGGGCAAGTAACACATTATTTTGCAGTTTATATTGTGCTATTTGCATTCCGGACTCGTGTACAAAATTGTGTAAAAAACACCCAAGTTCTCAAAAGGGCGCTAAGTGTACGGACTTTTTTTGCGTTTGAAAAGGCTAGATTTTAAACAAATTGTACTTTTTTTTGACGTCAACCGGGTTGACAGCGTTTTTTACCACTCAATCTCGACCATTCATCCAGAAATTGCGGTTCATCCATAGCAAAAAACTCGCTGTACAAAGTGTTTAATTCAGCCGCCTGGCTCTCCAGAATACCGGATAGCACCAGTTGCCCACCTTGCTTGCATTGGCCAGCAATCAGCTCTCTTAACTCACGCAGTGGTCCGGCCAGAATGTTTGCCAGTACCAGATCCACCTGCTCGTCAGGTTGCTGCTCTGGCAGGTAGAGTTCGAAGTCGTTTTCACAATCATTGCGCCGGGCATTTTCTTGCGTTGCCTCTAAGGCTTGCGGATCAATGTCGATGCCAATAACGCGCTTGGCACCAAGCTTGATTGCGGCGATACCCAAAATGCCAGAGCCGCAACCGAAATCCAGCACGGTTTTATCTGCCAGCTCTTGTTTGTCCAGCCATTGTAAACACAACGAGGTGGTGGGGTGGGTACCGGTGCCGAATGCCAGACCCGGGTCTAACATGATATTGACGGCATCGGGGTTGGGAATGTCGCACCAGCTGGGACAGATCCAAAGTTTGTCGCCAAACTGCATAGGTTTGAAGTTGTCCATCCATTCCCGTTCCCAATCTTTGTCTTCCAGTTGGTCCAGCTTATAAGCAAAGTCCTCACCTAGCACTTTAGTTTGTGCCATGCGCTGAATCACGCCCTGCATATCGTGATCGGCTTCGAATAAACCAATAACTGTGGTATTGGGCCACAGCACTACCTCGCCTGGCTTGGGTTCGAATAGTGGGCTATCTTTGGCATCGGTAAAAGTAACGGCTTGTGCGCCGTTGCCACTCATCAAGGTAGATACCGCTTCTGCATCTTTTTCAGTGACGTCGATTTTTAACTGAATCCAGGGCATGAATTCTTGAATCCTTAAATTGCATTTGATTTACTGCAATACATTATACATTGAATCAGTGTGGATAACCTTTTGTCGCAGCAGAAAAGTGGCCAGCAACAATCTTTGAAACAACACGCTCTTAAAAAACACGCTCTTAGTAAACATTATGTGGTGGGTTATGGCAGTTTGATGAGCCACGATAGCCGTTTGCGCTATAGCCAGATAGACGCAGAAGGAATACCGGTACATGTTACTGGTTGGCAACGGTCCTGGAATATGAATTGTCCTGACAATCGCTATACCTGTGTAGGCGCCTTGCCTGGCGGTCAAACAGAGACGCTTAATGCGATGTTGGTGCCCGTCGCTGAAATTACCCCTGCATTGCAACAGCGTGAGCAAAGCTATCAGTTTACTCAGCTTGATCTGGCAAGTATTCAAGCACACAATGCTGAACAAGACGCTGAACTGCATGCGCAATTGAATGATGCTGTGGTTTGGATTTGTCAGGTGGAACAGCCCGGTACTGCCAGCACCAATTTCCCGATTTTTCAGACTTACGTCGACACCTGTCTTTCCGGTTGTTTGCAACATGTTGGTGTTGATTTCGCAATGCACTTTATTGAGCGCACGCGAGGTTGGCAAGGTCACTGGGTTAATGATCGCCACGAGCCCAGATATCCCCGTTTAGCTGCATTGGATAGCGATATGCATCTGCGCATTGACGAATTGTTGGAGCAGGCTGGATTATTACAATTTCGACAGGAGTCACCATGAGCCCTTACATGTGCTTCGATACCCCACGTCTAAGCATAAGACCACTTGATTTTGGCGATGCTGAGATGATACTCACGCTGAATTTGGATCCCGACTGGAAAAAATACATTGGTGATCGCGGTGTCTACGATCTTGATAGTGCTAAACGTTATATCGAAAACGGGCCGATGCGCATGTATCGCCAACAAGGATTTGGCGTGTTGGCGGTAAGAGAAGCGCGAAGTGGGGAATTTGTCGGTACCTGCGGTTTATTGCAGAGAGATAACCTCAAGTCTCCGGATATCGGTTTTGCTTTTTTAGCTTCCGCCCGTGGTAAAGGCTACGCTAAGGAAGCTTGTTTGGGACTCATCGAACAAATGAAAAAACATGGCGATTGGCCGTATCTTGAAGCTTTAGTGACACCGGAAAATCAAGCTTCTATCAGTTTACTACGCAAGTTGGGTTTTGAGTTCAAACAAAACTTACCCCATTTTGATCCCGACAAAGATACCGATCTATATCGACTTACTTTTTAACCTGGTTATTGCAAGGAAAGATTATGAAGCAGTGTTTATCTGCGGTGAGTATTATTGTGTCGGATTACGACAAGGCCATCGACTTTTATTGTCAAAAACTGGGCTTTGAACTGTTAGAAGACATAGACCAAGGGCGCAAACGCTGGGTGACGGTGAGGCCTAAAGGTGCCACAGAAACGCAAATTGTATTGGCTCAAGCCAGCAACGAGGCACAACAAAAGCTTATTGGGCAACAAGGAGCCGATAGGGTGTGGTTGTTTCTGCAGACCGATGACTTCTATCGCGACCACAAGGCGATGCTAGCCAAAGGGGTCAAGTTTCTGGAGTCTCCAAGGGAGGAACCCTATGGTATTGTTGCGGTATTTGAAGATGAGTTCGGCAACAAATGGGACCTTATTGAAAAACGCTAAATTCTTGGCTCAGGTAACGATGACCGGAAGGATGCAGGTAAAGTGTGTCCCTTCAGTTTTGCTACTGGTGTAGGCGATACTCCCATCGTGGTTCATGACAATTTGCTTGACGATACTCAGCCCCAACCCAATGCCTGTGCCAGCTTTTTTGGTACTGTAGAATGGTTGAAATAACTCTTCACCTACATCTGGGTCTATGCCGCAACCTTGATCGTGCACCGATATCTGTAGCTGTCCATCGGTCGTCACAGACAGAGCTACCTGAATACTCTGTTCGTTGACTTGGGTAACGGCATCTTGAGCGTTTTTAATCAGTTGCAGTAGCAAAGCCTCCAATTGCATCTCGTCCATCAGTAAATGAGTATCATCTGGAGACGGTACCTCAAGAAAAAAGGGCATTTCCAGGCGGATACGAATATCATTGAGACAGCGTTTCAAAAACGGTGCTAACTGCAATTGCTTTTTCTGACAATCGTATACCTTGCCGTAAAGTCTGATCATCTCGCTGGCATGATGACCGCGCTCCACCATGGAGAGAATTTTAACAAAGGTATTTTGCACGTTTTCTGGCGCATCAGGTACCATCATCTGAGTGATTTCCACCATGCCTCTAATATTGGCTAAAATGCCATTAAAGTCATGCCCAATGCCACGGCATACCTTTTCGATTTCCTTCTTATTGGGGGGGATTTGGCTGGGCACTGGAGCAAGTTGTTGGGCAATAATGTCCACAGCTTCGCTGAGTAACTCGCTGTGTTGCTGTGGCTCGGCTTCCCTGGCTCTGTTGAGAAAGTCTTGAAGTGGGTTAGCCGAAGAGGCTTTGGCCTGCATGTAGGGTTCTCCGATATCCATTCACAGGATCGCTGTAGTTAATTTTAGATTAGCGCTGCCCAGCAAATATGCAAATGAATGTCCATTAATTTGAAGGTTTACATCTTATTCAACGAAACTCGATATCTTCACCATCCCAGGTAAGCAGACGGGCTTCCGGGCGTTTACGGTCGTTGCTGAAATCTACGACACCTACCGCGCTTTTGCTCACCAGCGAGCGACGTTTGTCTTTTCTGTCGGGATAGCGGGTACTAATCTTCAGGCGGCGCCGCTTGGTAAACCAGTTTAGCGGCGAGCGATGGCCATAAAACCAGCGATTTAGGGTATCCAGCTTACTGAGCAAACTCACCGGGAACTGATTACAAAAGCCACTGGCGGTGATTTGATGGATGCCAGGGCTGGTTTCTTTAAATCTGAGGCGTACATCGTAAACAAATGAGTAATGCACATCGCCTGACAGGATAATGAATTGTTGCGCTGTTGTTGGTTCGCGGAAAATATCCAGCAATACCTTGGCTGTACCCTGATGGGCCATCCAGTTTTCCGCATCCACGGTAAGGGCTTGTCCCATCATGGTAAATAGTTTCTGAATGGCTTCAATCATTTTCACCCCAAAGATGGGGGCGGCGGACACGATCACAACCGAGTCTTCCCCGGTTACCTGAGCTCTTAACTCGCGCAATCTTTCCCAATCCAGAAGTCCCGAGGGCTGCCCCGCATCCTCCTCTGAGCGCCAGCGGTGAGTACGGGTATCCAGCACCACCATTTTCGGTTGTGTGGCAATTTGATAGTGCCAGTTATCCCACTCAAAAAGATGATCAATAACCTCATCGTGATTGCTGATCCCCGAACTGGTGATATGGGGTGAGATCTGTTCAAGTAATCCTTTGTACTGGTCCGGCCCATTGCCCAAGCCCTGACACAAAAGATAGCCAAACAGGGCGTTGCCGATTATGCGCTTGGAAAAAGGGTTACCATAAGCCAGCTCTTCCCATTCGCGGGTCAGGTTCCAGTCGTCTGTAACATCGTGATCATCGAATATCATGTACACCGGAATATGAGCCATGGCCCTGCGGATTTGTGGCAAGGTGCTAATAAACTGCTTGAGGGATAGCAGTTCGTCTTCGAATTGTTGCCGATCTGCGCTGGCTATTTTTTGGCTGTCGAACTCAATATCTTGCCAGCAAGTCTCTGACCACACCATAAAATACATGGCGAGCACTTCTGAGAGGGTGATCAAATGATTTTTAGCATTGACGGAGGTAAAAATCGGTTTGCGCTTAGCGCCAAAGAAAGTCTCTTGCACTTCTTCGTTTTCGTCACTGTGGGGTAGTAACTCGGTACGTCGATAAAAGCAGTCTTCATGCTGCAGCAATTCTTCAAAATTGCCCACTTTAGCGCCGGAAAAAGACTCACTAAACAAACCAAGTTGTGCAATAACTTGATGAATTGCCTGTAAAAACGGCCCGGCAACATCATCCACATACACCTGGTCGCCTGACATCATCAACAGGGCTGCGGGCAGTTGTTTATTTTGCAGAGCATCTGCCAGGTGTTGGTCCACTCTGACCAGCGCATCACCTTCCGTATGATGAGGCTTGCGACAAGAACCATGCAGCACCTGGCGCAAGGTTTGCTGGTAATAGATGCGGGGCGAGGTTAGTCCGGGGTAACAAATATCCGGTGCTAGTTGTGCCAGGTTGTAGGTGGAATCAGCAGTGCTGAACAACAAATCATAATCGATAGCCGTGTCCACTTGCAGCGGGCATTGGAAATCGATGGTCAGATGATAAATGTAGGCACGGTGGCCCACCTGGTGGCATAGTTGTCGCTGGGCAAAGGCGATATCCTGTGGTGATTCAGCGTTAATTGTTTGCTCAACATAGTTTAACTGTGCTTCTACCGTGACAGGCTGGTCGGAGACAAACCATAGCACCAGCTGTTTCGCATCGAGTTTTCTGACAACAGGGCCAGCAATTAACTTAAGTGAATGGGCAGTTTCAGTCATTCGGATTATTTAATGCTCTTAATATTTGGGTGTCTTCCTGTACTTGTACCGCGTAGGTCAGGCACACATCGAGTATGTCATCGGCGTGCTCCGGCAAATATTCACAAACAGCTTGTTCAAAACGCGTGGAGCGGCGGTCGCCCCGGCTGTGAGCGATGGCCAGTGCTTGGCCACAACTTTGCACATATTGTAATAGTGCTTCATCAGGAGACGCGCTTAGTATGCAAATATCCTCAGGATCGATGCCCACCTTAGAATGATGTCTGGAACGCACCAACCAATGGCTGTCTCGCCATTCTACCTCATCTAAAACCAGATCCGGTTTGCGCTGCATGCGCCGTTGGCAAGATACCGTTAAATGGGCAGGGTTGAGTCGGTTAACAGGGGACAGAGTCTCAAAGTGTGTCAGTGGTGCGGCCATGCGCTGCTCTTTAACTTCTACAATGTGACACAATTGTAAATCCTCTTCATCCATGTAGTCTTGTGGTCCTACTAATAAATAAAAACGGTCCATATTAATAGAGCCCGTACCTGCGCCTAACCTGCGTGTAATATCCAGGATGTTGTCATCCACGTAAGGTGAGAATACTTCGAAAATTTCTCGGTATAAGGCATCATCCAGTGCTTCAAACTTATCGCTGCTTAGGTCAAACACAGGGACAAAACCGGTTAAATCGACGGCCTTAGCAAGGGCACTCTTGCTGTAAAATTGTTTACCACCGGAGGCGCGTTTTTTAGCTTTTTTACAGAAGGGATACAGGGCGTGTGCTTTGTCGAACTTATTTACCACCTTGTGCCGCGCTTTATCGTCCCCCAGTAATACCTGGCATTGCTCTATGTAGCTTTGTACAAATCCCTGGATAGCCACTATGGCCCCTTCCGCTGATGTGGCTTGCAATCCTTCAATAGAGTCTATTTCTTCTGAGCTGAACTCGCCTCTGACAATACCTTCACAATAATCCTGGGCCAACAGAATACTGACGCCAAACCGCACTAAATCCCAACTGGCATAACCCAGACAGGCATCATCAAAACCATTGGGAGAGAAAATCACTTTATCGCCATGAGAGCCTTCTTCGGTTAAAAAACCGAAATTTGAGAGATGGCAGTCGCCTTGCACTGTCGTTATAGGGAGGTGGGCGTTTAAGTCTTCGGGAATACTGAGAATACCCGCGGCGATATCATCGTAAAATAATCCGGCAGCGCCTCGAAAAAAGCGAAAAGGATTCGCTGCCATCTTTTGATGTTTTTCTATGGGCGCGCCATCGCCTGGACAAATACCATCGGCTTTTTGCAGAGCTAAAACAATCTGTTCTTCGCGGCTCATAATGATTAGGGTTGTTTTGCTATTTAGCCAAACCTTAAACCAAAAGTGCAGAATTTGAAAATAGAGTTGTATTTTCATGCCTTGAATCATTAGCCTTTAGTTGAATTTCCTCAAATTGTCACTTGACCCTACAAGACAGTCCCCCTATAACTGACTCTCTGGACAAGATTTGCTGCAGGATGTCGCATGCTTTTCAACTATAAATCTTTATGTTTAAGCGCGATGGCGCTCTGTATTACTGCGTGTCAAATATCGCCGAGCGAGTCGTTGAGCCCTACAGAAGCAAAACAACCATTGCAGCTTCGCAGTTATTGGCTTGATGATACTCAGGGCGGTGTGTTGTTGGACCCGCAAACGTCTGGTTTGAGCGTTTGGCGAGATGAGTTACTGGTCACCATCGCCGACGGTAGCGCCCACAGTTCTCAAGTGCTGAAGTTGATTGTGCTGGATCCCAAGCAAAATCGCGTCACTCACAAGTACCCTATCGCAGTAGCCCCTACAGTTGCGGATAGCTGCTTTGGTGAATACATGACTGAGCGTCCCGACCTTGAAGCGCTGGTGGTGGACCCGCACAACGATAAGGTTTTTTATACCGTTACCGAAGATGCCTCTCGCTATCAATTAACGCAAGCTTGTGCCGAGCAATACAAAAACAGTGGAGCCACACCTTATCCTACGTTATTGGTTAGGTTGGAATTAAATGCTGATGAGTCTGCTGTCACCATGACTCATGTGCGTCCAATTCAGTACACAGCAGACATGCAGGTGGGCAATTATCCCAATGATGGTATAGAGGGGATGACGTTCGGCAAAGGCCAGACCCTGTACTTGGCATTGGAAAAAGATGCGCAATATCAGGCGCGCATCTTTTCCGTAGAGCTTAAGGATAGCTTTTGGCAAAGCAGCGATTGGGCTCCGGTGAAAGACGAGCAACTACTAGTGCCTGTGTTTGACGAGCAAGTGCCGCATCCTATCAATGCTCTGACCTGGTACGAAGATGAGCAACAGGCCTGGATTGTAGCGGCTGCTCGTAATGATAATGAACTGTGGTTGATTGATCCTGACAAGAGACAAGAAACCAAGCGGATAAAGTTAGCTTTTCTGGCGGAAACCAAGAGCAAGGACGATGCTTGCGGCAATTACGAAGCAATGAATAATTATTCCATCGAAGGGGTGGCCGCGGGTAGTGATGTTCTATGGTTGGTGAATGACCCCTGGAAGCAGAACTACCATAAAAACATTCAATGTGAAGCAAATCGGGCGCGTTATGAGAAAATGGCTCCGCTTATGACGAAAATTTCCTGGCAAAACTTGTTAACTAAGAAATAACGGATTCAGCCTAAAGGCCTGCCAATGCAGGCAGGCCTGACTTATCGTATGAGTATTTGGATTGAACACTGCCCATGACTTACAGTTTTGCGGCAGCGGTTTCCAGATAGGCCAATACTTCTTCAGCGTTGTACTCTTTAGAGAATTCCACCAAGCCCTTACCGTTACAGCTCAGGTTCTGAGAATCCAATAATTTGCGGTAAACGTCCTTTTGCGACAATGCAACAACACCAATTTTGTTTTTGAAGCTGTTGTGGATCAAACGAACGTTGTCTTGAGTAACTGCACGGCAGAAACTGGCAAAAGCACTATCGCCTTTGAACACAAATTCTTTGTCGTGAGTTTCGTGTGCAGAAACACCAGTGCTTAGGGCTAATGCTGCTACGGCTGCTAAAGTTAGTTTTTTCATGATATACCTCATAAATGGTTAGTTAGCTTTATTGTGTTGTATCGGGTTTCTGTTTTTGTCCAAGATGTGCCCCGAACACGATTTATAAGTTAATGATTTTTATGAGGAATGTTGTTGTATTACTGTATTGAATAGGTTAACAAAATTAAAAATTGCTTGTTAAATCACTGTAAATTCAGCTAAGCAATTGATTTTATTGAATATTACAAGTTGTTATATTTCTAAACGTGATTAGGGTAGATCTATATATTCCTAAAATGTCTGTTTTGAAGGGGTTTTCATTAGGATAAATATCCTAAAAAGACAGGACCACAAGGGCTTTTTACAAGTTTGTTATCAAAAATATGTGGTTTTTCTATTTCTTCAGGCAAAAAAAGAGGAGGCAAGCCTCCTCTTGATGAGTGTTTAGCCTTAAATTCTTAGTGCTTTATCACCTCGTGACAGGCCACATACCCCAGTTCGGGCGGCTTCTAACACATCGGTAAACTCCGAAGTGGTGGCAATAAAGGCATCCAGTTTATCGCTTGGCCCGGTTAATTGAATGGTGTAGTTACGGGCACTGACATCGACAATGTTGCCACGGAAGATATCGGCCATACGTTTAACTTCGGCACGAATATTTTCATTGGGGGTGGCGATTTTTATCAACATTAGCTCCCGCTCGAGATGGCTACCCTCGGTTAAGTCCATTACCTTGAACACATCCACCAGTTTATTAATTTGTTTGGTGATTTGCTCTATCACTTTGTCATCGCCGTGGGTGGTGATGGTGATACGGGATAAAGTGGGGTCGGCTGTGGTCGTCACACACAGCGAATCAACGTTAAAGCCCCGCTGTGAGAACAAGCCAACTATGCGAGACAAAGCGCCTGGTTCGTTTTCCAATAATACCGAAATAATACGTCTCATTTAGGTACGCTCCGTTTTGCTCAGTCTCATATCATCCATGGCTCCAAATTTAATCTGCATGGGGTATACGTGTTCGTTTTGATCTACCCTGATGTCCATAAACACCAGCTTATCTTTGATACTCATGCAGCGCGCCATAGCATCGTCCAGTTCGCTTGGGTGATCTACCCGAATACCTACGTGACCATAAGCTTCTGCCAGTTTTACAAAGTCCGGCATTGATTCCATGTAGGAATGGGAGTGACGCCCTTTGTAAATCATATCTTGCCATTGGCGTACCATACCCAAAGCACGGTTATTCAGGGAAATGATCTTGATGGGCAAATTGTATTGCAAACAGGTAGACAGCTCTTGAATGTTCATCTGGATACTGCCATCACCCGTTACCACCGCTGAGATGGCATCGGGATGAGCAAATTGTACGCCCATCGCCGCGGGTAAACCAAAACCCATGGTGCCAAGGCCACCGGAGTTAATCCATTGACGTGGCTTATCAAACGGATAGTACAGGGCGGCAAACATCTGATGCTGTCCCACATCTGAGCTAACATAGGCTTTGCCATCAGTGTGCTTGTAGAGGCTCTGAATAACTTCTTGCGGCTTGATAACGTCTGAAGAGGTGGCATAACCCAAACACTTGCGGGTTTGCCACTGCTTAATTTGCTGCCACCACTCCACAAGCTTAGTTTTTTGCTCAGCTTCATCCACGTCTTTCAGGTGGTCAAAAAACTGGCTCAATACTTTGTCTACAGCACCTACGATAGGAATATGGGCATTAACGGTTTTGGAGATAGAAGTGGGATCGATATCCACATGCACGATTTTGGCATAAGGGCAGAACTTATCAACGTTGTTGGTAACCCGATCGTCAAAACGCGCACCTAGTGCAATGATGCAATCAGCATTGTGCATGGTTTTGTTGGCTTCCAGCGTGCCGTGCATGCCCAGCATACCAATAAACTGCTCGTGGGTACCCGGAAATGCACCCAAGCCCATCAGTGTATTGGTGACAGGCGCATTGAGCATTTCTGCCAGTTTAATCAGCTTTTTACTGGCCCCTAATGCACCACCACCGGCATAAATCACCGGGCGCTTTGCCGCTTTAATGGCTTCAACCGCTTTTTTGATCTGCTTATTGTGGCCCTTTTCCGTAGGGTTATAAGAGCGAATGGAGAAATCCTCAGGAAACTCATAGGGATGAGATTCCTGGATATTGACAATATCTTTAGGTAAATCAATGACCACCGGACCAGGACGTCCGGTATTGGCAATGTAATAGGCTTTGGCGATGGCTTTTGGGATGTCCTCGGCCTTTTTCACCAGGAAGCTGTGTTTTACGATTGGGCGAGAACAGCCCACCATATCGGTTTCCTGGAAGGCGTCTTCACCAATGTGTTGTGACGGCACCTGACCGGAAAGCACTACCATGGGAATGGAATCCATATATGCCGTTGCAATACCGGTAATGGTATTGGTGGCACCGGGTCCTGAAGTAACGAGCACAGTACCCGTTCTACCCGTTGAGCGAGCGTAACCGTCTGCCATGTGGGCTGCAGCCTGTTCATGGCGAACCAGAATGTGTTTAACATCGTCCTGAGCAAAGAGGGCATCGTAAATGTCTAAAACGGCACCACCGGGGTAGCCAAAAACATAATCAACGCCAACATCTTTTAGTGCCCTTACGACCATTTCGGCACCGGACATCATTTCCACGAATAGTCTCTCCTGTGATACTAATGAGGTTAAATATTGCACTTTGGGCGGATCTTACGGGAGTGGATTGGAATAAGAAACCTGGAAAGGAATAAAAGTGAGATTTATATCCTAATATTCGATATAAATGGGATGAATATCCTATATTTGTCCCGTTATTCTTTATTGATAAAGTAACGCATCCTACATTATGGGTAAAATGTAGGCTGCATTTCCGTTTTTAATCATCGTCGGCTAATGGTAAATCATCATCGTCATCGATGCTGCTGTCGTCATCGTCGGCATCATCCACGTTAGTGCGTTTGCCATAAATGCTTCCGGTGCGCGGTCGACCTATCCGAGCCATGTATTTGACCCAGGCTTTTTCGGTGACATTAGCCGGCTCTTTCTGGCCACTGGCCACAGCGATAAAGCTGGCGTCATCATCGTTTTCCGGTTGCAAGGAGCCAGAGAGCAAAGCATTTATTAAACTGCCGTATTGGCTTAATGCTTTGGCTTCTGAAATAGAGAAATCACCCGAACGAGAAAACCCATAAGGGTAGTTTTTAGGATCGTGATAAGCACGAGATAACAGATCAGCACGGTTGGGCTTGGCCATTATTCAAATTCCTGAAAATTAACTGCGTTAAAGGTTGCAAAACACAGTGAATTTTTAGGCCGAAAATGCCGTGGAGTCAAACCCCAAAAGGCGCTTTTTTTTAGAACTTTTTATGACAAAGAAGCCTGTCTTACAAATGCTTTTTTCTAAACGTGAATTTGTGTGGGGTTCCGGGCATCGCTCGGCATGTGTTCACGTGCAGTTTAAGTGAAACACAGTACTTTTTTTGAAAAAAGCGGTAAAGCAATTAGCCTTACGAAAAAGTAAGACTAATTGCCAGTACTTGCATAATTAACCAAAAATCTGTGCAAGATAAAGTTGAACTGTTTCAACAGTGCTACTCTTGGGTGGCTCTTTTTTACCACCTGAAGCAAACGAGTTAAAAGAAATTAAACTCAATAAAATCAGAGTGATAGTGAATTTTTTGGTAGTTTTCATAATGATCTCCGTAGGTTTTAAAAAGTGGATGTTCTCCCACACTCGAGATCAATATTACCGTTATCTATGGCCCAATACACTACCACCGCTCAATATTTAGGCGGTAAATAACTTGCTCTTTATGGTATTAGTTAACGCAATTGCAATTATCAAGAATAAAAAGCCGTTGATAACATGAGACAGGTAACTATAGCCATGGTAAACATACAGAGCGTTGTTCATTCCTGCTATGTGTCGTAGCAAATACTCAGAAATCATGGCCAGGTTAAGGCCGAGATGTAACATGGCATAATCTTCTACCTGACCGTCGGTTTTTATCCATTTCCAGTGGTGGTACTGCTTAAAGTTTCTATTGCAGATATGTGGGCGCATAAACGCGTAGTGTTTAAGCAGTAGCAGGTTGCCACAGATAAAGATGTAGAAAAAGATTCTTGGCCCTTGCTTATCGGCTAAGAGCCAATAAATTTCGGCGCACAGAGACAACGCGAAAACCATAAAGGCCAACTTACCTGATAGTTCTCGTCGATTAATGTAAATGGCCAGCAGGCAATAAGCATAAGCGGGTAGCAATAGCCAATTATTGTCTCTGCTGAATAGCCAGAAGATTTCTTCCAGGGCCAACTCACACAACACCACCAAACTGATAGCGAACAGGTTTTTGTCCCATTTAAAGCTCAGGACTGTCGTGGCGATCAAGATGGCGAACAGGATGCGATCAAAATAAAGCGGTTCACCAAAAAACCATGTAAAACAAAAAGCGACGCAAAGGACCAGAAAACTCAGCTTGGTCTGCATCCGATCAGGCCAGGTCTAGATAACTTTTGATGTAGTTAATTACTTTTTCTCTTGTTGGTTTGGAGACATAGTTCCGGCAAAGCTTCTGCCAGTTTTTCAATACATCCAGTTCGATAGTGTCGATGGTGCCCCGCTTATTTTTTTCTATTGCGATGACAGTTTCACGACTAATGCCGACTCTTCTTGCCAGATCCTGCTGAGTGAATCCCGCTTCCTTACGCATGTCCCTCAGGACTTCTCCATCAAAGTTATTGCGCATTTCCATTACCTCGTTATAGCGATACGTGAGAATGATAGCAATTTTACAAGGTAAATAAAAACACCGATACGTTTTTATTAAAAAATTATCTAGACACCCATCATAACTGTACTTCGGTACAGTTTCTATTTTGTCTCATCTGTGCAAAATGGATTTTGAATTGAGTACTCAGGAGGAGTCTTTATGCCAAAAGCCAGGAGGGCTCAAATCAGCCTTGAAGATACGCCATATTACCACTGTGTTTCCCGCTGTCTACGCAGAGCGTTTTTATGTGGTGAAGATAAACACACGGGTACAAGCTACGAACATCGTCGTCAATGGGTGCAGGACCGCATTCACTTATTATCACAAGTATTCGCCATTGACGTGTGTGCCTACGCGGTGATGAGTAACCACACTCATCTGGTATTACATATAAATAAAGAGTTATCTGATAGCTGGGATACGGAAGAAGTGATTCGCCGTTGGCATCAGTTGCATAAAGGAGCCTTACTGAGCCAGCAATATCTAAATCCACAGCAGCGGTTACAAATGGTTGAATCTCAGCTTATGGCCGTTGAGGAAACAGCAAATATCTGGCGACAACGATTAACGGATATCAGCTGGTTCATGCGTTGCCTCAATGAATACATTGCCAGGGAAGCAAATAAGGAAGATGAATGCACCGGACGATTTTACTCGCCGCCATCCCTGGTGCTCACCCTTCGGGCCAGCTGAAGCTGTTCAAATTTTTTCCAGAAAAATTTGTGGGAAGGTCGATTCAAATCTCAAGCATTGTTGGATGAGGCTGCGCTGGCAGCCAGTATGGCTTATGTCGATTTAAACCCCATCAGAGCCAAGATAGCGAAAACACCCGAAGAGTCTGACCATACCAGCATTCAGTATCGCATTAATGCTACCAAAGCAGGGAAATCGCCACAATTCCTGATACCTTTTGCCGGGAATAACAGAGAAAACATGCCCCATGGTCTACCTTTTCACTTTACAGACTATCTGGAGCTGGTGGATTTTACTGGCAGAGCCATCCTGCCAGATAAACGAGGAGCTATTGAGGGTTCAACTCCGATCATCCTGGAACGATTAAACCTGAAAATGGCCCAATGGCAGAAACTTACTACTGAATTTGAAGAGTGTTTTCATCACGCGGCAGGTGGAGAATCTTATCTTGAGGCATATCGGCAAAGATACAAACTAAAACGGCTAAGGGATAAAAACGCCTCAATTCGATTGTTTGGTTGATTCAATACCACACTAGTCAAAAATTAACAAAATTACTGTAAGGTAAGGAAGCCGCGCGGCTTAAAACTGCTTGGTTATCACTTCTTGTCAATGAATCCATATCATCAAGAGAAGACTTAACTTAAAACATTCTATTTTTGGCTTACCCTATGACAAACGTTCAGAAACGTTAACCAAGTCACTAAATTAGAACTGCAATAACTGTTAAGTTGGATGTCCTATTTTGGTCTCTGTTTAGATGGCTGTCTCTATAACTGCCAGTTGAAAATGATTGAGGTGCACCTCCCGAGCAGTTAATATGGGTGTCTCAATAATTATTGAAAGTAACCTGCCAATATTGAATTAGTTTGAAGCCCAAAGCTATCTTCATTCTTGTTTAGCTTATATTTGGCGATCAGGTCAAGGTTTTCAATTGACGAGTTAAGAATCCAAAATTGGCTGCCCTTCCCATTTGAATCGATAATATCAATAGCGATACCATTACTCCTCAATAAATCTAATAGGTATTCTGAGCGTGCAATCAACAGGTCATGAATCAATCTGTGGTCCTTTTTGGCATGATTAATTATCAACTTTTCAAAGTTTATCGCGCTCATATCAACAATAGTCTTAATAATTGCATATTTACAGTTTATTGAGTTGCAATTTACATATAGATTTTCTGCTTTAGTCCAATGTTCACTAGCAAGCGCCGCCATCAGATCACTAAACGGTACTTCTATCGGATTTGCTTGCACATTCAAGTGAGATTGATTGATTCTTAGAAGCTCAATGTATAATTGGATATGGGACTTAGGAATCGTAGCCTTGAAAAGGTTTGTCACCTCAACCTCACTCAAATTGTGTTTTGATTTAACAGTTTTGTATTCGGTTGGACTTATAAACTTGCTTGCATTATCGCAGGTTTTGTTTGGGTTAAATACCAAGTGCGGCCAGTCTTTTTGCAAGACTTTGATATCAATCAAGCGCTTATTTTGTTCAGTCTTATATTTAGAATTATTATTGTTTATCACTTTCGCTCCATGTACGAAAGTGAAATTTTCGTTTGGAGATATAGTTGAACCCGAATGGGTAAACGCTGAAACAATTGCTGAGATTTTTTGAGGTGGTGCTGTTTTAGACATTTCTAGTAGAGAGCTATTTATTGCTTTTGTAACGTCTTCTGTACTTATTTGTTTCTGCAAAAACAATTCAAGAGCACCAATGTTATCTGATTGAATAGCAGTTACGAGAATGTTTTCGATTTCGTCGGTAACAGGTGAGTACCATTCGCTGTCATAGTCAGGTATATGGTTGATTAGCTTTTCTAAATCGGTTTTTTTCCAACCTGCCCGTATAGCTATCTTTAACAATTCAATGCCTTGTGCATTGTTTTCTGCAATGAAACTAATAAGGTTTTCAGTAACATAGTTTTTTGACTCAGAAATAACTAATTTAACAACATTTTTGTTTATGTTCTGCAGTTTTTGAATCTTGCTGAATTCTTGATTTACTAACAAGGCCTGTAAGTCATTCTTTAATGAGTCATTAACATGACTTTCATTCTGTATTACATTGAGAGCATTAAGCCGCTTCGCCCCATTTTTTTGAGGATGATTGTAGTTTGAGTTGATACTTTTTTGTTGCTTTAGAGCTTGTTGAAGTAGGGTTTCATCATTTTTTTCAGTTTGATAAATTACGCTTGATTTAATTAATTCGGTGGATTTTTGTTTCGCAATATGAGGGCTGTATGATACCCCGACCACTGCAAATTTTGGGGTTGCACAAATCAAAAACTGTTGGGCTTCAGAAGCTTCACCAAACGCAGATATAACCAAGATATTGAAAAGAAAAGAAAACTTCTTAAAAGGGAATTTCATAGTGATTTATTTTTGATTGGATTCAGTAAAATATGATAAGGAAGCCCAGCAAGTCCCCACAAGAGTAGTAGAGTAATAAAAGGCAAGAACATTACTGGACCTATAGGTGCTCCTCCTAACCAATCTAATAACTCTTGGTATACGACTAAGCCTATGTAGCAGAAAGGGAACATTAAAAACAACACCAACAAGCAACGCAAAAGGTTTAGCTTTCTGTCATTAAGATAGAAAGCAAAGCCGCAAATCACATAAGGTATTGTGACATAGCCATGTTCCAGAAGTGCACTGCGTGTTACGAAGCGCAAGTCAAGTATTTGCATAACCGCAAACAACAATAAAGCACTGACGATCGATACGAACGCAACTAGCTTATTTTTACTCTTATACACTACAGTTATTTTCTTCCATTGCCTCGTTCCAAATGTTACACATGTTATTATTTTGCGCATTTGTGAAGAACAATTCAGATACTATTGGAAAATCAATACCTGCTTTCATCGTATCTGCAACCGCTTTGCACAGAGCTGCTCTGTAATTAACGATTGGGACTCCATTTCTATCATATGTTTGAAAACTCCCAAAGGCGTCTTCACACGATGCTAGTAGATTGCCATAAAACTCAGAATCACACCTTAGTTTGCTGACCCCTATTTGGTTATAGCATACGTCATGCGGATTACATGCATCTTGTGCAAAGTTAGCTGAAGTCCCCCCCCCAATTGAAAATGATTGAGGTGCACCTCCCGAGCAGCCATTTGGCGAAACATCATTTATAACACCTAGAATGCAACTAGCGGGATTTGAGTTATTCAACAATAAACATTTTTCAAACTCAGAGAGATCTTCGAATTCAATTTCAGCATCTTCAATATTGGGATTGCGCGAAATGCTGCCTAATTCAATCCTTCCTCTTATGAATCTTTCAAAACTGTAAAATTCTTTTCTCGTATTCTCCCACACAAACCAACAAGATCTTTGTGGGTAAGTACCAGCACCTGAGTTTGTGTAGGTCGTTATACAAACCGACTCTACTTCAGCGAATACAAGTGTGGAAGGAAGAAACAAACTTAAAAAAAGGATACTAGTGATTAAATTTATTTTCATATCAAAGGGGTGTCAATTATTTCCCTTAAAGTATGCATAAATTTACTCAGTGGTAAATAAATAACTACTTGTACCGAATCAAAATTGAGAAAAATTATTAAAAGTTGTGACTTGAATAAATTGTGTGCGTAAATAATTGCCTAAACAATAAAGAGGCCCTATGCGGACATTGGGCCTCTTTGAATGAGTTATATAACCCTCACTCTAGAGGGATATATAAGTGTGCTTTCTAACTGCATTTATTCCAGAACTACGTTAACACCCATAAAGAAGTAACGTCCTCTCACACTAACCGGTGTAGCGTATGCGGTTATAAACGGTTCCTCATCAGAGAGGTTGTTAATACCGCCATAAACCATCACATCATCCGTTAGCTGATAGGAAAAGTTCACATCGTGCAGATAAACTGCGTCCATGAATACGGCTTCACCATAACGAGCCATCGCAACTACTTGTAGACATTTTATGCGGTCGCGCTAAGGTGGAGGAGGGATAATGATGGGAGCAAGATCATGAAAAAGGTTTTTATACTGGCTTTGACAGCAGCGCTGGCGGCTTGTAGTAGCACGCAAGAGGTTAGCAGCAGCGATGCAGATGCTAAAGACGACATTGGTTACGAATGCAAAATGGTGAGACGCACTGGTTCGAATGTACCGGAGAAAGTGTGCACTACCCGCCAACAAAGAGAAGATACAGAGAAAAAATCTAAAGACTGGATGCAAAAACGTGCGCATCATGGCAATGCGGCAGGTAAGAATGTCCGTTCATCAGGCGATGGCAAATAATCCCTGATAATTTTCAGTCAATAAAAAATCCCGGGCTTGCCCGGGATTTTTGTCTTTCGCTCGAAGAACTAGCGCGGGATTAATCCATGCGGAAGTTCACACCGAAGTAGAAGAAACGACCTCTTGGACTTGCAGGGAAAGCAAAGTCAGTTATGAAGGGGTCTTCTTCCGTGATATTTTTGATACCACCATAAACCATGAATTCGTCATTGATCTGGAAGGTACCGCTAATATCGTGGATGAATGATTCTTCCTGAATGACACTTGGGCCGAAGGTGCAGCTATTTGTCACCTCACAGCCGTAGCCATAGATGTCTTCTATCTCGATACCCGTCAGACCTTGTTCATCCATGTACTGGGTTTGCCATGATACCGTCAAGTCACCCACCTGGTAGTCAACGTAGAAGTTGCCTGCCCACTCTGGACGATTTACTTCGTGTAGCTCAGGGTCAACTTCTGTTAAATCCAGTGGATTGGTAAAGTCGTTCAATTCATTAACTTTTGTACCGGCGAATTTCACAGCGAACTCATGTTCATCCAGTGAGAAGCGATAACCCACAGAGAAGTCATAACCGCTGGTTTCGCGTTTTGCGAAGTTAACGGGTTGGTTGGCAAGGAAGTTCAAACCACCTGCAGCTGCAGCGTTTTGGCTGGCACTGTTACGAGTGAACAGGTCACAGAACAGGTTATTCAACTGCGCACCAGCGTAACAGCTTTCAATGATGATCTCCGGATCAACCTCGTTGATGGCATCTTCAATTTCAATGGACCAATAGTCCACGCTCAAGTCAAAACCGTCCAACCACTCTGGCGTATAAACGAAGCCTACCGTCAAGGTGTCAGCAGTTTCTTCTGTCAAGTTTCGGTTGCCACTGGTAGTACCGCTAAATCGTGCAGTTAGCGGGTTCACCCAGATATAGTTGCCATTGGCATCACGAATATCGGCAGCATCCACACCTAAAGCTAACAATTGTGTCTCACAGTTATTTTGGATATTGCTTGTATTGGCGGCAGACACATCACAGATATCATCGTCTTTAGAAATGGTGGTACCAGTAGTTGGGCCAAACAGTTCAGTAATATTTGGCGCACGAACTGCCTGCGATAAGCTGGTTCTTACACGTACATCTTCAACAGGGGACCACATGACATTGGCTTTCCAGGTACTGGTGTCGCCAATAGAAGAGTAATCTGAGAAACGCGCAGCCAATTCAAGCGTTAGCTCTTCAGCCATAGTAACACCTTCCAGTAATGGAATTTGTAACTCCACAAAGGCTTCCGTTACATCATACTCACCTGTCTCGCTGCGAATCGGTATTGCAGGGTCAAAGATAGTTGAAGCGTTACCTGAAACGTCAATAATGTTAGTACCTTCACCAAATGGAGAGCCTGCAGGTAACACACCCGTCTGCCACGCGTCGAAGATAGCTTCTGATTTTTCTTCGCGGTATTCCGCACCTAATGCAAAGGCAATAGAGCCGGCAGGCAATTCAAACCAGTCATCCAGATCGCCAGCCAATGAGGCGGTTAAAACCGTTTGCTCCAGTTCGATGGAATCTTTGGTATCTGTGGTTACCCAATCCAGCGCTGTTTGTGTTACGCCAGAAGCTCCCGCCCAAATGTTAAGCGGCACACAAGAGCCAGCACCAGGTGTAAAGGTATAGTATCCAGGGTCGAATGCAGGTAATTCAAATGGTGTGGTGATAAGTGGCGTGTTTGGATCTACTTCGGCGCGACAGGTTACGCCACCATTACCATCGCCAACTGCATCGATTGCAGCAAAGAACCTGTCAACGATCACGTTATCTTCCAACGTCATTTCACGCTCGAACTTGCCCCATACCAAGCTCAGATCGTAAGACCAACCGTTGTCCAAAAAGCCGTTTAAACCAAGCACGGCACGAACGGTTTCACGCTCGTTTACCTGATGTCCATCACCAATCCAAACTGGGTCAACAGTGATGGCAACACCGCCTGTTTGTTGGGCAACAGGGCGGATGAATTCAGGTAGATAAGGGTTGTCTGGTGCACCGAATAGCAAATCCCAGAAAGAAGTTGGCGGAGTAACATCTTCCACTTCCTGATAAGCGTACTTCAGCTCAGCTGTCAGGCGCATATCATCGGTAACGTCGTAGTGACCAATCAGATTTACCGAGACCTTTTCTTCCGGGATAAGAATGTAGTCTTGAGGGTTAGTAATCGCCGTAGATCCGTCTCCACCAAAACTGTTTAGTGTGCTGGAGATGAGACCATCGCGAACAGGGCGATAAGAACCATCATTTTCGGCAAACCAACAACCACCAATGACGCCAAACGCTTGGCTACCAAATGAAGAGTTATAACCAGTGAAGGAGTCATAACAATCTGGCACACCATTGCGGTCAAGATCGATGTTTACCCCGGGATCAAAACCATCAAAAGTATAAGGGTTACCCGCAATGATCATACCTGTACCAGAAGTTATACCAAAGTTGAAACCCGGTAATACCGCTCTTGGAAAGGCGTTAGCAGCCTGGTTAAATAGTGCCATCTCTGCCGACGTCAAGTTAGGCGCTACACCGTAAGTGGCGGTGTAATCGGCGATAAAGTCTTCCATTGATGGAATGTTCAAACCAAAGGGCACTAAATCATTGGCAGGTGAGAAAAAGGCTGCGAAGTTGGGGGTGCTACCGTTGATATCACCCTGTTGAAAACGCAACAGGGGGTTGGCGCCATCATCACCAGAACCAATCCACAAGCCATTGTCGCGTTCACCCGCACGTAAACCCTCATCTTTGGCGTATTCTACGCTAATGGCCAGGTTACCTTTGTCGTTGTCAAAATTAAAACCATAAGTTGCGGCTAGCTGTGTTTGCTGGGCGTCACCTTCAGAGGAGACACCTTGCTGCGCATCAAATTCAAAGCCTTCGAACTCGTCGTTGAGGATAAAGTTAACTACACCCGTGACTGCATCGGCACCATAAATAGCGGATGAACCACCGGTCAGTACTTCAACACTTTTGATCAGGCGCATTGGGATGGAACCAACGTCAACGGCACCCGTGCCTTCTACACCAGCAACGTGGCGTCTGCCGTTTACCAGTACTAACGTACGATTCGACCCTAAACCACGTAAGTTTAGGGTGTTAGTACCATCAGCGAAACCGGTAGTGTCTTTGGAGTTTTCTGAACCCGTAGATGAAAATAGTGCCGGTACGTCGTTGACGATATCGGTGATTGAAAATTCACCGGACTGGCGGATCGCCTCAGCTTCAATAGCTTGAATAGGCGAGCTAGCGGCAAGGTTCGGGTCACGCGCAATGCGGGAACCGGTTACCATAACCCGCTCAACGCTGGCAGTTTCGTCGGTGGTTTCTTCTTCTTGGGCGAATGCCTGTGGCGCGATGGCTAGCGAGGCGGCGACAGAGCCGTAACACAGCCCTCTCGTAATGGCGGTATTTAACCGGGACAACGCAAATTTCTTCATTGTGTGCTCCTGAGTTTGTGTTGTGTTTTTTTTCGAGACAACAGCCATTGGTTTTTGTTAAACCGAGGCAATTTATTATTATTTTTTTATAAGTAAATTTTATCTCATCTTAGGATAATCAGCATTAATCAGGCCGGGATCAAGTGTCTTTTTAGTATATATATTGCTCAAACCCGTCTTTATTCGAATAATTATTCTTCTTATAGTGTTGAATACCGAAAAGTTATTCATTTCTGTCATTCCTCTGCACCATTGCGGTTCAAGTCCTGTTGATGAGTGTTACGGCATTGGCTATGAGGAGCAGAGCTTGCATTGAAATGGTGCTGAGTGACCTATTGTGGTGAGTATCTTCTTTAAATAATTATGCAAAACGTCAATTTTTCAAATTATTTGTCAATTTTCTGCAATTTTCTGCAATTTTCAGTCAGGAGTCGAGTGTTTATGTCGATCGGGTAAATTAAATTATACGAGTTTGTAGTTCGGTGGTGAGATACAATACACATAGTGAGAGCTAAAGGAGGATCTCAGAGCAAAGGATAATTGAACAAAATAATCTTGTTGTCGACATGTATTTCTACCTACACGACTATTTGCTATGGAGACTACAGAGAAAATTGGAGCGGGAAACGAGATTCGAACTCGCGACCCCAACCTTGGCAAGGTTGTGCTCTACCAGCTGAGCTATTCCCGCGTAATGGTATGATCTGAGATAGAATTTGGAGCGGGAAACGAGATTCGAACTCGCGACCCCAACCTTGGCAAGGTTGTGCTCTACCAGCTGAGCTATTCCCGCAGACAAATTTTATTTCAACCGCTTTCCTTCAAAAGCGGGTGCGCATTGTACAAAAAATTAAGTGGGGTGCAAGTGTTTGTTGCAATAAATCTAAAAAATCTTGCCTGAGGCTAGCCAGAAACACTTATATGGTGAAGATTTGAGCACGATAGAACTGCAGCTCGGCTATAGACTCGCGAATATCGTCGATAGCCAGGTGCGTACCTTTTTTGTGTAGGCCTTCGAGTACTTCGGGCTTCCAGCGGCGCACTAGCTCTTTTACGCTACTAACATCTATAATGCGGTAGTGGAAAAACTCTTCCAGTTCTACCATGTGCTTTTGCAAAAAGCGACGGTCCTGGCTGATGCTGTTACCGCACAGTGGTGATACGCCTTTGGGCACATATTGGCTTAAAAACTCAATGGTGCGCTGTACTGCAATGTCTTCGGTAATATCGCTGTTGCGACAACGTTCGGTTAAGCCCGAGTCACCATGGGTTTTTGTGCACCATTCGTCCATGCCTTCTAATAGCTCATCAGACTGGTGAATGGCCATGACCGGGCCTTCGGCTAACACATTGAGTTGTGAATCAGTGACAATAGTGGCGATTTCCAGCACCTTACAGGTGTCAGGATCTAATCCTGTCATTTCCAGATCCATCCAGACTAAATTGTTTTCGCTATATGACATTCACTACCCGCCAAGATTCACACAATTAATGCAATTTGTGGTGTCTTTCCCTTATTGCAATCGGTAC
Source organism: Planctobacterium marinum (assembly GCF_036322805.1). Lineage (GTDB taxonomy): Bacteria > Pseudomonadota > Gammaproteobacteria > Enterobacterales > Alteromonadaceae > Planctobacterium > Planctobacterium marinum_A. The sequence goes on along the minus strand of NZ_AP027272.1, from coordinate 4,525,191 downwards.
TATGCTAACTGTAACACTGGTATCCAGTGGCACGACAACCGGAATTCAATACTTTTAAACCCCGCCTTTACCCATAATATCGGTAAAGTTTGGGTAACTATACTTAATTTAGCAGCAAAGTGGCAAAAAGAAATAAACTGACACATCGACAAAAACGCCAGGTGGGCAAGAATCTGTCGAAAAAACTCAATAAAGACGAAGCCTTACCGCAAGACGACAATCTGGAGCCGGAGGAATCCGGGGTGGTAGTGGGCCGCTTTGGACAGCATGCGGATGTACGAGACAGCCAAAATCAGGTAACTCGCTGCCATATCAGGCGCACAATCGAAAGTGTTGTTTGTGGGGACAACGTCCTGTTTCGCAGAAATAAAGAGTCTGGCTCCGCCATCAACGGGGTAATAGAGGCGGTGTCGGAACGGGATTCACTATTGTCTCGACCAGATTTTTACGACGGTGTTAAGCCTGTCGCGGCCAATATCGACCAAATATTGATTGTCAGCTCCCTCAAGCCCGCTTTGTCTTCCAATATTATCGATCGCTATCTGGTGGCCTCTGAGGATGTTGGCATCACCCCGGTGATTTTGATCAACAAAATTGATTTGGCGGATGAGGTGGCACTCGCTCAAGTGGATACCTTAACCACACTATACCGTGAAATAGGTTACCGGGTTATCTTGCTCAGCTGCAAATCCGGCGAAGGCGTTGATGCACTGCAAGCCATTCTGGATGAAAAAGTGAGTATTTTTGTCGGACAATCGGGTGTCGGTAAATCCAGTTTGGTGAATGCCTTGCTGCCTGAAGCTGAAGAGCAAGTGGGCGATATTTCTGAAATGAGCGGCTTGGGACAACACACCACTACCAGCGCTAAATTATTGAGTTTCAAAAATGGTGGTGAGTTGATTGATTCGCCCGGTGTGCGGGAATTTGCCCTTTGGCATTTGCCTGAAGAGCGCGTTACCTGGGGCTTTAAAGAGTTTCGCGATTATCTGGGAGGCTGTAAATTCCGGGATTGCAAACACATGGACGATCCGGGGTGCTTGCTAAAAGAAGCCGTCGATGAGGGAAAAATTAACCCGATCCGCTTTGAAAATTACCATAGTATCTTAAAAACCATGGCGGAACAGCGTCCTAATCACAGTAATCAGTATTAACACTTCCTATCATTATCCGTGCCGCGGTTGCAATATTGCTGCCGCAGCGATCTTATAAGTGCCCCGGCACTCTACAGTTGCCGTAAAATGAGGTACTATTGCGCCCGTTTTTATTTCTCAGGATGTCATCGTGTTACCGGATAAGCTAAAAATATCCCTGCAATATTGTTTACCTAAACATTTAGTTTCGCGCCTTGTTGGGCATCTGGCTGCAGCGAAGCTAGGGGTTGTGACAACGTCGCTTATTAAAGTTTTTATCAAACAGTTTAAAGTGGATATGGCTGAAGCGCGGCAAAGCGATCCGGCTGCTTATGCCACCTTTAACGAGTTTTTTACTCGTCCGCTGAAGGCCGGAATTCGTCCCATTTGTGAAGACGAAAATGCGCTTATCTTCCCGGTAGATGGTGCCATCAGCCAAATGGGGCCCATTGAAAAAGACCAGATTTTTCAAGCCAAAGGCCATTATTATAGTGTTAAGGCGCTGTTAGGTGGCGATGAGGAACTGGCGAGTACATTTCAGGATGGTCAGTTTATGACTATCTATTTGTCACCAAAAGACTATCACCGCATCCACATGCCAATGGATGCCACCCTCGAAAGCATGATTTATGTGCCGGGGGAGCTTTTTTCCGTGAATCCATTAACCGCACAAAACGTACCTGGGTTGTTTGCCCGCAACGAGCGTGTGGTGGCAATTTTTAATACCGCACAAGGTAAAATGGCGATGGTATTAGTGGGAGCTACCATTGTTGCCAGCATAGAAACCGTCTGGGCAGGAACAGTGACACCACCACCTGGAAAAAAAGTCCGCACCTGGCATTACTCCGAACAAAATGCCACCGCTATGCAGTTCAAAAAAGGCGACGAAATGGGCCGCTTCAAGCTGGGCTCAACTGTGGTGATGTGTTTTGAGAAAGACGGTGTCGATTTTGCGCAGTTTAGCGAAGGCGATGTAACTCGTCTTGGCGTACAGTGCGGCACGCTGAAGTCCCAAAGCAGCGACTCCTGAGCGAGCCTGAAAGCATAAGAAATAGCAATTGAGTATCAACAGCTCACTGACAATGGGCGATAATAGTCTGGTGTTCCGCGCTCTGTTGCTGCGGATAAATTGGGCGAGCAAGTAGAACATCGTCTTTGTTAATTCTGGAGAAGTGCTGAAACATGGAAGATGTGCAAAAAAGTCTGTGGTCTTTGCATCTCGCTGTGGTCTTGTTAGGGGTTACTGCGCTGTTCAGTCGAATAATCCCTTTGTCTGCACTGGACATTACCTTTGGTCGCTCAGTTGTGGCCTGCGGCTGTTTGTTTTTATTACTCAAGTTCACCGGGAAGTCGCTTAAACTGCACAGCTACAAAGATCTCGGTATCGGCGTATTATTAGGGGTGATTATGGCACTGCATTGGGTAACCTACTTTGCGGCCATGCAATACTCCTCAGTGGCGGTCGGTATGATTGCGCTTTTCACCTTCCCGGTTATCACGGTGTTTTTGGAGCCCTTTTTTGAAAAGGTTCGCCTGGTGTGGCAGGACGTCGTGAGTGCCTTAGTCGTATTGTTGGGCATCACCTTGATCGTGCCAGATTCTTCGCTGAATAATGATGTTACGCTGGGGATAGTGGTGGGTGTATTCTCTGCCTTGTTGTACTCATTGCGCAATCTGATCCATCGCCGTTATTTTTCCCATTACAGCGGTGCTCATGCTATGACTTTGCAAACCTTCGTGATTATCCTGTGTTTGGGCTTATTTACTTCCGAGCAGCTTTACGCCATCTCTCTGGAGACCCTGTTTTATCTGGTGGTTCTGGGCAGCATCTGTACCGCCATTCCTCATGCGCTTATCGCATCAAGCTTAAAACATTTACGGGCTAAAACCTTCTCCCTTATCGCCTGCGCGCAACCCTTGTATGGGGTTGGGTTCGCTTATGTGTTGTTACAAGAAAGGCCTTCAGCCTACACCCTGGTTGGTGGCTTGCTGGTGATCTCTGCGGCGGTTTACGAGACAATTAATGCCCAAAAACATCGCGCTAAAGCGAAGGGTACGCAATGAAGATTTGGGCTCATCGCGGCGCCAGCGGCGAATATCCGGAGAACACCTTACTGGCCTTTGAGCACGCCATAAAACAAAATGCCGATGGTATCGAATTAGATGTATATCAGGTTGAGGATGAGTTTTATGTGTGGCACGACAGGGTTATTCCCCTGTTTGCAGATACCTTGATCTGGCAACTCACTAAACACCAGGTACAACAGGTTCAGCTGCACCACAAGCAACACATTCCCACTTTGGCTGAAGCACTACAGGCGATTGCCGGCCGCGTAGAAGTGAATATCGAATTGAAACGCATCGCTGATGTCACGGCGTTGGTGCAAGTGATTGAGCAGGCTGTCAGGCAAACTACGCCAGCGGAATCACTGCTGATTTCTTCCTTTAACCACCATTACCTGGCGCAATTAGCGCAATCAGGCAGTAACTGGCGTTTGGGGTTGTTAACGGCATCCAGTCCACTGGACATGGCATTTACCTGCAATGCCATGGCGGTGTATTCCATCCATTTTGATGTGAACTGCTTGCGCCCGGAAGACATCGAGCTTGCCCACCGTTTAGGACTCAAAGTCTATGTGTATACAGTGGACCGGCAATCTGAACTACAATGGCTCAAGGATTGGGGCGTGGACGGCGTATTTAGTAATTTCCCGGCCAATGCTCGAGCTTTCATTGAGCAACTATAAATCGACGATTTTCTAAAACAGCTCAATATCGTCGTCGTTGCTGTCTTCTGCAGCTGGTGCTGAATCCGAGTAGTCATGCTCGAGAATATGGATTGAATCTACACATTCGGCAATCATCTGTTGAATCGTGCCAAGTTTGTTGCTGTCTTCTCGAGAGCGGATTTCTCGCTCAATCAAATTCAGGAAAAAGGCTTCCTGATTCTCATCTAAATCTAATTGATGAAAGGACATACCGATTTGCAATTCGATATTTTCCAACAACACCCGCTTTTCATCTTCCATTTGCGTTACCCCCTCAGATAAAACTTTAAGGGCGTGAGTCAAGGCATCGCGAGCATCTACCAGCGAATGGTGCTCGCATATAGAGATATATCTGGCGTTGATTGCCGGTACCAGTTTCGCCGCGACATCCAAAATCGAGTCATAACTTTGGGTACCTTCGTGCGGCATGTTTTTCACCAAAATGGAAACATGCTCATCATTGAATATGCAACGCTTACCAAAACTATAAATCCGACCCTTGTCTTTTAGTAACTCGAAGATTTGCAGCTCTATGTCACTGCATTCTGAAACATCAACATCAAAAGAGAAGACTTCGTCAGTGGAGCGCACTTGTATGGCACAGTGGAATCCTTGACCTAGCAGATTTTGCAGTACAGTCTTACACAAGGCTTCGGCATTGTGGCAGGAGTTTAAACGCGACACTAACTCCAGGGCATTGCCATAAGAGGCGGCTTGCTTCATGACGGTTTCTGTCATGTTTTGGATACTGGCGTCTTGTTCTTCCAGGCTGGCGATCTTTTCCAGATCTCGAGAAAAACGCAGCAAGCGTTCGTGAAAAGCGGTGACATTAAAAGGTTTAACGATGTAGTCACCAACGCCTAATTCATAGGCTTGTTTGACGATTTCATCCTCACTATCCCCACTTAATATCACTACTGATGGGCGTTTAGCCTCTGGGATGGTATTGAGTTCCCGACATACATCTAACCCGGTTTTGTCCGGTAGGTGGATGTCAAGAATGATGAATTGAAATTCAGTTTGCTGAATTTTTTCCAGTGTTTGCGCTGCAGTTTCTGCAAATTCCAAACAGAAACTATCCTGAAACATCAGATTCAATAATTCTCTAAGGTGCTCATCATCATCGGCGATCAATACGTTGTGTTTCACTTAAATCCCTGTCTTTGATCTCTGGATTATCCACTTTGTACTCATTGTTGGTGGACAACATTGAGTATATTGAAATTTTTTAACTACACTAAAAGCAAATTCAACCAAAAGTTGTATTGTGTACTCTTTGAAAATAGTAGAAGTTAAGCAACACGCCAAGAAATAAAATGTTTCTGACTGAAAATAGATTGTGTTAGCTTTGTTGGAAACAAGGGTGAAAAACCCGGTAACTAGAAGACACTTAAGGAAATTTTGATAATGAAGAAGATTCTGACTGTTGATGATTCTGCCTCAATGAGAGCCATGGTGGCATTTACCCTCAAAGCTCAGGGTTTTGATGTAACCGAGGCCGTAAATGGCCAGGAAGGTCTGGAAAAAGCCAAGGGCAGTAGCTACGACCTGGTGATTTCAGATGTGAATATGCCGGTAATGGATGGCATTCAGTTTATTACCGAACTACGCAAAGAAGAAAACTACCGTTTTACGCCCATACTAATGTTAACAACGGAATCGGGTATGGATAAAAAGCAAGAGGGTAAAGCGGCAGGTGCCACTGGTTGGATTGTAAAACCTTTTGACCCTCAAAAACTTGTCGCGGTTGTGAACAAAGTACTGAAATAAGCAATTTTAGAGGCCTGAATTCAGAAGCTATCAGGCCTTTTTTATTTAACCTGTAAAGCCCTGATGGGATGGTGAAATGAGTGATCCTTTAGCGCAATTCAGAGCGGTGTTTTTTGACGAAAGTGCCGAAGCGATAGACGCCATTGAACGCAATTTGTTGGATGTCGATGATGCTTCGGAAATGGATTCTGAGACTATCAACGATATTTTTCGTTCTGCACATTCTCTAAAAGGCGGCAGTGCTACATTTGGCATGGGTTCTTTGACGGATTTTACCCATGTCATGGAAACCCTACTGGATAAAGTCAGAGCTGGTCAACTCAGCTTGTCACAGGATATTCTGGATTGCCTGTTTTCGTCATTGGATGTACTCAGGAACCTGGTAGCCCATTATCAATTCGATGATGAAATTAACCAATCCAGTATGCAAGAAGTCAAAGCGGAATTAGAGCGCCTTCTGGTGCCCGGAGCCACAAGCGCTGGAACCAGTGAAATCACATCTGAATCTGTCGAAGTCGCATCCAGTAGTGGCAGTGAATGGCTGATAGAGTTTGCCCCTGATCCTGCCATCATGATGACTGGCAACGACCCCTTGCGTTATATTGACGAGCTTACGGAATTTGGTGAAATTGACGTAACCTGTCAAACCAGCGCTATCCCGCCATTTGAAGAACTCGAGCCCACTCATATTTATTGTACCTGGAAGATTAATCTGAAGTCAGAAAAGCCACTGACAGAGGAAGAGTTAAAAGATGTCTTCTTGTGGATTGAAGATGAAGCCGAATTTAAGTTCACACCGTTAAGTAGTGCCAGCAGCGCTGAAGCAGAAACGCCCGTGGAAATCTCAGAACCAGTAGCGACTGCGCCGGAACCGGCTGCAGTGGCACCTGCTGTAACAGCTGCTCCAGCCGAAGCGGCGCCAGCACCGGCTTCTGGCGGTGATAAAAGTGCCGCCAAAGCGAAGCGTGGTTCTCAATCTATTCGTGTCGATCTGGAAAAAATCGATAGTCTTATCAACCTGCTGGGCGAGTTGGTGATCACACAATCGATGCTGAGCATTTATGGTGATGAAGAAAAATATCCGCAGTTTGAGCGCTTGTCAGAAGGGCTTTCTCAATTAGAACGCCACACCCGAGATTTGCAGGAAGGGGTAATGCGTATTCGCATGTTACCCATCGATTTTTGCTTTAGTCGTTTTCCGCGAATGGTGAGAGATTTGGCGAAAAAGCTGAACAAATCTATCGCCGTGGAGATTATCGGTGAACACACTGAAGTGGACAAAACTGTTATCGAAGAGTTGAACGACCCGTTGGTGCATCTGGTGCGCAATAGCGTTGATCACGGTCTTGAAGATCGCGAAACCCGACTGGCTAATGGCAAGTCTGAAACGGGCACCGTCACCCTAAAAGCGTTCCATCAGGTGGGCAACATCATTATTGAGATCTCCGATGATGGCGCCGGTTTGAATACCGAACGCATCAAAGCAAAAGCCATTGAAAAAGGCGTTATAAAGGCCAATGCCAATCTTACTGAGCAGGCAATTCACGAATTGATTTTCGCTCCGGGTTTTTCTACAGCCGACGCTGTAACTGACCTTTCCGGTCGAGGTGTGGGCATGGACGTAGTAAAGCGCAACATCCGCTCTTTGGGCGGCACCATTGATGTGCGCTCCATCGCCAATGAAGGCACGACATTTACCATTCGCTTACCACTTACCTTGGCAATTTTAGATGGCCAGCTACTTAAAGTGGGAGAGGAGACGTACATTATTCCTATGCTGTCAATCATTGAAAGCATTCAGTTAAAACAAGCAGACATTAATAAGGTAGGTAAGCGCGACGTGTCGTTCAAGTGGCGTGGTAACTTTATTCCCATATTGAATTTGGCGGAAATGTTCGACTGCCCTGTTGATCAGGACAAACTCATTGAATCGGGTCTGGTTGTTGTGGTGGAGAGCGATAACAAACACTGCGGCATTTTGGTGAGTGAGCTAAACAATCACCAACAAGTGGTGGTGAAATCCCTGGAAGCCAATTACGCCAAGATAGAGGGGCTGTCTGGGGCGACAATTCTGGGAGACGGTTCGGTAGCCCTGATTATTGACGTTGGGGCGTTGATTTCCAGAGTGAGGATGCATTAATGACGGTGTCAGCAGAGCAAGAAATTATCAGTGCTGAAGAACACGATGACGATCAGATGGAAAAGGCGGAGTGGTTAAGCTTCAAATTAGCTGGGCTCGACTATGCCGTCGATATTCTGCGGGTTCAGGAGATCAGGGTGTGGCAGGCATCAACACGTATTCCCTATTCCCCGGCCTATGTAAACGGTTTGATAAATCTGCGAGGCGCTATTGTACCTATCGTGGATCTGCGCATGCGCCTGGGCCTGGACTACCGCGAATATGATGAGGAAACCGTCACCTTAATTATGGATGTAGAGTTTCCCGAAGGGGCTAAAACGATTGGCATTGTGGTTGATGCCATCTCAGAAGTAATTCAAACGAATGCTGACAACTCACAACTTTCTGCCGATTTTGACCTGACGATTGATCAAGCATTTGTGTCAGGAATTGCCGACGTGGGTGAGAAAATGATCATCCTGTTGAATGTAGATACCTTATTGAGATTGGATATCTAGATAATTTTTATGTAATGGGCGATGGCCACAGAGGATTAAAATGGACAAAAATAACAAGTTATTCAGCCTGATTATCATGTTGGCTCTATTTGTTAATTTCGGATTATTTTGGAAAGCGGCCCCTGAGTCTCAATACTTATTGCTGGTGGCGGCAATCACTGTGGTGGCAGCGGCGCTGGCCCTTTGGAATATCAAATTGTTCGGTGATGCGACAGACAGTATCGCAAGTTATTGCCGCACCCGCCTGAGTAATTTTAGTCAATCGTTGCAAACCAATAATTATGGGGCATTCCTGGCGCCATCTGCCCAATCTGGGGAGCTGGCATTAATGGACGCGCAGTTTGAAACGATTGTCGATGAACTGGTGGATCAGAAAAAGCGCGCTGACAAGGAATTGGATAGTTGTCTGCAACAGCAACAACTTTTCAGCCAGGCTCTCTCTACCAGCAGCAATAACCTGATGCTGTTAGATGCAAATCGTTGTATCGCTGGTGTGTCTGTTGGAATGCAGCAGTTATTAGCCGGATTGACACAAGTCAGTCCAGGCGAAAACCCGGTGGGAAAAAATATTAGTCTTGTCTGTTCTGACGTCCAGCTTGCACAAAGCTTAACAAACATCACTGCTACCACTCAGATTACATTAAATTTAGGTGAGCAACTGTTCGATGTTCAGTTAACACCGCTATCCGGCGCAAGTCAGCAAAACACCGGTGTGTTATTGCAATGGCAGGATGTTACCAGCCGCGAAAGCGAGTTACTTGAGCAATCCATGATATTGCGCAAAACGGCTGCTCTTGAAACTGTATCTACCAACATCATGTTAGCCGATGCTGATTACAATATTGTATTTATGAATCACACCTTGCGGGATATGTTGGCTCAAAATCAGCAGAAGTTTCGCGAAACCTTTGCCCATTTTGATGTTAACTCTTTGGTGGGCAGCAATATTGATATTTTCCATAAAAACCCTGCTCATCAGCGAGGTCTGCTGGATAATCTAAAAGCGGAATACAAGTCTGAGATTGCCGTGCAGGATCTAACCTTCAGCTTAGTAGTTAACCCTATTTTCTCAGACTCCGGAGAACGCCTCGGCACCTCCGTGGAGTGGGCTGACTTAACGCTTGAGAAACTGCAGCAAGAGCAAGAAGCGATAAATGCGCGAATGAAAGTAGCGCTGGATAATGTCAGTACTAATGTTATGTTGGCAGACAACGAGCGCAATATCATTTATCTCAACGACAGCTTGCGGGAAATGATGGCGCAGAATGTCGACACTTTCCGTTTGCTAGATGCTCAGTTTGACCCTGATAAGCTCGTGGGGCGCAACATTGATGTTTTCCACAAAAATCCGGCTCACCAGCAAAAACTATTGGCGGAATTGAGCACAACGTATCGCTCCGAAATTAAATTAGGAGAGCTTGAATTTGAGTTAACGGTTAACCCAGTAATGGATAGTGAGGGGCAACGTTTGGGCACCACCCTTGAGTGGTTAGATATTACTGAGCGCAAACGTCAAACCCTGATAGCCGCTGCAAATGCCCGCATAAAGGTTGCGTTGGATAGCGTAACAACGAATGTGATGGTGGCCGATGAAAACTACGATATTGTTTACACCAATGACAGCGTGCGGGAAATGTTACACATTGCCGAAGCTGATTTGCGCAAAGAGTTACCGCAATTTGACGCTGAGAATATCATTGGTAAAAACATCGATATTTTCCACAAGAATCCGGCTCATCAACGCCAGATGTTGGAGCGCTTAAGCGAGTCGTATCGCACGAGGATCACCGTTGGTCCGCGTCATTTTAATCTGATCGCCACCCCTGTTATGTCCGATGAGAACAAGCGTATTGGTACTGTTGTGGAATGGGCAGACGTGACTCAGCAAGTGATTGTAGAAGCAGAGGTGCAAAAGCTGGTTGAAGATGTCAACAAGGGCAACTTGGGAGCGTTGATTTCTACCGAGGGTAAACAGGGCTTTTTCCTGAATATATCCAAAGGGCTGAACGAACTTTCTCAAACAGTGAATCACTTTGTGCGGGATATCAGTGTCTGCCTGCATAAGCTGTCTGAAGGGGACTTGAAGTTACGCTTTGATAATGACTACAGCGGCATGTTTGGCGATGTCGCGAATTCGCTTAATACCACCGTCGACAAACTCAACGAAGTGTTGACCAAAATACAACTTTCCTCTGGTGAAATTAAATCTGCCAATACTGAGATTTCCCAAGGCAATTATGAATTATCCTCTCGTACTGAGCGCCAGGCTTCGTCTTTGGAAGAAACGGCCGCCAGTCTTGAACAACTCACCTCCAATATACGCAGTACGGCAGACAATGCTCGGGTAGCGAATACCGCAGCAACCGGAGCCAAAAACGAAGCCACTAACGGTGAGCAGATTATGACTGAGGCTATGGAGTCCATGGCGGCTATTACTGAAAGCTCTAATCGCATTGTGGAAATCATCAGTGTTATTGATGAGATTGCATTCCAAACTAACCTGTTGGCACTTAATGCATCAGTGGAAGCAGCCAGAGCAGGCGAACAAGGGCGAGGTTTTGCTGTGGTAGCCAATGAAGTCCGAAATCTGGCGCAACGTTCGGCAGTGTCAGCAAAAGAAATCAAAGAATTGATTGATGTCAGCTCGGAACGTGTCCAGGTGGGGAGTGAGCTGGTAAATCGCTGTGGCAAATCCCTCGCGGATATTCTGTCGCATGCTAATGAACTGTCTACCATAATCAGCGACATCGCTAATGCCACAAATGAACAGGCAACTGGGGTTGGTGAAATAAACCAAGCAGTAGCGCAGCTGGATGATATCACGCAGCAGAATGCAGCTTTGTCTGAAGAAGTAACATCAGCGGCACAAGCCTCTTTGGCACAAGTGGATGGTATGGTGGAGCAAGTGGCTTTCTTCGATGTTGAAGGTGTCGATTTGAAAGCTCTGGCGGCTCGAACAGAAAATAAATCACCTACTACATCCCAAGCTCACAGAAACGAGGCCGCTGCGAAAGTGCCAGTTAGAGCGGGGCTCAGCACAACTGCAAAATTAGCCTCCAGCAGGACTAGTATTAGCAATTCTGATAAGCCACGAGTAACGGCGAAACAGCCCACCTCGATTGGCAGTAAAGTGCCGGTAAAATCCGAGCCGGGCAAAAGTGTTACTGCTAAAGCAGATGACAGCGATGAATGGGAAGAATTCTAACGATGGAAGCACAGCAATGAATATAGATGAAGTGCAGCTACTGAGTTTTACATTGGGTGACAACATCTATGGTATCGATATAACCCGGGTACAAGAGATAAGGGCCTTAGGCGAAATTCGTGAGCTGCCCAATACCCCAAGTTATTGCATGGGGGTGATTGATTTTCGCAATAGCATGGTACCTATACTGGATATGCGGGATATCTTCGGTTATACCGCCAAGCCTATGGATAAACAAACGGTGATGGTGGTGGTTTCTGTCGGCGAGCCGGGCAAAGACATGTTGGTGGGAATTATTGTTGATTCTGTTTCCGATGTGATTGCTGTGGAACCTTCCGAAATAAGGAAGTCCCCAAAACTGGGTCACAACGTTGATACTGAGTTTATGAAGGGGATGTTTAAGTATCAGGGGAAGATTGTGGTGCTACTGTCGCTGGAATGCATCTTTGAAACTGACAAGTTTGATGACTTGAAAACCTTGGTGGAACAACAGGCTGAAATGGCTTAATGCAAGCAATGCGAGTGATAGCCTGTGTCAATCAAAAAGGCGGTGTGGGTAAAACCACCATTTGTGCCAACTTAGCCTACGCTTTGAGTCAGCGTGGGCAGCGAGTCTTGGCCATCGATTTAGATCCACAAGCGCAGTTAGGCCAATACTTCGGTTTGTTCCAGAACAAGCGTGCTGGCATTGATAGGGTTTTGGCGGGTAAGAGCGAACTCAATGACGTTATTCAAACGCTGTCGTCTTCGCTTTGTTTTATTGCCGCGGGACCCGCTTTACAGAGACTGGAATCCACCCCTATGGGTAAAGGCCGAGGACTAATCTTAAAAAAGGCGCTTAAACGAGCCCCGCCAGAGGTAGATATTATTTTACTGGATTGCCCACCATCATCTGGTTTTTTGGTGGTCAATGCACTGGCCATGGCCACTGAATTGTTGACCCCGGTAACCCCTGATTTTTTTGGTTTGTCGGGGATGTCCACCATGATGGCTACTATGCGCAATTTTGAACGAATGATTGGCAAATATCAGAGACATTGGGTGGTGGTGAGCCGAATGCAAAAAGAGCGACGCTTAACCACTGATGCCATTGACAAACTTAAGCGTTATTTCAGTAACAATCTGGTACCTGTTTATATCGAAGAAAGCAATGCTGTGGCCACAAGCCCAAGTTATGGACAGCCAGTCCAGGCCTGGTCTCCACAGAGTAAAGCCAGTAATGAGTTTGCTCAACTGGCGGATACCATTCTGGAGGTGTGAAAAACATGTCAAATAACGATGATGATTTGGATTTAGAATCGGGCCTTGGCCATGATCCACTGGAGTGGTTACAGGATGATGAGGATGCTAATGCCACTGTGCCAACGGATGTCTCCGAGTCTAAGACCGCCCCTGCTCCCGAACCTGAAACGACAGCGGCAGCAGCAGAACAGAGCGAACCAAGTTCGCCACCTGAAACTGACAATGTATTGCCTGAGCCCGTTCCACTGCCCGACACTGATAACACCTCTGAGCCGGAAGCGCCTGCTGCGGCTGCAGAGCAAAGCCAGCAGAGTTTTCGTTATGAAAATCACAAAGCCTATTTAACGGTACCTGAAAAACTGGCCATACAAGTTATTGAGCCTATGCACAGTGAATGGAAAACCCTGTTATATGATTTACCGCAATCTATCGAGATTGATGCCGGTAATACCAAAGAAGTGGATACCGCAGGCTTGCAATTATTCTATTCGATTGTGCAGCAGTTAGCTTTCAAAGGCTCTGATGTAGTCATTGTAGCAATGCATCCGGCTTTGCAGCGTCAAATTACCTTGTTTGGCTTGAGTGATTTTTTTGCTCAATACCAACATGCAGCATGATGGTGAAGTGTGACTAGCAATAAAGAGTTTGGCTACAATCGAGAAGTATTCAATCGCCTCAGAGGGTTAGCGAATGCCTGGTCGGGCATTACCGTTACCGATGAAAAGTTTGAAATGTATTACGCCCGCCTCACCAAGCGCCTGCGTTTTCACAAGCTGGCTGATTTCAAAGATTACCTTCATATGGTGGAAAACGACGCCCATGAATTTAAAGAATTCATTAACTGTATTACCACCAATGTCACCTCTTTTGGACGGGAACAGCATCATTTTGATTACCTGAAAGCGTTTCTGACGCAATCTCACCATAAAGAATTCAATATTTGGTCTGCTGGCTGCTCATCTGGCGAGGAGCCATATAGCATCATTCTCAACCTGATGCCGGTATGTGAAAAAAAGGGGATTAAGTTAACGATAACCGCCACTGATTTGGACACCGATGTGCTGCAAAAAGGTGCCAATGGAGTCTATCCGTTACAGGCGATAGAAAAATATGACCTTGCGGTAAAAAAACAATTCTTTGAAAAGGGTAAAGGCACCAATAACAATAAATGTCGGGTAAAAGAAAAGTATCGGAAATTAGTTACATTTCAACAGCTTAACCTGATGGATGAATGGCAGTTAAGCCAAAAGTATGATGTTATTTTTTGTCGCAATGTGTTGATCTACTTCGACGCTCCTAAAAAGCAACGTTTGGCCCGAAAATACTGGGATCACCTGGTTCCCGAAGGTCACTTGTTTTTGGGACACTCGGAAACACTGCACAAGATCAGTGATGACTTTGACAGTGTAGGTAAGACCATTTATCGGAAACGAGGTTAGCAGCCATGACATTGCGTCATCTCCCGGATATCCAACCCTGTATGAGGGGGTTCGAAACTATCAACCGTTATGTTGATAAGTCTTTGGGAACGGTTGCAGCAAAAATCTTGCCGGGGGAATACTATGTCACTCGCAATGAAGAGATGATTACTACGGTATTGGGCTCTTGCATCTCGGTGTGCATTTACGAGCCAAAAATCGGCTTAGGCGGCATGAACCATTTTATGTTGCCCACTTCTAACAGTGCTTCCGATGTTGAAGACCTGATGAGCGAATCCTTCCGTTATGGCGATGTCGCCATGGAGCGAATGATCAACGATTTACTGCGTAACGGTGCCGACAAATCACAAATTGTTTTTAAGGCGTTTGGCGGTGGTCAGATTATCAAACAAATGACCTCGGTAGGTGACCGTAACATCAAATTTTTACACAAGTTTATGGTAATGGAAGGCTATAAACTGGCTGCTTCAGACTTAGGTGGGCCGCACCCGAGAAAAGTTAACTTTTACCCCAAAACCGGCAAGGTACTCGTTAAGAAACTGCAGCATATGCATAACGACACTATTGCCATCCGTGAAACTCAGTACAAAAGCCGTATCGACAAGCCGCAAATTGAAGTGGGCGATATCGATTTATTTGATTGAGAATAGAAGCCTATGGATAAGATCAAAGTACTCATTGTTGATGACTCTAAATTAATTAGAGACATTCTAACCAGTTTGCTTTCCAGCGATGCCCGAATACAGGTAGTGGGTACGGCTGAAGATCCTTATGATGCCAGACAAAAGATCAAGGATCTAAATCCAGATGTACTGACGCTGGATGTGGAAATGCCCAAGATGAACGGCGTAGCATTCTTGAAAAATTTGATGCGCTTGCGGCCCATGCCTGTGGTGATGATTTCAACACTAACTTCCGAAGGGTCGCAAATTACCATGCAGGCGTTAGAGCTTGGAGCGATAGATTTCGTGGCCAAGCCCAATGATTTGTCCCGCATTATGGGAGAATACAGCCAAGAGATTATCTCTAAAGTGATCACAGCCGCTGGGGTGTCGCAACAGAAACTCACAGCCATCCAGCAAAAACTCACCCAACCTGAAGCTCCCGAACCTGTTAAGCCACTCAGTACACAAGCCGCGATATCTGCTGACAGCAATGCTAAACCGGCGAAAAAGATCATTGCTATTGGTGGCTCCACGGGCAGTTTGGAAGCGCTGAGGGAGTTGCTGGTGGCAGTCAACTTCACGGGTAAAGAAGCCATAGTAGTTGCCTTGCACTTGCCCGGTCGATTTACTGAGTCTTATGCTAAGCGCCTCGATGGACAACTGCCCTGCGTAGTGAAAGAAGCTCAGCATGGTGAGCCGATTCGCGAGGGGCATATTTATATTGCGCCGGGCGGTCAGCACCTTGAAGTGCGCAAGCGAGCCTTTGGTTTTGAAAATGTGATCACCGACGAAGCACCCGTTAATTTGCATCGCCCCAGTGTCGAGGTACTGTTTGATTCAGTGGCTAAACATGGAGAAGGCAATGCCATTGCTATGATTCTCACCGGGATGGGTAAAGATGGAAGCGAAGCGCTTGCCCGGGTGCGCAGCGCTGGTATGCGTACCTTTGCCCAAAATGAGGCATCGAGCGTGGTTTGGGGCATGCCTGGGGCTGCTGTGAATGAATTTAATGCAGTTGCGCCAGCAGATGTGTTGGATTTACAAGGGTTGGCCAGTGCGGTGTCGAAATTTGGCCGTTAGCTCTGATAAATACATTAGATTACAGAATTAATTCTCACAGTGCAGGGTGGCAAAACTCACCTATACTGAAGTTAAAATTTGGCAAAGAGTCTCCCAATGACAGGCTTTCATTGCATGTTATTGGTGACTTTACATAACAAGGTGTTCAGGAGAATGGGCACCGCGCAGAGAGACATTCTATGAGCATATTTAGGCGTTTATTGGGTGGAGATACGCAGGTTGCAGAGCCTGAACAGGACAATAATGAATTCCAGATTTTCTCCGAGACCATTCGACAAGCCATAGATGCCATTGTGATTATCGACGAGCACAATAACATTCAATTTGTCAATGCTGCCGCCGAAAAGCTCTGGGGTTACAGCGATTTTGAAATGTTGGGCCAGAACGTCAAAATGCTGGTTCCTGCGGCAATCCAGACACAACACGATAGCTTTATCGAAGCCAATCGCACCACCGGACAAAACAAGATTGTAGGCACCAGTCGCGAAGTCGAGGTACACCGCAAAGACGGCAGTATTCGCTGGGGGTCGTTGGCACTCAATAAAATAGAAGTTGCAGGAAAAATTTTCTATTCCGCGTCAGTACGAGACATTACCGATGAAAGGGATGTGCGGGAAACCGTTGACCAAACCCTGGAACAAGCGCTGGATGCCGTCGTTACCATCGACGAAAACAACATAGTGCAGTTTTTTAATGCCGCTGCAGAACAGCTCTGGGGTTACAAACGGGACGAGGTGCTGGGCAAAAACGTTAAAATGCTGGTGCCTAAAATTCATCAGGCTAATCATGATAATTACGTCAATGCTAATCGCACTACTGGTCAGGACAAAATCGTAGGCACTGCCCGTGAAGTGCAGGTGGAGCGCAAAGATGGCTCTACTCTGTGGGCGCAACTTTCCCTGTCAAAAATTAACCTCTCCGGACGTATCCGCTACACTGCGTTTGTTAAAGACATCACTGAAGAAAAAGAACAGCGCACCATTATCGACCAGACCCTGGAGCAAGCGCTGGATGCGGTGATCACCATTGATGAACACAACATAGTGCAGTTTTTTAATGCCGCTGCAGAAAAGCTCTGGGGCTACAAACGCGAACAGGTGCTAGGCCAAAACGTGAAGATGTTAGTGCCTAAATTGATTCAGGCGGATCACGATGAATATGTGAACGCCAACAGGCGCACAGGTGTCGATAAGATAGTGGGCCAGGCGCGAGACGTTAAAATTGAGCGTTCCGACGGCAGCGAAATCTGGGGCAACTTATCACTGTCTAAAATTGATTTGGGTGATCGCATCCTTTACACCGCTTTTGTCAAAGACATAACCGTAGAACGAGAATTACGCGAGATTGTGGATCAGTCGCTAGAGCAAGCCCTGGATGCTGTAGTGCGTATTGATGAAAACAACAATGTTCAATTTTACAACAAAGCAGCAGAAGAATTCTGGGGCTACAAACGAGAAGAGGTGCTGGGCAATAACGTTAAAATGCTGGTGCCCAGAGAAATACAGGCTAATCACGACAACTTAGTTAATGCCAACCGCACTACTGGCCAGGATAAGATAGTGGGTACCGCCAGAGAACTGTTGGTGGAGCGCAAAGACGGCAGCAAAATTTGGGGTTCATTGGCCTTATCTAAGATACGAGTCGGTGACAAGATTCTGTATACCGCGTTTGTGCGTAATATCGATGCTGAAGTCAAGCAGCGCCGCATGGTGGAGTTATTGTCTCTGGTGGCCAACGAAACCGATAACTCGGTGGTAATTACCGATCATGAAGGTAAGACTGAATACGTAAACCGTGGCTTTACCAAACTCACGGGCTTCACTGATGATGATATCTTGGGCAAAAAACCCGGTGAGGTACTTCAGGGGCCAGAGACGGATCCAGAAACCAAAAAACTGATCCACAATGCCCTGGCGGAAGAACGCCCCATTTATACGGAAATTCTCAACTATGCCAAAGATGGTACTAAATATTGGATTTCGCTGGCCATAAACCCGGTATTTGACTCTGCCGGAAAAGTTAAACAGTTTGTCTCGATCCAAGCCAACGTCACCGAAACCAAATTAAAAGCACTGGAGTTTACTTATAAGCTAGAGGCGATTTCCCGTGCTAACCTGGTGGCTGAGTTTGATACCGCTGGGTATCTGGAGGAGTGTAACGAGCTATTCAGCGAGGCCTTGGGTTTAGCAGGCAATACTCAGCAGTTGGATTGGAAAGGCCTGTTACACGGGGATTTTGTTAACAGTCAGCAGTACGCGAGTTTTGTAGACAATATGCAGCAAGGACACTTTGTCAGTGATGATTTCAAATTTGCCCACAGAGGCGGTCACGTTGCCTGGTTTAATGGTTCCTTCAATCCCATAAAAAATACATCAGGTGAAATCACCAAAATCGTGTTCTTTGGTACTGATGTTACAGCGCGTAAAGACGGAATCGACAAACTTGCTTCTGGCTTGACTGAATTGGAAAAGGGCGATTTAACTGCTCGCGTCGAAGGTGATTTTGGTTCTGAGTTAAATCTAGTCAGGGATTCATTAAATGCTTCTATGCTGCATTTGCAAGAGACGGTTGGCAGCATATTGCAGTTGGCGGATCAGGTGGGGCACGGTACCAGAGAAATTGCCAGTGGTAATAATCAACTCAATGACCGCACCATTCAACAGGCCTCAAGCTTGGAAGAAACCGCGGCCAGTATGGAAGAGATGACGTCCACCATTCAGCAGAGTGCCCAAAATGCCGCTCAAGCTTCTTCTGCGGTGAACAAAACCAATGAACTGGCTAAGACAGGTCAGGATGTGGTGAAGAATACCGTCAGAGCCATGGAAGAAATTTCCGCAGCCAGCAAGAAGATTGCCGATATCACCAGCGCCATTGATGAGATTGCTTTCCAGACTAATTTGTTGGCGCTTAATGCCGCGGTAGAGGCCGCCAGAGCCGGTGAACACGGAAAAGGGTTTGCGGTAGTAGCATCGGAGGTGCGTAACCTGGCACAGCGTTCAGCAACCTCTGCCAAAGAGATTAATGGCTTGATAAACGATAGTATCAAAAAAGTGGAAGCTGGGGTTAAAACCGCTGGCGAATCTGGCGAAACCCTTGAGGAGATTGTCGCTGCAGTGGTGAATGTGGCTGATCAAGTGAGCGATATCATGGAAGCCGCCAAACAGCAGGAAATGGGTATCAGTCAGATCAACGCGGCTATCGTGCAGATGGAGAGCATGACTCAGGAAAATGCTGCACTGGTGGAAGAAGCGGCTTCGGCCAGCCAAATGATGCAGGACCAGGTAGAAAATATGCGCTCTGACCTGAGCTTCTTTAAGATTGGGGACGAATAAACTTAGTTGTTAGTTGATACTTACAAGCAACTAACGCCCCAATTGACCATTGCGATTCCACGCCCATTGATTGGGAGTTTGCGGTAGTTTTTGACGTACTGGAACAAGCTTTATGCCTTGCTCCTCAAGCGCATTGAGTGCCACTTGCAAATATTGCAGTGTCACTTTATGAGGGTGTGCGATGCCCACGGCGAAACCGTTTTTACGGGCTTTTCGAATTAGTCTGCGAAATTGATAATCGATGTGTTGGGTTTCTTGAATATGATCTAAAAATACATTGCGGCGCATGGTGGGCACACCATATTGATGGGCTATGTTCTCAGCTTTGCTATATCGGGTTGTACGGCTATCCAAAAAGAATAATTGCTGGTAATTCAGATACTCCATGGTTGCTTGCATGGGAGCTGTTAGCTGTGTCAGTTTGCTGCCCATATGATTGTTAAAACCGATAGCTTGAGGTACTGAACGCAATGCCTCCTGCAAGCGCTGCTTAATGATCACTTCTGACATATCAGAGGAGATACCGCCGGGTCCCATACTCAATCCGGACAGTGCTTCCATGGGCATATGCACCAGGACATCTCGCTGTTCTTGGGCTGCCACTTTGGCGAATTTGCTGGAATGAGGCGTGTGGGGCAAAATTGCAAATGCCACCTGGGTGGGCAGTTCAAAAGCCAGTTCATCACTGTGATTATTACCCATATCATCTATTATCAGCGCGATCTCTGCTGCCGAAGCACAGGATGCTGTGAACCATAGCATGCATGCCAATAAGGCGCAGCTGGGTTGCTTTTTTGTGGTCTTTTTTATTGAGAATGACGATCTTGACGGGGTGAGTGTTTTCCTGCCGTTTGGTTGAACGGCATCAGGTCGGTATCTAGTAAGATGAAACGCTATAACCTGAAGCCAGGAAATAGCGTTTAATAACTTAACATTGTAGCGCACGACTCGTTGAATCTTTTTGACGTTATTGTTATTAAAATTGACTATTCAAAATTCGGGTCGATTAAGTGAAAAGCGGTCATTTATTTTGTTATTTTTATTAAGGAAACCACTTTTGTTTGCCGATATAAAAAGCTTAATGTTTTTATTATCGCTTCGAACGACTCACCCATTATAAGAACTCGGGATCGATAGTCCACCAGAAAAAGCGAAAACTGACGGTTTTTTTTACAGACACGTTATATTCATCGGTATGGAAAAAAATACTTATATTCGACTTTTAAAAATTTTCGAATGCTAATAGTAATAGATGATAAGAGCTGGTTGCCAACATTGATGGGAATTGGTTTACAGGTCTAACCAATTACCGGGATTAATAGCGCCGCCTTTGTGACGTAGCTCAAAGTATAGTCCCGGGCTTTGTTGACCACCGCTCTGTCCTACCAAGGCAATGGTTTCACCCGCTTCAATAATGTCGCCAGCCTGTTTTAGCAAGGCTTGGGTATGACCGTATAAACTCATGTAACCTTCGCCATGATCAATTACCGTAACCAAGCCCATGCCTTTTAACCAATCTGCAAAAATCACTTTCCCTTGATGGATAGCACTTACGGGACGTCCAAGGGGGGCATTGAAAATAACCCCTTTCCAGCGTACCTGACCTTGTCGTCGTTTGCCAAACAAACGACGGTATTGCCCATTGACTGGTTTTATAAGCTTGCCCTTTGCATTTCTCAGCCCACTTAATTTGATATCTTGCCGTGCAGCTTCTCTTGCTAAAGCTTCAGCTATGGCATTGGTAAGTTGCTGCTCATTGATTTGAAGCTGCTCAATTTGCGCAGCTTCACTATCAATATTTTGCTGGATTGCCGCCAGTGTCGTCTCACGACTTTTTTGTTGCTGTTGCAGGGCTTCCTGTTGTGCTTTTTGCTTAGCCCGCAAACTAACGATTTGTGTTTTTTTCTCTTCAAGCGCGCTGGCGGTTTCTTGTAATTGCTCCAACAGTCGCGAAAAGCTATCTATTTGTTCTTTGCGGGCTTCATTCAGGTATTGGTAATACACCAACATACGTTCAAATTTACCGACACTTTCTTGGTTAAGAAGTAGTTTGGTGTAATCGTGATCCCCCGCCAGATAAGCACTTTTTATCTGATTGGCCAACAGTTTTAATTGGGTCTGCTTTTGAGCCGTGAGTTGTTTGTGTTTGTCTTGTAGTCGTTTTTGCTCATCTTGAACCAGTTTCAACTCCTGGCTGCTAATGATGCTTTGTTTTGTGAGTTTGGCGATTTCCAGTTCGGCATCGCGTAGCTGTGCTTGCAGACTTTCTGCAGTGCGTACCTTGGCATTGAGATCAGTTTGACGATTTTTTATCTCATCCTGAATGGATTTGAGATCTTCCTCTGTTTGGGCATGACCCGGAATTGCAATTAATAAGCACAACAGCCAGACCAAAGACAGTGGTTTAAGCAGAAGAATTCTTTGTTCCCTTTTGGTTTTTATCATTGATTGCGGAACACCTCTGGCGTCTGAACGTAAAATCTATATACTTTGCAGTCGTTTTATTATCACTGCTTTACTTTAAGGTTTTAGTCAGATTATGCAGCAGTTCGTTGAGTTTATCGGTAATCATCCAATCTTGGCAACAATTTGGGTGGTTTTGTTCCTTTGGTTGATATACAGCACAATTAATAGCAAGCTCTCTCCCATCAAAGAGTTAGGCACTCACGCCGTTACACTTTTGATGAACCGTTCAGATGCTATCATTTTAGATATCCGTCAACAGGCAGATTTTAAAAAGGGGCATATTCTGGGGGCTAAAACACTGACCCAAGAGCAGATCAATAAAGCTGATTTCAAATCGCTTGAAAAATATAAATCCACACCCATTGTAGTTGTATGCGCAATGGGGGTGAGTGCGCGTCGCACGGCCTCACAATTGCTGAAAGACGGTTTTTCACAAGTGTCAGTATTAAAAGGTGGCATGAATACCTGGAATGCCGAAGGTTTACCGGTTAAGAAATAAGTGTTTCATGGCTAAAGTTGAAATTTACACCAAGGCGTATTGCCCATATTGTTCGCGTGCGAAAGCTTTGCTTGAACACAAGGCGGTTGAGTTTACTGAATATAAAATTGATGCTCAACCAGAACTACGGGAACCTATGATTGCACGCGCTAATGGCGGTTACACTGTGCCTCAGATATTTATTGATGATCAGCATATCGGTGGCTGTGACGACATGATGGCTCTGGAACACCAGGGCAAATTAGATCCACTTCTATCAAATTAATTTAATAAGGCTAGCTACAATGGCAGACGAAATTCAAACTGGCGCGCAAGAAGACGCACCACAAGCAAAAACAGCGCAATTCCAAATTCAGCGTATTTATTGCAAAGATATTTCTTTTGAGACACCAAACTCACCGGCAATTTTCACTAAAGAGTGGAAGCCAGAGATGAAAGTGGATATGGACACCAAGTCCAAAAAGCTTGAAGACAACAACTATGAAGTTGTGTTGACTGTAACACTACAAGCAAAAATCG
The DNA here is from genome assembly GCF_036322805.1 of Planctobacterium marinum. GTDB lineage: Bacteria > Pseudomonadota > Gammaproteobacteria > Enterobacterales > Alteromonadaceae > Planctobacterium > Planctobacterium marinum_A. The sequence continues at coordinate 4,502,439 of NZ_AP027272.1, read as the reverse complement.
AAGATCAGACCGCTTTCCTGGTAGAGGTACAGCAAGCGGGTGTGTTCTTGATTGGTGAGGATATGCCTGAGCCACAGAAAGCTCACATGATTGGTGCTTTCTGTCCGAATACGTTGTTCCCTTATGCGCGTGAAACTGTGGCAAGCTTGATCAACAAAGGCACCTTTCCGGTGTTTAACTTGCAGCCAGTAAACTTTGATGCGATTTTCGCGCAATACATGCAGAAACGCGCTCAGCAGGCCCAAGCTGAAGCTGAGCAAGCTGCGTCTGAAGCGCCTCTTCAGTAAGCGCAAAAGCACCAATATGGATGCGCAATCCATCACGGTTCTTGGAGCAGGGTCATATGGCACTGCTCTGGCCTTTTGCTTAAGTCGCAAGCAGGTACCCGTCTGGTTCTGGGGGCGTAATGCTCAGCAGATGCAACAGATGGCCAGCGAACGCAGCAATCAAGTCTATCTTCCCGATTTCACCTTTCCTGATGCCCTCCATGTGGAGCCGGAACTGTCTAAAGCTGTGGCAAAAAGTCGCGATATTTTAGTCGTTGTGCCCAGTCACGCTTTCGCAGCAATGCTGCAACAACTCAAGCCACTATTGACAGAAGAGCACCGTATTGTCTGGGCTACCAAAGGGCTTGAGCCTGAAACAGGACGTTTGTTGCAGGATGTGGCCAGAGAGATTTTGGGACAGCAGATCCCCATTGCCGTGCTATCAGGGCCAACCTTTGCTAAAGAAATGGCCAAAGGCCTACCCACAGCTATTACCCTGGCATCAGAAGATGCGGACTTTATGGATGATTTTGCCAATAAATTACATTGTGATAAGTCATTTCGGGTATATAAAAGCAGTGACTTTGTGGGCGTGCAATTGGGCGGGGCAGTTAAAAATGTGATTGCCATTGGCGCTGGACTCTCCGACGGGATGGGCTTTGGTGCGAATGCACGTACGGCGTTAATCACCAGAGGTTTAGCGGAGCTGAGTCGACTGGGAGCGAAACTCGGAGCTAACCCGCAGACCTTTATGGGGATGGCAGGTTTAGGTGACCTGGTGTTGACCTGTACAGACAATCAATCCCGCAACCGTCGTTTTGGTCTCGCTCTGGGTGAAGGCAAAAGTGTTGAGCAAGCCATGGCTGACATCGGTCAGGTGGTGGAAGGCTACCGCAATACTAAAGAAGTGTATGTGCTTGCTGAACGCCTCGGTGTAGAAGTGCCCATTACAGAGCAAATACACGCTATTTTGTATCAGGGCAAGACGGTGCAGGAAGCGGCAGCTGCCTTGCTAGGTCGCGAAATCAAGTTTGAGTGATAACCTGCTTTAAGTGGCGTTAGCAAAATCCAGTTGGCGCCAACTTTCATAAACGAAAACAGACACCGCATTCGATAAGTTCATACTGCGACTGCCTTCTACCATCGGAATACGCAAGCGTTGCTCTTCTGGCATGGAGAAGATAAGATCCTCCGGTAAGCCGCGAGTTTCAGGACCAAATAACAAACAATCTCCGGCCTGATATTTTACTTCGGTAAAAAAGCGTGTGCCTTTGGTGGTGCAGGCAAACACTTTGTTAGGTTTGCGCTGTTCGATGTAACTTTCTAAATTGGGGTAGCGTTTTACATTGGTGAACTCGTGGTAATCAAGGCCCGCTCGACGCACTTTCTTTTCATCTAAATCAAAGCCTAGTGGCTCTATCAAATGCAGGGAAAATCCGGTGTTGGCGCACAGGCGCACGATATTCCCGGTATTGGGGGGGATTTCAGGCTGATATAGCACAATGTCTAACATGTAAAACTTTATTCCTCGAAAAACTGCAGTATATGAGTCATCGCCGGGTTGCGATATTGGTCTTGCTCCATCAATAGTTCGTGTTTCGCGTCGGGAATATTGATGAGCTGACAATCTGGCATGCTGTTGCACACAACATCCTGTGCCTCATTGGCAACAATGGTATCGCCACCGGATTGCAATAACAGAGCGGGTATTTTAATTTTTTCGGCTTGCTCTGCAACTTTATTCATTGCCCACATCGATGCCTTTAACCAACCGCCGGTAATACCGCCTAGCGCGATGCCTAATTCCTCAAAAACCACTTCGCTTTGCTGGTAGCGCACTTCGCTATGAGTCACGCCATTACCCGCAAAGGGCTCGGTTTGTTTGTCGCCCTGACCCGGAAAATACCACGGCTCGCTGCCAAATACATTGTTGAAAAAGTTTTGAGTTCCCAAGATCCCTTTTGCCAACCACTGTGGAATGGGCGCGTTTATGCCAAACATGGGCGAGGAAAAAACCACTTTCTGAAAGGTGTCTGGGTGACTTATCAGGTAGAGGGCTCCCACGGCACAGCCCATAGAATGACATAGCAAATTGGGCTTGCTCTGGCTGTTTGGAAGTACCGTTTGTGTGATGAATTGCTGCAAATCGGCCACAAAAAAGCTGTAGTCTTCCACGTGACCTTTGTCCGGGTTTTCGGTCATTCTGCCGGATTGCCCCTGACCGCGGTGATCCAGGGTGAAAACCGAATTGCCATTTTGGTACAGGTCATAAATCACTTCTTTGTATTTGACGCTGCCTTCGGTGCGCCCCGAAGAGAGCACGATACTGCCTTTACTCTGTGGGTGTACAATCCAGGCAGTGTGTATCTTTACCCCCTGTTCACCGGAAAATTGGCCCTTTTGAACCTGGTTGTCCCAGAAGGGGTTGATCAGGGTTTGGTATTTTTCAGGTAGTTCATTTTCCTGGGTGAGTACTATCTCTTGCGACTGAGCGGTGCTGGACATAAACATCATCATCAAAGTTACAACAAAACCGAATAAACGAGGCTTTTCGAAATTAGAGAGGAAGTTTGATTGCAACGCTCAGTCCGCCTTTGTCATTGTTTTTAGCCGTTATACTGCCATTATGCGCATTTATAGCCTGTGTGGCTATGGCTAAACCCAGTCCCGTACCACCCGTTTCTCGATTCCTGGCGACGGATACGCGATAAAAGGGCGTAAATAACTTATTAAGCTCTTGCTCGGGGACGCCACAGCCATCATCACTCACCAGAATCACCAGATGCTCCTCTTGTACTTTTGCCGTTAGCTGTATGGTGTGCTCTGCGTATTTAATGGCGTTGCGTATAATGTTTTCCACGGCACTGTTTAACAGGGATACATCAGCCATTAGCTCAATATTCTCAGGTAGGCTGCTAATAAGTTGTTTTTGGTGGCTCTGTGCTTCGTAACAGGCGTCTTTTAATACCCCCTCAATGCAAGCCGGAAATTGTTGTTTGTGTTTACTGATATCTAACGAGCGGCTCTCCAATCTGGATAACTGCAACACATTGCCAATCATGGTGTCTATTTGTTGCGCTTCTTTTTCTATACGCTCCAGAAGTTGCACCTGCATAGGATTGAGTTCCGTGTGTTCCGGTGATTGCTGGGTTTCCATGTGCTGTTGTGCGATACCGATAGCCAGTTGTAATCTTGCCAAAGGGGAGCGCAGTTCATGGGAAATGTCAGCCAGTAAACGTTTTTGATTTTCTAATAATTCGTCTAGCTTTACTGACATCGTTTGGAAATCCTGACTTAACTCGCCAATTTCATCGTGGCGATTGCTACTGTGTAATGTTCCTGCCCGCAGATTGCCTTTGGCCATTTCCTGGGTGACATCGCGCAATTGTTTGATGGGGCGACTAAATGACCAGGCGATGGCGAAACACAACAAGCCACTGATACTCAGAGCGAGTATTGCTAATACGTCTAAACTGCGTTGAACCATAGGAAAGTGGATGGTTCGGCCGTTAAAAATGGAATATTGATTGCCCGCAACTTCGACATTCACCGGTCCGAAAAACAGTCTGTCACCCGACATAAAACCATAAGCTGCATCGGCCAGGGCGAGGTTTTTAAAGCGTCGCTCAAAAGGTGGTGGCATGCGCAATGCGTCGCTGTAGATTCTGTCGTCTTCCACATCCAGCAGTACAATGTCGCTTTCAAATTGTCTGCCCAATAGATGCACCATGCGTTTAAGCTTGCGGGGGTTGTCCGATACACCGATAGCCATTTTGTTTTGAAATTGCTCTGCGATTTGCTGCAATTTTTGTTGTTCATCGGCGGGAATGGTTTGCAATTCGGGTCCTTTGACAATTTGTCTGACAGTAATTGCTGTGAAAATAATCAACAACAATGTGGTGAGCCAAAACCACAAAAACAAGCGGCCAAATATGCTGTTAAGTGGGTTGAGCTTTTTTAACAATCGATGTTTCAAGCGGCGCTCCCCAAAAAGATATAACCTGAGCCACGCACCGTTTTTATGCGTTCTTTATTGTTGATTTTGTTTAGTTTTTTACGAATGTTACTCACGTGCATATCAATGCTTCTGTCATAACTTGCCAGTGGCCGCCCCAATACTTTTTTACTGATATCCTGTTTACTCACCAGGTTTCCGCAGTTCATCATGAGCAGGTGTAAGATAGAAAATTCCGTTGAGGTGACTTCAATCGCCAGGTTGTCGCATAACACGGAGCGGGAAACGGGTTGCAGATTAACGTCCCCAATGGTGATGGGCTGATGGGTACTGTGACTGGGCACAAACTCCATCCGACGAATGATGGCCTTGATCCGCGCCGATAACTCTCTGTGATTAAAGGGTTTGGGCATGTAGTCATCCGCGCCCAATTCCAGGCCAAAAATGCGATCAAAATCATCGCCTTTGGCGGTCAGCATCATAATCGGCGTTAAATGACTGATGCGGATCTTTTTCAGTACTTCAAAGCCGTCCAGCTCTGGCAACATGACATCTAATAAAATTAAATCAAAATGCTCACCGCTGGTGGCCATTTTCACCCCGGTTAAGCCATCGTGAGCGCATTGAATTGCGTAGCCTTGCGGAGTTAAGTATTCGCTCAGAAGTTGCGTGAGCTCTTTGTCATCATCAATGATGAGTATGGATTTTGCCGACATGTTGGTTTTTACCCTTGTAACAAAACGTGTGTTTTTACACGATTAATAATTGCTATAACTTGTTCATATTAATGCTTCTTGGGACTCTGTGTAACAGGGATAGTTTCGCTCTTTACGCAACCTTTACACAGGCAATACGTTGCTTTAGCTGCGCTGTGCCATGATGTTGTTGTCGTTTAAAAAAGAGGGCAAAGCGATGAAAAAACAACTTTTAGTTATCTCCTTAATTGCTGCATCGGTAGTAACCGGTGGATTTGTTACTGCACATGAGCGCGACAAAGAACACAACCCGCGCAAACAAATGATGCAGATCTTCAAGCAGCTTGATTTAGAGCGCGAACAAAAACAAGCCATTCGCAGTGTTATGCACGATGCCAAAGATCAAATGCAGGTTTATCGCGAAGATATGAAAAAACTGCACCAGGAAATGATGGCGCTGGTGACCTCAGGTAATTCAAGTGAGGCGTCAGTGGCAACGGTATTGAGCCAATATGAAGAAACACTCGCCGCTATGACGCTGACTAAATCCAACAACAAGTATGCGGTATATCAGGTACTCACTGAACCACAACGAGAAAAAGCCAGAACCTTAATGGAAGAGCAGCGCCTGCGGATGGAAAGCCGAGATAGTGGTGAGCGCTTTGCCAGAATGGCGGAGAAACTGGAGTTAAGCGACAACCAGGTAGCACAAATTGAACCCTTGCTTGAGGAGGTTAAAGAAAGCCGTATGGCATTACGGGATCTAATGCATGGTTTTAAAGAAGCACAACGTCAGTGGTTTGAAGATGGCAGCTATAGCGAAGAAAAGGTCAATGAGCTGTTCGCCACTACCTTCCCTGAATTTCAGCAAAAACTCTATGCCGTGGTGGCCAGTCATCAACAGATTTATCTGCAATTGACAGAAGAGCAACAGCAACAGGTGCAATCCACAGCGGGAAAACGCTTTATGCCGCGCATGCTCTAATCTTTCCCCACATTAGCGCCCTTAACCGGGCGCTTCTTGGGTATCAAGTTAATCGCTTTTTAAATGCATTAATACCAGCTTTCTAACTCGTTCTATTATTTCGTGCTCATTACCCGAGAGTGTAATTGCAATATCCGGCTCAACACCCCCCGGACGAATGTCGCCATTGGGCCTGATAATAAGTGCTTTCGGGAAGCCAACTTTGATACCTGTATTTATTAAATTGAAATGCTCCATTGCACCGTAAGTTGTGGCAAAATCTGCCGTTGCTTCACCTACCAGTGTGGCCATGCCATAGTCTTTTAAAATCGCTGCAACATTGACAGCATTTGAATAGCTGTAGCGATTAATTAGCAAAAATACGGGCTTATTGAAGTGTTTGTCCGAGTGAGGCTGCTGATAAGGTAGCGGAAAAGAGACAATGTTGCCTAACTCATTTTGTTCATAGAATCTGGCTAAAAGATATGAGAAGTCGTTTGGGTCTGTATCGGGCTTGAGACGTTCGGCGTTTGAAGTGATGGCGTGCTCACTGATCTTGACTCGAAAGTCTGACGAAAATCGAAAGGGTTGCGTTGCAATCCAGGCGATGAGGTGATCACTAAAAGAGTTGGTACCACCCGGATTGTCGCGGACATCGATAATCAGCGCTGCAGCATCTTTTTCTATAAAGTGCGTCATCGCCTCATCGACGAAGCGAATAAATCCCCGGTTATCCCAGACATCCTCTGCGCCAGGCTCAATATTATAAAAAGGGCCGGGTTTTATCCATCCAATGTTACCTTCTAATAGTTTCCAGTCTCTGGGCTGTGTTTCAGGTACAGCGGATTTCGCGCTATAAAGTGTTTGCTGTTCACGTGTCAATGCCTTGGCAGTTGCTGATTCAACACCCTCTTGTGTTTTAATGGTTAGGTTAAATTGCGCTTGTTCACCTACCAATAACCACAGCAAAAATGGGAATCTGGCCTCTATCATTGTGGTAGCTAGTTGAGACGTATCCGCCGAGAGTAATGCAGAACTGCGGTCAATCCAGCTTTCAATGGGGAGGTTATCAATGGCTAAAATCTGCGTGCCCGTTTTGAGAGCTGTGTTTTCGCCAAGGTATTCATCCACCACAACAGAATCCTCATTAATCTTGATGAACAGCGGAAGCATAGTGCCACCTTGCTCACGATAGGTAAAAAAGTCATTTATGGGTAAATCAATAGATGCATGGGCAACTTTTCCCAAGGCGACAAATTTCTGAAACAACAGGCGTATTTCCCGTTCAGTCATAGGTTTTTTAATGCTTAACAAGGATTTTTGAAAATGCTTCTGATATTGTGACTCGGGCAAGTTGGCAAAGAGGTTGTTGTGGGACTTTTTAAGATCTGTGTAGAGCTGCTGGAAGTCTTGTTTAATATGTTCTGGCGAATAATATTTTAACTGACCGTGGGCCATTAAAAAGGGCGAAACTAAGCTAACCAGTAGTAAAAAGAAGATACGTTGGATAAAACCAAGCATGAAAGTTGGCATAATTGTTCCTTGAGTTATTTATTTCGTGCCCAATGTGCCGGAACAATGGCAGGTAGTCCTGACTAAACTCGGTTGTTTTTCTGATAAATTACCGATGGTACACTGAAAAACTCATCAAAAAATAGTGCTCTACTTATTGTGACTGCAAATTCGCTCCAACTTAATCAATGGCATATTCAACTGGATTCAGGTGAATTGACCCTGATCGGGAACGAGCTATATGAACAAGAAAACAGCGACCGACTTGAACCGAAGGCTCTTCAGCTTTTAATTGTCTTGGCACGACAACCCAATAAAGTCATGAGCAAAGATGAATTGTTTGCATTGCTTTGGCCTGGGCAGGTCGTAACAGATGACGCCTTGACTCGCTGTGTTTCAAAGCTGAGAAAAGCGCTACGGGATGATCCCAAGTCTGCTGAGATAATCGAAACCATTCCTCGTCGAGGTTATCGCTTAATTGCTGAGAATGTCATATGGTTGCCGAACAATGAGGGAACTGAACAATTAGCTCCGTTACGCAAGCGAGTCTCTAGAGCTGAGTTGATGTGGACAATGTTCGCTTTCAATCGTTTGATATTCGGCTGTGTGGTATTTTTGCTGATTTTCTTCTGGTTTTATCACTCGGATACCCAATTTCTAAAAAAGCAGCCAGAAACATCTTATTCCGATGTCCAACCATTATTGCGTCAGGCTGATGATTATTATTCGCAGATCCGTCGCCAAGATAATGAGATGGCAATTGAGCTATACCAACAAATCATGACATTGCGTCCTGATATCGGAGCTGGCCAGGCTGGACTTGCCAATGCGCTTGTTCAGCAAGTCTTACGTTGGCCAAATCCTGCCAATGAAGTAGCGATCAACACTCAAAATTTGCAGCAGGCCCTACAAGCGGGCCTCACTGAAAGCGAACAAGCGCAACAAAAGTTACATCGTGCGTTGGCGCTTGCTCAGAACGCTGTCACTCAAACACCGGACAGTGCCAGGGCCTACAAAGCTTTGGGTTTTGTCTACTCAGCTTTGCAGGAATTTGATTTGGCTTTGCAAAGTTATGAGAGGGCAATTGAACTTGATGAGAATGCTTGGGATGCATTGATTAATTATGGGGATGTTCTTGAAATCAAGGGTAATTTATCAGGAGCCATGGGTTACTACACAAGGGCATTTGAAGCAATGCAAAAGGTGCGGGTAGCTCAATCCGCCCGAGTGAATCCGTGGTTGGCAGATTTTGGGGCTCATATTGCGAGCAAATATTCATCCATGGGCAGGTTGCAAGAGGCGGAAATCTGGTACCGAAAAGTCCTCAATTTCGCGCCGTTTAACAGCAATGCCACCAAAGGCCTGGTGGAGATTCTAAAATCCGCAGGTGACGATATTGCTGCCCAAAGGCTTTGCCTTGAATACCTGCAACGCATCGGAAACGACATTTGTATCATCTGACCTTGTTTTACCAGATTCAATATTGACCGTGCTTCAGCAATACCTTGGCCCGGCGTAATTCATTATCAGAAAAATGTCGGCTGAGCAGTAGCATCTGCTCTTTCTCATTATTCAGCGCGTGATAGTCACTGGCGAGAGATTTTACTTTGTCGTTAAAGTTTGCCTGCTGTTGCCAGGTTTTGGCTAGCCTCTGGGCGGCTTCGGTTCCGAATTGACTTTCTACTTCCTGAAGCCGCACATAGTTATCACTGTGCTGCTTTTTAATGTCATCCAACTGTTGCATCTGCAGCGTGGGTTGAAATGCTTTTCGTTGCTGTTCCGGCAGATTTTCAAGATTTTCCCGAATGAGCTGCTGCTTTTGCTGTTTTGTCATCGTTGGTGCCAGGGCAATTTCCCGGCGGGTCAAGGCCTGTTCGTCGTGACGCTGCTCTTCTGCGAATAAACTTTCATATTCTGCGTCATTAAAAAATGCCCGACGCAAAGATTCCAGTGCCTGCAACTGGTTTTTCAGTGCAGTCAGGTCGGACTTAACAACCCCTTGCTCTGGCTCTAACTGCATTAATGCCAATTTATAATCCAGGTAGGTTTGCAATAGTTGCATGAAGTCCTGACATCCGGATGTTGTTAACTGCTGTTGCTGACAATACTGCTCGCCCACTTGCAGTATCACTCTGGGGTCGGTGCTGTTGGCGTTTAAGATCAGGCTTTCCAAAACATCTTTTATGCCTGTGTTCAGCACAAATTCTCCCGTTCTTTGATTTAGCGGCTTAATAGCTACTTCTGGCAGAGTCGTTTGGTCAGGCAGTTCAGCAGGGCTTGGTTTTGTCTCTGTCGATTGTGCTGCCCCCGTTGTTTCAGGCGCATGTGGACTGAGTAGTGCCAGGGCTAAAAGCCCTGACAGCAGCACAAAGCCGGGTAACCAGCGTGCCATTTTACAGCCCTAACTGCTTGAGCAAGTTAGCTTGCTGTACAAAGACACTGACCGGGTCCGTCTCGAATAAATGATGGATACCGAATGTCTGATTCACTTCATCCAGGTGATTCATTTTATAGTTGTCTTTTAACACATAGCCCAGGTGTGAACTACAGGAAGAGACTAAACCATCGTTACTTTCGTTGAAGGCAAGACCCGTCAACGCCAGCGCTGGATCTGCAATATCGAAGACATTGGTATAAGTTGAACCACCACTCCAGGAGAAGTAATACACGCCGTTGCTAGCCAGTACGTCGCCGTCATTGGCACAATAAGATGAAGGCATGCCCTCTGGGTAAGCTGCGTTGAACTCCAGCGTTTTTTCTGTTGTCAGTGCTTCCAACGCTGCGATAGTATCTGTGGGTAATTCACCCGGATTAGAGCCTGTAATTAATTCTAAAAAGTTGGTAAAGCCATCAAAGACGGTTTTAGCCACACCTTCTAAAGCAGAGTCAGGTTCGATCCCGGCACGCACAAGGTCAGCTACCGGGCTACCCCAGTTGACTCCCGCGACAGAACTGGCAGACGCCACTAACTCTGGTGCTACACTGGCAACATAACGTATGGTTGGACCACCATGGCTGTGACCGATAAGGTTGACCTTTTCGGCCCCACTTACCGCTAACACCTCCTGAACATACGCCAGTAATTGTTCACCCCGTACCTCGGTAGCATTAGCTGGAGAAACCGTAGCGACGTAGACTTGTGCACCGTTGCGATTCAGTGCCGAAGGGACTTTGTAGAAATAGTCCACCCATAACAGATCGTCAAAACCAAACAGACCATGCACCAGGACGATAGGGTATTTCGTTTGCGAATAGCTACCCGCATGGGCTGAGGTAGATAAATAAGACAAGTTGACTAACAGCAATACTGCCAGGAACAATTTTTTCATGTGTGTTCTCCAAAGGTTAAAAAACTTAACAGGTAAGATGTCATACCAGATGCTGTTAATGGTTGGTTAAAAAAATGTAAAGATCAATGGGTGAAAAATGTGATGTGTAAACTAATGCTCACTTATTGCAAGGTCAAAGACAGGAGGAGACACCGCAATTAGAAGACAAACCCTTGAACTGATTGGTATTTCGGCGATGACAATCGAAATCATTCAAGGTAATAAAAGTGAGTATTTATCTATCCTATTGTGGCTATAAATTGTACTTATTTCGGTGTTTTTGGTGCATTCTTGCACCTGGAGTGCATAAATTTTGAGCCCTGCGAGTTTCGGGCTACGCTTAGATTGATAATCAAACCAGAGCAAAGCAGGAGAATTCCCTATGAGCGCATCTGAAAAAGTGATCGGTGCCATAGAATGGCGAGATTTGACCGTGGATGACGCCACTCAACTAAAAGACTTTTATGAAACTGTGGTGGGCTGGAAAAGTGGTGCCGTGTCTATGGGCGAGTACAGTGACTACACCATGGATTTACCTGATACAGGGGAAACTGTTGCCGGTGTTTGTCATGCGCGTGGTTGCAACGCAGGCTTGCCTGCCCAGTGGTTAATGTATGTGCGAGTTCTTGATGTGCATGCCAGCATTAGCGCCTGTGAAAGCATGGGAGGAAAACTATTATACGGTCCCAAAGGCATGGGTGATGATGAGTTTTGTGTCGTGCAAGATCCCGCCGGGGCCGTGATTGGGTTAATTTCTGAATATGCGCAAGCATAGCCCCTGATTAATGTGAGAGCAGGGGCTGGCGGAAGTCCGGCTCTCAGGGCACCAATGTTTGCTTAATAACCCCTTTGCCTGCTTGCAACTGCACGCTTGCCAGAGCGCCATTGACTATAGTCATGTTGGGCGGGTAGTGGCTGATATCCACGTCGTAGAAAACCGGATAATCCCGCTCGGCAAAAAATTCCTCAATCACCTGATAATAATCCAGTTGTCCCTGGGCATCTTCCGGGCCAGTACTGCGACCCAATAATATGCCATTTAAATTATCAAATACCCCTCGGTACTGCATACTGAGTAAAGCGCGCTTTAAGCCGATGGGTGATTGCTCAACGTTTTCCAGATACAAGAGCACGCCGTCCAATTGATAGCGCTGTTTAAATTGTTCAAAGTCCAGATAAGGATTTGCAAACAGATTCACCAGGGTATCCAGGCAGCCACCAAATAATCTGCCGCGCATGGTTTCTGGCGCTTGCTGATCTTGTTGTTTGTTCAAAGAACGCCACTGCGTAGGTCGTCTGAGGTCAAAACCTGTCAGCGGGTTTTCCTGCCAGTTTTGGAAATAATCCTGATAAACCGGAGAGCTTTTTTGACTGAATGAGCCCATTTCCTCAGTGAATAAACGCTGTAGCGTACCGGATGTAAGTGGATCGTTTTGGTTGGCAAGCATTTCCATTAAACAGGGCCCATGTACGGTGGCATAATCGCAGCTGACAGTAATGGCACAGGTAATAGTGGAAATATCTGAATAGCCCACTATCCATTTGGGGGGTAGCTGCCTCAGTTTTTCATAATCCAACAGGGGCAAGCACTCTGTGGCGAGTTCACCACCGTAGGGAGGAATAACCGCATCCACTTCAGGAGCGGTTAAAAAATCCATAAACTCAGCAGTGCGAGTTTTTGCATCAGCACTGACATAGCCGGTATTTTCGCGCAGACATTTTCCCTCAATTACATTAAAACCGCTGTTTCGCAGGTCACTGAGAATTTTGTCCAGTCTTGGATGAAGGCTTTGATCCACACCTGATGAAATAGCCGTAACAGCGATGGTGGAATTTGTAGTTAGAGGTTTTGGATAGCGCATAAAAATGGAATGTCTTTGTGTCTGTATTTTAATAATGAGTTGCAAACCCGTATACTAGCGCAAATTTTATTTTCGTCAGCAAGAATAATTTCCCCAGAAGCGGACTATGAAATATAAAGATCTCAGAGAGTTTATTGAGAAACTAGAGCAAATCGGTGAGTTAAAGCGTGTCACTATTCCGGTGAGTACCGAGCTGGAGATGACCGAGATTGCCGATCGCACACTGCGTGCTGGTGGCCCCGCAATATTGTTTGAAAATGTTGTGCATCCCCATAACCCAGATGCTGTGAATATGCCGGTTTTGGCAAACCTGTTTGGCACGCCCAAACGCGTGGCACTGGGTATGGGCCAGGAAGACGTTGATGCATTGCGTGAAGTGGGCGAGTTGCTGGCGTTTTTAAAAGAGCCAGAGCCACCTAAAGGTCTGAAAGACTTGTGGCAAAAGGTGCCTGTTTTCAAACAGGTGCTCAATATGCCTGCGCGCGAAGTTAAAAGAGCACCTTGTCAGAAAAATGTGATTGCCGGTAATGAGGTTGATCTGAACAAAATCCCGGTACAGCGCTGCTGGCCGGGGGATGTTGCGCCCCTGATTACCTGGGGGCTCACGGTAACCCGAGGCCCAAATAAGAATCGTCAGAATCTGGGCATATATCGTCAGCAGGTGATTGCCAAAAACAAGGTGATAATGCGCTGGTTGTCGCATCGCGGTGGCGCCTTGGATTTTAAAGAATGGTGCCAGCAACATCCGGGGGAGAAATTCCCGGTGGCTGTGGCACTTGGTGCCGACCCGGCGACTATCCTGGGGGCCGTCACCCCCGTACCTGACACCTTATCAGAATACGCCTTTGCTGGTTTGTTGCGCGGTGACAAAACCGATATCACCAAGTGTATCAGTTGTGATTTACAAGTCCCGGCCACGGCAGAAATCATTCTGGAAGGTTATATCGACCCTGAAGAAACTGCACCTGAAGGGCCATACGGGGATCACACCGGCTACTATAATGAGGTGGAAACCTTTCCGGTATTTACCGTTACTCACATTACTCATCGCGACGATCCGGTGTATCACTCCACCTACACGGGAAGACCACCGGATGAGCCTGCCATTTTAGGCGTGGCCCTCAACGAAGTCTTTGTACCCATCCTGAAACGGCAGTTTCCAGAGATTGTGGATTTTTATCTGCCACCCGAAGGATGCTCTTATCGCTTAGCCGTTGTCACCATGAAAAAACAATACCCCGGACACGCAAAGCGGGTCATGATGGGGGTTTGGTCTTTCTTGCGCCAATTTATGTACACCAAATTTGTGATTGTCTGTGATGATGATGTCAATGCTCGAGACTGGCAAGATGTTATCTGGGCCATGACCACACGTATGGATCCGGCCAGAGATACCACCATGATTGAAAACACCCCAATTGATTATCTGGATTTCGCCTCTCCGGTTTCTGGACTGGGCTCGAAAATGGGATTGGACGCCACCAATAAATTACCTGGCGAAACAGACCGGGAGTGGGGCACACCTATCGTCATGGATGATGAAGTAAAAGCGAAAATCGATGCCATGTGGCAGGATTTAGGATTAGAATAACCACCGTTAACAACCAGATAGAGAGCAATATGAGTGTAATTCAGGTAACAGTAGCGCAAATTCAATCGGTTTCTGAGTTTGTCTACAAAGTCATTTTAACCAGTGAAGAAGCGCTGCCTGAATTTAATGCTGGTCAATATTTGCAGGTGGTAATGTCAGCTGAAGACAAACGCCCCTTTTCTATCGCAAACCCGCCTTATGAAAAGTCCTTTCTGGAATTGCACATTGGCGCTTCTGAGCACAATCCTTATGCTATGCAGGTCATAGAGAGGATGCAGAAAGAGGGCAAAATTGAGGTGGAATTGCCTTGTGGCAACGCCGTTATTCAAGATGATGCAGAAAACTCTATCCTGATCGCAGGTGGTACCGGATATTCCTACACCCGTAGTTTGTTATTGCAAAAGCTTCATGCCAATAAGGGCGCCAAAGTCAGTTTGTATTGGGGGGCTAAAACGCCTGCCGACCTTTATGAAATGAACTACTTGCAAGAGTTGGCACAACAGCACAGTGATTTTGTTTTCGTGCCGGTAATCGAACATGCGCAACCCGATTGGAACGGCCGAACTGGCCTGGTACACAAGGCCGTACTGGAAGATTTCGATTCGCTGGATGAGCAGCATGTCTATGTCGCTGGTCGATTTGAAATGGCAAAGGTGGTCAGAGATGAATTCTTGCCTAAAGGCATCAAAGCCGAACAGCTGATCGGCGACGCATTTGCCTATATTGATTAACCCTTGTTGCAACTTAACGGCAATTCGAAGCAAAAAAGCAAGTTTTGCTGTGTTTTACTGAGTTTTTTATGCTAAACAAGGTCTGAAAACAGCGCTTAATATTCGCTTCTCTAGTTCCGTTAATGCAAACGTTTATCCGATATTGTTGTTTCTATGGCTATATAAATAGCGTGATAGGCTTCTCTTCAGATAATATAACAACCTATTTAAAAACGCTTTTTGTATACTTCCGGGTTGTTTTTGCTTTGGGTACCTTGAAGATGGGACTCAAAGTAACACTTTTAGACTAGCAATAAGCCACTAAATTGAGTGACTGTTTAAAAATGCACCTTGTGTTTTTGAATGAGGCCCGGCCCAGCCTGGATGCCGTTAAAAATACAGTAGCCAGGCAAGAATAATCAGCGCTATCCAGGCTGTTTCAGCCACCATCAACAATATGGGTTTGAACCCTACTTTAGTCAGCTGTCCTAAATTGGATTTCATGCCTATGGCGGCGATAGATACCACCAGAGCAAATCGACTGACTTCGGTGGCTGAGGTAGTCACTAACTCGGGCACATTCATTACGCTGTTTAGCACCATTAGAATGATAAAGGCCACCAAAAATCCTGGTAATCCTGGTGCTTTCCCACCGTCGGCGACAATATTTTTATTGGCTTTTAACACGATTAAAAAGCACAACACCACAGGCATTAAAAAGGCTACTCTGACTAACTTGGTTAAAGTTGCGAGATCACCAGTCTGCTCCGACACGGAATAACCCGCCCCCACCACCTGAGCCACATCGTGAATGGTGCCACCGAGAAAAATACTGGTTTGCGTTTCATCCAATCCCAGGTAACTGGCGATAATCGGGTAAGCTACCATGGCAATGGTAGACAAAGAGGTAACACCGATAACAGTAAGTAACGTATCGCGCTCTCGGTTCTTGTCATTCGGCAGTACGGCAGAAATTGCCATAGCCGCTGATGCGCCGCAAATTGCCACTGAACCGCCAGTCAGGGCGCCAAAGCGTTTATTGAGCTGAAATACTTTGGCCAGCGTTATGCCAAACACAATAGTTGAGCCCACTGCACACACCAATAACAGAGCCGTTTGCCAACCAAGTGCAACAACATCATCAAAGGCAATCCGCAAGCCCAGCAGGGCCACACCGATGCGTAGAACATGGCAGGCAGTAAATTCGATACCTGAGCGACATTGGGTATCCTGGTATAAAAATGACATCGCAATACCCAATAACAAGGCAAACAACATCGCAGGTGCACCATAGTGTTCGCTCAAGAACAGGGCAGCAAGCCCGGTTATGATGGCAATAAAAATCCCGGGAGCAAGCTGCCGGGATCGATCTATTAAGTTATTGAGTGTTGTCATTTTATCTTTGTTGTATCAGGCTGCTGCCAGTGCTACCAGCACCTGGCGCTTACGTTCACCAGAGTATGGGCGTCGACCATGCATTGCCATATAGTTATCGACAATTGCCACATCACCATCCTGCCAGGCCAAATCGAAGGTGAACTGGTGGGCTAAATCGTTAATCAGCTCCAAGCCATCTTTAGGTATATGGCTACCATCGCCGTAAGTGATCGCGCTGGCCGGGTTTTCACGTACCCCTTTCCAGCCCATGTAGGCTGCAATCAACTGATTGAAAAAGGTTTTTGTACCGTTTTCCAATGTCATTACCGCAGGCATTACCGGGGTGGTCGCCACCAGGCTGCCATCCTCTTGCCATTGCCAACTGTAGCCCAATTCTGCCAGTTTGGCTTCTGCGGCAGCCACTGAATCGACACTTAAAGTGCTCTTCCAGCTTCTACCCTGACCGGAATTGGCGTCATCGGCACCCGGCATACGCGTAGTATATTTTACCCCTTTATCTTCGAAATCTTTTGCCAATTCAGGTGCTTGCTTTTGCATCTCAGTAAACAGCGCATCAGAGCGACACAAGGGAGTGGCACCGCCGGTGTCGGCCGCCGTCTTGCAGAAGAAAAACAGCTTACTTGGATAAATCGGAGTTTGCGCCATTTCGTGATGCAGGTAGATCTCTACGTCTTTGGGGGCTTCATTGGCGGTAAATACTCGCTCAGTAAAGTTGATCCTCACCGCATTCGATAACGATTCCTGATAGGTAAAGTTGGCATAACCAAACGCCGCTGAAAAGGCATCAAAGGTTTCTGCTGAATCTATGGGAAAGCCCCTGAAAAGTAACGCGCCTGCGCTACTGAGCTCTGTTTCAAGCTCTGCCTGATTGGCTTTAACCCAAGAGATGCAATCTTCCAAAGTTGTAAACCCGGGTTTGTTTTCGACGATTGCAGGGAAGGTACTCTCTCCCACTTGTAGTTGGCTGTCTACTTTGCTTAATTCTATCATTTTCACCTGCATCTCCTAGTCGTAAATGGGACAATGTGTATTGAATGCTGCCTGGCAGAAATCACCAGGATCGTTAAAACGTTTGTTGGCATTCAGTGCGGATATCGCCTGCATTTCGTCGT
This sequence comes from Planctobacterium marinum, assembly GCF_036322805.1. Taxonomy (GTDB): domain Bacteria; phylum Pseudomonadota; class Gammaproteobacteria; order Enterobacterales; family Alteromonadaceae; genus Planctobacterium; species Planctobacterium marinum_A. Next base: position 4,485,045 of record NZ_AP027272.1, on the reverse strand, counting down.
CGTTGAGACTAAAATCAAAGATATCCAGATTTTCCTTCAGGCGATGTAATTTAGAGCTTTTTGGAATAATGGCGCAGCCTCGCTGTACGTTCCAGCGCAACACTACTTGAGCTTCGGTTTTTCCGGTTCTCGCTGCAGCAGCTTTAACGGCTTCTTGCACTAGTACCGATTCGTTTTGCTCTGCCATATTGAGCTCCAGATAAGACAGTGCCCCCAGTGGCGAAAACGCGGTAACTTTTAAGCCAAAGCCCTTGGCCAGTTTAATCAGTTTTTCCTGGGTTAAGTAAGGATGTGACTCTATCTGTAAAGCATATGGTTTCACGCTAGCGTAGTTCATCAAATCCATAAGTAGCGCTGAGTTATAGTTACACACACCTATTTCTCGGGTCAGGCCATCATCCACTAGCGCTTCCATTGCTTGCCAGGTTTCGGCTAAAGGCACCTTGGCAAATTCCATTTTGGGTTCGGCAGCATCTGGTTCGTAAAACCACTCTGGCGGATAACGAGTCTCAAAGGGGACAAATTGCTGCGCAATAGGGAAGTGAATGAGATACAGATCCAGATAATCCAAACCTAAATCGCTTAAAGTGCGTTCCAGCGCCGGCTTAACATGCTCTTTTGCATGGTAGGTATTCCAAAGCTTAGAGGTGATCCACAGATCATCGCGAGTGCATAAACCATCTTCGATGGCGCGCTTGATGCCTTCACCCACTTGCTTTTCGTTGCCGTAGTCACAGGCGCTGTCCAGGTGTCTGTAGCCCACGGAAATCGCATCGTATACGGACTGAGCACAATCTTCAGGGGCAATCTTCCACAATCCAAGGCCGACTTCTGGCATTTTCTTCTGTGACATTTAACTCTCTCTCTTGATTCTCGATAACAAACTCTAGCTGCAACAAGTCCAGCCTATATGGTTTAGCAATCTTGTGTCTTATATAAGACCTAGTGTATGTCTAATATAATAAATGTCAAATCAATATTGCATGATTTTTATTCAGTGCACTGATGAATGTGATACAAGCCAGCTATGAGTGTATGGCAGACAAGGCCAGGCGTATTGCGCAAGAGTACTTGCCGGAAACCGCAACAGTTAGTCGAGATCCACAAGGTAATGATAATTGTCTGAACGACAGCGGTTAACGCGAAATTCAATTAGCTTACCCTCTAGAGAGCGAGTAAGTCGAGTGAACATCAATAGCGGATCGCCTTTGTTAATACCCAGAATTTCGGCATCTTTCTCATCCGCCAATATGGCTTTTATCCGGTCTGTGGTTTTGTGGACGGTGAGATTAAAATTAAGTTGATAAAAATGATATAGGGTGTGTGGTAATTCTGCCATTTCGTGCAAACCCGGAAAGTATTTTTCCGGCAGATAGATATCTTCCAATAAACAAGCGATATCATTAATTAAACGTTTGCGGGATAAATGCACCACTTGCTCGTTAGCGCTTAAATCCAGCTGTTTGGCCACATCTACTGAAGGGGATTGTAGTTGGAAAGAGACGATTTCTGCCTCTGGTAATTGCGGTGCCTGATTATCTTCTACCACAGGGAAAAAGCGATACAGGGCCTGGTGACCTGTGTGTTCAGAGACAAACGTGCCCACACCTTGTCTTCTGGTGAGCACTTTGGATTGTGTGAGCGTATTCAGGGCCTTGCGCACGGTGCCTTGGCTTACACCAAATTCTTCAGCAAGTTGAAACTCATTAGGCAGCATCTCCCCGGGTTTCCAGCGTTGCTCCACAATAAGCTGGGTGACATGTTCTTCGACTTGTTTATACAGCGGTTGGAAGGCCAGACCGCCCGGACTCATTTTGTTGTCGAATTTGCTACCTTTCATTTTGTCTTTCTTTTTCCTGCTCTTTTTGCCAATGGTCGAAACAAGGTTCTGCTTCCATTTTTGGCGTTTGCAGAGTTTAACCTGTAAGGATCAAAGATGTCTAAAGCAATACAACTTAAATCGAAATTTTGACTTATTTAAAGTTAAAAGATTCAAAATTTTGTTCAATTGTGAAAAATCCCGCGTTATTTTGCAGAAGAGACCTTTGTGCTACTGACCCTTAAAAATGTTAATAGATTGTTATTGCCTTGCAGCATAGCATTTCGTAAACTGTTTTGTAACTTATATAAGACACAAGATGAGTATAGTGGCTGATCTAAGGATTGCACGGTTATAACTCAGCTTTTCTCAAGGAGACGCAAATGAGTGGATTCACACTCCCTGTTCCCGCCTGGAACGATATAGCGCAATTGAATTGCACCGGTACAGCTTTTTTAGACACAAGCGGTGCAGTGATTATTCCTTCCGATGGGGGTGATATATCCATTTCACTGTTTGAAAGTGGCTTTCGTTTCCAGATAGGCCCGAAGAATGACTATGATTATGGTATGTTGAAAAGGATGCCAGAGTTTCCGACTTGCGAGATTTTTGGTGATGAATATCACACGTCAATTAAAGCAGGTGAGAAAACGCTGGAAATTCAACATCAACCTTTTCAGTTTTGTCTTAAACACAGTAATAAAGTGGTTCAAAAAACACCAAATGATGGCCACTTTGTGCGCTCTTTAAGGTTGCCACCATTAGCAAAAGTCGATGAAGGCTGGTTTATGGCTTTTGATCTGCAGAGCGACGAACCCGTCTATGGCTTGGGAGAAAAATGGGGCAAATTAGATAAACGCGGTCAGCTAGTGCGCTCCTTCAATCATGATGCCTTGGGAGTGAATGCTGAAATTTCCTATAAGAATACGCCATTTTGTTGGAGTCCAGAGGGCTGGGGTGTGTTTGTTCATACACCTGCACCAGTAACTCATAGCGTTGGCTATGCGCCCTGGTCACAGCGAGCTTATGGTGTGTTGCTGGAAGATCCGCGATTGGATGTCTTTGTCTTCACCTCTGAAGCTGACAATGTCGGTGCCGATATGCTCAGACAGTATACCGAGCTGACGGGAAGAGCGCCGATTCCACCAGAGTGGAGCTTGGGCGTCATTCTCTCCAAGGCTTATTACAAAGATGCCGATGAGTTGCTGGCTACGGCTAAAGCTGTACGTGAGCAAGGCATGCATTGTGATGTAATCACCCTCGATGGCCGAGCCTGGCAGGACACGGATACACGATTTGCCTTTGAATGGGATGCCAAACGCTATCCAGACCCCAAGGTGGTTATGGATCAGTTAAAAGCGCTGGATTTTAAGATTTGTATATGGGAATACCCGCTAGTATCAGTCGTTAATCCATTATTCAAGAAGATGGCAGATAAGGGCTGGCTTATTAAAGACACTCGCACTGGTGAAGCCTTCCGCTATCAATGGGATATGAGTGCCTTTGGTGAGGTATTAACGCCTTTGCCGGAATCTGGCATTGTCGATTTTACTCACCCCGAGGCATTCGCATTCTGGCGGGACGCTCACAAACCCTTGTTTGACTTGGGTGTGGATATGATCAAAGCCGACTTTGGTGAGCAGATCGAAGACCCCCACATGCAAGCCCATAACGGTGAAACCGGTATGGCACTGCACAATGTTTATTCTTTGCTGTACAACCGCTGTGTGTATGAAGCTGCGGCGAGGTACAGTAAAAATGGTCCGTTTCTGTTTAGCCGCTCCGCATGGACTGGCTCTCAGTGTTACCCTGCCCAATGGGGGGGCGATCCCCAGGCTGATTGGGGCGGACTGGCTGCTAATGTTCGCGGTGGTATCAGCTGGGGACTTTCCGGGGCGCCATTTTATGCCACGGATGTCGGTGGCTTTTTCAAAGATACACGAGACCCGGAACTCTATGTTCGCTGGTGTCAGGCGGGCGTTTTTTCTGCGCACATGCGTTTGCATGGTATTGGTCAGCGAGAACCCTGGAGCTACGGTGACGAGGCAAGAGATGCTGCCAATGCAGCCTTGAGCCTGCGTTATCAATTGCTTCCCTATCTTAAAAAATACATGGCCATTGCCAGTGAAACCGGATTACCGGTGCAACGAGCGATGATCCTGGCTTTTCCTGACGATCCAGCGGCCTGGCCATTTGAAGATCAGTTTATGTTTGGGGACGATATTTTAGTGGCTCCCGTTTATCGCTCTGGTGGCAAAGTCACGGTTTACCTGCCTCACGGTGATTGGCAGCGATTGGACAACAGAGAAAGCTTTACTGGTGGTCGGGTACTAAAAATGCACCTCGCCTTGAAAGAGATAGCTGTGTTTGTGAGAGCTGGAGCGGAGTTACAGTTAGCCAAACCCGTCACTCACCTCAATGAGCTCTCGATTGACGAATTGGAATTAGAGAGTTGGTGAGCCACGACCCAACACGAGCTTTGATACTCGCGTTGTGGTTGAAAACCGCTATCTTAAAGTAAGCCATGCAAAAAAATTAATAAAGTGAGCACATTATGGAAATACAAGAAGTCATCACGACACTGCTATCTTGCGTATTTTTTATGGGGCTGGTGGCCTGGATTTCCTGGCAGAAAACCAAAGGTGTCGTGGACTCTAAGGATGGCTACTTTCTTGCCGGGCGAGGTCTAACCGGGACTTTTATTGCAGGCTCAATGTTGCTCACTAACCTGTCTGCAGAGCAGCTGATCGGATTGAATGGTTCCGCCTATGGGTACAATATGAGTGCCATGGCGTGGGAAGTTACTGCGGGATTCGCCACTATCATCATGGCGATGATCTTTTTACCCCGTTATCTGGCTGGGGCTTTCTCAACCTTACCTGAATTTCTCAAAGGACGATTTGACGATACTGTGCGTCGCATGACGGTGGTGTTGTTTATGGTGGGCTACGGCCTGATCACCATTCCTTCCGTACTTTATGCGGGCTCGGTAGCGGTATTGAGGCTTTTCGATGTCCCTGCATTGCTGGGCGTAAGTTATGAAATTGCATTGGTTGTTACTATTGTAACCGTGGGCACAGTGGGAGCGGTTTATGCCATTTTTGGTGGGCTCAAAGCTGTCGCTGTTTCCGATACCATCAACGGTATTGGTCTTTTGATTATCGGTATTTTAGTGCCTATCTTAGGCTTTGCAGCCTTGGGCGATGGCAGCGTCCTAAATGGCATGGAAACGGTCTTTACTGAAGATACCGACAAGTTAAATGCCATCGGTGCCGATACCGACCCCGTGCCTTTTGGCACCATTTTTACCGGGATGATTTTTGCTAACTTATTCTATTGGGGTACTAACCAGTATGTTATTCAGAGAACCTTAGGGGCTGCCAGTCTGGCTGAAGGTCAAAAGGGCGTATTGTTCTCTGGTTATTTTAAACTATTAGTGCCTTTCATGATGATGCTGCCGGGCGTTATCGCATTTCACTTGTATCAAGGCGAACAGCTGCAAAGTATCGATTTGGCTTATCCTCGTTTGGTTAAAGATGTGCTGCCCCTCTACCTCTCAGGTTTCTTTCTCGCTGTTTTGTTAGGCGCGGTATTCAGCTCCTTCAATTCCTTACTCAACAGTGCTGCCACATTGTTTGTTTTAGACGTTTACGCTCCCCTCAAAGATGACAAAGTGGAAGACAAAGAGCTAATAAAGGTGGCTAAAATTGCCAGTGTGGTCATTGCCCTCTTTTCCTTTATTGTGGCGCCGCTATTGATGTTTGCACCAGAAGGTTTATGGCAGATTATTCGTATTTTCACCGGCTTTTATAACATCCCTGTTATTGCCATCGTATTGGTGGGCCTGTTCTCCAATCATGTTCCTGCTTTGGGGGCTAAGATTGTCATTGTTTTCCACGTAATCGCCTATGCATTACTAAAGTTTGTATTTGAAGTAGAGATTAACTTTATCCATATCTACGCCATCCTTTTCGTTATTGAAGTGGCCATCATGGCGATCGTGGGCAGAATGTATCCCCTTGAAAAAGATTGGCATTACGAACGCAAAGATACCGTCAGTCTGGTGCCATGGAAATGGGCGTTTCCAGCAGCTATTACCATGTTGTCATGCATTATTTTACTTTATGTATTCTTTTCACCGATAGGTATCGTGGGGGGATTGAGCGATATGTTCTGGCTGGTGGTGTTTCTAATCATTGTCAGTAACTTCTTGTTGAGTAGTTACGCGTTACGCCATTGGCATAAAACTTATGCAGATAGCTTGCAAAAAATAGGCAGAGAAGTTAGCTAATGCGCCTCTCCTGAGCCTTATTTTAAAGGGGCAGGAGGGGATTTTTTGGTTTTTTTAGGTCTTATATAAGATATCTATTGTAAAAGTGTTTGTTAGCAGTTATGTTAATGACATGTAACTAATAGGTTTGAGGCATTTACAAGTTGTTAATAGCACTTGTTGTTTCTTGACTATAGTTAAATTGCGACCTGAATCAGGCGCGTTACACAACGAAAAACAAAAACTCTGTACTACAACAAAGGGCGAAGATCACCGATCAAGACCCACTAATAACACGGCAGACTACCAGGCAGGGGCGGTATCTCACTGTTTCTGACCAAAATAAAAATGAAATGTCGGAGAAGACACATGCGGGCATATAGAAAACAAATCGCGGTTGCGGTCGCGTCAGCATTAGCTGTTATGGCCACTCAATCTGTTGCACTTGCACAGGAAGAGTCAGAAGAAAAAGGCGGCTTTGAAACTATCGAAGTTACTGCACAAAAACGGGTAGAGCGAGTATCGGATGTTCCGGTCGCAGTATCAGTTTTGCGTAGTGAACAAATTGATTCGACTTTTTCTTCTAACTTTGAAGGGCTGCAAAATCTGGTTCCTTCTGTGAGTTTCAGAAAGGGGACCACAACGCGTAACTCTGCCATTACCGTGCGTGGTATTGGTACAATCTCTTTCAGTGTTGCGGCAGAACCGAGTGTTTCTACTGTGGTTGATGGCGTAGTACTAGGGCGTTCCGGTCAGGCATTTACGGATTTGTATGATCTAGAACGCATTGAAGTATTGCGCGGTCCACAGGGTACGCTGTTTGGTAAAAATGCTTCAGCGGGTGTGGTTAACATCACCACCAAACGCCCAACAGGTGCAACTGAGGGCATGGTGGAAGCTACCATTTTCCAGGACAACGAATACAAGCTAAAAGGCAAAATCCAGGGTGAAATCACCGATACCGCCGCGGGCAGTCTGGTGTTCACCAAGTCGGCTTTTGACGGTAATCTGTTTAATGTTTACAACAACGAAACAGTGAACGGCTACGACAAAGAAGGCGTTCGTGGCATGTTAGATGTTGATGTTACCGACGACACTAAGATGCTGTTTATCTTTGAAAACGTGCGCTCTGATGATGATTGCTGTGCCGATATCGAAGGGCGCTTAAGTAATCGCAATAACGACTCAGAAGCGGCACCTACAAATGGCGCCAACCTTGATTTAGATCAGCGTTTAATTGACCATGATTTTGAGTCTCGTACAGTGGATGAAACTACTGCTTTCTCGGTTCAGTTAGATACTGACTTTGATACCTTTGCCTTGACCTCTATCACGGCGTATCGCACCTGGGATAATACCGAGTGGCGGGAAGGGGATTTCACTTCGATTGCAGGAGACTCGGACGAAATCGTCACCTTCAACAATAACCCCCCATTCCAGTTACATGACATCGGTCCACAGAGCTGGAAACAGTTCTCTCAGGAGATTCGTCTGGCGTCGACAACTCAAGGTAAGTTTGATTGGCAAGTAGGTGCCTATTTATGGGATATGAGTTCAGAGCGAAACTTTACCCGTGATGCCAGTTGTCAAAACAATAACTACCTGGATGGCGACGGAAATCCTAATCCCAACAGCCATTTGAACAATGCCATTCGCTATCACCTGACCAATTCTGAAGGCATAGCTAACCCCACAGATCAACAGGTTGCTGACTACATCGCCGCTGAAGGCATCACTTGTAATGCCAATGACATCGTTAGCGCCACTGCTTACATGGAAACCGAGTTTAACAACTGGGCAGTATTCGGTGATGCGAAATACCACGTTTCAGATGACTTCCGCTTGTTGATGGGCATTCGCTATACCGATGATGAAGTGAGCTATAAACACAATCGCGTCAGTAATGACCCATACGGCCGCAAAGGTGTCGGTGTGCGTGAAGCTGCGCTTAATACCGACTTCAGTGGTTCGGTGAGCGAAACAAACGTGTCAGTTAAGCTGGGTGCTCAATACGACTTTGAAGATGCGGGTATGACCTACTTCACCTACTCGCAAGGTTATAAAGGACCGGGCTTTAACGTTTTCTACAATATGAGCCTCAACGATACTCGCCCCATTGGTGAAGAAACGTCTGATGCTTATGAGCTGGGCTATAAGTATGCCAGCCGCGACATCCTGTTCAACGCAGCTATATTCCGCACTGAAATTGATGGCTTCCAGGCGAATAACTTCGATAACACCGGCGGTGTTACCATTACCCGATTGACTAATGCGGGTTCTGTCATCACCGAAGGTTTCGAAGCAGATATTTTATGGCAGGCAACGGACAATCTTACTATCAATGCGGGTCTTGCCAGTGTTACCGCGGAAATCGACAAGTTCGAATGTCCACTCAATGAACCAGATTGTGGTGGCCGCTCAGGTGCAGACGTACCATTCTCACCTGACCTGAAATACTCAGTGGGTATGGACTATACCCAAGAGCTGGAAAACATGAATGTTATCTATAATGCCAGCTATGTTTACACAGACGATCAGGTGGCTAACTTCCTGGATGCTGGGGTCGATCGCGAATCTTCGCCTTTGTATCTGCCGGATTATGGTTTGCTTAACGCCAGCGTTGGTTTCTCTTTCCGAGACGATCAATACCGCGTAACCCTGATTGGTAAAAATCTGACGGATGAAAGCTTCTTTACCACATACAGTGGTGACGGTTTCCGTTATCAGGTGCCGCGTGATGCAGACCGTTACTTCGGTGTGCAGTTCCGAGCTAACTTCTAAGCTCTCCCAAAACTGCGGGGTTATTGTGTTCCCCGCAGTTATCTAAGTGTGTTGCAGGAGGCCTATGGCCTCCTTTTTTATATTCGCAAACAAGCCATTTATTCAGATTTCGCAGGGTGAGTTACCCAAGCAACAATGCGTTTGACTAGCGGTATTACCACCAGTAAACAGGGATAGGAAATAACCCAACTGGACAGCCAGGAGTTAAACCAGGTGAAAAACAACGACTGATTGCCATCATAGAGCTTGAGGGTTACCACTAACGCCACTAAGCCACTCATTAGCATAGATATTAATAGTGGCATCAGGTGCGGTGCCCAGGAGGCGGGAAGTCGGTAGCTGCTATGCATAATCGATAAAAGGCAGAATGAAGAGCCCTAAAGGGTAACGGTTTTATCTGTTTTTTCAATGCAACAATTAAGAACTTCTACAACAATTGTGGAGCGAAATAGGGTTTAAGAACAAAAAATGAGGGAGGGGATTCACATTCTGCTTTTTTGGAGTAGTATTATAACCGAATAGGTAAAATAAACATTTTCATTCTGTTACTTTGGGGCACAAAATGGATCACTTCAACATCTCCAAAACAATGATAAATACCTGGTTGTGGATGCTGGATGAATCGCAAGACGAGCGACTTGCACAACAGGCCAGAGGATTGCTGTTAAAGTTGTTTCCCAGTATTCAGGCGGCCCGCAGTTTTTCCGGTCAAGCTAAATGATCTAATCTGCTCAGTGGATTAGACCACTTCTATACTTTTTCAGCGTTTTAATTGCCTTTTTGCGGTTGTCCTTGGGTCTGCATGCGGTTCACCATATCTTTTGCTGCGGCATTTGCTGCTGCTCGCTGTGCTGCCGTGGTGCATTGACGCACAGGTAATCGGGAGCCAGTTACCGTGGTGTTTTTACACTGAAAACCAAGGCGTTGCTTTTGTTCCTCGCTTAAGCATTGAGGTAGTGCTTTATTATCCTGACATTCATTGATTTTGGCTAACTCGGCCGAGTTAGAGATGCAACCTGTAAGGGTTGTGACTAATATTGCGCTACAGATAAGACTCAAAGTGTTTTTCATGTATCCTCCTTAAAAAAAGCCACCCGCGATGGGTGGCTTGGGTCATTAGAATGTGACGTTTACACCAGCAAAGATATATCTGCCCATGGCGTCAAATGGCCCCGGGAAAGTATTACCATTACCGATACCTGATGGTGTGTTTGGCACGATAGGAGGCTCTCTATCCAACAGGTTGTTGATACCAAAACGCAAACCGGTATGGTCAGTAACTTGCCAGGTTGAAGCGATATCCAGATAGTTCTGTGCAGACAAAGTCGTTGGTCCGCCGTTCAGCTCCTCTGTTTCGCCAAAGTGTCTCCAGGTGGCCGTTACTGAAGCATCCCAAGGTGTTTCCCAGGTAACCTTCAGGTTAGAACGCAAGTCAGGGGTTGGGGCACCACAAGTGGAGCGATCCCAATAACCTTTACATTCAACCACAGGAGCATCAGGTGTGGACTTTTGGTCCCACTTGGTCAGATAGGTACCTACCAGGTTCACTTTAACTGCGCCCATATCAGATAGCTCAAAGCGATAAGACGCGTCAAAGTCGACACCTGAGGTTTCGAAGAAACCAATATTAATATCAGTGGCTACAATGTTGTCGTTACCAATCCACAGTGTTCCTCGGCCTGGATCACGGTTGATTAGGCTACAGAACTCATCAGCACCAGTGAAAGCACATTGGTCCAGAATGAAGCGCTCCGGTACGTTAGAGATTGCGCCCTGTACGTCAATATTGAAATAATCCAACGCCAGGTCAAAACCAGGCAGGAACTCTGGTGCGATAATCAAACCAAAGGACACAGTATCTGACTCTTCAGGCTCAAGGTCAGGGTTGCCACCGGTGATGGAGTTATACTGCCCGGCCGGGTTGTCGGCAATGATGCCGTACTGTGCTTCCGTCACACCGGTGCGAGCACATTGCTCAAAGGTGTAAAGCGGCGTTGCTCCGGCACAAGGGTCTTCGTTCATGTTGTACAATCCCAGCGATTGCGGACGGAATAAATCTCGCACATTACCGGCGCGTACCGCGTGTTGGAAGCTACCTCGAACGCGAACTTGCTCATTGATTTGCCAGTCAGCAGCGTACTTGTAGGTATTGGTATCCTGACCTGTGGAATAATCAGAATAACGATAGGCCAGTTCTAAAGTGAGCTGTTCTGCGATGCTGCTATCTTCCAGTAGAGGAATACTCATTTCGGTGAAAAATTCACTGACATCGTATTCACCAGAAACGGCTGCAGTTGGGCCACCTTGTCCTGCACCATCACCTGTCTGGAAAGCATTATCCGGATCGAATTCCAGTGATTCTTCCCGATGCTCCAAACCTACTACAATGTTAACACCCAAGCTGTTGCCAGGTAATTTAATGCCGTAGTCGGTTAAGTCACCGGCCAGGTAACCACTGATTTGTTTGGTGACCGTATTACCCTTGGAAACCAGTGGTAAACTGATGTAGTTAAGCGCAGCCTGAGTAACACCGCCTGTAGTAAAGATGTTGTAAGGCACACAGTTAGGGTCAGAGCCGTCTAATACTGACTGACAAACTGGATCGCCAGTATTCGGGTCTGTTACCACGTTCAAGGCTCTGGTAATGGCAGTAGTGGATAAATCATTTTTGAACAATTGACTGAATGTTACTGAGCCATAGTTGGCAAAAACATCATAGTTCCAGTTTTCGTCAATCATGCCGCGGGCACCGATAACACCGCGGAATGACGTATGGCGCAGGTCATCGAGGCGTTGGCCGCCCTCTACATTTCGCTTGCCCACAAATGCAGTCACCGTATCGTCCATACCGAAGCCGCGCGAGGCACAGAGTGCGTCGAACTGTTGATCGGACAGAAGTGGGTTATTACAGTTAAGCGTGCTGGTTACAAAGAATGCGCCGGAAGGAGCGATACCGGAGACACTGCGGTCATCCATGAAGTTTACTTCTGCATAGATATCCAGCTTTTCATCCACTTCATAGTGACCAAAGGCACCAAATGTTTTGCGCTCATCAGGGCGTTGGTAATAGCTCACTTCCGCGAAGTTAAAAGTCTCGCCGTTGCGATTTAGAAACTGATCCCCTGATACGATAAAATCATAGGTCGCAAAGTCGGTAACACGACCTTCCGCTATTGTACCTGAACCGACACAGCCATTGGGTACACCACTGATGGCACAGTGAGCATAGTCCCTGTCGCCCTGGATAACGGAGCCGATATCGCGTACCGTGGCGTAAAGGGTAACGTTACCTTTGCCATCCGCTGTATTGGCACCAAGGATCAAGCTGAAGTCGTGGGTTTCACCATCAGTGACACTGCCATTGGGCGCGGTAAAGTTTGCGTCGGCATTGAGCTGTTGCAAACGGCCATTGTCGTTATCGTGCTGATTGAAACTGTATTGATAATCCAGACTAATGCCTTCGAAGTCATCTTTCAGGATAAAGTTAACTACCCCGGCAATGGCGTCTGAGCCGTAGGTTGCGGAAGCACCACCAGTGAGAATTTCCACTCTTTCTACAAGTGCGGCAGGTATTTGGTTGATGTCGGCACCAATACCACCCGCTTGCGGAGAGCCTGCTGGCAGGCGACGGCCGTTAAGTAAGGTAAGCGTTCTGGTGGAACCAAGGTTTCGCAGGTCTACCGTTGCCGTACCCGTTGCACCATTGGCAATGGCAGATGTTTGTGCAGCATATATCTGAGGCATATCGTTCAGCAAGTCTTCCATTCTGGTGACACCCGAAATGGCAATATCTTCTGCAGAAATTTCAGTGACTGGACTAGTACTTACCAGGTTAGTGCGCTGAATACGCGAACCTGTTACCGCGATCTTTTCCACCTGGTCAGCGCTTTCTTCCGATTCCTGAGCCATGGCTGGCAAGTAAAAGGTACTACTGGCTACAGCAAACGCGATAGCTGTCGTTAGTTTGTTGTACTTAAACATGTGTTTCTCCTGGGGACTCGTGCTTTCGCTCGAGCCCGTTTTTATGATTATTTTTGGACGAATCCAGCAAGCAAACTAAGCTCAGACGAGATTGCCTACCAGTTGAGATCCACCAATGGGTAGGTTCAGGATGTGATATGGCGGAAAACGGCTGTGGACAGGTTGAGTGAGTACCTGCCAGGTTTTACAGGCCTTTATACACGGCGAATATAGAAGATGGTGTGAAATGGAGGTGTCGTGTTATGAGGTGCGCGTAATGGCGTTGTTTTGGCTTAAAAAGTCCAAAACTGGAGCAAAAAATACGCAAATTGGAGTGATTTTGATGTCATTATTCCCCCTTAAAGAGGCTCGTCACTGTGATGAATTTGCCTGAATCATATACAACAGAGATAATGGTCTGCTGATTAATAAGATGCGAATTAGATGTTGCGAAAATTGCTACAACACTTGCCGGGAAGGGTATTTTTACTGACTAATACACTGACCTGGTTGGGGCTCAATAGTATCGCTGCCTGGTTGTCGTATAGCCGACAAATTGAGGCGGGACACGAAACCACTTATCTTGATACATGGCTGATTTACATTCCCTGGTGGGGTCATTATATCTGGTTTGCGCCCTTTGTTTCCGCCTGTATTGCTATGTTCCCTGAGCAAAAGCGCAGTGTATGGTTGCACGTGCGGGATAACCTGGCTTTATTTATGGTTTTGATGCCGACTATTTGGTCAGCATCCTTACTCAGCGCAACACTCATGCAATTTGGTAACTTACATTGGGAAAATGTAGAAAAACTCTTGCCCACGCTGATCACCGGCCCTTTCCATTTCGACATGATCATTTACGCTGCTATCGTCAGCATTGCCTATACCAGGAAATCAGAAGCGAAAGTTGCCAACGAGCAAAAACGCAATCGAGAGTTAGCTCATCAACTTTTACAAACTGAACTTGATGCACTCAAAGCTCAACTTAATCCGCACTTTTTGTTTAACACTTTAAACAGCATTGCCAGTCCGATTCGCCTGCAAGACAAAGACCAGGCGCTGATAGCCTTGAGCGAATTGAGTCAGATGTTGCGCAAAGTACTGGAACATCAAAATAACGAGATGACCACCTTAGCTCAGGAAATGGAATTCATTAATAGCTACCTTACTATTCAGCAAATGCGTTTCGTGAACAAACTCGAGGTGGATATCGATGTTGAATCCGAATGCCTGCAATACGATGTGCCTTTCATGCTACTGCAACCTATTGTTGAAAATGCCGTACAGCATGGCTCTCGCCTGGAATCAGACGACAACCTTATCCAACTAAAAATATACAGTGAAGGTGACGAGTTGGTGGTGAAGATGCGCAACCGATTTATTGCCGATAAGCAGCACAAGGGATTTGGTATTGGCATCGAAAATAGCCACAAACGATTGACGCGTATTTATGGTGATGAATATCAGTTGCAATTAAAAGAGTGCAAGGACGGCTATTTCGAAACCCTTGTCAGGTTACCCACTGGAGAATAAACATGAAGGTATTAGTGGTTGATGATGAGCAGTTATCGCAAAAAAATTTGCAGGTACTGCTGGAAGGTTATCCTGAAGTTACAGACATAGCTTTTGCTAGTAATGGTAATCAAGCAATCGAGGTGTTTCAGAGCTTCCAACCTGAGATGGTATTTTTGGATATCGAAATGCCGGGTAAGTCAGGCCTTGAAGTGGCAAAGGCACTGGGGGAGCAAGCCGCTGTGGTTTTTGTCACTGCTTATGATCAATACGCCATTAGTGCGTTTGAACTCAACGCCATCGATTATTTATTGAAACCCTTCGATGACGCTCGTTTTGAACAGGCTTTTACGCGAGCCAGAGAGCAGTGTCAAAAACGCGAGCAGCGCATTAATTTTAATGAACTGGGAGAGTTGTTCGACGCGATGCAAGATGAGCGCGAACAGCGTTATAAAAGCCGCATCGTGATCAAAGATTTAAAGCGCATTCGCTTAGTCAACGTCTGCGAAGTGAACTATATCCTGGGTGCGGGTAACTACGTAGAAATCCATCTGGACAATGGTCAGCATTTTTTGCATCGGGAAGCCATGAATGGCATTGAAAATCAGCTCAATCCCAGAGACTTTATTCGCATCCATCGTTCCTCTATCGTTCGTATTTCCTATATTAGTGAATTGTTGCCCAATGAGCGCGGCGACTACAAGATCAGACTGAAAAACGGCCTGGAGCTCACCGTCTCCAGGGCCAATAAACACAAACTATTGTCTTTTATCCAGGACTAACTGCTGTTAGTTCTGCTTTTGCCAGTAAAAACAGACTGGCGATGGGCTTTGATACTTTGGCAAAATCCCAAAATTGAGTGGTTTTGCAGTTCGTGTTAAGAGCGATAACGGCATTGTACTCGGGTATGACCATGAGCCAGCTTTGTGAACCTCTTGAAACGCCGCCATGGTTGGCCACTAAAACATCACCTATCTCGTCGCTTAATTTTGTTTGATGTACACGCCAGCCAATGGCGTAATGCTGTTCATTAACCTCGCCATTGTTTAGTTGTTGCGGTGTCCAGAACTGCGCTCTGATTGCTTCATTGATAAAGTCCTCATCAATAAATCCGTTGCCGAGCTTTACCAGATCTGATGGTGTAGAGATAAAGCCACCTCCTGCCAAGCGGTGACTTAAGTCGACATCTCTCCAGGGGCGAACTCGTGTCGCATTATCGTGTTCTCGCCAGTAAAAAGTGGCCAGGTGTTCAGCATTATTTTCAAAATCCACTTGCGCCGCAGTGGGCAAAGTGGCTTGCATTTCAAGTGGCTGCAAAACCAGTTTGTTCATTAAACTTTGATAGGAGATTTGCCCGGCCTCTTGTATCAAAGCACTGAGTAAAACCGATCCATAGCTCGAGTAACTGAAATCCTCACCGGGAGAAAATAACAACTCACTTTCATCGAACAGGCTAACCGCATCGTTAACATCCGGGTAGCTGGAATTCAGCGCGATACTGCGATATAGCCCGCTAAATTCAGTGTTGTCTTTGTAATGGGGTAAACCTGACATATGAGAACTTAACTGTCGGGCGGTGATATCTTTCCAGTTTGGATTGAGTTCACTTAGTTTGTATTCACTGAGCGGCGTATCAAGCAACAACTGCTTTTCTTGCACCAATCTGGCCAGCAGGGTGGAGGTGAGCGCCTTGGAAGTACTACCTATTCGAAATTGCGTGGCGCTGCTCATTGGCTCTTGCGCTGCAATATCGGCCCAGCCGGCGGTGCCTGTCCAAACTAACTCACCATCAATCGCAATGGCCGCAGAAATGCCCGGCGCATACATGTTTTTCTGATGTTCAGTCAAAAGCGCAATTGCCTGTGTCGCTGCCTGTTCATATTGAGACACATGTACTTCGCTACTTGTAGGCGATTCTACCGCTAGTGTC
The DNA here is from genome assembly GCF_036322805.1 of Planctobacterium marinum. Classification (GTDB taxonomy): domain Bacteria; phylum Pseudomonadota; class Gammaproteobacteria; order Enterobacterales; family Alteromonadaceae; genus Planctobacterium; species Planctobacterium marinum_A. The sequence goes on along the minus strand of NZ_AP027272.1, from coordinate 4,468,773 downwards.
AGGTATCCCCAAAAAGGCATCGGTGCCTCACCTCTGTGGGCGTAAAACTGATAAACCGGGGCAATAAAATAAAGTCCAGGCAAGATAAGTAATAATGAAGAAATGTACAATAATCTGCGCATTCACATCCCTTTTTAGTTAGAACGTATTGCGCCGTAAGTTATGAATACTGCTCCTGAAAGTCTGCTCATTTTTGAAAAAACAGGTGCAGTTTTAAATCCGATTGCGAAATTCTGATGCGGTAACGCCTTTTTCCTTTTTAAAACTGCGGTTAAACGAGGCGATTGAATTAAAACCGGTTTCCAAAGCCAAGGTTAAAATTGGCTCTTTTGTTCGTGCCGGATCTCGTAACTTTTTACACACAGCAGGGATGCGATAGCTATTGATAAAATGAGAGAAATTATCATAACCCAAATGGTTGTTAATGAGCTGTCTTACCCGGTGTTCAGGAAGTTTGAGTTCACGGGCCAATTTACCAATGGACAAATTATGTTCAGTATAAAAACCAGAATCCATTAACTGTTTAAGGCGCGTCAGTTCAGCCATCTTTATATTTTCTGACCGTTGTTCACTTGTTTTTTCTCGACTTTCACGCTGAGCTTCTGGCTCTGTGTTGGCTTCAATGGAAAGTGAGGGCCGCGCGTAAATGCAAACTAAGATGAATGCCAATAAAGCATTGCCGAAACTAAAGTAGGGGTCGTCTTTTAACTGATTGAATAGCAATTCAATCATTGTCAGTAATAGCATGTAAAAACTGATGCCAATCATCATTAAACGCCGCATAAGTCTACGCCGCTCTACCAGATCGTCAGAATAGTGAAAGACACTGTCAATGAGTATGACCAGCAACAGCCCAAAGCCCACCATGTGATTGATGTCGTGTAACATGGCTTTACCTGCGTAGCCGAAGAACAGGATGACTAAACTGAAGAACCACAAGATTGTCAGAGTTTTTAACAGTTTAGGTAATACTGACCACAGCGTCACGCCACGTGTAGAAAGCCAATAATAATTGAGCAATGCGTAACTGGTTAGATCGGTAAACAGCAGCAGTGGCGGGCGAAGCCAGCCATAATGCTCATTAGCTATGGGGGCTGTCAGCGCCAGATAAGCAATAATGCTACAAATGAGTAACGGTCTACTCAAATTTGAGGGCGATAGGTGCCCGGTAAGTAGTGGTCGTAACAAGTGCAATAACTGACCGCAGGCTAAGGATCTGAGCAGCACATCAAGTAGTTGTATAGTGGAGAGGGTGATCAATGAAACAGGTTATCCCAAGCCGAGAGGAATGAGGCGATACATTGGCACGTTAAGCGCGCTGCTAACGTGCCAATAATTGAAGGAATTAATCCAGTTCACTTAACCAAACGATCAAATCCACCATGTCATCGGCAGACATGCCGCGCTGGAAGGTGGCTTGGTATTTACCGTTAACGATGAAGTTAGGCACGCCGCTAACATGGCGGCGGAACTCATTGATAAGTTTAGCATTTTTACCCATCATGCCTTTTACCGCAAAACTGTCCCAGGCTTTGTCGAATTGCTCAGCAGTAATGCCGGTTCTGGCTAAAATAGCTTGCAAATCTTCTTTGCTGGCGATGAGTTTACGGTCTCTGTGAATGTGGCTGAAAATAGCGCCATTCACTTCCACGTCTTTGTTAAGCGCTCGACCAACCATCATGGCCTGGCTTGCCATATCTTGTACGTCAGGGCCTGCTGAGCGCATAAAGTTTACGTGAACTTTAACGAATTTGACGTCGTTGGACTTTTTCTTTTTGATCTCAGCCACAATGGGTTCAAAGTTGTAGCAGTGAGGGCACCAAAAAGAGAAGAATTCTGTGATGTTTTTCTCTTTTGAGGCTTCGTCGGCAATAACGCGGTAATGTGTGCCTTCTTCCCATAACACCTGCGCTTGGGAATTAAACGCCATCAAAGCGGTGAACAACATCAATCCAAAAAACTTTCTCATTATAAAAACACCTGAATACGAATAGTGGCGAAAGGTTACCACAACGGATTCACCGGAGTGAACCCGCCTGGTAACAAGTTTTTAAGGATTATTCAATTTAGAAGCTTAATGCCAGCTTAACTCCAAGGTGGCGTCCTTGAGTATTGAAGCCCTGCACTTCTGTGTATTCCCTGTCGAACAGGTTGTTAATGTAGGCTTGTGCCGTCAGCGTTGCAGTTAAATCCCAGACGATATTGCCATTTACTGTAACAAAATTGCTAAGTGGCATATTGCCGATATCAACCGCCCCTTTTTCCAGATGCGCATACAACGACCAGCGAGTTTGGCCGTCATTGAATTCTTGTTGATAACCCAAATTAGCCAATTGCTCTGGGCGTCTTAAGCGCTGATTGCCCGCCTGATCTTCACTATCCATATAGGTATAGTTGAACCAGATTTTATCACCGTTGGATAAGGTTGATTCAGTTTCAAACTCAATGCCCTGGGAATCGCTCTTTCCACTGGTTTGCAAATAGCCCTGAAATGCAACCGCATCAAACAGAATTTCATCTTCTATTTGCTGTTCAAACCAGGTCAAACTCCACCAAGTGTTTGCAGAGACTTTGTGGATCAACCCTAAGTCATAACCTTGACTGGTTTCTTCTTTGAGTTGTAAGCCAGCGGCATCACCATAAGCGAAAGGACCATCATTGTATGCCTGTTCAAATAATCCGGGGGCACGAAAGCCGGTTCCCCAGGTGGCTTTGAAGCGCAAAGATTGTTGGTTTTGCAGAGGTAGTAGATAATTGATGCCACCGCGCCAGGAGGTAAAGCTACCAAAGGTATCGTTGTCGTCGTAACGCACACCGAGATTCAGGTTAATATTATCAAAACGCTCGCTGAGCCATTCCACAAAGTAACCCTTATTATCCCTGTCGGTACTGTTCAGAACGTCTTCTTCTGCTTTAAAGTCTACGCCAAATGAGATCGTATCTGCACCCAATTGGTACCAGCCTTGATAATCTAGACGACGAATTTCCCCCTCATTGCCAAAACCGAACTCCCCGTTATTGATAAAGTCTTTTTCAACATCGGTAATGGCATAGCCCAGGCTGTGCTGCATGGCTTCGGTGCGATACTGCAAAGCCAGTCTGGCACTGGTTTGTTCCGATTCAGTAACACAGTTGTTGATAGGCGCAAAAGTGGTATTGTCAAAGCAACCATCGTATTGGGTTTCACCTTCAGTACTGCGAATAACCAATTGCAGACCGAGTTGTTCATTAAACTGATGTTGGCCTTTCAGGTGCAGCGTGGTGTTGTCATAGCCATCGGTTTCACCAGAAACATCTGTCGATTGGGCATTGATACCATCGCTGCTTAAATCAGAAACGTTTAACATTATGCCGGAAGTCTTATTGCCCAGATTGAGAGAGGCACTGTATTGCTGGGTACCGAATCCAGCGAATTCGGCAGCAATATTGCCGCTAAGTCCTTCACCGGTTTCCTGCGTTGTAACCCTTACCACACCGCCGGCATCGGCACCGTAGATTAAACCCTGTGGTCCTTTTAACAGTTCAATACGGGACACATTGTTCAGCAATAAATCATCCAATACTGGCGTAAGCTGCGGTGCTGTTGGGTCGGTGAGTTCTACTCCGTCCACGTATAAACGGGTTCTGAAACTCTCTTCACCGCGCACCCGCAATACAGTATTTTTACCCAAGCCGCCAGAGTTGGATACATGTATCCCTGCAACTGTGCGCAAGGTATCTGCAACGGAAAGCTGGTAACGGCCAATAAGGTCTTCTTCGTTTAACACCGCAACGCTGGCACTGAGTTCATTTATATTCTGTTCGATACCGGCAGAGACGACGGTAATTTTTTCCAGACTGTTGTCGGTGTTTTCTTCGGCAAAGGTAGCCTGACTGCTGAGCAGAGCTGCACAGCAAAGTGTTAGATAGGTTTTTTTCATTGTGTGTTCTCGTTTAGCATTCCACCCGAATGCGGTAACTCAACCCTTGCACTACTGATATGATTCAGTGTGAAGGAACCAGACAGGCCGGTATCCGGGCTTTTAAACAGCTCTGTGGCAGACTTTATCGCCTTCCCGTCAAGACAGTGGCGCGAGATAAAATCCGGTAAGAAACTCGAGTTTCTTTCCTGCTTAATTACCGTTGCGGGGGCAGCCCAAGACTGGTTCTGAAAAAGAACGGCACTTGGTTCCCGTTTAACTCGCTGCGAAGGTTTTCACAGCAAGCACCTGAAGCTGAAGGATTATACTTAAAATTTTGAAAAAGTAATTTTTTAATAGCAAACAAGAATAAATTGAGGGCTACGGATTGAGCTTTAATGCTGGCTCATCCAATGCCGCCACTTGTTCTTTAAGGGTGAGTATTTGTTGTTCCCAGTATTTTTCACTACCAAACCAGGGAAAAGCCTGTGGGAATGCAGGGTCTCGCCAGCGTTTATCCAGCCAGGCCATGTAGTGCACCAGGCGCATGGCCCGCAGTGGTTCAATCAGCTTTAACTGAGCCGTATCAAACTCGGCAAATTCTTCATAGGCGCACACCAGCGTATCCAATTGCAGTAACTGGTTCTGTCGGTCGCCACTGAGCATCATCCACAGATCCTGAATGGCGGGACCACTGCGACAATCATCCATATCTACAAATGTTGGCCCATCTCGCCATAAGATATTGCCGGGGTGACAATCGCCGTGTAGTCGGATGTTTGTAGCATCGAAGTAGCATTCGGTTACTTTGTCCTGTAAGACATCCAAAATAGTGAAAAAGGCTTTGTGCAAAGATTCCGGGATCAGTTCACTGGCTGAGAGTTGTTGCTTAGGTTCCAGCAAGTGACTGTGGATATCCAGCGCCGGGCGATGCTTGAATGCTTTGCCTGCAGCCACTTGATGAATGCGACCGATAAAGCGCCCCATCCACTCTAATTGGTCGAGATTATCCACTTCGAACTGACGCCCTCCCACTGAGGGAAATACCGCAAAGCGAAATTCCTGGTGGCTTAACAGGCTGTTTCCTTCGAATTTGATGGGAGCACAAACCGGGACTTCGTGCTCCAGCAATTCATGGGTGAAGTCGTGTTCCTCCTGAATTTGGGCATCGCTCCAACGCTGCGGACGATAAAATTTCACCACATAGCGAAGATTGTCTTCGGCCAAAAATTGATAAACTCGATTTTCGTAGCTGTTTAATGCCAGTAATCCGGAAACCGGGTAGATGCCGGTGGTTTCAACGGCATCCAGAATCAGATCCGGTGTTAAACCAGAAAAATTAAATTGTGACACGCTTTTCCTTGTTTTATCGGTACAGGAATTTACTGGGCTCACTCACTTTAATCTCAGGGTTTTCCTGAGCGACCACTTTAATGCGAATATCCGTAACTCTGTCTTCCAGCAGGTACGGGTCAATCGCGACACTGATGGGTAAGGTGAATATTTCGCTGCCCCTGACAGTAAACTCACTCTCGCCGATGAATTTGTGTTCTGGTAAACCCTCGATGGCCACAGTATAACTGAAATCCTGCTGCGACTTATTGAGAATCTTTAAGGTGTAGACATTCTCAATTAAACCGTCATAAGTTTCCCGGTAAAGGGCGTTTCTATCTCTGATGATATCGACTTCCAGAGGGACACGAGTGAAGATCTCAAGCGCTAACAAGGCCACCATAACGGTTAATACCACCACGTATCCAACGAGCTTAGGACGCAGAATTTTGGTGTACTTGCCTTGCAGACGATGCTCGCTGGTAAAGCTGATGAGATTCTTTTTATAGCCCATCTTTTCCATTACACCATTACAAGCATCGACGCAGGCTCCGCAATTGATACATTCATATTGCAGACCATTGCGGATATCGATACCTGTAGGACAAACCTGAACACAGAGATTGCAATCAATACAATCACCCAGACCTTTTTCTTGTAGTTTTTCCTGGGTCATTTTACGACCGCGAGGGCCGCGCTTTTCACCTCGCGTTGCATCGTAAGCTACGGTAAAGGTATCAGCGTCAAACATGGCCGATTGAAAACGCGCATAAGGACAAATATGGGTGCACATAATTTCCCGCATCCAGCCTGCGTTACCATAAGTACAGAAAGTAAAAAACAGCACCCAAAAGGTCACCCAAAAGCCCGTTTCTAAGGTAAAGAAATCGGCAAACAGCGCATCGATTGGCACAAAGTAACCCACAAAGGTAAGGGATGTAAGCAACGCCACCATCAACCAGCACAGGTGTTTCAGGGTTTTTCGCCAAAATTTGTCAAAGTCCATCGCCCGTTCATCGAGCTTAATACGTTTATTACGAGGGCCTTCAATTTTGTGTTCGAACCAGATGTACATATAGGTCCAGGTGGTTTGTGGACACATGAACCCACACCAAACACGACCGGCAAAGGTAGTGACAACAAATAGCGCAAACGCGGCGATAATAAAGATCCAGGCCAGCAAGGTGAGATCCTGAGGCCACAAGGTCATACCAAATACGTGAAAGCGTTGTGCTTCGAGGTCAAACAGGATGGCCTGATGACCACCGAACTGCAGCCACGGCAAACCCGCGAAAAGCAAAATAAAAAAACCACCAAAAAAGCGCCTGAAGGTTTCCAACGCCCCCTTTACCTGACGCACGTAGACATGACTGCGAGGGGTATAATGATCTCCACGCTTGTCGGCATCGGGTTTGTGAATTTTAATTGGTGTGATGTCTTTGATAGGGATTTGCTGTTGCACCGCTTTATCTGCGTTGTCATTTGCGGCGCTGTTTTGCTCTTCACTCATAGTGTGTTGCTGCGATTTGTGTTGCGTTCTCTGCTCTAGTATATCAGGTTCACATTTGTTCATGGTGGCTGGCATGGAATTATTTCCGGATTAAATCGTCAAATTAATATAAAACGGCTTACTCATTTGCTGATTATGAGAAATGGTTATCGAATTACATACTCATCAATACTGGCAAGCTTGCCGATATAGAGTAAAATTTAAACTGACATCGGACCTTGATTTAACGCAATGAAACGTGCATTTATTATCTTAATTGAAATCGCTTTCCTGTTTGCAATATTGCAAACCTCGTTCGCACAATATGTGTTGGGCGACGTACAGGGCGAGGTTTCAGGCTGGTTTGAATCTGTTGCAAACTACAGCGAGCGTGAACAACTCTCAGAACTACGAGATAACTTGCAGCCTTATGTGGCAAAGTTGTCAGAGCAACAACAAACTTATCTCAATCAATTGACGAATGACAAAGAGCGGATGCGCAAGTTTAGTGCAGATTATTGTAAAGGTGACGATAAAAACCCGTACGTCTACGGTGAAACCTTAAAAATTGTTTGCGCTGAATTTGTGAGCAGTCGGGTGTTGTTTCCGGCAAAAAATAGTTAACCCTGATAGGGGTAACTGAGCACAAAACGCGCTCCCCCCAGCTCACTGTCTCCCACCCAAACAACACCACCGTGCCATTGCTGGATCTTTTTCACCGTAGCCAAGCCAAGGCCCGCACCACCCTTATCCCGGGTACGGCTTTGATCGGGACGGTAGAAGGCATCAAATATCTTACTTCTTAAATCTTGTGGAATCCCCGGTCCATCATCTTCCACCACTAACAATAGACCGCTTTGGGTGACTTCACTGCTGACTTGAATGCGTTGTTCAGCGTACTTTAGGGCGTTGTTTATCAGGTTGAGCAAGGCTCTTTCCACAAAGTGGCCGTCGGCTATTAAGGTGTGTTCCTGGCAAAGGTTGTTGATGCTAATTTTTTCGGTGTGTTGTTTAGGTAGTCCGGCGATGAGGGCCTGTGTCATCTCCTTTACCGGGATCTCGGCGACTGAAAGCTCCGGTGTATGATGTTCCGATTGGGAAAACTCCAACATTTCCTGGGTTAATCGATCCAGTTCATTGAGATCTTCTTGCATGTCTGTTTGCAATGTGGAATCCGGTAGTGTGGCCATTGAGAATTTGAGGCGCGCCAGAGGGGTGCGGAATTCATGGGCAACCGCACTGGTAAGTTCCCGTTGATTGTTTAACAGGTTTCGCACTTGCTGACTGAGATTATCTAACGCTTGGGAGATAACATTGAGGTTAGAGGATGGGCTTAAATTCACCGATTCAATACTGCCATCGGTTTGTACTGAGCGAGCCGCTTTTTCCAGTTTCTTGATATCTCGCCACAAAGGCCAGGTCCACAGTGCTACAAGCAATGCCAGGAGCGTAAAAAAGGCAATGCGATACCAGAAAATGACGCCGATGGGGCGATCGTTTTCTGCCATCTTTACCTGTAAATAATGACCATCTGGCAATTGCGTATAGATATTCGGGGTATCGTCAGTTTCGTATGAAATAATATACCCTTGCTGTTGGAATTGAATTTCCTGTGAAGGGGCCAATGCCAAAGACGAACTTGGTATCTTCTGAGCAGAGAGGTGAGCACTGTCGTTCAGTTCGGCGATATCAGTATCTTGTTGTACAAAGCGCAAGCTCTGGGCGAGGGACTCGATTTGCTTGTTTTCGCTGGTATTTTCCAACATCAGCGTATCTAACAGTGATGTAAGGCCAACCAGTGCTAGTACGATAAATAGATAGAAACTGATGAATATGCGTAACACGAATGCCCCAAAAGCTCGCTAATCCCAGGCATCAGAGACAAAAAAGAAGCCTTTGCCCCAGATGGTTTTGATACGGAAAGGCGCCTTGGCATCGTCGTGTAACTTTTTTCTCAGGCGAGAAATGCGCACATCGGCAGAGCGGTCTACGCCATCGTATTCGCGGCCAATAATTTCCGTGTAGAGGGTGTCTCTATCCACTACCTTAGAAGCGTTTTTTGCCAACAGCCACAGCATATCAAACTCGTGACTGGTGAGTTGCACTGTCTCTCCCTTGAGGCTGGTTTGTCTGGATTTCTTATCGATTGTCAGCTGTCCAAAGCGCAGCAGGTCTTCATTGCTCTCTTTGCTACTGGTTTGTATCGGATTTACTCGTCTTAATAGCGCATGAACTCTTGCCAGTAATAATCGGGGTTCAACCGGCTTAACAATATAATCATCAGCTCCCAGTTCCAAGCCTATGACCTGATCAACGTTGTCGCCTTTGGCGCTCATGAACAGGATCGGTCCCGTAAATTGGCTGCGAATCTCGCGACACAGGGTTAAACCGTCTTTACCTGGTAGCATGATGTCGAGAATGAGTAATTCTGGCTCAAACAAGGCGATCTGTTTTTCTAAATCTGAGCCGTCTTCTAACGCTAAAGTTTGAATATCATTGGCGTTCAGAAACTCTTGAGTTAGTTTGCGTAACTTCTCATCATCTTCCACAAGAATGGCTTTATGCATCAGAAAAAACTCCAGGGGTTGCGCACTCGGCGCCGTTTTGATGAAGGGGTCAGACTCTGCACTTGCAGGATTTTACGCGCGCTGAGTTGACCATCAACCAGTATTTGCAATTCGGTGCTTTGGGTTAGTTCAAGGGTGAACTCAATCTGACCCAAATCACTGCGTATACATCTAAGCAGAGTATCACCTAGTACAAAACATACTTCTTGTCGCGTGTTAATCAGGTCCCTTGGCAAATTGATGTTTAATGAGAGACGACAAAGCCCGCCCGGCTTGTCAGTAAAACAAGTCGAGGGAGCGATTTGCCACTCTTCTGGTGAGGCGGTAGCTGGCAATATGGTAATCCCGCACCAAATCAATAAAGGCTTCAACAGCCAGGTCCTAGAACCTATAAGTAACCCCTGCAAATGTTGTTATCGTGTAATTTTTATCTACCAGCGGGCTATCCGACATAGCGGAAGGTAAATGGTTATAACTGATATGTAATAACCAGCGCCAGTTCTCCGTTATTTTTCGGTTGGCTGATAAGCCCACCTGTGTGAACCAGGCAGAACCTGCTGTGTAGTGCAGTGTGGCATCGAAGGTATCGCGAGCATCGATGCCATAATAATAATCTAACAGCGCTGCGCTTTTCCAGGTGGCACGCAGGTTGGCAATAACGCGCCATTCCCCCAGTTCCATAAAGCGTCGATAGTTAGCACTGAGTGACCCACCTTGATAAACGTCATTAATGTCGTGGGCAGCACTTAAGGTCCATTCATTGTCACCCTGGTACCAATGTAATCGAATGCCGGCGTCTATGCCGAGTTTGCGTTTTGCCACGTTTTCAGGAGAAACCTGTATGTTGAGGAAAATATCTTGTTGATTGTCATCTTCGTCATTCGGAGCAAGGCCCGGAGCCGTACCACTTTCAAAACCGCTTGAGATGCTGCTGCCATCTAAGACAAAGTTGCTAAAGTGACTGCTTCTGAAATATCCATATTCGCCGTTCAGGGTAACAAAGCCTTCTGCTGCAAACGTTTCTTGCTGAATCCATTGGTAGCCTATTTCTGTATTGTCCAGGTACCAGTTTTCGCCGTACCAGGCGATGTCGGGGATCACCACCAGCGGGGTATTGTCGGTTTGATAGAGGGGATTGGTGCGCACCCCGGCACCTAAACCGACGGCAATCTCTAATTGGCCTTTTTCGAGACAATAAGATGCCATGCACTGTTCTTGCTCTTCCCGGGCGCTGGATATTGCTGACACACACAACAAGCAAAGGGCAAGAGTTGCTTTGCATGTTTGTTTATAGGTCAGTTGCATTCCTGTTGGCATGGGGACAATGGGTACTCGATGGTTATTTCAATATGGTTAAGCTTATCAAAGGTCTGACAAGGCCACATCAGGCGATTACAAATAAACACATTTCTTAAGATTTTGGAACGGATTTTGGTGAACCGTGAGCCTAATATAATTGCCATTACAAGGTTTACTTTTTCATCAAAAACATTCAACCAGGATCATCGTCTCAGGAGTTAGCCATGATCAAACGTGCTTTATCTCTCTCATGTGCCATCGCACTGTTAACCGCTTGCGGTGGTTCAGACACTGCCACCACTCCCATTACACCGCCTGAGCCACCAGCGCCACAATTACCCGAAATCAATGGCGCGCAAGCCATTTCAGGTAGTTTGGTATTATCCGGGCCTGGCGAATTTGAACGTTATCTCAAGAATGGTATTTATAGTCGCTCAGCGGGTACTGACCGAGATGGTGGTATTCCAGCCGCACCCACTCTGGAGTTCAACGATGCAGCTAGTAGCAGTAATTTTTCTCAAACCAACACGGCAGAAGAAGGAGTAGATGAAACGGATCGCGTCGAGTACGACGGCAATATTTTGTACATCGCCACACAACCCGTCTGGAATGGCGTGGAAATGCCAGCCGCTAGCGTTCGGGTGATGCAACGCAACGATGATTTTAGCTTAACTGAAGTGAATGATATTGCTGTTGAGTCAGAAAATAGCAATATCAATGGCATGTACTTATATGAAGACCGATTGTCTGTGGTGTCTAGTGGTTTTCCATTCATGACTCTGATGGACATAGCCAGTACTAGCTTTTTTGCGCCTGACGGTGGCTGGAGCAACTCAGTTGACCTAAATCTGTATGATACCAGCTCACCGACTGAGACTAACGAAGTCGCTGCTATTTCAGTGGATGGTTGGCTGGTAGCCAGTCGTCGAATCGATAACCATATTTATCTGGTGACTTCCTACAACCCTTATGTAGAGCTACCACATCCTTATCCAGAAGATGACGCTCAGCGCCTCGCAAATTACGAGTTTTTGCAAACTGTTTCTATGGCGGATTTAATGCCTGACATTCGGATCAATGAGCTCGCTCAAGAACTAAGCCAGCCGGAAGAATGTCTTATTCCGGAAGAGGCCACCGAGGCTGATGGCTATGCCAATCTGTTACATGTGACGCGTATTAACATTGAACAACCGGAACAGTTTGAATCTATTTGCATGAGCACCTACGCAGATATCAGTTACATGTCCACCAATAGTTTGTATCTTGCGGCACATGTGCAAGAGGGAATGTCGCTACATAAATTTGACGTTGCATCTCAGTTTGCTTATGCCGCCTCGGGCGAAGTTGACGGCGGTTTATGGGGAAGGGACGGTACCCCACAATTGCGTATGAGTGAAAGTGATAACTTTTTGCGAATCGTCACCAGCCAGTGGACTGATAATGGCCCCGAGCACAAGCTCAGCGTATTGCAACAAAGCGACAGTGCATTACAGCTGGTAGCGCAACTGCCAAACGATGAACAGCCGGAAGCGATTGGTAAACCCAACGAGGATATTTTTGCTGTGCGATTCATACAGGATCGCGCTTACATAGTCACCTTCGAACGAGTTGATCCGCTTTACGTCATCGACTTAGCCGACAATACCGCACCTTTTGTGGCAGGCGCGTTGGAGATACCCGGATTCTCATCCTATCTACATCCGTTGGAGAATGGCTATTTGCTAGGAGTGGGGCAAGAGGTGGAAGAAGTGGATTTACCCGGCACTGGTGATACACCGCAGACGCTGCCTGTTACGACGGGTGTAAAAGTTAGTTTGTTTGACGCATCCGATGCCAGTAATCCCATTGAGCTTGCCAATGTTTCTTTCGATGACACCTACACGCCAGTGGAATATGACTACCGTGCATTATCGGTATTAAAAACTGGGCAGCAGTATCAATTTGCCTTACCTTTGGAGAGTTGGCTGGAAACTGAAGTTACTGATGAAAATGCCGAAGAGGGAACCACAACTACGCTTTGGCAACCTCACAATAGTTTATTGATGTTGGATGTAAACGCCACCGCCGGTGCAGCCCAAATGCAGGTGGTTAATCGTATGGAAGTGGAAAATGACCCGGAAAGCTATGCCTGGAGTGCCGATGACCGCAGCGTGATCCACGGCGACAATGTTTTCTTTGTGCATGGTAATCAGGTTTGGCATAGCCTCTGGCAAGCTGATTCAGAGGTCAATGGACCTTACTAAGCTTTGCGCTCAAGGATGAGCTGCAGCTGCATTGATTAGTGCAATGCTTCATGTGTTTGTAACATAATTGCGGCAGGCTTCGCTTACCAAGGATATAGACAGCACAAGGACGTGTTGCCTCCAACCGCTGTATTATGCCCTTTCGCTATATCATCGAAAAAAACGAATGGTTCCATTCATTTTAATCACTTTAAAACCCGTCATTTAATCACCAGACTACTATACTCAAGTGCGAAAGTTCGTTTCACACGGTTGAATCAGTATTTGGAGAATACATGAAAGCATCAGACTTGTTTGTTAAAGCCCTCGAAGCCGAAGGGGTGGAGTATATTTTTGGTATTCCCGGTGAAGAAAACCTGGACTTATTGGAGTCGTTGCGTGGCTCTTCCATCAAGTTAATCCTCACCCGACATGAGCAAGGGGCCGGATTCATGGCCGCTACCTATGGACGCTTAACCGGGAAAGTTGGGGTTTGTTTATCTACCTTAGGCCCCGGTGCCACTAACCTGGTAACCCCAGCTGCTTACGCTCAATTAGGTGCTATGCCTATGATGGTGATCACCGGACAAAAGCCTATTAAAACCAGTAAACAAGGGCGCTTTCAGGTAATAGACGTGGTGGACATGATGCGTCCTATCACCAAATATACCACCCAGGTGGTCAGCGGCGACCGTATTCCGTCAGTGGTGCGCGAAGCTTATCGATTGGCCAGTGAAGAGCGTCCGGGGGCTGTGCATATTGAATTACCCGAGGATATCGCTGCAGAAATTACCCTGATGCCTTTGATTAATGGCAGCGTTTCTCGACGCCCTATTGCCGAATACAAAGCGATTAATCGTGCGGTGGAGATGATTGAGGCGGCAAAATCACCGGTGCTACTTATTGGCGCGGGTGCCAATCGCAAGCTCACCAGTAAGATGTTAACCGAATTTGTTGAGAAAACCGGTATTCCTTACATTACCACCCAGATGGGTAAAGGCGTATTGGATGAACACGGTGAACTGTTCTTAGGTAATACTGCACTCTCAGACGGTGATTTTGTGCACCGCGCCATCAATGCCGCGGACCTGATCATCAACGTCGGTCACGATGTAGTTGAAAAACCACCTTTCTTTATGAAGCCCGGTGGCAGCAAAGTGATTCATGTTAATTTTGCCAGTGCCGCCGTTGATCCTGTGTACTTCCCACAATTGGAGGTTACCGGCGACATTGCCAACAGTATCTGGCAAATCAAAGAGCAGATAAGTCGTCAGGATTCCTGGGATTTTGAATTCTTCCATAAGGTGCATGACGCTTATGTGCAGCACCGCAGTGAATCAGAAAATGACGACCGCTTCCCCATTTTACCTGAGCGTTTTGTGCGAGATGTGCGTGAGGCCATGCCTAAAAACGGCATTGTCACCTTAGATAACGGCGTTTATAAAATCTGGTTTGCCCGCAATTATCCGGCGGCCTTCCCCAATACGCTATTACTGGATAACGCGTTGGCAACTATGGGGGCGGGCCTGCCTTCTGCCATGGCGGCCAAGATGGTGCACCCGGATCGCCCGGTGATTACGGTATGCGGTGATGGCGGATTTATGATGAACTCCCAGGAGCTGGAAACCGCAGTGCGTTTGAATCTGCATATCGTAGTATTGATTCTGCGGGACGACGCCTACGGCATGATCAAATGGAAACAGGCCAATATGGAGTTTGAGAACTTTGGCTTGGACTACGGCAATCCCGATTTCGTTAAATATGTGGAAAGCTATGGCGGTAAAGGCTGGCGTGTGGAATCGGCGGCAGAGTTATTGCCCCAGTTAAAACAATGCCTGGCGGAACCTGCAGTGCATTTGATTGATGTGCCGGTGGACTATAGCTTGAATGACGAAACATTGAATAAAACCATCAAAGAATTGAGCAGCAAAATTTAAGGAGGCACCGTGAGCCAACAACTAGCAGAACACTATCCCTACTATCTGGCCAACAAAGCGGTTTATGCCAACAAAGATTTGGCCGTGACTAACAAATACACAGGTGAGGACGCCACGTATGTGGCACTGGCCGATGCAGAGGTGATCGATAAGGCAATCGCTGCCGCTGATGCCAGTCAGGAAGCCTTGCGCAAAATGACGCCTTATGAGCGTCAGGATATTCTCAATCATTGTGTTAAGCGTTTTCAGGAGCGCTTCGAAGAGCTGGCTTATGCCCTTTGTATCGAAGCAGGCAAGCCCATTAAAGATGCCAGAGGCGAAGTCACTCGTTTGATTGACACCTTCCGTATTGCAGCGGAGGAAGCGGTACGCATGGAAGGCCATGTAATGAACCTGGAAATTACGCCGCGGGCCAAAGGCTATCAAGGCATGTACAAGCCCGTACCTATCGGACCTTGCTCTTTTATTTCACCTTTTAACTTTCCGTTAAACCTGACGGCCCACAAAGTGGCCCCGGCTCTGGCGGTGGGTTGTCCGTTCGTACTCAAACCCGCCAGCCGCACGCCTATTGGTGCCATTATTATCGGTGAGATTCTGGCTGAAACGGATCTACCTGAAGGGGCATTCTCCATTTTGCCTTGCAGCCGAGATGGTGCAGATCTGTTTACCACTGATGATCGGTTCAAACTGCTCAGCTTTACTGGGTCACCCGGTGTGGGCTGGGAGTTAAAAGCCAAGTCGGGCAAAAAGCCAGTGGTATTGGAACTAGGTGGTAATGCCGCGTGTGTGGTGGATGAAGATGCCGACCTGGATGACGCCATTGAGCGCATTATTTTTGGTGCCTATTACCAGTCAGGACAAAGCTGTATCAGTGTGCAGCGGGTGATAGTGCACAGCTCTTTGTATGATGAGTTCAAAACCCGTTACGTAGAAAAAGTCAGCAATTTGGTACACGGTGATCCGCTCAGTGAAGATACCTTTATTGGTCCCATGATCTCTGAATCCGAAGCCAAGCGCTTGGAAGGCTGGATCAACGAAGCCAAAGAGGCGGGCGCCAGTGTACTCTGTGGTGGTCAGCGGGATGGTGCCATGTTGCAGGCCACCGTTATTGAAGGCGCTGCCAGTGATTCCAATATCAATGCCGAAGAAGCCTTTGGACCTGTGTCTATCATTAGTTCTTTTGACGATTTTGACGCGGCCCTAGAGGAAGTGAATAACAGTCAGTTTGGCTTACAAGCAGGCATCTTTACCCGCGATCTATATAAAGCCCACAAAGCCTGGGACACCCTGGATGTGGGCGGAGTGGTCATTGGAGACGTACCCAGCTGGCGTGTAGACAACATGCCCTACGGCGGCGTGAAAGAGTCAGGTTTGGGTCGAGAAGGCGTTAAATTCGCCATGGAAGATATGACCGAGCTACGCCTGATGGTGATCCGTACACCACAGTAAATGACATGAGCCAGCACCTGTTGGTGCTGGTTTCATTTTTGTCGGTGGTTTTATTTTTGTTGCTGGACCAGGTATTCCGTTCTGATTCGATAGCTTTCTTCAAGAGCAACTACGGCAGCAATAAAACCAGATAATAAAAAGATACTAAAACCTACAACTAGTAATCCTGCACCGAAACCCCCGATAAAATTGATATCAATGAGATCGGCAATAAATGAAATTAGCCCCAAACAAAACGAAATAGTGCCAACAATCGCCAGCGCTCTGGCGAGAAACAACACAAGTTTGAGGTTTTTTGATTGGATATTTCCGTATGGCTTCACAGCTTCTCCTGTTAATTTTTTATCTCCATTGATACTACGATAGCTTGTGCTGAAAGTGTATTAAATTTACCTTTCTAAAAGTTTCTGCGCCTTCAAGGCAGGAGTTACTGATCTTTTCTCAAAGCGGAGCAATAAATTTTACTCTCTCTCTTGCATGGGGGGGAACCTGTTTTTTATTATAAATTTAAGGTAAATTAAATGGCCTTTTTCAGGCCGGTGTATATAGACAAATAAAGGAATATGATGAAAAAAATAGGATTTTTCGTTTCTTGCACTCTAATTATTCTCATCGCCATCTCGTGGCAAACTAAACAAGAAACCCGTCAGGAAATTGATAGCCCACCTCAGTTTGAGAGACTTGATAATTCTGAAGTAGTGATTCCAGAACATCTGCTAGATGTTGAAGAAAAAAATTCGTTATCAGCTTTGTTGAGAGCAAAAGAACAATGCGATGAGAGGCACCTGACATACAGTGACAAAGTTAAAAGCATCAATAATAGCCTGATCCGTGCACTACAAACGGAGCTGCAAGCCGGGAAAACTGAAACTGAGCTAATGGCTTATGAAAAGCAGTACACCACCTTTCACAGAGGCTTTGATGATCTGCTGTTATTGGCACGAATAAATCTGGAGAAACAAAAATATCAGTTTACCCGCTCTGCAGAAATTCTAGGAGAATGGACAGGTTTGTCGGTGATCAACGGTTTGAATGATGAAAAAGTGCCACAGTTGATTGCTGATTTGCAGTCAAATCCACCTTCCGGGATGAAGATGTTTCTATCGTTAAAGGATCAGGTGAGTCGCTCTGAGATAGCCCTGTTGCTGGACAACAAAGAAAACTTTAATACCTACCTTGAATCCCCGCTGGGAATAGAAGACGTTTCGGTTATCTCACCCTCTGTGCTTGTTATCTTGACTGCCACTCGATTGGATGTACAAGAATTTCAACAAGCGATAGCGCAACACAACTTTACGGTAAACGACGTGGCAGTAGCGATACATAGCGAACTGCCTGTGGAATACATCAGTGCAGTACTGCAGCAAACGCAATCTCCTGAAGCGATACCGGTATTAATGCGAGGACCATTCAATGAAGCCTTTTTTAATTTGGCTGATATGGCCGCAGCAAAGCACAATACGCGCTTACTGCAACTATTGGCCACTTATGGCGTAACCCCCTCTGACAAACCCGGCATTGTTACCGGACTGGATATTGCTATTGTTAACATGAAGTTCTATTCAGCTACTCAATCCTACCCGGATGAATATTTTGAAACCCTGGTGTATTTAAAAGGTAAAGGCTATCGAGCCCATGGTGAAACCGTGCAATTTGATGGCGCTTCCGGAATACGTTTTTCGCCACCTCATAACAAAAGCCAGTGGAGTAGCACGGTATCGGATCCGGAATTGAAGAAACTACTTGAAAGTATTGAATTGATTAGCGTTGGAGAGCGTATTCCTCAGCTTAAACCTGACAATTCAGCATTGTCCAATGCCATAGCCGTAGCTAAAGATAAAAGGCAAGAACTCAAGCGAGAGGGAGAACAATGCGCAGCTACCGAGAGGTTGTTGCGTGACAGAGAAGGCTTTGCCGATTTCGAGGAAGCGCGTGAGATAATCAAACGCATAGAAGCTGATTATGGTGAAGTGGCGGGGCAACTGCATCAAATTGACCCTGCGCTTTATGTCATCTGGTATGAGCAAAAAAATCACAGGGTTGGACGAAGCGAGAGCGTATTTTTAAATCTATTGCGAGATAAGCAATTTCAGCAGGCATTGGAGTACAGTACTGCACATCCTCTAACCACAGTTGAAACAGATGCGCTATTGCGTGCCATGTTGAGCAACTTTGATGAATTGCTGTCGGTGTGGCAAGCCAGAGTGATGCCTGCTGCACCATCATCTTTAGAGGCACTGAAATATTTGAAGTTAGAGCAGTGGCAATACTGGTACGAGCAAGGATTCGATTTTAATCTTCACGATCAGCAGGGCAGGGATGTTTTTGTTGCAGCAGCATTAAGCCAGGGCGCTGTAAATGTGATTAGCTTTTTCCATGAGAAAGGCCTGAAGCCTCAAACGCAGGAACTTGGGCCAGATGTAATTGATGTTTTACTGGAGCTAAGTTATCGCGATGGCAAGCTGCACCCAGCGCTTGCGACGGTATTGCCTTTGGTTAATGAGTTTGAGCCAAATCACTATGCAAGGGTTTCTCGCCTTAAGCAATTTTACCCCGGTGAATACACTGCGCTGGTAACAATGAAACCTGCTCTTGAAGTAAAAGGCGATGTGCCGATGAACCGTTTTCGTCTCAGACTCTGATTGATGAGGGTGATCCGCACACCGCAGTATAACTCGATAGCCTGGCACCTTATGGTGCCTGGCTATCAAACTATCTAGTGTTTTTCCGATTCAGCTATGGATTGAGTTTAAAGAAGCTGAGATCCGAGCGCATTTCGCCTACCTGGTCTTGCATCATTTGACTGGCTGATGCGGCTTCTTCCACTAATGCGGCGTTTTCCTGGGTCATGGTTTCCATTTGAACTATGGCAGCGTTAATCTGCGATATCCCCATTTCCTGTTGCTTGGCAGCTTCCATGATGTCTTGCACTTGTTCGCTCACATCCACCACCGCTGCAACGATTTGCTCCAGTGTCGTGCCCGATTCGCCTGCGGTTTTAACCCCCGCTTCTACTTTTTTGAGGCTGTCTCCGATTAAACTATTTATTTCTTTGGCAGAGGTGGCTGAGCGTTGCGCCAGGTTTCTCACTTCCGTTGCCACAACGGCAAACCCCCTGCCGTGCTCTCCGGCTCTGGCTGCCTCCACTGCGGCATTCAGGGCAAGCAGGTTGGTTTGAAAGGCGATTTCGTCAATGGTACTGGTAATATCTGCAATTTGTTTGCTTGAGCGTGAGATTTCTTCCATGGCATTTACGGTATTTTTCACCACATTTTGCCCGGTTTGAGCCAGGCTGCGGGTATCTTGCACTGTGTTGGCGGCTTTGCTGGCATTTTCTGCACTTTGCTTAATGGTGGCTGTCATTTGTTCCATACTGGCAGCGGTCTCTTCCAGGCTTGAAGCCTGTTGGATAGTGCGGTCATTGAGTTGGTTGTTACCGCTGGCGATTTCTCGCGTTCCGTGGTTCACCTGTTCGGCAATGTTTAGAATGCTTGCCACGGTTTTTTGTAAGTGAGCCATAGAGGTGTTTAGCGAATCTCGCACACGATTCAGCTCTTCGCCAAAATCACCCTCTACTCTCGTGGTTAAATCGCCCGCTTCCAGTTGTGCCAGCGCACTTGCCATTTTGTCAGTGCCGCGTTTACGACCTGTGACATCCACACCAAAAAACACGATTTTAATAATGTCTCCAGAGGTATTTTTAATGGGATTAAAGGAGCCGTTTAGCCAACATGTGTGTCGCTCTGTTGTGGAAAACTTAAAATCTCCAGAGACAAAATTACCGCCTGAAAGCGTTTCATTAAAATGCCTGTACTCACTGCTTTCAATAAAGTCTTTGTGCAGTAACGTATTCCATTGTTTTTGTGAGGCGGCTTCACTGGTCTCGAAACCTAAAGCGCGACTAAACAGGGTATTGCATTCTTCCAGCGTGCCAGCAGGCGAAAATTCGGCTACTGCATTAGCACGACCAATGGCTTCGAGCTTAGCTGTAAACTCCAGGGCCCTTATTTTGGTTTCGGTAATGTTGGTTTGAATGGAGATGAATTTTATTAGTTCGCCCGACTTGTCAAAAATGGGATTAATCGCCAGCGATATCCAGTAACTATTGCCTTTATTGTCGTAATTCAGGATCTCTTCGTAGAAGGGTTGACGGGAATCCAGTTTTTCGCGGATGCGCTGTTTGGACTCGGGGCTGGTATCTTTGCCTTGCAGCATGTCGCCGGGTTTTTTACCTAAGCTTTCTTCATAGGAATAGCCAGTGAGTTTACTAAAACCAGGGTTGACGTATTCTATCAAGCCTCGGGCATCAGTAATGATTACTGAATTATCGGTTTCATTGGCAACCAGTGATAAGTTGCGAACCAGTTCCCGCTGCTGCACTTCAGCGGTGATGTCGGAGGCATACTTCACGACTTTAAACGGCTGACCGTTTAAATCTAATATGGGATTATAAGTGGCCTGAATCCAGACTTCTTTATTGTGCTTACCAAGGCGCTCAAACTCGCCTGATTTAAATTGGCCTTGATTTAAACTGGCCCAAAAATCACGATACTCAGCACTTTGTGCAACACCCGGTTTGGCAAACATACTGTGATGTTTACCCTGAATTTCTGACAAGGTATAACCCATGGTCTTACAGAAATTGTCATTGGCGGTGATGATGGTACCGTCAAGTTCAAATTCGATAACCGCCTGGCTTTTACCCACCGCTTCTAATTGCCCCTGATAATCGGCGTTTTTCAGTTTTTCCTGGGTTACGTCAGTGGCGAACTTTACTACTTTAACTGGATTTCCGTTGGGATCCAGAATGGGATTATAAGTGGCCTGGATCCAGATCTCTTTGCCACCCTTACCCAGCCGTTTAAACTCGCCTGATTTGTACTGACCACTTGCCAGTGCTTGCCAAAACTGTTGGTATTCAAGGCTATTCTTAAGATCTTCTTCTGCGAACATGCTGTGATGTTGGCCTTGGATTTCTTGCAGCTGATACCCCATCACCTGGCAGAAGTTGTCATTTGCCGTAAGAATATTGCCTTGTAAATCAAATTCGATCACGGCTTGCGCCTTATTAATGGCTTCCAGCTGGCCCTGATAGTCAACGTTTATGAGCTTCTGCTCAGTGATATCAGAGGCGTATTTGACAACCTTATAAACTCTGCCGCTGGCATCAAAGATCGGATTATAGGAAGCCTGTAACCACAGCTGTTTGCCCTGCTTATCAATTCTTTGATACTCCCCTGATTCAAACTCACCTTGTGCGAGTTTTTGCCAAAACAAACGGTATTGTTCAGAGTTAGCGAACTGGGGATCCACAAACATGCGGTGATGTTGGCCCTTGATTTCTTCCAGACTGTAGCCCACCGTACGACAGAAATTATCGTTGGCGGTGATGATGGTGCCATCTAAATTAAATTGGATTACCGCCTGGGATTTGCTGATGGCAGCTAATTGACTGGAAAAATCAGCATCTCTTAGCTTTTGTTCCGTCACATCTGTAGCAAACTTAACCACTTTATAGAGTGTGCCTTGTTCGTCAAATACCGGGTTGTATGAGGCATTGATCCAAATCTCTTCGCCTTGCTTAGTGATGCGTTTGAACTCACCTGCAACAAAATCTCCAGCATTGATTTTTGACCACATGTTGCGGTACTCATCACTCTTGGCGAATGCGGGTTCAACGAACATTCTGTGATGCTGACCGACAATTTCATCACGGTGATAGCCAAGGGCAGCGCAAAAGTTATCGTTAGCATCCAGAATGACGCCTTCAGGGGTAAACTGAATGACTGCCTGCACCCGGTTCATTGCTTGATAAATGGCTGTTAACTCGCGGTTTTCTTGTTGTTCTTTTATGCGGTCTTTGGCAGAACCATTGCTAAATAGATTGTTAAACATGTTGTAGTCCCTTTACGTACCGGTAATCACCCCTATCGCCAATGGGGGTGGGGAGTTTTGTTAAAGATAATACTAGCGGCATTTTCCGATTTAGAAAGCTCGACTTTAGTATTGTTGCCTGGCATTAGGGTAATAATTTGTGCGGTGACGTTGCACCCTTGTTGAGCCAAAACCCTTCTAAAACAGTATCAACTGCTTAATAAAATCTCATCACATTAACGCTTTTAATTGTTACAATGTAACAAATTTGCGTTATGGTGGTGACCGACGGATAAAATAATCATCAGTTGGCGGTCAGGCCCCGGTTCTCACTGCTACATCTATACAAAGGTCTCTACATGGATAAAAAGTCAAAATTGTCGGCACACTGGAAAAAACTGTCTGTGGCAACAATGAGCGTCATGTTAATCAGTGCACCTGCGTTGGCGAAAAAGGCGCAACCGGAATTGCCCACAAGCATTGAATACCAGGATTTATTCCACCTTGAATATGCTGCAAACCCGGTAGTGATGCCGGATGGTAAGCAGGTGCTCTACGAGCGCCGTAGCATGGATATCATGAACGACAATCTGCGCAGAAACCTGTGGACAGTCACTCTCGATGGTAAACAACATTTGCCACTGCTCTCGGATGCCAATAATCACTACAGTCCGGTGTTCTCTCCGGATGGTAAGAAGCTCGCTTATCTTTCCAACAAAGACGGCAAGACACAAATTTACCTGAGAGACTTAGCCTCAGGCCACACCGCACGTGTGACTGATGTCCAGATGAGCCCGGGAAACCTCAGTTTTTCACCAGACAGCGAGCAATTGGCCTTTACTATGTTCACACCTGATAAGCCTAAATCGGTTTTTAACATCGGTTTTAAACCGGAAGGCGCAAAGTGGGCAGACGAAGCACAATATATAGAAAGCACCTTGTTTCGACGCGATGGTGTCGGGATGAATCGTCCGGGCAACACTCATGTATACGTGGTGCCAGCGTTAGGAGGAACACCTCGTCAGATAACCTTCGGTCAGCACGACTATTCAGGTGCGCTGGCCTGGAGCAGTGATGGTAAACACATCATTGTCTCAGCAAATACCCGTGAGGATTTTGAGTTTGATGTCTATAACAGCGATTTATTAGCTATTAATGTCAAAACCTCAGCCAGCAAAAAACTCACTGATGCCACAGGCCCAGAGAGCAATCCGGTGATGAGCCCTGATGGTAAACTTCTGGCATTCACTGGCTTTGAAGACAATGGCAAATCCAGCCAAATCACTGAGTTGTATGTAATGAGTCCGGCTGGTGGAGACATTAAGCGATTAACTCCCGACCTGGATCGTTCTGTTAGCGATATTAAATGGGCTGAAGATAACAAAGGGTTGTATTTTAGTTACGACAATAACGGCAAAAAGCATGTGGCTCACGTTACCTTGGGCGGTAGGTTAACTGTAAAAACCGATGCACTTGGCGGCCAGAGTTTGGGGCGGCCCTATACCTCCGGTGATTATGCCGTCACTGCACGTGGAGAGGTAGTGTATACTCACTCCTTTGGTGATCGCCCGGCAGATTTGGCGGTGTTAAAAGGGGCCGGTGACTTTACGGTGATCACCGACCTCAACAGTGATTTGTTCGATCATAAAACCCTGAATAAGCCCGAACTGATGACGCTAAAAAGTAGTGTGGATGAGCGCGAGTTACAGGCCTGGATCGTAACCCCACCTGATTTTGATGCCACTAAAAAGTATCCCCTGCTGCTGGAAATACACGGCGGACCGCATACCGCTTATGGTCCTGAGTTTTCCACTGAAGTGCAGATGTTTGCCGCTGCAGGTTATGTTGTGTTGTATGGAAATCCACGCGGCTCCACTTCTCAGGGCAGCGAGTTTGCTAACCTGATCGACAAGAACTACCCCTCTGAAGATTACAATGACCTGATGGATATGGTGGATGGTGTTATTGCCAAAGGCTATGTGGACGAAAATAACCTGTTCGTGACCGGAGGCTCCGGTGGTGGTGTCTTAACGGCCTGGATTATCGGTAACACTGATCGTTTCAAGGCCTCGGTTGTGGCCAAGCCAGTTATCAACTGGAGCAGCATGATAGGTACCTCTGACATTTATACCTTTATGGCCCGCTACTGGTTTACTGACTTGCCCTGGAATGACTATGAGCAGTATTGGAACCGCTCTCCGTTATCACTGGTGGGCAATGTTAAAACGCCGACTATGGTGTTAACAGGTGAGCTGGATGTTCGTACACCGATGGCCGAGAGTGAACAGTACTATGGGGCATTGCGTTTACAGGGAGTCGAGAGTTCATTGGTTCGTATCCAGGGGGCGTATCACGGTATCGCTGCAAAACCCTCTAACCTGGCGCGTAAAATCGGTTACATTCTGTCCTGGTTTGACAAGTATAAAACACAGGATGTTGAGTCTGAAAAAAGCTCAGACTAATTCCTGAAGAGGCTTAGCTGTGGAACATTGCGCAATCAATGGGCAGTGTTTCACCTTTCTTGTTCCCGGGTTTTTCACTCAGATTGGAACAATCGTCATAATAGTTGCCTGGTCATGTGCCCTGCACCCGGTGATAGCCCTGTAGGGCGCCAACGTGGCATGTTGAACAAGACTGAAAAACAAAAAAGGGCCTGAATCAGCCCCCTTAAAACTCGTCATAGGCTGACATTACTCGTATAGAGTTTCCAGCGTATCGAGGAACAGAATAGAGTTTATTTTCCACTCATCGCGGGGCTTATAAAAGTCGATCTGCCAGTAAATAGCGTGATTTTCAAATTTGTGCAGATAGTAGTAGCGAAGAAAAGACTCGCCTATACGCTTTTCACTAACAAATTCAGAATCAATTGCCTGTCCGAAGCGCTGATCTACTATGGGCCATTGTTGTGCTATTTGATTTGCCAGTCCGTCAATTTCCACGTCCGGAAGAGGCCAATATTTTTTTGCTTCATTTAATCCTTGTTGAAATTTTTTGTTTACAAATTGTTCCATCATCTTGTCTGTAAACTCTTTGGCTTCTTGCTCAGATTTAAAACCATCAGCAAGGGTAGAAAAAGACAAAAAAAGCAAAGTGAATAAAAATCGTAATTTCATTTTAACGTCCTGTTTAATTGCGGGATGAAAGAATTCAGAGCAGGCGACTAACCAAACTTCACTATTAATAGCAAACCACCTGATCAGCCACAAGTGTTTTACAACTGATCAGAGTTTGGCTCATATTCCATATACACATCCGCGCGCTGGTAATGAGAATTACTGGGGCTGGGTTTGTGTACAAAACCCATTTTTTCATACAGGGTGACTGCGGGCACCAGGCGTTTATTGGATTCCAGAAATAACAATTTTCCGTTGGAAGCTTTAAACCGTTCGATGGCGAATTCCATCAGTTTACGGCCCACCTTCAAACCCTGATATTTTTCAGTGACCGCCATTTTTGTCAGCTCCACACGGCCTTCTGGTAGAACCATTAACGCTACCGTACCGATGATTTCACCGCGATACCGAGCGAAATAAATATTGCCTCCCGGTGCAAGTATGTATTTTTCCGGGTTGGACAAGACTTCATTATCGTACTCTTCCACATAGAAGTACTTCTCTAGCCACTCGATATTCAGGCGCTTAAAATCTTCGGCAAACTCCGGCTGCCATGTGAATATTTCTACTTCATTGGCGGTACGCATTTTTTCCCTGGCCACAATACGTTCTGATAGACAAAGCTGTTGATTTTGGTGCTCCAGGTCTAATACGGCGGGTAATAGCTGATGTTCAGATGCTTTAAGCATGTCATCCAGGCAATATTGCAGGTTTTCCCAGATGGGCACCAATTGCTCTACCAGCTCTTTGCCTGCGGGTGTGAGTGATAGCAAGCGTCGGCGCTCATCTTTGTCATCCGGACGAGCATTGATGTACCCCTGCTGGCTGAGCTTTTTACTCATCTGATTAACGGCGGGATGAGTGATGCCCAAGGCATCTGCTATTTCAGTGATAGCAGCATCGCCATCTTGATAGAGCAAGAAAATAATGGCCGTAATACGAGAACTAAGCGCTATCTCGTGGCGTTTGTAGATCTTGTCCACTTCGTCGTATAGATGATCGCTGAGTCTTTTTAAACGCGTTCCGAGAAACAGTTCACCTAATTCTTCGATAGTCTTCATCGCAAACAACCTTTTATGTAATGTGTTACGTAAAATAATACGTAATGTTTTACGTAAATAGCAAGTAAAACTTTTTTGGGAAAAGTTCGACTATCTACATGGTCATAAGCCTATCTAAATGCTTTGATTTTCGAGTTTTTTGATTGAATTGCAGTAAATAGTTTTGGGCAACTTTGTGAAATGATGCACGCACTAAGCACGACAAGTTTTCCGTAATGAATTATTTGATGTAGGCTATAACTTTGAAATCTGAATTCACTATAAATAACCTGATATGCGATTACCTTGCTGGGTCCTCTTGTTGCTTTTTTTGTTGCCAGGACTCCCTCCCAAAGCCTACTCTTCATCGGAACTATTTGAGCTGGGAGAATGGTACTTCGAGTCGTTTGAAGAACTGGAAGATCTCGGGATAGATGTCATAACGGTCATTATTCAGGATCAACGTGGCTTTATCTGGCTCGGGGCTCAAAGTGGCCTTGTGCGGTACGATGGCTATGAGTTTAAAAAGTATATGCCGGATCCACAAAATCCGCATGCCATCAGTGGCCGCTATATTCAGTCCATCACCGAAATTGGTGAGCAAATATGGGTTGGCACCTATTCCGATGGGCTGTCTATTTATAATCCAGATACGGACAGTTTCACTTCTTACAGCCACGATCGCGAAGATCCTCTGAGTCTCGCTGATAATGATGTGCGCGCCATTGTGCCCGTGGGTGAGCACGTGTTTTTGGGCACTCGCGGAGGCATCAATATTTTCACCAGAGATGGCCGTTCACTGGGTATTGTTCAGGTGCGTGGCTGTGAGAATGTTTTGTCAAAAGGGAGAGTGAATACCTTATTCTCGGAAGCCAATAATCTGTGGATTGGTACTGTCAATGGCTTGTGCCGCCTGAATATGCCGGGATTTATCGATGCTGGTCAAATTTGGCAAGGCACGGAACTGAAAGAGTTTGACGGGCACAATGTGTATTACCTGGCTGTGGATTACCTGAAACAAATTTGGGTAGGCACCACTAATTTTGGCGCAGCCGTTATTCAGCCCGGTAGCTTGACGGTTACCGCCATTCCCTATGACCCCAATGACCCGAGCAAGGTTAATGCTCCTTGGGTAGATGAAATGCTGCAAGTGGACGATGAAGTTTGGCTGGCGACAGCAACAGCGGGTATTGCCGTGGTTGATGCTAAAACGCTTCAGGTTAAACGCCACATCCGCCGACAAGAAGGCATTCCCAACACACTGACTCTGGATGATATCAGTGCCTTTTTACAAGATGATTCAGGGCTTATTTGGATAGGTACCTGGGGTGGCGGGTTGAATCGCTTTAATCCTGCCAATAAAGCATTCCGGAGCCTGAGACCTAATCATCTTAAGACCAATACGCTGACCCACCCTGATATCCGGGCCATTGAAGAGCTGCAAAATGGTGAAATATGGGTGGGTTCTTTTGTTAATGGCATCGACGTCATTAATCCTGAGCATGGTGTTATTCGTGGTTTTCGCCCCGATCAAACTGATCCACTCGCTTTGCAAGGTGGGTACGTGTTTAGCATCGAACAAATGCCTGACGGGGATATCTGGGTGGCGACATTGGATCACGGTATTTTCAGGTATTTACCAGAGGTGGATGGCTTTCGTCAGTTTGTTGATCACCCTGAATTACCGGACAACACAGTGCGCACTTTATTGGCAGAAGGAGAGCGCTGGTTGTGGGTGGGTACTGATGCGGGTTTGAGCTTAATGGATACTCAAACGGAAACGCTGCAAAGCTTTAAGCTTCAGGATGTGCGCGGCCAGACCTTTGATAAAGTGATCGAAAGTATTGTTGTGTTTGGTGGAGTGGGCTGGATTGCCACAAACCAAGGACTATATATTGCCGACCGGGAAACCATGACAGTGGTGCCGGTGGTCAGTCCCAAGGGAAGAGGTCTGGCTGATAATTTTATCACCGATATTCACATTAGCTCTGATAATCACCTGTACTTCGCCAATAGCTTAGGGTTTGACAGATTAACTGCTTGGGATCCAACAGGTATTAATCAAGGTGAGGTGACGGCTGAATTTGAATCCATTGCTGCCAAAATAGGACGTCCTGGCGAGAGGTTAGGCAACAATATACTTGAAGATAATTCGGGACGTTTATGGGTGAAAAATAGCGTGGTGGACCCTTCAGATTGGTCCCTGACTCGCATCGATAAATCCGCCGGTTGGGATGTCGGCAACATGTGGATTGGAAGCAACCACAAATTGCGCGATGGTACTTTGATGTTTGGCGGTACCCGTGGCATTTTGTTGATCCGGCCTGAGTTATACGAAACCTGGACCTTTGAACCCAGGTTAGTGGTAACAGCAATAGCTCGTGATAGCGAAAAAGTCGCACCAGCGGATGCCAAACCACTAGTACTCACTCCTGAAGTTGAAAGCTTCTACATCGAGTTTGCCGCGCTGGACTATTCGGGTTCTGAGCGACTGCAATATCAATACAAGATGCAAGGCTATGATAGTAACTGGATCAATACCAGTGCCAGAAATCGCCGAGCTACCTACTCTCGTCTGCAACCCGGCGAGTATCAACTGCAGGTGCGTGGTACCAATAAAGAAGGCATCTGGAGCAACCAGATGGTGACCGTGGATATCCTTCAGCGCCCGGCATGGTATGAAACCTGGTGGTTCAGAACCATAGCAGCACTTGTGATTTCTATGCTGTTATTTGGCTTTTACAGCTACCGGGTCACTATGTTAAATCGCCAAAAACAAGCTTTGGATAAGCTGGTGGCCTCGCGTACCGCCGACATTGAACTGCTAGGTAAAATTGGCAAAGACATAACTTCGTCCTTGGACCTGGAAGAAGTGATGAATGCGGTTAATCGCCATGTTTCGAAACTTATCGATACACAAGTATTTCTGATGGGGTTCGTGGATGAAGATAAGCAACTGATTAAAATTCAATTCCTCAAAGAGGATGGTATCCGCTGTCAATCTCTCGAGTATGAATTGAGTGAGCACAACCGACCAGCAGTTTGGTGCGTACAGAATAAGGCCGCATTAATTACCAATAATCGCCTTGAGCTTTTAGATTATGTTGAGGAAATTCAGCAGCCTAAATTTGGCGAGACGATGGAATCTATCGTGTATTTACCACTGGTGATACACGATAAGGTGGTGGGTTGTTTGAGTCTGCAGAGTCCCAAGCAAAACGCTTATACCGAAAACGATATCGAAGTACTGCAAAAAGTGGCGTCTTATGCGGCCATCGCTCTGGATAACGCAGAATCCCATAGCAAACTGGAGTCGGCGTTAAGTGAGATTGAACGCATCAGTCTCACTGACCAGTTAACTGGTGCTAAAAATCGCCGTTTCCTGGAAAACATTATGCCGGTGGAGATGGCGCGCATAAAACGCGCTCGCGCCGACAATTCTCCAATAGAGCTGGGCTTTGTTTTATTGGATATCGACCATTTTAAAGCGGTAAATGATACCTGGGGCCACGATGTCGGTGATCAATTGTTAACTCAATTCGTGGAGCTACTGCACAAACTGTGTCGTGAGTCTGACTGGGTGGTGCGCCTCGGGGGCGAAGAGTTTGTGGTTGTGGCTCAGATAGAAGAGGAAGGGCAACTGGCGAAACTCGCTGAGCGCTTGCGCAAGGGTGTGCAGGAGTTTGAATTTGCGATTGATGCGGATTTGGTATTGCAAAAAACCTGCTCCATTGGTCTGGTAACTGTGCCATTTGTGAATGGTGACTTCAGCAAAATTAACTGGCAGAAATGCCTAAATATCGCCGATCGCGCCCTCTATGCCGCTAAAAACAATGGTCGCAATGCCTGGGTGGCTATTTTCGCCAATCAATCCTTAATAGAAGCCGATATTTATGACCAGGTGCTAAAATCGCCGGACAAATTAAGAGAAGAGGGACGCATTACCTGTGTGACCTCTTTTGCTGAAGATAAGAGCTGGCGCTTTAATCAAGACTGAGAAAGGTGAGAAACGAAATCTCAATTAAGATCGACACAGGGAAATAACATTATCTTAGGGATTCAAACTGTATAGTGTTTAAAGATTCATCTTGTTTTTAAAAACTCGGACAAGCTCAAATCACAACCCACAGCATTTTGATTCCCAATGCTAAAAGTAGCAGCGCAAAAAGTTTCTTCAGCAGTGTAACCGGAAGCTTATGCGATACTTTTGCCCCGAATGGCGCGCTGATAATGCTCGCCATCGAGATTAAAACCATGGCGGGGAGATAGACAAAACCGAAAGTATTGGCAACTGCCGAAGTCTGTCCTAAACCATTGAATAAGTATCCCAAAGTGCCAGCTAAGGCAATGGCCAAACCTATCGCCGCTGATGTACCCACAGCCTCGGACATCTTAATCCCCTGGCGATTTAAATAGGGCACCAGTAGTGATCCTCCTCCAATGGAGACCAAAGCGGAAATAGCGCCGACAACAAAAGACCAGACAACCGCTTTAGTCTTGGTGCCTGTCTTAATCACTTCTTTTGGCCTACCCTTGAATAGCATCTTCAAGGCGGTGTAAAACATAAATAGCGCAAAAAATAGTGTCAGGTAAACGGCATTCGATTGCGCCGCAAGGAATGTGGCAGCAAAGGTACCTATTATGCAGCCTGTTGCCATTAACCCTGCAATGGGCCAATTCACCGCCTGGTGTTTGTGATGAGCATAGGCACTTGAGAACGATGTTGCGACAATACACGCCATAGACGTACCCAGTGCCACATGCATGACCATGTGTTCGGGGATACCGTGGTAAGCTAAAACACTGGCTAATACGGGAACCAGAATTCCGCCACCACCCACTCCCAACAAACCTGCTATAAAGCCAACTACGCTGCCCAACAAGAGAAAGGCTAGCACCCATTCTATGCTCATCAGTATTCCTCTAATTTAAAAGTGACCATGATATTGCGAACTTACACTGGTAGAGTATCGACAACCAGACAAGTTATATCGAGATCATGACAAAGGTTGTTTCACTTCCACCATCGCAAGCCAGTGAGCGGCCTCTGGATGTACCAATCAAGGTCGTCCGGCGAGACATTCCAGCGTACTTTAAAGTTGCAAAGCACAATCACGAATGGGGGCAATTTGTTTATGCTAGTCAGGGTGTAATGTTGGTTGACACACCTTTTAACCGCTACATTGTGCCTCCCGAACAAGGCGTATGGTTGTTACCGCACGTGGATCATGAAGTGCAGTGTTTGACAGATGTTTCTCTGGTGAGCTTCTACATTGCCACTGAGATGCGACATGACATGCCAAAAGAATGTGCTGTGCTGGAGATAAGCCCATTCTTGAAAGTGCTAATTTATGAAGCAAGAGACTTTACTGACCACTATTCATGGGAAGATAGCCAGGGGTTGCATCTGCGTCTGATACTGCAAACGCTCTCTGAGGCCCCCGCAGCCGTATACCAGTTGCCATTTCCCTCGGATAAGCGTCTGGTGAAGGTACTCAATTGCATTCAGCAAACTCCGTCAAATCACGACAGCTTAGAACAGTGGGGAGACGTTGTTGGTGCATCCAGTCGCACTTTGTCTCGATTGTTCAAAAAGGAAACCGGGTTACATTACACTGAATGGCGGCAACGCCTCACAATCCAAATTGCCATTCGTAAACTGATTCAAGGCAACCCCATTGCAGTTGTTGCTGATGAACTGGGCTATGCTTCAGTTTCTGCATTTACCTATATGTTTAGAAGTAAAACGGGCATGACGCCAAGGTTATTTAAAGGGAAGCAAGTTAGATAAAGCATTGTGTTGCTTAACTTTCATCGGTTGCAGCGGGCCACTTAGATGTGGAAATGAAAAACGCCAGTTCAATGAACTGGCGTTGGCATTTTGTGATAAAGGCGAATTGCTGTTAAGCTAATTTATCAGATGCCACGTGATAACGCGGATCTTCAGCCACGTTGATTTCAACGTATTCTTGCGCTTTGGTGAGTAAGTCGCGACATTCCTCACTGATGTGACGGATATGCAGCTTTTTACCTGCCTGACGATATTTTTCTGCCAGGTTATCAATGGCATCCAGACCCGATGAATCCCAGATACGCGAGTCATTAAAATCAATCACCACGTCTTGTGGATCATTGTTGGGATCGAACAGATCTTTAAAGTGCAGTACCGAACCGAAGAACAAGGGACCCTCAACTTCATAGATTTTCCAGCCATCTTTGTCGGTGTGGGTTTTGGCCACAATATGAGTGGCGTGTTTCCAGGCGAACACCAATGCGGACATAATTACGCCGACAATTACCGCGATAGCCAAATCGGCATACACAGTGATGGCAGTTACAGCAAACAGTACAAAGGCATCTTCTTTGTTAACGCCGCGAATAATTTTAAAGCTGGCCCACTC
This sequence comes from Planctobacterium marinum, assembly GCF_036322805.1. Lineage (GTDB taxonomy): Bacteria > Pseudomonadota > Gammaproteobacteria > Enterobacterales > Alteromonadaceae > Planctobacterium > Planctobacterium marinum_A. Next base: position 4,436,151 of record NZ_AP027272.1, on the reverse strand, counting down.
AAAAGTACCAATGACCACCATAAACATGACGCCAACCAAGGCAGCCAGTGGAATCATTTCAATCAGTGGCGCAGCGAACAGGATAAAGGCTAACAGTACCAATGCTGCCGTGATACCAGATAAACGGCCACGGCCGCCAGAGTTGATATTGATCATGCTCTGGCCAATCATGGCGCAACCGCCCATACCGCCGAAGAAACCATTAACGGTATTGGCAACACCTTGACCGATACATTCACGGTTACCTTTACCGCGTGTATCGGTAAGGTCATCAATGAGAGAAAGTGTCAGGAGTGATTCAATCAAACCTACCAAGGCTAAAATAATCGAGGTGGGCAAGACGATATAAAGGGTTTCCAGGGTAAAAGGCACCGCCGGAATAGCAAAGCTTGGCAACTCTCCAGCCAGGGTTACGGTATCGCGCTGCTCCGCAGGCACCATATCTTTAACAAAATCAATAACGGTGCGGGCTTCCAGGTCTAAACCATGAACCAGTGCGGTTACCGTTAAGATGGCCACCAGTGACGCAGGCACTGCTGAGGTAAGCTTCGGTAAGAAGAAGATTATCGCCATGGTAAGGGCGGTTAAACCCAACATCAGATACAGCATCTGGCCTTCCATCCACACCTGAATACCAGAGGTATCCAGTACTTTGAATTGCCCCAGCTGAGCTAAAAATATCACGATAGCCAGGCCATTAACAAAGCCTAGCATTACAGGGTAGGGCACCAGTCGGATAAATTTCCCGAGTTTAAATATCCCGGCCATTAGCTGCAGCAAGCCGGCCAGTATCACCGCCACAAACAGGTACTGCACGCCATGCATGGCCACTAAACTCACCATGACCACGGCCATTGCGCCGGTGGCACCAGAAATCATGCCAGGGCGACCGCCAATGGCTGAGGTGATCAAGCCCATCATAAAGGCGGCATATAAGCCCACCATGGGCTCAACGCCTGCTACAAAGGCAAACGCCACCGCTTCTGGCACTAACGCCAGTGCGACAGTAATACCGGACAAGACGTCGTTCTTAACATTACTGTCTTTATTAGTTATCAAATCAAACATAGTGTGCTCAATTGTTGAAAAATGCCGCGAATTCTAACAGGTATTAATAAAATGATCTTTTAACAGAATGTTAAATATAGACCTTTTCCTTTATTGCGGGTGATTTAGCTTTCAGTGGACAGTATCCAGGCCACTCCTTGACGAAAAGCATCTGGAATGGAAGAGACGTGGCTGTGGCCAGGCATAGGCTGGATGTGTAGTTGCCAATTGGGATGTGAATTCTCATGCCAGTATGACTGCCAAATCTTTCTTGGGGCTGTAAAACGCGCTGCGTCGTGCTCCGCTGCTCCTACAAATAATTTAACTCTTCCTTTAAAGGAAAGTGATTCAGGTAATTTCAGGAAGCGTTCCGTATTGGTATGTATGGCAGGATTATTGGCAATGATGCCATAAAAAAGCTCTGGCCTGTAAGTGGCGAGATAGAGGCCAAATTGACCACCCAATGAATTACCGAATAACAGGCGCTTTGCTTCATCTGTGGGGTATTTTTGAGCTATTAGCGGTATTAATTTTTGTGTCAGAAAGCGGGCAAACTCAGTTGCACCGCCCCAGTGTTTTCGATTCTCATTCTCTGAAGGCAGGGTGAAGTCGTGGCTGCGGGCATTGCCTTGGCGCCAGTCATCAGTGCCATAACTGATCCCCACAATAATCAATTCTGGCAGCTCTTCTAAGGCTTGCAATAAATGAGCGTGAGCGCTAAGCATGGGAAAGGTAATACCGCCGTCCAATAAATAGATCACCGGATAGCGCTTATCCGGCTCCTGCTGAGCAGGTCCTTTCACATAGATATAGTAGTTTTGTTTTTGGTTTTTAACTTCGAAGGTGTCAGTGTTAGCAAGAGACTGCAAATAACGACTATCAAGTGTTTGTGCCTTGCCAGTGGAGATGAGGCAACTCAATAGGACAAACAATAACAAAGTGCTACGAATAGTCATTTGCAAGCGGTATTGGGATATTTCTTAATTTATTGCAGCCTGGGTGCGATCAGGCAAGGTGACGGGCAGAATACTTTGTAAGAATTCGTATCCTGCCGCTTCGAGATTAGTGCGTTTGATTTAATTTACGAAGGCGTATTCCATCTCGTAGATATAATCGAGGGTAGGGAAGCGCCATAGCTCAATGGCTTGCGCCATGCATTCGGCGTAGTCTTCTGAGCGTGTAGGGGTGGCCAGTTCGCCTTCTTTGATCACCGCTACATTTTCGATTTCTCCACTGGCCTGAATGACAAATGAGAGGCCGCCCTTACTGTGGTTGCCATGCATATCCTGACACAGGTCAAAATGCAATTTGTGCTGTTCCATCACGCTATTGGCAATGCGATAAAAGGCTTCGTCGGAATTATCCAATGAGCGCAGTGCTACGGCAGTCATATCGGTGATGCCGATACCGTTGCCGCGTTTAGCCACTTCCTGAGTACGGCACATCAAAGTGGTGTTTTGCGCTTCATTTTTACAGCTGTAAACACTGTCATTACTGGCGCTACAGCTGGCATTGGTATCAGCAAGCCAAGGGCGCTGTTGTTCGTTATAAGTCAGTGTTAAAGGGGCATTGGTTTGATTCATGCAAATCAAATTGTAAGATGTCTCTGTGTCTTTCTTAACTGCCCAAACCCGGCCTTTGGCAGCAATCTGCATGGTTTCTTCAGTTGCTAGTTTATTGTCATCCCCTGATAATTCTGCGCCCTTGCTACGCTCCACTATTACCAGCAGGTCTTCGGCGCTGACGGATGTTTGCCAAGTTAATAGCCCGGTTAAAGCCAGCAGGGCCAGTGATTTTTTTAAAACAGTTTTCTTTGTAGCTCGCATATTCATGTCATTCACTCCTTCGGAATGTTTTGATGGCCAATGCTCTGCATTAGAGTATTGCAGATCACAACCAGTTCCCGATTAATATAAATGCCGACCAGAAAAACGGATGGCGATACTGCTCCTGTTGCAGCATGGTTATTTGTGCTTCCCGCAATGCCTGAGCTTTGGTCATACCCGGTTTTTTCAGATTGGCGTAAAATTCACTCATTAATTCCACGGTAGCGGCATCTGACACCGCCCATAAAGCGCCTAAGGCGCTGCGCACTTTCGCCCGTAAAGCGATACCACTTATGCCAAGTGGGGCGCGATCATCACCATCAGCTGTCTGACAAGCGCTCAAGGTGATCAGCTCCACCGGGGCCTTGCTGAACTTCGGATGATTTAACAAGGCTTCCAGTTGGTCCATGTCCAACACTTCGTCGTAGGTCATGACAAAACTGTTTTCTGCTGAGTCGCCAAACACGCCATGAGAGGCAATGTGCACGATGTCGTAGCGATTACTGAGCATATTGTCTACAAACTGTTGCTTGCTGAAGTCATCATTCACCAGAGCGTCACCGCTGAAAACGCGGCTAATATTCTCGATTTCCTGGTCTACACCGGGCAGCTTTAAGCGGTTTTTCAGGCGTTCCAGCCGTTGTGCTTTCAGCAGTCGCAATTGTGCCTGGTTTTCAGGTAAGGAACGTTTTAACAAGCGCAATTGTCCGGTGTTGTTACTGGCCAACAGTTGCGGTGTACCGGCCTCTACTTTCTCAGCGGCGTATGGGCGTTGGTAACGCGTTTTGGTGACTATGCGTAGTGGTTGTTGCGGCTCCCGTTCTTGCAAGGCCGCCACTAATGCTTGTTGGCTCGCATACTTGGCGACAATGCGTAGTGCGGCGTCAGATTCGGTTTTTTGTGGGTTTTGTTGTAGAGCGATTTTGTTCACAATGCGCAGTTGCTGCCTTAATTGCGCTTGCTTAGTTTGGTAATTGGATTGTGGTTTAACACCCGGACGTTTGCTGATGTAGCGCAAGTCCTCATCACTAATACTGCGCTTATCGGTGACGGCTGTTTTATTAACAATTCTCAGTCGCGACAGCATGGAAACTTTGTTTCGCGCTTTTTGCCCACGTTGCTGGGCTTCTTGCTCCCGGCGCTCGCGCGGATAGGTGAGGCGGCGACTCAGGTTTTCCTTAACTTGTCTGTCGGTTGCGACATTAATCGCTGCATAAAGCCGCTCGCTCACATCATCCACCACCGGGCCGGGGGTGCTCAGTCCAGCCAATAGCACCTGCATTTCATCTTTATCCCGGATGCTGGTATCAAACAGGGTTAAACCCGGCGAGGTTACGATGCTGTATTGCTCGATTAAGAACTGTTTTCCATCGCTGATACTGGCCAGTGGCACCAGTCTAAGTGGTCCGTCTGGTAAATAAATTAAGGTATCAATTTGGCGGCTTTGTAAGAGGTCGTTGATGGGGCTGATTAACCAGTCGTAAAACTGATCTGAGAGCGTGTAATAGTATGGATCCAGCGTGCGGAAACTGCTGGCCAGCGCGGTGGCCGCCTGGCTGATCTCCGCTGCACCAACCGCTACGGTACGCTGTTCTATGTGATTGGCAAAACTCACCAAAATCTCCATCCTGTCGGGCAACAAAATTGGATAAATTGCCGCAGTCGCCTGATTGACAGTACTTAAATCAATCTGTTGCTGATTGTCGATAATGCAGCGATTATCAAAATAGTCTTCCAGCTCAGAGCGTTTTAGTAGCTCCACGGTTGCTCTGGCCTGGCGCAAATGTGCTTGTTGCTGTGAGCTTTCTTCGCTTTGCTTGGCCTGCAGTAATAGCAAGTCGGTGAGTTCCAGGTAAAGTGGCTCCAGGGTTTGTCTAAAGGATGAGCGGCCATCCACATAATCCACCGGAATATCCTGACGAATGGTCTCTAAATGATTAACTGCCCGTTGCAATGCAGCTACCGCCTCCGATAAATTGCCTTGGTTACGCCATGCTTGTCCGGACAACCATTCCCAACGGTACAACAAATCTGGTTGTTGTTGGGCACTGTATATAGCGTTGTTTAATAATTTCAGGGACTCCTCATAACGCAGCTCTGTCATGTATAACCTGGCCATCAGCCCATAAGCTTGTGATAACGTAGCCTGATTAAAGTGCTGTTGATTTTGCAATAGACGGTTCAGGGCATTGAATATTTGCTCCTTGTGCTGTGCTTTGTTCTGGGCCATTGGCAAAGAATCCAGCAGCAAAGCCGCCCAATTAAGCAGTACTTCACTGCCGGAATACTCGCTTATTTTTGAGATTTCCTGTTGTAATGGTGCAAGCTCTGGGACGCTTTCAGGGGCACTTTGCCATTGCAGGCGGACGAGGTTAATTCCCGATTGCACGCTTAACAGTGGATCCCCTGACAATGCTGCGATACTACGGGCTTTTTGAAACCAGCGCTGTGCTTTTTCCAGATTTTGTTGCCTTAAAAACAGATTGGCCAGATAACTGGATTGGTCGCCTGCGATAAACCACCATTGATTTTTTTCTGCTAATGGTTGGGTCTCTGACAATATCAAAAAGGCCTCATCGTAACGCCTCTGCAACAGCATAATGTTGGCTTTCAAACCCAAGATGAGGGTGTGCTGTTTGCTTTTCAGCGTTGCCTGTTGCTGCGCTTTATTTAGCAGAGATAAAGCCTGGGGTAATTTGCCTTGTTCCCGCAATACTTCCGCCTGTGCCAGTTGCGTACTGACATCCGACACGTTTTGCGCCTGTAAATCGCCCACACAGAGCATCAACCAGCACATAGCTAAGCAAAAGATGTTGTGGCGGGAGACTAGCTTAGAATAATTCACCGGTGATCCTCATGTGAATGCCATCATCTTGTAAAACGTAATTGGCTCTGGTTTGAGGCGCCTTAATGGCATGACCATAAATAACTTCGAATGCCCAGCCGGGGGTAAACTGCCACACTAAACCCAATCCCGCAGACCATAACGAGCTGGCGTTATCCTGGATCTCTGAGCGGTAGCTACCTTCACCGTAATCGCTAAAAAGGTAGGCGTCTAATGCGCCGAGTTTTCCGCCATAGTCCAGGTCATCAAATACCGGGGACCGCAATTCAATGGAGGTTATAAAGCCTTCATCGCGTACCAATTCATTTTCTCGATATCCCCTGACGGTGCGAGCACCACCAATGGCAAATTGTTCCAATGGCAATAAACCATCACTGCTCAGTTGACCATCAGCGCGCCAGGTCAAGCGCAGCCCGCCCTCAAGCAAGCGAGCATACTGCAGTTGCAACAGCAATGCTGAAAAGTCGCTATCCGGTGTGAGGTTATTATTATCCGTTGCATGAAAAGCAGTGATACCGTGGGAGTAACGCAAGTGTGCTGACCACACCTGTTTGGCACTGCGAATGCTGCCTTGTAAAGCCAATCTCAGTGCTGATACTCTCGACAAACCATTGTTTTCGCCAAACGCAAAGGAAAAGGGTTGGTCCAATAAGCTACCCTGATTTTCTCGCACTGACAGTGTGCCTGTTACCAGCAAAGTGCGCTCCAGACTGCTGATAATGGGTTGGCTTAAGCTTATTTCCGTGCTCTGATAATCACTTTCAATGTCCAGGGTTTCGATTTGCTGCTCAATGACATCAGAATCGTTAAAGCCAAATTGTACTGTCAGTCGGGTATCGTATTTATTAAGCGGTATTTGATAGCTTAAACTGCCGCCCAAAGAGCCCTCTTTCATCCTGATTGAAGCCGATATATTATCGCCGTGCCCCAGCAGGTTGAGGTAATGTCCGTTAAGATTAAGCTGCCCTTCACCACTGCTGGCAGAGCCAAAGTTATCCGCTTGAATTGACAAGCCATAAGGCGTTGCGGGTGTAATGGTCAGATCCAGAACGCTCTTTCCAGGCTGTGCTCCTGGCCGAAAACGTCCGTCAAATTTGTCAAACAGGGGATTGTTGAGCAGTAGTTGATACCTTTCCTGAAATTCCTTCAGATTAAAGGGGGCTTCCGGGTCAGGTAACAATCGTTCAATGATGAATTCAGGATAAATATCATCCATGCCAGATAACTGGATACTGCTCAGGGTGCCTTCTATCACTTGAAACTGAATTTGTCCGTTGCGAGCGGTTTGCGCGGGTAAAATAAATCCGGAATTGATATAACCGCGAGCAATGTAAAACTGAGTTAGCTTAACCCGCATAGCCTCAAGATCTGACGCGGTTATCGGGCGACCTATATAGTCAGCAATGTGCTGATTGAGTTCAGAAGCAGTAAACAGCGTATTACCACTGTAAAGCACATTGCTAAGTACAAACGATTGGCCGATTTGAGGATCTTGCCGCGAATTTTCCGTAATTTTCGGTAAGCTGAAGGGTTTATCTTCATCTTGCTGGGTAAATTCCGGTAGTTGCGGGCGCATCTGCCCCACATCGGTGATGACTTCCTGTGCTTGCATACCCGGTGAAAAAGCAAGCCAAACCCATGGCAACGCCTTTATCAGACATTTTGCGCTGACACTCAATCCGTTAAATCTCATGGTGCGCCATGTTCCTTATTTTTATCACTGTGATTTACCTGGCAGGTGATTATGTCACTTTTGGCGTTTCTACCCTGCGACAGCTTTTTCAGGTTGCCTTCGTCTGGCGTCGAGAGTTTGTTTAGTGCACCGTTTGAGTTAGGTTGTAGCCGGATTTTGATGGCGTCGCTATTTAATATCGGAGAGTTGTACTCGTTCGGTTGCTGCGCCAGTCCGCCTTTTCCGGTGTTAGCCAGGGTGCTGGCATTACCCGTATTACAGGGATTGTTATCGAGGTTATCCAGTTGCAATACTTCTGCACCAATACTGGCTAACTCATCGCTCAAATCGAATTCCAGGGCACCGATGTTAACATCACCACTCACCCCATCTGGCGCCGCGGCCTGAATGACATTGATACCACTATTAGGCGTAAACACCAGGCGCTCTTCACCACCAGACACTAAGCTTTGATTACTTACGATCAGAAAATCTGCACCAATGGTAATATCGCCACCAGTAAAATCTTGTCCACCCGTATTACCTTGTATGAATCCGCCTTCCATTAAAATGAAATCGGCGTCTATAGCGATGTTGCCACCATTGCCATTATTACTTACAGAGGTGGTGACTAAGCTGTCTTCCATGAAAAACTGCTGGGTTTCAAGGTTGATGTCACCAGCGTCTGCATCAACTGCCGATGACGTAATTTGCGCGTCCATCAGCGCAGTTTGATAGCTAACGCGGATATCAATGTCTCCGGCGGCGATATTGCCACTGCTGCCGGAGGTGACATTGGCATTGTCGGCCATGAAAAACTGATTGCTGGTGAGGGTAATGCTGCCGGCCTCGCGGGTTTCATCGGTTTCTAGTGTGGCACCAGTATCTACCGCAATTAAACCGCCGTTTAGGCTGATGGTATCCGTGGCGCTGATAGTGATGTTTCCGGCAGCACCGCTTCCTTGTGCCCCCACCTTGCTGGAAATATTCGCGCTGCGAATATCATCATTGTCATGATTCATCAGCAGATTATTGGTATGAATAACAATGTCACCTGCGTCTCCGGTGGCAAAGGAGCTGGAATTAATTTCGCCGCCATTACTCACTGTCAGGCTATTCACGTTGATGTTAATGACTCCGGCATTGCCTATCGCATCAAAGTCCGAAACCGTGGTGATACCCGTCGACAACAACTCATTAGAGCGAATATCGATAATCGCTGCCCACTCAATGAGATCATCATCATCTAAGGGTAATTGTTCAAATTCATCCGGGATGTCTTCAAATTCATCCTCAACGTATTCAATGTATCTATCAAGTGATACCTGATTTTGGGCATCGATGATGAGTTCACCTGCGCTGAGGTTTACGGTGCCGGCATCGCCGGTAGCACCTAAAGTACTGGAAGTGATTTGACCGCCCGCAGTGAGCAGGACGGTATCCACTACGTCAATATTGATTTCCCCCGCAGTGCCCAAGCCTAAAAGTGAAGTGCTGGAAATACGGGTTGGGAATCCATCTCCGGATAAGGTGAGATTTTGCGCTGAGATAGTAATTGTGCCAGCTTGATCGGCTAAAATACTGTCGGAAACAATGTTTCCCCCTTCGGAGAGGGTCATATCACCACTCACTGATATATTGATATTGCCGGCATTTGAGCGGGTTAGGGCAGCGGTACTGGTAATAGAGCCCAAGTCAGAAATATCCAAAGAGCCAGCGGTAATTGTAACATTGCCCGCGGCCCCGCCATTAAATGAATCCGAGGCAATGGCGCCCTCGTCAGTTATGGTGACATTGCCGGCGATCACCATCGTGACATCGCCGGCATTTCCGGCTTTAAAACCTTCCCCTTCGGCTTTACTCTCGATTTCGCCACCTTCCATATAAAAGTTGGCCGCTTCGATATAAACGTTGCCGGCGTTACCCAGGCTTTCCCCTTCGGTTTTAATTTCGGCTTCACCGATAAGCACCATATCGCCGCTCAGACGGATCTCAATATTGGCTGCATTTCCTGAAGAAACAAATTCTTGAAGCTCATCTTCTTCGCCGGGTATCTCTTTGTCCGTGGCACTACTGCTGATGCCGGTATCGCCAGAGTCGTCAACAGCCGACATGGATAATGAACGAGCATTGATAAAAATATTGCCTGCATTACCAGCATTTTCTGTATCAGAGGTGATATTGGCACCATTGATCATCTGGATGTCTTCCGTCACATTGATGATGACCGTGCCGGCATCGCCTCTGGAGCCGGGCCCGGTTGTTGAGCTGTTGATGCCGGAACGCGCCCTTTCGTTATTTGTCCCTGCCATATAAAGGCTTTGCGCGTTGATAGTCATATCACCGGCATCGCCTGCGCTATTGGACAGCGTAGTGATAAAGGCATTACCCAGCAGATTTATCGCACCATCAGAATTAATAACGATATTGCCGGCGTCACCCGAGGCATCAGGACCTAAAGTATTGCTACCGATGGTAATGGGGGTTTCACCATCCTCACTTTTTAGATAAAGGCTACCCACATTGATGGAGATGTTTCCTGCATCACCATTGCCGGTGGTCACTGATGCAATTTCTCCCCCCGACTCAATGCGCAACTCGCCAGCGATATTCAGTTCAATATCCCCTGAATTCCCCTCTGGGGCATTGTTCAAATCGTCTTCAGTACCACTTAAGCTTCTAATGCCCGGTCTTGCAAGAGAGTTGGGAGTATTTTCATTTCCAGTGATGGCCAGGCTGTTTGCCGTGATTTGAATATTTCCTGCATTACCACTGCCCAGTGTCATGGCATTGAGTTGGCCATTGCCGATTAGCTGCAATTCATTGTCTATTACAATGACCAGGTCGCCACCTTGGCCGCTACCTGACGTTAATGTGGTTATCCCCACATCTGCCGTGGCGCTAATGGTGTCAACGAGCATAGAGCCCGCGTGAATATCGATATTACCGCCCGGGCCATTTTCCTGTGTGACATTACTGATGGTGGCGTTATTGAGAATTTTCAGTGAATCAGCAATTTGTAGTTTGATATCGCCGGAGGAACCGAAGTCTATACTATCAGGTGGTGGAGGTGGCATGGTGCCATCTGGAGGTTGAGGAGCATCATCTGGTGGCGGTCTGCGTACCTTTGATTCTGAAGAGAGTACCGATTCATCTTGTTCTGTATTGCCATCACTGGTGAGGGTGAGTGTATTCGCTGTAATTAGCACATCGCCAGCCCGACCCGAGTTATTGGTTTCGGTTCTTATCAGGCTATTCGTTATCACCATATTCTCAGTGACGACCTCAATACCCGTCTGGCTATCCAGGTCCCCCGTGTTCTTTACGGCAATCTTGGTGTCATAGGTGTTCACTTCAGAGCCAACAATAACAAGACTGGCGTTGCCATTGCCCTCTAGTCTGATTTCCGACTGTTGCCAATTAATACTGCCATTTCCGGTTAACTGCGGCGCATCAAGGCTTTGTATTGTGTCGCTGTCGCCTGTGGCAATTAAACTTAATTGGCCACCTCGATATTTTATTTCACTGGACGTTGCGTTGATGTTTGCTGCGCTAAAAGCCACTCGGTCTCCGGCTTCAATCTTCAGGTTACTGCCATCAAATACAATACTGCTGGCGTGTTCACCTAAAAAGCCGAAGCTCTCAGGAGCCGCAATGGAAAGAGTACTATTTGCAGAGGTATCGGCAGAAAATACACCGCCATTGGAAAAATTGAGTTGTTGCGCTGTAGAGACGTAAAATGCGCCGGGCACATCTACTTTTGCACCTTCGCCAAATATTACGCCTGCGGGATTAATAAAATAAAAGTCAGCAGTGCCAATTTCTGATTTAATTCGACCTTGAATATGGCTTGGGTTATCGCCTGTAACGCGGCTAATGACATTGCTGATGGTGTCGCTGCCAGTGAAGGTGGCAGATTCGTCTAGCAACAAGTCAAATTGACTGAAACTGTGGAACAGGTTATTCCCACTCAATGTACCTAAAGACTGGTCAACAATATAGCCGGGGCCTGACAGATTAGTTGCTTCACCCATAGTGCCATCGGTGATCACTTGTGCTAATCCCGCAGCACTTATCAATGCGCTACTAAGAGCGAGGGCGAGTTTCGATTTACTGAGCATAGTCAGGCCGAATCCATTTGCTTGATACTGCTTTAGAGTATATCCAATCGCTGGCTAAAATCATTGCCTTAATGCTAAAAGTCATGCTTTATCACAGATGATGAATTTTAAACTGCACAAAGTTCATTTTTTGTCATTAATCGCTACGTTATTATTTTTCTTTGAGCAAATAGCAGGCTTGTTGCGCATCCCACAAGCCTTGTTCTTGCCAGTGCTCTAGTGTGGCCTTGTCCAGAGTGAAATCTTCGAGATTGCCTGGCCATGGGGGCGCCGTACCTTCATGGAAAGTCTTTTGCCAGCCGACCCAGGCATCAATTTTTTCCGGAGCAAAACGCGGGTCGCTTCGCTCCCCCAAAGCATAAACTCCAATGGGAGCATTGCGGCCTTTTACCACGACATTAGCGATGAAGCGAACCGCAAGCTCAAGCTCTTGGGCAGGTTTTACCAGGTCTTCAGTGATCAGGATTTCGGTATTAAAATAGCGAGTCAGGCTTTCAACTCGACTGGCCAAATTCAAGGGGTCGCCAAGGCAGCCAAACTTCTGAATCCCGTTTTGCGGCCCCAGATTTCCCATCATCACTTGGCCGCTGGTTAACCCGATACCAGCGCCGATAAAACCAGAGATACTGGTCAGAGTTTCTGCTGGAATTTCAAAGGTTTTGTTTTTCGCCAGGGTATTAAAAAAATGTTGTTGCCTACGGGCCATATCTACCGCGCCGCGCAAGGCCAAGTGCTGCTGCGCAATCAGGGTGGTGTCTTGGTGAACCGGCCAATAAAAACACACCATGTCGCCCACGTAAGATTCCAGCCAACCGGAATACTGGTTCTGTGTCGATAAGGTGGTTTCTTCAAAATATTGATTTAACAAGTGAAATACATAAGCAGGATCTTTAAGTTCACTGGTTACATTAGAGTACTTGGCGATATCACTCATTAATATGACGGCGTCAATGTGTTTGTGAACGAACTTTTTATCGCCTTTGTACTTTAGCAATAGACTGCGGATCTGGGGGGGAATGTATTGCGCCATGAGTTTGGCTTTAGCAGTTCCCAAGGAAATATGTGTCGCTAAAATCAATACAGTGCCGATTGCGGCACTGGCAACGCTGGCGGTAACTGGCCATAGCTGTGCGGGTATTGTAACAAAACACAGTAACCAACCGCCAGTTAACACTAATAACGGGGCCGTTAATGCAATGGCGGTGCGCGCATAAGCAGCTAACAGTACGCCGATAAAACTACTCATTAATATTAATAAGAGGCGTTGTCCCAAAGCGGGTCTTACAGGGGCATCGCCTTGCATTGCTGTTTCTACCGCATCGGCCAAAAACTGTGGGCCGGAGATAAACTGGCGTGGCGAAGCAAAAGCTGAAAGCATTGGGGTTACTTTGATATCGGTGGCTTCCGTGGGCTCTGTTAATTGCAATATCACCACCCGATCTTTAACCTGTTGTTGCAATTCTGGTGTCACTGAGAAGGACGAACAGGAGACGAGTTCGCTCAAGGGAATAAGGGGCTGCTCCGGTCGTTCGGAAAATTGCTGCTTTGGAAGCGAAAAACGAATGCGCTTACAAGGTTTATCTTCACATTGCTCTGTATGGTCAAGATCCGGTGTTAACTTTAGGCGCTCACTATGCAGTTTAGTCACTTTTGGGATCACCGCCTGCTCAGCTAAATTCATCCATCGAAATGAAGCATTAAAGGCACCTTCACTGCGTTTGTGTACCGAAGCGTCTGCGATGAGTCTTTGCAACTGTTGCGTGTTATTTTCCAGCTGGAAAAAATCCACTGGCAATAGCGTCTCGCCAAAATAGTTTTGTAAAAGGTTGATGGTGATGAAGTCGTCGTTGCCCGCAAACTGAGGACGCGCAATAAAGAAGCGCTGAAACTGCGCCTCGCTCAAATTGTCAAAGGGCACAAAATTGGCGGATGCTTGCCAACGAAATTGATTAGGTAGTCCATCTTGTTGGTATTCCTCAATGCACATTGCATAACTGGTGCGATGATCGTATTCATATAAAACGGCATCCATAAATACCGCGCTGGCCCCCATTCCGAATAGCCGTTGTGCTGCGAGTGCATAGAGGGGTAATGCCTGGCGGCGACTGACAAATCCGGGAATACCGGGATCTAAGGCCACCAGGCTAACGTGCTGCCACTCATCTCTGGCGGTGTGGACGATGGCAGAATCGTGGAAAAAAGCATCAAAACGCGTTTCCATTTTTGAGTCAAATAGCACGCCGATACTGAAAGCAATGAATATGAAAATACCGGATAAAAGCGGCTTTCTGATGGGCAATGGATGTCGAAATCTGTGCAGCAAAGTAAACCCTGTGCGTTTTTTTAGTCCTGTGGGCTGGTTCATTTCTGATTGGGTAAAAAACTGCTTACTACGATCTTTGAACTTGGCCTATTATTGTATACAGTGCATTGACTGTCACTGCAAAGGTAAGTTGTAAATTCCCATAGCAATGGTGTACTGGTTTAAAATACAGCTTTATCTGACTTTATAACCTTTAATGGAATCCCGGGTTAATTTTACTGAATAATTATGAAGCCGCTGTCCTACCAATCAAAATTAAAAGCCGTTGATGTTATTCAACGCTTAGACTTCTTTAAGGGCATTTCCAAGTTTGATATTGCCAGTCTTACTAAGTCGGAGCAGCTGTTCTGGTTTGGTGAGAGGGATGAGACTATCATGCAGGTGGGCGAACCTGATGATAAAAGCTTTTATTTGGTACTAACAGGTACACTGGATGTTTACGATAAAAAGAAGAATTTTATACGGGAGTTAAAAGGCGGCAGTTTCTTAGGTGAAATTGGCTTTATTTTGGGTGAAGCCCGCTCAGCCACTGTAATAGTCCATGAAGACTGTATCCTGATGCGCATAACTCAGGAGGAAATGAATAAATTTCCGTTGGGCATGAAGGACAAGATTAAAGATAAAATCATCGAAGGCCTGGCTGCAAGAGTAATCTCTTTGAACAAAACTTGTGCCGTTCTCTACGATAACATCCGCAAAGGGACTTAGGCCCACATTGATTTCATGCAGGCCCACTTTGATTACTGACTTTTCTTGATAATCGCCAGTAGCTCATCTTTTAACAACAGACGCTGTTTCTTGCGCTCGTGCAAATAGTCGTCAGAGGTATTTTCAGCACCCACTTCAATGCGATGAATCTCATGCTCAACGTCATTGTATTTTTCATGCAGATTACGGAAGTGATTGTCGTTCATCTTCAAGTTGTGGATCTGATCTTTAAATTCCGGTAATTCTGCGGCCAGGCTGTGGTTTTCAATGCTCATAGTTATTAGCTCCATTGCTTTAATGTTCGTTTTGATGATTAAAATTCTATAGCGCCGGAAATTCGGATTTTTTGATATCGATCATAAATTACCATGTTTGCCAATATTTATTGGCATTGCCTGAAGTTACTTGCTAGCCTGGCCAGGGTGTTTTTGAATATACTAGGGCCCGATAAATTTACACTATCGAGTTATTGGAAAGGGGCTATGGATTTTATCTGGATATTTTTTGCGTTTGCTTGTGGTTTGGCCTGCCGTCTTGCTTCATTACCCCCTTTGATAGGCTTTCTGAGCGCTGGCTTTATTTTGAATTACATGGGAATGGAGCCTGCTGCCGGACTGGAAACCCTGGCTAATCTCGGTATCACCCTAATGCTGTTTACCATTGGTTTGAAGCTCAACGTAAAACAGTTGTTCAAGCCTGAAGTCTGGGGTGGGACCGCAGGGCCAACGGTGCTATGGGTGAGTTTGTTTTCTATTTTCAGCTTGCTATACGCGACTCTTGGCCTGAGCTATTTTGCTGGACTCGATTTAAAAACTGCCGCTTTGTTGGGTTTTGCCCTGAGTTTTTCCAGCACGGTTTGTATCGTCAAAATTCTGGAAGAAAGTGGTGAAATGAAAACCCGCCACGGCAAATTGGCCATTGGAATCTTGGTGATGCAAGACATTCTGGCAGTGGTGTTTTTGGTGCTGGCCACCGGCAAAATCCCGTCTATTTATGCCCTGGCACTACTGGCATTACCACTAGTTAAACCCTTATTAGATAGATTGATTCACGCAGCGGGCCATGGCGAGTTGTTACCCCTAACCGGCTTTTTCCTGGCACTTGGTGGCTATGAGTTGTTTACCCTGGTTGGGGTAAAAGGCGATTTGGGCGCACTGATTTTTGGCTTACTACTCAGTAGTCATGTAAAAGCGTCTGAGCTGTCCAAAGCGCTGATGGGTTTTAAAGATTTATTCCTGATTGGCTTCTTCCTGTCGATTGGCTTTACTGCCTTGCCCACGCTTGAGATGTTGGCTATGGCGGCGTTTATTTGTCTTTTGATCCCCTGCAAATTCCTGTTTTTCTTTTTCTTGATGACACGACTTAATTTACGCGGTCGTACTTCTTTTCTGAGTAGTTTGTCCCTCAGTAATTACAGTGAATTTGGTTTGATTGTGGCCGCTCTGGCGGTAGCAAATGGTTGGCTGGGAGATCATTGGCTGGTTATTTTAGCCATCGCTGTATCTATTAGTTTTGTGCTCAGCAGCATCGTCTATCGCCACGCCCATCGCATTTATACCAGCAAAAAATTCTGGATTAATAAGTTGGAAACCGACACTCGCCTGGCTGAAGATCACTATGATCAACCGGGAAACGCCAAAGTACTTGTAGTGGGGATGGGCCGTGTGGGCAAAGGCAGTTACCTGGCATTGCGTCATACCATGGGGGATGATGTATGGGGTATTGATGCCGAAAGTGAACGCATCGAAACGCTGCAAAAAAGAAACTATCAAGTGATTTGTGCTGATGCCGAAGATATCGATTTTTGGGAATCGATTGAGCTGTCACATATCCGTTTAGTGATGCTGGCCTTGCCTTCTACTGATGACATTATTAACGTGTACGAGCAGCTGGAAGCCGCCGGCTTTGAAGGTGAAATAGCGGCTATCGCACGCTACAGTGATGATCGGAAAAAGTTAGAGCGTTCCGGGATTGGGCATGTGTTCAATTTTTATGCTGAAGCTGGGGCCGGGTTTGCCGAGGAAAGTAAGCGCTTAATTTCTGTTTAAATTTTTCTCTTAGATTAAATGCTTTTATTTCGAATAGTATTGCGTCTTTATTCGGTTATGCTTGATATAGGGTAAATGCATTTTCCGGTGAGCGTTATGGACTTCGAATTTTCCACTGAGTTACTGCGTCAGAATCCCTTTTACGAACTTACGGCGTTACTCGGTATTACAGCGATAGTGGCATTTTTGGGTAATCAACTCAGACAGCCCATTATTGTCAGTTTTATAGCCGTTGGGGTGCTCGTCGGTCCTTCTGCACTGGACATCGTCCATTCAGACGACAGCATCGCCTTGCTGGCCCAATTAGGTATTGCCATTTTATTATTTCTGGTGGGCCTCAAGCTGGATCTCAAGCTGATCAGAACCCTTGGTGTTGTCGCTGTGGCCACAGGTTTGGGACAGGTATTTTTTACTTCCCTTATCGGTTTTGGCTTATGCCTGTTATTGGGCTTTGATCCTCTAACCTCTCTATATGTGGCGGTGGCGCTCACGCTCTCCAGTACCATTATTATCGTCAAGATGCTCACCGACAAACGCGAAGTTGATGCGTTACACGGTAAAATTGCCATCGGCTTTTTGATTGTGCAAGATTTGGTTGTCGTTATTGCAATGGTGGTGTTGTCGGCAACTGGTATTGGCCAGGAAGAAGCGGGCAGTCTGGGACAGCGCCTGGTGGAAATTGCACTGGGTGCCGGCGCTATGTTGATAGTGACCGTTCTCTTTATTCGTTACTGGGCAAATCCCCTCATGGCTGTTGTCGCCCGCTCCCAAGAGCAGCTGCTGATTTTTGCCGTGGCATTGGCCACGGTGTTTGCTACCTTGGGCCATTTGCTGGGCTTTAGTAAAGAGCTGGGCGGCTTACTTGCTGGCGTAGCTTTGGCGTCAACACCATATCGCGAAGCCATTATCAGTAAACTGGCCTCATTGCGCGATTTCTTGTTATTGTTTTTCTTTATCGCACTAGGTAGCCAGCTTGATCTGAGTATCCTTGGCACTCAAATCGGTCCGGCACTGCTCTTGTCATTCTTTGTGTTGATTGGTAACCCGCTGATTGTGATGATTATCATGGGGCTGATGGGATACCGCAACCGCACTGGTTTTTTAGCGGGTTTGACCGTCGCTCAGATTAGTGAGTTTTCTCTTATTTTTATTGCCATGGGGATCACCATTGGCCACCTAAATAACGATGCCTTGGGACTGGTTACCTTGGTTGGCCTTATTACTATTGCCCTTTCTGTCTACATGATTAGTCACTCTCATTATCTATACGAAAAGCTGTCTCCTTGGTTAGCCTGGTTTGATTTCAAAGTCAATTTCACACGGGAAGTATCCGATGGTGCCGAGGCTCACTCGATTGAGGTGTTAGTGTGTGGAGCGGGTCGCTATGGCAGCGAGATAATCGAGCACCTATTGGCAAATGGCGTTAAGGTGGGCGTTATCGACTTTAATCCTGATAAGTTCGATTATTGGCGTAAACGCGGTGTTCCGGCATTTTTTGGTGGCATTAGTGATGCAGAGTTTATCAGTCATTTGTCACTGAATCAGGTGAAATGGTTTGTCGCCACATTGCCCAGAGACGCTTTAGGGCCTCGCTATGAGGATCCCCGCAGACGCATGTTGAGTATGTTAAAAGAAAACGGTTTTAGCGGCCAAATTGCGATGGCTGTAGAGCAACGAAACGATGCTGAGCGCCTGCAAAAGCTAGGGGTGGATACCATTATGATGCCCTACAAGGATGCGGCCAGCTTGTCAGCCCAGCAGATCAGCGACAGTGTTTTATCTTAAACAACGTCATGCTCCAAGTGATGCTTGATATTTTCCTGAAAACAGCTTCGAAAAACACGAATGATTGAGGTGGTATTCTTTGTTCTGGCGCAAGTTTTCCTGCGCCGGTTCAAATTATGCTCAATGCTCCAGTGAGAAAAAGTTTTCGGAGTACACCATGAAATTCGATGATCACCACCTGTCACGCGATGGCGACTGGCTGATTTGCAAGTTAAACGATGTTATTCGGGGAGTGATCAAGCTCCTGGCTGTGTTAATGACCGTCGTTATCATTTTGTGTGTCGCCGATGTGGTTTTTGTGCTTTACCAGAAACTCAGTCAACCTCCGACGTTGCTACTAGAACTCAATGATATTTTTGTGGTGTTTGCCTCTTTTCTGGCGGTGCTGATCGCCATTGAGATATTTGCTAATATCACTTTGTATTTACGAGATGATGTGATCCACATTCGCCTGGTTGTGGCCACGGCACTGATGGCCATTGCTCGTAAGGTCATTGTTTTGGATTTCAGCAAGCTGGATCCGCAATATGTTTATGCCATTGGTGTTGTGGTTTTGGCTTTGGGGATTACTTATTATCTGGTGGCGACTAAGGCGCGCAGTTGAGTTGTAACTCATAAGAGTTAGCACCCAACGCAGAAGACCCGAAAAATCTGCGTTGGATGCCTGACCACAAGCCTTGGAATCGGACTTTTGGCCACGCCACGAACGTGGCGACACACGACCATCTTAGTCTAGCGCAACAGTTATCAATTTAAATCAGTTAAAATTTATCAAATTGCTCGAATAAACCTTAATAATGGAAGTTGTTTCTTTACGCGTTAGCTTCGATAGTTCAAGCGTCGAGGGCTGTTTGAGCCTAAAAATATATTTTGTTTTCCTTGTAGTCGATAATTAACTTGTTGTTCTTAAAGTAATTAATACCCAGCAACATGGCGGGTTCATCTTGATAACCTAGGGCGTTAAAGACCGGCATATCAGATGCGTACATGTGGTTGTCTGTCACGGTATGCTGTCCCAATTGGAACTGCACGGGAGCGAGCTTTTCTCTGTCTATTGATTTGGCGTTTAGCCCCTTGGTTTCTTCTGTCTCCAGAGTTGTAGCATCGACTAATGCCTGCAGGTTAGCGTTGATATAACTGTGGGTTGCGGCAGTGTCTAAAATGGCATCTACTGGCTGACCATTGAATTGGGTTTTGAGTTTGACGAAATTCTGTTCAATAAAAAAGTCTGATTCCCGAAGTCCGGCTTTTTGGGCATCGGAGCATACAGTATCAAGCAGGCGCAATTGATGTTGCTGAAAATCGAATTCCACACAGTGCTGCGACAAAAAACCATGGCCCAGTATTCCCGGGATTTCCCCACTAGAGGTAGGTAAATCGGGTAAGTCTTTGAAGACATAAGGCAGGTTAGCCACGTTTATTTGCTCAACGCCGGTGTACTTAATCGTGGCAATTTCCATCGGTTGTACGCCAACAGCACCTTGTACCTGAATGGTGCGAAGACTTTGCTCAGGTAAATTCAAAGTTTCTTTCATTGCATGGGGCAATACACCAGCGTTTGCCGCGGTATCCAAAATCATAGGCACGTTTGTTTGCTCATTGATGTCAGCGTAAATATAAGCATGCCCTCTTTCTGTATAACTAAGGGGCACGTCGATGCCAGCAAAATTTTGATTGCTGGCAAAGCCGTAGTTAGCGGTGGATAAAGTCAAAGCTAAGGCTAATGTGCGTATCATAGTTGCGCTCCGGGTTGTATCTAACAAATTTCGGAGGCAGTTTTACAGGCAATTGTCAGGCAATTATAAAGATGGTTTAAACGTGATTAAAAACTCGCATCCCTCA
Source organism: Planctobacterium marinum (assembly GCF_036322805.1). GTDB lineage: Bacteria > Pseudomonadota > Gammaproteobacteria > Enterobacterales > Alteromonadaceae > Planctobacterium > Planctobacterium marinum_A. Next base: position 4,415,934 of record NZ_AP027272.1, on the reverse strand, counting down.
CCGGGAGCGGTGTAGACTTTAATATCACCGCCCATCAAATTGACAAGATGCTTACAGATAGCGAGCCCCAGGCCCAGGCTATTGATGCTGGTTCGGGAGGTTTGGGCACGATAGAAGCGCTCAAATATCCTGTTGGCTTGCTCTTGTGATAAGCCTTCGCCGTTATCGGTAACGAATAGCTGGGTGTTTTCACCATGCTGGCGCAGGCCAACCGTGATTTTGCCGCCTTCAGCACCGTATTTTAAGGCGTTGTCCAGCAGGTTAACGAGTACTTGCTGCAGCCGCTTTTCATCCAAAAGACAATACACTTCAGGTTCAATGTTACTAATCAGGTTTATATTTTGAGTTTCGCACTGCGCATCGTAGCGTGTGATAACTCGCTTTAATAACTCACTGACATTGGTTTCGGTGATGTGTAATTGTAGAGCACGGGATTCTGTGAGAGATAGCAAACTCAAGTCTTCCACAATTCTTTCCATTATCGTCAAGTCGTTGAGTAAGAGTTTGATTTGTGATTGGTCACATTGCAGTAAGCCATCTTCTAAAGCCTCAAGGCGCGATTTTATAGCGTTCAAAGGCGTGCGTAATTCGTGGGATAAGTCCGAATTCATCTGTTCATATTGTTGATGTAGCGCTTCCAGCCAGGCGGTTAGTTCATTAAAGCCAGTGATTAGCTCGCCTACTTCGTCCTTGCGCTTTGTGGTTAATCTGGTGTCGAGTTGTCCATTTTTTATCACATTAAAGCCATGTTTTACGTCCTTGAGAGGTCGCAGGAAATAGTTGGCCCCCAACCATGAAAGCAGTATTGCAATAGCAGATAAGATGATCAGGCTAAATATAAAGCTGCTATTGAGATCGGTTCGCAGTGCCTCCTGCTGCGCTTGCCTTGAGAGGATCGATTTGGGAAACCAGAACAATTCAAATAGCTGCTGTTGTCTCTCGAAACGATACTGGGGCCTTGGCATTTGCACGAGTATAGGGGAGGAGGCGGGTTGGCTTATTTCAAACTGATAGCCCTCTGATGCTTCGCGAAGTTTGACCTTTGCTGATGTATCATCGAGGCTGTCTTTGATGATCTGTTGTTGCGCAACCAGCAAAAACAATTGCTCTGGATAGCTGCTGAATAAGGCTTCTGCTATCGTTGTTGCTGTTGTCGTTGCGGGAAAATCAGCAATGAACTCGGTTACTTCGTCTCGCTCCAGTACCGATGTGCTAATGATAACTGCACTGTGGCGATTAAACTCCATGAGTGCCTTATTAGCAGAGTAAACCGAAATGCCGTAGTTGATGCCTAACAGTAATAGTGTGCAACAGGCAACCAATAAGGTGAATTTTGTTTTTAGTTTCATGATTTGATTGGCGTTCCAACGAATAGATAGCCCTGGCCATAGCGAGTAGCGATAAATCTTGGTTGCTGTTTATTGTCGTTTAGCTTCTTGCGGATATTAGTAAAGTGCGTATCTATAGTGCGTTCAGTCACTGCGCTGTGGTCTCCACTAATGGCATCTAGCAGCAATTGTCGGCTAAAAATTCTGCCGGGATGTTCCGCCAATTTACGTAACAGTGAGAATTCCGCTGCCGTTAATCTGACTTCGCTGTTGTCACACGTGACCAGTTGCGAACTTAAATCCAGGCTCAAGCCTTCAAATTGCAGTGCTTTCAGTTGATGCCCTCTTTGAGTGCGGTTTAGCAGTGCTAGCACTCTGGCGACGAGTTCTCTTGGGCTGTAGGGTTTGCATACATAGTCATCTGCACCTAACTCAAAGCCGTTGATCCTGTCAGACTCGGTGATTTTGGCTGTTACCATGATCGCTGGCAGCTTTTTTTGTACGGCGAGTTTGAGTAAATCCCTGCCGTCTCCCCCAGGCAACATAATATCGAGAATGGCGCTATCAAAATGCATGTTTTCAATCGCTCTGCGGGCGTCAGACGCATTGTCGAAATGACTCACCTTCAGATTATTTTTTTCCAGGTAGAGAGTGAGGATTTCTGCGCTGCTGGCATCATCCTCAACATAAATGATCTCTGGGGGCGTAGCTGTCATGTTGCTTATCGGTTATCTGTTACCGTCGTCAATCTAACCGCAAATGCTAGCGCAAGGTCAACTCTGTGTTTGCTAAAGAGAGACTTTGGCCCCGTTGCAGCCCTTTAAATATAGGGGGCTCAGCTTTTTAATCTGATTTTAATGTTGGGTTAAAGTCCTTTTTAGCACACATCCGTATATTTTCCCGAGTTATCAAAACATGGGAATACTTACATGAAAAGCTCTACAAAGTTGATTACGGCAATGTTGGCGACAGCGATTTCGTCGGCGGCGTTGGCCTTCGAAAAGGACGACTTAATATTGCGCGCTGGTCTGGCAACAGTGTCACCCGATGAATCTAGCTCTAACATCCTGGTGGGCGGTAGCGATTTAGGTGTTGCGCTTGGTGTGGACAACAACACGCAGCTTGGTCTGAACTTCGCCTGGTTTTTTGCTGATAATATGAACCTGGAAGTGTTAGCCGCAACCCCCTTCAAGCACGACGTCAACTTCAGCGTTACAGACCCTCTCGGAACCGGTAACCAACTGGGTGAAGTAACCCATTTACCGCCTACGATCACTGTTAACTATTACTTTAACGATCCCTCGAGTGCTTTCCAGCCCTACATCGGAGCGGGTCTTAACTACACCATTTTCTTTGACGAAGACTTTACTGCAGCCAACGAAGCCATAGGTTTGGCGGATTTGTCGCTGGATGACTCTTTTGGTCTGGCTGCTCAATTTGGCGTGGACTACATGCTCAATGAAACATGGTTTTTAAACGGTTCAGTCCGCTGGATCGATATTGATACTGAGGCCAGTTTCAATCTGAGCGGAACCGAAGGTGCCGTCAACAGTATAGAAATTGATCCGCTGGTTTACACAGTATCTGTCGGCTATCGCTTCTGAGATTTATATCGCTTTGCGCAATACTGAATAGCAGGTAATCCGCAGAGCGCCCCTTACATTAATGAGGAAACCCAACATGAAAAAAATCACATCTAAGCTTTCAATTGGCGCTGCAATTGTTCTGGCATGCAGCCCGTTAGCCTCTTTACAGGCCAATGTGGCGGACAGCGTTGTAGAGAAACAGCGTGCGGCCTTGGAAAAAAACACCGCTGGCAAAGGGTTTGGTCCACAATCTCCTAGAGATATCGAACAAGCCTACGGTGTTAATAAACGCCACTTTGCATTTGCGCCTAACCGCAGCCAAATGAATCTGTGTAATATCCATTTCCACAAAAACGCTGAGCACAAAGGCGGTGAGTTCACCACTTATGCCGGCAATGGTGACGGTAAGGGTAGCGACACAGGCTTTTTATACAATGGCAAATTAACTGAAGCGCAAATGAAGCCGGTTAGTGGCAAAGTCTGCGCTGCTAAAGGTGATTCATTGCAGTCGGGCGATACCCTGGAAGTACATTTTGTATATTCATCGGCACAAGTCACTCCCGGTCCAACGCTTGGCTCTTGCCTGGCAGATACCACAATAAACCCTGGCTTACGCGTTGAGGGTCAAGTCATCGTGCTTGCCAATGACAAGAATGCGCTGGATTTTAAAGAGGTTGCAGAAGTGCGCGAGATCAATGGTTATCATCAGGCGCCTAACATTCCTTCCAATACTGGTGTTCCCATCGAGTATCTCGGGTCAACGACAGGTCCTGCTTACAACGAAGAAGGCTCTCCTATTCAGGTGAGTTGGAGCGTTCGTCCTGAAGTGGCCGTCGTGGATATCAACTCAGTGAAAGATTGGTGTGACGACAATGTGTTCAAAGAAGATTGGGCCCATGGCGTAAGAAACCTGGTAACCAATCCTAATCTGCTATCTCCAATTAAGTAGCGATAAATGCAGTTCGGTTCGGTTGGTTTGGTTTGCAGCGATGCAAAATCAGGCCAGCCGAGCAGCTGTGCTTAGCTTTCATATCTTTGTCGAGCTTAAGCTCGACCAACACTATTCATCTTTGTCCAATGACAGGCGGTAGCCATTGCCACGCAGGGTTTGAATACTCAGCCTTTTTTCTGTTTCTAGTTTTTTGCGCAGACGACTGATATAAACATCTACGATATTGGTATGTGGATCGCTTTGGGTCTGCCATACTCGACTTAATATCCGTTCCCGAGACAAGACTTTGCTGTCGTTTTCCACCAGATACAACAGCAACTCGTATTCAATCTTAGTTAAACTTAATTCTTTGCCATCGAGGCTGGCAAGGCGCTGCTCGGTGTTGATTTGTAAGCTGGCTATGCTCAGCAATTTGGCGTCTTGTTCTGTCGCTTTGTTAGCGCGTCTACTCAGCGCTGTGATACGTGCTAAAAGCTCGTCGAAATCAAAAGGTTTACACAAATAATCATCTGCACCACCGTGCAACCCCTTTACTCTTTCACTCACTTCATCGAGCGCAGTTAGCATCAGAATTAAAGGCGCTGAGGGTAATTGTTTTATTGGCTCTACCACGTTGAGGCTGTCTTCGTCATGGAACATGCGGTCCAATATCAACAGCTGTGGTTTGTTTTTGCGCACCGCTGGTAAAACCTCATGCAGTTCATTGACGGCATTACACTCAAATCCTTCAGCCCGTAATCCCCGTAGTAAAAAATTTAACAGAGGTTGTTCATCGTCGGCGAGTAAAATGTTCATGAGTTTTCCTCCACGGGTAGATACACAGTGAAGACCGCACCTTCACCCTTGATGGAGTCAACACTAATGATACCACCATGGGCTTCTACTATTGCTTTAGCAATCGGTAATCCAAGGCCCAAGCCATCGTGTTTACTAAAGCGAACAAAACGCTCAAAGATATTTTCGATTTCCGTGGCGGAGATACCATCGCCGTGATCCTGCACCGAAATTGCTAATTTATTGCCAGCAATTCTTACTGCGATTTCAATAGGGGTAGTGGTAGGCGAGTATTTGACCGCGTTATCCAGCAAAATAGAAATAACCTGTTGAATGCGCTGGTTGTCGATGTTGCAATTGTACTGTGTTAAACCCGGATCGCAATGCAAGCTGATGACTCTGTTTGGGTGTAACTTCTGCCAGCGATTGGTTTCGGATGTCAGCATTGGGACCACTGATGTAGAATGAAAATCCAGTTGCAGCTGATTCATTTCTGCCCGCGTCAGAAGCAGCAGATCATCTACCAGTCGACTGAGGTTGACCGATTGTTGCAGAATTGCTGTAAGTGTCTCCTGATAGTCCTCTGCAGAAGCGGATTTTAAGCGCAAGGTGACCTGGGCTTCGCCGCGGATGATAGTGAGTGGCGTGCGTAGCTCATGAGAAATATCCGCTAAAAACTGTCGTCTGCGGGTATCGATGTTGGTCAGCTTTTGATTGGCGAGTGTCAACTCTTTGGTGCGCTCTTCTACTTCATATTCTAATAGCTTTCGCGATTGTGATTCTTGCTCACTGTGTTTCTGTAATTGCTGCGCTAAACGCTTGATATCATTGGCAAGTGCTTCGAATTCTTCATCCAGTTTTTCTGGTATCGGATCGTTATAGCGCCCCTGTGTGATGGATTCGGTGGCATTGCGCAGCAAAATAAGCGGTTGATACAGTTGATTAAATAGCCAGTAACAACCGTACACAAGAAGTGGGATAGAAAGGGCTCCCAGGCCAATAGTAAACCACACCATGGCGGTATTGAGGGTATCAATTCGTGCATTAATTGCCGCTACTACTCTGCTTTGGCGTGTCACTGCGGCATTGATGGCTTCGCGAAATTCGTTATCGATTTTCACCTCCAGCAAACTGCGAAAACGCTCTTGTTGGTTGAGAGGCTCATAACCATTGGCATCTACTACTGCGCGAAACTCGGCGATTATCTCGTTGATAAGAGCCACCAGTTCGTCTGTATCTTCGACACTGCCTTGGGTTTCGTCAATACCAAGTGCTTCTCTTTGTTCTATTTCCAGGCGTTTGATGTTGTTGATGGCTTGTTCAATCAGGTCCTGCTTTTTGCGAACATGGGCTTGATTGGCATTCTTGCCAAAAATAACCTCGTCCGTAAGTTGTTTAAACATGCGGTACGAGATACTGGACACTTGCTGATGCTCAAATAACAGGTTTTGAGCAATGTTGCTTTGCTTCAGGTTTTCTCGAGTCAGGTGCGCAGAAATTGCCGCACAGGCAAGGGCGACTAACAGAATACAGGCGGCAGTAACGCCGAAAAAAAACAGTTTTCTTTTATACATGTTTTTATAATTTTAAATATCGTGACACGTCTATTACGCAATTATCTATATTAGGTTCATGCCAGGGTACTAGTTACCGGGATGCACTACTTCACCTTGATAGAAAGGGGTGCATTGAGAAGCCGAGTTTTTAAGGGTCTTCAGTAAGCCGGAGATGGGTGCGATAGCTGAGTCTAACAAAGATTGTGCTATGGCGCTGGAGGGATTAGACATGGCACCGTTCAGCGTTTGTTTGATATCTGCACAACCCGCTTTGTCTAATAAAGCAAAAGTAAAGTTCTTGAAGGTCTTTTGAGCGGGATTGACCTGACCATCAAATGCCAGACGATATTTATCAGTTGCCAGCGCTGTGTCTTTAAACAGGATAGCGCCATTATCCATCGCGCCGTTTACTCGCAATTGCGGGATTAGCGTTTCACCTCCTGAGGTGGCCGCTCCTGAACCTAAATCAAATATATTCGCCGCTAAAATCCCAATAGGGCCAGTTACCAGGAAACTGCCAACGTCTTTCCAGTCACTTTCTTTACTGTCTTTAAAGCCTTTTACAATTTTGTTGATGTCGATGCCGGTGAGTTTGCCGTTCTCCAGACCCAAAGCGAGATTGCCAGACAGGGTTTGCAACAGGCTATTCGGATTCTCAAGTATGCCACGAGCATCTAATAAACCAGAAAGTTTAACGTTGCCAGAAGGGAGCACTGGAGAATCCTTCAGCAAACCCTGAAACTCATCCATACTGATTTGACTGTCATTGATTTGCAGTTTGATGGCTTGCTCGCCTTGTTCACTATTAATTACCGACTCAATATCCAGCAGGCTTTTGGCAGTGTCCAGGCTTATTTTCAACTCACTGGAAAGATTGCTTATCAGGCTTTGTGGATTGGCCAGTTCGCCTTGTGCATTGATATTGCCCATCAAACTCAATAAACCCTGTAACGGTATCGGGAGTTCAGGTGCCAGTGGCGCAAAATCTGCCAAATTGAGCTTGCTGTCTGCTATTCCCAGTTGAATATCTGCTTGTTCTTTCGGATTTTTGATCGTTCCCGAAAGTGCGAGTTGAGAAGATTGGGAGGCGAGTTGAAAGTGTTGAATATTGATGGTTTTTTCGGTGGCTGTGATATTTGAGCTTAATTTGCCTAAATTAGCACCCTGCGCTGTGATATCTTCAATACTGAGGCTCGCGGTTATCGGAGCGTGATCCTGCAAAATGATAATTTCAGCATTTTCTGCAATGTTCAGGTTTTTAAGAGTTAGTGTCAGGTTATCAAGCAGAAACTGTTGTAAGGCTGATGTATCGCGGAAATTGGCATTTTCAATACTGATTTTCTTTACAACGATGCGATTAACCGGCAACGCTCCCGGTTTACCATGTGGTTCGGCAGCGGGTTTTTCCGTTTGTATCGCTAACCAGTCATTGAGAGCCTGCATATCGATGTCAATGCGCGGCGCCAGCAAACGAATTTCGTTGACCACAATGTTTTTGCTGAAGGCATCCAGCACATTAACATCCGCTATCAGGGTTCCTATGTCTCCTTTGGCGACAGGGCCTGCAAGCGTTATATCATTGAGTTTAATCTTCCCCGGAGTCAGTAAACTGTGTTCGATATCATTGAAGCTGATACTGTGACTTTCGATGTCCTCGAGAAAGGGAGTAGCTTGTCCCTTAAACCAGTTGGCATCCCAGGCAAGTACGGTCACTAAAATGAGCAGAAGTGGAATCGAGATTAAGCCAATTAGTATGTTCTTGCGGGCAATCATGGTGGGACAACTCCGTTTTAGATGAGCAACAACTGAAGTGTATATCAAATTGCCAATGCGTGCTGTTCCGCGTCGTTATCAAATAGTTGTATTGGCAGATTAAAGCCTTGTTTTTGTAAGAAGTTGCAGCTTTCCTTGAGTGAAAAGCACTTGTGCACCTTGACCTTGTTGGTGCTGCCAAAGCTGAGTAAGAAGTCCCCTTGGTCAGCGCGATCTACGATCCACACTTCCTGGGTTTGATTACGGCGGTCGGTATTGAGACTATTGGCAAACTGGCCTGCTATATTATTAGCATGAATATGACAGTCACGCATATCCACCAAGAGTGCCCAGGTTTTGTTATTTACTCGCTTGATCATGTCGCTGAGTTGCGACATATAACACAGGTCGATGACGGGGTGCCAGTCACCTCTCAATGTAACACATATCACTTTGTCGTGGGTTGTTATATCAAACCTGGCGGGTGTCATAAGATTTATCGAACGTTTATCGGCTTAGCAGACTAACGTTATTGTGTGACGTAATGATTAAATTGTGATTACTAGTTGATTAAGAGGGGGAGTTGATGGCGTTGTGACGTTAGAAATCAATACCGTATTGATTTAACCAGGTACGAGCACTTGTAATACTAGTGCAACGCTTTAAAGGGATTTTTGCTTTTTCAATGAAATGAAAAAGATGCGCACCTTGTGACAGGTCATCTACTAACCAGCATTCGGCTATTTGATTGCGTCTGTCCATGTGAAAAATCGTTTTTTGTTTGAAGTTAACCATGTCTTCACTCACCACCCATCCTCGCATATCTACAAGCAGCGCCCATGGCGTATTTCGGACTTGTTGCATAGCAGCAGAGAGCTGATTGAGATAGGCCAGATCCGACTTAATATCCCAGCAACCCTCGAGGTCAACCTTGATTAAATTTCCGCAAACTAGTACCTGAAAACTGGGGAGCATGGCAGTACTTAAAAATATGATAGTGGATGAAAATTTACCATAATTTGTCGTCATTGAAACTGCATTACACGCTTGATTGTTAATTCTTCACGTCGTTTATTGCTCTAAACTTGTTAAATTTTAATTTGCCGGGTATATAAAGATTCAAATGCGCAAATTTGATTCAAAATTTTCAGGGACAGAAACATGAATGCTCACAATCTAATCCACATTGGTTTACCTAAAACAGGTACCACATCGTTACAAAATGGCTGGTTGGGCAATGATAACGTTACTTTGAGCAATGACGGTTTGGGTAGCTTGGTTGAGATCATCAGGCAAGCTATTAGAGATGATTTGTGGTATGAACAAATACCACCAATTCCGAAGCCTGAGTGGGACAAGGTGGTGGCCACTTCTCAGGTTAACATTTGGTCATCTGAAGGGTTGTCCAGTTGGTTGTGGAACAATGCTGCTGCACAAGAACAGATAAGTAAGTGTCGCTGGTATATGGCCGACTCGATGGCAAAGGTAGTGTCTGAAGCAACTGTGTTAATCGTTGTCCGATCGCCACAAGCATGGTGTAAATCGATTTATAAACAGCTGATACAAGAAGGTGGGTTTGTCTCTCCTGAAGAATTTATACAACAGGAAAGTGGGTATTTGTCAGGAACTTTAGACATTCGTGAATTGTATGAGGTATGGGCTGAGTACTTTGGCCGCGAAAATGTGCTGATTGCACCGTTTGAATGGATAAAGAGTGACCTGGTCAAACTAAATTCAAAAGTGTGTCAGAGTATGAACTTGTGTGACAAAACCAATTTGTTTAAAGGGGTGCAACAGGCAAACAAATCGATAACAGACAAAGAAGTCAGGTTTCTGGCTGATTTATCAAGGCAGTTAACTCAGCTTGAGATACGAGCTGAAATATGTCCTGCGAGCTTTACCAAAGCGAAACAAGATCTGCTAACAGCTTTGCGACTTGAGTTGCAAACAGCACATCAGATTTCAAATTTTGTCGATAAACAAGTTCCGGAAATTAACTTGCAATTGCAACTAAACGACGCCATGAAAAAACATATTCAACAAAACTTTATCGAATTTTTACATGATTATAACCATGAGTGGTTTGGACACTACCATTTATAACCTGTTAGATGCACTGATGAGCTTAGACCACCCTAGTCAGTGGTCGAGCATGGTTTATTGAATTAGAAGGGGGATAATGTGCTCAGCAACTAGCTGCTGCGTGCTGTCATTTCTATGATGGGCGGTTACCACCACAACAAGGTCTAGTTCTTTGACGAGTAAAATATACATGCCGCCACCACCCTGTGCTGAAGCGCTGCTATATTTCCTGTCGCCAACACTTAAGTCTGTTCCCCAAAAATAGTAACCATAGCCCTGATTAGAAACATTCTCACCACCGCCATAGATATCACCATCACCAGTGTAAACAAGGCGGCTGGTGGCTTTGTTGAGATACTCCTCGGAGATCAACTGCTCGCCCTGCCATTTACCGTTATTTATGGCGAGCATACCAAACTTCAGCATATCACGAGAGGTAAAGCTGGTTTTCCAGCCAGATTCAGGCAATCCGCTGGGGGCGGTTTTCCAGTGGTAATTACTGATCCCCAATTTATCGAGCAACTCTTTTTGGATGAAGTCTTTGGCTGAACCGGGAACAACAGTATCGAGTACCTGCATAATAAACTGTGGGCCCGTTCCATACTTGAATACCTGAGTTTGTTGCGTAATGGCTTTGCTGGTTTCCAGGATAATCTGTATTTCGTTTTGTCCTTTGAGCTGCTGTGGTTTTTCGTTAATCGCTTTCCATTGCTCTTCACTTATATCAATGCCTGTGGTCATGGTGAGCGCGTGATGTAGCGTGATTCTCTCTGCCCCGGCTACTAGCTTTTGTGGATTGAGGTGGGTTAAAAAGCTGATCACCGGTTTGTGCAAATCCGCCATTGTCAGATAACCCATTTGGATGGCCCTGCCTACAGCCAGAGAAGTATAGCTTTTGGTGGCAGAGGATTGAGGGTGAGACAAGTCTATCCGGCCGCGTCTGTAATAAGATTCAAAAAGTAACCTTCCCCTGTGTGAAATCAGCAGGCTGTCTAATTTGCCATGTTCACCTGTGGCGATTTCTCCTGCCAGTTCGGATAAGGCTGTTTTGTCTACCTTTGTGGTGTTTTTGGCCACTCGAATGCTATCTTTTTGGTCTACAGGTGCAAAGCTAATGTAAGGTTTTTCAAGTTCAGCGATATCCATAAACCGCAACTCAAGTTCAGGTTGTCGCCAATGTTTAATCAAGGCTTCTTGCTTTGTTGCTTTGGGAGCGTGTTGCAAAAATGCATTATTATTCGCTGAGGTATAAGTGCTAACACTGCCAATAAATGCAAGCCCAATGAGGCTTTTAAACGGGAATTTAATGTTCATGTTTTTCCTTTATCTGTACTTTTTTAGGCACTCTAAACGTGCTTCTGTAGATTGGCTACACTAGCTGAAAAGGGCTGAGAAACATGAAAAACTGCTGATTTGTCGCTGATTTTAAACTGATTGTCGACTCGCTATTTTGCTCCTGGGTTTATGGTGATACCTTTTAAACATAAAAAACGGTTGGCGCAGCGTTCCCGGGTTTTGAATCAATGGGGTTTTGAGCTGAGCTACAAAGAGGATTTATGGCGGAACAATTTTGGTTGGGTGGTTTTTTCATTGATTTGTCCCGCAATCAGATCACCCACAATAACGAAACCATTACGTTGCCGCCCAAGGCACTGGCGGTGCTTACTTATCTTGCTGAGCACCAAGGCAAGGTCGTCAGTCAGAATGATTTACTAGATAACATCTGGCAAGGCACTATTGTAGCGCCGAATACCTTGCAGCGTTGTATCGCACAATTGCGCAAAGCTTTAGGGGATGACAGTAAGCAACAGGCTATTATTAGGACCCATGCTAAAAAAGGCTATAGTCTGGAGTGCAATGTGCGTTGGCAAACGACGGACGGTAGTTTTTCGCAATCCAATGGCAAGGCTTTGCATGTTGCTGAACAAGCGCACTCAACAGAACCTGATGAAGTTAACGACGATGTTGAGCCTGCTGAAAACTCTGTTATTGCCAAACCCTCAAGTTCCTCAACCAGGAAGTTAGCTTTAGGCTTGTTAGTGCTGATATTGGTTATCGTCTCGGTCAACTTTTGGCAGCAAAGCACACAGCAATTTAATTTCGAAGTAGCTGATATCCGTCCTTTGACCACTACTGATAACCGCGAACTGGCAAGCACCTATTCACCTGATGGTAAATACATTGTGTTTAAACGCTATCCGGAGATTCTTTGTGTAAACTCACTCTGGGCAAAAAATACCGAAACCCAACAAGAATTCCAGCTGACCGACAATTTTAGCTTTTACGGCCGCCCCGCGTTCTCTGCCGATGGAAAAACTCTGGCTTTTGTTAAAGAGGAGGATTGCAGAAAACCTGTCACCCAAAAGAGTTGTTTTCAGCTGCAAAGTATTGATTTTGCAGCGGCACTTAACGCGCCGCAATCACCCGAAACGTTGCTGGAATGCAACAATACTGAAATTCGCAGTGCCACCTGGCTGAATAACGACGAAATAGCTTTAATGCAAAAACAGAGTGGACGCTGGCAGTTGATAAGCTATTCCATCAGTAACAACAAAAGTTCCATTCTCTATGCCCCCGAGTCTGGCGATGTTATTGCCTTTGATTATTCCACAGAAAAACAATTAATTGCCTTAACCAGCAAGTTGCAGGACGACAAATTTTACATCGAAACTCTGAGTTCAGATGGACAACACCTTTCGCGCCAAGCCATTAAATATCCGCAGGAAATCGCCAGCTTTCGTCCTCTGTATCCTCGCCTTGCACCATCAGGCGAGTTGATGGTGTTTAGTACTGGTCGACAGCTTTTTACCCTGACTTTCGACGGTGAAATTAACCGAGTTAGCGTGCCATTGGACCAAGCCATGGGGACCCCTGTTTTTCATCCCGACGGTAAGCGCTTACTTGCCATTAAAGGTTATTACGACAGTGATATTGTCTCTATGCCAAGGTTGCAGTTTGCCACTGAAAGCCGCAAAAATGGTGGCTCAACCCCGGCATATACTGCTCTTTACCGTTCCACCCATGGGGAAGATCTTGCCGTATTCCAGCCGGGGGGCGATAGTATCGCTTTTATTTCAAATCGTTCCGGCACTTCACAAATTTGGTTAGCTACGGGTGATACCCTCAGACAACTGAGCAAATTCCCACTGGACACCTTTATTAGTGGCTTTGAATGGAGTGGCGATGGACAAAGTATATTGGTAAGTGCAGCTTATGAACTCATCCAGTTTTCTCTGACCGGGCAATCTTCAAGTTTTAGTTTCACTTCGCCCATCTCTAACTTATTTCACTGGGATAAACAGGCACAAACGGCATTGGCTATGGCATGGGTCAATGGCGTAAAGCGTTTTGTGGAACTCAATCTGGCAGAGGCTGGTATGCGAGTGATCAATAACAAACAGGTCGGCTGGGCCCAGAAAAGTGCGTCAGGCTTATTGATCTATAAGGATCACATGGAGCGTTACTGGCAGCCGGGACCTGCAGAGGACAAACTCATTCCTGCATTGGTAGAGCAAGGCAGCAATTTGCACGCAGTTATTTTTGAAAATGTAATTTATGGTATTAATCGCGACTTTCAGTTGTGGTCTTATGATCTCGACGATGCCAGTTTTAACATCTTGGCTGACCTGCCAGATACGGTTGATGCCATTACCGATATCAACCGCGAAAGCATCCTGCTCACCATGCGTATCGCCGCTCGTAAGGATGTAGTGGAGTTGACGTTGAAATAGGGCGATTAAAAGGCCTCTGGAACTGGAGTGAGTAGCAAAGTAATTGTTGAACCATTGACTGAAATAATGAGTACAATAGCTGTTTAATGGTTCAGTCCAGGATAAGTTGAACGAATGCAAAAACACCTTAATAGTTTGGCTAAGCCACTTTTTCTGGCTCTGATTAGCTGTTTTAGCCCGGTAGCTTTAGCATCTAGCAACAAAATCCAGTGGGAACTCTATCTGATTGCGATTTCTGTTATCTCGATAGCCGGAGCCTGGTGGATTACCAGCAAAAAAAGTTATGAAAGTCCGTCAATCAAATTTCTCGTCGCCAGTGTGTACTTCTGGATCTTTACCTTTTTTCAAACCATTGTCTGGGCTTTAATATACGAATTGACTGGCTAGATTAACGTTTACAGCTGCTCCTGCCACATTCAAAAAAAGCGAATTTTCAATGTGTACCCGATATCAATCCGGCATTCTGTTCAAAGGTTTCATATAAAAATTGCATAAGGGCTTTTACACGGGGAAGGTCCCTGAGATCTGGATGAGTTAGTACCCACATTTCCGACTGGGGCGTCACTTCTGCCCCTTCTAGTCTGACTAATTGCTTAGATTGATCTGCCATAAAACACGCCGCCCTGCCTATCCCCAAACCTTGCTCTAAGGATTTAAATACTCCGACGATGTCATCAATCTGCAAAAATACTGGTGCATTGGGATAAGGAGACGATTTTAGCCATTCCGGGCGAGGCCCTTGACCTGTGCGGGTAATCCAGCGCAGCTCTGATTGGGGAGTATTACTGAGATAATCTGGGTTGCCATAAAAGGACAAGCCATAAGGGGCAAAACGCCGACCCACTAAATGAGGTGGCGGCGTATTGGTACTGCGAATAATGACATCTGCTTCGGCATTATCCAAATCCACAAAGGCGGTAGTGCAGTGCAAAGTTAGCTGGATATCCGGGTGGGCTTTTTGAAATTCACTCAATGGATTCATCAAAAAATACTGGAATAAAGGTTCACCCAGAGACAGGGTAATGGGTCCTTGCAGGGCATTGGCTTGAATGGCGTTAGTCCTTTGCAAACTGAGTTCAAGCTGTTCCATTTTGGTAGCCACCTGGATAAAAGAGTGACCCAGTGCAGTGGCGCTAAAACCGTTAACAAGGCGTTCAAAGAGCGGAGCTCGTTGTTTCCTTTCCAGTTGCTCAAGACGTCTGGCAACGGTGGTATGTGTAGTGTTTAACAGCTTCGCCGCACCGCGCAAGGAGCCTGCACGATGTACCGCCAGAACCACTTGATAAACATTCCAGTCTTGCATGGCACGATAATACACCAGGCCAGGTTAAAAACAATCCTCTCACGTTGAGTGCTGCATAAAGTAAGTTGAAGTAACAAATTGGTATGGAGAGTAAGAAATGAAAAATCGAAACTGGTTGATGATGTTACTGGTACTTTGCGTTTGTTCCGCTGGAGTTAAAGCAGGTGAATCAGCTATCAACTTTGCCCCGGGCGCTGCAATGCAAGTGATTGTTGCCATTGGAAAAGAAAACGCAGAAGACATCAGAAGAGAATATTATAACACGGCGATACCTTTGGCTCGTTCTTACGGTTTTTCAACGGTGGCAAGGCTTAAAGTGGACAAAAGTCTGGTGGGAAACATAACCGCGCCAGTGATTGTGATCGGAAAATGGGAGGATGTAGATCGTTGGCAGGCCTTTCAAAATGACCCTCGTTGGCCAGCACTAAAGGCAATGCGAGCCAAAGGCTGGCAACAGCTGGATTTATTCACCAAAGCCTTAGACTCATCACTGGCGCTTAATTTTAGTCCAGACAAGTTCTATACCCTGGCTTTTGCGTCATTTAATCCAGAGCATCCGGGTGATTACACCAAGTATCTGCATAATATACAGGCGCCGCTAGGTGAAGCAGGTGGTAAGTTCATTCATAAGATGATCCAACCAGGTTTTGACACTCATAGCGAGTCTGCACAGCAGGTGAGTCAAATAACTTTGGTAGAGTGGGATAGCGCTGAAGGATTACAGCAACTTTTGACCTCCCCAGATTATCTCAAACACAAGCACCTGTTAGAAACCGGGGTAACGGATTTTGCTTTTTTACGCGTTTCTGCGATGGATTGAGGGGCAAACTAAACATTAGCAGTGTATAACCGATGCACTGCTAAACAAGTCTGAGTGTGAGGTTAGAATCCCATTGAAGTTAACGCAGAAATGGCGGATAAAGCCGCTTCATTTGCACTGGAACCAAGCGTTAGTGATGTTGCTTCACCAGCAAAATACACTTTGCTGTTTACAGGGGCTGCTAAACTTTCGCGCAAAGCCACATTTGTTGCTTCCCATTCTTCCTCACTGGCGCTTGAATAATTGGCCTTATCAAATGAAGGTGAAGAGTAAGTGCCTCTTACATATGGGTTTGTTGTCCAGTTTTCTACGATTGCCGCCTTAAACGTTGCAGTCGCCCGACCGTTAAATTTCTGATCCAGGTCTTCAAGGATTTGTGCAACTATGACTTCATCTGATTGTTGCTGAGCTAGCGGATCATTTGTTCGAACGACCAAAACACCCAAAATGTTTTCATCGGATCCTTTACCCAAAGTTGCATCAAAATAACTGTATTCAGTCCATTCAATGACCTCTCCGTTGTTAACATTGTCAATATCGTCTTCATATAGTTCGGGATAGAAGTTACTGGAGAACTTCAGAAAAGCTTTCAAACCTTGTGGGAAGACGATACTGGCAATAGCATCCTGCTTCTCTCGAGATAATTCGGGTTCAAAGGAGATTATTCCTGCTTTAAGTACACCTAAAGGCACGGTGACAAGTACTTTTTTTGCTGTGTAGTTACGTTCAGCTGCTTTAACAACCACGGTATCACTGCTGTAATTAATATGGGTAACTGGACTATTGTAGATAATGTTCTTTGCAATTGCTTGTGCCAGATTGTCTGCCACGAAATCGTACCAGGTGGTATTTTTAAATTTAAATTCATTTGTGGGTAAATATTTGATTAGCTCAACATCAATGTCCTTGGCAGCTTTATCACTAATGAAGGAGGCTAACAGTTCTTTTGGATTACTCGCCGTATGTATCCACTCTGCGCCTAAATCAATTGGAACGTCAGTAAATTCAGTATCTTTTTTTAATCTTCCACCAAATCTATCGGTGGCTTCCAAAATAATGAAATCGATATTTTTTAGTTGTAACTCATAGCCTGCTGTTAAACCTGCAATACCGGCTCCAATAACAATGACTTCAGATGTCGTTGTGACATTGGGTGAGTTATTTTCGGGTACATAATCGCCACCGCTTGCGACACAAGCAAGCGAGATGAAGGCAAGTACTGCCGCAATGGTATAGTTTTTAATGAAATTTCGCAGAGGCACAATCGATACTCTATTCGAGTCGACATTCAGACTTTAAAGCATGGTTACACTAAGAGCGAGAAAAGAAAACAAAAAACCCGGCCAATGCCGGGTTTTTCGTAAATAGATTAAGTAGCCGGGGCTGATTACATCATGCCGCCCATGCCACCCATGCCGCCCATGCCGCCCATATCTGGAGCCGCAGGTGCATCATCTTTAGGTGCATCAGTAACCATGCACTCAGTGGTGATCATTAAGCTTGCGATTGACGCTGCGAATTGCAGAGCTGAACGCGTTACTTTAGTTGGGTCAAGGATACCCATTTCGATCATATCACCGTAAGTGTCGTTACCGGCGTTGTAACCGTAGTTACCTTCGTTGTTCTTAACTTCGTTAGTTACAACAGAGGCTTCTGCACCAGCGTTAGTAGAGATTTGACGCAGAGGCGCCTCCATCGCACGTAGTGCAAGGTTAACACCGTGAGTTTGGTCTTCGTTGTCCCCAGTAAGGCCAGCTAATTTTGCTGCAACGCGAACCAGAGCAACACCACCACCAGGTACTACACCTTCTTCTACCGCTGCGCGAGTTGCGTGCAGTGCATCTTCTACGCGTGCTTTTTTCTCTTTCATTTCAACTTCAGTAGCCGCGCCAACTTTGATAACGGCAACACCGCCAGACAATTTAGCCAGACGCTCTTGCAGCTTCTCTTTGTCGTAGTCAGAAGTCGATTCTTCGATTTGACCACGGATTTGCGCGCAACGACCTTTAATCGCTTCTTCGTCGCCAGCACCGTCAACAACAGTGGTGTTGTCTTTGTTGATAACGATACGCTTAGCTGTACCCAAATCTTCTAAAGTGGCTTTTTCTAACTCAAGACCGATTTCTTCAGAGATCACAGTACCGCCAGTTAGTGTCGCGATGTCTTGCAACATAGCTTTACGACGATCACCGAAACCAGGTGCTTTAACTGCAGCAACTTTAACGATACCGCGCATGTTGTTAACTACCATAGTAGCCAGTGCTTCGCCTTCTAAGTCTTCAGCGATAACCAACAGAGGCTTAGACGCTTTTGCAACAGCTTCTAATACTGGCAACAATTCACGGATGCTTGATACTTTCTTGTCAACCAAAAGGATGAAAGGGTTGTCTAGTTCAACAGTGCCATTGTCCTGGTTGTTGATGAAGTAAGGAGACAGGTAACCGCGGTCAAACTGCATACCTTCAACAACGTCTAATTCGTTTTGCAGAGCCTGACCTTCTTCAACAGTGATAACACCTTCTTGACCTACGCGGTCCATTGCTTCTGCAATGATGTTACCCACTTCTTCGTCAGAGTTTGCAGAGATAGTACCTACCTGAGCAATCGACTTGCTGTCTTTACATTCAGTAGACAGTGCTTTTAACTCTTCAACAGCTGCCGCAACGGCTTTATCGATACCGCGCTTAAGGTCCATTGGGTTCATACCCGCAGCAACAGACTTCAGACCTTCAGTTACGATAGACTGGGCTAACACAGTTGCAGTAGTTGTACCGTCACCAGCTTCGTCGTTCGCTTTAGACGCAACTTCTTTAACCATCTGTGCGCCCATGTTTTCGAACTTGTCTTCCAGTTCGATTTCTTTGGCTACTGATACACCGTCTTTAGTGATGGTAGGAGCGCCGAAAGACTTGTCTAAAACTACGTTACGGCCTTTAGGACCTAATGTTACTTTTACTGCATTTGCTAAAACGTTAACACCCGCCAACATTTTTGCGCGAGCGTCATCTGAGAAGCGTACTTCTTTAGCTGCCATGTTTAATTCCTCTAAATTTGCTTAGTTGATGGGTTGGATTATTCGACGATTGCCAGGATGTCGCCTTCGCTCATGATAAGCACTTCTTCGCCATCCAGCTTTTCAGTTTTAACGCCATATCCATCATTGAAGACAACGATGTCGCCAATTTTTACGTCAAGGGCACGCACATCGCCATTGTCAAGAATGCGGCCGTTACCAACAGCGATAACTTCGCCACGCGTTGATTTTTCAGCAGCAGAGCCAGTTAGAACGATGCCGCCAGCAGATTTAGTTTCCTGCTCGTGACGCTTTACGATAACGCGATCGTGTAAAGGACGAATTGCCATCTCAAGATCTCCTGATCAGTCTTGTTTAGTAAAATAAAAACCCTTCACAGGGCGGTTATTTCTGCCACCTTGCATACGCAAAATGGCTTGTTGTTTGTGTCTGCAAGCCTAGATGGGGGTCTGGTTATCGATCTCAAGCACTTTTTTTAAAAAAAAGTAAAATTTTCTGATTTTGTCCAAAAATGCGGGATGAATGTCCGGTAAATCAATGAAAGGACTTTGATAATGGCCTGAATTTATTGTCCTGGAGTAAAATTATGCAGCGAAAAAAGTTGGCTATTCTGATTTTTGATCAAGTAGAAGTATTAGACTTTACCGGGCCGTTTGAGGTGTTTTCTGTAGCTGATGAATTGCACCAATTCTCGTTATTGGAGGTGTGCACTGTTGCCTGTTCTGATAAACCGATTACGGCGGTGAATGGCTTGAAGGTGGTTGCCGATTACAACTTTGAAGATTGCCCGGAAGATATCGACATTTTGGTGCTGCCCGGTGGCGATGGTACCAAACAACATTACAATAACCCGACTTATCAGAGCTGGATTGAAGAAAAATACCACAAGGCTGAGCAGGTACTAACTGTGTGTTCTGGTACCCGTTTTTTGGCCAGTTTAGGGCTATTGGATAAGAAGCGCTTTTGCACGCATCAGGAGGTTTACCCGGCACTTGCAAAGCTGGTTCCTGCAGGACTACCGCAACAGCATTTACGCTACGTTACTGAAGGTAAACTCACCTCTGCTGGGGGGATTTCTGCGGGCATTGATGCGGCATTTGATGTGTTACAATGTTTAGCCGGAGCGCAAGTGGCCAACAAAACCGCACAATACATGGAATATCATCGCAATGATGCAGACAGTGGACACGAATACCAGCGTCACCCGGTAACACCGGTAAAACATTTTAGTTTGTTTTAATACCTTCAGGCTGAGTAGTGTCAACAGATAAAGAGATATCTTGTAGCTTAGGCCATTGATATACATCGCGTGTATCAATTGTCGGGTTCGTTAATTGTATCACTCGACGTTTTGGGATATCGGTTTTGGCGATGGCACCATCTTCGATGGTGTCAAACAACACATCAAAAGAACCATCCTCAATACTGGCAAGCAGCCCTTTTTTAATAGTGTGAGCCAGGTTTTTGTTGTCTTTATGTACGAAATAAAAAACATATGCGGGGTAATGCAATAAATGGTGTTGCTCAACAACTATACCTTCTGCTTTATGGGTTGCTGCTTCCCTCCAGGCCTCCAAAATCGAGCGGGGAAAATAGTCGGCGCGGCCTTTATGCAATAGTTCAAACATAGCATCATAGAATTCAACGCTTTCTACCTTATAGTTGTTGTGTTTGAGTACCTCTATGTCTGGCCAGTCGTGGCCTTGCACGGCTAAACGCTCATTTTGTAATACGCTCAGTGGTAACGACGTTGAAAAATGCGCTTGTTGCTCCTGTTTGATCAGGAATACCCGATAGCCAAAAAGTCCTTTATAGATGGGGATTTTTATCGCCAATAGCTCATTTTCTCTGGCGATGGATGTCATGCTCCAGGCCACATCGATTTCAACGTTTTGAGCCAGTAATTTCAGAGCCCGTCCCTGATGAGTCTCTATGGTAGATTCTTCGAGCTTATATTGTTCTGCGGGCGCCGCTTTTTCTAATGCTAACTTTAACAGAGTCAGGGGATATCCGTCAGAGAAAGACTGATGGGGATAGGTCAGGACGGTTTCTGCCTTAGTTAGCGCAGTGAACACAAGCAGAAACAAAGCGAAAAATCTCACTACTTCACTCTTTTCATATCTGGTTTCCTGTTAATTAAAGCGCATGCAGGACCAAAACGACAACTCAGCTTACTATTTTTTATCAATCGTCTTTGCGCTGGTACTCGCCTTCGATAACGCTGGAATCATGCGGCTTGTGGCTATCTCGAAACGGTTGTTGTGTTTGTTGCTGCTGTGATTGGAAGGGCGACTGTTGAAAACCTGCTCCTGTTGAGTGATGCGCAGACGAGTGATGCATCACCACGCGATGACCAAAATTCTGCATCAGGTAGCGGGCAATCAAAGGACGTGTCAGCGGCATGGAAAATAAAAAACCGATACCATCGGTAACAAAACCCGGTGTTACCAGTAATACACCTGCAATTAACAGCAACAAGCCCTCTGCCATTTCCTGGCCGGGCATTTCACCACTGCGCATTTTTAGTTGCGCGTTAGCCAGGGTTTGCACACCTTCCTTGCGCACCAGGTGCGCGCCTACAAATGCTGTTATGATCACGATAGCGACGGTATTCCAGCCGCCAATAACCTCACCCACGTTGATCAAAAGGGCTATTTCAATAATGGGTAAAATCGCGAATAATAAGAAAAGTTTTGCAAACACGTTCGTCTCTTTTAGCCTGTGCTGTATCTTTATCTACATTGAGGCTTTATAACAAAACTCAATGCGTTGAGTGTAACCAGGTTTTTCCGCCGGTTTTTTCCTGAACAATGAAATAGGATTTCAGGCAAGCGGGTCTTTAAACACGCTCCAGGAGCTATTATGTCAGATTTGTGTGTTGTTTTGTGTACTTGTCCGGATAAATCACATGCCCGCGATATTGCTTGTAAAGTTGTCGAAGCTAATTTAGCGGCCTGTGTGAATATTATCCCCGGTGTGTTGTCGGTATATCGTTGGCAAGGCAAGGTGCATCAAAGTTCAGAATGTCAGATGGTGTTAAAAACCCATAAAAAGGCGTTACAGGCACTGCAAGAGTTAGTTTTTAAAGTGCACCCCTACGACGTTCCGGAGTGGGTGATTTTAGAAGCCGATGGCGCAGGTTCAGAATACGAAGAGTGGATTAAAAGTACGGTTCAATGAGTAGTAAAAATCAGTTTTTATTTGTTTTATGTTTTGTTTTCTTGTTTTTGTTGGCGGGCAGCTTCGCCCCCTCACAGGCCCGGCAGTTTGAAAGCAGCGTTGATGATCTGTTTTCTGATACCCCCGAATTTTTGCCCGTTGACGAAGCTTTTATTTTTGATTTCGCTCAGACAGAAAACAGTTTAAAACTTACCTGGCAGATTGCTGATGGATATTACCTGTATAAAAAGCAATATAAGTATGTTGAGAAAGATATCCGTGTCACCGAACCAGAATTCTTGTCCGCGCATGAGCAAATAGAAGATGAGTATTTCGGTATTTCTGATGTTTATTTTAACCAATTAGAAGTTTCTCATCTTATTCAATACGCCAAACAAGATGGCGTACTTAAAGTTCGCTACCAGGGGTGTGCGGAAGCCGGCTTATGTTATCCACCGACCACTAAATTAGTCTATCTCAATGCCGTTGCAGCAGCCGATGACACTAACAAGCCCGCTGAGACCACTGATGCTGTCGCTGCAGTTGAACAACCAGCATCGGTATCGGAGCAGTTTGAACTACAGAACATGTTGGCCGGTGAAAAACCGCTGGTAATCACCTTACTCATCTTCGTACTCCTGGGGGCCGCACTGGCGTTTACACCTTGTGTATTTCCTATGTATCCCATTATCTCCAGCATCGTGGTGGGGCAAGGCAAACAAGCAAAAACCTCTCGCGTGTTGGTTTTATCCTTCTTTTACGTACAGGGCATGGCCATTACCTATTCGTTAATTGGTTTAGCAGTGGCCAGTGCGGGGGTGCAATTCCAGGCCGCGCTACAAGCTGATTGGATCCTCATTACCTTTACCCTTATTTTTACGCTATTAGCGCTGGTGATGTTCGGAGCCTGGGAACTACAATTACCTTCGAGCTGGCAGGTGAAGCTCAATAACATGAGCGCCCAACAAAAAGGTGGTAGTTTTGTGGGAGTATTTATCATGGGGGCTATTTCTGGCCTGGTGGCATCCCCATGCACAACTGCGCCTCTTACCGGCATTTTGCTATTCATCGCCCAAAGTGGTGATTTAGTGCTTGGATTCACAGCCCTGTATGCCTTGAGTATCGGTATGGGTATACCGCTGATTATCTTTGCCGTTACCGGTGGCAAGTTACTACCTAAAGCGGGTAACTGGATGAACATCGTTAAGGTCACCTTTGGCTTTATGATGTTGTCCGTCGCGCTATTATTCTTGGAGCGTATGGTAGAAAACGTCTGGACTAATCTCGCCTGGGCTATGGTTGGGTTGGCAATGTTTAGTTATTTCTACGTGATGAATCAAAACAGTAACGCCACCTTCTGGAAGGGCGTGCGCACTTTGGTGATTTTCCTCGGGCTTTTTGTTTCAGCCATGTGGGGCTGGCAGCATCTGCAAACGGGGTTATCTGGAGTGAATGGCGCGCAAACAGGAGTGAGCAGCGCCAAAGCTCATCCCGAATTTACCATAGTGAAGGACTTGGCAGATTTTGATAAAAAGCTCGCGGCGGCCAATGCCCAGGGGAAATCGGTAATGATCGACTTATACGCCGATTGGTGTGTGGCCTGCAAGGAGTTTGAAAAGTACACCTTTACCGATGCCGGCGTGCAAGATGCCCTCTCCAACACAGTTTGGATGCAAATCGATCTGACCGACAATACTCCGCAATCCATTGAGTTTCAGGAAGCTTTTGCGATCTTAGGGTTGCCTACTATCATGTTTTTCGATGAGCAGGGCACTGAACTGGATAGTGCCCGCGTAACGGGTTTCATGAAGGCGGCTAAGTTCGAAGCCCATGTGCGCAAGGCGCTAAACTAAGGCTAATTAATCAAAATGGGAACCTGGCTGGTTCCCATTTGCCTACAGAAATACCCGATTGTAACTGACCGCAACTATTGCGACTGCACACCATCCTAAACCAATGCTAAGGGGTAAAAATCCGAGCACCACCCCGATCTTTGATAGCAAGTCGTCTCCCACAATATCGGGCTTTATGGCCTGCAAGATAAAGCCAAACGGATTGTAAATGGCACCGATAAAGGTGAGCCATAGAATGATACCGGGTACTGATATTTGTAGCTGTAATAGTGTCAGGTACACGCCGAATAACAAGGCGCTCATGATCAAATAATCGATATGCGAGCGCACTAAATCCCGATAATTGGGAAATATCTTTTTCACCCAGCGCCATTTCAGATAGCGCGATGCAGTCAGAAGCCATGCTTCCAATAGTGCCATTATCAGGCAGATAGCAGCAGCAAGTGGCAAAAGGTAAAGTTCAGCGGACATAACGCATTATCCTTTTTTCCGGTCAGACGGTAGTCACAGTTATATATGACATCGATTGGGAGGCTGATACAACAAGTTTTCATCTGAGCAATGAGGTATGTGTTTTCTTTACCATACCAACCTCGCTTAATTCTGTATAAAATGCGAATAAAAATACTCTTTCGTACGTTTACAATCCACATCGTGCACTATAACAACAGATAAAAGGGAACTGTCTATGTTACGCAATGCTATTAAACTTGTCCGAAATTGTTGGCTGGTTGTCAACAGCTTGATTTTTTTGATTTTTTTGATTTTTAGCAACTTCTGCGCTTACGCTCAAGTAGAAAGCACAGTTTACGACTTGCTAAAAAATGCTGAAGGGTTAAATTCTGTCCCATCCGCAAGGGTGAATATTGATGGTATTTATTACTATTTATCATGGTCTTCTGGTGAGCCGGACGCGTTGTGGCAATATAATCCTCAAACCGGTGAAAAAAAATACATCGCAATTGAAGAACCAACCGGTCGTGCATTTTCCATTGACGAGATGATAGTTGTGGATGGGCGATTATTTTTTGAAAGCAGTCCATCGACTACCCAACTGTGGTCATATTCACCCGACGAGGAAATGGCCAGGTTAGTAAATCTTAATGGGCTTGCTAACGGTGCAGTACTGAGGGGGCTGACCGCAATTAGTAACACCCTGGTGTTTATTGCGGAGCACGAACAAGGTGGTGAAGCTATATGGCAGTACCATTTAGCGTGTAATTGTATCAGTGCCGTATCTTCCAGGTTTGATTTAATTCCGGAGATTAAGGTTTACCAGGATAACTTATATTTGCGTGGTGCTTCGATTGAACCTGGGCAGGAACAAACTACCGAGCTTTGGCATGTTGACATAACCAATGCTGCCACTACGCAAATAACCAATTTAACAGGTACCCGTGATAATGGCGAGGGTGTTTGGATCAGCGGTTTCACAGGCATTCAAAATAGTCTGATTATTGATTTCAGGCCAGGTAATTATGAACAAGAATTTTGGTCTTATGATTTAGCGGAAGGCACGCTTGAGCCGATGAAGGAAATTAATGACAGCTTGCTTCAGGACGGAACCTTTTATACAGCCAATATTGCGGCGGTTGATGCTCAATGGATGGCATTGCGGTTCGAAGCTCCTATTCCCCGGCAGCTTGGTGGGCAGTTGTGGTTGTACAATCTTGCTTCTGCACAGTTAAAAAAGGTTGCTGACCTCAATGCCTATTGGGAATGCCATGAGGGAGAGGGCTCACTCTCTGCTGCGCTTCCTCCCATTGCGTTTAACAACGGAGCGTTTTTTTACGTGAGTAATGAATCTGATTCCGGGTATGGTATCTGGCGTTTCGATCTGGAAAATGAAGAGCAGGTAGAGTTGACTCCTGACACATTGACCGCAGTGCAACCGAAATATAATTGTTGGGAAGTACAATCTATCAGTAAGGACTTTTCTTTCAATGACCAACAAATGTATTTTGTTTCCAGTATCCGAACCGGGGAACTTACCGACCCAACAGCATTTGATACTGCCCGTAGCGGTTTGTGGCACATAGACACCAGCACTGGCCAGGCCAATATGTTGCTGTCAGGGCACGTCAAATTGTACAGGATGGGAGCCCAATATTTGGTTATGTCTAATCCTGCTTATAGAGAAGATAAACCGGTCTCTTTCTGGAAGTTGGATGGTGGCACAGCGCAATTGACAGAAATCCCCAATATCAATCTTGAAAATAGATACAGCCTGAATATTGATCGCATTGACGATGAATTGATTATTATCAGAAAGCGCAATTTTCAAAATGAAGTAAGCTATTGGTGGGTTGACGAAAATCTGAACATCATTGAATTACCCCCTTTTGTGCAGAGCAATAGCAGTTCAATGCCTCGCAGTGCAGTAGTGTCCAACGATAAGATGTATTTTTTGGCCAAATCTTCACTATCACAACGTTATTTGTGGCAAGTGGGGGCTTCT
The DNA here is from genome assembly GCF_036322805.1 of Planctobacterium marinum. Taxonomy (GTDB): domain Bacteria; phylum Pseudomonadota; class Gammaproteobacteria; order Enterobacterales; family Alteromonadaceae; genus Planctobacterium; species Planctobacterium marinum_A. The sequence continues at coordinate 4,389,546 of NZ_AP027272.1, read as the reverse complement.
GGTGTACCCCAGTTGTTGCCTATCAATCTGGGCAGAGAGTTTGATGATGTCCGGATTAAGGTGGCAACAGATAATGAACTGATAATTCGTCACAGAGACGAAGATTTCCAGTTTACTTATTCAAAGTTTAATACGACAGACAATAGCTTTGATACTCTGACAGCGTTTAACGACAGAATTGATGGCGGCTCTCAACATTACTTTTCAGTTGTGGATGACTTGATTGCAGTGATAGTTATTCGCAAAGATTACGAGCGTGGTTTAGATGGTACACGCGATATCTTTTTCTATGATCCTGAGACGGGAAAAATGCAAACCGTATTCAATGATGTTGCCAACGGTACTCGGCTAATTAATAAAAAGTCTATTTACCTCTTGCGTTATCTAGACAATCAATCCTTGCTCTGGCGTTGGGATATTGAAGAGCAGCAATATTATCCATTGGAAGAAGAAGAGGCGCCAGATTGTAGCGGAGATCTGCTGCATAGCGATAAAACTACTATCGTTGATCATTTGATTTATTTTAACAGGCGGGAGCTAATGCGCCACGACCCCCTGACTGATGAATTTGTTAGTTTAGGCTGCACGGGACGGATCCACGGATTATCACAAAATCTGCTGATGTTTGAACATCCGGAGGATGGTAATGCCGCTTTGTATCGCATTGAAGGGGACTCTACAGACAAACAATGGCTAGCCGATTTCAACAGCATTGGCGAGCGCTATTTGAAACAAAACAATACGTTGTTTTTTGTCGCGGTAACCGAAGAACACGGCGAAGCCGTTTTCCGCTACAACGAACAAATGGACGCGCCGGAATTGGTGATGCAGATTCAGGGAGAGCTGCTGCGTTTTAACGTGGTAGAAGATGAAGTCGTTGTGATTACCCAGTCTGTATCTGAGGGAAGCAGCATTAATAGCGTCAGACTGTGGCGAAGCAGTGTGTCGACCCCGGTATTTGACTTCAGCGAACTTAATCATGATGTGTTTCACGGTGATTGGTTATCCTTCGCCGGTGATATCTGGCTTGATTCTTACATTGTTCAAAACGGCAAACCTTTGGGCACGGAGCTGGTACGCCTGCACCTCAACAGTGAACCTGTTAGAGGCAAAACCCGGTTAGATTTTGATGGTGATGGTAAAGCCGACATTGGTTTTCGGGAGCCGCAGCAGCGCAACTGGCATATCCTGCTGTCGGAGTCTGACGAAGAACAACATCAAACCTTTGGGTTGAGAACTTCGGATATCCCTGTTTCGGCTGATTTTGATGGTGATGGTATAACCGATATTGCCTTTCGCCGCCCTGAAACCAGACACTGGTATGTACTGAACTCCAGCGGCAGCAATTACAACAGTGATCGGAGCGATGGTATTCAGCGGGTGAAGTTTGGTCTGGCTGATGAAGACATTCCCGTACCTGCCGATTACGATGGCGATGGCATTGTCGATATGGCCGTGCGTCGGCCTTCCAAAAGCTTGTGGATTATTCGACTTTCATCCACAGAGCAAATAATAGAACGCACCTTTGGTTTGCAACCAGATGACATCCCCCTGACGGGAGACTTCGATGGTGATGGCAAAGCGGATTTAGCCTTCCGCAGGCCGGGTAATAAAACATGGTACGTGAAAAACTCCAGCGGTAGCAGTTACAATAGTGAACGCGGTGATGATATTCAGCGAGTGGTATTGGGTTTATCTGATGATGATGTGCCAGTACCTGCAGATTATGACGGTGATGGTATTACCGATATTGCAGTATGGCGTGCTGCCAGAGCGCTTTTCATCATCCGTTACTCCACTTCGGGTGAGTCGGTGTTGATTAGATTCGCTGACGCGAGTGAGGCGTTGCCTGTAGTGGCGGACTATGATGGCGATGGGGCCAGTGATCCCGCGCTTTATTTCCCGGAAACGGGGCTGTACCGTATTCGTACTTATGCGCTTGGTAAAAACAACAATCGCTACTTGTCACCAGCGCAAGGGGCTTTGCCGCTAGCGTTGCCCACACGTGAGATGATGAACCAGCTTTAAATATTGAATTGACTATACAAAGCCCCTAAAGCTCTTGGGGCTTTGAAATTTAAACGAAGTCGATGATTATACTAAGTTAACCTATTTAGTGCCGAAGATTTTATCACCGGCATCTCCCAGGCCCGGTAGTATATAGCCGTTTTCATTCAGACGTTCGTCTATTGCTGCAGTGTAAATATCCACATCATCGTGGAACTGTCGAACGTTGTGGATGCCTTCTGGCGCTGCGAGTAGTACCAAGCAAGAGATTGAAGTACAGCCTTTACTCTTGAGCAGATCGATAGTGGCGTTCATAGTACCGCCAGTGGCGAGCATCGGATCCAGGATCAGGGCATGGCGCTGCTCAACATCTTCGATGACTTTGTCGAAGTAAGGTACGGGCTGCAGAGTTTCTTCATCGCGGTAAAAGCCCACTACACTGATTTTTGCAGTGGGTACCAGATTCATAACCCCATCAAGCATTCCCAGACCGGCTCTCAGAATCGGCACCAAAGTGATCTTCTTACCGTGGATTTGTTGTACTTCCAGCGTTTCGTCGTTCCAGCCCATGATCTCGGCTTTTTCGGTGGGTAAATGGCGTGTGGCTTCATAGGTCAGCAGGCCACCAATCTCACCAGCCAGTTCCCGAAAGTTTTTGGTACTGATGTCCTTGGTACGCATTAATCCGATTTTGTGCTCAATAAGTGGATGTCTAATGTAATGAACGGGCATGGTGGTGATTCCTGAATGCTATTTTTTATAAGTGTACTGTAAACCGGATTCAGTTCCATTTAAATGTCATGAAAATGTCTTCAAAAAGAAACGACTTGGTTTGAAACTGCACTAATCTTCGCAGATTAGACCAGTAAAATGCTGCCTTTTCTGCATTTTTGCCTATAATGAACCAAATTAACGAATTAATTGATACTGTTTGCTGTAATATTGAGCAGTTTTGACATGGGTCTCTTAGCTTGATATAGCTATGTTTACTTTTGTAGGGTTTTCGCCGACGTTTACCGATTTTAACCCTGCATAAACAGTATTAACTTCGATAAGAAAGAACAGAACACATTGAATATATTATTGCTTAACGGCCCCAACCTTAACATGTTAGGAAAACGTGAGCCCGAGGTATATGGCCATCGCACGCTGCAGGATATAGTACAAGCACTTAAAGAAAGTGCTACTGCCAATGGTGCCCGGCTGGAGCATTTGCAGTCCAATGCCGAGCATGAACTCATTGATAAAATTCATGCCGGATTTGGTAACACCGATTTTATCATTATCAACCCCGGTGCCTTTACCCATACCAGTGTGGCATTGCGTGATGCGCTGTTAAGTGTGTCTGTGCCCTTTATCGAAGTTCACCTTTCTAACGTCCATGCCAGAGAGCCTTTTCGTCATCATTCTTATCTTGCTGATGTCGCACAGGGCGTGATCTGTGGTTTGGGCGAGCAAGGCTATCACTTTGCCCTACAAGCTGCATTGCAACATGGCAATGGGCCACATTCATAACGAACAATTAAATTGATTACATAGAGAGTCAACAATGGATATACGTAAAGTTAAAAAACTGATTGAGCTGGTAGAAGAGTCCGGTATCGCTGAGTTAGAAATTACCGAAGGTGAAGAATCAGTGCGCATCAACCGCGGTCACACTGGCGGTGCATATATGGCGGCTCCAATGGCTCAACCTATGGCTCCGGCTCCGGTAGCAGCTCCTGCGGCTCCGGCGGCCAGCGCGCCAGCGGCTCCTGCCGCACCATCGGGTCACACTGTGCGTTCACCTATGGTGGGCACTTTCTACCGTTCCTCTTCACCGGGCACGCCGGCATTTGTTGAAGTAGGCCAGAGTGTGTCTGTAGGTGACACTCTGTGTATCGTTGAAGCAATGAAAATGATGAACCAGATTGAAGCAGACAAGTCTGGTGTCATCAAAGAAATCCTGGTGGATAACGAAGAGCCTGTAGAATTTGATCAGCCTCTGTTTATCATCGAATAAGAGGTAGACTCATGTTAGATAAAGTTCTAATCGCCAACCGCGGTGAGATCGCACTGAGGGTGCTGCGAGCTTGTAAAGAGCTGGGCATCAAAACGGTAGCGGTACACTCCACGGTTGACCGAAATCTGAAGCACGTGTTGCTGGCCGATGAGTCTATCTGCATCGGTAAAGCCGCTGCGCAGGAAAGTTACCTGAACATTCCCGCTATTATTGCAGCTGCTGAAGTGACTAATTCTATTGCCATTCATCCAGGTTATGGCTTTTTGGCGGAAAACGCTGATTTTGCCGACCAGGTTGAGCAAAGTGGTTTTATTTTCATTGGCCCCAAAGGCGACACCATTCGTTTGATGGGTGATAAAGTTTCTGCCATTAACGCCATGAAAAAAGCCGGGGTGCCTTGTGTTCCGGGTTCTGATGGTCCACTAACAGACGATCAGGATGCTAACAAAGCCCACGCTCGACGCATTGGTTATCCTATCATCGTAAAAGCCGCTGGTGGCGGTGGTGGTCGTGGTATGCGCGTGGTGCGCTCTGAAGCTGAACTCATCAATGCGATTGCTACAACGAAAGCGGAAGCCAAAGCTGCATTCAATAACGATGTGGTTTACATGGAAAAGTTCCTGGAAAACCCACGTCACGTTGAAATTCAGGTATTAGCCGACGGCCAAGGCAATGCTATTCACTTGGGTGAGCGCGACTGCTCCATGCAGCGTCGTCACCAGAAGGTTGTTGAAGAAGCGCCAGCTCCGGGTATTACACCAGAAATGCGTGCCAAAATCGGTGAGCGTTGCTGCAAAGCATGTGTCGAAATTGGTTATCGCGGTGCGGGAACGTTCGAGTTCTTATATGAAAACGGTGAGTTCTACTTCATCGAAATGAACACACGTATTCAGGTAGAGCACCCGGTTTCTGAAATGATTACGGGCGTTGACTTGATCAAACAACAGTTACGTGTAGCCGGTGGTTTGCCACTGTCAATTGATCAATCGCAAATCAATATTAAAGGTCATGCCATTGAATGTCGTATCAATGCCGAAGATCCCGATACCTTTATCCCATCCCCAGGCCCGATTGATATGTTCCATTCACCGGGTGGCTTAGGTGTGCGTTGGGATTCTCACATCTACGCAGGTTATGCCGTACCACCTAATTATGACTCCATGATTGGTAAGCTGATTACTTACGGTGAAAGCCGTGATGTGGCTATCGCCAGAATGCGTCACGCTCTTGATGAGTTGGTGGTGGAAGGTATTAAAACCAATATTCCACTGCAGAAGAAAATCATGGCGGATGAAAGCTTTGGTACTGGCGGTACCAATATCCATTACCTGGAAAAGAAACTGGGCATTGGTGGTCACTAAGACCAGCTGTAAGATAGTATCGAAAACTAAAACGGGCCAGATGGCCCGTTTTTTATTTCCAGCAACGCGTCTGATATGACGCGAATCCGCCTTTATTTCGCTTTTTTCAGCTTCTTTTTCAGCTTTTTGACTTTGTTTTCATGCTTAGCAATTTTCGCTTCGCGTACTTTGATTTCTTTTTTTAGATCTTTAGCGGTAGATTTCGCCATTCGATTTACTCCAGTTTCTTGCTATTTTCGTTTTGCTCTTGCTCATATTTGGCGACAAAGCCTTTGATGAATCGTCTTACTTCACGCGCAGCACTTGTATCAAGCTCATCACAGAGTTCGACAAATGTCCTCCGGTCCTCATCATTGATGCGGATTATTAACTGGCTATTCTTTTTCTTTGATCTTTTCATGACCAGATAAATCAATAATGGATAGCAAAGCGATATTATTAAGATAGCAAATGTATATACATATCGCAAAGTGGTGATATTGTTGAAAACATCGGATGCTTTGCCCTATCTTCTGAAACATAACATAAAGCGAGCTAAATCAATTAAATGGTGCAATTGAGAGTTTGACGAATTGGATATCACCAGAGGGCGGTGAAACTAATCAAGCTATTGTTGTTATGCAGCTTGGCGTGGCTGTTAACTGGTGGTAGTGTAAGCACTCGTCGAGCGTATCGAAAAAAGCTGAAACAACGCTTGAAAAAACAGGTGACCTCGTCTTTGACAACAAACCTGCTGACTCATCCAATTGCCGAAGCGCAATTAGTCGTCGTCATTGACTGGTTATTGGGCAAAGGCAGTTGTTCTTCAGCCGCAATGGCTGAACATGTAGAACGCACCACCAAAGGCCTACACTTGGTATGTTTAGGCATTAACTCAGTTCAGTCATAGCAAGTAAATCCTCTGCAACATCATTTCACATTCTTTTCACGCTATTAGCGTCACTCTTTGGTGATTTAATTATCAAAGAGATGCTGCCTGTGAAACTAACTAAAGTCCTTTTCATTGTTGTTCTGTTGGTGTCACTCACTGGATGTAATCTGGTGAATGTGATCAAGATGCGGTACGCCAACGATGATTTAATGCCTGTGTGGCCAGAGCAGAATACTCAAGCCGTGTTAAAAGCGTTTTATGAAGACGCTGAAAAGCCTTATGTAGAGGTATCAGTAAACGGTATTGCTGGTTTTCGTTTTCTTATTGATACCGGTGCTTCCATGTCTTATGTGATAGAAAACGAAAAGACCAAGAGGCTCAATTTGAATAAAGGTTACTCTCTGTCCATGAGCGGTTGGGGCGACGAAGAAGATAGCACGCTTTACCAAACTAAAGTTGATTCGCTATCGCTGTCAGGTGTGCGTTTTGACAATGTGAATATGGCCTTTTTACAGGCTTCAAAAACCCTTTATTTTGCCCGTCCGGATCAGGCCACCTTCGATGGCGTAATTGGGCACGATATTCTACGTCATTTCAGTTGGCTGTTTGATAGGGAAGCAAATCAAGTGATGATAAGCTCTCTACCTTACAAGCCTGAAGGCGATGAAAATGCCATTCCTTTTGAGGTGTTCTTTAGCAAGATCTCCATTCCGGTAGAAGTGGACTTTGGCAACGACCAAAAAGTTAAGCAAGACTTTTTAATCGACACTGGCAGTCGTCATTACGCCAAGGTAAGCGCTGCTTATGTCAATAACAGGATAACACTACCGGGAACTACCATCACCGCTGCGGATTTTGGGTTGAGCGGCAAAACCGAGCATCAACGCACGACTATTCCGGGGTTGAAAATCGGCACTCAATTATTCTCAAACGTAAAAATAAACCTCATCGGGCCTGATGATGACGAGGATGAAAATTGGGTAATTGGCAATGCTCTTCTCAATCAGCAAGTAAGCGTGATCGACTATCACAGTAATATTTTGTATTTGCTGCCTAATGAACGAGAGCCGTTCCACACCAAATACAATCTGACAGGACTGGAACTACGTAAAATTCTCGATGGTCGATTTGTGTTGCGCTACGTCATGCCGGACATGGCGGCTGCCGGGCTAGACTTCGCTGAGGGGGATCTGATCTATGAAATTAATGGCCAGCCTGCCAAAAACATTAGTTTATTGGAATGGCTGACGATGGCAGCTAAACCCGGTGAAATCGAGATTTGCCGCTCGCGAGAGAATAACCAATGTATCTCAGTGAAGTCTGAGCATATACAGGGCTATTCGAAACCATAGAAAAATGTAAAAGAGTAAAAATATTCACTGTTTGTGCTTCCATGTGCGGAATGAATTGCTTAAGGTATTCGTCTTGGATTTAGTTATTGCAAGTAGCTTATCGTCTATCCGATGGATGAGTTGCAGTTTTCAACATGGATAAAGGAATAAATAGTGTTATTAGAATTTTTATCAAACCGGAAGAAGGTTAATTTAAAGCTAACCTTGAAACTGTGCTTATTTTTGGCGCTCAGTAGTGGGGTAAAGGCCGCGGGTACTGAGCTCGATTTTGATGGTGACGGCAAAGCGGATTTAACTACCAGAAGAGCGCAAAGCGGTGAGTTTTTTTTGAAACTGTCTGGGCAATCGAGAAACTCGATTATTCCATTTGGAGAAAGCACCGATATTCCTTTTTCAGGAGATTTTGATGGTGATGGCATCGCTGATCTTGGTCTTAGAAGAGCTTCTAATTACACCTGGTATATAGTGAATTCATCAGGTGTAGATCCAATTGATGGTAATGCCGATGGGATCACCCGCTATGTCTTTGGGCGAAGCTTCAATGATATCCCTGTGCCAGCCGATTATGATGGTGATGGTATTACTGATATCGCGGTGCGCAGACCTGAAACTCAGTATTGGTACATACGAAATTCATCAGGTATTGATGGCTTGACTCATTACCCTGACGGTATAACTCGTCAGATTTTTGGTAGAGAATCCTCTGATATACCGGTGCCTGCAGACTACGATGGTGATGGAAAAGCAGATATAGCGGTAAGAAGAGCCCGTAGTCACTACTGGTATATTCAAAACTCCTCGGAAATAGATAGCGTAAGCGGCCACACTGACGGTATTACGCGACTGCGATTTGGCCGCTCATCTACGGATATTCCCGTGCCAGCAGATTATGATGGTGATGGCAAGGCAGATATTGCTGTGCGCCGACCTCACAGCTATTTTTGGTATATTAGAAATTCCTCTGGGATTGACACCTTAACCGGCAATGATGATGGTATTAGCCGCTACCAGTTTGGCAAAAACTCGGCAGATATCCCTGTTCCTGCAGACTACGATGGCGATGGAAAAACAGACCTGGCAGTACGGCGGTTATCAGAAAATCCTAATCGAAATCAATGGTTTATCCTGAACTCTTCTGGTATTGACCCGTTTCATGGCAATGCGGATGGTATTTCCAGAATGGTGTTCAGTCGCAATGAGCACGACATCCCATTAGCACAATCTCCTGGCGTATTATGGTTCAATGCTGATCTTGATAGGGATGGTTTGAGTAATTTTGAAGAATATCGCTTGGGTACGGACTTTACGGCCTTGGACACAGATGGTGATGGACTCTCTGATGGTACTGAAGTCAATGTCTATCAGACGAATCCGACTGAGATTGACTCAGATGGTGACGGGGTTGACGATCCCCTGGAAATAGAAGGCGGGAGTGATCCTAATGACAACAGCTCTACTGCTGTGCTTGTGGCTAATCTTCAGATGAACGATAGCGCTTTGCAGCAGTGTATTGTGAATACTGAAGCTGTATTAGTGGCAGAAATTACCGAGCTTGAATGTAGGGAAGAAAACATAACTGATATTTCAGGTATAGAACACCTTACAGCACTACTTAAGTTAGACTTGTGGTCGAACAGTATCGCTGATATCAGCCCCCTTGCAGCAATGCTGCAACTAGAAAACTTACATCTTAGCCATAATCCTATTACTGACTTAAGCTACCTGTCAGGGCTGGTTAACCTGAATGAATTGTCATTGGTTGAGATTTCAGCCACTGACATTTCTGCACTGGTCAATTTAACTAATTTGCATAGCTTAAACTTAAATTCAAATAACTTTGAAGACTACAGCCCTATTGAAGAGTTGACACAACTACGAGAGTTATACTTACGCAATAATCAATTGTCGGATATTGCTATGTTAAGTAGTCTTAGTTCGTTGTGGCAGCTTAATTTACAAGGCAATAATATTACTGATATCAGTCCTTTGAAGGGATTACAAAGCTTGTATTTACTAAACCTGATTGATAATCAGATTAGTGATATCAGTGTAATGCCAGAGATTAAATCTTTAGGTCACTTATATCTGGATAATAGCCCTGTTTTGGATCTATCTCCTGTGGCCGAGTTTGGCAGCGAGCATCGTTGGGATGGCTTGTCTTTGCGTGGACTGCAGCTGACAGATATCAACTTTCTCAGTCAATTTGAGCAGATACTCAGCCTCGATGTAAGTGATAACAATATCAGTGATTTATCACCACTGGAAAATCTCATATATAACTATCGTTTGAATTTAAGTAATAACCAAATTACTGATATCAGCAAGATATCCCTATCCAGCGCACCATCATTGCTTTATCTCTATCTTGCGGGTAATCAAATAACAGATGTGTCGTACCTGAGTAATCTCAAAGAGTTAAGGATACTTGATCTTGAAAATAATCAGGTGCTAGATATTACCGCGCTTTCGGACTTAACTAAGGTGAGAAGGGTTAATTTAAACGGCAATCAGGTTTCAGAGCTGTCACCACTAGGAGGATTGGGAAGTTTAACTCGGCTATACCTCGCAGATAATGAGATTATTGATATTTCAATGTTATTCGAAATGCCACAGGTTCTCACTTTAGACCTATCTGGTAATGATTTAATCTCATGTTCTGATCTGCAATCATTAGCTGACTTGATATCTTTTGAAGAGTTTACGCAGCCACAGTTGTGTGTGTCCGGTAGATGACATTCGCTCAAATGCGAGCTCTCTGAACACTAACATTGAACTCGCTACTTACACTATGTTCTCAGGCCTTGCTGCAACGTTAAAAGCGAGCAAGGCCATTGTTTGTTTAGCGATCGCACTATCCTCTGGCTAGGGCTGGAATAGCTCTGCGGTATAGAACCAGACTTATCAACAATATCGCCATGGGTACCAGCATAGTATAAAACGCGGTTTGACCATCAAACTTGTCAAACACGGTACCGGTTACCAAGCTGCCGAAAGTACCCCCCAAGGCCGAGAATATAACGATGAGGCCAGTCATGCTGGCGTGCTGTGCTTTGGGCAAGGCACTGAGCACCACGGAATTAATGGCGGGGTAGATAGGGGCCATAAATAACCCGATCAGTGGCAATATCCAGGCGGCAAAAGGAATGGCACTCCAGCTACTGATGGGCTGTGTTGGCGCTGCTTGTTGCGTTAACGGGATAGTTAAAAGCAGTAGCAGGGCCATAGCAACGACGCATACCACTAAAAAAACAAACCAATCTACTTTGCTTAATATAACACCTGCCGATAGTCTTCCCACAGCTAATGATGCGGCAAAAATACTGGTGATCTGGACGCTGATATTGTTGCTCAAACCCAATACGTCTTTGTTGAAGGTAGGCAGCCAGGTGCCTAAGCCTTGCTCTATCAAAACGTAGAAGAAAGCGCAACAAACAAACATCACCACAAACGGTAACCACACCAGAGATAACATGGCTTTGAAACTGTCAAAGCTGGATTCTGCCGGGGCAATTTCAGGTTCTGGAAAATCAGCTGCGAAAGCGGAAAACAGTGCGATACCGCACAGGATCACCACTAACCAATAAACATTGAGCCATTCGGTTGATGCCGGGTTTTCTGGGTTAATAAAAAAGCTGAATATCCAATACCCAGATAACACACCCACCATAAAACAGCCTTCCAGTAAGTTCATTTTAGAGGCGTGCTGTTTGGCGGTGTCGGCAATCAATCCAATGGTGGAATACACCGATACCTTCACCAGAGCGAAACTGACACCGACCGATAAAAACAGTAATTTGGTCATGGCGAACCCGCCGACAATGGGCATGAGTGCTGAGCTGATGGTAACGATGGTAAGCCCGATAATGATGGCTCTCTTAAAGCCAAAACGAGGCAGCCAGGAAGCCAGTAAAAAAGAGACAATCGCAATGGGTAAGTCTTTAAAACCCTCCAGGGTACTCGCTTGAGTTTTAGAGATACCAAAGCTTTCAATGGATTGCAGGATCACAGTGCCGACACTGTTAAGTAAAATTGCGAATACGACATAGGTGCAAATCAAACTGATAAACACCAGGGTTTTTGATTCGCGATTGACAGTGCTTGGCATGACATTTCCTCCATTATTGAGCTAATAATGGCATGAGGTGTTAAAAAATGCAATCGATTGCAATTGTTGTTTTTATGTTAATGGTTAGAACCGGGAGGTTTTAACCGTCGCAAATTATCAACTGCTACTGCGTTGGATAAGTTGGGTGTCTAATATATGGGATTTACCGGGTTTGCCAGCTAATCTGTCGAATAACAGCTCCACCAGTTTTTCGCCGCCTTTACGGGTATCCTGCCGAATGGTGCTGAGTGCAGGTGTGGTGTAAGCCGAGACCGATATATCGTCATAACCCACAAAGGCGACATCGTCAGGGATTATCTTTCCGGCCTCGGTGAGGGCCTTAATCATACCCAAAGCGATAGTGTCACTGGCGGCAACAATCGCATCATAGTGAAATTGTCCCTCTTCCAGCAGTGCTTTGGTGGTCTTGTAGGCGTCGGAAAAGTTAAAGCGCACGTCCAGGTGATGTCGATACTGCTTGCCAGCGTCTTTAAGTGCCTGCTGATAACCAAAATAACGCTGCTCAGTTTCGTAAGACAAGTGACCAGCGAAACAGATGCTTTTTCTACCTGTTTCCAATAAGTGCTGTGTGGCTAACATACCACCTTTGTAGTTATCTGTGCCTACTGTGACATAGCCAGAGCCCGGCGCAACCTGACCCCATACAATGGCTGGTAGTTCGGGTTTGACGACTTCGGTGAAATGCTCAATATCATCCCCCTGACCAAATAGAATAACGCCGTCGGCCTTCTTTTGATTTACCAGTTCAGGGACATTTTCCAAGGCTTCCCCCGGATGAGATGACAACAATAAATCGTAATTGCGTTTACTTAGTTCATCGGCGATAACGCCCACCAGACTGAGTAAAAAGGGATCGCTGGCGGATTGATCTTCTTCAGAACTCACCACTAACACCACTGCAATGGTGTAAGACTTTTGGGTGCGCAGATTACGCGCCAGAGTATTAATTTTAAATCCCATTTCTTGCGCAATTTGTTTAATGCGCTTGCGAGTTTTTTCGCTCACCAGATTACTGTCATTCAGAGCGCGGGATACGGTAGATTCGGAAACGCCCGCAATACGGGCGACATCGGTGAGGGTACTGGCTTTTTTTGTCATTAATCCTTAGGCCTGACGAGATCACAAATTTACCAGAGCGTGTTGATCTTTTCGGTACGATTTTGCAGCAGTCTGTGTGCAATCTATTTGCTACGTCCTTGTAGGTCAACACGCTCTAATGTCAGTGATGCTGAAACTTAATGCGAAAACTAGTTGTATCAATAATCCGATAAAAAACCAACCGGGATTATTCCAGCATCAGCTTTTTATAGAAGGCTCTGGATACGCCATTGCTCCAGCCAAAGCCTGTTTGTACCTGATATTCACCGCCGCCAGCTATCAGGCCGGGGGTGACTACGTTGTACTTCTCTAACATACAACCATGGGTTTTGAGGCAGGCTTTGACATTATCTAGCCAGCGTTCCATCACTTGCATGGCCAGTCCCTGGTAGCCGTAGTTTTCCAGCCCACACACAGCAAACCACTGCAAGGGGGCCCAGCCGTTAGGGCTGTCCCATTGCTGCTCTGTTTCGGTGAGCGTGGTAACAAGACCGCCGGGTTTTAAAAAGTCAGAAGCGAGTTTTTCGCTCACTTGTTGTGCCTGTTGAGCGCTTGCCAGCCCCATCACCAAGGGCAAAACACCCGCTAGTGAGTAGATTTCTGAGGTTGTTTCTTTGCTAAAGATCACATCCATATAAAAACCCGATTCTTGATGCCAACACCAATGTTGTATGGCGTTGGCTCGTTGCTGTGCCGCTTGCTTCAACTGTGCAGCGCGTTCCGGGTTGCTCAAAACTTCATGATAATGGGCAAGGGATGTTTCCAGTTTCCAGAGCAAACAGTTTAAATCCACTGGCACAATGTCCGTGGTGCGAATAGAGCTGAGGTTATGTGGCTCTGCTAACCAGCGAGAGCTAAAATCCCAACCGGATTCGCAGGCCGCACGTACATCTTTGAAAAAATCCGCTCTGCGTGGTTCCGGTAATTCGCTAGCCAGCTCTGAATCTTCCCGCCAGGACTCAGGTCTGGGACCCTCATGGTCATCAAAATAACGATTTAGCACTGTGCCATCCGACATTAAAAGACAGCGAATTTGTTTGTTGTTATCGTGGCTCAGATGCGCTGAGCCACGCATCCAGTACTGATACTCTTGTTCAAGACTGGCAACGGCACTTTCCAGGAAATCAGACTCGTTGAGCCGTGGCAGTTTGTCTTTATGGTTGAGCAGCAATTCCAGTAGTAATGCCAATATAGGGGGCTGAGTCCGGCCACGGTAGTAGTCTCGATTGCCATTAGGAATACAACCGTTGTTCTCAATCAGGTACTGGAAGTTGCTAAACATATCCAGCACTAATTGATAATGGCCATCTTCACATAGCCCCAATGCCGTAAAGTAAGTATCCCAGTAGTAAATTTCCTGAAAGCGACCGCCCGGCACGATATATGGGCGGGGCAATTCAATAAGGCTGTTGCCACTTATAGCATCGGGCTTGCGCAGTAGATGAGTCCACATACTACTGATGTATTGCAACATATCTCGCTGCACAGCATCTGAAGCTTTCACTTCTTTTTGCTCAGGCAAAATAAAATGGCTATGTACAAACTTTCCGAGATCAAATTCAGGCAAATGAGATTCTTTTTTCCAATGTTCTTCAATTTCAGAGAAAGGTTTATTGGGGATAGCATCAGCAAAGGTTTTACTGTCTGAAAACAAGGCTGCTGATTGCACGGCAATGAACAGTTTGCTTTTCAAAAATAGCTTCGATGTCTTTGATTTATCTAACATTTCCATAACATTCTAAGTGCGTGTTCAGACATTGACAGGTAATGACTTCCTTAACCTGAATATGCTCTGTACGCCTTTCCCCCTTGGTAAATCTTATCTACAGCAATTCAGTGTACTCCGAAAAAAGCAAAATGCAATCGTTTGCAAAAAGTTCTTGCAATCGATTGCAATAGATCCTAGATTAACAATTAAGTAACATCTGGTAGCAGAGGAAACACACAATGAGCAACACACAAACACAAGCCAATCGTTTAACTTTAAAGCAGACCAGTCTGGCTATGGCTGTCTCTTTAGCGTTGAGCGCCGGTGCATTTGCACAAGAGTCAGAAGCACAGTCCCCAGATGAGGGGGCTAAAAAACAAGACCTTTATGAACAAATTATCGTAACAGGTACTGCCAGCGGTAAGGCAGTGAGAAAAGTAGATACTAGTTTTGCCACCACTTCACTCAGCGCCGAAGACATTAAGAAGTTAGTGCCTAAGTCGACGGCAGACGTGTTTAAAGCTATTCCTGGTGTTTGGGCGGAGAGTTCCGGTGGTGTTTCTGGTGCTAACGTGTTCGTGCGCGGATTTCCGAGCACGGGCGATGCGCCATTTCTGACCTTACAATTGCAAGGCGTACCTGTTTTCCAACCACCTACGTTATCTTTTTTAGAAAACTCCACGCTATTCCGCGTTGATGAAACCATTTCCTTTATGGATGGTTTGCGTGGTGGCCCTAACTCTGTGGTATCGAACGGTCAGCCGGGGTTAACCACTAACTTTCTACTAAAAGAAGGTGGTCCGACTACTGAAGGCTTACTAAAATACACCACGTCCAGCTATGACCTGCAACGCCTTGACGGTGTCTTGAGTGGGGAGCTTGCTGAAGATTTTTACTACATGATTGGTGGTTACGTTCAGCAGAGTCCCGGTATTCGTGATGCGGGCTTTAATTCTGAAAAAGGCCAGCAGTTTACCATTAACCTCACAAAGGAACTGGACAACGGTAAGTTGAATTTCTTCACCCGTGTTACCGATGATCACGGTGCCTGGTATTTGCCAACACCGCTGGTAGAAGGCGTTGATAACGAGTATACCCAATTGGGTACGCTAAATCGTCAGGCCACCATTCAATATGGTCCCGATGGCACTTCTGAGTCGTTTGATTTTGGCGAAGGTCGCGGTTGGGAAGGTTCCATTACCGGTGGTTCAATTAACTTAGAGCTGGGCAATGGCTGGACTTTCGTTGATCGTTTTGCCTTTACTAAAGGCGATGCAGATACCTTGGGTCTGGTACCCAACGGTTCCGCAGTTGCTTTATCTGAAGTGGCTGATAATGGCAGTACTGCCATCGGTGCCGTAACCGGTACTGAATACAATGGCTCAACTTTAGTACAGCAGATTGGTCGCTGGGTGGTGCGCAAGGAAATTGAATCTTTCACCAATGATTTAGCCCTGACCAAAGCCGGCGATAGTTTTGAGGCCACAATTGGCTTATACGCTTCTGATTACTCGGCCAAAGATTGGTGGTCGCTGGGTAACCAGTCTTATCATGTGATTGCACAAGGCGGCGAAAACCTGACTGGTATCGATTGTAACGACAACGCCGATTCTTGTGGCTGGAATTACGATATTAACAGTGCCGGTGATGGCAAAACCACGGCGTTTTATGGTGCCGTGGATTATCAATTTACTGACCAGTTAAGTGCGGATATTGGTTTGCGCTTCGAAAATCACGAAATTGAATACTCAGTAGATGAAGGTCTCGACGGTGTCATCACTAAGGTAGTGCAATACGACGAATCTGATACTTCCTGGACCACAGGTTTAAACTATCAGTTTGAAAATAATAGCGGTGTTTTCTTGCGCGCCAGTGAAGGCTCAAAAATGCCTTACTTTGATGATTTTCGCGATAACTACGGCGCCTATGAAGCTGGCTCTGATTTGATCTTTGATGTTACCCAATATGAGTTCGGCTATAAGTTGGCACGTAATAACTACAACTTATACGCAACGGCTTTCTTTAATGAAAGTGAGTCGTCACAAACGCCGTTCCCAAGTGCGCCGTCTCAGCGATTCATCACTGAAGCGATGGGGGTAGAAGTGGATGCGGCCTGGTTCAATGATGATGGTTTATCGGTAACCTTAAACGCCACTATTCAGGATACAGAGATTACCGAAAGTGATTCCAATCCAGAATTAATTGGCAACGAAGTGCAGCGTCAACCGGGCTGGCAGTTGCGGGTAACTCCTAATTATGACTTTGAAATTGGTAACTTTATGGCGTCGGCTTATGCCAATGTCATCATGGTAGACGACCGCTACTCCAACAATGAAAACACCGTTGTATTGGAGGGGTACGAGCAGCTGGATGTGGGCTTTGCATTGCTTAGCGAAGAAGGTCTTAAGTTTGAATTGTCTATGCAAAACATCACTGATGAAGATGGTTTAACAGAAGGAGATCCGCGCAATCCCACAGCGCCAAACGGACGTTTTATCATGCCAAGAACGGCTACCTTTAGTGTTAGCTACGAGTTTTATTAACCTTTAACCGTCTCCCGTATAAGTGTGTTACTTTGCCCCAACTCGCAAGAGCTTGGGGCTTTTTTAATTCAAGCCACTTCCCAAGCCGCTTTTAACCAATTCAACAACTCTGTATCTATTTGTTCAATGTCAGTAATTCTGACGCGATGACTTACCATGGCATTAAAGCTTCCCGACGCCTCCAGGCGTTCGTCAGGCGCAGTACCTTTTAGGTTAATGCCCACATCAATGCGTGTTTTGGTGGAAGGTTGAATCAGGGCAAATTGTTTATTACGGCGCAGACTGACGTAGGCTTTTTTGGGGGAAACTTCCATGTCAGGAGCGAACGCCTTGATAGCTAATATGAGCTTTTCATAGATGGGGAACAATCCTTCTTTGCCTTTGCTGTATTGCTGGGTTACCAAATCGGGCTCTTCTGCGCAGTCCTGATTTAAGAATTCATGAGCTATCAAGTTAGCAAAACCATGGGTTACCTGATGCTCGGTTTTCAAGAAGCTAACGATTTTACCGTGTTTGTCCAACTTTGCCTTGGTGATTAAATCTAACCATTGGGATAGTGTTTTTCCGGTTTTTTCCGGTAGGTTGTTGAGCATGGTTTGCGCTTGCTGTTCTGGTGTCGCCATTAGTTTCTCTCCTCTTGATGTAGTTTTTTAATCGCCTCAAAGCTCCAGTTTTCGGTTAAGGCAACTTTTGGTGTCATCCATGTGGTGAGTTTGATGATGCTTAAAATCATACGGCCTGAAAAAGTCGGTTTGCCAGTTTCCACAATGGCTTTGAGGTTCTCACAAATAAACTTGCCGCCATCCTGCATGGTTTTTTCGGTCTTGGAGACTTCTGCCAAATCGGGATTTTCTGAAATCAAGGTAAATTCGGTACCACCGTCCACTTCTTTCAGATCGTAGATCACTTTGCCAATCGCATCTTCCATGGTGGTGAATTTAAAGGTATGAGCATAGCGATAGGGCGGATTAAATTCGGTCACTTCACCCACAACGCTGGTGTATTTGCTATCCGGTGAACGCATTGCCATGGGAGCCCCGGGTGTGAGTCCGGGCGTATCGCACTGGCCATTGAAGAAAAACTGTCTTGGACTGTCGGTATTCACGATTTCTGCCCAGACTTTATCTATGCTGGCGTTGATGAATACCTTATGAATTGATTGTCGCATTTTAGTGGGTTTTAAAGACGATTCTGTCATTTTTGCTTTCTCTTATCTTCGCTTTCGACTTGCTTTTGTTCGGCTAAAAATTTGATATCCAGCATTCTGCCTGCCCACAAAGCACTGTACTCAGAGGTCCAGCGGCTGTGAATCATTTGAATGGGGATAACGTTAATGAACAGGTGTTTATCTCGACCGCGTTTGTCGGTGATCAGTAGGTTCGCCTTTTCCAGCACTGTCAGATGTTTCATCACCGCAATGCGAGTGACATCAAATTCTTTGCAAACGTCTTTAACTAAACAGCCGGGATGTTCTTTTACGTAGTCCAGTAACTTACGGCGTTTGTCATTTGCCAGTGCTTGAAACACCGCATCCATGGATTCGGGAGACATGGGAAACCTGTACTTATAATCAATAGGTAACTTATAGGTTACCTATTTGCAAAGATCAAGTTTTTATATGTTCGAGTCGGACAGCGATGTTGACTCTGACATTCTTGTCGAACTATAGGAGTACCGTTCTTTACTCAGATGTCATTACATTTAGCCACAGTCTCTTGTCTTGAGTGGGAGTTTCCGGAGTCATGTTGGGGTTATTCAGGCGATGCACGGTGCGCGCACCCAAAGCTGAGCGGGACAGGGTTTCGGCAATTACAGGATGGTTGTAGAACAGTTCATCATAAGAGCCATCGGCAACACTCCTCATTAAGCCTGTATGAAGTTGCTCACCCAGACGTTGATTATCCTTGTGCACAAAGAAATAAAGGGCAAAGGGATAAATGAGCAAGTGTTTCGTCTCTACCTGAAGTTGTAATTCAGGACGAGATGCCACTTCTGACCAGGGTTCGTGTAACGCTCTTGGGAAAAAATCAAAGCGCCCACCTTCTAACATGTGAAATAAACTCTCGTATTTTACCGGGTCCACTACTGTCATATCAGCGTTTTTGAGTACTTGTGTATCTCCCCAAAATTTTCCCTGCCCTAAGGGCACATTTTTAAGTTGAGAGAGTTGCGTAATCTTGTTGAAGCGGACTTGATCACCAGCGCGAATAATAAAAATACGATGGCCTAACATGCCTTTCAGTATCGGGATTCGAATGGGATAGAGTTGTTGTTCATATCGGGCAGTGGTGCCGGTCCAGATTATATCTAGTTGCTTATCTGTCAGCATCTGAACCTTGCGTGCTTCATTAACTGATTCTCTTTTGGCATTAAATTGAATTTGATTTTTTAGCGCACTATTGGCAAATCCCTGTTTCATTAAATCCACGATAAGTTGTTCCGTAGGATTGTCGGTGATGGTGTATTTGACTGATTGCGCTAAGCCCGGATGACTTAGTGGCAAAATTAAAACCATCAACAATAAACACTTATTAAGTGGACCTAACGACATATCATCACCTATGAAATATTGTTTGAAAAATCGCCATTTCGTATATTGCCCATTAAAATGCAATCGATTGCAAAAAGCAAGTTTATCAGCTTCTTTAGTTTTTGCAGAATCGTCGGGAAAAGGCTAAATTTAGGTAACTCGCTTAAAATGGAATGTAAGTTTGATAGAAGGAATATTATTTGTGGTTCCCACAGTGATGGCATTATTTATGGCATCACTGCTGTTTTTTGTCAGTCGGACAGCCAAGAAGTTTGATAGCATTTTTGATGAGCAGCCCGCACTGTGGTGGGCGGCAGGCTTTTTATTACTCGGCTGTGCCTGGTTACAGGCTTCTCTTCTTGCCATTAACGGACA
This sequence comes from Planctobacterium marinum, assembly GCF_036322805.1. Lineage (GTDB taxonomy): Bacteria > Pseudomonadota > Gammaproteobacteria > Enterobacterales > Alteromonadaceae > Planctobacterium > Planctobacterium marinum_A. The sequence goes on along the minus strand of NZ_AP027272.1, from coordinate 4,369,573 downwards.
AACTCCTGGCCCGCTGTTAACCTTCATCAATAATATTATCTATAGCGCACCGACTTTCCTTTGGCCTTACGGCGTATGGAAACGCAACCGCATGGGATTTGCCTGGCATTGGTTTTTGTCTCTGGTGGCCATTCAGGTAATTAGCCTGTTCAGCTATACTTTCGTGGACGGTGATTACGCATCGCGCATTATACTTATTCATGGTATCGGTGCTTTGATGGCACTGCTCACCATTGCAGCTATAGTGCGCTATCCACAGACCCGCTACGGCGATCGTTTGTTGATTCTCGGGTTTAGCCTCTACCTGGCTTACAATTTATTAACTGCCTTGGTGTTTGTCTCAAACCCTTCCAACAGTTTGTTTGATGGTGCGGGACAGGCGGCAGAGTTACTGACGCGACTTGCACCACTGGCCTACGTACTATTAGGCGTATGTTTTCTCGGTGTCATGCTACTTGATGTCATTCAGGAACTGTCTGATAAATCACGTCACGATTACCTCACCGGATTATACAATCGCTTTGGTTTTGAGCTGGCTTACGAAGATGCCTTGGATAAGGCGGAGCGGATTGATACCAAAGGCATGGTACTGGTGATGGTGGATCTGGATAAGTTTAAAGCTATCAACGATAAGCACGGCCATAGCATTGGCGATCGCGCACTAACCTGGTTTAGCCATTTGTTAAAAACCAGTTGCCGTAAATCAGATGTAGTAGGGCGTTTAGGTGGTGACGAGTTTGTGATCCTGATGTGGGATTGTGAGCTGACTCAGTGCCAGGAGTTTCTGCAACGGTTTAGTCGACGCTGCGAGCGCTCACCAGTGCCGGGATTGTCTTTTCCTATTTTTGTCAGGGCTTCGTTTGGCACTTGCAGGGTCACTAAAGGGATACCGCTGGATGAGACTATAGCCTTGGCGGATAAGGACCTTTACACCGCAAAACCGGCAGAACAATAAGAGCTTCAGGTCAGGGATTTTTTCACAAAGTTTTTAATGGCTTCCTCTACTCTCAAGTAGTTGAAGGGTTTCAGGATAAAACCGAGCACGCCCACTTCCACTGACGCTAACACATTCTCTTTGGAGGCGTTACCACTGACCATCACCGCTTTGCAATCGGGGTAATCGGATTTGATGAGGCGCAATAGTTCCAGACCACTGCCGTCAGGTAATTCGATATCCAGAAAGGCCAGGTGAATATTGTTTTTTTCCAGTGCCTGTTTGGTTTGCGCCGCATTGGCAGCCTGAAACACATTAACTTGAAACTTAAAGTTATTGTTATTGAGCACACTCTGGATTAAACCACGCAATAACTCTCTTGTGGTATCCACATCATCTACAATCAAAAAATTAATGTTTTTTTGCATTGTTTTGTTCCTTGCCATAATGGCGCATTAGCTCGATAGCCAGCGGTGCTTTGTCGATAATAGTGGCAAAACCTTGCTTGCGAATGTCATCATACATCAGTGTAACCAGCTGATTCAGGTGGTCCAGTGTAAAGTTACCACAGAGACCTTTGAGTTGATGTAATACTCTCTCTGCAGCTTGTGCATTTTGTTGTTCGACTGCCAGCTCAAGTTCCGCCGCGTAGGTCGGTAAGCTAGCGATAAATTTTTCCTGTAAACTCGCGTAGTCTTCCAGGTCGGCAACGGAAGTCTTTGTACTAGTCGTCTTAACCGGAAGGTAATACGCCAGGGTGCGATAAAATTTGTCGCGATCGATGGGTTTACCCAGCCAAGTATTAAACCCCAACCGTTTGTATTCAGTGATGTCTTCTGCCATAACATTGGCTGTCAGTGCGATCACGGGGGTATTGTAGCCCACAGCGCGCAGGATATTGATGGCCTCTTTGCCATCCATGACTGGCATTTGTATGTCCATTAATACCAGATCATATTCTCCAGCAAGAGCCGCCTGGTAACCCTCTTCGCCATTGTCTTCAATGTGATATTCAATGCCCATGGCGCTCAAATTCTGACTGATCAACAGTTGATTCATCTCATTGTCTTCCACCATCAATACACTACCTTGTAATGGTTTCCAGTTGTCCATGTCGCTGAGATCACCGGGTAGCTCAGCTTCGTAGAAACAGGCCTCGCATAGGATAGTGAGTATGAATTCTGAGCCTCTATCTGGTGTACTTGAAACCCGGATATCACCCCCCATCAATCTGGCCAAATTGCGGGAGATGCTCAAGCCTAAACCAGTACCGCCAAATTTTCGGGTAATACTGGAATCTGCCTGAGTAAAAGGTTTAAACAATTCACCAAGCTTGCTCTGTTCAATACCGATGCCGGTATCTCTGGCGATAAAAGTTAGCTGTTTTAGGTCGCCATCGAATTTTACATCTAAGCTGATGCGTCCTTGCTCGGTGAACTTAACAGCATTACCTAACAAGTTCATCAATACCTGTCTTAAGCGCGTTGCATCGCTGGCGATCTCTAAAGGGATGTTATCATCAAGGTGGATATCAAAATGCAATCCTTTATCTTTACAAAAACCCTTATAGATAGAGTCAATTTCATCCAGCATTTGATGCAGTGAAAATCGGGCGTTGGAAACGGTTAGTTCACCCGATTCGATTTTAGAAATATCCAGCACTTCATTGAGCACTGTTAACAAATGACGACCATTGCCGATGATATTGTTGATGCCGGTTTCGGCTTCGAGGGGGGATAATATACCCGCTTGAATGTTTTCAGCAAACCCGATGATGGCTGTGAGCGGTGTGCGTATTTCGTGACTCATGTTGGCAAGAAAAGCACTTTTTAGTTTACTGGCGGCAAGGGCTTCATCCCGGGCTTTTTCCAGTTCAGCAGTGCGTGCCAGCACCTTTTCTTCTAACTGCTGGCTTAAGGCCTGTAATTCCTGGTTCTTTTTGTAAAGCTCCAGGGATTTTTCTTCCAACAGGCGCTCAGCCTCTTTTCTGGCCGACTTAACGCGCTCTAGTCTGGCTTTGGGCACCATGTCAGACATGAGTGCGACTCCGTTTCCTTAGCGATATAACCTAAAAGGTAGCCGTTAGTGCTAAATTATTAAACCCCCGTACCAGATTTGTGTGAGCCGATGCAGTCATTGTTCGATGACGTCACTCTTTGATGCGTCCAAAATGGGATTTACTCAGGTGTTAAATCAAGCCATGCCAAGGTTGTTCCGCAGACTCTTCGGGTTTACTATTTTAATAAGTAACCACTTTTCTTTTGTAAAAGCGAAATAATGATGGATTGTAAAAAATGGCTGTTATTCGCAGCTTTGTTGCTAAACGGATGTGCTTCCATGAATCAAATGGAATGCCAAACCGCTGATTGGCGAGCGATTGGATTTGAGGATGGCAGCTCAGGGAAAAATCAGTCTGTGATTAGTCAGTACAGGAAAGACTGTGCCGAACACGGCATTACTGCCGATTTGCAAGCCTATCGAGAGGGACACCATGATGGCTCTGTGCTGTTTTGCACCGAAATCAACGGTTTTCGCTTGGGGGCAATGGACCGAGATTATCAGCAGTCCTGTCCTGCTGAGTTAGAGCCAGAATTTTTAGCAGCCTATCGAGATGGTCAGTCTCTAAACCAAGCGGAACAGGCCATGCATGCTGCTGAAAATGATATCAACCACAATCAACAGCAATTAATCACTATCGCCCAGGAAATCGAACAAAAGAATGATGAAATGGTCGCGGATGGTTTAACCAGAGAACAGCGTATCCAAATTCGTGACGAGATAAAGCAATTGCAGTTTGAATATGTCGAGGTCGAGGGACTCCAGGAAGAGTTACACGCTATACTAGATGAGCAAGCCGCACACTTTCATCATGTTAATGAAACTATGAAAAACAAGTATCCGCTTGCTGATCTATAGCCCGGGATGCTCCTTTCTGACTGCATCCATCAGGAACTTGCTGCGCCCTTGTGCCAGATTTGTGTGGGCTGATGTAGTCCGGCGTAATAACAAAGTTCACGGGGATGCTCGATATTCCACAGGGTCAAATCAGCTTGCTTGCCAGGCGTGATAGTGCCAACGTGGCCTTCCATACCTAACGCTTTAGCAGCATTGAGGGTTACTCCTAAAAGTGCTTCTTCAGGCGTCAGACCAAAAAAGTACAGCTCATATTCAGCATCAAAGGCAAGGATGCAATCGGTGAGGAGCCGGGGTTAAAGTCAGTGGCGACTGCCATAGGTACCTTGTATTTGCGCAGCAGCTCAATCGGAGGTTTTTGGGTTTCTCGCAAGAAGTAGAACGCACCGGGTAAAATGGTAGCAGCCGTATCGCTTTGTGCGATAGCGGCAACGCCAGCTTCATCCAGATATTCGATGTGATCAACGGAAAGCGCGTTTAATCCGGCAGCCATTTCACTGCCGCCCAGATTGCTCAGCTGTTCTACATGGGCCTTGACTTTCAACCCTAATGACTGAGCTTTAAATAACACCTTGTGGCTTTGGCTCAAATTAAAGCCAATACCCTCACAAAAGACGTCCGCAGCATCAGCTAAACCGGCGTTTGCCACCATAGGTAGCATCTCTTCGCAAACTAAATCGATGTAGCCATCGGCGTTGTCTTTAAACTCAGGGGGCAGCGCGTGAGCACCCAAAAAGGTGCTTTGAATATTGAGGCAGTTATTCTCCTTTAAACGCTGTATCACGCGCAGCATTTTTAGTTCTGTGTCGCTATCGAGGCCATAGCCAGATTTGATTTCCAGAGTGGTCACGCCTTGTTGTTGCATTGCTCTCAGGCGCTTTGTTGCTGAGCTATACAAGCTTTCTTCGCTTGCTTCTCGGGTAGCCCGCACGGTATTCATAATACCACCACCGGCATGCGCTATTTCTTCGTAAGACACGCCTTGCAAGCGCTTTTCAAATTCATCAGCGCGATTGCCACCAAATACCAGATGGCTATGACAATCGATAAGCCCCGGCAATAACCACTGCTGTTGACAGTCTTGTTTGGGGTATTGCTGGTATTGTTCTGGTAGCTGATTGGCTGCACCGCACCAGGCAATTCGGCCTTGCTCTATCACCACAGCGGCATCCCGCAGCAGGTCTTGCTCGGCAATACCTGTTTCCATCGCTGCGAGATTCAAATTGTGTAATACCAGTTGCGTGTTTGCGTCTGTATAGGAAGTGTTTGAATTCATTAGCAATGTCCATCAAAGGCTGAGTTATGAGGCCCATTTTGCGAAAATTAACTTGTATATACAAGTTGTTTGTGAGAATTTATTAAACATGACTGTTAGTAAATATCTACAGATTAAGCAGCACTTACTGCACAACATCGAATCAGGCCTGTGGCCTGAGTATAGTCCCGTGCCATCAGAAAATGCCCTGGCGGAGGAATTTTCTGTTAGCCGCATGACCGCCAGAAGGGCGCTACAGGAATTGGCTGAGCAAGGTGTGATTGTGCGCAACCAAGGTGCGGCATCCTATGTGGCGAGTTTAAAAAGCCAGTCGTCTATGCTGGCCATTCGCAATATCGCCGATGAAATTGTAGAGCGAGGGCATGAGCATAAAGCGCAGGTGTTACAGCTAGATAAAGTCATCGCTGATCAAGTGGTGGCGGCCAACCTTGGCGTATCTCCAGGCACGGAAGTGTTCCACAGCGTGATATTGCACTTCGAAAATGCCCAGGTATTGCAATTAGAAGAGCGCTTCGTTAACCCCAAAGTGGCACCTGACTATCTGGCGCAAGATTTTGAGCGCCAAACCAGTCACGATTATTTGTCGCAAAAATTACCCCTTACCGAAGCCGAACATTTGGTGGAAGCCGTTGTGCCGGACTCGGAATTGCAGGAACTTTTACACATTCAGGAAGGAACCGCTTGCTTACGCGTAACCCGAAGAACCTGGTCTAAAAAGGCTTCGGTGAGTTACGCCATATTGACCCATCCCGGTGACAGGTACCGTTTAGGCAGTCATCTGACCTTCGGTTAAGCCGGCCAAAGAGATTAATAAAGGTGAATCATATGAACAATCGTCACGACCCTACACGAGTGATACGCGCCCCGAAAGGCACAGAAATAACCTGTAAAAGCTGGCTAACGGAAGCGGCCATGCGCATGCTGATGAATAACCTGGACCCGGAGGTGGCAGAGCGCCCGGAAGATCTGGTGGTCTACGGTGGTATTGGCCGTGCTGCGCGCGACTGGCAGTGTTTTGATAAAATCGTAGAAGTACTACAACGCCTGGAAGAGGACGAATCGCTGGTAGTGCAATCGGGTAAGCCTGTTGGCGTTTTTAAAACTCATGCCAATGCACCGCGTGTGCTGATTGCCAATTCTAACCTTGTACCTCATTGGGCTAACTGGGAACACTTTAACCAGTTGGATAAAGAAGGTTTGATGATGTACGGCCAGATGACGGCCGGTAGCTGGATCTACATTGGTAGTCAGGGCATTGTTCAGGGTACTTACGAAACCTTTGGTGCCGTAGCACGCAAACATTTCGATGGTGTTGCTTCAGGTAAGTGGGTACTCACTGGTGGTTTAGGCGGTATGGGAGGAGCGCAACCTCTGGCGGCGACTATGGCTGGTTTCTCAATGATTGCAGTTGAATGTGATGAAACCCGTATCGATTTCCGTCTGCGCACCCGCTATGTGGACAAAAAAGCCACGTCGCTAGATGAAGCATTAGACATGATTAACAACACTGATAAGCCAATCTCTGTTGGCTTGTTGGGCAATGCCGCTGATGTATTTGCTGAACTGGTTGAGCGGGGCATTACACCCGATGTCGTTACCGACCAAACTTCTGCTCATGATCCATTAAACGGTTACTTACCGCAAAACTGGACTATGGAATACGCAGCGCAAATGCGTACACAGGACGAGGCTGCTGTGGTAAAAGCCGCCAAGCAATCCATGGCAGTGCAAGTACAGGCGATGTTAACCCTACAAGAGCGCGGTGCCGCTACCCTGGATTACGGTAATAACATCCGTCAGATGGCAATGGAAGAAGGCGTGGAAAACGCCTTTGATTTCCCCGGTTTCGTTCCTGCCTATATTCGTCCTTTATTCTGTGAAGGTATCGGACCGTTTCGCTGGGCTGCGCTCAGTGGCGACCCAGAAGACATCTACAAAACAGATGCCAAAGTAAAAGAGTTAATTCCGGATAATCCACACCTGCACAACTGGCTGGATATGGCCAGAGAGCGTATCCAGTTCCAGGGATTGCCGGCGCGTATTTGTTGGATTGGTTTAAAAGATCGCGCGCGCATCGCCAATGCCTTCAATGAAATGGTGAAAAACGGTGAACTCAGTGCGCCTGTTGTTATTGGTCGAGACCACCTGGACTCGGGTTCGGTAGCCAGCCCTAACCGCGAAACCGAAGCCATGTTAGATGGCTCTGATGCCGTATCGGATTGGCCATTGCTCAATGCCTTATTAAGCACTGCGGGTGGTGCAACTTGGGTGAGTTTGCACCACGGTGGTGGTGTTGGTATGGGCTTTTCACAACACTCGGGTGTGGTGATTGTCTGTGATGGTACAGAAGAAGCCGGCGAGCGGGTGCGTCGCGTACTTTGGAATGACCCGGCTACGGGGGTTATGCGTCATGCTGATGCCGGATACGACATTGCCATTAATTGCGCTAAAGAAAATGGCTTGGATTTACCCATGCTAGATACTGGCAGTAAGTGAGGCCTGATTATGAATGACTCCATGATTGAATTAATGATACAACCGGGCAAATTAACCCTGGCGCAACTACGTGATGTAGTAACTCAGCCCGTACATTTGTCGCTGGACAGTAGCGTGCAGGCGGCGATTACGGCATCTTCTGACCAGGTAAACAAAGTCCTGGCATCCGGGCAAGTGGTATACGGAATCAATACCGGGTTTGGCCTGTTGGCCAATACCCGCATTAAGCCAGAAGAGCTGGAGCTATTACAAAAATCCATCGTGCTTTCCCATGCGGCAGGTACGGGCGATTTAATGAATGATTCCACCGTGCGTTTAATGATGACTTTAAAAATTAATGCTCTGGCCCGTGGTTTTTCTGGTATTCGCCTGCAGGTGATTGAAATGCTAATGGCATTGGTAAATGCTGAAGTGTATCCCTGTGTGCCGAAAAAAGGCTCGGTGGGAGCCAGTGGCGATTTAGCTCCGCTGGCTCACATGAGTATGCCACTGATTGGCGAAGGTCATGTACGCTATAAGGGCGAAGTGATTTCCGGCGCCAAAGGCCTGGAGATTGCAGGTCTTGAGGCCATCAATCTGGCGCCTAAAGAAGGTCTGGCATTACTCAACGGCACTCAAGCCTCTACTGCTCTAGCGCTGGAAGGTTTGTTCCACACTGAAAACCTATTTAATGCTGCCATTGTGGCAGGTGCAATGAGTGTTGAGGCGGCGGTGGGTAGCCGCGTACCTTTTGACGCACGCATCCATGAAGCACGTGGTCAAAAAGGTCAAATCCACGCTGCTGCCCTGTACAGAGAACTGTTAACGGAAACGTCTGAAATTGGCGACTCCCATCTGGAATGTGACAAGGTACAAGATCCTTATTCTTTGCGTTGTCAGCCTCAGGTGATGGGTGCTTGTTGGGATCAGATGCAACATGCTGCGCAGATCTTAACGACCGAAGCTAACGGGGTAACCGATAACCCACTGGTATTTAATGAAGACATTATCTCAGGTGGTAACTTCCACGCCGAACCTGTGGCATTTGCAGCGGACAATCTGGCGCTGGTTATCGCCGAGATTGGCGCTTTATCGGAACGTCGCACTGCCTTGTTGATTGATAAAAACCTCAGTGGCTTACCCCCGTTTTTGGTGAACAATGGTGGTGTGAATTCGGGCTTTATGTTGGCTCAGGTTACGGCAGCAGCGCTGGCATCTGAAAATAAAACCCTGGCGCATCCTGCTTCGGTGGATAGTTTGCCCACTTCTGCTAATCAGGAAGATCATGTTTCCATGGCGACATTTGCTGCACGACGTCTGTCGGATATGGCGGAAAATAGCCGCGGTATTGTAGCAGTGGAGCTACTGGCTGCGGCTCAGGGCATTGACTTCAGAAGACCACATAAGACATCGGAAAAACTGGAACAGGCCTACGCTATCGTGCGCGCCAAAGTGCCGTTTTACGATCACGACCGCTACTTCTCACCCGATATTGGCATGATGCAGGATGTGATTGAAGCGGGGAGCTTTAGCGCGTTAGTGAGCTAGTTTTAAACGCTACAGCGATGTCGGGAAAAGGCCATAGTGTAATTTACTGTGGCCTTTTTTATTATGGATATCACTGTCGCATTTTTAATCAGGTTTGCCTGTTATTACGGTGATAATCAAAATCACAACTGTTAAGGTTGCTAAGCCTATTAACCAAGGCAATTTTAATCCGAATGCACTAGCGAAGATTAGAGCGATCGCCAAACAGGAAGCGAGTGCAGCCCATTTTCGGTTATAGACTTTCTTGCTTTTTTTCAACGATTTCACGCTATTACTCCCGGGCAGAAACAATTAACTGCATCTAACTAGACTAATTGGCTATGGCGCAAAGCTGTAAATCAGCCTAGATTTAAATTTCAGGATTGTAAACAGCTGGATAAACAATGAAGTTTAAAACCATATTATTGGTGGATGATGAGACCGCCATCACATCAGCCATCACCAGAGTTTTGCGCGGCAAACACACTACTATTATGACTGCCAATAGCGGCCAACAGGCGTTGGATACGTTGGCTGAAAATAACGTCGACATTATTATCTCCGATCTTAGTATGCCGGGCATGACCGGTAACGAACTCTTTAGTCGTGTTGCCCAGGAATACCCAGAAACCATTCGCATCATGTTAACTGCCCATACGGACATTAATCTGGTGCTGGAAGCGGTGAACAACGGGCGAGTTTGGGGTTATTTACAAAAGCCCTGGAATAATGACGAATTACGCATTTTAGTGGAGCAGGCCAGCCAGATGCAGGATGTGCTGGCAGAGCGCAGCATGCTCAAACAAACGTTGCAGCGTTATCAGAAAAAACAGCGGCCTACTTTTGAAGGTTTCATCGGTGATTCCATCGCCATGCAATTTGTTTACAACGCCATAGAACGCGCAGCTCCGAGCAATGCAAGTATGTTTTTAACCGGTGCCAGCGGTACCGGTAAAGAAGTGGCTGCCGAAGCGATACACAAACTAAGCAAGCGCAAAAACGCGGCTTTTGTGGCGCTAAACTGCGCAGCAATTCCATCTGAACTGATGGAGTCTGAAATTTTTGGTCATGTAAAAGGGGCGTTTTCTGGTGCCCTATCTAATCGTGATGGTGCGGCAACCATGGCCGACGGTGGTACTCTTTTCCTTGATGAATTAGGCGAAATGGATATGGCGCTGCAGGCGAAACTACTGCGTTTTATTCAAACCGGTGAGTATCAAAAGGTGGGCTCAGATAAAACCGAACGAGCTAACATTCGTTTTATCGCCGCCACCAACCGCGATCCGCTGCAGGCGATTGCCGACCAGGTACTTCGAGAAGACTTGTACTATCGACTGAATGTGATTTCCATCGATCTGCCACCGTTAAAAGAACGAGACCAGGATCCGTTGCAAATTGCCCAGTATTTCCTGACCCGGTTTAGCGAAGAAGAAGAGAAAATCTTTGCGGGTTTTTCTGCCGATGCGGAGATGTTGCTAACCCAGTACGATTGGCCCGGTAACGTGCGGCAATTGCGCAACCTCATTCACAGTGCCGTGATCATGTCTGATGGCCCCATTATCGGTAGTGAAGAGTTGGGACGACAATTGAAACTGGATAAAACCAGTATCAATAACCTCAGTGTCGCCTCTCCTGTTGGCACGTCGGCAAGTATGCCCGTAGCTGAGTTTGCCCCGGATAACCCACTGTTGGGTGCCGCATCTGAAGCTGTGTTTAATATTGAACCGCTGGCCACCACCGAACGTCGTGCCATCGAAAGAGCCATTCAGCATTTTGATGATAATGTGGTGCAGGCAGCCAATGCTCTACAAGTTAGTCCATCGACTCTGTACCGTAAAATGCAGTCCTGGCAAGAGGAAAACTAGTTGTCTGGCTATTCGCATCTTGCGAATAGCCACCGTCTGCACATTGCAAAACGCGAATGGTTTTTGGTCGGTCATTAAAAATAACAAATAAAATCAATAACTTGTAAAATATAAAAAGTTGGAACGCATCTTGTAATCCCTTGAGCAATGAACAAACATTGTTAACAGGCGATTTCATGCAACGCGCAATTAAGGCCCTTAAAAATAAGCTTTCTACCACCCAGCATCGCAATGTGCTGAGTATGATTGGTGCTGAAGCAGTTGCTAAGTTATCTCGCATCGTTACGCTGTTAGCGATGGCGGCATTTTTAGTCCCTGCGCAATACGGTTCTGCGATGTTGGCACTGGCTTGCCACGACATGATTCGATTAGTTCTGCGCTGTGGGGCGGGCTCGCAGCTGGTGCAGTGCTCTGATGACCAACTGCCGGCATTCGCTAAAAACGCCGTGGTCATGCAGGTATTGTTGAGTGTTACACTCGCTGCTCTTCAGTACACATTGGCAATCTTCTTGGGGGAGTTTTATAACAACCCTGAACTTAAGCAATTATTGCAACAGTTATCTGCGGTTTACTTGCTATACCCGGTAGTGAGTGTACGGGTGTTCTTATTACAGCGCAGCAATAAATTGGGATACTTCGGTTTTTGCAACGGCTTATGTGTTAGCATCGAAAACCTGTCAATCGCTCTGTTACTTTGGCTGGGTCAGGGCATCGAAGTGGTGGTCTACGGTAAATTTATCTATGCCATTTTATGGATTCTATTGTTCATACGCGTACCGGTAGCACAATATGGTATTGGTTTCGATTGGCAGATTTTCAAAAAGCTTCTGGCTAATTCCAGTAAATTACTGCAATCGGAATTATCAAGAGCACTGCGTATAAATGCCGATGTGTTGATTGCTGGAAAACTACTTTCTCCTGAAATCTTTGGTATTTACAGTTTTGCCAAAAGTGCCAGTATTGCCGTCAGTCAGGCGTTCAGTAATGCGGTGACTACCGCGCTTTACCCTCAATTTTGTGTGATGCAGCGCGATGGTGTCCAATCAGATTCCGTTAAAAATATTGTTTTGCTGATGGGGTTAGTTTGTGCGCTTTACGCGACACAAGCACTACTGGCACCTTTCTACATTCAATGGGTGTTTGGCAATACCTGGTTGGCATCGATACCTGTCGCCGTTTGGTTGTGTATTTCAGCGATTCCGATTTTTCTCATCGATATGGTTTGCGTGGCACAGCGAGCGGCAGGAGCTTTCACTCTTGAATCCCATGTACGCCTGGCGCACCTGAGTGTCTTGGTGGCCAGTTTGTGCTGGCTCAAACCCGAATCGCCGCTGGCGCTGGCCCAGGTGATGTTATATGCCAGTAGTTTCTGTTTGTTGCTCAGTTTGAGCTGTGTAAAACCTTCTAAATTAAAACAAGCCAAAGCACCGCTTTGCGACACAATGTAATCTGGAGAATCTTATGACTCAGCAAAATTTATCTTACTCTTGTCCTGTGGTTTCTGTGGTAATCCCCATGTACAACGTGGAGAAGTACATTGCTACCAGTCTTAAATCGGTGCTGGCACAAACCTGGCAGCACTTTGAAGTGATTTGTGTGGATGATGGCGGTAGCGACGATACCCTGGATATCGTTAATAGCTTTAATGATCCAAGAATCCGTGTGGTGTCACAAAAGAATCGCGGTTTGGCAGGTGCCAGAAATACCGGTATCGCTGAGGCGCGTGGTCACTACGTGGCACTGCTGGATGCGGACGATTTCTGGGCGCCAGAAAAGTTGGAGCAACACGTTTTGCATCTCAATCGCAATGAGCAAGTGGGTATCAGTTATAGCGCCTCTTGGTTTGTGGATGAAGATGGCAATTCAATGGGCATTGGTCAGTTCCCTAAACTCACCGACGTGGATGCCAAGCACATTTTTTGTCGTAATCCTATTGGCAATGGTTCGGCCCCGGTTATTCGTCGAGAGCTGTTGGAAGAAATTAAAACCAGTCGTTGGGAAGGCAGTCATCTTCGACATTTCTGGTTTGATGAACGCCTGCGTCAGTCAGAAGATATCGAGTTTTGGCTGCGTGTTGCGCTCAACACCAGCTGGACCTTTGAGGGGCTGGCAGAACCTCTGACGTTTTACCGAGTTAATGCTGGAGGATTATCGGCTAATCTGCAAAAGCAATTTGCTAGTTGGCAATTTGCCGTGCAGCAAAATACCGAAGGTCATGAAGAATTTATGCAACAGTGGCAATCACTGGCTGAAGCATATCAGTACCGCTACCTTGCCAGACGCGCGGTGCAATCAGGCAACGCCAAAGAAGCCATCCGTTTATCCTTTAAAGCCATACGCACTGATTATCGCGTGGTGGCAGAAGAGCCACAGCGTACTTTTTTAACTTGCGGCTGTGCTTTGCTAAGCGTATTGCCACAATCGTTGTACAGCAAGCTGGAGTCCTGGTTTATGCACAACGTACAGCAGTTAAATTATGGTAATAAATGATCTTAAATCTATGGGGATTGTTTTAGAACGGACGCTAATCGGTGTCATTTACGAACTTTGGTTGTGTAATAAGCGCTATTGGCCGTTTATTGTGTGTACCGGATTGCTGTGCATTACCTGGTTATCACTGAAGCCACCTTACGTGGGGCCACCCGGTATTCCGGGTATCGACAAAGTTCAACACTTGCTGGCCTGGGGCATGGTGGCCTTGCCCATCGTTGTAGCCAAACCCAAGGGGGTATATGGATTCTTACTATTACTCTGGCTCGCTAGTGGCTTGATTGAATGCGTTCAGCCTTATTTTCAGCGTACTTTTGATGTGCTGGATTTATTGGCAAATGGCACAGGCATTGCGCTTGCCTTGTATGGTGGCGAGCGCGGTGTGATTCGAGTGATGCAGCTACTGACTCGCAAATGCGAGTGCAGTATTTAGCTGCCTTAGATAAACCTTTAAGCTCGTTGTTTTTAGCATAGGTGTTCCCCTCTCTCTTGCGACACTCTCTCATTCTTAAATTCATCATGTATACCATTGAGCTGCTGATGTCAGTCCGAGTGTTAAGATGGCACTTGCGCTAGCGTTGTTTCCCAGTTAGCTTCTTACTCCTAAAAATAATAAGCAGCTGAAAACCCTATGCCTCAAATCAATGTTAATGGCGCCAACCTGTTTTACCAGGAGACAGGCGCAGGAAAGGAAACCATCGTATTTTCTCATGGTTATCTGATGAACCACACTATGTTCGCCGGTCAGGTGGAACGACTTCAGGAAAACTACCGCTGTATCAGCTTCGAACATCGTGGCCATGGCCAGAGTGAAGTGACCACATCAGGCTATGAACTAGATAATCTGGTAAGCGATGCGATTGCCTTGATAGAGCAACTGGATTGTGGTCCGGTGCATTTTGTGGGTATGTCCACAGGTGGCTTTGTGGGTATGCGTATCGCACTGCGTCGTCCGGATCTATTGCGCTCTTTGGTATTAATGAGCACGTCTGCAGAAGACGAACCGCAAGCCGCATTGCAGAAAAATACCCTGCTGTTAAAAACAGTGAAAAACCTGGGCTGGTGGCCGGTGATTGGTAAAGTATTACCTATGATGTTCCACAGCAGCTTTTTGAAAGTGTCGGGCAACAAAAAAACGGTGAATTACTGGAAGCAAACCGTCACTGAACAGAATAAAAAGGCCATGGTGGCCTTCGGCGAAAGTATCTTTAGCCGAGACAATGTGTTGTCCCAATTACAATCGGTTTCTATGCCTGTGGCGGTCATGGTGGGGGAGTTTGACGTATTAACACCACCTGAGTGTTCACAACGTATGGTGGATAACATTCCCGGAGCGCGTCTTTTCACCATTGCCGATGCAGGCCACAGCGCTGCAATTGAAAAAGCGACGGAAGTGGCTGATGCCATGGAAGAGTTTTACGCCGGTATTAAATCGTGATTTCGAAACTATCGTTTTTTGGCTCACAACCATCTCGTTTAAAAACACGTTAAAAAAACAACAAAACATCCAATACTGATGTTGTTTTTTCGGGGCGCCGGAGCGCCTTAAGGAATGCTGCCTGCGGCACTCCTTAAGAATCCTCCGTAGCCCTTGACACGCAAAGCGTAATCGTCGTATTCAGCACAACAATGACCATCAATGCCAGCACATCCCTGTGCTGGCATTGATGATACCAATAAATAGCTCTCAAAATGCGCTCAGCGACATCCCAGCGAGCTTAGTTCGAGGCGCGTGATTGAAACAATACTGGTGGTCTTATGAATATCGCGCAAAGCTTCCCGCATCCTGCTCTCGCCCCTTACCAACATCCATGTTGGCAACAAAGAAATAAGCCGCTGGGGTGTCGTCTTAGATGGATTTGAAATGATTTTATCCTGCGTTAGATGTTTTTGATTTGGAGCCACCAAACCTGTAAACATCTGCCTTGCCTAAAAGCATTTCAATTTCCACTGAGTAGCATTCTGAGGGCTACTTATTGGTATGGGTATCATCCCTGATACCTCTCATTGTTGTGTAACCTGAATACTTTGGTTACTGGGTGTAAAGGGAACCCTAAATCCGACTGCGAACTGAACAATGAGAAGGTTTTTAGAGCTTGCTATATAATGAATTGCATGATGTAACTCCCTTTAAACATATTTAGTCTTTAAACCAGTCCCAGATACCTAGTGAGTAGCCATCAAACAGGTCGATTCCCAGTGCGGATTTAAGCAGATATACGACTAACAAACCCATTAAGGACAACCCCAGTACAAAGCTGATGGCAAAAGCCAACAATAATAATGCGGCCATGTATTGTTCTTGTTGGGAGATAGCTCGGCGGTTACGACCCACTAAAAAAACCAGGTAAAAACTCCAGGGGATAAAGGGGAATTTTAATGTGGGGCGAATATCAACAGAGTGCAATCGCCCGCCGCGTACACCAATGGCTTCCCTAAGACCAAATAACTGTTCGGTACTAAAGCTACTGGCAATATTGGCAGGCATGCGTTTTAGTAGACGCTGAATGGCCGGGTCGTCACCGGGGTGCTCCGTTGGATTTGCTACTGTTACTGTCATAAACGAGTCCTGTTCTGCGCCGGGCCGAAGTGTTACCTGGCGTTTTATAACGATATCGATTAGCGAGGTTGCGGTGTCGCAAAAGATAATGCTTTGTGCACCAGGTTAACTACGTTCTTAACCCGCCATTGGCACCAGTAGCGAAATTCACTGGCAAAGTACTTCACGCGGTCAGCTACGGGAAACTGGAACTTACCATCATTGTTGTACACGAACATGTCATCGGCTTGTTTGAGCCAGTTGTCTGCTTTGCCATTTTTTAAATGAAAAAAGCTAAATGGATTGTTGATGCGGATCTGATTTCTCGCTTTGATCTGTTCTGGCGTTCGCTGGGCGTAGTGTCGACAAATCGGAGCCTTGTAATAAAAGCGCTTGCAAAACGGTGGTAGGCGACCAGAAATGTTTTCCGACCACTGCTGATTTTGCTTGTTTTTGAAAAAGCGCGGCTCACGCCAGTTAATGCGATAGTGGCGGCGGCGCTCAGTTACTGGTAGTGATTTGTCTTCTTGCTCATAGCCCGCCATGTCTTTATCGGTAAAGTAAAATTGGGCTTGCCACACTCTGAGCATGTCATAACCTTTGCGGTCTGCCTCAGACAACAGGGGTTTAGGATCTTCGGTGAGCATTTCATCGGCATCCAGGATATACCACCAGTCGTCGTCTGTGTATTTGTGATGGAACATGTTGTACACCCGATTGCGCAACTGGTTTTTAAACACTTCATCGCTGTGGGCGGCGATTTCAATTTGCTCGTGTTGTTGTGCCAGCTCCAGAATGGTCTCCCATGTGCCATCAGTGGAACCATTGTCAAAGACATAAATGCGATGACAGAACGCAATGGCGTTTAACAGGGTTTCTGCAATGACATCGCCTTCGTTTTTTACCATACAGATTGCATTGAGTTTCATGTTTGTTACCTCGTAAAATTGTTTGATGAAATCGATTCTCGCGATATCACAGTGCGTTTGATTTGCTTAACGAATATTGTGCCTGTTTCAAATAGCTGAGGGTTAATAGCCCCCACTTGTGTTTGGCTTTCAGGTTACAGCGAGTATCCGCCAGCAGTTTTCGAGCAGAGCGAAAACGACCTTTATAGATATTCAGCTTTGCCAGATGACAAAGGTGGGCAGCGCTGTATTTATTCACCTGCTGCGCCACCACTTTTTGGTTCAGCCGAGCTACCTGGTGTTTTAAGCGTTCGCTGAAGGGACATTCCTGCTCTGGTACCCAAGTGCTGGTGGCGCTGTTTTCAGCATCGCGACGATACATTAGGTGTATGTTAGGGCTGTAGGCAATAGGTCCATACATGGCTGCGCGGGCAAAAAAGTCTTGATCTTCGCCAATGCGTTCACCGGGAGGAAAACCACCAATGCTGTCTACCAGGGATTTCTCGATGACCGCCGATGAAATCATAAACGGCAGATCGCCAGAGGCTGCCACTTCAAAATAGTTGCTCAGTAATACACCTTGTGGATCGAGCCCTTCTAAATTGATCTTGGCGTCTACGTACTTGTCGCCGTCGATGCACTGATAGCGACTTGCAAAAAATTTGCATTGTGGGAATTTCGCAATTAGCAACTGCATCTCTTCCAGAAAAAAGGGCAACCAGGTATCGTCGGCATCAAGGAAGGCCACATACTGATTACGGGCTGCCTTAATGCCGTTATTTCTGGCCACCGACACACCCTGATTCGCCTGACGAATAATGCGCACATCAGCAATGTTGGCTTGCTCGACAATGGCGACGCCGTTGTCGCTGGAACCGTCATCGATAATGATAATTTCATCCGCAGGCACGCTTTGCGCCTTGATAGATGCGATGGCATCCAGTATGTGGTTCGCTTTATTGTAAAGCGGGATGACGACTGAAAAATTTTGGTTGTTCATCTTGCTTACTCCAGTTTGCTTCTGAGCGTTCAGTGGCGGTTTCAACCGGCAACTGTGCCATTGGGAAACCCGTTTCTAACCCTTGTTCAATGGCATTGAATAAACCGCGTTTTGAGAACTGGTTGATGTCAAATCGCATTGCTTGCGGTAATCCGATTTGCTCACACCACTGTTCGCATTTTGGGTGATAATTCAGTGCGATACTGGGGGTTTTACTCATATATGCAAAAACGTTGCCATGTAGGCGCATGCTCACCATAACTTTAAAATGAGAGATCACTTGCATGACTTTTAATGGGTTGCTGTTGTAGGGGATCGTCGATACCGGAACCCGGCCACGCAGCTGTTCACAGATCAACTTAGTAAGCTGTCCATCACCTAGCTGGGCATGACCGTTAAAGTTAATTAACGTGATACGCTCACCGGTGCGACGCCACAACGCTTCGATAACCTGACTAAGGTCACGAGCACGCTGTTCTTCTTCAAATGGATCGGTATTGCCAAAGGCGTCTTTGGCTACTGGACACACGTTGAACAATATCCCCTGACGCGGCCCTTGGTTAACTTTAAACTGCGGGTGTTTGCACAAAGATACCGCTAAATCGAAGCTCAGTTTTACGTTGCAATCAGGCGTGATTGCTTTAGCAATGTCATAGCTTTGCTGATCCCGCACGGCCACGAAGCCCACCTCACGCAGAAACTTTGCACAAGCTTGTTCTGCCTGAGTATCTTTGAACGGCCCAAGGCTTACGCCGAGTGCTTGAGAGCGTTTTTGTCCGGCGAGTTTGATTAGGTGGCGTTTCTGGTTGATATCTGTGGCGTTGTGAAACACGCTACCGCCGCCAAAGATGACCCGTTTACTGGCCAGGGCATGGCGATACTGAATAACGCGATTCTGGCCACGCCAGTTTTGCGTTTTGCGCAATGTCTTCGCAATTTGCAAATCATCACAGAGCTTGATGTCGCGCATACTGGACACGGCAATCTTGTTGCATTGCAGATGTTTCCGGGCGCCGAAATGAGTGGCTAATAACAGGGCGTCATCACCGCAATTTTGCATGCCGTAGTAACCTACAAGAAAGGCGTCTAAGTGTTTAAACATGTTGTACTCCGCTAGATTTTAATTGTTGTTCAGATTGATTTTGTTTACTGCCAGAGCGCTCTTCTCTGGTCAGTGTATTCAGGGGATTAAATGCCATACCTATCCACAGCAACGCGGGCCAGTAAAGGTAGGAAAGAATCTCCAGGTTCTCGAAAAAGCTGTAACAGATAAACACAGCTAGCAAGCACAATGCCGTTTGTGCAATTTTTGAGACTTGAGAATAAATAAACAGATAAATAGCGCTGATAAACATGGGGATAGCCAGTGCCAACAAGCCTACCAGGCCTTTGACGAACAACAGTCCGTACCAGCTATGATGAGAGCCAATGGGCATGCCTTCTACTAACTTCGGGCCGCGCTCAACGACGCCATGCCCAAACCAGTAGGCTTCGCTCTCCCAACGCTGAATGGCAATAGTAGCCAGCGCTTGACGAACTCGGGTAGAACCGGGACGAGACTGCTTAACTTGTTCGTAGGAATCCAGTACGAACTCCAGAACCGGTTGTCCCAGTACCAGAATCAGCGGTACCACAAACCCTATCACCAGTAAAAACCAAGGCTCTCTGAACTTATCGGAAAATACCACCATAGGCCACAGGCAGATAAAGATAGCCCAGCCAGCACGTGACTGACACAGCAGGCACATGGCAGTTGCGCCCAGAATACCGCGGGTACGCCATGTCTTATCTTCTTCTTGCAGACAAATCACCAGATAAATACAGGCCAGTAAGCCTGCAGCCGGCGCCCAAGGGCCGAAGAACTGCCAGCGACCGCCACCGGTTTCCGGATTTAAACCATACAAAGACACAGTAAAAAAATTAGGACCAGGACCACCAACAATTTGCAGTGGTGAAACGAATAACTCACCAGGTAAACGCAGCATATACGCGATAAAGGTAAAGGCACTGAACAAAAAAGTATGCCAGCCGAGAATACAAACACCGCGAATAATGAGTTCTTTGCGCAGTGGTAATACGGCACCTAAAAAGATGAATAATGCGATAAGCGCCCAGCCCTTTGCCCAGCCAATGGTAGACTTGATGGTTTTCCCCATACCTAAGCCCCAGTTGGCGTGACCTGCCCACAGTGCAATCAGCATCACCAGCATTGCTATTATCCATAGCCATGCCATGGCAGGGACACTGCGGTGGGTGTTCTGGTTGCCTTCAACAAACAGACGTAGCAGCAGGGCTGCTAGTATCAGATAGCCCAACACTGAGCCAGATACGTACAAACCACCGAGGAAGTAAATCGGGTAAGTGGCCACCAGGCCAAACCAGATTAATCTCTCTTCAGTAGTAACTGGATTAATGCTTTGCGTTGCCATAATACTATCAGTCCAAAAGTGATGAAAAAGACACCGAATAAACCTGCCGCGATAGCGATAAGCGGATTAGGGCTGGTTTGTTGGATCGGAAATGACGGGGTGGTTAACATCTGCACCACCGGGTAAGACGCGAATACATCGGCCTTGTTGGCTTCTAATCTGGCCGCTGCAGAGGTATAGACCGCCTCAGCTAAATCAAATTCCTTTTGTAAACGGTCCAGCTCAGCCACTTCACGAGCATAAACCTTAAGTTGATCGGTTAAGTGCAGATGAGAGCGTTTTAAGTCTTGTAGCTCTGATACTTTGCCCTGCTTTCTGGCGAAGGAATCAATTAAATCTGCGAACAGTTGCGCGCGCTTGGGGTTGTTATCCAGGTGCAGTGTCGTGAACAAGTTAGTGGCTTCGACACCCGATAACTCGCCACCGCGCTGAATCAAAGACGCTTTAGCTACGTTAACTCGGCCGGTTTCAGCAATAACCTTAGGGTGTTTGTTACCCCAGCGAGAACGAAATTCACTCAACTGCGTTGTGGCTTGAGATAACTCTGCGATGTAACCTCTGAATTCCGGGTCCGACTGCAACATCAGGGCTTTACCCGCTAATCTGGGTGATACCTGAAGATCGAGACTCAACTGCTGGATGTAGTCTTCCAGTTCGACTAATTCTGATTGCACGTACAACTGCTTCTCGTTGATTTGAGCCACAGTTGAAATCAGCTGGTCCATTTGGTCTTTGGATACCAATAAGGCGCGCTGCTGGAAATCCACAATTTCGCCACGAGCAAAGTTGGTTCTTTCGCGGTATTCCGCCAAAACATTTTTGATACTGGCATCACGACGTGCGACTTCGTCGGCACGTAGATGATCCAGCTCATCTTGTAATGCTTCGTACAACGCCCAAGCTTTCAATTGCGACTGGTCAGACGATGTGCCAGTAATACTGATTGAGATAATTGAAGTCTGCTCAGTCAGTTTGATTTTTGGCTCTCCGAATTTCGCCAGTGGTAGGTTGGTTTTTTCTGCTGCACGCTTTAACACACCGCGGCTAGACAACATTTCTTTGTAGTTCACCCGAGGGTTAAAGCCGCCGGCACCAAAAGGAGCAGAGGTTTGTGATACCACCTGGCCTACTTCGTTCAGGCTCACATTACTGCTGGACCCCGTACCAGGTAAAACCAGGTCCATTTCGCTTTTAAATTTAGGCGACTGCGCCAGATACAAAGCCACTAATAAAAAAGTGAAGGCATAACCCATGGCGCCAGTGGTGATATAAGGCCAGCGCAAGATGCGGTAAACATGTCCGCGGAAGCGGTCCCAGGCAGTTGGTATTTTTATCGCAGTACCCATGACGGTGTCCTCCACTAACTCAACTTAAAGTAAACGAAACGGTGCGGTGATTTGTACGATGGCAGATGCGATGTCTCTTAAGTTGGTCACTGAAGAGTCATAACAGGCTACGGCGTCATTAGGCATCAAATAAGGATTGATAGCCTCGCGATTACCGAAGCGCATTAATTGCTCGACAGAGCGCTCTATCACCTGAGTTTCGCCAGTGATGGGGTGCTTGCTGGCCAGTACGATTTTACGCGGTGCATTTGTCCACTGTTTACCACCGACGCAGTTCGCTGAGATGGCGGCTTGCAACAAACGTGTTCCATATGGGATGTTAGTGGCGTAGCGGCCAATACCTGCGCTGGCATTGTCTTCAGCTGAGTCCGTCAGGTTTGACATAAACACACGAAAGCCTTTTGGCGTAATTTGGCTTGGACGCACCAGATGTGCCTGAAAGCATCCTGTACTAGGGATGATGACTTGATCACCGGCCACTAACGGATAGTCTTGTACTGGTTGGCCGGTAAGAATGCCTGTTAAATCCACTTCTACCTGCCAGCCTTTGCGGATCAATACCACCTGGTCTAGTTTGGCATCAGGTCTGATACCACTGGCGGCACGAATTGCCTCAGATAACAAACGTGTAGGAGAGAAGTCGCCGTGTGCGGCTAACTTTTCATCCATCACTGCATTAGGATGTTTTTGGTTGATCAGTACACGTCCCGGTTGGAATACCGCACCTGAAACGCTTACTTCAATACCGGCCCAATTTAATACCTGTAAATTAACCAGCGCTGTGGAAGGTTGAAAAATCTCTGCTCTGATCATCTCCAGTTCAATATCTTTAGCCACCTGCCAGGTGTTTTTACCAAAAGCAAAAATCGGCTGGATAAGCGGAATATCGATGTAGCCAGATGCATCCACCACATAACGACCATTAAAGCCATCGCCATTGTCGATAACCAGTTCCAGCATGTCGCCCGGACTCAATGGGGTGCCGAATTCACGGGCATTCTGAATGCCGTTGTGTTGGCTGATCAGGCTGTTGTTCAAGGTTAATGGTTTGTCAGAACGGTAATTCAAAGGCGCGGCAAAGTCTTCGCGAGCAATACATTCTTTACTGGTGGCAAAAAGGTGCTCAGGGCCTTGCTCATGAATGAAGTGCGTACCATTCTCGCCGGGCTGACCATAAAAAGGGTGCGCCACGGTATCTGGTGCGGGTAAAGAATGGTGTTGCGCACAACCTGTCGTTAACAGAGTGGCTGCTGCCAAGATGCCGCTGATAACTGATTTTGAGAATGGAAACTTTTTCATGGTGATTCCTGCTATTTAATTTAACTACCAGCAATAGAGCAGAAACCGTTCCAACTTTTATCCTATTGAAAAGTATGAGGTTTTTATTATAAGTGACCAAGGTTTTCGCAATTTGCAATTGCAGAATCAGGGGTTTTTGCAAATTGGAATGGTGTGAGAATAGGGTGTGGTAGGTTCATTCTTAGGTTCGGCTTTAGCCGGACAGCGGAGGTAAAAGCATACACCTTTGTCCAGCTGGCCTTTTTATGCTCTGTCTCGTCCTAAAATACGTTGACGTTTTATGCAGGCCGGTAGATTTTATCTATCGGCCTTTTTCGTAATGCACCTGGTTAGGTGTTTTCATTCCCAAACTCAAGTGCGGCCTCATCTCATTGTAGATGTATATCGATTCATCCACGAGTTGCTTTAATTCCCGCCTATTCTTGCACTGATGCAACAAGAACTCCTGCTTTAGTATGCCATTGATTCTTTCTGCTAAGGCATTCTGATAGCAATCATAACCATCGGTCATAGATGGAGTAATGTTGTGATTTCTCAGGACAGCCTGATATTCCTCAGAGCAATATTGCACTCCTCGGTCTGAGTGATGAATCATTGGATGGTTATAGTACTTATGCTTGATACTCATATTGAGTGCCTTAACCACATCTGTTGCTTTCATTTCATCGCTGAGTTCATACCCCATTATCTTTCGGGAATATGCATCCGTTGTTAATGATAAATAGTGCGTACCCGCATCTGACTTCACGTAGGTAATATCACTCACAAGCACATCCTCAGCCTGTTGAGGTTGATAGTCCTTCAGTAGATTCGGGTGCTTTTTCATCCAGTGACGGCTGTCGGTTGTTTTTGTGTAACTACGTTTGGGTTTAACCAACATGCCTTCTGCGCGTAAATAATCAAACAGTCCATCACGCCCCAACTTAATGCCAAGTTTATCAAGCTCTGGTTTCATCAGTTGGTAGAGCTTTCGAGTCCCAATCCGCGGCATGTACTGGCGCCAATACAGCACCATGTCCTTAACCGGCATTAGCCTCTGCTGCTTATCGTTAAACCGCTTAACCCACTGATAAAGCCCTTGAGGTGTAAATCCGAATAGGCGACAACAACGAGCTAGCTTTCTTCGTTTTTCAACTTTTCCCGCCCAGAGAGCTTGTCGTAGTACTTTTTTCTGTAGTTACTCCCACACTCGTTATCAACACGGGTTACTACCTCTTCCAGAACATCAATTTTGAGTTCAGCATCAGCTAATGCGCGTTCTAAACGCTTAATCTTTTGGGCGGGTGTTTCGTTGGATTGAGACATAAGTGAATGCATCAAAGGCTCAGACCAATCCAGCTTACCATGCTTTCGTAGCCAGACGAGAACTGTACTTCGGCCTTGAATGCCAAAGTGCTTTTGAGCTTGTTTGTAGGTGAAGTCGCCTTTTTCGACTTGCGCTACAACGGCCAATTTAAAGCCTAAGGTGTAATCACGTTGAGTTCGTTTAACGCGTTGTTTATCTGGGTTTCTCATAATAAGTCCTAAATGTGTAAACACATTTCAGGACGGGACACTCCCTGCAAAAAAAGACATTAACGCCATCCATGGCTTTTCTGAACCAAATCCCTTTGGTCCACATACCATTTGTGAAATACATCCTTGTATTTCCCTGAAGACAGCTAAAGCTGTCCAAATTCATTCCCGATGAATTTGTCTTTTTGCCAAAAAGAAACCGTATGCGAAAGAAAAAGGCTCCCCGCATTACGCTTAATCCATTGAAAAACTACAAGTTTCCGTCGTCACGATGCGCGTCCATGCTTAGGCATGACTTGATTTTCATCCCGGAAAATCACTTAACGTTTTTCAATGGCGCTTCATGAGGTGAAATGGGGCGTTTTATTCACTTCTATACGAAACGACAATAATAGACTTCGTTAGCACACTTATTCTGAGTATCTCAACTTATTGGAAAAGCACTGTAATTAATTAACCCTATGAATTTATAAGTATAAATTCAATTTCAATGGATAGTGGACAGACAAAAATTTAAATAATTGTAGGGACCCCTGAGGCGAAAGCCGAACCTACAGAATGTGTAGGTTCGGCTTTAGCCGGACAAAGGAAAAGGAGGTAGGTCCCAGCACCGCTGTCCGAGTAAACTCAAACCTAAAAGGCGCTGTTAATAAGCGCCTTTGGCTCCCAATACGGCCGGAACGGTAGCCAGCAGGATTTTAATATCCAGCCAGATGCTTTGTTGCTGAATGTAATCTTTATCGAACTGCAACTGCTGCTCAAAATCCGTGTCGGCTCGGCCGTTAACTTGCCATAAGCCTGTTAAACCGGGTTTGCAGTATAAACGAGGCATGATATTGCGGTCGTAATTGTCATACTCAGTGGTCAGATGGGGGCGTGGGCCAATTAGCATCATGTCACCTTTTAAGACATTAAGTAGTTGTGGCAGTTCATCGATGCTGTATTTACGAATGAACTTGCCTACGCGGGTAATGCGTGGATCGTTATAGTACTTCTTACACACCCCTTCACGGTCGCTATCACTCGGCTCAGGCTCGCGATATTTTGGATCGGTTTTTAAGTACATTGAACGGAACTTATAACAATGGAAACGGCGACCGTTTTCGCCCACCCGAACTTGGGTGAAAAATACCGGGCCCTGGCTTTCCATGCGGATAAACAACATGGTCAGCAGCAGTAACGGCGATATTACCAGTAAACCTAAGGCTGCGGCTGATTGTTGTAAAATCACGGGTATGCCTTTGTGACCGAAACGCGCTGCTTTGGATTGTTGAGTTACATTTTGTGGCACCATGAACAGCATGGCAACCATACGATTTAAAGCTAAATTATTCATAGTGTTACTCCTGATTAGCTTGTTTTAAAACGAAAGTACGAAACATGAACTCCGGTACGCCAATGACGTAGCGGTTAAATTTAGTAACGGGTTCTTGCATTAAGCGCCATACCCATTCCAGCCCGGTTTCACGCATCCACATGGGGGCACGTGTGATCTCTCCGGAATAAAAGTCGAATAGTCCGCCAACAGCTAAAACGGATTCGCAATCTAATTTGGCGGCGTTATCAATCACCCAGGTTTCTTGTAGCGGTGAGCCTTGCGCCACCAACAACACATCTGTTTTACTGCTGTTGATATGCTGGATGATGTCGTTGTTTTGAGACGGGGCGAAATAACCGTGTTGCACACCGCTGATTTCCAGCTCGGGGAACAGTTTTTTCATATTGTCTGCCATCTTTTGTGCGATGCCGGGTTTGGCGCCAAGTAAAAACAGACGTTTGTTTTGTTGTTGCATGGCTTTACACAAAAGCGGTAACACGTCGGTACCATTAATGTTGTCTAGCAATTTCAATTGACGAGAGCGAGCAGCGACGCGGATGCCTGAGCCATCGCCAAACAAACAGTCGGCTTTTTTCAGGGCGGCTTTGAATTCCGGGTTGCGCTGTGCCAGGTTCACAGAGTTAGCATTAACAAAGAAACTGATTTTGGGACGCTGCAGATTTAAGCTACTGCGCTTGATACCGCGGAAAAACGTACCGTCGGTGAACCAGGCAATCGCTTTTTCCATCTGGGTATTGTTGATGTTTAAACCGTACAGAGGTAGTCGAGCCGGGCTTGCCAACTCATCGCTGCGATAGAATACAGCGTTGAAAGCAAAGCGCACCAGCAATCCAGTCAGTTTTAGAGAACTCATGGCCGCTTGCTTTTGATAAAGGCTATCGGGACAGCTAATTGCCAGGCCACTACGGCTGTGTAAGGCATGTAAACTAACAAGCCCAGAAGGCAGCTTTTTTGAGTCAAGTCGAGATAGTGTGTCGTTGCTGACTCTGTGCTCACAAGTCGCGCCACAGAAGTGTAAGTCGCCTTTTAACACCTGCCAAAGTACCGGACTAGATTTTAATACGCCGCAATTGAAGTGTTTGAATGTCACGCGGCGGCCAAGTGCATCAATTTTATGCTGTTCTTTGGTGACGTTTTCGCCGCGCAAGACGGCCAATAATGCATTGATGGCCATTAGAGGTGAAACCAATACAAGCACCAGCATCGAAAAACTGCATTCTGTAGCACGTAGCAACAGACTGACCTGATTTGTGTTGTGTCTGCTTTGAGAGTGAGTGTTGCTCATGACCATTCTCCTGTTCAAACTTCATTATGTGGTGAGCTTGAAAAAGATATTGCTTAAGCTGTGCCAGTTTTTAAGTGATTGAAAATTAAGGTAAATGTTGTTTTTTTGTTATTGTTGATTTGCAAATTGCAATGCTTTTTTCGATCTCTTTTTCAATTTGCATTTTTATTTTGAAAAACATTGGCAGTGGAGTTTTCGATTGTTATCAGAAAAATTGCGGATAGACTTTTTGTGTGCGGGTAAAGAGCTTTAACAGGGTTGATTCAACATCATTGTGAGATGACAAGTTATCAACACTTGAGCGTAGTGTGTTCATGGCTCTGGTAAATTTGGCCAGATACCGGTGTATCAGGTTGTAAAACTGGTAGTGTGGATTTTGGTTGCGCATCACACCGTGATTAAAGTGTCGGATATGATCAGCCAGGTCCGGTTGCCAGGTATTATTCCACTGAAGTGGTAATCTGGCGACATGAGGATTTGCAGCGGCGGCTTGAATAATATAACCATTTTCGCCCCAGCCCACTTGATGTGCTTTGGCTAAGGGTTGTCCTTTTGATGCAATCACCTCATCGATGAATTGTTTTGCTGGTTTCCCGTTGCGTAACAAAATAACACCCGAGTTAAACCGACCTGTCTTTCCATTTGCCATATAGATACTTTTCGCTTCGTCTGCGTGTAAACGGATATCGGGAGCTTCTTGTTGTACGTAGGCGTCGGCATCAATAAACAAGACCCATTGGTATCCCTTATTTAATGCCTCTCTGAGAAGGAGTAGCTTCAACCAACAGCATTCAATGCCCATCGACGTAAATCTGGGGCGAGACACGCAAACGTACTCAGCATTAATTCTGTCTGCGTATTCGCGATGGCTATTGATACAGTGGCGATACAACCACTGATAGCCATTAAGGGCGATAGAAAACACCATCATGTTCTTTTGTTCGGTGGCATGTTGCATGTTGCCGTAACTCCGAATTTATCACTGTGTTTGCTCTATTACGCACGAAACGGGCCAGGTACGTTTTATTAGCTTTTGGCGGGTACTGGCACTTTTTGAGCAGAGAAAAGTCTCGCCATTTTGCGAAAAATCCTCGATTTGCAATGCGAAATGCAAAAATTCTCTCTAGAAGTTTTCTCTAAAAATACATAAGCCATTGAATTTTATTGTTTATTCAGGTTTGGCATGGTCCTCGCTCTAGTCATGACAGAAAATAACTGGAGAAACAGAAATGCGAAAATCTACCGCTATGTTTATCGCCACCATGATGTTGGGATCGCTGATTACATCGATGCCACGTGCCTCAGAAATGATTAATGGGGTTTATCAGTGGCAATTCTTGTCTGGGCAAAACTGGCCAGTGGGTTACAACCAAAACACCGGAAAACCACAGAACATGATTTGGGCACGAGAAGAATACTCTGCTGATTTTTTTCAACGTATTAACAACGCACTACCAGAGTCCAAAATAAACGAAGCGTTTTTAACTGATGACACCGGCTCGACTATCACCTTGACTGAAACAGCCGAGGTTTATGTAACCTTCTTGCATGAAGGAGCCGGGTACAAAAATGCCTTCGGCTTCTTCAGCTATCCCACGGGTAATCCGCCCACCAGAAAAGAGGATGTGGACGTGACTATTGTGTTTCCTAACCTCTCTTATCCACACATGGCAACGGGCCATCGAGTGAATATTGGTGAATTTACCGCGGGCACCACAATCGGCTTTTTCATCGCCGCCAATGGTTATTCATGGTGGACTGGGGTGAAAGATAACCGCATTCCTTACTACTACTCCCTCAGCGATCTCAATCCTGAACACACTGCCGAACTGCGTCAGCACGTGGTATTACTTTATGATGAAGAAGTACAGGAGGTCATTATGGGGTTTGAGGATTTACCACGCACTTGGGGGGACAATGACTTCAATGATGCTGTATTTAGCGTGAAAGCTACACCAAGTACTGCCATTCAAAAAGATACATTGGTGACAATGCCCAAAGTCAATGATAGTGATGCAGATGGTGTCGCTGATGAGCAAGACGAGTTTCCCAATGATTATCGCAAGGCTTACAGCAGTTACTACCCTAGTCAGCAGGACTGGGTAACTTTAGCTTATGAAGACAATTGGCCCAAACTGGGTGATTACGACATGAACGACCTGGTTATTCGTGAGCGTTTGCAAACCATTTACAGTGCACAAGGCGGGATTTCTGGACTAAAAATCAGCGGCTTTATCGATGCCAGAGGGGCGTCTAATGCTAACGGGTTTGCACTGCGTTTAATGGATGTAGCGCCAGACGCAGTTAAATCGGCGAGCTTGAGTATTGCTGGTGAGCGGTTCGACAAATTTACCGAAGACTATCAGACTGACGCAGTTATTCAGCTATGGCGTAACTCCACTTTATACACGCAGACCGGTGAAAGTAGCGGCCAATGTTCTCACTTCAACACTCACCTGCACTGTGAGAAGTTCCCTCCTGTGCCCTTTAGTTTTGAGGTAGATTTCCACGAAGATTTAAGTCAACTCCTGCACGCTGATTTGGATTTTTTTATCTTCCGCAGCAATAAACGCGGCCACGAAATCCATTTCGCAGGTTACGGTCCAACTGACCTGGCTGATCCCTACTTGTTCGGCACCCACGCCGATGATTCCGACCCAGCCCAGCAGCGCTATTACAAAAATGCGCAAAACTTGCCTTGGGGATTAAAGCTCAACAGCGATTGGCAATACCCTCGTGAGTACATAGACGTTCTGTGGGCCTATCCTGACTACCAAGATTGGGTAGAGTCATCAGGGCTGCTCAAGCCAGATTGGTACCTGGTGCCCGGTCGTCAAACTCATGTGTTTCAATAGGAGTCTGTTATGAAAACTCAAAAACCAATGCTTTCACTGTTATTAACTGGCTCTTTAGCGTTGAGCGCTGTGATGCAGCATGCGCAAGCAAAAGCGGAAGTGCTGCAACCAACCCTCGCTGCAAAATCACAAACTACTAACAAGGCTGGAAGCTCCAAAGAACTTATGGTGAGTGCTGATTTTGACTATAAAACATCGCAGAAAGTGATGTTGGATGTCACAGTGACTAACGATTTAAAACAACCGGAAGCTGGCGTGTTACTCAAAGTATATGCAGTGGAAAATCCCAAAATGTTGCAGGGTGTAAAACGGCCCCTGAAAGTGACTTTGCTGACCGTGCTGCGCACCGATAGCAATGGCGCAGTGCAACGTGAGATTGAGATCCCCGCTCATTATCGCGACCTTCAGATAGAGAAACTCACGCTCTCGCACAATAATGTCAAAGACATCACCTACAAAGGCCAGGAAAGGATTGTACTCAGTCTTTGATACTGGTGGCACCTGGGGTAGCCCGCCTATGGCGGGCTTTTTTGTTTGTAAGTATGGCGAAGAGTTATGGTCAGAGCACGTACTCGATAGAGACAGGTGAATAATCTTTTTCTGCACAAAATTGCCCAAAACCAATAGACAAGATCCGGTTAATTCTACCTCGAGGGTGAGTTTCCCTTGTTGTTTTTCTCAACCGGTTTAGCAGGTCACGGGCAATCTCTGGTTTGTCGTAACACGCGAATTGCGCCGCTAAGTGGATTTTGGCATAGATATCCCCAGCATCAGCCGCTTCTTCAATCAGTGCTTGCCCATGCTCTTTCTCAGTCAAGAGTCCCAGTAGAAACTTAGCTCTTACGTTGTCTCGATGTTCAATCAAATATTTCAGTATGGTTTGCGCTTTATAATTGGAGAGTGGATAGGTATGAATAAAATGACCACTAGCACTGATTAGCTCACCACCACTGTAGGCGTAAACATGTCGTAGTGCCTCTTTTGTTGATAATTTATCGAGACTGGCTGGTGTGACATTAATGGCTCGTTTTTGCAGGGTATCTTGTGCTTTTTGCTCTGCTACATAAGGTGCAAGTCCTCGATTGTATTCATCAAGTGAATACAGGCCGATCATAGTAATGAATAACAGGGAAGCACTTAAAATACACATGCTTGGGAGGGCCAAAAACCACTTGTTGCGCCATCGTTTTGCGCTTGGGTGCTGTGTTTTTTCAGCAAGCAGAAAATACGCTCTTTGCTCCAGAAATGGAATTTGAATTCGGGCTAAAAATGACGCCAACCATGCACCGCCAATATATAGACCAAGCAGTATTACTGCCCAGATGGTTTCGCCTTTACCCAATAGCAGTCCAGAAAGCGTTGCTGCGGCCACCAATAATAAATGTGCTATTAATGCGATTAAGGAAAATGTACCTATAAAGCCTCGCCCATGAAACCTTATTGCCAAACCGATAATGATGCCGCTGGCAAGCAAAAACATCGGTACGGCTTTACCATAGTTGTGGAAAACCCAATACCAGGTCACGAGTAGCGGCAAACACCAAAAAGGAACCAGCAGGGCTGCTTTCAAAGCATTTTGTCGATTTAGTTTTGCTTCTACCTTGTCTAGTAATTCTTGTTCAACCTGCATCATTAAATCCTTTTTGATAGTTCCTTTTCTCAAGCCCGCCGAATACTAAAACTGATAACCTCGTCAATATCTTGTTTGTCTTGCAGCAGCATTAAAACCCTGTCTAATCCCAAAGCAACACCTGCGCAATCAGGTAAACCCTGCTTTAGTGCCGCCAGAAATCTTTCATCATGCTGGGCTTCAGCAATTCCCATGTCGCGTCGCTGAGCGTTGTCTTGAGCGAAACGTTCGGTTTGTTCTTCAGGCGAGGATAATTCGTGGAAGCCATTTGCCAGTTCGAATCCTTTGTAATACAGCTCAAAACGTTCCGCTACCCGACTGTCTTGAGGCGATATCTTAGCCAAGGCCGCTTGCGAGGCGGGAAAGTGGTAAATAAAACAGGGTGTTTCCTGAGCAATCTGTGGCTCGATAACATGACTGAACAACAATTGTAATTGCGTATCTCTGGGGGTATCTAGCGTAGCGAAATTGTCGAAACCGTGCGCGATGCAAGCGGTTGCTAATGTTTTATCGCAATCTGCTAAAGGATCAAAGTTCAGGAACTGTTGGAAGGCCTGTTGGTAGCTGAGCTGTTGAAATTTTCCACTTTCAAAAAGTGGGTGCAATAAGTCCTGCATCTCCTGCATCAGCTGCCAGTGGTCAAAACCCTCACGATACCACTCCAACATAGTAAATTCTGGATTGTGAAACCGCCCTTGCTCTTCGTTGCGAAATGCTTTGCAAATCTGATAAATACTGCCGCTACCAGCGCATAACAGACGCTTCATGGCATATTCTGGAGAGGTTTGCAGATACAGTTTCTGAGCAGATTGTCCGCCGGGCAGGAGCATGTCGGTACTGAAATTCACCAGATGGGGATCGGTCACACCGGCCGTCGCCAGTAGCGGTGTTTCCACTTCCAGTACATTGCGCTGTGCAAAAAAATGCCGGATATAGGCATTTAGTTTGGCACGAGCCTGCAGGGTAGCTAATTCGGTTCCGGGTTGCCAGTTCATGAGATTCCAAAGACGAAAAAGCCCACATTAAGTGGGCTTTTAAGATTCATCAGGCGATTATTTTTGAACGCGAGAAACGTACTCACCGGTGCGAGTGTCAACTTTGATCACTTCGCCAGTTTGTACGAACAAAGGTACGCGTACGACTGCACCTGTGCTCAAAGTAGCGGGTTTACCACCGGTACCGGCGGTATCACCTTTCAGGCCTGGGTCGGTTTCAGTGATTTCCAGCTCTACAAAGTTTGGCGGCGTTACAGCGATTGGAGAACCATTCCACAGCGTTAAGGTACAAATATCATTTTCTACCAACCACTTAACGTTGTCGCCTACGGCTTTGTCATCTGCAGCTAACTGCTCGAACGTATCATTGTTCATGAAGTGCCAGAATTCACCATCGCTGTAGAGGTAAGCCAGGTCGTGATCCATAACGTCAGCGCCTTCCACTGATTCGCCAGAGCGAAACGTTTTTTCCAGCACTTTTCCAGAAATAAGCTTACGGATTTTAACGCGATTAAACGCCTGGCCTTTGCCCGGTTTTACATATTCATTCTCTAAAATGTTGCAAGGTTCGCCATCGAGCATTATTTTTAAGCCCGATTTGAATTCATTGGTGCTGAAATTAGCCATAAATTCCTCTTAAATTCTTACTATTTCATTGGGTAGCATATAATTGGCGCAGATAATACCGGAAAAACCACTCACTGTAGAGAGTCACTGGCAAAAAGAGTTAGCGACAGCGTACAAATCTCCTGAATCTTTGTTAAAAACACTGGATCTGGATACTGACAAATACCAAAAAGACATCGAGGCGCGCAAGCTATTTCCAATGATTGTGCCACAAGCTTTTGTCTCCAGAATGGAGAAAGGCAACCGCGTGGACCCTTTGCTGCTACAGGTATTTCCTGATGCACAGGAGTTCGGGGCCGCCCCCGGTTTTACTGCTGATCCTTTGCTGGAACAGAATAACGAGAACGCGGGCCTTTTACACAAGTACCAAAGCCGGGTATTGCTGGTGGTAAAAGGCGGCTGCGCAGTGAATTGCCGCTATTGCTTCAGGCGGCATTTTCCCTATCAGGACAATGCCTTACGCAAGCAAGATTGGCTGCCCGTATTTGACTATATCGCTGCGGACAAGGCGATTAATGAGGTGATCTACTCTGGTGGCGATCCCTTGATGGCCAAAGACGATTTCCTGCTGTGGATGACAAAACAACTCGAAGCCATTGAGCATGTCAAAACCTTGCGTATTCACACCCGTTTACCCGTGGTGATACCCAATCGCATTACACCGGAATTACTTGAATGGTTTACTCAAACCAGATTGAAGCCGGTGATGGTGGTGCATATTAATCACGCCAATGAAATTGATGACCCACTCAACCAAAAACTACAGCTATTACACAGCTCCGGGGTGACCTTGCTCAATCAATCGGTGCTGCTCAAAGGGATAAACGACAATGCCGATGCGCTTATTGAGCTGCATGAAAAGCTCTTTGAAGCAGACGTGTTACCTTATTATTTGCATATGTTGGATAAAGTAGAGGGAGCCAGTCACTTCAACGTGAGCGATGACCGCGCACGCCAGATCGTGGCAGAAGTGATAAAGCGCCAGCCAGGATATCTGGTTCCCAAACTCGTCCGAGAGATTGGTGGCCAGCCTGGCAAAACGCCTATGGATTTACGGCTTCATCCATGATGTTGCATTAAGCGAAAGTATCAATATTTCCGCCTTTTGCCACATCACCTGATGGGCCACTCGGTACGCCAGCGGCTGAGTCCAGCAGCTGAAGTGTCTGCGCGCCCTCTGCTTCCTGCTGGTCTTTCGACAGCTGCAAGCCCTTGAGTTCTAGCGAAGACACACCGGAGTTTCCAGAGTTTCCTGAAATTTCCATACCTAGTTCCTAATAGTTGTGACGTCTCGGCACCCGCTTTACAATTTGAGGGGTAGTTAAGCTGATAGCCTTGTCGCCGGATTAAAAAGCAGGCAGAATTGCCCGCCTTCGATAGGGTATCGGCAAAAGTTGACTATCCTTTAGACATTTTTTTGGAAAAAATTTTCAGGTATTTTAATGGACGCAGTATTAGAGAAGTTAAATGAAAATCTGCAGGTCTTGTATCGCCGGGCTGTAGATGCCGACAGTGCGCTTGATCAACTAAGCAGTCAAGGCAAAGCAAAACACAAAGCCATATTTCCAGCAGACGCCGGATTTACAGTAACTAGTGAGCGATTTGCCCCTTATATCGCCGAACTGAGCAATGACATCAGTGATATGCAAGCCATGGGCGCAGAGGCCGATAAAACCGCTGCGTTATCGGCAGTGGTAAAGAAAATGGAGTCGTTGTTCGTGACTTTGGCGCAATTTAAAGGTGTTTTGGCTGAAAGTTAACGAGTTAAGGCTGTCGACTGCCGTATAAAGCTTGTTTTTTAAGCAAAAAGTACCATAATTATCTGTGAGGGGTAGTTACAGGTAATTGGTGTTGTTATGGAAATTTCCACTACAACCAACATTTTGAACGCGGGTTTTCGTCGTACCACGACAGCCAGCGATTTGCTTAATACTGATACGTTTGGTATCGGTAATTCCTCGCGTGCACCTTCTTTAAACTCTTCTCAAAGCTCCGCGCTCAATGCTGGGTTTCAGCAAGATAACCTCGCGGAGCAGCCCGTTAACGCCTTTGGTATTGGTCAGGCTAATCAGCCTGAGGTGGAGCTTTCTCCTCAAGCCCGTATTCTGCAACAGAATGAAGCTAACCAGCAGTCACTGAGTGAGCGCCTGGCACAAGCCAGAGAAGAATCGCAAAGCGATAATGATGATCAGGAAACAGAATCTGAGACCGACAACTCAGGTTTCGTGCGGGTGGCCAGCAGCGAGGGCAGTGCCCAGAAAAACAATATTCCTGCAGAACGCGCCGCTGAAGTGTATCGCTCCATTCAAAGTCTTTTGTAATCTCTTTTTGGAGGGTGAAAAAGTACTCGTTAAAGTTGAGTGTTTAGTCTTGGCTGAGTTATAGTCATATTTGATGCAGCCATACAAAAGGATTTGATTCTATGCGACCTCTTGCCGTTTTATTTTTTCTGTTTTTGTCTTTTTCCATCTTCGCCCAAGAGCAAGTGCATTATGCGACTGTGCTTGAGCAGCAGGTTGTAACGACCAGTGAAAAAGAGGCGAACAAGCAGATCTTTGGAACGCTTTTAAATCATTATGCAGAGCAAAATAAATTGCTGCCCTCTGAGGAAGAGTTATCACAATTCAAGGCATTTGGAAAACTTTCCAAAGAAATACATCGCAAAAAAGACGAGTTGAAATTAGCTGAGTTAATGAAGATTGAAGCTACACGTTCCCTTTCTTCTGAAGAGTTAAAGCAAAAGAAAATACTCGTAGAAATGCAACAGCAATGGCAAAAAGAAGTAGAAGCCAAAGATGATATTCACATGGATAAATTCATGAATGATATGGCCAACGGTTTTGTTAAGAACTGGAAGATCAATAAATCCCTATATGAAACTTACGGTGGTGGTATCGTATTCCAACAGGCAGGCCTGGAGTCCGCTGATGCCCGGCTGGCCTTTTTTGAAATTGAAAAGAAAAAGGGCAACCTGGAATTTCATAGTGAAGAGTTTGAATCTCAATTTTGGGCAATGCTGACCCCAAATCATAACCACTTTTCATATCAGGAAAAGCCTGAAGGAAATCCTTTTGATGTCCCTTTTTGGATTGATGCGATCGAAAAAATGGAAGAGGAATTGGAAACACTTGTAAGCAAACAAGAACAGTGACATGTAAGCTAAAATCCATCAATCAAAAGATCTATGCCTGCTTTGATGGGATCTCTAAGGTGAGACAGGTCTGAATTTTTCTTGGCTTTGAGAAATCGTTTCGAAACTGTTGCTATGTCCAATAAATCAACAAAGTAGTGTTGGTTATCTATGTTACAGGGTATTTGTAAGTCCTGAACCAACTGTCTGCTTCCAGAGGATTTGATTGGTGCAATTAAGATACTTTCGACGTCATTGAAAACAGTGTTTGTGAGCACAACCACAAGTGATGACGAATAAGCGCAGACTGTGAATTGCTTAATCATCTAACTGCCCAATCATTTCTGAAAATGTACCTGACTTTTTGATTTCATCGTTATGTTGAGTAATTGCATCAGAGTTTTGGGACAGCCAACGTTCTTTTCGTTTTTCTGCCACGGCATGCGACAAGGCATTCTCAAACACTTCTGACAGTTTGATATCAAGGCTTTTTGCTTCATTCAAAAGATTGCGATTGATTGTTGTATTGCAAGAAACTTTTTGTCGCATGGGGATCTGTTATTGTTGACACGCCTGTTACCAATTATGCGCGTAATTAATGCGCATCACAAATGAATTGTAGTCTCGGTATGTATAGGTCATATGATGGGAGTCCCGGTAAATTCCTTAATTAACAACCTGCGATTCATTAACTCCAGTATAGTGATGTACTTGTTTCTCAGGGGCGATCCCCTGAAACCCCCTTTTGCCCAAGGCGCGAGACAACATAAGCCGCAACTGAAGAACCTGAAATACCGGCAATGATGGTGCGTCCCTGCGCCAGCATTGCCTGAGACAACATCCCTGTTGTCCCTCTCTCAGGGGGGCTCTTCAGTTTCACTTTATCTCGCACATGGGCAAGATTCATATGGTCTCCGAACTATACAGCAGAGCAGTATTTGTAGATTTTATTATGCGTGTCGCGATAATGTTCATATATCATTGGAAATGAAACTGCCGTGCTTCAAAAAATGAATAGACTATTCAGTGCAAAACTGCTTCTTCCAATAGCCACCATTTTGATCTTAGTCGGAGTTATTTACGAGCAGATATCCAGCAATAGCCTTCGAAAGAAGTTCCCTGCACCGGGGAAAGTTGTTGATATTGGCGACCACAAAATGCATATCCATTGTACTGGTACAGGAAGTCCAACAGTTATTTTTGAGTCTGGAATGGATAGTTATGGAAGTATGTCGTGGAACAGAGTTCTTAGCAGAGTAGGTATGTACACTCGTGCTTGCGCATATGATAGGTCCGGTATTATGTGGAGTGAGCCTCGATTATTAAATCAAGAGTTTAGCAATCGAGTTATTGATGAATTAAGTTCACTTCTTGATGCCTCTGGTGAATCTGCCCCATACCTGTTGGTTGGACATTCGTTAGGTGGAGCGTATGCAACTTTATTTGCTAACAAATACCCATCTCTCGTTGCAGGGATCATTCTTATTGATTCTTCGCATCCAGATCTCGAAAGTAATCTTGACGGTCACTTCTCTGCTGAATGGGTCGAAGATCTTGAAGACAACCTTTTAATTTGGTCTGAGCCAATTTTGAAGAATTTAGGACTATTAAGAATTACTTCAAAATATACTGAGCATCATGAACCTGAAGTTGATTGGTCTGCGACCGAACATAAAATAATCGAAGGCTTCCGACCTAAATCGTTTTTAGCTCTCCAGTCTGAGGTCAAGGCGCTTACTGATATATTGCATCAACTTGGACTTAATAAATATATCGGTGATATTCCGCTCATTGCAATCGATGCTCATCTCGATATTTCAGCGATTTCAGATTCTGAGTTAAAAAAGATTGCTTTGAGTAGAGAAAGCCTGGAAAGCATATTTAAAGAACAAACTCGAATGCATCAGGACAAAGCTAACTGGTCTTCCGATGCAGAGCTGTTGACGTTTAAAAACACGCGTCATTATATTCAATTCCAATCACCAGAGAAAGTCGATTCAGTAATTCAATCTATGGTTGCGAAATATCGAATGAAAACAGCCAACAGAAACAGCCAATAAAAAAGCGGAACTTATGTCCCGCTTTCACAATGTGTTATTAGCGCCTTAATTACTGGCTAGTAGTTCCTGCTTAAACTCTTTTCTGAACCAGTCGCGCAGCATATTTTTCTCGTATTTAAGCGGGTCATCGCGCCTTGCTGTGGATATACCATCCATAAAGGCCATATCCTTGAGTTCTTCGGTGCCGGATTTAAGCACGCTACCATCGCTATCTAACAGTTCATAGCTGAAATCCATACGCGGGATTTCAACGCGTTTGATTAGCCTTACATCACCTGTGGTGTCAAAGCCAACAAAACTGCCTGGCCAGACTCGACCTGCCAAATCCAGGTCGGTGACGTTGAAAGTGAGCTTCTGTCCTTCGGGTAAATCAGCGGCCAGTTCGTCCATGTATTCATGCAGCGTTTCCAGGGTTCGGTTGCGAAAGCGAGAGCGAATACCATTGGCAGGTTTGACGTCGGTATATTCTTTCGGGTTTACCCAGGTAACAGCTACGCGTTCGGATTCATCGACTCTATCCAGATTTTCTTGTTCGTCAGCATGGCTGTTAGTGCTGATGAACAAGGCGGTGGTTATGGTGGCCAGTAGGAATTTTTTCATCGTTACTCTCCAATTCAGTATCGCCAAACAAGCCTGGTTTGCTTGTTATACCTATATAGAACGTTTCAACGCAAAAAACGTGTCAGTATTTTTTAATTATAGTTTATCTCGATGCCAGTCAAGGTAAAATTTTGTAACCTGAGTGTAAAGATTCTGAAACTCAGTAACTGGGGATAAAGCGCTGATAGTCTGGGTCGTTAAACAAGGTAGAGGTGATAATGAGATCGGCAGTGGCCTCGCTACAGGCTACTGGCACATTCCATACCGAGCACAGTCGCAGTAGCGCTTTTACATCGGGGTCGTGAGGTGCGGGATTGAGGGGATCCCAAAAGAACACTAACAGATCTAGTTTTTGCTCTGCGATTAAGGCACCGATTTGCTGATCGCCGCCCAGTGGACCACTTTTAAAGCGGGTTACTGGTAAGTTGAGCTTTTCTGCCACCAGGCCTCCGGTAGTCCCTGTGCCCACCAGTTTGTGTTGCGCCAGTTCTTGTTTGTGCTTTTCTGCCCAGTTGAGCAGTGCGGGTTTCATATGATCATGAGCCACCAAGGCAATGTTTTTCTGGGTACTCACAGGCGTCATCCTTAATTGAGTTTGTCTGTTACGTATTGTTTTGCCTGAACACAATTACGTCCGGCACTTTTGGCACTATATAGAGCCTGATCCGCCAGTTCCACCAATAATTCCTGGGACTTAAAGGCCTCGGGAATGACGCTACAGACTCCGGCGCTTAGGGTCATATTAATACTATCTTGCTTCAATATTAGTGGTGATTTTTCCAGTGTATCTCTGGCCAGTTCGGCAAAAAAAGTCGCTTTTTCTGGATCCGCGTTCGGTAATAACACGGCAAACTCTTCACCACCATAACGAAATAACTCAGCTGAATTACCGGCTGTCAGGTTAGAAATAACAGAGACAAAATGTTTTAAGCACTGGTCGCCAGTTGGATGACCAAATTCATCATTGATGCGTTTGAAGTGATCGATATCTAGCATCACCAGATTGAGATGGGTCCGTTGTTCTGCGCAATGTTGCCAGTAAAAATCTATCTGTTCGTTGAAATAGCGCCGGTTGTGGGCTTGGGTTAAAGGATCGGTACGGTTCAACCGATGCAATTCAATTTGCTTTTCTGACAGGGTTTTTTCAATGCGAAATGCCCGTTCATATTCCCGTCGATAGCGTCTTCCCACCAGCAGCAGGTATAGCCAGAACATGAAAACGATAAAGCACAATTGAAATTGCTCACCAGTAAGCAGAGTACCGGTACAAAGAGGCAATAGCAGAAAGGAAATATACCAACAAGTCAGTTTGAATTTAGTGATCAAACTTTGCACTGAAGCACTGGCTATGCCGGCTGTGACCAGGTTGACTAATATGGATAATTCCGCGTAATGAGGTACAAAATTGACCAGATAAAATAGTGCGCCCCAGGTGCCTGCGTGAGTCAGACACAGGGTAGTCAGGCTGATATTCCAGACGTGGTAGTGCTGTTCGTAATGCTTGGCAGTGGCTTTGCCATGCACCAGCCGCAACAGACAAACCACGGTAAAGAGCGCCCCAAATAGAATGCTTTCATCCGGGTGTTTTTGCGAGAAGCCGGTAGAGAGAAATATCACCGGCCAGGCAAATAAATACAAATATACCCCCGGCAGCGCCCGCTTGATAAAGTCGAAATCCGCCCGGCGCTGGAAATCCAGTTCTAGCTCATTGGTATCTGTTGCAGGCTTCATTGCCGTTATTCTTGTCCCAAGTTATTTTTGTTTTCACTAATAGTAGTCAGCAATTGCTGCTTATTAAAGTGAGTTATTCGATTAAGTACCTGTTGGTTTTTCCCCATACCCGCAATGATGTAGAAGCCTGCTTCATATTCCAGTAGTCCACGGTGATCCATTGTGGGGTCGTCGTTGGCTAGCAGTTGCCAACGTTTTTCATCGAAATGATAAAACCAGATCATTTCATCAGGTTCGGATGGTTCGCCGTTATAGCCCACACCATTGTAGTTGTAGGGGTTATCGCTGCCGCCGATAAACAGCACACCTTCCAAGGATGGGGTTTTAACTCCTTTCGCTGCCATGCGATAGCGAGACTTTCCGGTTGGGTGAGCGACAATTTGCCAGTCAATCTTGTTGATGTGACTTGGATTGATGATACCTTTGTAACAAGCCGATTCTGGGGCAAAGGTTCTTCTTTTAGCGCGCTGCGGCACTACTTTGACTCCATCGCAAACCAATATTTGATCATCCAATATGCCACCTGCATGACCAAATACCGGCGCACCCGGATAAGGAGAACCTTGTTGCCAACTATCGGTTTTGGTGTCGTAAATCTGCACCAGATTCACGTTGCCGTCATTGTGCCAGCCACTAATAAGATAAATGTAGCGATTTTGATAGGTAACCGCGACGGCATCATCCACAGGCACCGGCATGTCTTTCAGTTTGGTGTAGTTATCAGTGAGTACATCGTAGCTGTAGTTGTCGGGACTGGAGATTTCGCTGTGATCTTCGGCAACTGTGTAGCCACCGAATAGCCAGGCCTTACCATTAAGCGCTACAGCGATACTGGCCAGGCGGCCTTTTAATGGCAATGTGGCGGGCACGGGCGTTTTTTCCTGCCAACGAGTATCGCCAGATTTGAGCGCCCACACTTTATTGTGCACATCCTGCCAATCCTTACCTTCAGCCAGGCCCATAAAAGTGATAAACCAGCTGCCTGACTCGGTGTCGACTGTCACCACTGCATTGTTGGATACAGGCTCAGGTAAATCGGGTAATGGTTCACTGAGGGCATGAACAGATAGGATTATTGTTAATACAAGCAGAAGCGTTTGGCTAAAGTAGGTAATTTTCACAAGTACAGATGTAGATGAATCCAAATGTAGAATTACCCTAGCGCTTAATCGTACAAATGTCTTGTTCTGCTTAAACTCCTTATTTTTCATGAATGGGTAATAAACCATTATGCAATTTGTTGAAACAAGGTGTTTTTTATGTAAGCTACTGATAATTATAATGTAAAGTGCGGTTTATGAATTTTTGCCCGTTTGTAATAAAAATTTAAAATAAATAAAAATGCAAAAATGTTGCATAAATATATTTTGTGTGGCACATTCTCCTTTAACAAGAAGCTGACCCCGAATTTGATTTTTTAACGGACATGAAAGTTTTACTGAAACCTTTAACCAATTTACTCCCTGCCATTACTCTGGTCGCATACTTCATTTTGCGACGATAGAACATAGTGGTTGCTTGCTCTGCAACAACCACTCATTTTTTTTATCTATCCTTATTAATCTTTAAAAAGAGAAAAACATAATGAATGTGTCATTGTTGGGCGCCAGTGGGTATACAGGTATGGAATTAGCATTGCTGGTGGACAAGCATCCAGTTATGCAATTGCAGGGTGTTTATGTTTCCGAGCACAGTCAGGATGCCGATAAAGGTTTGTGGCAACTGGACAATCGTTTTTATCAAACACCGTTTACCAGTGATGAACTGAAACTCACTGCGCTCACAGCAGAGCAGTTGGAGCAGGTAGCGAAAAATAGCGACATTATCTTTCTGGCCACTCCCCATGAGTTCAGCCACGATATTTGTCCTAAATTATTACAATATGGCGCAAAAGTGCTGGATTTATCTGGCGCCTTTAGATTAAAAGAGACCCAAGTTTTTGCGCAAAATTATGGCTTTGCCCATAACCAACAAAGCTTATTAGACGGTGCTGTTTATGGCCTGGCAGAATGGTATGCCGATGAAATTAAACAAGCACAACTCATCGCTGTTCCCGGTTGTTATCCAACGGCTTCATTGTTGGCTTTAAAACCCCTACAGGCAGCCGGTTTGATTGATTCATCGGTTTTACCTGTGATCAATGCCACATCAGGTGTAAGTGGTGCAGGTAGAAAAGCCACCATGACCAACAGCCTGTGTGAAGTCAGTTTGCAAGCTTACGGCGTGCTGAGCCATCGTCATCAACCCGAAATCGCCAGTTATTTGGATAACCAGGTGATTTTCAACCCGCACCTGGGCAATTTTAAACGGGGTATTTTGGCAACTATTACCTTAAAGCTCACCGCTGAGGCCAGCCAACAGGCTATCGATAACGCTTTTCACAGTGCTTACGATGGTACTGAGCTTGTCAATCTGGTGCAGCAGTGGCCGAAATTGGATCAGGTGGTGCATTCCCCTAAATGCCATTTGCATTGGCAATATTCTGAGCAAAATCATTATATTGTGGTCAGCAGTGCCATCGACAATTTACTTAAAGGGGCCGCGTCTCAAGCGATGCAATGTGCAAATCTGATGCTGGGCTTACCCGATACCACAGGTTTACTGGGGAGCTGATGATGGCGAATACTATCGGTAAATCCTGGTTGGTGGCGAAAGTCGGAGGCGCACTTCTAAAAGATGGCGCGGCTCTGCAATCAGTGCTGCAAGTGTTGCAGCAATTGCAAACGCGCTATGCAGTGGTGCTGGTGCATGGTGGTGGTGACACCACACAAGCCTTATTGGAGGCTTTGGACTTTAGCAGCGAAAAAATTGATGGTGTGCGGGTTACCCCGAAAGCTCATATTCCCTATGTCGTCGGCGCATTGGCTGGCACAGTTAATAGTGAAATCTGTGCACAGGCTAAAGTAGCAGGTTTAAACCCGGTGGGGCTTACTCTATTGGATGGCGGCATGTGCAAGGCACAAATTACAGAGCCTCGGTTTGGTTCAGTGGGCAAAGTAAGCCCGGCCGACAGTAACTTACTCACCATGCTAAGCAACGGCGATTATTTACCTGTGGTCGCTTCCATTGCCTGCGACGAAGTCGGTAACTTATTAAACGTAAATGCCGATGATGCCGCCGCGGTGGTAGCGCAGCTATTATCAGCAGAGCTGCTGCTGTTATCCGATGTCGCCGGGGTATTAGACCAGGATAAACAGTTAATCAGCCAGCTGGACAGTGCTCAAATATCCAGTCTAACTGAACAAAATGTTATTCAAGGCGGCATGGTGGTGAAAGTGAATTCAGCACTAGCGACAGCCAATCAAACCCAAAAATCGGTGTTTATCAGTTCCTGGAAAACACCTGAACAAATGCTCGCCCTGCTCAAGGGGCAGTCCTGTGGCACCTGTATCGTGCCGAATCTTCAAGCTGACAGCTCAAAAGGAACCTCGTTGTGAAACAAGACCTGTTAACTTTTACCCATTGGACACAAGCAGATATCAACACCTTACTGGATACTGCTTTGGATATTAAAACCTATCCGGGCAAATACAGCTCGGCATTGGCTGGTAAATCAGTGGTGGGATTGTTTGAAAAACCGTCTCTGCGCACTCGAGTGAGCTTTGACATTGGTATTAATAAGCTAGGTGGCCACTTTTTATATCTGGACATGGCGGGTGACAACTTGGCTGGCCGTGAGTCGGGTAAAGATATG
Organism: Planctobacterium marinum; assembly: GCF_036322805.1. GTDB lineage: Bacteria > Pseudomonadota > Gammaproteobacteria > Enterobacterales > Alteromonadaceae > Planctobacterium > Planctobacterium marinum_A. Next base: position 4,325,111 of record NZ_AP027272.1, on the reverse strand, counting down.
GCGGGTAATCTAGGCTGTTGGGCAGACGCGATCGTCGCGCGGGTATTCAAGCACAGTACCTTAACGACTTTGGCGGACAATACTCATGTGCCGGTTATCAACGCACTGTGCGATCTCTACCATCCCTGCCAGGCGCTGGCTGATTATCTGGCACTGAAAGAAAAGTTCGCTGATTTAACCCAGGTACACCTGGCCTATCTAGGCGATGGTAATAATGTCTGTCATTCCTTGATGATTGTAGGGGCTATCTTGGGCGTAAACTTAACAATTGCGACACCATCAGGATATGAGCCAGATGACGATATTACCCAATGGTGTCAACATCAAGCGAAAACCAGCGGCAGTAACATTGTATTGACTCAAGATGTCAGCAGCCTGAAAGATGTTGATGTGCTTTATACCGATACTTGGATCTCAATGGGAGATAGCACACCGCTGGAACAGATTAAAAGCCAGTTTCAGCCGTTTCAGCTCAATAGTGAGCTGATGCACAGCGCTGGCGCTAAGTGGGCGATGCATTGTCAGCCTGCCCACAGAGATTTAGAAATTACCACTGAAGTTGTTGATGGTGAGCAGTCACTATTACTGCTTCAAGCTGAAAACCGTATGCACGCTCAAAACGCCATATTACTGTGGCTTTTGGCAGATAAATAGGAGATCTGAGATGTCAGAGCAAAACGTTAAAAAAGTAGTACTAGCTTATTCAGGTGGCCTGGATACGTCTGCCATTATCCCTTGGCTCAAAGAAAACTATGATTGTGACGTGGTGGCCTTTGCCGCAGACGTTGGACAGGGTGAAGAAGAGCTGGAAGGCCTGCACGAAAAAGCCATCGCTTCGGGTGCCAGTGAGTGTTACATCGTTGATTTAAAGGAAGAGTTTGTTAAAGACTATATTTTCCCAACGATTCAAACCGGGGCTGTGTACGAGGGCGAATACCTACTGGGAACCTCCATGGCCAGACCAGTTATCGCCAAAGCGCAAGTGGAAGTAGCCCGTAAAGTCGGTGCGGATGCCTTGTGTCACGGTTGTACCGGTAAAGGCAACGATCAAGTGCGTTTTGAAGGTGCGTTTGCTGCCCTTGCCCCCGATTTAAAAGTGATTGCCCCTTGGCGTGAGTGGGACATGGTGTCTCGTGAAGACCTGCTGGATTATCTGGCAACGCGCAATATCAAAACCACCGCTTCTGCTACAAAAATTTACAGTAGAGACGCTAACGCCTGGCATATTTCTCACGAGGGCGGAGAATTAGAAGACCCTTGGTGTGAGCCTTCTAAACAAGTTTGGACCATGACCGTTGATCCGGAAGATGCGCCGGATGCGCCGGAAACCGTGCAATTGAGTTTTCAGGAAGGCATGATCACTCATGTTAATGGTGAACTTCTGTCGCCTTTGCAAGCTTTGGAAAAACTCAATGGTATCGCCGCGGCTCACGGTGTTGGCCGTATTGATATCGTAGAGAATAGACTGGTGGGCATGAAATCCAGAGGTTGTTATGAAACCCCCGGCGGCACGCTTATTTACAAAGGGTATAAAGCCATCGAAACTTTGGTATTAGATAAACACTCGTTAAAACACAGAGAGAGCTTAGGGCTTGAGTTTTCTCATGTACTGTATGACGGTCGCTGGTTCACACCACTATGTCAGGCATTGTTGGCGGGAGCGCAGGCATTTGCGCAACAAATTACCGGTGATGTGGTCATTAAACTTTACAAAGGTAACGCCACTGTGATCCAAAAAGCCTCGGTGAATAGTCTTTATTCAGAGGATTTTGCTACCTTTGGTGCGGATGATGTATACGATCAAAAGCATGCGGAAGGATTTATTCGATTATATAGTCTTGCCAGCAGAATTAAGGCAATGCAGGCGAAGCAATAAGGCATATTGAGGAAACGTTATGGCGCTATGGGGCGGTAGGTTCAAACAACAACCTAGTGAATTGTTTAAAAAATTTAATGACTCTTTGCCTGTGGACTATCGTCTGGTGGAGCAGGATATCCAAGGGTCAATCTGCTGGTCTAAAGCGCTGGAGCAGGTGGGGGTGTTAAGTTCCGATGAACAGCAGGCACTGCAAACAGCGCTATTGACTCTGTCTGAAGAGGTAGAGAAAGACCCGCAACAGATTCTCACTTCGGATGCCGAAGATATCCATAGTTGGGTTGAGCAGAAGCTGATCCAGGCTGTGGGTGATTTAGGTAAAAAGTTACATACGGGTCGCAGTCGTAACGACCAGGTGGCCACAGATCTCAAGCTTTGGTGTAAAGCCAAAGGTGAGGAGCTGTCGCTGGCACTTGTGAGTCTGCAGCAGGCGTTGATGGATCTGGCGCAGCGTGAGAAAGGAACGGTACTTCCGGGATATACCCATTTGCAACGGGCACAACCAGTCACCTTTGGTCATTGGTGTTTGGCCTACGTGGAAATGTTTGACCGGGATATCGGGCGGCTCAACGATGCCCTTTATCGAGCAGACACCTCTCCGCTGGGTTCAGGTGCGCTTGCTGGCACCGCCTATCCTATAGATAGACACGCTCTGGCCAGTGATCTGGGTTTTCGCAGACCCACCTTGAATAGCTTAGATGCCGTGTCAGACAGAGATCACGTCATTGAGCTGATGTCCTGTGCCAGCATTAGCATGATGCACTTATCGCGCTTTGCCGAGGATCTTATCTTCTACAATAGTGGCGAGGCCGGGTTTATTGAATTAAGCGATCAGGTGACGTCTGGCTCTTCATTGATGCCACAAAAGAAAAACCCGGATGCGCTGGAGCTGATCCGGGGCAAAACGGGGCGGGTGTACGGTTCGTTAAGCGGTATGCTAACCACCATGAAGGCGCTGCCTTTGGCCTACAATAAAGACATGCAGGAAGACAAAGAAGGTCTGTTTGATGCCATGGATAGCTGGCAACTTTGTTTGCAAATGGGTGTATTAGTGGCCGAAGGGATCAAGGTGAATAGCAGTGCTACCTTGGCAGCAGCACAGCAAGGCTACGCCAATGCCACAGAATTAGCTGATTACCTGGTGAGCAAGCAAATACCCTTCAGAGAAGCCCACCACATTGTTGGTGAAGTGGTACTCAAAGCCATCTCCGAAGGCAAAGCGCTGGAAGAGTTTACCTTAGCTGAACTACAAGTGTATTCCTCATTAATTGGTGAGGATGTTTATCAATACCTCACTATTGAGTCTTGTCTTGATAAGCGCCAGGTCTTAGGTGGGACATCCCGAGAGCAAGTGGAACTGGCACTGGACACTTCCCGACGAGATCTGGCTGACATCTTCCCAAGCCAGGTAATGGGCAGTCCTTCTGAGCCACAAATTCAAATAGCCCTGCGCCATGTTCAGCAGCGACTTAACGCCCAAAAAGCCGCTGCGTTAAGTGTACGTCAGGCAAAAATGACCGACGTAGATGCCATTGAGAATATTGTTAGTTTTTGGTCTGACAAGGGGGAAACCTTACCTCGAAGCCGCGACAACATAGTGCACGACATCCAAAACTTTGTGGTGGCTGAACTGGATGGCAAAGTTATCGGCTGTGCCTGTCTTTATATTTACCAAACCGGGCTTGCTGAAATTCGCTCAGTAGGTGTGCAATCGGATATTCAGGGTAAAGGCCAAGGTAAAGCCATGATCCAGTATTTGCTGGAACAGGCTCGTCATATTGAATTAAAGCGGGTTATTGTACTGACTCGCGTGCCAGACTTTTTTGCCAAGTTAGGTTTTGTTACGACCGATATGGGGGGATTACCTGAAAAGGTCATCAAAGACTGTGATATCTGTCCTAAAAAGCACGCCTGTGATGAGGTGGCTATGGAGTATCTGGTTGGACTACCCGGACCGGAACAATTACAGAGTCAGTTGATTGCAAAGGTCTCGGTGGGTTAATAAAATAACCTATTGTCGATTCGAAGCCGCAATTTCTTGCGGCTTTTTTATTTGTCTTATAGTGTTAAGTTACAACTAATTAACATATTTATTAGCACCTTCCAGATTCTTAAAAACAAGGGACTGGAAGTAGGGATCATCCTCTTTATATGAAAATGTCGCAAAAGTTAGTCATCGCCTTTGTAACGGCGGTGGTTTTACCTTCTGTCATCATCAGTATATTGATGGTGCAGCATGGTAAACGCCAGGCGATTGAAAACTTCACTTTGTCTAACGAGCGGGAAGTCAGACAGATAAATAATGGTTTGACCATACTGCTGCAGAAAATTGCGGAAAGTGTCGATTACCTGGCTGGGCTGGAGGCAGTCTCTAAGGGGCAAGATGGTTTAACCCAATACCTGACGACAGCAACTGCTACTATGATGCAACCGCTCGCGGGTTCGGCGGTAGAGCGAGATATATTTACCCTTTTCGAGGATTTTGCCCAAAGTAATCCCGACCTAACCTACATCTACATGGGTAATGAGCAGGGAGGGTACGTATCCTGGCCACAGGAAGCTATTTCCCGGCAATATGATCCGCGTATTCGACCTTGGTACACAACGGCAGTGTCTGCTTCAGGCGAGATTGTCCGTACCGATGCCTATTATTGGAAAATAGGCGATAAGGTCATCGTCAGCACGGTTAAAGCGCTTTATGGACAAAATGGCGGCCTTGCAGGTGTGATAGGCATGGATTTGTCCATGAAAAGTCTGACACAGCGCATTGCCCAGATAAAACTCGGCAAGTCTGGGTTTGTCATGTTAGTGGAGGATAGCGGCACCATTCTGGTAGACCCCAATCGTCCGGAAAACAACTTCAAGCACATCAATGATATCTACGGCGGAGCGCTTGCCTCGGTGTTTGCCATGCAGTCGGGCTATACCCAAATTAACCTAGATGATGAGAGTTATTACGCTTCCGTTTATAAATCACCGCAACTGGGCTGGAAGTTTATTGGGATCAGTCGTGAAGAAGAGATTTTGGCTGAGGTGAGCCAGCTGCTGGAAATGAATATCATCGTCGCGTTATCACTCATGCTGTTGTTTGTCACCTTAGCAGTGCTGTTATCTAAAGTAATAAACGGACAGATTGAAGAACATCAACAGCAATTAATTGCGGAAAAAGAGCGAGCCGAAGCTGCCGTGCAGGCCAAAGGTGAATTTTTGGCTAATATGAGTCACGAAATTCGCACTCCCATGAATGGTGTGATTGGCATGTTAGGCTTATTGCTGGATACCAAATTAGAACAGCAGCAAGCGCGATATGTAAGATTGGCACAATCCAGTGCGGAGTCCTTGCTAGATCTAATCAATGACATTCTGGATTTCTCAAAAGTCGAAGCGGGTAAGATCGAACTGGAATCTATTGATTTTGATGTGCGAGCGTTATTTGATGAAGCCATCGAAAGCCTGGCACAGCGAGCCGAGGAAAAAGGCCTGGAGCTGGTTTTGGATGAGGTGGATCTTGAGCGTTGTTGGGCTAATGGCGATCCTGGACGTATCCGTCAGGTGCTTAATAACTTAGTGGGTAATGCCATTAAGTTTACCTCGCAAGGTGAAGTGGTGGTCAAAGTCGGTATTGAAAAAGCCACAGATTTAACCTGGCGTCTACAGTGCACGGTATCTGATACTGGTATTGGCATCCCACCTGAAAAGCTTGAAAGTTTGTTCAGTTCTTTCACGCAAGTGGACAGTTCCACCACGCGCAAATACGGCGGCACAGGATTGGGACTGGCTATTGCAAAACAGCTTACCGAAATTATGTCCGGCCGGATTTGGGTGGAAAGTGAGTTTGGCAGTGGCAGCACCTTTGGCTTTGAAGTATTGCTTGCTCCTGGGAAACAAATTCAGGTACCCAAGATTAAGGCGTCGGTGCGTGGCAAACATATTTTGGTGGTGGACGACAATGCCACCAATCGCGAGGTACTGAGCAAGCAATTGAAAAAATGGGGTGCCGAGGTGGCGGAAGCTGAAGATGGCGTCAGTGCTCTAAAAATATTGCGCCGCAACCCTGATTTTGATGCCGCTATCCTGGACATGCAAATGCCCGGCATGGATGGAGCTTCATTGGGTAAAATGATCCAGGAGGACGCGATTACCCAACGAGTACCAATGATAATGATGACCTCAATTGGTAATACGCGTGATCCAAGTTTTTTTGCTCAAATCGGGTTTAAAGCCTATTTTACCAAACCAGTGACTTGCTCCGATCTTTATGATGCACTGGTTGTGGTGTTAGATGGTGGAAGTAACTTCGACAACAACTCGATGGTCACAAAAGAGCAGCTCAAACAATATAAATCCTATGTGAAAGAAGCTCGAACCCGTTTGTTGCTTGTGGAAGATAATGTTATTAACCAAGAGGTAGCCAAGGGGATGTTAGGTGGATTGGGCTATGAGGTGGAAACAGCAGAGAATGGTTTAAAAGCGCTGGATATACTTGCCGCACAGGACGATCCTCACGCCTTTGCAGCGGTTCTGATGGATTGCCAGATGCCCAAAATGGACGGTTATGAAGCTACCAGGGCAATCCGTAGCGGTGCTCAAGGTATAGAGAATACTTCGATCCCTATTATTGCTATGACGGCCAATGCCATGAAAGGCGACCGCGAGAAATGCCTTGCCGCAGGTATGGATGATTACCTTTCTAAGCCGGTCTCTGCAGAGGAACTGCAAACTAAACTGGATGTTTGGTTGGGAGTGGAAAAGCGCACGGAGGATGTCAGTGAAGTTCGAATTGATGTTGCTGACTTTTATGAGTCCGATAGCTCACTCGACGACAATGATAGAGTTTGGGATAAACAGGGATTCATGGAACGCATCGGCAATAGCGAAACCCTGGCAACCAGGCTAATTGGTTTGTTCAGGAGTTCCATGCCGGAAGAACTCGCCAAGTTGAGCCAGTACGTCGATACAGAAAACTGGAGTGAAGTGGGCAAACTGGCCCATAAAATAAAAGGTTCTAGTGGCAGCTTAGGCGCAGTTAAAGTATCCGCCTGCGCAGAGAAAATAGAATTAGCTGCGCGCAAAGAAGACGCGCAGAAAGTGCAGATTAAATTAGCTGCGTTACAAAATCATGTGGAAGATTTTATTGCGGTATTGCCCTGACGAGCAGGGCCTTTAATCGATCACAAGCTGACGCGTTTGTATGGACGGTATTCTGCGTGCCAGAAGAAGCGGTCTATGCGCTCCAGAATAACCTCGTCGCTTACTTGTAGTGCCAGGTTTTGCTGCTGAGCTTGTTTGGCCACAGCAAAAGCAATCTTTCTACTCACCTGTTGCACTTCCCTTAGAGGTGGCAATAAATCTCCTTCGCCAGTGTTAGCTAGCGGTGAGCACTCAGCTAGTGTAGAACTGGCGGTCAATAGCATTTCGTCGGTAATGCGACTGGCTTTACTGGCTAATACGCCCAAGCCAATGCCAGGGAAAATGTAACTGTTATTACACTGGGGAATATTGAATTTCTGGCCTTCAAATTCCACCGGTAAAAACGGACTACCAGTGGCCACAATAGCGCGCCCGTCGGTCCATCGAATAACATCGGCAGGGTGCGCTTCAACCTGTCTTGAAGGGTTGCTCAAGGGAAAGATAATAGGGCGTTCAACATGGCTGGCCATGGCCTTGATGACTTCTTCCGTAAAGAGTCCACCAACACCTGATACGCCAATGATAACCGTTGGCTTAGCATTGTTGACCACTTCCAACAGTGAAGGGAATTGGCCGGCAAACTGCCATTTTTTCAGATTGCTACTGTCTTGCGCCAGACATTGTTGAAAGTCCCGTAAATCACGAGTTTGGTCGGTAACTAAACCGTGTCTGTCCACCATGAAAATCTGGCTTCGGGCCTTTTCTGGTGCTAGTCCCTCTGCGCTCATTTGTTGAATGATTTGCTCAGCGATACCGCATCCCGCTGAGCCCGCACCGACAAATACCACGTTCAATTCTTTCAACTGAGTTTTGATGGCCTTAGTGGCGCACATTAGTGTACCCACGGTGACAGAGGCGGTGCCCTGAATGTCATCGTTAAAACAACAAAACTTGTCGCGATAGCGTTGTAATATCGGCGTGGCGTTGTGTTGCGCGAAATCTTCAAATTGGATCATGACTCCAGGCCAGCGTTTTTCCACTGCATTCATGAATAGTTCGATAAACTCATCGTATTCTGACTGACTAATACGTGGGTGACGACAGCCCATGTACATAGGATCTTCCAAAAGCTTTTTGTTGTTGGTACCCACATCGAGCATAATAGGCATAGTATACGCCGGACTAATACCACCACAGGCGGTGTAAAGTGCAAGCTTACCAATGGGAATGCCCATACCGCCTATGCCCTGGTCACCTAATCCAAGGATGCGCTCACCATCGGTAACTACAATGACTTTAACATTGCGTTTAGTAGCATTACGCAAGATGTCGTCGATATCGTGTCGGTCGGCATAAGATAAAAACAAACCTCTGGACTTGCGGTAGATATCTGAAAACTGTTCACAGGCATCACCCACCGTTGGGGTGTAGATGATGGGCATCATCTCGTCAATGTGCTCCTGAATCAGACGATAATAGAGCGTTTCATTAGTATCCTGGATAGCCCGCAAATAAATGTGTTTATTCATAGGATCAGCAAAACTGGAATACTGTGCCCAACAGCGCTCTAGCTGCTCTTCAATGGTTTCGTAGCGTGGGGGTAAAAGGCCCGCCAGGTTAAATGCAGCTCGCTCGTCGTGGCTGAAGGCACTACCTTTGTTTAACAAAGGTGTTTCTAACAGAGCGGGGCCAGCGTAGGGGATATACAAAGGATCGTTGTTATCTTGATTCATAATGCTTTTATCAGGGTCAAATTATTGGAAGTATAACGGTAAAACAGGTTTTATTGTGGGCAATTGCGCTGGTAAGACGAGCAACGCAGTTGCGCGTTGCACTTAAAAAATCTCATCTTCCAGTGCGTTTTTTTGCTCTTCGTCTTGAGTCTCATCGATAATCTCATGCTCAGCAACCCACTCTACAGGTTCCGTACCGGTGATGAAATATTCGAATTTGGATGTGTGATCCGTGCGACCGGTGAGTTTCCCGGTACCGCGATCGATGCGCACCGAGACAATATTTTCGGGGATGGCTTTACTCATTTCTGGTGAGTCCGCCAAGGCCTTTTGCATATATCGGATCCACGCAGGTTGCGCGGCTTTGGCACCATCTTCACCACCTTGCATTGCGTTTCCAATGATGGTGGTTTTATGCGGATTATTGTTGATGAGATAAGGATAAGCGGCTGTTCTGCCTAGGGAACGACTGGGATCGTCAAAGCCAACCCAGACAGTGGCCACCAGATCCGGAGCAAAGCCACTAAACCAGGTATCTTTTGAGTCATTGGTGGTACCGGTTTTTCCCGCCAGATCTTTACGTCTGATTAATGAGTTAGCCCGCCAGCCAGTGCCACGCCAGTAGGTTTTATTCCGAACACTACCGCTACCTGTGATGGCGGTTCTCAACATTTCCGATACTAAAAACATATTTTGGCTGCTCACCACTTGTTCCGCTTGTGGCGGCAGTGGGTTTAAATGCTCGTCGTTGTTAGGGTTATCTCCGACTTCTGGTTGCCCCAACTGTGCCGTTAAACCTTCGGTTTGCTCACATACGGGACAGGCGGTAAGAGGATTGGCATGCCATACATATTCTCCATATTGGCCTTCAATGCGCTCGATAAAATGAGGGCTGACTGCGTAGCCTCCATTAGCAATGGTGACAAAGCCATTGGCAACTTCAATTGGCGTGATCGAGGCCGAACCCAGAGATAGTGATTCATCGCGTGGCAGGTCTTCCATTTGAAAACCAAATTTGCGCAGATGATTGCGCACATTATCGATACCAACTGCCCTCAGCAGTCGCACTGCCACCACGTTCTTAGATTTACCCAAGGCGATACGCATGCGAATAGGGCCGTCGTAAACCGCCGGAGAGTTTGCTGGACGCCATGCTCGTCCTGAGCTTCTGTCCCATTGATTTATTGGGGCATCATTAATTACCGAAGCAATCGTGTGGCCTTGTTCAAGGGCTGCAGAGTACAAAAAGGGTTTGATATTGGAGCCCACTTGCCGTTTTGCTTGTGTGGCACGGTTAAATTGACTTTGATAAAAACTATAGCCTCCAACAAGTGCACGTACCGCCCCGTTATTGGGATCCAGTGCCACTAAGGCACTACTGGCCTCTGGAAATTGTGATAACTGCCAACGGTCATCCTCATCTCGTTGACGTATCCAGATCAGCGCACCTTCCTGAAGGATATCACTGGCAGTTTCGGGAGGCGTACCTTGTCGTGTATCCGTGATGTAGGGTCTTGCCCACGCCAGACCATCCCATTCGATGCGATGAAAGGCTCCACTTTTATCAATAACTGTTATCGCCTGTTCGAATACATTGGTAACAACTGCGGGGCGCAGCGGACCATAGTTGGAAAAGCCCTTAAGATGACTGACAATCTTTTGTTCTGACCAAGCCATATCGGGGATAAAACTGCCATCATCAGCCTCTTCTGATGGCGGCGACTTGCGCCATAGTTGGCCGATAATACCGCGATAACCGTGACGTTCATCATAATCATGTAGATTTTGTCTTAGCGCTGCGATAGCGGCTTTTTGGCTTTCATAGTCGGCGGTGGCATACACTTTATAGCCACCAGTTTCGGCTTCTTCCTTACCGTAAATAGATACCATTTCGTTGTAGATTACATCCGCCAGATAAGGCGCATCAAGTTCGATTTCCGCTCCGTGCAAAGCCGCACTTACCGGTTCGTTGGCCGCCGATTCATATTGTGCTCTGGTGATAAACTTTTCGCTTAGCATTCTACCTAAAACAACCCGACGTCGATCAACAGAGCGCTCCGGACGACTAATGGGATTCATTGTGGAAGGGGCTTTGGGCAAACCCGCCAATGTGGCGATTTGAGCTAAATTGAGCTCATCTAAAGATTTGCCGTAATAAACTTGTGCTGCTGCACCAAATCCGAAGGAGCGATGACCTAATTCTACTTTATTGATATACAGCGAGAGGATCTCGTCTTTGGTGAGCACTCGCTCCATGTGCCAGGCGATAAAGATCTCTTTGAGCTTACGCACAAAGGTTTTATCACGGGTTAAGAAAAAACCTCTGGCCAGCTGCATGGTAAGTGTACTGCCACCTTGGCTGAGACGTCCGGTCACCATTAAGTTGAATGCAGCCCGTATGATACCGATTGGGTCTATGCCAGGATGCTCGTAAAAGCGGCTATCTTCTGTTGCCAAAATAGCATCGATAAGTTGTTGCGGAACTTCTTCTAGTGTCACCGGGATACGGCGCTTTACACCGTATTGCGATATTAATCGACCATCACGGGTATAGATTTGCATTGGTGTTTGCAGCTTTACATCTTTCAGGATCTCAACGCTGGGCAATTCGGGTCGAATATAAAAATATACACCTGCAATGGCACCTACACCCAAGACCGACCCAAGGGCGAATACACTGATCAAATACTTAAGCCACTTACTCACGTGTAGGTATGTTCCTGTGCCATATCCAAATGATTATCTGCCAAGGGCAGAACTATTAACTTTGAAGAATTAGAGCGTGCTGCTTATTTTATATTAAAAAGGGGGGATATGTGAAACGCTCAGGCTATCCATTTTGTTACTAATAACGAGTAAAGCTTCCCAAATTTGCCTATTTCTAAGAGAAATAACGCCCCTTTGGCTGATAAAACTAAAGTAAATCCGTAAAACAACGAAATAATGACAATAAGCGTCGCTGAATTGCATGAAAATTAATACGTTAGTGTCACCAGAACTAACTATTTTTGTTACATATTTTAAAAATTATTCTATGATTCTAAAGAGTAGATTAAAGAGATAGCAACTTGAATCTCACGCTGAGCAACAATAAAAAACAAATATTGGGTGTCGATATTGGCAGCCGATTCGTCAAGGCTGTATTACTTTCTCAGAAAGGTAAACGCTTTTGTATTGATGCTATTGCCTGCGAAGCCATTTATGGTGACGCTTTTCAGGAGCGTGAAATCAAAGATTTCGATGCTGTGAGCCACGCCATTAAAAAACTCAGAAAGTCCCTTCAGAACAATCCCAAAAGCGTTGCCATGGCGGTGTCAGGTGCCACGGTATTGACCAAAGTCATCGATATGGACAGCGGTTTGAGTGATGTGGATCTTGAAGCGCAAATTGAGATTGAAGCAGATAGTTTAATCCCTTACCCAATTAATGAAGTTTATATCGACTTTGAAGAAATTGGAGCTTGCGCCAGGAAACCGGGGCGCTCCGACGTTTTACTTAGTGTTGCCCATAAAAACATTGTTGAGAATCGTACTTTGCTTTGTGGTGAAGCCGATTACAATTTAAAAGTCATGGACATTGAAGGTTATGCCTTGGGAAATGCAATGTTAAATCTGGGGCAATTTCAAACTGACGAAGTGGTGTTTTGTTTGTCGATTGGTGCAGCACAGTTGCAGCTTACGGCCATAAAGGATAACCAAGTTATCATGAGTCGCGAATTACCCTATGGTACCGATGCGTTAGTCAATGATATGGCGATGGCCTATGAGTTACCGAAAAACGAAGTGCAAAAGGGGTTGCTGTCTGGCGACCTTCCCGAAAACTGGCGGGATGTAATGTACCCACAATTTTTATCTTCTTTGCAAATGCAGATCAATCGAATCTTGCAATTGTATGTCACCACTTTTAATGCCGAACAACCCGGAAAAATATACCTTTGCGGTGGCGGTGCAACCATCTCAGGTTTGAGCGAAGACCTGGCCATGGATATGCAACTGGAAGTTGAAGTGTTCGATCCATTTGAGCATTGTGACAGCGCTAAAAATGTCGATTTGAGTGAATTTAAAGGCGCACAATTTGCGATTGCAGCGGGTCTAGCGTGGCGGAGTTTGAGCACATGTCACATATAAACTTATTGCCATGGCGCGAGAAGCTACGAGAGAGACAAAAACAGGCTTACCTGGCGTTATTGGGTGGCGCTTCTGTAGTGATGGTATTGGTTGTTCTGGGTATCGGCGAGTTTCTGGATACCATGATCAATAACCAGAAAGTCCGCAATCAATTTCTGGAAAAAGAAATCGCCATTGTGGATACCAAGATTGGTCAGATAGCTACTATTAAACAACAAAAAGAAAATATTGAGAAGCGTATTTCGCTCATACAGCAGCTTCAGGAACATCGCAATGTCAGTCCTGTTGTATTGGATGAACTGGCTAAGATTGTGCCCAGTGGTATTACCTTCAGAAAACTGGTGCGCAAAGAAAACGCCATTGAATTGCAGGGCGTGAGTGAGTCAAATAACCGTTTGTCAGAGTTTATGCGTCGTCTCGATAACTCCAAGGTATTTATCAGTAGCGAGATTTCATCGGTAAGGGCAGATACCTCTACATCTGAAGCCATCAGTGAATTCCGGCTGTCCTTTATGATTAGTCCAACCATTGCACCACCCTTAGTGAGTCTGGAAGAAGTGGAGCAAGCGAAATGAAGTTCGATTTCAACAAACTCAAGGAAATGAATGAGCTGGACTTCGAACAGATTGGCTACTGGCCTTTTGAGGTTAAAACGGTTTTTGCTATCGTGGTGAGTTTGTTAGTGGCTGGTGGGGCATTTTATTTTCTGGTGAAAGATAAGTTGCCTATGCTGGATGCTGTTCAGAAAAAAGAATTTGAACTGCGCAATACTTATGAAGCCAAATATTTGGTAGCAGCCAACCTTGGGGCTTATCAGCAGCAACTGGAAAAGTTACAAGAGGATTTCAAAAAGGTGGTTAAATCGTTACCCACCAGCAATGAAACGCCGGGATTATTAGATGATATCACTTTAGTGGGTACTTCTTCCGGGCTCACCTTTAAAGCCATTAATTGGCAAAATGAGATCCCCAAAGAGTTTTACACAGAACTCCCCATAAAGATTGAGGTTAAAGGCCGCTATCATCAGTTTGGTGCATTCTTTTCGAAAGTGGCCTCTCTCCCTCGGATTGTCACCATTCACGATTTTCAACTGGATCCGCAAAGTAGCGATATAAAACTGACAATAGAAGCTAAAACCTATCGAGCAGGAGCGGAGGTGGAGGCGCAATGAGACTGATATTTGCCCTATCATTTAGTTTACTATTGGCCGGTTGCAGTGCTGATACTTCTGATTTGCAGCAATTCATTGCGCGCGTGCAAACATCAACACCGCCACCCATTGAGCCCTATCCTGAATTTGAGCCGGTTCCAGCCTTTCAATACAGTGCTGAAAACCTACGTAGTCCGTATGAACGGCCTAAAAATCAAGGGTTAGATGTACAGGAACTGACGCAAAACAGCTGTGCTCAACCGGATTTAACCAGAGCCCGAGAGCCTTTGGAAGCTTATGGTACAGACGCACTAACGATTCAAGGTTTCTTTACCAGCAAGAATAAGAATTGGGTATTGATCACCGCCAGCGATGGCAGTTTGCATAGGGCTACTGTAGGAGACCATTTAGGTTTGTTCTTTGGCCGAATTACCCGAATAGAAAATGATACGGTTTACTATACTGAGCAGTTACCCGATGGAGCTGGATGCTGGCAAGTAGAAAACTCAAAACTCACGATGTCCCAAGGCGCCGGAGAAGCAAATAATGTTTAACAAACAAATCCTGAAGCCCTTAATGGCTTCGCTACTTCTGATTTTTCTGGCAACGACAACTAGTGCCCGGCAGAGTGATGTGCGACTTGTGGATCCTAATGCGGTGCAATCTCAATCTGCCATGACCACATTGGTAAATATTGATTTCAAGCAACTGGAAGATGGCAGTGGTGAGGTCATATTCGAGTTTGATAAAGACGATTTTCAAGTTGTACTAGCTAAGGAACATCGTTTATTGCATTTAACACTGCCAGGCACCTCATTAGGCGAAGGGCAACTTATGCGTCTGAATGTCTCTGAATTCGCTACGCCGGTTGAATATATTGAAACCTTTGAAGATGCCTTGCAAAGCTCTGCGGTTTTTGAACTGTCAGAGGATTTTCTGCACAGCCATGAGAAACAACAAAATCGCTTATTGATTACAATTAATGCCGTCAAGGAAGCGGATAATAAATCACAATTCAAAGCACAGTTTTCTGGTGAGCCAATTTCTTTGGACTTCCAGGATGTGCCGGTCAGGCAAGTGCTGCAAATTATTGCTCAGGTGAACGGTTTCAATTTGGTTACCACTGATTCGGTTGAGGGCAATGTCACAGTAAGTTTATCTGATGTGCCATGGGATCAAGCACTGAATATCATTCTACGTATCAAAGGATTAGATCAGAGAATGGAAGGCAACATATTGCTGGTGGCCCCTGCAGAGGAGCTTGCTGCTCGCGAGGCGCAAATGTTGCAATCAAAACAAGAAGCGGCTCAACTGGCGCCACTGAATACAAGGCACGTTCAAATCAACTATGCCAAAGCTGAAGAGCTAGCGCTTATCCTCAAGTCTCCCGAAGGTGGTGTATTAGGTAGTCGCGGCACCGCAACTGTAGATAACCGCACTAATACCATTATTATTAAGGATACAGCTGAGTCAATTAACGAAGCAGTGCAGATGATTGAATTACTGGATGTTCCCGTGCGTCAGGTACTGATTGAATCACGTATGGTGACCGTGCGCGACGGCGTCGACGAACAGTTGGGAGTCCGTTGGGGCTTTAGCGACCGGCAAGATGAAGATGGCGTTTCGGGGTCTCTGGTGGCAGCAGATCAGCTTTCCGCGGGTACCGTACCTTCAATCGATGATAGGTTGAACGTTAATTTGCCGGTTAGCTCTCCTGCGGGGCGCATCGGTTTTACCGTAGCACGCCTGGTGGACGGTACTATTCTGGATCTGGAGCTATCCGCGCTTGAGACGGAAAATAAAGGCGAGGTCATCGCCAGTCCCAGAATAACTGTCGCTAATCAACATGAAGCTTATATTGAACAAGGCACCGAGATACCTTATGTTCAAGCCACCTCCAGTGGCGCTACCTCAGTAGAATTTAAAAAAGCGGTATTAAGTATGATGGTGACGCCCCATATTACCCCTGATAATCGCATTATTTTGGATTTAGTGGTTACCCAAGATACCCGTGGTGAGACAGTGTCTACACCCACTGGCCCGGCCGTTGCGATAGATACTCAGGAAATAAGCACACAGGTACTGGTGGAAAACGGCGAGACCATAGTGCTTGGCGGTATTTTCCAGCAAACCATCTCTGATGCGGATACAAAAGTACCACTGCTGGGTGACCTACCAGTACTTGGAGGATTGTTCAGAAACAGCCAACAAGTGAACGACAAACGGGAGCTGTTAATTTTTGTGACGCCAAAAATTCTGACGGATTCCTTGTAAAACCCCAAAAAATCCCCATATCCAGCGAGTTATTCGAAGCAAACCGAAGATAAGGCAAGCAAAAGGGTTGCCAAATCGCGCCTGTAACTGAGATAATCCCGCTCTCGAAAATCGAGCGAGGTTGGAATTTCCATTTTTTTAGATTGTTGACGTAGATAAAATGGCCGAAAAAAGAAACATTTTTTTAATAGGGCCGATGGGGGCTGGTAAAAGCACCATTGGCAGACATCTGGCAGACGAATTACACTTAGAATTTTTTGACTCTGATCAGGAAATAGAAAAACGCACTGGTGCGGATATTTCCTGGGTATTTGATATTGAAGGCGAAGAAGGTTTTCGCGATAGAGAAGAGTCTGTCATCACTGATTTAACCGAAAAGCAAGGCATTGTACTCGCCACTGGCGGTGGCTCAATCGTGCGTAATTCTGTGCGCAACCGATTGTCAGCCAGAGGCATTGTTGTGTATCTGGAAACGACTATTGACAAACAAGTGGCTCGAACGCAAAGAGATAAGCGTCGCCCGCTGTTGCAAAATAACGATCCAGAACAAGTACTGAAGGGATTAGCGGGAGAGCGCAATCCACTTTATGAAGAAATTGCCGATTATACAGTTCAAACAGACGATCAAAGCGCCAGAGCAGTGGCGAATGCCATCATAAGCAAAATAGGTCTGTAACTAAATATCCTTTGGGGGGAGCGCGCATGTCGACCTTAACAGTTGAGTTGGGGGTGCGAAGCTACCCCATTATCATTTCTGAGAACCCACTTTCTCAACCAGAACTCATTAAAAAACACCTGAAAACTAATCGCCTGTTTGTGGTGACCAATCCTGTGGTTTATGGCCTGTGGGCTGAAAAGTTACGCTCTGCACTTGCTGATATAGATTTGGTGTTTATTCAGGTTCCAGATGGTGAAGAGTACAAAACACTGCACACCATGGAACAAGTGATTGGCGAGTTATTGCAAAATCACGCTGCGCGAGATGCCACTTTACTCGCGCTAGGTGGTGGTGTTATTGGTGATCTGACTGGGTATGTTGCCGCCAGTTATCAGCGCGGTATTCCGTTTATCCAGATGCCAACTACCTTGTTGTCACAAGTGGATTCCAGTGTTGGTGGTAAAACCGCAGTAAATCATGCTTTAGGCAAGAATATGATTGGTGCGTTTTATCAGCCGCAAACCGTGATCATCGATACTCAAACTTTAACCACGTTACCGCCACGAGAGTTTTCGGCGGGTATGGCTGAAGTCATCAAATACGGTATTATCTATGATGCCGAATTTTTCCAATGGTTAGAGTTGCAGCAGCAAGCCATCAAAGACTTGCAAACTGATGTCATTCAAAAAATGATTTATCGCTGTTGTGAGATAAAAGCTGAAATTGTCGCCCAAGACGAGCGAGAAAAAGGATTACGCGCTTTACTTAATCTCGGCCATACTTTTGGGCATGCCATAGAAGCTGAGCAAGGTTATGGCAATTGGTTACACGGCGAAGCTGTTTCTGCTGGCACCATAATTGCTTCAAAAGTTGCACGGCAAAAAGGCTGGTTGACAGCGTCAGAAGTCAGTCGCATTCGCAATTTACACGAGGCGTTCGACTTACCTGTGGATGCACCTGAAGACATGGGGTTCCAACAGTTTATGGCGCACATGCAGCACGATAAAAAAGTCGAAGCCGGTCAGATTCGCTTTATTATTCCGCAGGGGATTGGTAACGCGGTGGTGACCTCAGACATAGATAGTGAATTGTTAAAAAACATTTTAAGTTAGTTGTACGAATTTGATTGGACTTTGAAGGTAAATAAACCCTAAATGCAACACTCAACCTTGTTAACCGAATACACTGATATTTCACAGAGGCTGGAATATCTGGTGGCACACTCCTCGCAAATGGTGTTTGTCACCGGTGAGGATGTGGCGGTACAGCAAGGTTTTGTTGAGGCGTTTCTAGGGCAGCAAAGTCAACGGGCAAATGTGGCCTTCATTAACGCCCGACGTGGTAAAAATAGCCATTATTACCTTCAGCAGCTTTGCGAGCAGTTGCAAATTCGTCTCACCAGGGGGCACTCTCTGGTGCAGGCTTTTGCTGCTAGAGCGGATAAAAGTGAGCCGATTCTGATTGCTATCACTGCGGCTGAGAATATTCCTGAGGATGTGCTGCGAGAGCTTTGGGACCTGGTGCTGCAAAATCGCTTCGCCCGCAATGGTGAGCAAATTAATATCTTGATGTTTGGTGAACACTATTGGGCGGAAGACGTGAAATCATGGTTACCCACTAACAATAACGACAAACCGGTTTTACTGACTACTCAAACCCTTGAATATGATGAAGAAACGGAGATTGAAGGCGATCTGGACGAACTCATCGCTAACCGCAGGGCGTTGTTTCAGGAGCGCATGAAAAGCCGTGCCAACAGTCCTGTGATGAGACAATCTCCGCTAAAAATCTGGTGGGTAAAGCTTGCGTTGGCTTTGGTGTTTCTGGCCAGCTTCTCTTCCTTATTGATTTGGCAATATTTTGATGTTACGTCGGCTGCGGTGAAGGAGTTTACTCAATTTTTGTTTCAGAGTAAGTCCGCTTCGGAAATTACGAGACAGCCCGCTGAATTAGAATTAGAAGCAGAGCCAGAGAGAACGGAGTCTCTGGATAATCAGCGTGTTGCCATGAACTTCAGCGATGCAATGGAGCGTATTGAAAATAGCAACCAGTCGCAGAATTCAGCGATAGAATCAACGCTCGAAAGTGATATCAATGTTGCTACTTTCAGCAAACAAAGTGCCGACTCACCCACGTCAGAGTTTATTGCCGATATCAGTGCCGAGCAGTTAAAGCAACTAAGAGATACCGGAACTATTAGCTCCACAAGCACTAATAATGTGACTGATACTGAAAGCGCCATAGAGGCACCTGCCGAATTGGTGACCAATGGGATTAGTACTGATATCAGTGCACTGGCACAAGATAGCACCCTCAATCAAAATGGTGCAGTCGCTCAGGATGAGGCGCTATCGGCTTCCGTAATGGATGCGCTAGCCACCCTGGAAGTAATGACGTCACGGGTTACGACAACTCAAGTAGGCACAGCAGAGCAACCACAAGCTGTCGCCAGCGACCCCGTGGTTCTGAATGCCACAAACGAGCAAAACACCACACAAGACTCGATTGACCAAGCTTCACAATCTGAACAAGACTTAGTTACTGATATAGTGGAGCCGCAAAACGTTACACCTGGTACTTCTGGCACCGGGACACCAACAAACACGCCTGTTACATCCGACAATCGTAATGCACAGCAGCCGTTATCTTTAGATACTCGTCGTGGTGAAGTTAACGATTACCCCGTGGAAGACATTGTGGCACAGCCTGAGGTTACACCGGATACGGTTACTCAAGCCCTGGAAACACAGTTAAACTTGCCGTCAGGGAACAATAGCGGCTCTGATACTGTCACCGCAACAACAGATAGTGCGCTGCCAGGAGAGCAAACCACCAGCTACCAATATCACGAACCCCTATTATTAGAGTTACCGCAGAACAGTTTTGTATTACAGATATCGGGGATTAGCAGTGAATCGCTGTTACAAGAGTACCTTGTGGATAATCGATTGCTCAATGATGTCTGGGTATACAAAACTCGTCGCTATGGTGGTGATTGGTTTGTGGTGGTGCACAACCAAAATTATACCAGTCTTGATGCTGCCAGAGCTGCGGCACAGAACTTTTCGGCACAGTTTCCCGGCACGGAGCCTTTTGCCAAAAACCTAACGCAAGTACGCAATGAAATTGCCAGTGTGAATTAGCTGTAATTTTTTATCAGTCAGGTACAATCTCAGCGTTCAGTTTTTCAGGTCAGATAATAATAACAGCATGCCGCAATCTAAACACCGTGCCTTTTTAAAGTGGGCTGGTGGCAAATACAACCTCATTGAGCGCATAAATAAAGAATTGCCCAAAGCAAGTGTGTTGGTGGAGCCCTTTGTTGGTGCGGGATCAGTGTTTCTCAATACTGACTTTGAAAGCTATCATCTTAATGACATCAACGAAGATCTGATCAATCTGTATAAAATTCTGCAAACGGATAGCCAATCCTATATTGCCGAAGCTGAGCGATATTTCACGCCGGAATACAATCAGGAAAAGGTTTACTATCAGCTGCGGGATCAGTTTAATCACAGCATCGATGTGTTTCAGCGGGCAGTGTTGTTTTTGTACCTGAATCGTCACGGCTACAATGGGCTTTGTCGTTACAATCTCTCCGGCAAATTTAATGTGCCATTTGGGCGTTATAAAGCCCCTTATTTCCCGCGCAAAGAAATAGTGTTATTTGCACAAAAATCCGCAAGAGCCACATTCAGTTGTTTACCCTTTCAGCAAGTTATGCTGCAAGCGCCGGCAGATTCGGCGATATATTGTGACCCACCCTATGCGCCAGTGTCTGAAACGGCCTATTTTACGTCTTATGCCAAGCAGGGGTTTAGCTTGGCTTTGCAAGAAGAATTGGCACAACTGGCTACTGAGTTAAGTCAAAACAATGAGCGTTTTGTTTTGATCAGCAATCACGACACGCCATTTACTCGGGATATATACAAGTCTGCTAAGTTGCGAAAATTGTCGGTGGCGCGATTTATTAGCCGCAAAGGCGATGAGCGGAAAAAAGTAGCTGAACTATTGGCGGTTTATTCGCCTGCCAGGAAAGTTTTAAGGTAATACAAGATTCACCACTATTACCAAAGCTGTGATAAACAGTAAGACAAAACCAATACCCACAATCAAGTAAGGCACAAACGAGGGTTGCTGAAAATCACTGTGGTGGTTTTTAGAACTCTGCACGCCGAACATGCTGGCTGATACGCTTTTTATCACTTGCCACAAGGATGCTGGCTGAGTGGGTTGTGATTCCGAGGGCGTTTTAGTTGGCTGAGACATCAGGATAGTCCCGATTAGCTGGCTGTGCTGTTATCCTGACCGCTATCGGTGACTCTTGTCAACAGCTCCAACAAGTCCAGATAGTGGAACTGCTTACTGGCACTGCTACCTGAGAACCAAGAAACCCAACTGACACCGGACGCTTGTTGTTTGGCACAGCGATTAACCGGGTGGCTCAAGGGCAATGATTTGTCAAAGGTGCTGTCGGCGGAGCAATTGCAGAATTGCAAACTGTCATCTTCCAATTCACCAGCGAAGGAGAGCATAGCCACTAATGCTGTACTCAGTACTAACATTTTTTGATTTCTTGTGGAGAGCATATTCTCAATCCTGGTTGCAACACTTTGTTTCATTATACGTCCTGTCTGACAAAGATTAGAGGAAGTTGGTCGTTAAAAATCTGTCGTTTATCTCAGCAATCCGCTTGTTTAGCATACAAAGCGCGATATTTGGCTGTGAGTTAACATCTTGATGTTTGGACAACTTCAGTAACAAAAGTTCATAAATTTTGGATAAAGCAGTGTTTATCGGCAATATAGCAATACTAAAAAAATTGGAATGAATTTTACCTGAATAGGAAGAGATGGTTGCTGCGGGGCATTTACATAATTTATGTACTGTAGTTGTAAAGTACAGTAAGCAAAGGGACTGGCGGCCATGCATCCTGCATAACCGCCGGGATATATCCGCCGGGCTCACCCTACAGAGCCCGGCAGACATATTTGGATTGAAGCATCCGTGCTTCTGAGTGAATCTTTATTTACAGTGAGAAAGATTTGCCGATACTGAACAGGATGGTTTCGTCGCTTTCACCGCCACCCAAGTCACTGTCAGCAAACACCATAGAGATGCCAGCATCAAAACCACCGATTTCGGTGCCATAACCTACTTCAAAATATTCCCCGTCTGCTTCATCACCAAAGGTACCGAACGTACCGTAGAAACCTTCGTGCTCTAAAGTCAGGCCTAAGAATGTGTAGTCGCCGCCAGGAATGCCAAGGTCTGCGTCGTCATCCCATTCACCAATGGTGTACTCAATAGACAGCATGCCCCAACCTAAGCCAAGGTTCAGTTCGTTGTAAGCAGAATCGAAGTCACCCGTGTACTGGTATGTAGTTACGCCGATACTGGCAGACACATCTTCACTGATATCAAAACCGTAACCACCGTAAAAATCGATTTCCAGACCGTCTTCAACGTCTGCTACCCAAGTACCCAGGTAAAAACCACCCTCTTCGTAATCAAGACCGGCACTTGCTGAGGCAGACGAAGTTTGCTGAATACCGCGGAAATGGTATTCCGATACCAAACCAACATTGGCGCTAACTTCGGCATAAGAGGCTTGCGAGAATGTGCAGGCAGCAACGGCAAAAGCGATTGCGGCGCTAGTTTTAGTTAATTTCATGTGTGTTTCTCCGTTTTTTGTAGTGTGCTGGCCTAACTAGAGCAAAACTGATGCCCGTTTATTTTATCCCTTTAAGGAAGTTTTAAGTGCCGCTTAAGTGCCTGAAAAATATAGTTATATTTGGTTTTGAAAAATTTGACTGTGATTAGTTGTAGCTACAAAACCCAGCTGAACAATTCGGGTTGTGCACAAAATTAGCGCAATCGCACCAAAATAAGGCTTAGCCATATGGAGGTGTAACTGGTATTTTGTGCGCCTGGATTATTGCTTGATTGAGAGTGAAAGATGTTTGATTCGCAGGAATTCCTGATTGCCCCTTCTATCTTATCTGCTGACTTGGCACGCCTGGGTGACGATGTTGCTCGGGTAGTAGCAGCGGGAGCGGATGTGATCCACTTTGATGTGATGGATAATCACTATGTGCCCAACCTGACATTTGGACCGGCAGTATGTAAGGCCTTGCGAGATTATGGTATTACTGCAGATATCGACGTGCATTTGATGGTGAAACCAGTGGATGCCCTTATTGAGCAGTTTGCGGATGCGGGCGCCAGTTATATCAGTTTTCATCCCGAGGCGAGTGAGCATGTTGATCGCAGTATTCAATTGATTAAAGACAAAGGATGCAAAGCTGGCTTGGTATTGAATCCAGCAACCCCACTTTCCGTTCTGGACTATGTTATTTATAAGCTGGATTTCGTATTATTGATGTCGGTAAATCCCGGTTTTGGTGGACAAGCCTTTATCCCGAAAACCCTGGATAAGCTTCGCGATCTTAAACATCTGATCCAGGAGCAAGGATTAGCGACCCGAATAGAAATTGACGGCGGCGTGAAAGTCGATAATATTCGCGCCATAGCAGAGGCTGGTGCGGATATGTTCGTCGCTGGCTCAGCGATTTTTAACCAACCAGATTATCAGCAGGTAATCGACGCCATGCGCAGCGAATTGGCGCAGGTAAACAGTAAATAGTAATTATATTTAATAAAGAGAGTTTCTGATGAGTAGTAAACCCATTGTATTAAGCGGCTGCCAACCTTCCGGGCAATTGACTATCGGCAATTATATGGGCGCCTTAAAACAATGGGTGAGCATGCAGGAAGATCACGACTGCCTTTATATGTTGGTAGACTTGCACGCCATTACCGTGCGTCAGGACCCCAAGCAGCTTTATGAAGCCTGCCTTGATGGTTTAGCGCTGTATGTGGCCTGTGGCATCGATCCTGTTAAAAGTACTTTGTTTATGCAGTCGCATGTGCCGGAGCACGCCCAACTGGCCTGGATCATGAATTGCTACGCTCAAATGGGTGAGTTGAATCGCATGACCCAGTTCAAAGATAAGTCAGCGAAGAACGTCAATAATATCAACGTGGGCTTGTATAGCTATCCGGCACTACAAGCCGCAGACATTTTGTTGTATCAGGCGAATAAAGTCCCGGTAGGCGAAGATCAAAAACAGCATCTGGAGCTCACTCGAGACATCGCCACTCGTATGAACAATTTATACGGCGATCTGTTTACACTACCAGACCCTTATATTCCTGAATTTGGTGCGCGCATTATGAGCCTTCAGGAACCCACCAAAAAAATGTCCAAGTCGGATGATAATCCCAATAACTATATTGGTTTATTAGAAGAGCCTAAAAAGCTGGCGAAAAAAATAAAACGCGCAGTCACCGATTCAGACGAACAAGCCCGTATTTATTTTGACGTGGCTGAAAAGCCCGGCGTTTCTAATCTGTTGACCTTGTTATCTTTGTCCACCGGACGTGCTGTGGCGGATTTGGTACCGGAATACGAAGACAAAATGTATGGACACCTCAAAACGGATGTCGCTGATGCCGTTGTGGCGTTGGTGGAGCCAATTCAGGAAAAATTCAAAGCCTTGCGGGAAGACCGAGCTGCCCTTGACGCCATAATGAAAAGCGGAGCCGAGCGCGCTTCTGCCAGAGCCGCTGAAACCCTGGCAAAAGTGTACGATGCCGTGGGCTTTATAAAGCGTCCTTAATCAGGTCTTCTGACAGCACTGTAATTTCGTTTTTTAACCACATCACGGCGGGATCTAATTCCGCCGCTTGCCACCAGTAAAGATGAATGCTGATCTGTGGTAACTGTAATGGCAGCGGTAAAATAGTCAGTGGCAGGTGAGTTGCAAACTGACGCGCTGCGGTTTCCGGTGCTGTCATGATCAAATCCGTATTGCATACCACTTGCACGGCACCATAGAAGTTTTCACAGCGCAGTACCACATCCCGTTTTAAGTTTGCTGCGGTTAAGGCATTGTCTACGAGATTAATGTCTGAATCTTTCAACGCGGCTACCACATGTGGCCATTTTTGATAGTTCTCGAGATCGCATTGCCTCGTAATCGCATGGCCTTCGCGGCATAACAAAACAAATTTGTTTGTACCTAGTTTTTGATTGTTTATGTTGCCTGGCATGGCGATCAGTGAGTCCAATGCCAGGTCAATCTCCCCATTGTTTAGTGCAGAGGCAAGGTATTTTGGCTCAACGTTGTGATTGCGCAGGCGCATTTGTGGGGCGATTTGTTGCAGCCTGGCCACCAGGGCCGGAAAGTAAAGTGCTTCCAGGATATCTCGCACGGCAATGTTAAAGGTGCGTGGTCGCTTCCCAGGTTGCCACTGAGTGTTAGCCATGAGCGTGTTTTGCAGGGTGTGCAAGCTACTCTCTACATCGGCAATGATACCCTGACAGTATTCGGTGGCGATCATCTGGCGTCCGTGGCGCTCGAATAACCTGTCATTAAAGTGTTCCCGCAACCGGGCCAAAGCATGGCTCACTGCCGGTTGCGTCAGATGCAGTTTATCCGCGGCCTTGCTCACCGAACCTTGTTGATAAATGGTTAGCAAAACATGGAACAGATTATAATCAATACTATGCATAAGATTAATTGATGAGGATGAATATTCATCATTTGAGTTTATCTTGCTGGAATATAAAATCCAATCAGTTTAAAAAATGAGCGGAGTATGTAATGTCTCAAAATCAAACTACTATCGAAAACATGACTATTGGCGCGGAGCAATACGTTGTGCCACAGCCGCCAGTATTTGATGATCCTATACAGCAGCGGGAGTACGATAAAGTGCGTTTGGCAGCGGCCTTTCGAGTATTTGCACTGCAAGGGTTTGACGAAGGGCTGGCAGGGCACATCACCGTGCGTGATGCCGTGGAAAAAGATACCTTTTGGGTTAACCCATTAGCGGTACATTTTCGCCATATTAAAGCCAGTGATCTGGTGCGAGTGAGCCATCAGGGGGAAATACTCGAAGGAAAGCACGCCATCAACAACGCTGCGTTTGCCATTCATTCTCGTATTCACATGGCGCGGCCCGATGTTAACGCGGTTGCTCATGCCCATACTCGTAATGGCAGAGCTTTTTCGGCACTGGGCCAAAAACTGGCACCTATTTCACAAGATGCTTGTATGTTCTATGAAAATCACGGTTTGTTTGATCACTTTACAGGTGTTGTAGCCGATTTGGATGAGGGCGACCTCATCGCCGAGGCACTTGCTGACAACCTGGCGGTAATCTTACAAAACCATGGACTACTAACCGTTGGTAAAACCGTGGATGCCGCCGCGGCAAACTTTGTTTTGATGGACAGTTGCTGCGAAAGCCAGCTTCTGGCACAAGCCGCTGGCGCGTTGAAACCCATCCCCCATGAAATTGCCGTAAAAACGCGAGCCATGAATGCCAACGATTTAGTAACCTGGGGTAACTTTCAACCTCTATATCAGATCGTTCAAGCTCAGGACGATAGCTTTAAATATTAATGCGCTAAAGCTTTGCAACAGTAAAGCATTTGACATACCACACCATACGGGTGAGGGTAGTTCAAAAAGAGAATAACAGGTGAACAATGCAAGACTCAGTCTTAACACAGGTATTACTGCCGCTAATCCTGGCGGTAATTATGTTCGGGATGGGGCTGAGTCTCACCAAAGCGGACTTCGCTCGCTTGTGGCGCACGCCCAAGCCAATATTGGTGGGCTTGATTGGGCAAATTCTATTGTTGCCAGCGTTGGCCTTCGCCGTTGCCATTTTATTTAATTTGTCTGAAGAGTTGGCCATTGGATTAATGATCCTGGCTGCCTGTCCGGGTGGCACTACTTCTAATGTGATTAGTCATCTGGCCAGAGCCAATTTGGCTTTGTCAGTATCATTGACTGCCGTAACTACCGTGATTTGTGTCTTTACCACGCCTTGGATTATTCAATTTGCCATCCTGCAATTTAGCAGTGCTGAAGCACAATCGTTTTCATTGTTAAAAACTTCTATTGGCCTGATGGTGTTAACTCTGGCACCGGTTTTGGCGGGCATATGGTTTCGCTCCCGCTGGGAGCAAACGGCATTATCCATTGAGGGGATTTTTCGTAAAATATCATTGATTTTTATGATTGTGCTGATCATCGCTATCGTGATCCAGGAGCGCGACATGTTAATGAGCTCTTTTGATAAGGTGTTTTGGGCCACCATCATTTTAAATTTTGCCGCCATTGGCACCGGGATCCTGTTGGCCCACCTAAGCGGATTGGCGTTCAGGGAGCGAGTTACTTTGGGCATTGAGGTGGGGGTGCAAAATGCATCGATGGCCATACTCATCGCCATCACTTTCTTATCCAGTCCGGCATTTGCTACTTCTGCTGGTGTTTATGGCGTGACCATGTATATTGGCTCAGTATTTTTAGCCGCTTGGGCCAAGAAAAATGCTAAGCGGCTCGGTGATTAGGGCTTACTAAGTGCGGAATCGCCCCACTTCTTGCTGCAGGTCGGCCGCAATTTCGGCAAGACCTACCGCTGAACGGGCAATTTCATCGGATGCCTGACATAGTTCAGTTGATGATTCTCTAACATGCTCGACATTGCGATTGATTTCGTCACAGGTGTACTTTTGTTGCTCGCTGGCAGAAGCCACCGCAGAATTCACCGAAGCCAACTGGGTGATTTGTTGGTTTAGTTGTTGCAGAGATTGATTAACGCTCTCCACCAGTTCAATACCCTCTTCGGCAGAATTGGAGGCCCTGCCCATGGAACTCACAGCATTATTGGCTACAGTTGTCAGCTGTGCGATCTTACCCTGAATCTCCACCGTGCTTTCCTGTGTACGAGAAGCTAAATTACGCACCTCATCGGCTACCACGGCAAAACCGCGACCGTGTTCGCCCGCTCTTGCGGCTTCTATTGCAGCGTTGAGAGCCAATAAATTGGTTTGATCCGCAATACTGTTAATGACAACCAATACTTCGTTGATATTTTCCACTTCAGTTTGCAATGTTTGCAGGGTATTGGCAGATTGAGTGACTTCCTGTACCAGAAGTCCTATGTTCTCACTGGTTTGGGCCGCTCTTTGAGAGTTTTTTTCGGTATTTTGTTTCGCTTCAGAAGTGCTGTTGGCTGCGAGCACGGAATTTTCAGAGACTTCCTGAATCGCTTGATTAAATTGCTGAATAGACAAGGTGACTTCTTCGGCATCTTGCTGCTGACCCTGCGCAGCTTGATTGGTTTGTTCCGTAGTGGCGCTCAATTCAGTACTCGCAGATGAAATCATTTCAGCACTTTGTTTCACAATGCTGATAATTTTACGGATCTGTTCAATGAATTGGTTAAAACCATTGGCTATACGATCTATTTCAGGAATACCCGATTCAGGGATGCGAGTGGTCAGATTGGCATCTTCTGAAGTTAAGGCTTGAAACTCATCACTGATTTTCAGCAGTGGTTTGATGAGCATTTTTGCCAGGTAAAAGGTGAGAACGACGCTGGCCGCGATCATCAATGCGGTGACCAGAGTGCTGTAGCCCCATATTTTTGCTGTGAGTTCATGAGTGGGAGCGAAGGCTTCCTCTTCGTCGATTTCTGCCAGGATGCCCCAAGTGTAAGGCCCTACCTCAACAGCTGCATAGGCCGAAAGCACTTTCACTCCGCGGTAATCTTCAATTATTTCGAATCCACTTTGCCCTCTAAGCGCTTTATTGGCGCCAGAAGTCCTCACCGGCTGTAGGGCAATACTGGTGTTTTTGAGTTGAATCTCACTGGCCACCTCAGCATAACCTCGACTTTTTAAGGTGGCGAGATAGGCTTTTTTGTCTTCCACCCAAAAGCGACTTTCGTTTCTCAATGTCTGATCTTCACCGATTAAATATATCTCGCCACTGTCACCAAAACCGCTATCCTGCCATTTTTGCTCATGGGTCATGATGTCATTCAAGCGACTGATGGGCATTTGAAATATTAGCACTGCCGAGACAGTACCTTCATCATACACCGGGGTGGCTATGAAACTGGCAGGGTTATTATAAGAGGGCAGATAAGCCTTGAAATCGGTTAACCAGGTTTGTCCGGGTTGAAGATTCACGGCTTTGTTAAAAGCCTCAGCGATACCGCTTTGAGCATAGGGACCACTGCGCAAATTTGTGGCAAAGTCCAACTCCTTAAATACGCTGTATACCAGGTTGCCTGTTTGGGCATCAACAATGAATACATCGTAGTAAGCAAAGGTCTCCAAAAATACCTTGAAGGTTTCATGGTAAGTGGCATGCACTTTGGCATATTGAGTACCGTTATTTAGCTCATACAGGCGGTCTTTGTTACCTAATGGGTTGGGGTTTTGCACAATAAAGTCATGTTGTAAAAGTAGTGCGTTTTCGCTTAAACCACTTAGCATAGCTGTAGTATTAGCGCTATCATTGTTTTGGAGTTGGTATTCAGATTGGAACTGGTTCTGGTAGTAATTACTTACTTTGCTGACGATTTGATTGTCAAATGCTCGCTCGTTTGAATAGCCTTCGAAGGCTGAAATAAATTCTCGACTGGCGTCCAGCACCGTTTTATTGGTTGCCAGTGCGGTCAATTGCCCTTCGATAGTGTGGAAGTAGTTTTCTATTTCCCCTTTAACGAGTGAGCGTTTGGAGACTAAGTCCTTCTGATATTGATCCAATAAGGCCTCGTTCATCTCAGCGATAGAAAGACTTGAATTAATAGTGACGTTGGTGAGTAATGCGACAAAAACAATTAGTGCAATAGCAGAAACCAGCCTGGATTGAAGAGTCATAAACTTTCCTTGTTTAAAAAATAACCTAATGTGGCAAGTTGAGATTCTAGATGGAGATCAGAACACGATGCAAATACATTGCGAGAATAAGATAACAAATATTGTATTAAACTGTTAATGGGGCAGCTTTCCAGGCAAACTGTGAACGCCTGTTGAACATATTCATTAATTCTTTGGACCCTATGGTTTCTGTGCTTGATTTTGTGCGCTTAAAGCTGTTTAATTCCGCAGTTTTGTTGGCCTGATACCCTGATATGCGAATTCTGCTGCTGGATAATTTTGATTCTTTTACTTTTAATTTAGCGCGCTATTTTGAAGAGCTGGATTGTGAGGTGGAAGTTGTGCGCAACAATCAGATCACCGTAGCTGAGGTGCGCCGTTTAAAGCCAGAATTGATCGTCATTTCACCTGGGCCTTGTTCCCCAGATGAAGCCGGAATCTCATTGTCTTTGGTCGACGAATTAGCGGGGAGTGTTCCCATTTTTGGTGTTTGTCTCGGACATCAGGTGATCGCACAAGTTTTTGGTTGTCAGGTAGGGCGCGCATCAAAAGTAATGCATGGCAAAGTTTCTGAGATTAGCCATACCGGCCATCAAATGTTTTGTGGAGTACCTGAAAAGTTTGCAGTAACCCGCTATCATTCATTGGTAGTAAGTGAAACAACTATACCGAAAGAATTTGAGATAAGTGCTGTTGTCCACAGTTCAAATTCTGTTGCTCCGGAAGTGATGGCCATTGCTCACAAAGCGTTACCTTTGTGGGGAGTTCAGTTTCATCCAGAGTCGCATTTGACTGAACACGGCCACCAGATTTTACAAAATATACTTAATTTATCGCAGGGCGGGTCATAAGCCGGGCTGCGATACTGTGAGCCAATCTGGCTTCTTTATTACAACACCTAAAAGCTGATACTGAGAAACGGAATGAGCGACGCGCAAGACATTCGCACAGACATAGACAATCGATATTACCACCTGCTTATGGGATTGCAGACCGGGCAGGAAGCGGCTGGCATCGAAGTAGAAGGCAAGGTCAAAGCTGAGCATTCAGAACAGCACAATTCCAGACGCAAACTGTTGGATGTGGAGCGTATTGCGATGCGCGATAAAGAGCTGAATCAACGCTCTAAACTGCATTATCTGGAAAACATCAGTACCATCGTACACGAAGAAGTGTGCGACAGAATGCAAAAGAAAATAGATAACATTGATGATTTAAGCCAAAACGTATTGGGCATGGATGATGGTCTGGCCGCAGTTTATGATGCCCTCGCTATTAAAGCTGCTTCAATTGCAAAGATAGAGCCCACCATCGCCGCCATTCCTTGGTTGACTAAAGAGCTCATGGACCTATCCAACAGTCCGAAATATCGAAAAACCGATAGATTAGGCAAAGTTGTGCGCTTTGAAACGCTACGCATGACTTTAAGCTTTTTCGGTATTGAAAATCTGAAGTTATTGATCCCCATGCTGACGGTACAACGCTGGATCCCTAAGGTTACCGACCCTTATCCGGCCTTTAAACAAAAGCTGTGGGAGCAGGTTATTGCTACCGGTATTAGTTGCCGGAAGATTGCCGAATTTGGCAAGGTGGATCCTTTTCATGCCTATCTGGCAGGCATGTACCATGAGCTAGGTAAAATCGCCATCACAAAAATGTTTTTCAAGTACTTCGATAATGTGCAACAAGAAGCCATGATGGAAGCCCATAAAGAGCAAAAGCGCGAAGAACACCTTGCCTTGCAAGACGTAAAAATCGATCCCGATGTCTGGTTGGCAATGATGTGGAATCAGTCATATCAAATTGCTGCAAATGCCGTCCAGCACATGAACATGAAACGCGTGCCCATTTTCCAGGGCATGCAAGAACTGGCTGATAAAACTCCTTTAGTTGAACGCTCACCGCTTGGACGTGTTCTGGAACAAGGGCGCTGTTATGCTCGATTCAGAGTGCTCAGAAGCTATAAATTGCTCAATATCGAAGATGCCAAGAAATACCTGATTTCCTGCCGGATGCCAAAAGGTGCAGTTGCTGCGCTGAAAGATGTTGATATGCGCCAAATCGCTTTAAGCTTTGGTGAGGATTGAGCAGGTTAAGCTCATTTTGGCCAGCAAAATACAAGGTTTTTCCGCAAACTTCCCCCATATAGCAAAATATTCTAAAAAATAAGAATTCAGTTCTATATAAGAGTGAGTTGTACATTAAAGTGTCAGAATGGGCGGTTTCTGATGGTTTTTTGTAACTCTGTCTCGAAACTTTCACATACTTATTCAGTTTCTATGCAATTTTAGCGTAGCCCTTTAAATACAAAGGTTTGACCACCGTAATTGAGAAGACAAGAGGCTGCTTTTCTGGAATAATGCCGTCTCTTTTTTCACGGTGTATTACCGAATTACTCTACAGGAGGCAATATATGAATGTGACTCGTGAAATGTTTGCTGATGTCATGGTCCCCAATTACAACCCGGCAGCAATGGTGCCTGTGCGTGGTGAAGGTTCAAAAGTTTGGGACCAGGAAGGCAACGAGTACATCGATTTTGCTGGGGGGATTGCAGTTAACGCATTGGGGCATTGTCACCCGGAAATGGTTGCTGCATTGAAAGACCAGAGTGAAAAGCTTTGGCACCTAAGTAACGTTTTTACCAACGAACCCGCTATCCGTTTAGCTAAGAAGCTAACCGATGCCACATTTGCAGAGCGTGTCTATTTCGCCAACTCAGGTGCGGAAGCAAACGAGGCGGCACTTAAATTGGCGCGTCGCTGGGCCTTAGATCACCACGGTGAGCACAAAGACCAAATCATCTCTTTTAAACAAGGTTTCCACGGTCGTACTTTCTTCACGGTAACGGTGGGCGGTCAAGCGGCTTACTCTGATGGTTTCGGTCCTAAGCCGGGGGCCATTGAGCACGCCACCTATAATGATCTTGAAAGCCTTAAAGCCATCATGAGTGAAAAAACTTGTGCGGTAATGATGGAGCCTCTGCAAGGTGAGGGCGGTATTATCTCTCCAACTGCTGAGTTTGCGGAAGGCGTAAGAGCTTTGTGTGATCAGCACAATGCCCTGTTGATCTTTGACGAGGTGCAATCAGGTGTTGGTCGTACTGGTGAGCTGTATGCCTACATGGGCTTGGGCGTAACGCCTGATATCCTGACTACGGCAAAAGCGCTGGGCGGCGGCTTCCCTGTAGGTGCCATGTTGACCACAGCAAAAATCGCTGAAAGTTTAAAGCCAGGTACTCATGGTAGTACTTACGGTGGTAACCCTCTGGCTTGTGCAGTAGCTGAAAAAGTGTTCGACATCATCAATGACCGCGAATTGCTGGACAACGTAAAGCGCAAAGAGCAATTGTTCCGCGACGGTTTAAATGCTATCAACGACAAATACCATGTATTCAGCGAAATCCGTGGCAAAGGGTTGTTATTGGGTTGTGCACTGAACGAAGATTATGCTGGTCGCTCAAGAGATTTTCTGGTTGCTTCTACTAAGACTAAGTTGATGTGTCTGGTTGCCGGTGCCAATGTTGTGCGTTTTGCACCGTCATTAGTGATCCCTGATGAAGATATCAAAGAGGGTCTGGCGCGTTTTGAGCAAGCAGTTGCTGCAGTGGTTAACGGCCAGGAATAAGTCCTATGGTGATCATTCGTCCTATTACCTCAGATGATTTTCAGGCGCTCTATGAGATTGCCGAAGAGTCCGGTATTGGCTTTACGTCATTACCGGTAAACGAGGAAATTATTCGCAAGCGCATAGAACACGCCGAAGCTTCCTTTGCTAAAGAAGTAAGTAAACCTGGCGTGGAAGATTATCTGTTTGTAATGGAAGATCCTGAAACCGGGCGTGTTTTAGGCACAAGTGGTATTGAAGCAGCAGTGGGTATGGACAATACCTTCTACTGCTATCACTTGGGTATGGTGATCCATGCTTCCAGAGAGTTAAACATCCGCAATGAAGTGGGCACGCTAACTCTGTGTAACGATTACACCGGCGCGTCTGAAATCTGCACTTTGTTTTTGCGTGAAGATGCGCGCAAAGGCGCCAATGGTCGCTTTTTGTCGAAGTTTCGCTTTTTGTTCATCGCGGAACACCGCCAGCGTTTTTCCGATACCATTATTGCGGAAATGCGCGGTGTCAGTGATGAAGATGGTAATTCGCCTTTCTGGCAATGGTTGGAAGAGCACTTCTTCTCCATGGATTTTCCCACTGCGGATTATCTTACCGGCATTGGTCAAAAGGTGTTTATCGCGGAATTGATGCCTAAGTACCCAATTTATGTGAATCTGCTGAGCAAAGAAGCACAAGCGGTGATCGGTCAGGTGCATGAGAAGACCAAACCGGCACTTAACTTGCTGTTGAGTGAAGGATTCAGCAAAGGCGGGTACGTGGATATCTTTGACGGCGGTCCAACTGTAGAAGCGAATGTGAACTATATTCGCACGGCGCAGGCCAGCCGCAACTTACCGATTGAAATTGACAGCACTTTGAGTGGTGTAAAAGACAGTCACTTCGTTATTAACACCCAGGTTAAAGACTTCCGTGGTGTGATGACAGCCGTCAAAGTCAACGAAGAAAAAGACGTTGCCCGAATCTCACCTGAAGCGGCTAAGGCGTTAAACCTAAGCGCAGGTGAGCACATTCGTTTTGCTCCGATACATTTAGGAGAATAAGTATGTCTGAACAAATACATTACATCGGCGGCCAGTGGGTTGCTGGTGAAGGCCACGGAGTTAACTCTGTGGATCCGGCTAAAAAGCAGGAAATCTGGAAAGGCAGTGCAGCCAGCAGTGCTCAGGTAGATGCCGCTGTCGCTGCCGCTCGCAATGCATTCCAGAGCTGGCAACACGTGAGCTTTGATGAGCGTGTTGCTATTGTTGAAAAGTTTGCCGCTTTGTTGGGCGAGCACAAAGCTCGATTGGCAAAAGTGATCGCTATGGAAACCGGTAAGCCTGAATGGGAAACTGCCACTGAAGTGGGCGCCATGATGGGGAAAGCTGCGATTTCCATTAAAGCTTATAACGAGCGCACCGGTACGGTAGAAAACGCCATGCCTTTGGGCAAAGCGTTTATTCGCCACAAACCTCACGGTGTGGTTGCGGTGTTTGGTCCGTATAACTTCCCTGGCCATTTGCCGAATGGTCATATTATTCCGGCCCTATTGGCAGGCAATACTGTGGTATTTAAACCCAGTGATTTAACCCCCATGGTAGCGGAAGAAACCGTAAAACTGTGGCAAGAGGCGGGTTTACCAGCAGGTGTGGTCAATTTGATCCAGGGGCATGTTGAAACCGGTAAGGCACTAGCTTCTCACAATGGTATCGATGGCCTGTTTTTCACTGGTAGTTCTCGCACGGGTAAGCTGTTGCACGAACAATTCGCTGGTCATCCGGGCAAGATTCTGGCGCTGGAAATGGGCGGCAATAACCCACTTATCGTGAAAGACGTTGCTGATATCGATGCCGCTGTGCACGATATCGTGCAGTCAGCCTTTATCACCAGCGGCCAGCGTTGTACTTGTGCGCGTAAACTGTTTTTACAAAACGGTACGCAAGGTGATGCTATCTTAGCGCGTCTCATTGAAGTAACGCGTAACATCAGCGTGGGTCATTACGACGCCGCTGAGCAGCCTTTCATGGGCGCTATGGTGTCTGCTCAAGCCGCTGGTATGATGGTGCAAGCGCAACAGCAGTTGTTGGATTTGGGTGCCACATCGCTGGTGGAACTGACTCACACTGATACTGACAGTGGTTTTGTCACCCCGGGTATTGTTGATGTCACTTCGATTATCGACACCATGCCAGATGAAGAGCACTTCGGACCATTGCTTAAAGTGGTGCGTTATGATGATTTTGACGTTGCCATTGACCATGCAAACAATACCTCATTTGGTTTATCTGCGGGCTTGTTGGCGGATAGTGAAGCAGATTATCAGCACTTCTTCAGCCGTATTCGAGCTGGTATCGTTAACTGGAACAGACCCATCACCGGGGCCAGCAGTGCCGCACCTTTCGGTGGTATTGGTGATAGCGGTAATCACCGCGCCAGCGCCTATTATGCTGCAGACTATTGTGCCTATCCGGTAGCATCAGTGGAATTAGAGAAAGTTGCTATGCCTGGTACGTTAAGTCCAGGTCTCAAATTCTAAAAGTCTGATTTAAAATACATTTTACTAAAGTTATGCTCATCGCTTCGGCGATGGGCTTTTTCTTGTTGTTTGTGATTTGGAAGTTGTTTAAGAACCACTATGAATAAACTCGATACCCTATTTGCCAATCTTTGGCAGGACTACATAAATATCACCCCTTCTGCCCATAAAATCCATGATCTGTTGGGTATGCACGGCGAGATCGTTAACGATCACATCGCGCTGCGTACCTTTAATCTGGAAAAAGTAAACCTGGACAAGATCTCTGCCCACTTCACCAACTTGGGCTACGAAGAAAAAGGTCAATACACCTTTGAGCAGAAAAAGTTACGCGCCAAACACTTCGAGCACCCAGAGGCCAACCGCCCTAAAGTATTCATTAGTGAATTATTGGTAGAGGAGTTTTCCGAGCAGTTACAAGCCACGGTAAAATCTATGGTGGATCAAATTGATACTGCCGCTGTTGCTGCTGAAGGATTTGTTTATTCTGGTGTCCATTGGCAAATTAGTAGTGAGCAATACGACGCGCTGCTACAAGAATCTGAATATGCGGCCTGGATGGCGGCGTGGGGATTCCGTGCCAATCACTTCACGGTGAGCTCTAACCATCTTGATGCTTTAAATCAATTGGTAGACATCAACGATACCCTGAAAAATGCCGGTTTTGAGCTCAATACCTCTGGTGGCGAGATCAAAGGTGGCGAAGAGGTGTTGTTAGCACAGTCTTCCACCATGGCTGATCAAGTTGCGGTTAAATTCAGCGACATCGAACGTGTCATTCCTAGCTGTTTTTATGAATTTGCGCAGCGCTATCCAATGTCAAATGGTCAGTTGTATCAAGGTTTTGTAGCAGCTTCTGCTGATAAGATCTTTGAAAGCACCAATGCCCGTAAATTAGATTCTTAACTACGCTTCTGACGAATATCCAAGGCGACCCCATACTGGTGTGTCGCCTTTTTGCTTTTTAGGATTCCGATTAGTTTAGCTCTTTATCCACCCAAAACTTAGTGCCTTTGATAGTAGCCTGAAAGGCCAATCCGGTTTCGGTAAAGGTATAAACTGTGACATCCCCATAATAGGCTTCACCTTCGACTGAGCCGCCTTTATCGCCCGCTTTTGCCGCAGCATCGGCATTACCACCGAAGGTCCAGCCAGACTCGATAAAGCGATTAAGTGCCTGCTCGTTGTGGAACACAATTACGATGCGGTAGTCTTTAGCGCCAAAACCCAGTCCAACACCACCTTCGGCCATATTCATGTAGGTGTGCTTGCCGGTGCGCATGTTTTTCGCCACACCGTAACCGCCGCCCGCTGCTACAAAGATGATGTTGATATTAGCATTAGAAAACACGGCATAACCTGCTGCAGAGTTTATTTGGCTGCGCGTGTCAGGCTTTTCTTTGAATAGCTGAGTCAGTACCTGGTCTTTCATTTGCAGTACTTTTTGTCGTTTTTCGGCCACCGTTCCCTCTGAGGAGGTAGCGGCACAGCCAGTGAGCATTGCTAAAAATAGTACCAACACCAAGTTTCGTAAAATAAGCATAGTGACTCCTTTGTTTTGTCTGCTTCACTGTAGCAACTACTTTGTTAAGTCTCGAATTTCAGACATAAAAAAAGCCCCCATTTGGGAGCTTCTTCACAAGATTTGTTTATCTTATTCGCCGTCTACGGCAACAGATAAAGTACCGATACCGGCCTCAGCAGCCTGGTCTAGTACACGCACTACGATACCGTGTGGTGCCCCTTTAGCTGCTTTAACAACTGCAACATCGGTCTCAACTTCTGCCAGGTAATTCTGAATGTTAGCGTTAACACGCTCAATATCAACCAGACGGTTGTTCATGTAAATCTGACCTGTTTCGGTGATCAGAATACTCACTGCATCAGATTTGTTCTGCTGTTGCTGCTGATTATCTTTAGGACGTTGAACTTCTAAGCCTTTCTCTTTCACAAATGAGGTTGTTACGATAAAGAAAATCAACATGATGAATACGATATCCAACATGGGTGTCATGTCGATATCAGCTTCGTCTTCTACTGTTTTATGCTTCTTGGCCATTTAATTACTCCGTATCCGCTCATTTGGGAAATACATTCGATACGATTTGTGTCGCTATCATTATCATTGTAGACACATCATTCGCCACTCAGTGGCGGAAGACTTCCAACTATAGCCTGGTAAGTCTTTAGCTGCTATTAAAAATACATGCTTCCCACAAAAAATAAACCGTTTTGTAACAAAAATCATGTGCTTGCTGAATTTATAAGCAATATTAGCAGACTATTTTTCGCTGCGCTTCCATGCCCATGGCTAAAATTACCGGATCAGCTTTTTGTCTTTCAATAAAGCTGGCCTTATCGGTTAAATCGTACCAGTTATGGGCGATGAGCGTTTGGGCTACGGCGCCGCCTAATGTGGCTCCCGGTCCAGTGATAATCAAAGCATCAGGAGCAAACTCTTTGATACTCACCTCAATGGCTTTGCTGAAGTTATAAGTTTCCCGAACCTGAGTGCCCAAGGTGTAATCGTATAAGTCTGAAACTTCTGTACTGTGGGGTTGCCAGATAGTGCCTTCACCATCGATTAACGGAATGTCAGGCGCGCCAAATAGATTTTTACTTAACTGCTGTTGCCCTTTGTTGGCAATGTCATTCATCAATGGCGTATGAAAGGCCGCATGATTGAATAAGCGCATCGGGTAGCGATTCTCCAATTCCGGTAGGTGCTGAGCAAGTGCCTTAAGCGCTGCTTCATTGCCTCCGAACACCATGTAACCACCGAGTTGAATGGATGCATAAAGTTCGCACTCTGCTTGCTGATTGATTATTTCAATGGCGTTTAGAACCAATGCGAAACGTTCGGGACAATGTTGCCAGTTGTCGTCCACGATAGGATAAATCGCCTGGCCACCAATCAGCCCATTAGTCATCATGGAGCCCATGGTATTGATGAGTTTTGCGCCATTTTCGTGATTGATGGCCCCCGCCACCGCACAGGCGATGTACCAGCCCATGGAGTTTCCGGTAACTGCAACGATATCGTACTCATCGCGATTGATATCTAAAAAGTCACCGCGAGCACAGGCGTAGATCAGCGACGAGGCATTTTCGCCCGCAGTGTGTTGGCGCATGTTGTATTTTTCAGCGCCATCCAGTTCTGCAATGGTGAGCTGGTTGCGGGCTTTTCTGTCGGCATCAATCACATCAATCATGGCTTGTTTGTTGGCGTGATATCTCGTCAGATAACCCAATTCTTCTTTGTTGTATGTGCCGCGACCCGGACAGATCACGATCGCGCGTTTTTTATTGCTCATGTGGTTTACTATCCTGTCAGGAAACTTGTTTTAAAGGCGCACTATTATCTACCAAAGCCATTGCCGCTGATACGATACCTTGTTTGTCAGGTAATACTTCATAGGAGGCACTGCCAAGTGGAATAAAGCTATCATCAGCCACCACTCGAGCCACTTTTTTCGTGAGCTGATATTGCTCTCTGGCTTCTTGAAGTGCTGTGACTATCTCTTCACTGATGGAGCCTGTTTTACGACATTCATCCACCACCAATATGTGTTCACAATCGGCGATGGCTTCAATAATGGCTTGCTCGTTAAGCGGGGCTAACCAGCGGATATCCACAATACGGGCTTCGATGCCTTGTTCCGCTAATTGTTTTTCTGCCTGGCGCGACAGGTAATAACCATTGCCGTAAGAAATGATGCCTAGCTTCTTACCTGTGCCGAATACAGCGGGCTTGCCCATTGGCGTTTCAATCGCCTGTTCCGGCGCCGGATATTCAAAAGTCCAGAGGCCATCACCGTCTTCGTGCAGGTCTTTGCGCATATACATGGCAATCGGCTCCAGGAAGATTACAACGCGTTGTTCTTCTTGCGCCAATCGCACAGATTCCCGCAGCATGTGGGCGGCATCTTCGCCGTTAGAAGGACAGGCCACAATGAGTCCGGGAATATCCCGAAATACGGCGAAGGAGTTGTCATTGTGGAAATGACCACCGAAGCCCTTTTGATAAGCCAGCCCTGCGATTCGTATCACCATGGGGTTGGCGAACTGCCCATTGGAGAAAAACGGTAGTGTCGCGGCCTCTCCTCTGATTTGGTCTTCAGCATTGTGTACGTAAGCCAGAAACTGGATTTCCGGAATGGGCAAGATGCCATTGTGTGCCATACCGATAGCCAAACCCAGAATCGACTGTTCGTCCAGTAAGGTATTGATAACACGAGAATTACCAAACTTTTCTACAAGTTTGCTGGTGACACTGTAAACACCACCCTTACGGCCAATATCTTCGCCGCAAAGTACGATATTAGCTTGCTGATTCATCAGGTCCATTAAGGTCCAGTTGATGATTTTGGCAAGGTGCTGCTTTTTACTCAGGTTGTGTTTCTCATGCTTAAACAGTTGTTCTCGAGGCTGGTTTTCAGCGAAATCGGGTATCGAACGCTTTGCTGGCACCAGAGAATCCATCACCTGCTTAGCCGAGGTTAACCGCGGTCGATTACCGGCGCGTTCTGCGATGGCTTCAATCCGCGCTTTAAGCGAAAGGTATATGTTTGTGATCTGTTCGGCGGATAAAACTCCGTTCTCAGTCAATAAACGAGCACTGTGCAACAGCGGATCCTGGTGCTCAATAGCGTCGATTTCAGCGCCCTTGCGATAGGAGAATTCACTGTCTGAGCCGGCGTGTCCCAATAACCTGACTGTGTGAAAGTGCAAGAACACTGGCTTGCGTTTTTCGCGAGCTATTCTGACCGCTTCGCAAGCTTTTGCGTAAGTATCTGTCAGGCTCAAGCCATCACATTCAATATAGGTGAGCCCGGGTCTTTGACTAAAGTTGGCTTTTATCCAGCCTCCGGGGGTTGGCGTCGAAATACCAATACCATTGTCTTCGCATACAAAAACGATGGGCATGGGAATGGACTGAAATGCCGCCCAGCAAGTGGCATTAATCGCCCCTTGTGCCGTAGAGTGGTTGGCTGAAGCATCGCCAAAATTACACAAGATCACACCATCGTCTTGCAGTGGGCCTTCCAGTTGCAATTTGCGTTTCAGGGCAATACTAAAGGCCGCGCCGGACGCCTTGGGCAAATGAGAGGCGATGGTACTGGTTTGTGGTGGGATAAACAGGCTCTTACTTCCCAGCACTTTGTGTCTTCCACCAGAGGTGGGATCTTCACTGGAGGCGGCAAATGACAATAACATGTCGTATAGTGGCGTTTGCCCCTTCACTTGCTTGGCACGTTGCACCATAAAAGCACCACTGCGATAGTGCAAAAACGCCATATCATCATGGCGAAAGGCTTTACCATAAGCGGCATTGCCTTCATGGCCCGCGCTGCCTATGGTGTAAAAGCTCTTGCCTTGCTTTTGCATTTTTCGGGATTGTAAATCCAGCAAGCGGCTCATGATTTGAGTTTCAAACAAATCTACCAGGGCTTCATTGGTTAAGCCCGATTCGGCAATACTTGTATGGGAACGGGCAGTGGGGTACTGACCCTGTTTGACGGCATCGAGGAACTTGTCTTCGATTAACTGATTGCGATCCAACATCTTAATAGGCTCATTTTCGGGATGAATTGTCTCGTGGATGATGTATTGAGCCTCAGGTGACAAGGATTTACTGCTACCATTCAGCTCTGTCGTTAGGTGCAGATTTTTTCTGCTTATTATTTTTATGTGCCGTAAGTTAAAGGATTGCCCGGCACAAGCCGGGCGGGCACAGCGTTCAGGCTTTATTATTGTTATTGCCTGACGTTCTTAACTCGTTGCATTGTTGGTGTTAACCAGCGAATGCTTGTAATCCGGTTTGTGCTCTGCCGAGAATCAGGGCGTGCACATCATGGGTGCCTTCGTAAGTATTAACCGCTTCGAGGTTCATCACGTGACGGATAACGTGGAACTCATCGGCAATACCGTTGCCGCCGTGCATGTCACGAGCGACACGCGCAATATCCAGTGCCTTGCCACAGGAATTACGCTTGATAAGGGAGATGGCTTCAGGCGCGAGTTTATTTTGGTCCATCAGGCGTCCTGCCATTAAACAAGCGCTTAAGCCAGTAGTGATTTCAGTTTGCATGTCCGCCAGTTTTTTCTGGATAAGCTGTGTGGCGGCTAGTGGTCGACCAAATTGCTCTCTGTCCAGGGTATATTGACGCGCAGCATGCCAGCAGAACTCTGCTGCACCTAACGCGCCCCAGGCGATACCATAGCGAGCTTTGTTCAGGCAGCCGAAGGGACCTTTAATGCCTTCTACGTTAGGCATTAGGTTTTCTTCCGGAACAAACACACCGTCCATCACAATTTCACCAGTAATGGAGGCTCTTAAAGAGAATTTACCTTCAATTTTGGGTGCAGACAGACCATCCATACCTTTTTCCAAGATAAAGCCACGCACGACACCGTCGAGTTTGCCCCATACAACGAATACATCAGCAATCGGCGAATTGGTGATCCACATCTTGGTGCCTGTTAAGCGATAACCACCGTCTACTTTTTCTGCTCGTGTGGCCATACTGGCAGGATCAGAGCCTGAATTAGGTTCAGTTAAGCCAAAACAGCCTACCCATTCACCGCTGGCCAATTTAGGTAGATACTTATCACGCTGAGCTTCTGAACCATAGGTATAAATGGGGTACATCACTAAGGATGATTGCACACTCATGGCACTGCGATAGCCAGAGTCCACACGTTCAACTTCACGGGCAATCAGGCCGTAGGCCACATTGTTAACTTCGGCGCAGCCATATTTTTCTGGCAAGGTGCAGCCCAACAAGCCCAGTTCACCCAATTCGTTCATAATTTCACGGTCAAAGTGTTCGTGGCGGTTGGCCTCAAGCACTCTGGGC
This sequence comes from Planctobacterium marinum, assembly GCF_036322805.1. Taxonomy (GTDB): domain Bacteria; phylum Pseudomonadota; class Gammaproteobacteria; order Enterobacterales; family Alteromonadaceae; genus Planctobacterium; species Planctobacterium marinum_A. The sequence goes on along the minus strand of NZ_AP027272.1, from coordinate 4,282,412 downwards.
ATCAGGCGTTCCTGACAGTACTGATGAGCACTGTCGCGAATTAAGCGCTCGTCTTCCTCCAGAAAAGAATCTAATAACAACGGATCTTCCCAACTAAATGCAACTTTGCTTGACGAACTCATGGTATATCTCAGTGATGTAATCAAAATGTTAATGGGCGCTAGTGTAAGCCGAAAGTAAGATAAATAAAAAATATATTTTATTGAGGTTTGATATAGGTAAAATCTATATCAAAATGGTTTGTTCCAATAGAGGCTAAATAATGGACTTACGTGCTTTACGCTATTTTGTGGCGGTAAGAGAATCCGGTAGCATTAGTGGCGCTGCCAGACGCTGTTACGTGGCGCAGCCTTCCATTTCCTCCTCCTTGAAACAGCTAGAAGATACGGTTGGAAAATCGCTTTTCAGTCGGCATACCCGGGGGATGAAAGCAACGGAAGCGGGAGAGCAGCTTTATCCTCTGGCCAAACAATTACTGGGCCAGGCCAGTGCGATTGAAGAACTGTTTAAAACGGAAACTCGCAAGATCCCCTTCCGGCTGGGGGTTGTAAGGGGGCTTGGTGTGCAGCGCATGAGTCAAATCTTGCAGAAGTTTACCGCTGAAAATCCAGGGATTGAGTTGACTCTGGTGCCGCCAGAAGAAGAATGCGACGCCCGAATTATCAACGAAACCGGGTTGAACACTGGCGAGCAATCACAGTTCATGTGGCAGGAAACTTTCCAAATTGCTTTACCTGCAGGGCATCCGCTAACCCTGAGAAAAGAATTGTTATTGGCTGACCTGCATGGCCTGGCTTTTATTCAAAGGCTGCCTTGTGATGCTGGGCTGGCACTGCAAAATAAACTCAACAGTTCAGGGTTTAAAGTGGATGTCCGGGCGCGTATTCAAACCATTGAATACGCCATCGGCTTGGTCAAGGCTGGGGTAGGCTGTGCCTTATTACCCAACTATAAAGAAATTATTGCTGATACAGAGATGCAGTTTCGAAAAATCAAAGGGGAGCCTTTTTCAAGACATATCGTGCTGGCCTGGCAGCAAGACTCGGGTATTGTGAGTTCTCTGGCAGAGATAGCGCAAGGTTGAGTTATCTTTGTTAGGGAGGTTCCCCTAAGGCTCCATTTCGGCCATATTGTGGGAAACAAATAATATGTAGGTCGACATTTATGTCGACAAGGTAAGCACGCGCAAGCGCCGTTGCTCGAATGAACTCTGACCTAAATTCAACTGGCAACGTTAAGCCCTGTACGGAGCATTAAACTTCAGTGCTTTGACATTATTTCTTCTTAGGGGAGCTCCCCTAAAACCCCCTTTTGCCCAGAGCGCGAGACAACATAAGCCTCAATTGAAGAACCTGAAAGACCGACAATGATGGCACGTCCCTGTGCCAGCATTGCCTGAGATAACGTCCCTGTTCTCTCTCTTTCAGGTTTATTCTTCACTTTCGACTTATCTCGCGCATGGGCAAGGTGCGTATGGACTTCGAACTGAACAATTGAGGAGAATTTAAATTGTGAGGGAAACTCCCAGATTGGAATGAATGGCTTTGACGATTGTGGGTTGTCAGACATCCTCAATTGACACAGTTGACTACAACTCTCTGATTTACCTTTATACTTTACAAAAAAGTAATCAGAAGAGAATCTCATGCCCAGAGCGAGTGCCTACCACATTCTGGTAAAGACTAAAGAAGAAGCTGAAAAGCTTAAGCAACAATTGAGCAATGGCGCTAACTTCCAGCAGTTGGCCAAAAAGCATTCTATCTGCCCCTCCCGCAAACGCGGAGGCGATTTAGGAGAGTTTAATCGTGGTGATATGGTGAAAGCTTTTGACGATGTTGTGTTCAAAAAAGCCTTGTTGGAAGTGCATGGCCCGGTAAAAACCAAATTTGGCTTTCACTTGATTAAGACTGTTTATCGGAGTTAGTGTCTGACAAAATTTGGGACCATTGCTCAATCCCATTTTAAGAAAATTCGAGGTTCCCAATATCGGGAATACCGTCTCGTTGTGTTCCTGTAGTTGGTATTAAATAACTTCAGCACTGAATCCTTGTCCTTCAAGCCAGATAATGGCACTTTCCTCATCGCTAAACATGCCGAGACGTATATCCGTCTTTTTATAAATACGTTCAAATTGTTCTTGAACCATGGCTTCAATGGTTGTGTCACCTGTAATCAAAGCACCGATAGCCATTCCTCTCTCTGCTCGCCACTCTATGGATTTCTGTAATTCCAATTCTGCTTGCCTCGTGAGTATTGCAGGTCCGTGCAAATAACCTAAAAATGCCCATTTTTTCTCTTGAAACTGAGAAACGACCTCCATCATATCCTTGTTGTATCTCTCAATCGCTTCCCGGCTGGCTGTTCCTGCAGCTGAAACAGCAACGATGTTTCCCAAAACCGCTATCTGGTATTGTCCGTGCCTGCTTTTTAATTTCGCATTTGGGTTTGAAAACAATTTCATCGCAAGATTTGACTACATCGACCTTCATACAACTATAGATGTTAGTTGCTCTTTCTGCTCATTCTGAGTAAGCGGTTGAACGTTAGTTTCTATTCAGATTAGGTTTAGGTTAACTGAATATACTAGACACTATAGAAATCTCCAGTTTCTATTGTTCCTGTAGAAAGTTCCTTGATATCTTTCCTTCATTTGCAGAGTTGCTTTACAACTCTGCATTTTTTTTATTGTATCTACGTTTCTCGATTATTACTCATTGCACATCCCCACAGAGGTGTTATTTTTAGCCCTCAACACTGAAATTTAAATAGGGAAGAGCCGTGATGAAGGTATTGATGTTAAGAGCCGTAATAGTGACCAGCGCTTTGTTGCTGGTGTCGGGTTGTAGCCTGTTTGGCGAAAAGGTACAGGTTCCGCCGGCACATATCGGTAAAGTACTCACTAAAGATGGCTATAAAAAGGATAACTATGGTCCCTCTCGGTTTCGTTTAGATCCCTGTTTTGCCTATTGTGATTCCCTCGTGTTATTGGAAACTTCCGACCAGCCGGTAACCGAGCGCTTTGCCTTGTTCATGCCCAAAGACCAATTGAATATGGGTTTTGACCTGCGCATGACTGTAAGCGTAGATGATGCCCAAATCGATAATATCTACAAACGCGTTCCGGCTGAAAAGGGCTTGATTTCCTTTAACAAGATTTATGTTACCTATGCTCAGCCTATTATTCGGGATGTCGCCCGTCAGATAATGGCCAAATACACAATCAATGAGGTTGCCAGTTCTCGTGAGCGGTTGAGCGCTGAATTGCAAAACGCTATTGGTGAAGCGCTCAAGGCCGCGCCGCTCAAACTGAAACGATTGGGTCTGGCTGATGTGCAATTCCCGGAAATAATTACTAAAGCGAAAGAGCAAGCCGCTGAGCGCAGGGAACAAATCGAACGGGAAAAAGCCCAGTTTGAAATCCAAAAAATTCAGCAAGAACGAGAGTTGGCCCAAGCGCAAATGCAGCGTGCCATCGACCGTGAAAAAGCCGAAGCCACCAAAGAAGTTAATGAGATTCTGGCTAAGTCCGTCACTGATAAGTATTTGTCGTACCGTTCTTTGGAGGTTTTAGAGAAAATGGCGGAGTCCAAGAACAAGGTGTTTGTGCCTGTTGAGGCACTGGGTTCCTTAGGTTTGCAACAGGCGGTATTTGCCGAGCAGGTTAAACAAACCGCGAAAAGTAAAAAGAATTAGGTGTGATTATGGATTCGATTATTGAAGCCATTCCGGAAATCGTGATTGCCTGTATTGTTGCAGGCCTGTTTTATCTGTTAACTAAAGATAAGCTTAGCGCTAGTGCTCGCAACAGGTCAGTATTGGTTTTTGCAGCACTGGTATTGGTATGGCTGATAATGCTGGCTCAAAGTGATTCTGTTCCGGCTCAACTCCATGTGGAGGAAACCTCGCCGGATTACCAGCAGCCATTAGCAGAGATACAGGATACCTCGCCGAAGACACTTTCAGCGGAAGAATCTTCAGCTCGCCTTGAGGCTTTGCGGGAGGCACAAAAGGAAAATACATCCCTGGAACCGTCCTCGGATGCTTCGGAATTAGATACCGAGTCACATGAGAATGACGACACGGATAATGGATAACAATTCTGCACCCTGTTCAATCATGTGCGGATTTTGCTCTAAGAACTCGCATTCAAAGTTTTTTTAATCCTTTACTAAACTTATCTCGTACTTGTTATCAATATTTTTCGAGGTGGTGATAGTGGAAACTGAAGTGCTGGCGAATATTCACAAGGAGGCGGGGTTCGATGTCTTTCGCAATCTGGCGGGAGATTCTTTAGGCAGAGTGCTGGAGTTATTTGTCCTGAATACGTTTGATTCGTTACTGATCACCACACCGGAAGTGCAGGATCACAAAATCCTGTACGCCAACCCGGTGTTCTGCAAGATGACCGGCTATGAACTGGATGAGCTGTTGGGAAAACGCCCATCAATTCTCTCGGGAGAAAAAACCAGTCCGGAGGTGATTGAGCGATTAAAACACAACTTACGAAATGGTGAGCCCTTTTATGGTGCCACGGTAAATTATCGAAAGGATGGCAGCGAATATTACGTAGAGTGGAATATTCATCACGTTCGAGATGATAACGGCAAAACCTTATTTTTTGTCTCTATCCAAAAAGACCTGACTAAACTCAAAACCACCTTAGACCGACTCAAACACCGCAGTGAAAACTTCAAAAGCTTTCTGACCGAACTGGTTGAATATGAATCAGACGAAATGGATATTGCCGAGTTGGCTACTCAGAAAAGAGCATCCGAAGAAAAGCAGCTAAAGTCTGATGCCAGATTGTTTACCAAGGGGCTGCGCAGCGAAGCGCGGGAGGCTCAGTTCGGTGACGAATTTTTTGATTTTGACCTGGATGAACCCGGGGTTTTAGTTAGTACGAGCTCATCGGCTAAGCTCTCAGCCCAGCAGTTCCTAACCCAAACCACAACTCGCCAAACAGATATCAATACACTGGGTGAATGCATTGACGATTTACTTAACTTCTGTGAGATTGCAAAAAGCAAGGACGAGGACCTTATTGATGCTGTCGATTTATTTACCGAATTTCAGGCAATAGGTAACACACTTTTCTATATCGAAGAATTTACCGAACTGGGTACCACGATTTCGGAATTACACCTGAAATACAGCGCTGATGAGGGATTACTGCCAAGTGCTTTATTACCGGTTGTGGAAGGTATTGGTAAGGATTTAAAAAACTGGTACAACGGCATTTTTATAGAGCAAGAGGTTGAAGATATTCATTGGCTAGATCCCAGTCTGGTGGGTTCCTGTCGTCAGTTATTGACCATGCTGGCATAGTTTGGCGAGGCTGTTCAGTCAGCAACAATTTCAAACGGCTCGCCCAAGGTATCGTTAAATTTACTTGGCTTGCTGATCTGCTGAATCTTTAAGTCCTGGTAAATTGCGGGTTGCAATAAAGGCTCAAATTGTTCTACTTGTTGGTTAGTTCCATCCAGCCAGGCATCGATAAGTGCACTATCCTGAGGGAACATCATAGGAGTTGATTTGGAATGAATATTTTGCAGTTTGGGATGGGGCGGCAAGGTGATCACTGAACAAGATGTGATGCTTTCCCCGGTGCCAGAATGACGCCATTCTTTGCACAAACCCGCCATCAGCAGGCCTCCTTCTTTGGCCTGCATATCATGACAGTGCAGTAGTTTTCCTGACTTGTATTCCGACTCGCCAAAACCCATTACTGGGATCAGAATTCGACTTTGACGAAAGGGACGATAGCCCGCTTTACGGGGATTGTTCAGGCTATCGTAACGGGTGTTAATGCTGGTATACCGAGAGGGTTTAAAGCCCGTTTCGGTGGGCTCCAGTAGCAACCACCAGATGGCGTTTTCCATAATGCGCTTGCCATTTTTCTCTCGCACAATGGACACTTTACTGGCAGCGCCAATGTAACGCTGGAAGATCTGCGGCTCGTACCCAAGCTCTATGTCCAGGGTGTCGCACAGAGCTCTGACACCCGGAGCATCGGTAACATTGAGTCGGCCACACATAGCTTACTCCTCGCTGGAAGGGGGCTCTTCCGCACCAAGCTCAGGAGCCTGTGCTGCAGCGGCTAATTCGATTTCAACCGCATCCACTCGCTGCAATCCGCGTGGTAACTTGTTACCACGGCGGCCACGTTCACCGCGATAATGCTCTAAGTCTTTGGAGCTGAGCGTCATGGAGCGTTTGCCGGCAGTGACTTTCACTGATGCACCATCTGGCACCACCTCAAGAATACTGACATATTCCTCTCGGGATTGTGATCTGGCCGAAGGAATGCTGATAATTTTATTCCCTTTGCCCTTGCCTAAACTGGGCAGATCTTTGAGGGGGAATAGCAGTAAACGGCCTTCGTTAGAAATGGCCATACACCAGTCGGTTTCCAGGTTGTGCACTCGTCCCGGTCGCATGGCTTTCGCTCCTGTGGGCAGCGAAAGGTAAGCTTTGCCGGCTTTGGCTTTGCTCAACATATCAGTGAATTGCCCGACAAAACCGTAACCAGCATCGGAGGATATCAGAAATTTCTGGCTGTCTTCCGCCATGATGGCGTGCTCGAAGCTTTCACCAGCGACTACAGAAAAGCGCCCGGTCAGTGGCTCACCCTGGCTTCTTGCCGAGGGCAGGCTGTGAGCATCACAAGAGAAAGCCCTCCCTGAGGTATCCATAAACACCACTTGCTGATTACTGCGACCCTTGGCGCTACTGAGATATTTGTCACCAGCTTTATAACTCAAGCCCACAACGTCAACATCATGGCCTTTGGCACAGCGGGCCCAACCTTTTTCTGATAGCACTACGGTAACTGCTTCTGAAGGCACCAGCTCTTTCTCAGACAGGGCTTTAGCTTCGCCCCGCTCAACGATAGGGGAGCGACGCTCATCACCGTATTTTTCGGCATCTGCCAGAATCTCTTTTTTGATCAAGGTTTTCAGACGGCGATCTGAGCTGAGTAATTGTTCCAGTTTTTCGCGTTCGGCGTTCAGCTCATCTTGCTCCCCCTTGATTTTCATTTCTTCCAGTTTGGCAAGATGACGTAATTTTAATTCTAAGATGGCTTCGGCTTGGGTATCAGTGAGCGCGAAGCGTTTCATCAATTCTTGTTTAGGCTCATCTTCATAGCGGATGATGCGGATCACTTCGTCAATATTTAAGAAAGCAATCAACAAACCTTCCAAAATATGCAAGCGCGCCAAGACTTTATCCAGGCGATATTGCAGCCGACGAGTTACCGTTGCTTTGCGGTACTCTAGCCACTCTCTGAGGATCATGGCCAGGGTCTTAACCTGAGGACGCCCGTCGAGGCCAATCATATTGAGATTAACACGATAGTTTTTCTCAAGATCGGTGGTGGCAAACAGGTGCTGCATCATTTGCTCTACATCCACCCGATTTGAGCGAGGTGTCAATACCAGGCGCACCGGGTTTTCGTGATCTGATTCGTCCCGCAAATCGCTAACCATAGGTAGCTTTTTCGCTGTCATTTGCGCGGCAATCTGTTCCAGTACTTTCGCGCCTGACGCTTGATGAGGTAAAGCGGTTATAACGACATCACCGTTATCTTCGTGGAAAACCGCGCGCATCTTGATGGAGCCCTTGCCCGTTTCATACAACTTGCGAATATCGTCTTTTGGGGTAATGATTTCGGCTTCTGTGGGATAATCCGGCCCTTGCACAAACTCCATCAATTCACTGAGGTCTGCTTTGCTGTTATCTAGCAAGTGGGCGCAGGCGTTGGCCAGCTCTCGCACATTGTGCGGTGGAATATCCGTGGCCATGCCCACCGCAATACCGGTTACCCCGTTGAGCAAAATATGTGGCAGGCGGGCGGGTAATACTTTCGGCTCTTTCAGGGTGCCGTCAAAGTTGGGTTGCCAGTCAACAGTGCCTTGCCCTATCTCTTGTAATAAGACTTCACTAAAACGGGATAACCTAGCTTCGGTGTAACGCATTGCTGCAAAGGATTTGGGATCATCCGGCGCACCCCAGTTACCCTGACCATCCACCAAGGGATAGCGATAAGAAAAGGGTTGGGCCATCAGCACCATAGCTTCATAACAAGCGGAGTCGCCGTGGGGGTGGAATTTACCTAATACGTCACCCACAGTACGGGCTGATTTTTTGTATTTAGCATTGGCACTTAAACCCAAATCCGACATGGCATAGACAATACGCCTTTGCACGGGTTTTAAGCCATCACCTATGTGCGGCAAAGCCCTGTCCATGATCACGTACATGGAATAATTCAGGTAAGCATCTTCGGCAAAACGTCGAATCGGTAGTTGTTCTACACCGTCTTGGGAAATTGTAATGTCGTCGTTCATGAAATCCGGCTTGTTATTATTGTAAGGGTTAAATCACCAGGCTTTGAGAGCGCGCTTTTTCTGGCGCTACCATTGCCAATACTCGATGTTACTTTTGGTGGCTGATTCTGTAAATGGCATCTGCCAAATCAACGGAAATAAACGGGCTGTTATCAGGCATCGGCAACCGAGTTGCAAACCAAGCACCCAATGTGGAACGTTATTTTTTTCGCATTATGGTAATCAAATTTCACGTACCGCATTAAATATGATAAAAACATAACATTGGCACCTGTCATTCGACAACGTTTTCCGTTTGCCAGCAGACTTAATTATCCATAGCGGGTAAAAAATGATAAAAACAAGACGATTACCGCCCCTTATACTGCTCACTGTGCTGGCAATGCTGTTTAGTGTTTCTGCCAATGCCTGGATACAACTATACAACAGTGAAAAATCCACTCTGCTCAACAAGCAACTGCAGATATATTGGGAAAAGCCCGGCCAGCCCCTCCGGATAGAAGAAGTCATAAATCGCACTCAGTCATTCGCCTGGCCACCGGGAGGTAATCCCAATTATGGCTTCCCCGATAGTGGCATTTGGTTTTTTGCTGAAATGTCCAATATGAGTAATGTTTCAGAGTGGGTCACCGAAGTGGCTTTTGCTCAGAATGATCGGGTGGATTTTTATCTCGTAGCAGACGGTCGTGTGTTGTCCTCCGTATCACAAGGTAAGCAGCGAGGTCAGCAATTACATCGATTTCCTACATTTCGTATGAGCTTGCCATTCGGTAAAGATGTGCAGTTATTTATCAGAGTGCAAAGCGACGAGCAGGCTATGGTTGCTCCGGTATATATCGAGTCTGCGCGCTCATTTGAGTCCTCTGTGGCTCAGGATAATATCTGGTGGGGGATTTTTTACGGCGGCCTGGTCATTTTGTTGTTATACAACATGGTGCTGTATGTGGTTACCCGAGAAAAGAGTTTGTTGGCGTATGTCGCTTACATTACGGCTGCGGTGCTATGGCAATTCGTTTGGGGGGGGCACAGTCAGTTAGTATTACCGGTGGCTACCAATATTTGGTTTGCTGAACATACCGATGTCTTATTCCTGCTAGTGGGCTTGGGGGCCGGGTTTTTCACTCTGACCTTTCTTGAGGCCAAACAAACAGCGCCCAAAATAAACCCTGTTATTCGATGGGTTATGCTGGGCTTGGCATTGTCACTGGTAATTGCCTTAACGCAAATACTGCAGCAGACAATTCTAAACTATGTGGTTTATAGCATCTCGATACTGGCAATTTGTGTTTATTTGTTGGCCGGTCTGGAGAGTTATTTTAACGCATTTAAACCAGCCCGGTACTTCGTCTTTGCCTGGAGTGTATTGTTAACGGCTGCGCTTGTTGGCATGCTCGGATTGGTGGGCATTTTTCCATCTAATCAGTTCACCACTTATTGTTTTCAGGTGGGGGTGTTTTTTGAGGCGGCGCTGTTTTCGGTTGCGCTGATTGAAAAAACCCGTGAAAAACTGGAACTGGATGCCAGTTCTGCCAACGCTGATATTCTCAATAACATCGAAATCATTGAAGAGCAAAATGTACACCTGGACATCGCTCGAAAAGAAGCCGAGCGCGCCAGTAAAATCAAAACTCAGTTCCTGGCCAATATGAGTCATGAGATTCGCACTCCACTCAATGCCATCGTGGGTTTTAGTCAGGAGTTAGCCAAACAAAGTCTGCCTTTGGAACAACAAGAACACGTACAAATCATCAATCAGTCGGCCACTAATTTATTGGCGATTATCAACGACGTGCTGGACTTTTCTAAAATTGAAGCGGGCAAACTGCAAATCAATCACGAAGCATTTTCTCTGGGGGATTTGCTGGAAGAGTTGGTTTTCGTTTTTGCTAAAGACGCACAAAAGAAAGGCTTAAAGTTTTACTACGAACCCTGCCCATTGCCCACCCGGATTGTGGGGGACGGTGCCAGATTAAAGCAGGTACTTACCAACCTTCTCAGTAATGCCGTTAAGTTTACTAACGAAGGCTCAGTTAGCTTAGTGATCAATGCCCGACAAAAGCAAAAAGATATACTGGAATTAAATATACAGGTACAGGACACCGGCATTGGTATTGCGACCGAAAATCAAGAGAAACTATTCCAGTCCTTTTCCCAGTTAGACGATTCTTTGAATCGCAACTATCAAGGTACCGGATTGGGCCTCGTGATTTGTCGTCAGTTAATGCAACTGATGGGAGGGCGTCTCAATTATCACAGCGAGCATGGCACAGGTAGTTGTTTTGAAATATTCGTGGGTTGCCATAAAACTAGCAAACACAATGATATTGTTGAGCATGCTGATTGGATGAACAAGCGTATCTTGTTACTGGATCACGACCCTCGCAGCCGTTATACCAGCGCTTGCATCTTACATCGCCTCGGCGCGCAAGTAACATCGGGCACACACATCGAATGGTTATCGGAGCAATTTGATGCCTTCGATTACTTTTTTACCGATGAGCTAACCCTGTCTCGTTTTGATGAAAAACAAATGCTTCGGGTGATCCGAACCCTCGAAGTACAACAACGGGTTTTGCTGGTGGGAGCCAATGGCAGTCCGACAGGCCCATTCGCTGAACACTTTCACAAGCTCTTGGAAACCCCGTTGTTAGTGAGCAGATTGCAAACCTTTCGCGATAAAGAGCAACAAAACCCGGGCAATATCTGGAATGAAAGACTACTCAATCTTCCGAAAGTGAAGGTGCTGGCTGTAGATGATATGCCTATTAACCTGCGTTTATTATCCACCTGGTTGAAGGAATCCCCGGTGGAGCTGCAACTGGCTTATAGTGGGCAGGATGCATTAACTCTGTGTCAAAAAGAAGAGTTTGATTTGGTTTTAATGGATGTGCAGATGCCAGACATGGATGGCCTGGAGGCAACGTCTTTGATCAGAAAAACAACACTTAACCAAGGCACTCCGGTCATTGCTGTTACCGCCCATGCCTTTAAAGAGGAAAAGGAACGCCTGATGAACTCAGGCATGGATGATTACTTGCCAAAGCCTTTGGAACTGGGGGCCTTGTTAAACCTGATAAAACGCTGGTGCAGCGTGCCTGAACACAATGTCGCTATGCTAGCGGATATCGATTGGCAATTAGCCCTGAGTAGGGCCAATGATAATGAGGTTATTGCCAAAGAGATGTTGCAGGATTTTGTATCCTGTTTACCTGATGCAATAATTCAAATCGAAAAGGCTTGTATGCTGGGGGAGTGGCAGGAGATGCAGCACCAGGTGCACAGACTGCACGGAGCCAGCTGTTATACTGGTGTGCCTAAATTGCAGCGCTTATGTGCTGAAATTGAAGGGGATTTAAAAGTGGGCCACATTACCGAGGCCAGGCGTGGATTTGAAGAGCTGAATCGCGCGGTAAAATCGGTACTAGCTCAACAAACTACGCTGGCAAGAGCGCAATAAATCGGCAAACTCTTCAGCGCTGCGATCAAGTTCAGCGCTGTTGATGTAGAGATCGTATCCTAAGCCAGTACGCAGTCTTTGCATGCGGTTTGCGAACATGGCCTGTACCCCGTTGTAGACTTTGCCATCACTGTCTTTGAACACATCATCCTCCAGCAAGCCTTCGCCGTAGCAGTTACCGGTTGCGCAATCTTTGTTGCCAACTTGCAGTAGCAGTGGTCGTTGTTCCATTAACAGATGGGTCATCAAGCGCGGAGAGATCCTCTCTAATATGGGACCGTAGTTTTTGGCGCGTATACCCACTAAGGTCAAGTTTTTTTGCTCTAAGCCAAGGCTGACTTTGGGTATATCAATGCGTTGTATATTCTGCCACGCCAGCTGCCAGTGACCATTGCGATGCTGATAGTGGATCTGTTCTTTAGAAATCGACAGACTGTGTTCTGGTTCGCGCATTTTGAGGTAACCTAATAGCAGCATGACGATTGCTGCTGAAGTGACGGCAATGGCGAATATGTTTAAGTCGTTCGGCAACAGCTTGAACATGGCTATTGCGACAAAAAACAAACCAGCGCCGATCACCAAGCTGGTGAGGCCATTGCGTTTCGCAACGGGGCGAATGTTTATGGTTTCAGAATCTTCTTTGTCATGCTGCAGTTCTGTCATCAGATGCTTCCGGTTACCACCAAAATAATTCCAATAAAATATACATTAGTACGGCCCATAACAAAATAAAGCGCATTTTTTTGCAGTACGGACAATCGGTTTGCCACCATTTCATTTTTTACTCACCTTATGCTCTACCTCTGTTGCAGTTAACCTTAATCTAACTGGAAAAAAATATGCCAATTCGGTCTTGATGCAGGTATCCCGCATTTTTCCTCCATTTTGCGACAGGATAACAAAAAAGTGCGATGAACAGCTGTCAGTTAGGTTGTTTTCCGACGGTCTGGAACATCTAATGGCAACGCGTCTGCTACAGTCAATATAATCCTTTTGCTGGTATGCTCGTAGTAGTCTCATCTATGGCACGGCGTTATCTGCATTTTTTGCATCACGAATTAACAGGATCCCTTAATGGCTCAACAATTTAAAATTTCTCCTTTGATTTTCGCGATACTGTTATTAGCGGGTTTACTTGTCTGGTTATACATGCCCGTAGAGCAACAGCAACAGCGGCGAGGTGGTGGAGACATACCAGTTGTGGCTCAGACTGTTGAGTTACAACCCTTTGCCCAAGTGGTCGAGGCGTTAGGGACGGCAAATGCCAATGAGGCTATTGTGGTGACTGCACAGGAAACCGATAAGATTGAAGCGTTACTGTTTGATGATGGTGACCTTGTAACCCAAGGCCAGTTGCTGGTGCGCATGAATACCAAAGAAGAGCAAGCTCGACTAAACGAATTAAAAATCAATTTGGCAGAGGCGCAACGGCAGCTTAAAAGAGTTAAGAATCTGGCAAAAGAAAATGCCGCTTCTGAGCAACTATTGGATGAACGAGAAGCGGAAGTTGATGCGCTGGTGGCACAAATTGACATTGCTGAAGCACAAATTGCAGATCGGGAAATCCGCGCTCCTTTCGCGGGTTTATTGGGAGTAAGACAAGTCAGTGAAGGTGCTCTGGTAAGACCCGGAGACCAAATTTCTACCTTAGATGACATTCAGACCTTGAAAGTAGATTTTAGTGTGGCGGAGCGTCATCTACCCAGCGTGCGTTTAAAACAAAAGGTGGCCGCAACATCTGTCGCGTATCCTGGTAGGGTGTTTGAAGGGGAAATCTCCCATATAGATTCTAGAGTGGATGCGGCGACTCGTGCCATTAGAGTCAGAGCAAGGATCAATAACTCAGAACTTTTGTTGAGGCCCGGAATGTTATTGCAGATCCTGGTGCAAAAAAGTGTCAGTGAGTCTTTGGTAGTAGATGAGTCAGCATTAGTACCTATTGACGACAAACAGTTTGTATTTGTTATCGAAGACGGCAAAGCCCGTAAGGTTGAAGTGCAAATAGGCGTGCGTAAACCCGGTCAGGTTCAAATTATTGGTGGGCTATCCAGTGGCCAGCAAGTGGTTGTTGAAGGCACGCTGCGCTTGCAGGATGGTACTTCAGTGCGCGTGGTGGAGGGTTAACAATGATCCTCTCGGATTTATCAGTAAAACGTCCGGTATTCGCCACCGTCGTAAACGCATTATTGTTAATTTTTGGTTTGGTGGCTTTTAATCTGTTGGCGCTGCGGGAATATCCCGATATCGATCCGCCCATCGTCTCCATAAACACTACCTATCCGGGGGCATCTGCCACCATTATTGAATCGCGTATTACTCAGCTCATTGAAGACAGAATTAGTGGCATTGAGGGGATTAAAAACATTACCTCGAATAGCCGCAATGGTCGCTCCAGTATCAGCATTGAGTTTGAATTATCAAGAGACATTGATGCCGCAGCCAATGACGTGCGAGAGCGGGTAAGCCGAGTATTAAATAACTTACCGGATCAGGCCGATCCACCAGAAGTGTTTAAGAGTGATTCCGATGAGAACGTGATTGTCTGGTACAACTTAAGAAGTGACAACTTGTCGGTACTGGAGCTCACGGACTACGCCAATCGCTTTATCGTAGATCGATTGTCCACTGCCAACGGGGTAGCACGGGTCAGAGTGGGCGGCGGGCGAGACTATGCCATGAAAGTTTGGTTGGATCGCAATGCGATGGCGGCCAGAGGGATCACGGTAAGTGATGTAGAGCGGGTGATCCGCTCTGAAAATGTGGAATTACCGGCCGGTGAAGTGGAATCCCTGGATCGCAATATGGAAGTTCGGGTAGCTCGAACCTTTTTGACCGAAGACGACTTTGCCAATTTAACCATCGCACAAGGCCTGGATGGATACCTGGTAAAATTAAAAGACATCGCCGATGTGGAATTGACCGCCGAGGACGATGAAACTGAATTTCGTGGCAACGGTAAAAATATGGTGGGTCTGGGTATTGTTAAACAATCCAAGGCCAATACCTTAGAGGTGGCACGCTCGGCGAAACAAGCGATTGAGTCTATCCAACAAAGCCTGCCGGAAAACATCATTATTGTTCCCAGCTATGACTCGTCCATATTCATCGCAGAATCCATAGAAGAAGTTTATAACACCTTGGGCATTGCCATGTTGATGGTGGTGCTGGTGATCTATCTGTTTCTGGGCAATATCAGAGCCACCTTTATTCCCGCTATTACTGTGCCTATATCGCTAGTGGCCGCCTTTACCGTGATGCTGGCATTGGGCTTTTCTATCAATCTCCTGACTTTATTGGCTTTAGTGCTAGCAATTGGTCTGGTGGTGGACGACGCCATTGTGGTACTGGAGAACATTTATCGCCGTATCGAATTAGGAGAGCCACCGCTTCTGGCGGCCTATCGTGGTGCTCGCGAAGTGGGCTTTGCTGTTATTGCCACCACTTTAGTTTTGATCTCGGTCTTTGTGCCACTGGTGTTTCTGGAGGGCAATATTGGTCGCTTGTTTACTGAATTTGCGCTCGCAATTGCTGCTGCCGTGGCCTTTTCCAGCTTTACAGCACTAACACTTTCTCCCATGTTAGGCTCTAAAATTTTGCAAAAAAGAGAGCGCAACAGTGGTTTTGGCACTTGGGTAGACAATCGCTTTTCTGGCTTGGAGCGTGCCTATGCTCGGGTACTAGACAATACCCTTCATCAACCCCTGGTGACAGGGTTATTAATCATAGGAAGTTTATTAGCCATTTATGGCTTGCTGCAAAAGATCCCCAGCGAATTTGTGCCCAGAGAAGACAGAGGCAATTTTTTTGTATTGATGCAAGCGGCAGAGGGCGCAAGTTTTGAAAGCAATGCTGCCAACCTTGAAAAGATAGAAGCTATCTTGCTGCCGTACATTGAAAATGGCGAGTCGGACCGAGTGCTTGTACGTACGCCGGGGTTTGGTGGCTCTGCGGGTATTGCCATTGTGGGAGCGGTCCCCTGGGAGCAGCGGCAACGCTCTACATTTGAGCTGATGCGGGAAATCAGCGGCAAGCTTGCAGATATTCCCGATGTTAGAGCCTTTGCTGTGATGCGCAGCAGTTTGGGAGGCCGAGGCTTGGGGAGACCTGTGCAGTTTGTATTGCAGGGGGATACTTACGAAGATCTGGTGCGTTACCGCAATATTGTAATGGAAAAGGCCGCAGAAAATGAAAACTTATTGCGTCTGGACTCCGATTACAAAGAAACCCTGCCGCAACTGCTGGTAAACATTGATCGAGAAAGAGCGGCGGATTTAGGCGTGTCTATTGGAGACATTGGCCGCACTCTGGAAACTATGTTAGGACAGCGTCGTGCCTCGACTTTTCTCGACCGGGGTGAGGAATACGATGTCATTTTAGAGGGTAAAGACGAAGACTATCGCAGTCCGGATAGTATCGAGAACATTTATGTCCGCTCTTCCACCAGTGGCAGTCTTATTCCGCTGGATAACCTGGTCAATGTCAGCGAGCAAGCCACCTCTGCTCAGCTCAATCGCTACAACCGCATGCGCAGCATCACTATCAGCGCTAACCTTGCAGAGGGCTATACTTTAGGGGAAGCACTGGACTATCTGCGCACTGTGGTAAAGCAGGAATTGCCTGAAGGGGTGAGCATTGATTATCGAGGCGAATCTCAGTTGTACCAAGATTCCGGAAATTCGGTATTGTTTATTTTTATCCTGGCCTTGGTGATTACTTACTTAGTGCTGGCGGCACAGTTTGAGAGCTTTGTGCACCCTTGGGTGATCCTGTTAACTGTACCTCTTGCGCTGGTAGGTGGGCTTGCGGGGCTATGGTTAGCGGGGCTCAGTATCAATATATACAGTCAAATCGGACTGGTAATGCTCATTGGGCTTGCGGCTAAAAACGGGATTTTGATTGTGGAGTTTGCCAATCAACTCAGAGATGCCGGTCATGAATTTGAAGCAGCACTAAAGCGGGCTTCCACCCAACGCCTGCGTCCAATTGTTATGACCGGATTTACCACCTTGTTCAGTGCCATTCCTCTGGTTATCGCCACCGGCCCCGGTTCGGAAAGTCGTATGGTGATTGGTATGGTGATTTTTGCTGGTGTGGCGGTTTCAGCCTTTATGACACTGTTTATCGTGCCAACTGCCTATTATTACCTGGCGAAAAATACAGGCTCACCGCAAATGCTGGCGCATCAAATAGATGAGATGGAAGACAGCATTCCCTACAAAAAAGGCGGCGAAATCTAAAATTCTTCTCGAGGCCCCTCAGCGGGCCTATTTTTTCTGGGGTGAACGCTTTATGTTCACCCCCGCTCAGTGGTATAATCCGCCACCCAAAAATTCTCGTATTACGGTTTTACCAATTTCAGGACAAAAGCAAATGGCAGATAATCCGGCCCAATCTCAAATCGCGCAGCATTACAACGATATCATTCAATTATTGGGTGAAGATGTCACGCGAGATGGCTTGCTGGATACCCCTAAACGCGCGGCTAAAGCCATGCAGGCACTAACATCTGGCTACGAAAAAAGTCTGGACGAAGTGGTTAATGGTGCGATTTTCGAATCCGATACTGACGAGATGGTGGTAGTACAAGGCATAGAGTTTTACTCCCTGTGTGAGCACCATTTGTTGCCCTTTATTGGCACCTGTAACATCGCTTATTTGCCCGAAAATAAAGTGCTGGGTTTATCCAAGTTTGCCCGTATCGTCGACATGTTCGCCCGACGTCTGCAGATTCAGGAAGGGCTTACCAAACAAATTGCTGAAGCTATTCAAGAGGTTACCGGCGCTAAGGGCGTTGGCGTGATCATGGAGGCCAAGCACATGTGTATGATGATGCGCGGTGTGCAAAAGCAAAATTCCTCCATGGTGACGTCTGTAATGCTGGGGAACTTCCGCAGTTCACAGGCTACCCGAGACGAGTTCTTACGACTTATCGGCAAGTAATCGTCTATATTCGCCTTCTCAATCTGAATCGGCCTGCACTGCCAGGTCGTGTGCCACCTCAAGCGCATTTTCCATCTCGACAAAATAATCCGGGCTAACCCCCGTCTGATACCAGTTCTTGCCACTGACTGGGTCCGTGGGAATGGCATGGGCCAAGGTGATACGTGTGTGTTTACTTAAGCGCACCTGTTTGGTGAGTATGGCTAATCCCATAGTATCCATTCCCACTACTTTTGCCATACCTTGCTGTTGTAAGGTATAGGCAAAAAGCTCCCAGGTACCTAAAACAAAAGGTGAGGTCAGTAGCCAGGTTTTCCCTCGTCGATTGTAATGCAAAGGACTTTCTAAAGGAATGTTGTGTAAGCTTTGACTTGCGTCATTGAGTTGTAGCTCACTAATAATGGTGTCGGGTGCTAACCAATAACTTAACAATTTTTGCACTAATGGCAAGTTAGCTTCACCGCTTTGGCGTATATCCACTAACAGCGCTTTGCTGGATGTAAACTGTGTCATGGCGTACTGGATGTCGGGTAGTGCTTTTAAATCCAGGAAATTGCCTTGCAGATTTAAGTAACCTACATTGCCCGGTAATATTTCAGTTTCGATGATGTAGCTATCGGGAAAGCCATCCAGGGTCGTCGTATTCGAGAAGGTTAAATCTGCGTTGTTGAAGTGCAGTTCAAAGTTACTGTCTCCTGTGATGGAGACCAGCAGTTGCTCCAGTTCAATTTTGAACATGCCGAACGGTTTGTTCTCAGCAAATTGACGATTATGGAGTTGAGCGGCCAGTGCTTGTTCAACAGCGCTGATTTTATCAGGAAACACGTAATGCTACCGTAATACCGGTGCGAGGTTCTCCAGGGCTTGGGTTATTTCCTGTTTGGATATTATGTGTTCACTTTGTTCTGCCTGAAGGGGGGAAAAGCAGAATAAGGAGAGGAAACACAACCAGGATAAGGTTTTAAGCATGTATTACACCGACAACTAACGATACTCTTAACCTGGTGTCTTCAGCCATAAATACAAGTATTAATGGCCCGGCATATTTTTTTGAAAGGTATCAAACTGCTGGGGTAGAAAGTCAACCAGCTCCCCTGATAGCTTCACGTATTCCTGAAGCGTGCTGGAGAGTGATTTTGCCAGTATGGGTAACTTCTGCTCAAAGTCTTCAGTATTTCGCTCCTGTGCCTGTTTAGCGGCCATGTCGGTATCAGCAAAAGTGGTAAACATTTTCAGGCAGCGGGTCAGACGTTTGGAAAATTGTTCCGATGCCTCAGGCTCAGCGTTCATCATCGCCTGCCATGCTTCTTGCCAGACTTTTTCCAATAAACCGTGTCCGACCACAAGCCCCTGCATCCACGATGTTAAATTGTCGTTACTCTCCGGCTTCGGATTAAAGTGACAGTCGGCGGGCAGGTTGATTTTATTGTCGCGCATAGCCTGTAACTGTTCTTTTAGCAGTTGCATGAGGATGTTGGCGACTTTATCCACCTGCTGAGAGTTGATTTCTCCTCCGGTTTTAACCACCCATGGGAACCATTGTTCGGGCATGGGGATATCCGGGCTGGCACATACGGCAAACAAAAGTCCCCGGATATAGACCGGCGATTGAAAAATCTCAGCGTTGTTTTGCCACTGGTAAAATTGTTCCAGTGCTTTGAGGCTGTCGGGTTGTAGCATGGACTGGCTCATTGGTTGGCTATCTAAAGTGTTTTGTACTGGGCTAGTTCATAGACCCATGGCATGTGTAATACCTCAATTTTGACCACTTTGGGCTTGTCTTCATTACTGATATAGAAAATCTGAGAAGGTGCACCGCCGGATAGTTTGACCTTGTATGTATCAAAGCTACCTGCTGGCACCGTCACGTTTTCTTTACCCAAAGGAATATATTGGATCTTTCTTTCTGCGAACTGATAGGTATCGTACCATTTAAAAGTGAAGGCTTTGTCATTGTCCCAAAATGGCACTGTCATGATGGCTGTGGTGCGTTCGATTGAGGTCAGCCCTAGCGTATTTTCGATGCTTTGTCGCCCTTGTCGCTTGTAGACTGCGCGAGGGATATCAGAATAACCGTAAATTGCTCTGAAATTATTGTTTGGACCCTCTTCCCGCCATTCCATGTTAATGTCTGCTGCTCTGCCCATTGAGCCCGTCAGGCGCATGGCAATGGGTAACAAATCCTCTTTTTTGGCTACTGCTTTTATTGTGGCATCCACATTGAATTTTTTATTGCGGGTGACTTCGGTGAGTAAAATTTGATTATCCTGGACCTTCACTGTTTGTGTCGCTGTGCCGGTTTTTTGCCCGGAAAACAGCATGTTGAATTGTGACTCAAAGCTGTGTAGCCTTTCTTTATTAACCTCAATTTTAGCCAGTTCCGGTTTTTTCCACTCAACATGCTGATCCACCGGGCCGAGGGAAAAGCTGCCTTTATTGATGGCATACAAAGTCCAGTTGTATTCACCCTCATCAATGTCTGGTTGTGGTTGCCCGGTTAGTCGCCAGGCCAATTCTGGCGTGGTATTACTGTGACCCACTACCAGAGTTTTTAAACCAGATGCTTGTATCGACTCTGCTAACGGCGCTAAGTTTTTGGGATCATAGAGCTTCACGGTTAATCCCAACGCCGTTGCCAGCGGCTCTGCGGTTTGTTGAGTACGCTGATAATCTGAGCTATAGATAACTTGAATGCCCCTATCCTTCAGAGCGTCCCGTAACTTCTTGGCTTGCACCCAGCCTTTTTCCGTAAGTTGTGGATCTTTGCTGCCATTTCGTTGTTTTTCCATATGTCGCACCAGATAAACATCGGCGTCTCTTATATGTTCATATCGGGCAGTGACTGGCTGTGCCAACAGCAAAGAAATGAGTACGGTAGAGAACAGCAGAGTGATATATTGCGAGTACGGAGTCATGGTGCCTGATAATTATTAGTTCTGGCATTACTATGACAAAAAAAAATGAGGACGTCATAAAAAGCTGAAAAATCTCGCTTCATTAGTCGCTTTTTCAGTCGCTGTGGACTTAGCTTTTGTCAGGCGAGTGACCAGACTTCAGTGAGTCATGGCCACAAGCTCAGTGTAGGGGAGAGCCGGGGAGAAAAGCGTTATCTGTTAAAGCTTATCTGTTTAAACGAGCGATGGTTTCTTCCAGCATACTTTTAGGGCAACCAAAGTTAATTCTGAAGAAGTCAGGATCAGCGAAGTCTGCGCCGGGTGATGGACCGACACCTTTACTCTCCGCCCAGGTCTGTGGCAATTCGACACCGAGTCCGCTGCCGTCAATCCAGGCCAGGAACGTGGCCTGGGGCAACAGCATATTCAGACCTTCTATTTTGTTTATTTGCTGGTACAGGTACTGACGGTTACCTTTAAGGTATTGAAGCAAGGTGTCGTACCATTGATCACACTCTGTAAAGGCGGTTTCGGTAGCCACCAGGCCCAGTATGGTTACCCAAGGCACGATGCCCATCATGGCTTTATTAAATCTTGCTCGTAATTTTGCATCAGGAATAATGGCAAATGACGTACCAAGGCCAGCTACGTTAAAGGTTTTGCTGGCCGCCATCAAAGTTACACTGTTATTTTCAAGGGCTGGATTTGCGCCTGCTGGCAGGTGTCTGGCATTTTCATCCAACACCAGATCACAGTGAATCTCATCGGAGATTAATAACAGCTGGTTCTGTTCACAGATCCGGGCAATTTCTGTCAGTTCCTGTTGTGTAAAGACCGTGCCAGCTGGGTTGCCGGGGTTACATACGATAAATAACTTACAAGCGGGATCTTTTGCCGCATCTTCAAGGGCATTGAGGTCAATGGTCCAGCGCTCGTTTTCTATGATAGTGGGAATATCTACCCGTTCTAACTTATTGATCCCGGGCGCTGCCAACAACGGCGGGTAATTAGGCGTTTGCACTATCACTTTATCGCCGGGCTGGCAGTAGGCTTGACAGGCGACGTTGAAGGCGGGCACCACGCCGGGCGTCCATACTATCCATTCCGGTTTTATTTGCCAGTTGTGTTGCTTTTGCAACCAACGGCATACAGCTTCATTGGCTGGCTCATAGCGGGCAGGCAAATGATAGCCCAGTAAGCCGTGATCAGTGCGAGATTTAATGGCATCCAAAATAGGCTGAGCGCATTTAAATTCTGTATCGGCTACCCACATGGGCAAAATGTCTTTGCCTTCATACTTTTGCCATTTTAAAGAATAGGTGTCACTGCGATCAGTTCTGATGTCAAAGTCGGATAAGGTGTAGGGCATAAGAGTATTATTCTTTCAAAATGGTTGTAATCAATGGTGGCGCAACTATAGCCTTGGTTTGTAATAGAATACCAAGAATGTTGGGTTGTATATTATGCGTTTTGGTTAACTAAGGGCGGATAATGCAGTTTTCTTAATTTACAATTGGTTGCGCACCGGGAACTAATTTTCGCACTTTATTGTGCAAACTGTTCGCGGTAAAAGGTTTGGCTAAAAAATCAGTCACTCCCGCCTGAACAGCACGGATCACATAATCCTTAGATGCATTACCGGTGACCATCAAAAAGGGAATGTCTTTACTTAAGGCTCTGACTTCTTTTAAAAACTCTAGTCCGCTCATACCCGGCACTTCCCAATCGCTGATGATCATGGCGAAGTATTCCGGGTCTTTTTTAAAACGCGATAACGCCTTTGAGCAACTGGAATGAATATCTATGTCGCCTAATTGCAGTTCCCGCAACATGTGACGCAAAAGCTCCTGGGTGAGCTCTTCGTCGTCAATCACTAAAATGTTGGGACCTTTTGAATTGCCCATGGTTCGATTTCTCCAGCGACTTAAATTTATCCTTATGCTATCAAAGATAGCTTTAAACCTTGGCGAATTAAAGGGGCAATTCTTTGATCACGATCAAAATGCACAATATTTGAACGGGGGATAATAGCACCGTAGATTAGATAAGCGGAGAGAACATCATGAGAGAAAGAGATAATGTTGGCGTTCTGGATACTGGAATTAGAGCGATAGTTGCATGTGTACTTTTAGCCCTGGCAATCGAAGGTGTGTTCAGTGCTACAGTGAGTATTATATTTTTAGTGTTAGGCTCTGCCCTGTTTATAAGCAGTGCCACTGGTGTTTGTTTACTGTATAAGGTTTTGGGTATTGATACCTACCACCTGAAATATTGAGCAGATGCCATTGCAGTAATGAATACAAAAAACGGGAGCCGATGCTCCCGTTTTTTAATTCGCTTTTATGCTTACATAAGCGCGTAAACAAACACTAAGCTCAATACCAGTCCTGATACACCAAAGAAACCGTATTCTACTTGAGAGCGTATAGCGTCACCTTCTTTAACAGGTAAAAACGCCATGATCAGACTGCTCACACCCAGTGTAAACGCCATTAAAAATAAACCAAAAACAAACGCTGTGATCCACTCACCCATGTCAAAAACCTTATTTAATTTTTCACCTAGGCTAATTATGCCCTAAAATCAGAATATTGGCAGTGAGCCAGATCAAAAAACTTCGAATTTAACCTATTCTCTCAGGAACAACCCATGAAAGTCGCAGTAATTGGAGCTGGATGGTTAGGCTTTTCATTATGTAAAGCATTACAAAAACAAGGTATAGAGGTGGTAGCCAGCAAGCGAGATAGGGAGCAGGCAGAAAAGTTAACCTTTGAAGGATTGGATACCTTTGTCTACCAGCTGGGGGCAAAACTCCCTGAGGCATTGCAGGCGTGTAGTCATTTTGTGATCAACATTGGTGCTGGCCGGCGGGGGTTTGAAAAACAACGATTCGAACAGCAGATGCAAGAGCTGTTACGGCAGTGTTTGGCTAAGGCTGATAAAAGATTATTGTTTATCAGTACCACCTCCGTGTACGGCGAAGCCAACAAAACATTTACTGAAGACACGCTTCCAGAACCAATAAGTGACTCAGCCAAAGCCCATGTGGCGATTGAACAATTTCTTAAGGACAACTTCCCTGAACAAGCCAGTATTTTGCGGTTGGCGGGCTTAATTGCTGAAGATAGACATCCGGTGTATTACCTGGAGGGGAAAAAAGATATTACCGCGGCCCACAAGATGGTGAACCTGGTGCATAGGGATGACGCCGTAGCGGCTATTCTTGCTGTCCTGGATAAACAGCTTTGGGGAGAGGTATTCCACCTGTGCGCTACCTCTCATCCCACCCGGCGAAACTACTATACTAAAGCGGCAGAAATACTGGAGTTAGTACCACCAATGTTCCTCGATAACAGCGACCAGCCGGCAACCGGAAAGTGCATCGATCCTGACGCTACGCTGCAGAAACTAGAGTTAACGCTGCAATACTCCAGCCCATTCGATATGTTACCGCAAGAGGTTGAGTAGAAACTCCAGGGAATAAAAAAAGGTCGGCATTGCCGACCTTTTTAGTTTGGGGAAAATTAACTTAGCCTATCAGCCCGGCGCCAAAGTATTTCAGAGCCACGGTATTAATAAAGATCAGCAGCAGAATAAATGGAATAAAGGTGCCGATGGAAAAATCCACATACTTCTGGAATAGGCTGTTTTTGAATTCAGGTTCGCCTTCTTCCAGGGCTTTGTTGAGATTTGATGCTTTCCAGCGATAAACCACAAAGATACAAATCAGAAAGCCGTTGAGTGGCAATATGGTGTCATAAAAGACATCGTAAATGAGATCAAAGAAGGACTTCTCAGTTCCTGCATAGGTAACAAAGTGAGTGGTAAAGTCCAGCATGCCGAATGAGGTTGCAGAGATTGCTGCGAACACCACCATTGCCGCTCCCAAAAGGGTGAGCGAAGACTTACGGCTAAGATTTCTCTCGTCCATAATGGCTGCATTAGGCACTTCTAAAATTGAAACTAGTGAGGTGATGGCGGCAAAAAATACCAGCAAGAAGAACACTGAAGCGACTACGCTGGCACCCAGATAACCAATGGTGGTTTGCAGAGCCAGAAATATCTTTGGCAAGAATCCAAATATCATGCTCAATGAGGAATCACTCAATTCGGCGGTATTGGTGTTCGGGTTGAAAGAGAATATTGCTGGCAAAATCATCAAACCGGCAATAAAGGCGACACCGGTATCCATCAAGGCTACCATTTTCGCTGAGCCCGGAATACCATCACGCTTACCCAGATAAGAGCCATAGGTGATCAAGATCCCCATACCCAAAGATAAGGAGAAAAAGGCTTGGGATAATGCTGCGCTCACCACGGTCGCATTAATCTTGCTAAAGTCCGGTACCAGGTAGTATTCAACACCAGCAAAGGCGTTATCCAGCGACAATACAAAAATAACCATCCCCACTAGCATTACAAATAGTGTCGGCATGAGAATTTTTGCTGCTTTTTCAATCCCTTGTTTTACCCCACCTAACAGGATCAGGAAAACGATCGCGGTAACAATTGCCATAAAGGTAAATACGGTGCCAGCATTGACGAAATTATCGAAAAAGTCCGGCTCAGCCAGTTGCGCTAAATTCCCGGTAACTGAGAAATACAGATAACCAAAGATCCAAACCGTGATCACCATATAAAACACGGCAATCATGAAAGGGGTGATAATGGAAAGCCAACCGGCTATGTGCCAGTGTTTTTCGTTCGGTGCAATGGTTTTATAGGCACCCAGTGGGTCTTTACGGCTATGACGACCTGCGGCCATTTCGGCCAACATCACAGGGAGGCAAATAAAGAATACGAATATAGCGTAGATAAGCAGAAACGCGGCGCCACCATTTTTAGTAGCTGCGACGGGGAATCCCACCATATTTCCTATACCGACAGCTGAACCTGCTGCCGCCAGAATAAATCCTAATCGAGAGCCAAACTCTTCGCGGGGTGCATTCATACTGATGAATCCTTAGACTTCTTGTAATTGTTGTATTGGTGCCACTCAACCCCGGCAAGGTAAAAATCACTTCAGGTGATTGCACAAAGGTCAACACGCTCTACACTTGTTGTTTATTGTTATTGTACGCAGTACGCAATGTAAACTGCTTGTTAACGGCGCTATGCTAGCAGCCCTCAAGGAAAATGTCCTTATTTAATATGACAAATATATGTCGAACTTCAGAACCGCGAAGCAAGTTTTGTTTACAGTATCAGCGGTACACCGAGTGAGGCGTTTGTTACCAGGGAATGGGTTTGTTTTGCCAGTCCAGATACCAAGGCGGAGGGGAGTCCGGGGGCGAGCTTAGGATGGCAAACAAGCGTTCAACAGTGAACTCTGGCGTGAATAATTTCTCTGGTTTCACGTTACGTTGAAACGGTTCAGACAGTCTGGTATCGACAGTGCCGGGATGGTAGGCTATGAAATTACACCCTTTGGCACGTCGTTGGTATTCTATTTGCGCCGTTTTAAGCAGCATATTTAACGCCGATTTTGACGCTCTATAACCATACCAACCACCCAAGCCATTATCGCTAATACTGCCCACACGGGCACTGAAAAATACAATATTGCTGTGCTCTGGATTGATTTTAGTCACTAATCCCTTCAGCCATAAGGCCGGTAAAATACTGTTGATACGGAAGTATTCAGAAAGGGCATTTTCGCCGATATCCTCTAGCTTTTTTTCCGGGGTTATTGAGTTGGCTTCATCGTGCAATACGCCTATGGTACTGATTACGAGGTCATAGTGTTGCGCGGGGAATGTTGCGCAACACTGAGCGATACTCTGTTCATTTTGCTGTGGCAGAGAAATCCAATCAGTTTTAGTGAGATGGGCTGGTTCAGGCTGCCGTGATACAGCAGTGATTTGGGTAATATCAGGGCTACTTTCTAGTTGTGCCAGGCAAGCTTCAGCGATGCCGCCGGAGGCGCCAATTAACAATACGTGTTTAACCTTGAGGGGAGATTCCAAAACGGCTTACCTGTCAATGCTACAGCTTTGACAACGGGATTGTCCGGTTAGCCAGCGCGAAAGTGTAAAGCGATTTTTGGCGAATTTCAGGTAACAATAGTCGGCAATGACTTTTATAACGGGCCATCTCAATGGCGCAATTAACCAACCTTTACCCACAAGTCGCCATGCGTGGTAGGTAACATCCAGCCCTGTAACTAATGTCTTGCTTGATTGATCTTCCAGGTAACCATGCAGTTTACTCATCGCTGCCTGGTGGCTAACCTCGGGAAAACGCGTTGTAAAATCCGGCGCATTGATGTCGGCAAGTTGTATTTTGTGCTGTGAGTCGGCCTTCATCAGGTGACGCATCTCTTTCACACACAAAGGGCATTGCCCGTCGTATAAAATGGTCAATTGCTCTCGTTTCACAGGGTAACTTTTACTCAGTTATAGGTTATAAGACTAAATGCTAATTGCATTTACACTAACAATTATTGAATTTGGTTGCTTAATACCAATTTCTGTTATCAATATATACAGTTCAAATAAACAAATGGATCCACAGTGAAATTATTAAAAGAGGCGACACTAGCAGGCGGCTGCTTCTGGTGTATTGAAGGTGCATTTAATCAACTGCAAGGCATTGTCTCGGCAAAGTCTGGTTATGCTGGTGGCGAGGTCAAAAATCCCACATACGAGCAGGTGTGCTCTGGCAAGAGTGGTCATGCCGAAGTGGTTCGACTGGTATTTGATGAAGAGCAGATAAGCTTCGAAGAAATCTTACAGGTATTTTTTACCTTACATGATCCCACGCAGCTCAATCGACAAGGCAACGATATCGGTCCGCAATACCGATCAGCGATTTTTTATCACGATGATGAGCAGCAGCAACAATCACTGTCGTTTATTGCGAAAATGACCGAGCAAGGTGTCTGGGCGGACAAGATAGTGACAGAGGTTACACCACTGAGTAATTACTCGGAAGCTGAGAAATATCACCAGGGCTATGCCAAAGACAATCCGCAGAACCAATATTGCGCTATGGTGGTTAATCCCAAACTGGCTAAGTTTCGACAGACTTTTGCTGCGCGTTTGAAATCCGTTGTCGCCAATGATGCTTAATCGCACTAAAGATTGAAATCGTTGCCGTAAATAACAAAAAAGCGTCAAAGTTACCTTTGACGCTTCTAGAGCGTGCTGACCTTTGTTGTACAATTTCGCAGCAGTCCGTGTGCAATTTAGACACGGCGAATGCTTGAAGGTCTAGTGGGCCTAAATCAAAAGCATTCAACACAGTATAAATTGAACACGGGCGCTGCCCGAAGGGTTCGTCATATAAGCGCTTTACTCTTTGTCACAGCCCTTTGACTTAGCACCACTAGGCCTGTAGGACTGTTTCGCGATTAAAGCGCTTATATTTAGAACGAATTTTGTACCACAAAGGTCAACACGCTCTCTTATTTTGAATATCCCTCTCAGCACTCCGTGCACCGACTTGTCCTCAAGTCGTTCCTGATAACCCTGAATCCATTTATCCCAACTTCTTGTCGGGGCGCAATTTTCATTGCGGGTCCACCAAATCCTATGTTACACAGCTCCGTCTGCGTTCCCTTTCCTTTATCCTTACAACCGCTAATCCTTCCCTGCGGCCTCCTTTGACGCTTTACATCCTGTCCCAATGTTTCCTTGTGACGGGACTAACTATAAGTGAATTGATAATTTTTTTTCGATGGCAAGACGCTGTTTTATGACAATTTGGTGACATAAATCCACATTTAATTCATTAAAATCAAATAAAAACAATGATTTATGTTTTTTGGTCAGATTGGGCTAGCGGAAATGAACTAGTATTTCTCACAGTGATGTAAGAAATCTCTTACAAATAAAATAGCGAATTTCCTAGAGGTTACTGACAAGCTGTAATCCGGGATAACTGCTGGGGTGAAAAAGAATTAATATTGCGTGGGATTTAAGAGCAGGAGATCTTGAGAAGCAAAGCCTTTTGGCTTGAATGACGCTTTAAGATCTCCGATGTTTTCGCTCTTTATTTTTCGAAAATCTCATTTAAATAATGAGCGATCCTTACGCCAGCTTGTTTCAGACGTTTTTTGACGGTTGGCATGTGCTCATATTTGTAATTCCAGGAGAGTTGAGCATTTTTCTCAGGGTAAATATCCATGCGAATTTTTTGGCTTTCGGTCATCCAAACAAGCGGATCGGTTTGGTGCCAATCCTTCACATCTTTTTCACTAATTGCTGCCAGCAGCCACTCGGTGAATTCGCTGTACGACAGTTCTTCTTTGTTGATCAAACCAGAGTCCCAGACGCGGTGCAGATTACTCTCTTCCCAGTAGAACTCTACTTTGTGATCATTGCCGCCGCGGTCGGTGCCATTACCAACGTGAAGTGGTTGATGTAAATCTCCTATAATATGGACGATAAAACGCACTGCGCGTTGTTTAACTTCTATACTGCTGCTTTGGTCTTGCAAATCAATCGTAAAATTTGCCAGTGCTGTGTAAGCATCGCCCACATCGGGGGCGCCAACCTCTTTGTAGGTTTTGCCGTCTGGTACCGAAACGTAATGCCACGGAGGCGTGGTTTTTTGCCAGTACTCGTCAGGATTTGAGCGCATTTCGTCTGGCCATGTTGAGGCCTGTGCCAGTGTTTCAACACCCAAGATGGCCTCTAATTGTTGTTTTGCTTGTGGCGTAAGATACTCTGTGGCGATGGCGCCAGTGATGCGATGTCCATTGGCGCCAAATGCATGAGCGTGGGGGGTTAACGTGCTTGTTGCGGCTAATAATAACGTCAGTGCTAATTTTTTCATTACGTTACCTGTTAATTCATGGTTAGTGTAAGCGTAAAATTGGGATTTCACGCAGGTATGACTCAAGTCAGATGTGACTAATTCGGTGTCTTGTAACCCCAGCGCTGCATAAGTTGGTTATCTAATCCTATGTGATCCAATATGCGGGCAACCACAAAATTCACCAAATCTTCAATGCTCTGTGGTTGGTGATAAAAACCAGGTGCTGCTGGCATAATGGTGACCCCAAGATTACTCAAGGTCAGCATGTTTTGCAGATGAATGCTGGAAAGTGGCATTTCTCGCACCACTAACACTAATTGCCCTTTTTCTTTGAGCACCACATCCGCGGCACGTTCAATCAGGGTATTACTGGCCCCCGTGGCCACCGATGACAAGGTGCTGGTGGAGCAGGGACAAATGATCATGGTTTTTGGCGCCGCCGAGCCAGAGGCTACAGGGGAAAACCACTCTTCTTTACCATAACAACGGATCTGGTCTTTAGCCGCGCCGAAACGCTCGGCGAAGAATTCGCTGAGTTTCTCTGGTGAGCCGGGTAAGGTCAGTTTTTCCTCTGTAGCAAAAACGACTTTGGCTGCGCTTGATACTAACAAGTGCACCTGATAATTGGCCTCTACCAGACATTGCAGTAGCTTTAGACTGTAGGGCGCACCAGATGCTCCTGTGATTGCTAATGTAATTTGTCCTGCAAACGCCATAGTGCTCAACTTTTTCCCAATCTCTCTAACAGTTTAGTGTGAATGCCACCAAAACCACCATTGCTCATCACCAATAGATGGTCGCCTTGTTGACTGCTGTTGATAATATGCTGGATCATGGATTCCAGATCATCGAAGATGAATAGCGGCTTGTTACTCTTTTGAGCAAACTCACTGAGTTGCCAACTGATGTTGTCTGGCTGCAACAGATAAATTTCATCCGCCTCTTGCAGTGAACTAATGAGTTCGGCTTTGTGCACGCCCATTTTCATTGTGTTGGAGCGCGGCTCCAGAATGGCTAAAATTCGCTCCTGCTGAACCTTTGCTCTGAGTCCAGCTAACGTTGTGGTTATTGCTGTAGGGTGATGGGCGAAATCGTCATACACTTTTATTCCGCCTGCTTCTCCGCGCAGTTCCATGCGGCGTTTCACATTTTTAAAGCTGGCCAGCGCCTGTGCGGCCGTTTCCGGACTCACTCCCACATTGCGCGCCGCCGCAATAGCCATCAATGCATTGTGTACATTGTGCTCACCAATCAATGACCAGTTAACTGTAGCGACCTTTTGATTCTCAAACAGCACATCAAATTCACTGCCGTCGGCCGCGATGAGATTGGCAAGCCAGTCTTTGCCGATACTTTGCTGCTCGGTCCAGCAGCCCATTGCCAGAGTTTCTTCGATGGCAGGCACTGATTCGGGCTTTAATATCAGACCATTGTTGGGGATCATTCTGATAAGGTGATGGAATTGCTTTTGAATGGCAGCTAAATCGTCAAAGATATCTGCGTGATCAAACTCAAGATTGTTAAATACAAGGGTGTTGGGCCGGTAATGGACAAATTTACTACGCTTATCAAAAAACGCGGTATCGTATTCATCGGCTTCTATAACAAAGAATATTGAGTCTCCTGCACGCGCCGAGACCCCGAAATTTTCCGGTACCCCACCGATTAAAAAACCCGGCTTCATTCCGGCGTATTCTAATATCCAGGCCAACATGCTGGAGGTGCTGGTTTTGCCATGAGTTCCCGCAACCGCCAGTACCCATTTATCTTTCAGTAAGTGTTCAAGTAACCATTGCGGGCCACTGGTGTAAGGCAGTTTTTTCGCTAAGACCGCCTCAACTGCGGCATTGCCGCGAGACATTGCGTTACCAATGATTACCATATCTGGGGCAGGATCGAGTTGTTCCGGGTCGTAACCTGTGGTGAGTTCAATACCCAGGTTTTCCAATTGAGTGCTCATCGGAGGGTAAACGTTTTGGTCTGAGCCAGTGACTTTGTAACCTAAGGATCTTGCCAGTACGGCTATGCCACCCATGAAGGTGCCACAAATGCCAAGAATATGAATATGCATGATTTAAAATTGTTCTTTTTTCGCAACAGGCCAAGACTACCAGAGCCGTTGCTTGGGTAAAACCTATTTGACAGCCTGTCAGTGATACATTTCGGTTTTGGAGGGTGTGTCAACTTACAAATTGTTTTATCATTAGCCGCCATAATAAGAACAACAAACACCCAATTACTCTACAAGACATAAAGCACAGGTACCTCAATCAATGAAACGTTTAAATTCGCAGCTGCAGGAAGACGGCGCTCCCTTAGAACTCATTTTATTACTTCGCACCTTGCTGGCGGGCTGTAAGGAAATCTCCTTCCGTGTTAGCCAAGGCGCTTTGGCCGGCGTACTAGGTTCGACACTTAGTGACAATGTACAGGGCGAAAGACAAAAAAACTGGATGTGATTTCCAATCAGATTATTAAAGATATTCTCAGTGAATCCGGTTACGTAAAAGCGATTTCTTCGGAAGAAGAAGATGATGTGGTGGGTTGTAATCCCGAAGGTAAATATCTGGTGAGCTTTGATCCACTGGACGGCTCATCTAATACGGATATTAACAGCCTTATCGGCACGATTTTTTCTATTTTTCATGCGCCTCAGTGGATGGAACCAAATGACCCATCAGCTTTCTTACAGCCTGGCACACAAATGGTAGCGGCAGGCTACGTGCTTTATGGCCCCTCCACTATGCTCACACTGACTACAGGTCGAGGAACACATATCTATACGCTAGATAAAACCCATGGTGGTTTTCTATTGACCAAGGGCAATGTTCAGGTGCCCCAAGATACCTCAGAGTTTGCCATAAATATGTCGAATCAGCGCCATTGGGAGCCGGCAATGCAATCTTATGTCGCTGACCTTCTGGCAGGTGATACTGGACCACGCGGCAAGAATTACAATATGCGCTGGGTTGCCGCTATGGTGGGGGATATTCACCGTTTGTTGTGCCGTGGCGGTTTGTTTGCTTATCCTTATGACCATCGCGATCCTAAAAAGCCGGGTAAGTTGCGATTGATGTACGAAGCCAACCCCATGGCCTTTTTGATGGAGCAGGCAGGTGGTATGGCCTCTAGCGGTGATCAGCGCATTATGGAGATAATGCCAACCGATATTCATCAACGCGTGCCGGTAATAATGGGCTCTGCTAATGAAGTCGAGGCTTGCCTTGGCTATCATCAACAGGCGCAAGCCTCAGAGTAAGAGCAGAATCTGAATCATATCTGGGAGGAAGATCCTCTTCCTTCCTTTTCCTTGTCTGATTTTCTAAATCAATCTTCGATATTGCCTTTTGGCATAACATTTTGCTTGTAAAGGCGAAATCAACTCCAATATTATCCTCATATCAACTGTTATTGCTGATTGGCATTAACCACTATTGGCATTATGCCCCGCACTTTTCCTAATGAGGACAAACATGAAACCCAGCGTTAAGCCGCACAATCCCAACTTTTCTTCAGGCCCTTGCTCAAAACGTCCAGGCTACGATGTTAACAACCTCGACATCAGTACCCTTGGTCGCTCCCATCGCGCGGCGATCGGTAAAGATGCCCTGGGGCGTGCCTGTTCAAAAACGGCTGAATTGTTAGGTTTACCAGAAGGCTATCGGGTGGGCATTGTGCCGGCATCAGATACAGGAGCAGTAGAGATGGCCTTGTGGTCTCTATTGGGTGCCAGAGGGTTGGATATTCTGGCTTGGGAGTCCTTTGGCTCAGGTTGGATCACTGATGTAACCAAGCAGCTCAAGCTACAAGATGTGCGTCGTTTTGAGGCAGACTACGGTGAATTACCCGACCTGGCACAGGTGGACTTTAGCCGCGACGTGGTGTTTACCTGGAACGGCACGACATCAGGTGTGCGGGTCCCCGATGGCGACTGGATTGCAGATGACCGCGAAGGTTTAACCATTTGTGATGCCACCTCCGCGGTATTTGCCATGGATATGCCGTGGCACAAACTTGACGTGGTCACTTACTCCTGGCAGAAAGTGTTGGGCGGTGAAGGTGCCCACGGTATGCTGATTTTGAGTCCTCGCGCCGTCGAGCGTCTGGAATCCTACACGCCGCCCTGGCCTTTGCCTAAAATCTTCCGCTTAACTAAAGGCGGTAAGCTGATTGAAGGCGTATTCAAAGGGGCCACTATCAATACACCTTCCATGCTCTGCGTTGCCGATTACCTTGATGCTCTGGATTGGGTTGAGAGTATTGGTGGTGTATCACAAACTATTGCACGTTGTGATGCCAATCTCGAGGTAATAAGAGAGTTTGTAGCCAGCCGCGACTGGATATCATTTCTGGCCAAAGACGATACTACTTTGAGCTCCACCAGTGTCTGTTTGGTACTGGACATCGAGGAAGACAAAGTGAAGGCCATGGTTAAAATTCTGGAAAGCGAAGCTGTGGCGTTTGATATTGGTGCCTATCGAGATGCACCTGTGGGCTTGCGCATCTGGTGTGGTGCAACGGTGGAAAGCACTGATCTGGTGGCATTAATGCCTTGGTTAGACTGGGCCTATGAACAAGTGAATAGTTAAAACAGGGAGAGTGCAATGTTCAAAATCAAAACCTACAATCGCATTTCCGTTAATGGTCTGGAACGATTCTCTCGAGAAAACTATGAAGTAGGCGGTGACATTGCACACCCTGATGCGATGCTGTTGCGTAGTCATAAATTACATGATGAGTTATTGCCAGAAACGCTCAAGGCCATCGCTCGCGCTGGCGCGGGCGTCAATAATGTGCCCGTTAAGCAATGCAGCGAGCGGGGTATCGTGGTATTCAATACGCCCGGCGCCAATGCCAATGCCGTAAAAGAATTGGTAATGTGCGGATTATTATTGGGCTCCCGTGGTATTACTGGTGGCATGAACTATGTACAAACACTGACTCATATCCACGATGCTGGTGAGATGAGTGTACTGTTGGAAAAGGAAAAGAAAAACTTTGCTGGCAACGAGCTGTATGGCAAAAAGCTTGGCGTGGTAGGATTGGGAGCTATTGGCTCCATGGTGGCAGAGACAGCACTGGCCCT
The DNA here is from genome assembly GCF_036322805.1 of Planctobacterium marinum. GTDB lineage: Bacteria > Pseudomonadota > Gammaproteobacteria > Enterobacterales > Alteromonadaceae > Planctobacterium > Planctobacterium marinum_A. The sequence goes on along the minus strand of NZ_AP027272.1, from coordinate 4,247,927 downwards.
CGGCATGGAAGTGTTGGGTTTTGACCCGGCGCTATCGGTGGAGGCGGCGTGGCGTTTGCCCAATCAGGTGCAGCGCATGGAAAACCTGCAAAGTCTGTTAAGCAAATCGGACTATATCACTTTACATGTGCCCGCCATTGACGCTACTCGACACATGCTAAATAGCGATACTCTGGCCTATGTGAAATCGGGAGCCGTGCTGTTAAACTTCGCCCGAGATGCTATTGTCGATGCGCAGGCCGTGCTGGCTAGCCTGGATAGCAATAACGGTTTATCCCAATACATCTGTGATTTTCCAGAGCCTTGTTTAATCGGGCGCAACGATGTTCTGGCTATGCCGCACATTGGTGCCAGTACCCAAGAAGCAGAAGAAAACTGTGCCGTTATGGCGGCCAATCAGCTAATTGATTACCTGGAAAACGGAAATATTAAAAACTCAGTTAATTTCCCGGCTATTGCCATGGAGCGAGATCCGGGCACGGTGCGTATCACCTTTGCCAACAGTAATGTTTCCGGCGTTTTAGGGCATGTATTAGGTGTTTTGGCCGAGTATGAAGTGAATGTCGCAGACATGGTGAACAAAAGTCGGGGCGAACTGGCCTACAACATTATCGATGTTGAAGATACGCCGTCGAATGACGTGATTGAGGCCATAAAAAAGGTCGAACATGTGGTGAGTGTCAGAGTTCTCTCTTAGATAGAGTCTCGGAGCTGCCCCAATAAAAAACTGCACCGAAGTGCAGTTTTTTTGTTTTACGCGAACGTTGGTTGCGACTTACAGCAGTGGAGCTATCACCAGGCTGACTATCGCCATGACATTGATCAGGATGTTCATGGAAGGGCCAGAGGTGTCCTTGAAGGGATCGCCTACCGTGTCGCCCACAACAGTGGCAGCGTGCACATCTGAGCCTTTACCACCATAATTACCTTTTTCCACATACTTTTTCGCGTTATCCCAGGCACCACCGGCATTGGCCATCATCAGGGCCAACAATACACAGCCCAATAATGCTCCGCCCAACATGCCGCCTAGCGCGTGGGCACCTAGACCGAATCCTACAAGAGGCGGTACAGCAACAGCAATGGCTCCGGGTAGAATCATCTTCTGCAGGGCTGCTTTGGTAGCAATATCCACACAGCGACCGGTATCCGGCTCTGCTTTGCCTTCCATTAATCCGGGGATTTCTTTGAACTGGCGGCGAATTTCCTGAATCATATCGAATGCCGCGTCGCCCACTGCCGTCATTGTAATGGACGAAATTAAGAAGGGCAGAACACCGCCGATAAATAGTCCCATCAGTACGGTGGGATTACCCAAATGTAAAATAAACTCGCCTTTCAGGGATAGCGTCTCCACGAATGCGGCAATGATAGCTAGTGCCGCCAGTGCTGCTGCACCTATGGCGAAGCCTTTACCGATTGCTGCAGTGGTATTGCCTAACTCATCCAGGGAATCAGTAATTTTGCGAGTTTCTTCGCCTAAACCACCCATTTCAGCAATGCCTCCCGCATTATCTGCTACGGGACCATAGGCATCGATGGCCATGGTAATGCCGACGGTAGCTAACATGCCTACGGCGGCGATGCCCACACCGTATAAACCCGACAAAGTGGTAGAGATATAGATAATGACGCAGATAGTAAGCACCGGGATCACCACTGACTGCATACCCACGGATAATCCTGTGATCATTACTGTAGCTGAGCCGGTTTCACCAGATTTGGCAATTTTACGTACCGGCGCAGCGGCAGTGTAATACTCAGTTACCAGGCCAATAATAATACCGCCCACGGCACCAGTGATCACCGACCACCAAACATTGCTACTAATACCAGCTTCAGAAATTACAAACCATGCCGCCGCAATAAAAATCAGCGCGGAAGACATAGTACCGGCCCGCAACGCCACATCGGGTTTACTGGAAGACATGGCTTTCACCAACAAAATGCCCAGAATTGAGCAAATTAAGCCAGTTGATGCCAGGGCGAGGGGTAAGAACATCAGGGATTCACGGCTGCCCAAGATACCAACAGTCATTGTCGAGGCGATGGCGATTGTCGCTATCATTGAGCCGCAATAGGATTCAAAGATATCAGAACCCATACCAGCCACATCACCTACATTATCGCCGACGTTGTCTGCAATAACACCAGGGTTACGCGGGTCGTCTTCAGGTATGCCGGCTTCAACCTTACCTACCAGATCTGCGCCCACATCGGCACTCTTGGTGTAGATACCACCGCCAACACGCGAGAATAGGGCGACAATGGACGCCCCCATACCAAAACCGTGAATGGCATGTGCAGATTCCGGGTCACCACCGAAATAAAGATATAAAAAGCCAAGGCCGAGTAAACCCATGGAGGCCACACAAAGTCCCATTATAGAGCCACCCATAAAGGCGATGGATAAGGCTTTAGCCGGGCCGCTATCGTGAGCGGCTTGAGTGGTGCGTACATTGGCTTTCGTGGCAGTAAACATACCAATATAGCCAGCTAATGCAGAACAGCCAGCGCCCACTGCAAATGCCAGAGTGGTATTCGCCCCTAATGAAAAGTAGACAAAGGCCATCACAATCACGGCAAAAATGAATAGCATCTTGTATTCGCGATGCATAAACACCATGGCGCCCAGATGAATGGCATCGGCAATTTTAGCGATAGCGTCATTGGTGACGGGGTGTTTTTTAATCAGGGTATAAATAATCAGGGCGAAGAGCAGACCGACCGCACCCATAATTGGAGGTAGATATGTTAATTCTGCCATGTACTTTCCTTCTTATTGTTATTGGATAGCCTGATACTACTCTTCCTGAAACCGACTATCATGCAAAGCGCATTGACTGTTAGCGAATGCGTCCCGCTTGTTGTTTAAATTTCCTTCAATAATCTACAGTGTGTGAGAATGTTAATGAAATGTAAAGATTTGCCCTTTAGAAATTCCTCCCACCTCGTGATGGTAATTAAATTGCTCTTTTTACTATAGCGCTATTGCAAAAAAGTGCCTTGTAAAAAGTCTTACTCAATCTCAATGACACAAATTTAGTGGGGATTTAATGTTCAAGTAATGAAGTTTTGATAAAAACCTGTGCTAAGGTGACTTTTGTCACATGGTTTTTTGTCAGGAAAATGCCAGAATAGACAAAGCAAAATGTTACTTAGTGCCGTATTAGCGGCTACTGGTGTCAATTAGTGTCAAGTTACTCATAGTTGTTTACAAATCTTGTAAGACCATTGACATGAGTTTCAATAGAATATTCCGCAAGTTAACAAGGTTATTTGGTTATGAAGAAGAAGTGGTTAAAAGGGCTTTTACCCTTTGGTGTAATTGCATTTGGTATGGCGGGGATGACGGCCATTACCGCGACAGCACAAAAAGCGGAAGAGGATGCGGTAGTTGATACACGCCCTAAAGTAAGCGTTGAGGCTATTTCAGCGCAAAATTACCAGGTGGTGATCACCGCTTATGGCGAGGTAGAGCCGCTTGAATCCACGAGCTTATCTGCGCAAGTCTCGGGAGAGGTCGTGAGCTGGCATCCCAATTTTGTGCCGGGTGGGCTTATCAAGCGAGGCGAAACCCTGTTCAGCATCGAAAAGGACACATACCAGGCGGCACTTTACAGTGCGCAAGCCACTTTATCGCAGGCTAAAGCGGCGTTAATCGAGGAGCAAGCGCGTGCTGATGCGGCTAAGGAAGAGGCCAAGCAAATTCCTGCAGCCAGAGTAACCGATTTGTACTTGCGCAAACCCCAATTATTGACTGCTCAAGCCAATGTTAAATCGGCTGAAGCGCAACTGAAAATCGCTCAGCGCGATTTAGACAATTGTGAAGTAAAAGCGCCATATGACGCACTCGTAGTATCCCGCAGCTTAGGTGTCGGCCAATTTGTGTCTACGGGTGCGCAAGTAGCCCAGCTTTATAATGTTGAATATGCCGAAATTACTTTACCCATTGCCGGTTTTGACACTGCTTTTTTACCCGATGAAGTTACAGGCGTTAGAGCCAATGTGGTAAGCAAGGGTATTCAGACCATCCGCCGGGACGGTGTTATCGCGCGAGATTTAGGCGTGGTAGATACCGCCACGCGTATGGGCCAGGTGGTTGCCCGAGTTGCCGATCCTTACGGCCTTAAAACTGGTGCACCTAAACTGAAATTCGGTAGCTTCGCGGAAGTGAATTTCATCGGTAAGACGCTTGAAAACGTCTTTAAGTTGCCGCAAGAGCTGGTGACCAATCAGACGGTTTGGGTAGTGGATGGCGAGCAGAAGCTAGAGCCAAGAAATGTCGCCGTATTGCGTGAAGAAGGACAGTTTTACCTAGTGAGCGATGGTTTGCAGAACAATGATCGCATAGTGACAACGTTGCCCGAGTACCCACAAAAGGGTATGGAAGTTAAATTGGAAGACGGCACTGAACCGACAGCCAGCCTTTAAAGTAAGGGGTGTGTAATGAGTACTGAAAATGACAAGCAAACGGGCATAATTGCGTGGTTTGCCAATAACTCTGTTGCTGCAAACTTGATGATGTTTTTCATTATCGTGATGGGTATCGTGAGCTACTTTACCATCCAGCGACAGATGTTCCCTAATATTGAGATTAACTACATTCACGTTAATGCCGTTTACCCCGGCGCTTCTCCTCAGGAAATTGAGGAAGGCATCATGGTTAAGGTGGAAGAGGCCCTGAAAGATGTCACTGAAATCAAAAAGATCATTTCAAGAGCCAATCGCGGTAGTGGCAATGTCTCGCTGGAAATTATGGAAGAAGCGGACCTGACGGATGTCTTAGACAAGGTCAAATTGCGGGTCGATGGTATTGCCACTTTTCCTGCGGGCATGGAGCCGGTAAACGTCTATCAAGTTGAGTTCCAACAGCAAGTCATTGAGCTGGCCTTGGTGGGCGATGTACCGCTGACGCAACTCAAACCAGTTGCCAAACAAATTGAGGACGAATTACTGCAATTGTCTAATGTTTCTTTGGTGGAAATATCAGCACCTGATGATGAGATTGCCATTGAAATTCAACCGGATCAGCTGCGCAAATACAATCTGACTCTTGATGATGTTACTAATGCCATTAATCGTTATTCAGCTAATATTTCAGCGGGTGAAATGCGCACTGATGCCGGTGTGGTAGCCGTGCGGGTAGAAAGTCAGTTTTACAATGGATACGAATTTCGAAATATCCCGGTGAAGATTGGTAACAATGGCGCTCGCGTCGTATTACAAGACGTTGCCGTGATTAAAGATGGGTTTACCGAAGGAGAGCGTTATTTCAAGTATTCCGGGAAAAATGCAATTTGGATGGCGGTGAAGGCCACCAAAGAACAAAACATGATCCCGGTTGCCGAGTCAGTTAAACGCTTTATTGAAGAACGCAACAAGACTCTTCCAGAGGGATTTAAAATAGAGCCGGTGGTAGATATGACATTCTACCTGAACGCGCGCCTGGACATGATGTTGAAGAACCTGTTTCAAGGAGCCATATTGGTAGCCATTATGCTCACCCTGTTCCTGCGTTTTCGTTTGGCCTTTTGGGTAATGGTTGGCTTGCCTGTGTGTTTCCTGGGCGCTGTTATGATGATGCCGGTTTTTGGTGTCACTATTAATATTTTGTCCTTGTTTGCGTTCATTATGGTACTGGGTATTGTCGTGGATGATGCCATCGTCATAGGGGAGGCCTCCTACACCGAAATTGAGGCCAAAGGCGGGGGCGTTGAGAATGTCGTCCGTGGCGCAAAACGCGTAGCTACCCCGGCAACCTTTGGTGTGTTAACCACCATTGCTGTATTCGCGCCATTTACCATGGCCTCGGGTCCTCAGGGCCAATTCTTCTACAATATCGCCATGGTATGTATTTTGTGTCTGGTATTCAGTCTTATTGAGTCCAAACTCATTCTGCCTGCGCATATTGCCCATACCAAGTTTAGCGAAGTGCGCAAAAACTCCTGGCGAGCCAGGTTCAACACCGCCTTTAAGCATTTTGTAAACGTAAAATATCGTGGCTTTGTGACACTTTGTACAGAGTGGCGCTGGACGGTGTTAATGTCATTCGTTGCGCTGCTTATGATTTCTTTAGCGCTGTTTCAGGCAAATTACGTGCGCTTCGTCTTTTTCCCCAAAGTATCTCATGATTTTCCCTCAATCAGCATAGAGATGAACGAAACCGTTTCGGATACCCGAACCATTAACGCTCTGAGGACTATTGAGCAAGTGATTCTGGATGTTGACAGGCAAACAGAAGCCGAATTTGGGCAAAAGATGGTTAAAGATATGTTGTCCTTCAACCAGGGACGTACTGAAGCTCGTATTGTAGTACCGCTTGTAGACGAGGAATTACGCCCATTTGACGCCTTCGAGTTATCGCGCCGCTGGCGGGCTGCGATTCCGGAAATTCCCGGTGTTAAGTCGTTCTCTATTCGAGACGATGTAAACGATAACGGCGATGGGGATGATTTCGGTTATTTGCTGTTTGGAGGTGATATTGAAGTCCTCAATGCCGCGGGACGCGAGTTTATTGCCATGCTGCAACAGGAAGAAGGGTTATTTGATGTTAGCTCGACAATCGATCCCGCCAGTAAGGAGATCCAGCTGGAGTTGCTACCGGTGGCCTATGATCTCGGTCTCAGTTTAGCCGATGTTGCACGTCAGGTGGGTAACAGTTTCTACGGTGGCGAAGCCCAGCGAGTTATCCGTGATGGTGGTGAAGAGGTCAAAGTGATGGTGCGCTATCCCAAACTCACCCGTGAGCGTATGGCGGAATTGAAATATACCGTTATTACAACGCCACAAGGTCGGGAAGTTATGCTGGGAGATGTCGCTTCACTGACTGAAGAACCGGGCATTAGCTATATTCGTCGTGAAGGTGGTTTCAGGAGTGTTTACGTTTGGGGCGCGATAGATTCGCAGTTGGTAGAGCCAAACGAAGTGGTGAAAACCATTGAGGACAAGCTGTTACCGCAATTGAAGGACAAATTTCCTTCTGTTAAAACTGAGTTGGGCGGCTCCATCGAAGAAGAGCAAGCACAGCAAAACGAACAGCTGATGTTTTTCCTCGCAGGGATGATGATGGTATATGTTTTGTTAGCCGTACCACTTAAGAGTTATGCGCAACCGCTCATCATTATGTCAGTTATTCCCTTTAGTATCACAGGTGCTATCTGGGGGCATTTTTTCATGGGAATGGACATGAGCATGATGTCTACCTATGGATTGGTGGCCGCTGCAGGGGTGGTTATCAATGACAGTTTGGTTATGACGGATTATGTGAACCAAAAACGCAAAGAGGGCTTTAGTATTCGAGATGCCGTGATCGAGGCGGGTTGCGCCCGTTTCAGAGCTATCACTCTCACCTCGATAACTACATTTGTGGGTGTCTTACCCATAATGTTTGAAACCAGTTTGCAAGCTCAGTTTGTTATTCCGATGGCGGTCGCTTTGGGCTCAGCGGTGCTTTATGCCACACTGGTGACATTACTTCTGGTGCCGAGTCTGTATATGATATTAGAAGATATCAAATGGTTCTTTGGCAAGCTGTTCGGTTATTTGAAAGCAGGCTTTGTCACTGTAAAACAGCGGATGATCTCCACAAAAACCAGCGATGCTTGATTGAAAATTGTAAAAATAACTGGATAAAAATGGTGCCTTCTCGGCACCATTTGTTTATCTGTCAGGAAAATTCTTCTATTTAATGCCCGCAAACGCTAAGGCAAACATTGAATCGGGCCGGTTTGACCTTATAATTCCCGGTAATTCTTAAAACTTGTAACCTCAGGAATCCCCATGAGCTTAAATTCTGTACCAACTGGTAAGAACTCACCAGAAGAAGTAAACGTCATTATCGAAATCCCGGCCCATTCTGATCCGGTAAAATATGAAGTAGACAAAGAGTCTGGCGCAATTTTTGTTGATCGCTTCATGGCTACACCAATGCACTACCCAACTAACTATGGCTATGTGCCGCATACCTTGTCTGATGACGGTGACCCGGTAGACGTATTAGTTATCACTCCATTCCCATTGTTGGCGGGCTCTGTGATCACTTGTCGTCCTGTGGGTGTACTGAAAATGACGGATGAATCTGGTGAAGATGCCAAAGTACTGGCAGTACCAAAAGATAAGCTTTCGACTTTATATCGCGGTATTACAGAATATACGCAGGTTTCAGAGCCATTGCTCAAACAAATTGAGCACTTCTTTGCTCACTACAAAGATTTAGAGCCTAACAAATGGGTGAAAATCGAAGGTTGGGCCGATGCTGCCGCTGCGAAAAAAGAAATCGTAGACAGTGTTGAGCGATACAACAACACTGAAGACAAGCCTGCATTCTAAGCAAACTTGTTTGACAGGATCAGAAACGCCGCTTTTAAGCGGCGTTTTTTTTGGCAATTTCTTGCAATTCATACCATGGTCATGAATTACTCGCTATGATGCAGTTTGATTCACTAAATCGAAAATTATTGATAGATGAGTAAGCGTTTACTGGCTGCTGCAAGTGCACTGTTGATATTAGGGATATTGAGCCTTGTTTATCTGCCCTATTACGTGCAGCAAAAGGTGGCCAGCAGTGTGGCTGAATTAGAAGGCCAACTGCAATGTTTAGATTGGTCTGTTAAGGGGCTTAATCGCATAGCAATAAACGAGCTTTGCTTGGAATTCCATGACGTTACATTGCTTGTGCGAGATGCCGAACTGGTCCTGTCTTTGGGACAGTTATGGTCCTCATCCTCAAAGTTAGCGGTATTGTCTCAGGCACAAATACAGCGCCTGGATATCAGTGTACCTGCTAACAAATTCCTTAAGCATACCACTGACAAAAAGCAAGCTCCCGAGCCAACAGTGGCACAAACTCTTGCAGTACTTGCCGATATTCCCTTCGTGCAACTGCCTGAGTTATCTATCGCGCAAATCACGCTGAAGGTCTCGTCATCGCCAGAAGAGCAAACGGCTAAGTTGGTTGAAAATCCCTTGCTGAGCTGGTCGTTAAACAACAAATCCAGTGCCAGTGAAAACAGATTAACCATCAGTAGTTTATTAGATAAACAGCAATGGCTGAAATTAACCCAAAATAAGCAGAGTAAATATAAATTAGCCTGGCAGCTCAGCCTGGCAGACTTATATGCGGAGGTTAATCGGTTAGCCAGTGCGGAACAAAAAGTGCGGCTCAAGCCATTGCACGCTGTTTCCGGAATGTGGTTAGGTCAGCTGGATGTCGATGGCAAAAATCCAGCACAATTAGTTTCTAGTCATTCCATCACCAATCTTAAAACGCAATTACTGCTGTCAGAAATATCAACCAAAGCCATCAGCGTCACAGGAGATTTGGATTTTGAAGCGGCCTTCAATGTAATGGAAGGCAAGCAGCAATGGCGGGTAAGTAATATCTCACAATCGCCTTTGAGTATTACTGGCATCTCCGAACTTACAAGTCTGTATTTACAGCAAGCGCTCTTATCAGGGTGGCAATTACAAAACCCATTGAGTGAGACGGTATCCCTGCAACTGCCTGTTGCTCTTATATTGTCTGATGATCTGGAAATTCGAAATGAAGGCCCGTTGTTAGTGAAAAGTGCTGAGCAGCAGTTGAAGCTTGATGGCATTGTTGTGAATTTGATAGAGGGCATTTTAGCTGCGAGGCATACCACTGATGTTGCACTGCAATTGCAGCAAAACAGGCCTGATTCAATGCAAACCGTCGCCGTTTCTGGAGAGATTTCCGGTGAACTGCAGTATCAAGCGGCAACACTTAATCTAAACAATTTGGCATGGCAGTTTAGTAGTGATGAATTGTTCAGATTGCTGCCGGCTGGTAGTAACGCAGATTTTGCTGATACCCTGGTAGCGGGACAAAGTAATGCCAGTTTTAGTACTGATGAGTGGCAAATAACAGGAGATTACCGTGCCAGAATCGAACAGCCCAAGTTAGCTTTCTCATCCCAATTACAGTTTAAACCAGAATCCCTTGCGCTCTCGGGCAACTATAATCTTGCTGTTGATAAGGTGCAGATGAACAACACTATTACCCTGCGAGAGCAGGTTAATGCATCGCTGAAAGTGTCTGGAGAGCCATCAAGTCTACATTTCGATACTCAGTTAGAATCTACCGGCTTAGCATCCCTGTACTCTCTTGTGCACGGTCTGCCTGAGACATTAAAAGTGGCCCAAGGCACAATGTCGGCTGGCGCTACTGGTAAATTTGAGCAAGGTCAGATTGGGCCAATACAAGTTGAAGTGGCTCTGAGTGACGCATCTGGGGCTTGGCAGAATTACGCGCTGTCAGATTTGAACACTGAATTCAAAGGAGAAATACAGTCCGATGGAAGGATTATTTCAACCTCAAACGCAATTCAGATTGGCAATTTTTTTGCGGGTGTAGATGTCAGTGATATCAACTTTGAATATGGTATAAAAAGCACTAGCGACGATCAGCTGCAACTGAATCTACTGATAAGTAACTTCAAGGCGAATCTGTTGAGTGGCCAGATTAAAGTACAGCAGCCCTTTTATCCTATGGCCGGGCAAGGACAGCTTAATTTGTTGGTTGAGCGTCTGTCGGTAGCTGAACTGGTAGAGCTATTCAATCAACAAGGGCTGCATGTCACAGGTGCGCTTAGTGGCAAGATCCCGGTTTTGTTCAGCGAAGGTTCTGTTAGTGTGCCGCATGCTAATCTCAATGCTATGCAACCGGGTGTGATTCGCATCAGTGACAATCCGGCATTTATGAGTCTCAAAAGTAGTCAAAAAAATCTGGCTTCAACATTGAGTCTTTTGGAGAATTTACAATATTCTAAATTAGATACCACTATGAGTTTGCAGCCCAATGGTTGGCTTGAATTGGCGGTGAAGATGCAAGGGATGAACGTGGAAAAACAGCAACCCATCAACTTTAACCCCACCTTCAGCACCAACTTATATACAGGACTAAAGGCGCTGCGAGCAGGTAAAGATATTTCGAAAGCCATAGAACAACGATTTTAAGCCTGATTTAAGACAAATAGCTTTAGTCAACAGTGATACAACCCAAAGAGGAATTAACATGAAGGGGATTGCAACGACGGGCATCGCCTTGTTAGCGATTGTGCTAACAGGTTGTACCCATAGGGTCGAGGTGGCGGCAAAAGAGCCGATAACCATCAATCTCAACGTCAAAATTGAGCATGAAATCCGGGTAAAACTGGATAAAGAATTGGACGATGTCTTCAGTGAAGACAGCGAATTGTTTTAATCTTGCTTTGGGAACCGAATATGAAACACTTTCTTAAACCTCTACTATTGCTGTGCCTTTTGGCATTTAATACGGCAGCTTTTGCCATTTCTCTGGATAAAGCTAAAGCACAAGGTCTGGTGGGTGAGCAATTAGATGGCTACCTTGGCTTGGTGGTTCAAAATAGCGAAGCGCTTAAGCTCATCGAAGATGTGAATGGCAAACGCAAAGCGCTTTATCAAAAGCTGGCTGAAAAAAATGGTGTCAGCCTGGAAGTGGTGGCTAAACTGGCTGCTGAAAAAGCGGCAGAAAAAACCCAGTCCGGGCATTTTATTCAGAATATGGAAGGCGAGTGGGTGAAAAAGCCCTGAATGGCAAGATGAAGAATCAGAGTCGCTCATCCTGACTGGTTTTGATAATCCAGTTTTTAAAAATCTGAATTTGCTCACTAAGGTGACTGTTTTCTCTGTAGTGGATAGTGAAGTTCCCCCATGGTAGGTCGTAGGGCCACTGTTTTATGGCTGCCAATTGCTTTTGTTTGACCAGGTCATAGCAGAGAAAATCACAACTTAGCGCGACACCCAGGCCGCTTAATGCTGCTTTGGTGGCTAATATGGTATTACTGAATAACTGTAACTCTGCTTCTTCAATTGTCTCAATTCGATATTGTTTCATCCACATTTTCCAGTCTTGCTTATTCTCAGAGCTGAATAGCGTATGGTGCAACAGATTTGTTGGACTCGATAAGTCAATTGTTGCGAGTAGCTCAGGCGTGCAGACCGGGTACCATTGCTCTTTTCTAATTGCCTCACTTTTGAAATTGTCCGGCTGAGGCCAGGTGGCAACGATGACATCGTAGTCAAAAGGATCGAAATCTGTGTCGCTTACTGCCATGGCTATTTCAACTTCGATATCGGCGTGTTGCTGCTGAAAATGTACTGACCTTCTGGCCAGCCAGTCGATGGCAATGGCTGATTGCGCCATAACACGAATTTTGAATTTACTTTGGTACGATAGGTTATCAGTAATGGTTTTTAGTCGGGCGAAAGACTCTCGTGCCACCAGATATAATGCATCCCCATAAACCGTCAGGCTTATACGATTATTCTGGCGCTGAAATAGTGGTTTCCCTAGTGCTTTTTCTAACGATTTAACCTGGTGGCTAACCGCACTTTGGCTGACATAAAGCTCTTTGGCGGCAAGACTGAAGCTGAGGTGTCGAGCTGTGGCTTCAAATGCCTGAATTGATTTGAGTGAGGGAAAGGGCACACAATATCCTTATGAAAAAAATTCATCTGCACATGATATCTTATCATTTAAACTCATGAGTAAAAGCGGGTACATTGCATCGGTAAGTTAATTTATTCTAAATAATAAGAACACAAGGAACCACGATGGGAAATGCAAAACCTCATGTACTAAAACTGCTCTTGGCAATAATGCTATCTCCTCTTTTTTTGCTTCAAGCACACGCAAGTAAATCAGAACTTTATCAATCTGCTATTGAGCATCCTGAGCGGCTCGCTTCTGATTTACAGTACGATGAGGCCAGAAAGCCTTTAGAGACCTTGTTGTTTACGCAAATTAACGAGGGCGACAAGGTGGTTGAATTAGGCGCGGGTGGGGGCTACACCACAGAACTCTTGTCTTGGGTTGTGGGCACCACGGGCAAAGTCTACGCCCACTTTTTATATAACCAGCAGCGCTTAGCTGAAGAGCGTTTAGCCAATGTGGTTTCTTTAAAACAGCACCACCTGAGCCAGCATGGTAAGATGTTAGAAGAGTTAAAAGTTGCGGATGGCCAACTTGATGGCATCGTTATTTTTTATATTCTTCACGATATCTATTTGAACGAAGAAATGAATGATGATTTGTTCCCTACGTTGTTAAAAGCATTAAAGCCGGGTGGCAAACTTATCATATTGGACAACGCTGCGGCCATTGGCTCGGGCCTCGCCAATATAGGTGATTTACACCGAATTGATGAAAACTATGTTAAACAAGTGGTAATGGTAGAGGGCTTTGAATTGGACGCTGAGCTACAGAGTTTGCGTAACCTTGCGGATGATCACACTAAGCCATGGGGAGATTTTAAAGGCCAGCAAGACCGCTTCGGCTTGCGTTTTGTTAAGCCTTAATTTGTGCCTAAGAGCAGTAACTTGTGACATTTTTAGTGTAATGAATCATCAGTGTTTTTTGGGGCAATATGCCACAATCGGTTATCGGATAAACTGAACGAGTTTGGCAACAGGGGGTTTTCCAGATAATGGACTTTACGCGCATCCAGATTTAGTGTTTCAAATGCTGTTGCATGGGGGGCGAATTCCAAGAACATTTTATCAAAATCGCCGGTTTCGATAAGTGACTCCAGGCCTGTCATCAATAAATCGGCTAATTCCGGGCGTTTTTTGGAGACGAAAAAGTAGATGGCAGACGGATAATAAAAAGCGTGATTGGCATCTATTTTAATATTTGGCGTTTTATACAGTTCATATTCAGAGAGAACTTCAAATAACCCCCTCAAAATAACATCATAATGCCCTGCGTCCAACGACCGATATAGGGTTGAGTACCAACTAGTGGGCGAAACATTAAAACCATTCGCAGTTAAAATTTTGGTATCGGGCCAATCATGACCTTGAATATGGTTGAGCTTTTTAATGTTACTAAGTGGTGCTCCTTTATCAAAACTAGCTGCGAACATAGTATTGAATACAGCAATCCTGTAGCCAATTAAGCCTTTGGTAAGTGGAATTTTAACAGGGAGAAAGTTTGCTTCTCTCTCGCGTGATGTGACCGTCCAACTGACATCCAAGAGTCCTTCATCGAGACTTTTGAGTTGCCTTTGTTGATACATTGATGTCTCAACGACTTCAAGCTGACAAGACTTACCTAGCTGGTTGGCTCGCGTGCAAGTAGCGTTGAGAACATCCACAAAATAGATTTTTTGGATATCGTTAGCGTCATTCGATGGGATATATTTTAGAATATTTCCTAGCGAGGGGGCGCTACTAACAATCATCGTGAAAAGCACAAATGTCAGTGAAGCTCTCACTATCTGGACCTTGGTTAAATGACTAAGCAAAAAAGAATACTATTTATTATAGTACGTCATTTCAGCTTGGCATTAACTGTTCCCTGGCACCTGATATGGAGAGCCTCAATTTGTTACTGTCCGCTCAAACGCTTTCCAAAAGAAATTGCGTAGGCCGTAGAGCGCATTTTAAGCACGGGATCATTGCTAGGCTTGAAACCTTGAGAAAGTACATTGGGATCAAAATTAATTCCAGTACAGTCATCTCCGCCAGCGCTTTTAAGCGTAATTTTTCCTAAATTAACCACTTGTCTGCCCCCGGGCCACTGGGAGGAAGGATCGTTTATGGCATCTCCCTCTTCTCCCAAACTCACGTTAAGGGAAAAACTCACGGTACCGTCAGCTAATTGCTCTGTTAAACGTTGTGCCAGAAAGGGGGTTTCCAGCGATTTAGCCTGTTCTGTTTCCATGGTTTTTACCCCCAAATCCGGTGAGATGTGCCAGCGAAACATCACTGATTCATCCCCGCTGTTGTAAAAGAAGGTGTGTAAACCAAAAAACTCAGTATTGGCATAAGAGTAAGCGGTTTTCGCTTGCTGATTCCACGCTGCATTGGCCTGAACACTGGGGTGAGCCTTGATGTATTCCATGGTTTTTTGCGGATTGCGTTGACCATTTTCATCGGGGAGCAGCGTGCTTAAAAAACCAAAAAAGGTTTCGGGGTCTTTACCGGCAAAAACCGGAAAGTTATTGCCGGTGAAAATATGCCTTGAGCCATCTTCAAGGGTTATCTGTACTGCCATTCCTCGTGTGCCCGGTGTGCGCTCATCGGCATTGGGGTTACCGCCACCCATGGAAAAGCGCACAGATACGGGTAGCTCACCACTGCTGAGTAAAGGCGCATCAGCAAAAGGACCCGCTTCAGAGTTTGGCATGAAGCTGCCGGTAGCACATACGCCTGAGGCATGTGCTTTGCGAAGGCCGGGATGTTTGCCACTCAATTTTTCAAAAAGTTCAACCAATTCGTGGGCTTGCACCGATTCGGGTTTTGCAGCCTCCAACTGGGTCACTAAGCCAAGACTTAAAATTGTACTTAAAGCTATTGCCGTTTTTTTCATCCATCTTCTCCATGTGATGTGCTAAATGGGGACTTATTAGTAGTACGTGTATAGAGGGAAAAAGGCGAAGTAATATTTCAGAGTTATTTGAAGTTAAGCCTGATTCTGCAGTTCATGCAGGAAAATTTGAGTCAATATTTGTGTAACGCTGTTGATGTCTTCAGGCATCGTTTTAGCGGTTATGGAATATCCTTCTACGTAGGGGATAAGCAATGATACCGCTATGGATAAACTCTTGTCTGACTTAGCTGCGGGTTTAAGAAGATTTGACAGGATCAATACCATTTCTCTGTAATATTCTTGTATGTGATCATCAATACTCTGATTACGCGTAGATATTGCCCAATATTCCCTGAAAATCCGACACATTTCTGATAGTTCTATTCCATGACCCAAAAAAGTCGTCAACATAGATTGCAGATCCAGCTCTATATTCTGTTTGGTGCCAATCGGTGCCATACCTCTCATTTCATTTAAACAAGCGTTAAAGTACCTGTCAGCCATGGCTTTAAGAAGCTCATTTTTATTTTTGAAATAGTACTGAACATTACTTAAGGTCATATCGGCATTGGCTGCTACCTGTCGCATTGTCAGTCCGTAATCACCTTCTTTTTTGAGTAACTCCTGAGCTACTTAAACCTTTTCAGTTAACCGCCAATTTGGCAAAAATGAATTATGCACAGCCTCTATATATGTTTAATGCCGATGCCTGTAGTGAGGAAGAAATAAAACGCTTCGGTGAAAAGTGGGTGGAGTTGATTGCTGATCCGCGCAGAGGTGATGGTCTTGAATACAGCAACGCCAAAATCCACGAAGAACTGATTGATGTATATCAACAGCTAGGTATGGCTTAGAGCTTAGTCCAGGCTTCGGAATAAAAAGGGCTCCCTATGGAGCCCTTGTGCCTTCTGTCGTCGGTCTTATTATTATAGTTTTAGTTGCCCCAGATGCTGGAAACAAACTCAGGGTGATCCACAAACGGGTTGCGGTTGGCCTGGTGTAGTTCGGCAGCATTGTTGCGATCAATTTCTTTTTGACTCACCGGATCAAGATTGTGCCACTGCTTCATTAGTGCTAAGAACCAGCTCTCGAATACTTGATCAGAAGAGCCATTCAATACCGCATCCCCATAAGTGCTGTTACTCTGCCAGCCTGAAATCACATCTTCATAGCGAGTGGCCATGTAGAAATAAGCACGGGCCAGGTCTCCCTTGAATTCATCAATGGGCTCAAACACAGTACCAGAGTAACCTAAACCAGAAGCAGCAGAGCCGAGCTTTGAACCATTGCTTGAGGTATATGTAGCGCTGCCTACTTCACCGTAAGGGAAACTGCCACGTTGCGCGTTGACATATCCGTCGGTAGCGAAAATGTGGTGTGCATCGGAATTCATCGGCTCAATCTTGCCGCCAAACCAGCTTTTCGGGAACGAATGCTCACGGTTGTAACAATCAGCCTCACCGCTGTAGGTACCACATTGGTCGGTCACTTTGGTGAAGTTGAAAGGATCAGAACCATTTGGTGCTTCCGAATAAATATCCAGGATTGAACCATCATTCTCGTAGTAGTTATCAATTTCTGTTTGCTCGTAGAAGGTCCACAGTGCACCGTAACCCTGGTTGCTATGACCTTTAATAATATCGTGCAGTGCAGTTTTTAGAGCGTAACCACTAAGGCCTTCGGCCGTTTGATAGTAAACGCCAAGATCGCTGTTACTGCCACCGCCGGTACCGCCGCCAGTACCACCGCCGTTGTTACTGCCAACAGTAAAGCTATGAGTAGCCGTTGAATTGAATTCTCCGCCTGCGAAAATCTCAGTGCCATCGACATCAAAGCTGTAGGCACCGCTTCCATAACCACAGCAAATACCGTCACCGTAGCTGTCGTTAATTTGGAAGGTATAGTCACCGTCTGCTAAACACAGTTCTTCGGTGTAGCTGGTGTTGTTAGAGAAGTTATCGCCAGACGCGATAGTTGCATTGCTGGAATCTGTCAGTTGCCAACTGGTTTCGCTGGCGTAATTGTCGGTGAGTAAGTTGAATTGCGCGCTGGTATCTGTACAACTGCCAGTACCGCCACCAGTGCCACCGCCTGTACCTGCGTCAGTAGGCTCAAAGCTATCAACGTAAACAATTTCTGCACCGTCGAATCCGGAAACATCATAAAAGCGCAGACCTACTTCGATAGTGCCAGTGGAGCTTGCCGTGTAAGACTGGCTAATTTGCTGCCACTGATTTGTCAGGTTTTCGTTGGAATATCCGTAGTAACCATTCACATATAATCTGGCCCGTACGTTACCCTCAGTGTGGTAGATTCGCGCACTGAAATCATAGCTTTGGCCTGCAGTTACGCTCACAGTTTGACGAAAGTCTGTGGAACTTTGCGTGCCGGTTGTAACGTTGATGGCTGCTGAACTTGTACCATTAAAGCTGTACGCTGTAGATTGGCTAACACTGATACCTGTATCGATAGTGGTCCAACCATCAGGGGTATTGCCTGTCCAGTTTTCAAATTCACCATTTTCTACCTGGGCAAGTGCAACCGGGCTCAATAGAGCCAGACTGGTAAGGGCCGTGAGTACCTTTTTCATTGTTGTCTCCGCTTCTGTCACAAGGAATAGTTATTTTTTTAATAAGTTTTTTGAACAGGCGTCACTGCTCAAAGAATGTGCAGTCTGGTTACAAATTGTGACAATTACAATACAGTTTTTTTACAAAAAATGACCAAATGGTTCAGTTTTCGAGCACAATTCAGGATGTCTTTTTAAAAATCGGACCTGTGAGGCTTTTTTACCAATTAAAATTCAGCCTCCGTGAAATAAAAGTAAGCTTATTCGTTAACTGAATTAGGCTCAGCAAGTAATTTGCATTACAATCGCCGCACTCATTCTCTGCAGGTTATCGCATGACTTCAAAGTTTCAGGCTTTGCGCCAAAAACCAGAGCTTTTATTACTCGCGATGGCGTTTGTTATGCCGTTAACCTTTTCCGTATGGAACGCATTACTCAATAACTTTGTCATTGAAAAAGCCAGTTTTACCGGCGCAGAAATAGGTATGTTACAAAGTTTACGCGAGGTCCCCGGTTTTCTGGCATTCACTGCGGTATTTGTTTTATTGGTGCTCAAGGAGCAAACCTTTGCCTTGTTGTCGCTGGCGGTGATGTCGATTGGCGTTGCCATGACAGGCTGGTTCCCATTTGAAATCGGGCTTTATTGCACCACCGTTATAATGTCTGTTGGATTCCACTACTTTGAAACCATCAATCAATCCCTCACCCTGCAGTGGTTACACAAAGATAAAACCGCTCACTTTATGGGGCAGCAGTTGGCAGTGAAAAGTTTTGCCTCATTATTTGCTTACGGTGCTATCTGGGTGTTGATTGAGTGGTTAGGGTATAGCTATAACGCCATGTACATGCTTGCCGGCGGAGCAGGGTTGCTGATTGTGGTTATTCTGTGGATTACATTTCCGACTTTTCAAGAAGCTACCGGGCAACACAAAAATCTTATTATGCGCAAGCGATACTGGCTGTATTATGCTTTGACTTTTTTCAGCGGTGCCAGAAGACAAATTTTCGTAGTGTTTGCCGCCTTTATGATGGTGGAAAAGTTCGGTTACAGCGTTGGACAAATCAGCCTGCTGTTTGCTGTTAACTATATTTTTAACCTGTTATTTGCGCCTGCGATTGGTAAGTGGATCCACAAAGTAGGCGAAAAAACGGCGTTAACCTTTGAATACATTGGCTTGTTTATTCTGTTTATCGCTTACGGGCTGGTGGAAAACGCCACATTGGCCGGTGCCTTGTTTATTATTGATCATTTATTCTTTGCGCTGGCGATAGCTATCAAAACCTACTTCCAGAAAATTGCCGATCCGAAAGATATCGCCTCAACGGCGGGAGTCAGTTTCACCATCAACCACATTGCAGCGGTTGTGATACCAGCCCTATTGGGTATTGTCTGGTTGACTTCCCCAAGCCTGGTATTTTTTATTGGTGCAGGCTTTGCGTTTTGTTCTCTGGTATTATCGCGCAACATTCCTGGTGCTCCGGGCCAGGGCAACGAAGTTGTGTTTAACCCATTTTCACCATCTAAAGTGTAGTGTATGAAAAAAGTAATCCCTCTGTTGTTAACTCTCTTGCTAGGTATTAACTCAGCGTTGAAAGCCGAAACCGTTGAGCTTTATTGGGAAGATCTTATTCCTGAGGGTTATGTGCCATCCGATGCCTTGCCGGAAATTGACCATACAAATCCCATGGCACAATCCAATCCTAATGCACCGGTAAGAACAGACTTAAATGGCAAGCAAGTTAAGATCCCGGGATTTGTGGTGCCGCTTGAGGGTGATGAAACCATTACTGAGTTTTTGTTGGTGCCGTTTTTTGGAGCTTGTATTCATGTGCCGCCACCACCCTCTAACCAAATTGTGTATGTGAATTTTCCAGAAGGCGCCAATGTAGATAGCCTGTACGATGCGGTATGGGTAACAGGTACTCTACAAACTGAGGGCTGGACGGGTGACTTAGCAACCGTAGGTTACAACATGACAGGTATGGAAATCGCTCCCTTCGAATAAGAGAGCGATTCGAGGATGATTTGGGCGAAACCTTTTATCCTCGGTATAGGTGCTCAGCGCGCTGAAATAACACCCAGGAAGTAATGATTTGCTTGTCGCCACTGATGGGCACGTTACCGCGATGCGTGTGAGTAAAGTAGGCAGGGGCAATCACCATTGTACCTTTTTGAGGTTTTACCGATTTATTTTGGTAATAAAACTCGGTTTCTCCGCCTTCTTCGACATCGTTTAAGTAATACATAAATAACAGAATACGGTGCAGGGCTTCATTGTCCGGTAATTGCGGGTATACCTCTGAGTGCCAGTAGGGATAGCCGCCTTTGCCTGCCTCATACTTTTGCATATTGATATCACCAAAACGGAAAAAGTGCGGAATAAACTGCTCCAGCTTGGGTTTAGCCAATTCGCTATAGTTTTCTTCAGTGATATTGGTGGGCTCGCCTGTCACAGGATGTTTTAGCTTTATTCCTAAAGGACCAATAAAGGCGAAGAAATACTCATCAAAATAATCAATAACCTGGCGCGTAGTGGTGTGTACTACTTTGGTGAACTCTTCTTTGAATTCAGCATTATTGCTGATGGAAATATCGCGGCTGATCTTCTTTGATGTATCGACACCGCCGCCTGTGCGCCCCTGAAAAGTCCCGGGGTGTGCGGCAAATTTAGCCATCAAATTGTCGCAAGTCGCAGTGTCTAAAGCGTTTGGGATAACTTTAATAAAATCCGACATCAGTCTGCTTCCACGGCGATGGATTGCAATTGGCTGCGAATGTTGTCTGGCACCGCGCAGGCTTTTTGTGCCTTATAATCAAAATGCACCATAGTGGTTAATCCTTTAGCGCAGCGTTCGCCGTTTTGCCATACTTCCTGAAATACATCAAAGGAGCTGCCACCAAGGCGGCTGATGCCGGTTTTGATGGTGACTTCGCCCAGGAAGATCTGTTTTAAAAAATCCACCTTGTAACTGGCCAGGATGAGAGGCCAGTTGTTGACATCCATCTCAGGGGTAAACATCTTAAATACCGGCTCGCGGGAGGCTTCAAACCACTGTACTAATGCGGTATTGCCAACGTGTTGTAAGGCATCGGTTTCGCAAAAACGGACTTTAAACGTTTCTTCCAGCATGATGATTCCTTTTTATTTTTTGTTTTTCAGGAAAGGCGCAAGAAAGTGGCCAGTGTGAGAACCCGCTACTTTACAGACTTCCTCAGGAGTGCCTTCCGCAATAATGTTGCCACCACCAGAGCCGCCTTCAGGTCCGAGATCCACTATCCAGTCAGCGGTTTTGATAACATCAAGGTTATGCTCAATTACTACAACGGTGTTGCCGTGATCTCTGAGGCGATGCAATACCGCCAGTAGCTGCTTGATATCATGGAAGTGCAACCCGGTTGTAGGTTCATCCAGAATGTATAGGGTTTTACCGGTATCTCGCTTGGACAGTTCTTTAGCCAATTTTACCCGTTGTGCTTCACCTCCAGACAGCGTGGTAGCCGCCTGACCCAAACGAATATAAGACAGACCTACATCCATCAAGGTTTGTAATTTGCGATTGATGGCGGGCACGGCGTCAAAAAACTCGCGAGCGTCTTCAACTGTCATTTCCAGTACTTCATGGATGTTCTTGCCTTTGTACTGAATTTCCAGTGTTTCACGGTTGTAGCGTTTGCCTTTACAGACATCACAAGGAACGTACACATCCGGTAAGAAGTGCATCTCTACCTTAATAACGCCGTCACCTTGACAGGCTTCACAGCGACCGCCTTTAACGTTAAAGCTAAAGCGACCGGGTTTATAACCCCGTGAACGGGATTCTTGCGTACCGGAGAACAATTCTCTTATGGGGGTGAAAATACCTGTATAAGTCGCCGGGTTTGACCGAGGCGTTCTGCCAATGGGGCTTTGGTCGATATCCACCACTTTATCCAGCTGATCCAGGCCGGTTATGGCTTTGTAAGGCGAAGGTTCATCAGTAGTGGCACCGTTTAATTCGATATGTGCGATCTTATAAAAAGTATCGTTTACCAGGGTGGATTTACCAGAGCCAGAAACACCAGTAATGCAGGTCATTAGGCCCACCGGCACTCGTAGGGTAACATCGTTAAGGTTATTACCTGTGGCACCTTCCAGTTCTACCCAGGCATCATCTTTGTTAACGATACGGTTTTGCGGGACGGTGATTTCCTCTTTGCCAGACAGGTATTTACCCGTCAGGGAGTTATCGTTATTGAGGATGTCCTCCAGTTGCCCTTCGGCTACAATTTCGCCGCCGTGCACACCTGCGCCTGGGCCAATATCCACCACGTAATCGGCCAGGCGAATGGCATCCTCGTCATGCTCCACCACGATCACGGTATTACCCAAATCCCGCAAGTGGGTGAGGGTTTTAAGTAAGCGTTCATTATCTCTTTGATGCAGACCAATAGAGGGTTCATCCAATACATACATAACACCCACAAGGCCGGCACCGATTTGACTGGCCAATCTTATCCGCTGCGCTTCACCACCGGATAGAGTATCGGCACTGCGAGACAGGTTCAGGTAATTTAATCCGACATTCACCAGGAAGGTAAGCCTGTCGTTAATTTCTTTGAGGATCTTTTCGGCGATTTGCGCTCGCTGTCCTTGCAGCTGCATATTGGTGAAAAAGTCTTTTGCTTCCACTATCGACATTTCGGAGACAGTAGGCAACGTGGTATCTGATACGAATACATTGCGCGCTTCCTGACGCAAACGACTGCCACCACAGCTGGTACAAGGCTGCTGGCTCAAGTATTTAGCCAACTCTTCCCGTACTGCATTGGATTCGGTTTCTTTATAGCGGCGCTCCATGTTGGGGATGATGCCCTCAAACGGATGCTTGCGGGTCATGATGTCGCCGCGGTCGTTGATATATTTGAAGTTAATAGAGGTGCCTTTACTGCCGTAAAGTACGACATCTTGCGCTTTTTTATCCAGCTCGTTAAAGGGGGTATTTAAATCAAATTCATAGTGTTCGGCGACTGCCTGCAACATCTGGAAATAGTAGTAACTGCGCTTATCCCAGCCGCGAATGGCTCCCCCGGAGATGCTAATCTCTTCATTGGTGATCAAACGCACAGGGTCAAAGAACTGCTTGGTTCCCAAACCGTCACAGGTACCGCAGGCACCCGCTGGATTGTTAAAGGAGAATAGTCGAGGCTCTAATTCGGTAATGCTATAACCACAGTGAGGGCAGGCAAAATTTGCTGAAAACACCAGCTCCTCTTTGCCCGGTTCATCCATCCAGGCTACGCGAGCTACACCCGCTGATAACTCCAAAGCGGTTTCAAAACTTTCGGCTAACCGCAATTGCAAGTCTTCTCTGACTTTGAAACGGTCTACCACTACATCGATACTGTGCTTTTTGTGCAAATCCAGCTCTGGTGGATCGGATAAATCGCAGATTTCACCGTCTATCCGCGCCCGAATAAAGCCCTGCGCTGCCAGGTTTTCCAGGGTTTTAATGTGTTCGCCTTTGCGATCTTGTACCACCGGTGCCAGTAGCATCATTTTGCTGTTTTCCGGTAGCTCCAGCACTTTGTCCACCATCTGGCTTACGGTTTGAGCCTGTAATGGCGCATTGTGATCGGGACAGCGGGGCTCACCCACCCGGGCAAACAACAATCTCAGGTAGTCATATATCTCAGTGATGGTGCCCACAGTAGAACGAGGGTTGTGAGACGTGGACTTTTGCTCAATAGAAATGGCCGGAGACAATCCTTCGATGTGATCCACTTCGGGTTTTTCCATCATGGATAAGAACTGTCGTGCATAGGCTGAAAGGGATTCAACGTAGCGTCGCTGGCCTTCTGCATAGAGCGTATCAAATGCCAACGAGGACTTGCCCGAGCCGGACAAGCCGGTGATCACAATGAGCTTGTCTCGTGGTAATTCTATATTGACGTTTTTCAGATTGTGGGTTCTGGCACCCCTGACAGTAATTTTGTCCATGCAGTGAAAATAGCCGTTCAAAAAAAGAGATATTATATGCATATATATACAGTAGTTAGCAAATGGTTTAATTTATCGACTATGGCCATTAGCTACTGTCTCTGAAGTGGTTTTTATGCTAATATTCGCCGCCTTTTTTTGTCCCAATTCCAACAGGAAAATAGACCGTTTTGAATCAAACTGAAATTCGAGGCGCCTTGTCACTGGCTTTTGTTTATCTGATGCGTATGCTCGGGTTGTTCATGGTAATGCCAGTACTGGTGGTTCTTGCTCAGGATTATCCCGATTACACCCCAGTTTGGGTGGGTGCGGCTATTGGTGCCTATGGCTTGTCGCAAGCTATTTTACAAATTCCCATGGGCATACTTTCCGATAAGTTGGGCCGCAAGCCGGTCATTATCGGAGGCTTGCTGTTTTTCGCTGTGGGAAGTCTGATCGCAGCGTATGCCGATTCAATGTGGTTATTGACCCTCGGCCGTTTTTTACAAGGTACCGGAGCTATAGCTGGCGCGGTTATGGCCCTTGCCGCGGATATCAGTCGCGAGAATCAGCGCAGCAAGGTGATGGCGATTATTGGCATTGCTATAGGTTTTTCATTTTATTTATCTCTGATTTTGGGGCCGCTAATAGCAGCGTCTGCGGGATTGCAGGGAGTATTCATGGTCACCGCAGTGTTAGCGCTGGTATGTATTCCGTTGGTCAAATTTGCCGTGCCAGACGCCATGGCGAGCGCGCCCGGTGGTGACACGTTGCCGGACAAAACGCAGCTTTCAGGAATGCTGCGTTCCAGTCAATTGTGGCGTCTGAATCTCAGCGTATTGCTGTTGCACATGATGATCACTTTGGTGTTTGTGCAGTTACCAGTGAATTTCCAGAGTTTGGGCTGGGAGTTGTCGCGCCATTGGATTCTGTATTTGCCAATTTTGCTGTTGGCCATTGTGGGCATGGCCCTGATGATGGGAATTGGGCGGCGATTTAAAAGTAATTCCATGCTTATTGCTGCACTATTTTTTATGGCTGCCGCCTTTTGGGGATTAGCCAGCTTTGCCCATCAGTTTTATTTGTTAATGGCCTTTGTGGTGCTGTTTTTCACCGGATTTAATTATCTGGAGGCCAATTTACCCGCCATGGTGGCCAATATCGCACCGCCCGGAAAAAAGGGCTCTGCCATGGGTATTTATGCCAGTTTTCAGTTTTTTGGCGCATTTTTGGGGGGCATTGTCTCAGGATTGTTAATTGCTCACTTTGGTGCGCAGTTACTCTGGTATTTAGCAGCGGGCATCTGTATTCTTTGGTCAGGTTTGTTTTTCGGTTTTAGCCAAACCGAACGTCTGACACGCTACACCCTGTCTTTGAATATGGCTGGCAGGGATTTAGCCACGATTAAGACCCAGCTCAACGCATTACCGGGCATCAGTGAATTTGTCATTGTGCCAGATGAATCTGCCGTGTACCTGAAGGTACAGGGCAAACAATTTGATATTATGAAAGCCAGAAAACTGGCTGATCCAGGACAGAATTAGGAGAGAACATGGCCAGCAGAGGTATTAACAAGGTTATTATCGTAGGTAACTTGGGGCAAAACCCTGAGGTGAAATACATGCCAAACGGTAATGCCGTTACAAACATCAGCGTAGCCACCAGTGAAAGCTGGAAAGATCAGCAAGGCCAATTGCAAGAGCGCACCGAATGGCACCGTATCGTTATGTTCCGTAAACTGGCTGAGATTGCAGGACAATACCTGACTAAAGGTTCGCAAGTTTATATCGAAGGTAAACTGCAAACCCGCAAGTGGCAGGACCAAAATGGCCAAGACCGTTACACCACGGAAATCGTTGCTGACAACATGCAAATGTTAGGTGGTCGCCAGGGGGGAGGTAACGAAGGCGGTGGTTATCAGCCGAATCAAGGTATGCAAGGTGGTGGTGCGCCGCAGCAAGCGCCAAGCTATCAGCAAATGCCCAATCAAGGCGGCGGTCAACCGAATCGCGGTGGTCATCAGGGAGGCGGTAATCAAGGTGGTTTCAATCAAGCGCCGAAACAACCTTCGCAGCCTATGCAAGAGCCAGATTTCGACTTTGACGACGATATTCCGTTCTAACTAAAGACTAAATATAAAAATATTGAAACTATTTAAAAGCCGCTATCTAGCGGCTTTTTTAGTTTACTCCATAAATGTTCGGTAGCATCAGTAACTGTCTAATGCTTTTTAGAAAAGGCTGGAATTATGTATTTTTTAACCTGGTCAAAAATAACGTCTTCTATGTCATGGCCGGTGATGACGATGACTAAATCGAGTTCGTTAACCACTATTATGCGGTTGCCACCCGCTCCCCATGCGAGGTTTATGTCGTATTTTTT
Organism: Planctobacterium marinum; assembly: GCF_036322805.1. Lineage (GTDB taxonomy): Bacteria > Pseudomonadota > Gammaproteobacteria > Enterobacterales > Alteromonadaceae > Planctobacterium > Planctobacterium marinum_A. Next base: position 4,221,664 of record NZ_AP027272.1, on the reverse strand, counting down.
GTTGTTTAACGTCATATTTGTCTGATACCACAAATAGCCGTAGAAAAAGTTTTCCGGGTGCCAAGTCTCGGTGGCCTTGGTTATTGGGCTGAAAGTCAGAGATAAATAGTCTTCTGAAAGAAATTGTTTGTTTTGCCACTTTCCTTTGTTAGCTAGCATTTGGCCAATCTTTAGCATGTCACGAGAAGTTAGGTCAACGCCGCTGTCGGCTATTGGCATTTGTTTCGGGTCTAATCGCCATGTGAAATCTGTAATGTTCATTTGATTGAAGAATTCTTGTTCAACAAACTCTTTCGCCGAGCCCGGTAAAACAGAATTCAGAAAATGCATGACTAAAAGAGGGTCTGATGCCTGGTATTTAAATATCTGGGATTCCTTGGTTACTGGCTGGGTTGCTTCCAGAAAAGCTTGAACTTCCGCCGTGCCTGAATACTTTTCTCTATCTCCCCTAAATGTCTCTAATTGCTCATCGCTGTACCTGAGACCAGAGCTCATTGAAAGTAAGTGGTGTAATGTGATTTGCTCAGTGCCGTTGGCCAATGTGCTGGTATCTAAATCCTTGAACAAATCCACTAATGGCTTGTGTAAGTCAGCCATTTTGACATAGCCTAATTGCATAGCTCTCGCCAACATCAGGCTGGTGTAGCCTTTTGTGGCAGAAAACTGGAAATGAGGTAAATCAATTCGTCCACGATTGTAATAAGATTCGAATAGTAATTTTCCCTTGTAGCTAATCAGTAAGCTGTCATATTTTCCATGCTTATTCTCTGATAGCTCTTTTGCCAACTGCAAAATTGGTGCTTTGTCGCCGCCATCAATGCCTAACTTCCCCGGTTCCAAGTCGTCATTTAATTTAATTGGCGCTGTGTCTATAAATGCTTCTTCGAGTAATGGCATATCCCAAAATTGCATCTCTTTCTCATCTACAGTGGCTCTCGGTGCCTGTTCGCTATCTTCAGCCGAAAGTCCTACACAGAAAATAAGTAAAAGTGATATCACTACTACCTTGTTAATTAAATTCGTGAACATGTTATTTCCTACATAAATCAAAAACTCAAGTGCTCAAAAATACAAATTGATCGCAAGCACGCCAAAACAGTTCACGCAAAGTAGCTTTGGGGTTTAGCCAAACCAAGTTAAATGATATTAAATGTTCTTAAATTTCCCGTGGAGGCTTCTATTTGACGGCTTTAAGACAATGTCACAAGGTGAGATAAAACACTGAAGATACGAGATAAAAAGTCAGTATTAATTAGAGCTGTTCGGGTACAATCTGTCCGAGTGGACGTTACTTTTCGGATAATCCTTTGCAGCACAATCAGCAATTTCAATTGGGTAACTGGATTGTCTGTGCAAAGACCAATACCATAGAAAACTCCGATCACCAAAAGTCACTGGATAACAAAAGCATGCAAGTTCTTTTGTTTCTCATCCAGCATGCAGGGCAAAGTGTCACTAAAGAACAAATCATTCAACATGTGTGGAAAGAAAGTGTAGTCAATGAAGAGATATTGTCCGTAGCCATCAGTAAAATCCGAAAAGCACTCGGTGATAATGCGCGTAAACCCACTTACATTAAAACACTGCCCAACCTTGGTTACAGCCTGATTGCCGGAGTTACAGCAATAAACGGCTTGGAACAAGAACAACAGGTTTTATCTAATGTTTTGGGTTTTAAGCGTTCCGGTCGTCTTTATTATACATTAGCAGCCACTTTATTATTGATTATCATCGTATTCGCGGTGCATTTTGTTTCTAGTGATAACAAGCCAGAGCAAATCATTGCCATTGATTCAATCGCAGTATTGCCTTTTAAAGACTTGAGCGCAGCACAGAATAATCACTTTTTCACTGATGGACTGTCAGACGCCATTATCAACCAACTGTCTCAAACTAAATCGTTAAAAGTCATTTCTCGCTACTCGTCTTTCAATTTCAGAGGCAATAGGGATCCCTTCACAATCGGAAATGCGCTTAAAGTGGAAGCCTTATTAGACGGTAGCGTACAAGAATCGGAAGGGCAGATAAGAATTAATGTCCGCATATTTAGTACATTCGATGGTCGGCAACTTTGGTCTAAAAGCTTTGACAGTACAAGCGAAGATGTTTTCTATTTACAAGACCAAATTAGTGATGACATTCAGCGAGCGATTCAGCCAAACGCCAAAGCGCTAGCGAGGACTAGCAAGAAGATTAACAGTCAGGCCTACGAGTGGTTTTTGATGGCTAAATATCACTGGCAACAAAGAACTCCCACTGCACTTTCAAAAGCAGAAACCTATCTGAAACACAGCTTGGAATTAGAGCCCAATTACGCCGATGCACATGTTGGGCTAGCCACGACCTACGGCCATTATCACTATTACGCTAACTGGAGCGATGTTGAGGCAGTCAATAAAGCGCTTCCGCATATCGAGCAAGCATTAGCACTAGAGCCAGAGTCTCCAGCTGCATTAGCCGTTAAAGGCATGATATTGACACTTAAAAGCAATTATACCCCAAACCCCCAGCCAATTTTGCAAGAGGCTCAAAGAGCATTTAAACGCTCCCTGGAAATAGAAGACAGCGCCACCACCCACCATTGGTATAGCGTATTGCTGAAACGGATAGGGGAAGAAGCCTTGGTGATTAAACATATGGAGCGAGCTATTTCGTTAAATCCATTGTCCGCGCCATTAAAGCGTATATACAGCCGTTATTTAGCGCTTCGCGGAAAGTTGGATACGGCCCAAAAGATGTATCACCGAGCGTTATTGCTGGAGCCCGGCCGTGATTCAAATCTTATTGAGTCAACATTTGTAATGCGAAACACACCAAACTTGGTTGTAGACCTGGCTCAATGGCATTCTAACCATAGCGAACTATTCGAATACTGCTCTAGTGATGCTTATTGCGAACAAGCTGTATTTTCCTATTTGAGTGTTGGTCAGCGTGCCGAAGCCGACAAAATCTTAGCCCGCATGCCTGCGAAACATCAGCATTTTAAAGATTCATTAGCGCTAATTGACCACGGCTTAAAGGGGCTGGAAAACCACGCTGTCGTATTACTTGAGCAATTGAGTGCAAAACATCCACATAACCATAAATATCGCTACAGTTTAGCGATTGCCTTATTTCGTGCTGGTTTGTATCGGCAAGCCAAAACAGCGATTGTTAACCTTTATCCTGACTGGAGTAATACAACTCTTGGCGACCCAATTGAAGTGACCAGTGACAATTATTCAGCCATGGTTTTGTACGGAGCAAGTCTGTTAAAATTAAAAGAGCAGGAGCTCGCTTCGCTAATACTCAATAGTGTACGGGAATTTTTGAGCTTAAATGAAGTGCAAGACAAAGCTCAGATAGAATTAACTCTGGCAGAAGTGAATGCGCTTTTGGGTTATACCGACAGAGCGGTGAAACATCTCAGCAAAGCACTAAATCACGGCTGGCTGGAAACATTTGACCGCGAGTGGTGGCCACTACAAGATAATCATCTATTTAAGTCGATAAATACTCATCCTGATTTTATATCTTTAGTCAAAGAACATCATACAAGGTTAGCAAAGCTGTCAGAGCAAATTAGTGAAGAACTTGCGCCATTGTGATCTGATAAGCTATTTCGCCGCAATCCAGAATGTCTGAGTGTATGAAGCTGCGCAAAGCTTTTGTTTTAAAAACAACTCCTTATACTTTTGTCTCATTGTTTCTTGGACTAGAGTTTAGATAATGGTGATAAAACCTTACGTTGGAATTGCATGTTTACGCCCAAAGAGATCGACTTTCTGAAGAAAGAACTCAATTTTTCGGTTTCACAAGTGCAGGAAAAATTAGATGAACCGGATATTGAAGGGGCTAAGCGTTATCAGCTGGAAGAAAAGTTGATAACTATGGTTTCAGTGGTGAATAAACTCGAAAGAGCTCGCCCTGAAAAAGACCTGCGTAACAAATCTGTTAGGGTGTTGATTGTTGATGATGTGGACTCGATGCGCAAAGTGCACCGCCATTACATGCTTTCTTGTGGCTTTCGACACATTGATATGGCAGAGGATGGCTTGCGTGCATACTCACTCATGCGCAAAGCCATAGCTGAAAACAAGCCCTACAATTTGGTGATTTCCGATTGGGAGATGCCGAAAGTCAGTGGCCTGGAGCTATTGCGCAAGGTGCGTACCGATAAAGAATTGTGGAAAACGCCTTTTTTCCTGATCACCAGCTTGGGTGACAAAGCGCATATTTTGCAAGGCATTAATACCGGGGCAACCGGTTACATGGTGAAACCCATCAATCAGAAAATCGTTAACCAAAAATTTAAAGACTATCTGGATTGTTAAGCAGGTCTTATCTTCGCTGAATTTTTCATCTTTTCAGGTTTTAGTAATTAAAACCTCTAAAAAAGCGTCAAATATGCAGATAAATACTATTATAAGTCACTCGGTGGATATGGTGCTTTTGCTCAGAGTTTGTTCTAATAACCAAAATACAAGAATAATAAGTTACAAATGCGCGTAGGTTGGAGAAAACTGATTTCCTATTTGAATCGCAAACCCTCAGGTTTCGCGAGTTTAGGCATCGAATACGACATTAACGGCCTACATTTGTGTGCTACTCAAGAAGTAGACGGACAACACACCTGGGTGCTCAACCAGACCTTCCCACTGCAAGATTGGCAGTCTTCTCTGAAATCCTTTGTTGAAGAACAGCAACTTCAGAACACCAAAACTACCTTGGTTTTCGCCACTAAAAAATACAAGCTGGTACAAACTGATAAGCCCGCCGTACCGGAAGAAGAATTAGCCCAGGCTTTGCAATGGTCAGCTAAAGACCTGTTAATGACCCAGGACGAAGTGGTCATGGATTATTTCGATTTACCAGCTCAGACCATGGGGGCCAACAAAGTCAATGTGGTGGCTATCCCCAAAGCTGAGCTTTTCGATGTCTGCCAGGGCGTACTGGAAGCCGGCCTTTTTATCGAGCGCGTCACTGTTGAAGAACTGGCAACCTGTGAGCTGTTACCCAAAAACCAGGAAGGTTACGTTACTGTGTTTCAGGCACCGGGTGCAGAAGTGTGTTTAAACATTGTAAAAGCCGGTAAGCTCTATTTCTCGCGGCGCATAAAGGGCTATGAGCAAATCAGTAGTTTCACTGAAATGGAATTGCAAATGGGGGTTTCGGAAACGCTGAGTGTGGAGTTGCAGCGTTCCATGGACTTTTTTGAGAGCCAGTTGCGTCAGGCCCCGGTGAAAAAAATCTATCTCAATCTGGACACCGAGCATCAAGGCGTATTGGCTAAATTAATCGGTGATGCCATGCAGGTTGAATCGGAACCTTTTGTTCCCGATTTTGCCAAGAGTGAGGAATTGCAATGGGCTGATACTTCATTAGCGGCACTTGGTGGAGCATTTTCTGTACAAGAGGTTGAAGAACAAACCACTAATGAAAGCGGGGATGCCGCATGAAGTATCGCGTCAATTTATTTCCTGATGAACTCAAACCCAAGTTGCAGTTATTTACTGCCGGTTTTGTATTACTAATGTGGCTCTTTAGCGGTGTTGTCTTATTTGCCATCAGCGAACATTATCATCAGGAATATCGAGACATGCAGGTAGCCACTCGTGATATTCAACAAAAATATAACCAGCAAACCAAGATGTTGAAAATGCTTACTGAAGCGCGAGATACCCGTGCCCAGGATCCGGCACTAGTGGCACAGGTACAGAAACTACAAAACGAAGCACGTGACAAAGGGTTGTTACTGGAGGAACTGCGGGGGCGGGAACAACTTAAAAACCAAGGCTTTTCCATGCTAATGGAAGATTTGGCGCTTAATCATGTGGATGGCGTGTGGTTAACCCGTATCAGCATCAATGAACAAAAGATTCGCATGGAAGGTGCAACCATTGAATCGGCGAAAGTGCCTTTCTGGGTGAGCCAATTAAGAGAGTCTAACTACTTTACCGGCCGCAGCTTTGCCGGAGCTCGTATGTTTCGCGATGATCAGGACAAGCTCAATTTTGTGATCAGCTCCGAACTGGTGGAGTTGGCCGTAGAACAAGAGGTACAAAGACAAGCATCGGGAGCCGGACAACCATGAATTTTGACATCAAACGTTGGTCGGACGTAGAAGACAAGTTCAGTGAACTCTCTACCAGAGAAAAGTCTTTGGCCTTATTGAGTGGTTTGGTGGCCGTACTATTTGGTGGTTATGTCTGGCTTGTTGAGCCGGTGCAGTTGGAAATTGAAAAGTTAACTCGCACGGTTGAGCGGCAAAAGTCTCAATCCGGGCAGTTGGATAAGCAAATCAAGGCGGTGGAAGTGGCTCTGGAAGAAGATCCCAACGAGCCTTTGCGTAAGAATCGTGAAAAGTTTGCTCAGCAAATCATTGATATAGATGAGAAGTTGCGAGAGCAAACCGTCGATTTGATCCCGGCCAATAAAATGCCTCAGGTGTTAGAAAAAATATTAAGTCAGTCGAAAAAGTTAAAAGTTTTGCAAATGGAGTCCATTCCGCCGGTCAGGATGATGGACATCAATGCTGATAGTGGTGCACGGGTTAACTTATTTCAACACGGGGTGCTGCTGGTACTGGAAGGTGAATATGGCCATATCTGGGAATATCTGAATGAAATTGAATCGCTGGAATGGCGGTTCTACTGGAAGCGCTTTGATTATATTGTGGAGCAGCATCCCAAGGCGAGGGCTGAAATTGAGCTGTATACCCTGAGTACCAGCAAGGCGTTTATTGGTGTGTGATATGCGAATTTTTCTGATAGTCATTCTGATATTGCTGCATAGCGTAAGTGCTGAGGCGCGACAATTGATGAAAGATCCGACGCGACCGGCGGATAAACCGGTTCTGGTGACCGATGAGGAGGGCAATGCGCTACCGGAGGAAGGCATCAGTGGAGGTGCTGGAGTGGGACAAAACAATCAGACCGGCTTTCCAAGTGTTAAGTTATCGGCAATTGTGGTTACGGAACCTGTGAAATATGCCATAATCAACAATGAGGTGGTTTATGAAGGGCAATCTTGGCGCAATGTTTTGTTAAGCCAGGTGAAGCCATACAGCATAATAATTAAGTTAAACGACCTCGAAAAAGAAATAACAATAAGTAAAACTGATTTTATTACTGAATCAAACTATGAAAATTAGGTGCGCTATCCTGATTTTTCTGACGCTAGGTTTGGCAGCATGCCAGAGCCCTAGTCGTCCGGAAATGACACAACCTGCCAAATCTGCATTGGGCAAGGCTATTGCTGAAGATGCCGGAGATAAGTCCTCTGCTGCTCCGCTACAAACGGTGCCTCAAGCCGTTGCGGAAGCATTGCGTCCAGAATTACCCGTGCAAAAAGAACGTGAGCTGTTTGGTGAGCCGCGTCTGGATATTCAGGCCAATCAGGTGGATGCCCGCACCTTCTTCTCTGGTTTGGTGAAAAACAGTCACTACAGTATCGCTATCCACCCTGACGTGCAGGGCAATATCACTCTCGACCTCAAACAAGTTCGTTTGCAAGATGTATTTGAAATCGTTAAGGAAATTTACGGTTACGATGTGCAGCAAAACGGCAATATCTATCGCGTTTTTCCATCGGGCATGCGCACCGAAACTTTCGCGGTTAACTACCTGCTGATGCAGCGAGACGGCACCAGTTCCAGTAGTGTCAGTACGGGAGGCGTATCTCAATTTGGTGGTGGTAGCGGCAATAACAACAACCTTGGCGGTGGTAACCGCAATAACAATAATAATAACGTAACCGGTGGCGCCGGTGGCAGTAACGGCACCAGTATTTCCACCACCACGCAAACTAACTTCTGGGCGCAATTGCAAACGGCATTGGTTTCCATGATAGGTGCTGAGCAAGGCCGCAGTGTCGTGGTGTCGCCGCAAGCGGGTTTAGTTTCAATAAGAGCTATGCCTGATGAGTTGCGTCAGGTGCGCAAGTTTTTACAAGCATCACAAGAAAGCGTGCAGCGCCAGGTCATTCTGGAGGCGCGCGTTATTGAGTTAACCTTGAGTGATGAGTACCAGCAGGGTATCAATTGGACGCAAATCCTGAGTCATTCTGGCAGTACTGATTTTCGCTTCAGTGCAGGTGCTAGCACGTCGGGAAATGAGATAACCGGGGCGCTGGGGGGCATATCCAGCCTTTCCTTTATCAATCAGGATTTTTCTGGGGTACTGTCTTTACTCTCTACGCAAGGCAACGTTCAGGTATTATCCAGCCCCAGAGTCACAGCGTTAAACAACCAAAAAGCAGTCATCAAGGTGGGCAGCGACGAGTACTTTGTCACGGATGTCTCTAATCAAAGCACAACCAACGCCAGTACCACATCCACGACACCCGATGTAGAGCTAACTCCCTTCTTCTCCGGTATAGCGCTGGATGTTACGCCGCAAATCGATGAACGTGGTAGCGTGCTGTTGCATGTACATCCTTCTGTTATTGAAACTGAAGAGCAGCAAAAAGTCGTGACCATTAATCAAGAAGAACTGGTTCTGCCTCTGGCTCAGAGTAACATTCGCGAATCTGATACGGTTATTCAGGCTCGCTCTGGTGAGATTGTGGTTATTGGTGGCTTGATGTCTACCAGTACCACAGACAACGTTTCTAAGACCCCATTTGTTGGTGATATCCCACTGGTGGGTAACCTGTTTCGCAACAAACGCGAAGCGGTTATTAAGCGAGAGTTGGTGATCCTCATTAAGCCCACCGTCGTCAGACAAGGCACCTGGCAGCAACAACTGAAGCAAAGTCAGGATTATATAGCTGACTGGTTGTATGTGGATTAAGCCATGTACCTGTATCATTTTGGCCTCAGGGAGTTACCTTTCACACTAACCCCCAATACCAGTTATTTCTATGGCTTGCCTTGCCACAAAGAAGCGCTGGACGTAATTTTGCACGCGCTGAAAGCCGGTGAAGGTTTTATCAAGGTGACTGGCGAGGTGGGGACTGGCAAAACTCTTATTTGCAGAAAGATTCTCAACGAATTGCCGGATCATTTTGTTACGGCCTACATCCCCAACCCTTATTTATCACCAGAAGAGCTGCGCAGGGCCGTGGCCACCGAACTCAAAGTTGATTTGAGCTCTCAGACGGATCAGCAAGAGTTTACTCAGCGAATTCAGGAAAAACTGATCGAGATCCACAAAGGAGGCAACTCCGTGGTGCTGATCATTGATGAGGCCCAAGCATTACCGAGCGAGAGCCTTGAAGTGTTGCGTTTGTTCACCAATCTTGAAACTGAATCGCGAAAGTTGCTGCAAGTGGTGCTATTTGGTCAACCCGAGTTAGACAGTAAAATAAGCAAAGGTGAATTACGTCAACTTAATCAACGTATCACCTTCAGCTATGTTTTAAAAACCATGGATCAGGATCAACTGTACCACTATCTCAAACATCGATTGAGTGTTGCAGGAAACCGCAGCGAAGAGGTCTTTAGTCGTAAAGTGTGTGCCATCCTTCACAGAGCCTGTCGAGGTACACCGCGCATTGTTAATGTGGTTGCTCACAAAGCATTGATGCTTGCCTACGGTGAAGGAAAGTCCCATGTCACTAAAGAACACGTCAAGTTAGCCGTAAAAGATACTGACGCCTGTTTACAACCAAGGTCGAATGGTGGAGTCGTTATTTTTATTGTAATTTTGGCGTTATTATTGCTTTTGGTTGTATTTAGAACTGAAATCACCAATTTTTTGACTGGAGCTGAATTGCTGTGAGTGTCGTTAATAAGATGCTAAAGGACCTGGATAACAGAGCCGCCCACGAAGATGGGGATGGCTCGGATTACCGTGAGCCTTCTGAGTCTAAACGCATTCGATATATGATTATCTTTATCGCATTGGTCGGGGTATCTGCCGCCAGCTATTTCAGTTATCGCGCTGTAGGACCTGAGTACTTTTTAGATCTTTATGCTCAGGCGAAACAAATCGTATCCGGTGAAGAGCCCAAGCAACAGCAAAGTAAAAAGGTGTCGGTAAACAGCGCACTGGACCAGATGATGCCTACTCGTGGCAACAGTACCAGCAAAGAAACCGAAGAAAAAGTTGAAACGGCGAAAGCAGGGACTTCGCCAGAAGCGAGTATTGAATCAGACAACAGTGAATCGACTACCGATAACGCGCAAGTTGCACAAGAAGTCGCTGAAGTCAGTCAGGCTCCGGAGACAGAAACCAGTCGCGAGTCCTCTGAGGCAGGCGCTGAGGCAGTCTCTCAACAAGCGGTTAATATACCTGTCCCCAATTTAAACAATGTAGTACCGGGACAGACTTTAGTGCCGGGTCAAACGGATGACTCTTTCGTTCAAGTGACCAATACCGATAGTGCTGATGCCCAAATTTCGGAATTAACCAGTCTGGCTGCGCAAGCGGTAGCAGAAAACAATGTCTCACGGGCTATAGAAATATATCGCCAGATCCTCAATATCGATTTTAAACAGCATGAAATCCGCAAAAAATTGGCGGTGCTACAGTATTCCAATGGCAATAACGGTGCGGCTAGTGTGGTTTTATCGGATGGAATTAGCATTGCACCTCAGCGGGTGGATTTTCGCTTGATGTTGGCGCGCTTGTTTTACCGCGAGAAAAAGCTGCGTGCCGCTTATACCGTATTGGAAGGGGTTGAGCCTGACGTACAGCGCAATATCGATTTTTACGGGCTTAAAGCCACAGTTGCCCAAGAGTTAGAACTCAACGCCGAATCTTCTCATCTTTATGGTCGTTTGGTTATCTTCGAACCAAACCGCGCCCAATGGTGGTTAGGATTAGCCATTTCGTTAGATCGCATGTCGCAACGAGATGGTGCGTTAAAAGCTTATGAGAATGCCGCTGATTTACGACAGTTATCAGCTTCCGCCAACGACTTTATCAGGCAGCGAATTCTCGAGCTGGGGGGCTAAATTTGAAGCCTAAGTTAAAGATGCGACTTGGGGACCTGTTGGTTCACGAGTCTGTCATCACCGATGAGCAATTGCAGCAGGCCCTGTCGGCACAGCGAGAAACAGGGCGCAAACTAGGCCAGGCATTACAAGATCTTGGTTTTGTAACCGAAAAAGGCCTGCTTACTTTCCTTGCGCAGCAGCTCAATATTCCCCTGTTAGATATTTCTCGTAAAAAGATCGATCCTGAAGTGGTGAAGCTAGTACCTGAGGTACAAGCACGTCGCTTAAAAGCTTTACCGCTGGAAGAGCGAGACAACAGCATTCTTATCGCCATGAGCGATCCGGCTGATTTATCTGTTGTTGACACCCTCTCGAATATCTTACCTAAGCCTATTGATCTGGCGATTGTGCCGGAATCACAGCTGTATCACGCCTTTGACACCTATTATCGCCGTACTGAAGAAATAGCCTCTTTTGCTCAGGCCTTGGCCTCAGAGTATGAAGACGATGAAGATTTCGATCTGGCGGATACCGGTGGTGAGGAAGAAGAAGACACCACGGTTGCCAAATTATTGCAGTCAATTTTTGAAGATGCCGTACAGATGTCTGCTTCGGATATTCACATTGAGCCAGATGAAGGCAAGTTGCGCATCCGACAGCGGGTGGATGGCGTACTGCAGGAAAGTGTTATCAACGAAAAAAACATCGCCTCAGCATTAGTTTTGCGACTGAAACTAATGTCGGGTCTGGATATTTCGGAAAAGCGTTTACCGCAAGATGGCCGCACCAACATTCGCATTAAAGGCCGCTCTATCGATGTGCGGGTATCCACCATGCCTGTACAAAACGGTGAGTCGGTGGTTATGCGTTTATTGGACCAATCGGCAGGCTTATTAACGCTTGAACAAACCGGTATGCCGGAGCGTTTATTGAAGCGTTTCAGGCAGTTATTGCATCGTCCTCATGGCATGATATTGGTTACTGGACCTACCGGCTCAGGTAAAACCACTACTTTGTACGGGGCACTGTCAGAGCTTAACCTGCCAGCCAAAAAAATTATTACCGTTGAAGACCCGGTGGAGTACCGTTTGCCACGTATCAATCAGGTACAGGTAAACAGCAAAATCGGCCTGGATTTTAAAAGCGTACTCAGAACCACATTGCGTCAGGATCCCGATATTATCATGGTGGGTGAGATGCGGGACCACGAAACCGTAGAAATAGGCTTACGTGGCGCCTTGACAGGTCACCTGGTATTATCAACCTTACACACCAATGATTCCATCAGCAGTGCGATTCGACTTCTGGACATGGGGGCCCCGGGTTACCTGGCGGCCAGTTCTTTGCGCGCCATTATCGCCCAGCGATTAGTGCGCCGTATTTGTAAAAATTGCCGGACCGAATGCCGCCCGGAAGAAGATGAGTTGTTCTGGATTGATAATATTGAAGCTGGAGCAAGACGCTTTAAATATCACAAAGGTGCGGGTTGCCAAACCTGCAACCAAACCGGATACCGCGGTCGTATTGGGGTGTTTGAGTTACTGGAAATGACGGAAGATATGATGAACGCCCTTAAAGATGCCGATACCGGGTTATTCGGGCGTACAGCCAAACGAGCTCCGGGCTATGTGCCGCTGGCTAAAAGTGCTTTGCAATATGCCAAAGTGGGACTGACCTCTATTGAGGAAGTTCTGAAACTGGTGGAAATGGTGGCTGAAGTCTCGCAAGCAGCAAAACCCAAAGCACAACCTCAAAACCCGCAGGCATCTAAGCAAGCTGTGACCAAGCAAGCCTCCGCGCCGGCGCCCAATCATAAACCAGATTTACACCAGCCCAGAAAGCCCGACTGGGGCGATAGGGATAAATCCTGATGAGGTATGTGAAGTACTTCAATATTCAGACGGTTGCTGAATTATTAAACTGTTTTTACCCGGCTAGTTGCTGTATAAGTAGCGATAATGCAACTATAGAAGGTGACCGCTTTGGCTAATTTCAGTTACTCAGCGCGAGATGCATCCGGGGCATTGGTAAAAGGCAGTATCGATGCCGCCAACCAAAATGCTGCGGCTCAGGCATTACTCGGCAGAAAACTGATCCCGGTTAAAATAACAGCCGCCAAAAAGGCCGCGCCGAAAGCCACTAAAACAAAAGAATCCGACAAGAAAAAGACCGGACTTAATATAGAGTTGTTTGTGCCAGACGTCAGCCTGGCGGATCTGGTGATTTTTTCCCGGCAAATGAACTCCTTGATGAAGGCGGGTATTCCTATTTTACGCGCGGTCAACGGTCTGGGCGAAACCACCAATTCAGTAAAAATGAAGGCCGCCCTGGAAGATGTTGCTGATCAGTTAGAGCGCGGTAGAAATTTATCCTCGGCACTGCACAATCATCCTAAAATCTTTGATCAACTGTTCTGCAGTATCGTGCACGTGGGGGAAAACACCGGGCAATTGGATATGGCCTTTTTACAGCTGGCTATCTATCTGGAAAGGGAGCAGGAAACGCGCAAACAAATCAAATCTGCCACGCGTTACCCAATGTTTGTACTCATCGCCATCGTAGCCGCACTGGTGATCATGAATATTTTTGTCATCCCCACCTTTAAGGGCATGTTTGAGAAACTGGGTGCCGATTTGCCACCCATGACTCAGTTTCTGTTAGCCATGTCGGACTTTTTTATCACCAAATGGCAGCTATTGGTGGGGGCGATTATTGGGGGATTGTTTACCTTAAAACGCTATCTCAATACTAAAGACGGTCGTACCCGCTGGGACAGGTATAAGTTACGTATGCCAGCTGTCGGCGATATTCTTGAGCGTTCGCTATTGGCGCGTTTTTGTCGCAGCTTTTCTATGATGTTGAAGGCGGGGGTGCCATTGACACACGCGCTGAATCTAACCGCAGACGCAGTAGATAACGCTTATGTTTCTGAGCGTATAGTGGGAATGCGGCAAAATATTGAAAGGGGCGAGAGTTTAGCCAGAGTTGCTGGCACCAGCGGCTTGTTTACCCCCCCTTGTCATGCAGATGATCAACGTCGGTGAAGAAACTGGTCGGGTTGATGAATTGCTGGAAGAAGTGGCAGAGTATTATGAGCGTGAAGTGGATTATGATTTAAAGACCCTCACGTCAAAAATAGAGCCGATACTCATTTCTATCGTTTCTGCAATGGTACTGGTGTTGGCGTTGGGGATATTTACTCCCATGTGGGATATGATGAGTGCCCATAAGTAGGCGGGAATAATAGGCTGTGTTTTCGCGTTTTCATCAGGCAATAACTGAAATTTACAGGGATAAAAAATTACATGGCGCAGGCTGAAGCAAGCACAAAAGGCGTTTTGATTAACTTCATTATCATCGTGATCATGTTCGTGTTGATAGCGACTTTCGTTTGGTATTTTGATAAGAATGAACCGAATGTGCAGAAAACCGCTTTGATGAATGCTGCTGACAAATTCAATAACCTGGTTATAGCAGCCCATTGGCAATGGCGTGCAAAGGGTGAACCTGAGCGCATCATGCTTGTGGATTACAATATCGATACCCAAAAGGAAACCAATCGGCTACCGGTAAAAATGAGCGATTTGGGCTGGCCAAGGGTGGAGCCTAACATGGACGGCTGTAAGAAGGTTTGGGATATGATTCTGGATATGCCGCTGCAACTGGATACCTTCAGAGTCAGAGCTGAGTTCTTCGATGGCATCAATAACGGTGGCAAGATACTGGATTCAAAATGTCGTTTTAGCATCACCGCTGGTGCTTGGTTTGATTATTATATCTACACCGGAAGGGTTCAAAAATTTGAATAATAAGGCTACACTATTGCCTTAAGGTTGTTCACTTGACGCAAAAACAAGCTGTAGTAGGGATACTGGTAAATTAGTTATACCATATCTCGTAGGTTCCTCTCATTTATCACGTTGAATCTTAAGAGATCACCATAACTTGCCGATACATAAGGATGATGGCAACACTATTGTTGTGGGATTTTTTTAACCTCAAAACAATGCTTAAGACTAAAGTAGGATGTTATTTCTACACGATTAGAGTGATCATACACCTCATACGGAGTTAAAAAGTAACCATGAATCGTTACGTCAAGATGAACAAAATAGCAAAGCAAAACGGATTTTCACTCATAGAGTTAGTGATTGTTGTAGTGGTCTTGGGTTTGCTAGCCGCGACGGCGTTACCACGTTTTTTGGATGTTACGGATGAGGCTGAAGATGCCACGGTTGAAGGTGTTGGTGGTGGTTTTGCCACCGGTGTTGGATTGATACGGGCGCAGTGGGAAATTGAAGGGCGGCCATCTGAGAACGTGAGTGCCAATGTTACCGCCGTTACGTTAGGTGGTGTGGAGATTGCCGTAGACAAAGACACCGGATATCCCACGGGCTTAGCTCTGACTAATTCCGAAGATGTAGATATTGATGAAGAAGATTGTTTGCAGGTGTTTCAGCGCATTATCCAAAGCTCCCCTACCATTACCACGGAGTGGCAGGGCGGCCAGGAAAATGCCTTCGAAGGCGTACGCTACTACACAACAGTGGCCGATGGTGCTGCCGAAGAAAACAACGACCTGTGCTATTACTATTTAACACAGACGGTGAAAAACGAAATAGCGCAGCCATCCGATGACACAGTGGGCAATGGCTTTGTGTACGACCCGCGCTTTGGCCAGGTAACGACGTTCAGTAACAATTAGGGCGTAAAAATTTTGAGTGTCAATTTATCAAGTGTGAAAAGTTGGCACCTTATTTGAATAACTCGGATAGAGTCAAAAAATTGGTGGGTTAGCAACAAGCAGTAAAAGCGACCAAAAAATAACCGGGATTTTGACCTGAATCATAGCAGTACAAGGGACTGCAATAACAATATGATTAGGGATGAAAGATTGCTAACACAAAAGAATTAATTTGAGGTTTAAACGATGAGAGTAGTAAACATGAAAACGGCAAACATGAAACAACAAAAGGGTTTTACCCTGATTGAGTTAATTATTGTAATTATTATCTTAGGTATTTTGGCGGTAACCGCGGCGCCTAAGTTTTTGGATATCAGTGAAGATGCTAACGAAGCCACCATTACCGGCGTACAAGGCGCTCTCCAGGCAGCGACTCAGCTGGTGCGCTCCAAAGGGCGTATTGATGGGGTAAACAGCTCGCAAGAATACAACAATGACGCTGACGATCAGTCTATCTTTATTGACGGCTCTGAAATATTCCTTGATGAAGGTGTTGCTGCACCCTTCGCATCCAATGTTATCAGTATGCTGGATATCAATGCAGGTACTCGTACTGCGACAACTGACGTTTTGACAGGCTTTGATTTTGTGGCTGTGATGGATGCGACTGCAGCGGAAGATGCCACTGAAGTAAGAATTTACCCAGTTAGCGAGGTAGGTACTTCTATCGATGGAACATTGGACGCAACTGCATTGTGTTATGTCAGTTATTTTTATGATGCATCCGGTGCTTCAAGTGCGCCCTCAATTTCTTTGCCATCTAGCTTTAGCTGCTCATAATTTTTGGGTAGTTGATTTTAAAAAATCAGAGTCGCTTTTGATTAGCCGCAGTGCAATATCAATAAGAAAAGACGAGGGTTATACCCTCGTCGAGCTCGTTCTGGTGGTTATATTGGTGGCCATGTTGGCGGTGTATGCCTTGCCGCGAATATTCGACACTTCAGAGATAGCTGCTACGGTATACCAAAATCGCGCTATTTCCATTTTGCGCAATATGCAAACCCGCGCCATGCAAGATACTCGCAACGATGGCTATTGTTATAAAGTCTATTTTGATACCACTAACGAAGAATTTGGTATTCCTTCCAACGATTATTCCGTTACCAATGACCAAAATCTGATCGACGCTACTTGCGCTGATAGCATTGATAAGAGTGATAGTGCCCAGTTTTTCTATGTGCCTTCTAGCGCCCTGCTGGAAGATGACATCAACCTCGAATCCAATGCCAATGATGGAACTGATATTTCCTCAATTACATTTGACACATTGGGCAGAGCCAATCAAAATGATTCATCATGTGATGGAAATTCGTCCAACGGTTACGATGGCTGTCGCATAGCGTTCATCGGAGACTCAACAGCCTATGTGTGTGTTGAGTCAGAAGGGTATATTTATGCCTGCTAGCAGTAAAAGTTTACAATCTGGTTTTTCTCTTATCGAGCTGGTTATCGGTATCACCACCTTTGCCATCGCTTTAACTATCGTCACCGGAGTGGTGGCACCACTTATTAATCGCAGCGTAGAGCCCATCTATCAGGTACGTGCCACCGAGCTGGCGCAATCCATGTTAAATGAAATTCTCGGTAAATATTACGATGATGAGTCGGACCGCAATGGTGGTCGTATTCGCTGCGATGAGGATCTCAACGATGATGGACAGTTGCGCAAGCAAGATGGGGAGATGGCTTGTTCTGCTGTTATGGGGCCAGAGCAGGGCGAAAATAGCCGTAAAGATTTTGACGATGTTGATGACTATAATGGTTATTACGAAGACGATATTTTGCAGAACTCGCTTGGTCTGGATATGGAAATCGATGGTGAGGAACTCTATTCCGAATTTGCGGTAGGAGTTACTGTTTTCTATGATAGCGACATGGACGCCATTGCCAACAGTGTAGAAATTCCAGCGCAGGAAGCCACCGGCAATATCAAATTTATTCAGGTGACTGTAACCACGCCTGATGGCGAGGACATGGTGTTCTCCTCTTTTAAGCATAATTATTGAGGTGTTGTATGAATGAACTAAACAACGCCCGACCACAAGCCTACATTTCAAAACGCCATTCTGGTTTCACGCTCGTTGAGATGGTAGCGGTAATAGTGATTTTAGGGATTGTATCACTGGGGGTGACCAACTTTATCGGCAACAGCACTCAAATGTACGTGGATACTGCTGAGCGTGACGATATTCTCTCTCGTAGCCGCTATACGGTTGAGCGTTTAAACCGTGCTATTCGCTACGCACTGCCCAACAGTATTCGCGTTGCCGCTAATCAGCCTCCAGGGCAAGATGTAAACGCCCATTGTATGGAGTACTTTCCCATTGAGTGGAGTACCTTTTACCTGTCTATTGCCACTGGTGCCGACGACCCTATCACTACCATTGAAGGGCCAGATATGGTGAGCGCATTGAATAGTGCTAATTCTGGTTACGATGACACTGACGAACAAGACCACTATGTAGTGATCTATCCCACCGATCCCGACCAGGTTTACGTTAGCGAAGCGGAGCTAACTGATGACGATGGTCGAATAGTTCGGGTGCAGGATGTCAGAGACTCCTCAAGAGATGGCTTAAAAGAAGTGGAATTTCAGGATGAGATCAGCTTTGATGAAGAGTCCACCGTAGAACGTTTTTACATTGTTAGCGACCCCATCAGCTATTGCCTGGTGCTGGAGAGTGGCAGTTACAATCTATACATGTTGACTGATTACGGCATCCTGGAAGACCAGGTCGCTGATATTGATGTGTTAGAGATAACCCATGGCGCCAGCAAAGTCCTGATGGCAGAAGATCTCACCAACGATATCAGTGAGATCACCAACGGCCAGCTTAATAACAACCGTCCGTTTGATGAAGCTCCTTTCCGCGTAGAAGATTCCCGTCTGCAACGCAATTCTATCGTTCACACACTCTTGATGTTTGAGCGCAATGACGAAGTGGTAGTGTTTAATAATGAAATTCATATGCAAAACTCGCCCTGATTTCAGCAGCCCGAAGCAACAATCGGGCAATATGCTGATGATGAGTATTTTCGCCATTGTGGTTTTGGCGTTTTTAGGCATGTCTATGGCGCAATTATTGGCCACCAGTTCCTCCAGTATTGTTTACGAAGTGTATGGCCTGCGTGCATTGAATGCTGCACGTAGCGGCCTGGATCAAAAAGTGTTGGATGTATTCTCTGAACAAACCAGTGATGCCAGCCGTTGTGATGCCGACGGCTCCGATTCGGATTTATGGGTGCAGCAGGACTTTTCCAATATTCCGGGCATGGAAAACTGCAAGGTGATAGCGCTATGTACTGTTACTGAAGTGGACGATACTAACTATTATCGCTTTGAAAGCCAGGGTATGTGTGAGTTGGAGGGCGAAGGTATCGTAGTTAGCCGTACACTCGCCATTGACGGTCGGGATGTACAGTCATGATTCGTAACAAGCAAATAGCCGTTCTTTTACTGTCGCTGTGGGCTACTTCTGCGCTGGCAAGCCAATGTGCTACCGTGTTTCAAGGTGTTTTTACCGATGCCGTAGCCAGCCATGAATCCAAAGGGAAAATCAAGTTTGAGCGGGACTCCATGATTGGTTTGTTCCGGGATAATGTGCAATACATACCGGATGGCATCATCGATGTGTTAGATATCGATGATAAAACCGATGGTACCAGCTGTGTTAATACCGGATGTGTTTCCTCGGGAAGTTTGGCCGATAGCTTCAGTTTGGGTGATTTTCAGGACAGTGACGGTAGCAACGTCACCATCAATAAGAATAGTTCCGGTGAGCTTCCGGCAGGGGATTACAAAAACGTAGTTCTTAAAGAAAACGCCCAGATAAGATTTACCACTTCCAATGGTATTTATCGCATTAAAAAGCTGGAGATGGAAAAGAACAGTTTTGCTACCTTTTCCAGCGGTCTCTATTACATTGACGACTTTACCGTAAAGGAAGGTGGGCAAATTGTACACGGCGGTGGCGATACTACCGTTATCCATGCGGATAATAACATCAATTTCGAGCGCAATGCTGCTATCAATTCCTGGTCTTCTGCCAGCAAATTTTTTATCTACGCTGAAAAAGACGTACACCTCAAAGAAGGGGTGAATTACAAAGGCTTTATCTACTCCGACAAGCACATAGAAATGGAGCGTGATTCCGTTGTTCGCGGCGCGCTGAATGGTGACGACATCCATATTAAGGACAGTGCCATTGTGTACTACGACGAGACGGAAGTCGCCTATTTGACAGGATGTGGCCAGGATGATGGACCAGACCCGGATGAACCCTTACCGGACCCCATTGCCCACTGGCCCTTAGATCTTTGCCCGGTTAATGGCAATACCATTGCTGTTCCCGATGCTGTGGGCAGTGTCGATGGCGTAACTATTGGTGGTGCAAGCAGCGACAGCGAAGCGCAATATTGTCAGGGAGTGAGCTTTGATGGTGTTTCCGGTCATGTGAACATACCTCATGACAATAGCTTTGCTCTTGAAGAAGGCAGTTTGTCTTTCTGGTTTAAAACATCAAATGCCAATTATCCCGGAGATGCTGGTGGACGGGGTCAGGCGATATTGTCTAAAGACTCTCGTGGTCGCGATGATGGCGGTAGCCTCACATTTTGGATCTACGAGCCGGGCGACACCCGCATAAGAGCTCGCTATCAATCTGAAGATTATAGCTACAATATGTTCTCCACTACTCAGGTAGTGAACGATACTTGGTATCACGTTACTTACACTTGGGGTGGCGAGGGCATGCAGTTGTATGTCAATGGCACACTGGAAGACTCTCGGTCGGAAACCTACGGCATAGAGGACAACCCAGAACCCATTATATTAGGAGCCAGTGCGCACCGCTCCGGCAACAATAGCTCGGATCCCGATGACCTTTACGATCATTTTGTCGGTAGCATGGATGATGTACGTTTATTTGATGCGCAGCTCAGTCAAAGCCAGGTGGACGAATTGGTCGGATTATCTGCCTATAGCTGTGAAGAATGTGAAAACCCTGAGCCGGAGCCTGATCCGGTTTTAGTAGGGCACTGGAAAAACAACCTCTGTTCTTTAACAGGCGCTGCGGATGAAGTGATCGATTCGGTTAGCAGCAATCACGGTCAGGCGCTGGATGGTACCAGCATCGAAGACGACGGAAAGTTCTGCCAGAGCTTGAAGTTTAATGGCGTGGATGCTCATGTGAATATTCCCAACGCTGAAGAGTTTGATCTGGACTCGGGAACACTGTCTTTTTGGTTTAAAGCTGAAGACTTATCTCACAGCAGTGATTCTGGCCAAGGTGGTCAGGGCTTGTTTTCTAAAGATTCCAGTGGCTGGGATAGCGGCGGACATCACCTGACTATCTGGCTGCAGAGCAGCGGCCAAATTCGGGCAAGACACCAGACAACGGATTCCAGTGACGATAAAAATCTTTATACCGATACCGGGGCGATAAGCGAAAACACCTGGTATCACCTGGTTTACAGCTGGGGTAGTTATGGTATGAAGATGTACCTCAATGGCACGTTAGTGGATAGCAATGTTGACAATCGCGGCTGGTCGGGAAATCCTGAACCTATTACCTTGGGCGCCAATGCCTGGGTCACCGAAAACAACGGTTCCAGCAGCCAATACTTGAAAGATAAATTCCTGGGTGAGATGGACGATTTACGCGTTTACGAGGGGCAGTTGGATGACAATGCTGTTTCTGAACTTTACGCTGAAGAGAACGCCGACAGCTGTGAAGAGTGTGTTGATCCTGAACCTGTTCTGGTGGGACATTGGAAAAATAATGTCTGTAGCATAAATGGCACTGAAGGCGAGGTGGTTGACGCCGTTGCTGGAAATCATGGTCAATCGGTGGATGGAGCAGATATCGATAACGACGGCAAATTCTGTCAAGCATTAGAGTTTGACGGTGAAGATGCCAATGTATTGATCCCTCATGCAGAAACCTTTGAGCTGGCGAGTGGCTCTCTCTCTTTTTGGTTTAAAGCCGAAGATTTAAGTCACAGTAAAGATCTTGGTCAGGGTGGTCAGGGCCTGTTCTCCAAAGATTCTAGTGGTTGGGATGCCGGTGGTGATCATCTGACAATCTGGCTAAACAGCAATGGTTCCATTCGCGCTCGACATCAGATTTACAACAACAGTTCCCAAGACAAAAATGTCTACGCCGCTTCTGGTTCTGTTACGGCCAATCAGTGGTACCACCTGGTTTACACTTGGGGCAACGAAGGCATGCACATGTATTTGAATGGTGCAGAGGTAGACAGCGATTCCAGTACCCGTGGTTTAGCGGGGAACCCGGAGCCCATCATATTGGGTGCAAACGCTTGGGTTACAGAAAACTATGGCTCCTCCAGTGAGTATCTTAAAGACAAGTTTAAGGGGCAAATTGATGATCTGCGCATGTATGATGGTCAGTTAGATGGTGATGATGTCAGCGAACTGTATGTACTGGAAAATCCTGATTCCTGTGAGGAATGTGAAGCACCTGATCCGGTATTGGTTGCCCACTATGGTGGCGATGTCTGTACCCTAAATGGTGATGGCGGCAGTTATGTGGATATCGAAAATGGCTACAACGGTATTTACATGGACGGGGTTACAACTGCAGCGGGTAAATTCTGTAATGCCGTGGGATTTGCAGGTATTGATGAGCATATCAATATTCCTCACAGAGACGCATTTGCGATTGAGCAAGGGGCTATCTCTCTTTGGATAAATGTACCAGAACTGGATTACGCCAATATCGACGACAGTATTCACGCGGGACAAGCCATCTTCTCCAAAGATTCGCAAGGAACTGATAATGGCGGTCAACACCTTACTATGTTTGTTAAATCCGACGGTGCCATTCGAGTCAGACATCAAACCAGTGGTGAAAATGAAATTGTTTCAGCGGCTAATGTTATTCAAGAAGGTCAATGGCACCACATTTTGTATTCTTGGGGGGATAGCGGTAAGCGGTTGTATATCGATGGTCAGTTACGAGATAGCGACAGCGGCGCGTCGCAAGGCATCGCCACTAACCCCGAACCTATTATTTTAGGGGCTAATGCTTCCACCACCGGCAATGGGGTGTCAGAGCCGTCGAAATTAGATAACTGGTACAAAGGTAGTATTGATGATCTGCGCATCTACGGTGATGCGCAACCTGATGATGAATTTGTAACAGCTTTGTATGAGCAAGACTATGCCTGCGCCGCTTGTGATACGACTTTGGCACATTATAAATTTGAAGGTGCTAGCAATGTTGCGTTGAACGACGAAAATGGCGCTTTCAATGGCACGGATTACATTAGCAATGGCACTGATCTGAGCTTTCTGCACGGTAATGGTGGAAGTTTACTGGGTTCCTGTCAGGTGGTTTCTATCCCGAGAAACGACAGCGGTTCAGCGCAAAATGCAGTTGATACCGGCATTAACCCCAAAAATGATATAGGGGCAAAAGGTACGATATCCTTCTGGTATCAGGCCAATGAATCTTGGGTTAATGGTCGTGCCAGACAGTTGTTTGATGCGTCTAACTCAGCCATTTATTTTTACGGCACCATTACCAACGACGGCAAGATCTTATTTGGTATGGAAGACCAGGCCGACCGAGATGCCAGGATATATACTGCTTACGCCGTAAACTATCCGGTAGGCACTTGGGTGCATCTGGCATTCACATGGGATTTGGACGCCCGTGAAATGAAGATTTACGTCAATGGTGTTGTGCAATCCACAACAGGTGGCGTGCCCTCAGATATGAGCAACGTGCTGGGTAATATGAATTCACTGTTCATCGGTGACAATCGCCACACCACTTATTTCCCCGAAGCTACTGGCAATTCAGCGGACGGGCAGTTTGATGATGTTCGTGTCTATCGACTGGTGCAAGGTTCAGCCAACATCTTACAAGACATGGCCGAGTTATCGCCGTGTGCGATTTCGGTACATCACTATCAGATTGAGTACGAGAGTCCTGCTTCCATTTGTTCTGATACGGAAATTACCGTAAAAGCATGTCAGGATGAGACCTGCAGCCTATTGGTACCCGGTACCCAGCTCGTTGCTTTACAGTATGAGTCGGATGGTCAATATAGAATAATAGATAGCTCGTTAACTTTGGTAAACGGTGTCGCCGTTGTAGATAACTGGACGCGTAATAACGTTGAAGTTGGACGTCTCATGATAGCTTCTGCCTCTCCTGCTGCAAGCAATGGCTATAGCTGCTCACAATCAAATTGTGAAATTAGTTTTGATTACATCCTTGATATCATTTTCCGCGATGAAAGCGGTGACTCAGATGCCATTCCTGCACAAATAGCTCAACAAACTTTCTCTACGGGCAGCAACGCAGTTATTGTCAAATCGCCTGATACATGCCCGGCTCTGGAAAATCCCGTTGCGCTAGAAGTCGCGGTGGAATGCATCAACCCAGCTACCTGTTCAGGCAATACATTTGAAATTAGCAGTGGTGGCACGACTCTGTCGTTAAGTCCCAGTGATAGTGGAGAGGCGCTAAATTACACCACCGTGTCCAATATGTTCAATGGCGTTGAAATGCAACTCAATGATTTGAAGTTTAATGATGTGGGCGAAATCAAATTACACGTCAGGGCTGCAGGTGTTTCAGCGGAACAGCAGTTTACGGTCAAACCCGCATGGCTTGAGCTTAGTAGCAATATCGGAGACACCCATGTTGCCGGTGAAGACTTTGAATTCAATGTTACTGCTTATGGTGCTGAAGGTGATGTAGTACCTAACTACGTTCCCGGTGAGTTGGCGTTTTCCATGGAACGTTACACGCCAGAAGAGGTAGCGGAAAATCGTGCCAACCTCACCATCACTAACCCGAATGATAATCAAGATATTATCAACATTCTGGATGATGGTATTCTCACTCAGTTTGGCAATAATGTTTTTACTTCTGCGCAGCCTATATTTTCAAACGGTGTATCTTCATCTTTAGTAGCTAGTATGGACGAGGTTGGTCAGTTTGCGATTGATGTCAGAGATAACGATTATTTGGATACTGGCGTGATCAATAGCCTGTTAGTGAAAAATGGCAATACACAATTAAGTGACTATGTCTTTACCAGGTTCATTCCCGGCTACCTCGCACTGGAAACTACCTTTGATTATGCACCCTATTGCGGTAGCTTCACCTATCGAGGGGATGTAATCCCATCTTATGATGAGATTAATGATACCACGCCGCATATACTGCAATTCACTGCGAAAAACGCTAAAAATGCGGTAACCACCTACTATGATGCGGTTTCCGGAGGTTCGTTCAGATTTGATGCTGACAATCAGTTCGCATCAAGACAGTACAGCACTGATGATAACAGCGTAAGTAGCTCTTTGGGTAATGTAGAGTTTGATATAGGTGATATGTCTGACGGTACCTTCAGCTTTATGATGAGAAACGACAACATCCTGTTTAATAAAGTCAGTAGCCCAACATTACCGGTTAGCACTGGAGCCGACGAAGGTAATACCAATATTCAGTTCTTGCTATCTGCCGATGCATTGAAAGATCTGGATGGCGTTGGCGTGAAAAACTTGTATGTTGATGCCGGTTGGGCTGAGTTAACAGTCGATGCTGTCATGCAGGGGATCGAAATTCGTGAAGGGCGTTTCAGGGTGGTGAATGCGGTTTCCACAGAAACATCTTTAGAAGTGATCTTCGAAGCACAGTATTATGCTCCGGTTGAGGAAAGCGACGCTGGTACCTGGAAAACTAATGCATTGGATAGTTGTAGTAGCTTTAGCGCAGACCAGATCAAAATATTAAATGTTAGCAATGGTATTTCCGGTACGCCCTCCATTACTGGTAGCGGCACCTTAGATGCTGGATTAGGTGATGGAGTGTCAGCTATGACTCTGTCGGTTACCTTCGCTGATGATGAAAATCCGACAGGAGCGGTATTCCTTGGCTATGACATTGAGGACGAGTTCGACTTTATGGAGTATCAGTGGTGTGATGCTGAGAGCTATGACAGCAACATGGAAACTTTAGCCTGTACCAATCCTGCAGCTGAATTTGTGTTTGGCTTAGTTCGCGGTAATGACAGAGTTATTCACTGGCGAGAAGTTTTATAACTACACAAACTGGGTTGCGCAGATGTGAAGAAACGCGAATTTGCAGACATATTCGCGTTTTTTTTACGCGTATTAAAATAAATACCTGAATATAGGCTACTTCTGTGGTCATATCTGTTGCTGATCAAGCGGCACGTTGGTAAAGTTAGCGCCATAACATGCCATAACAATACTTGCTAAAAAGGAACCGGACCTTCCATGTTTAAGAAACTCCGCGGAATGTTCTCCAACGACCTTTCCATCGACCTCGGTACTGCTAATACTCTGATCTATGTTAAAGATCGCGGGATAGTACTTAATGAACCCTCAGTAGTAGCGATTCGTCAAGAGCGCGCTGGCGGACCTAAAAGCGTTGCATCAGTGGGTGCTGCGGCGAAAAGAATGCTGGGCAGGACTCCGGGTAATATAAAAGCTATTCGCCCCATGAAAGACGGTGTTATTGCCGATTTTTATGTGACTGAAAAAATGTTGCAGCACTTCATAAAGCAAGTACACGATAACAATTTTTTAAGACCAAGCCCGCGGGTATTGGTGTGTGTTCCTTGTGGTTCCACCCAAGTAGAGCGCCGTGCCATCAGAGAATCTGCATTGGGCGCAGGCGCGCGAGAAGTGTATTTGATTGACGAACCCATGGCCGCCGCAATAGGTGCGGGTTTACCTGTTTCAGAAGCGACGGGTTCTATGGTAGTGGATATCGGAGGTGGTACCACAGAAGTGGCGATCATTTCTTTGAACGGTGTAGTTTACTCATCTTCGGTACGTATCGGTGGTGATAAATTTGACGAAGCTATTATTAGTTATATTCGTCGTAACTTTGGTTCACTGATCGGTGAAGCAACCGCAGAGCGAATCAAACACGAAATCGGTGCCGCCTATCCCGGTGAGGAAGTGCGCGAAATTGAAGTGCGTGGCCGTAATCTGGCAGAAGGTGTTCCCAGAGGCTTTACTCTTAATAGCAACGAAATTCTGGAAGCTTTACAAGAGCCACTAACGGGTATCGTATCTGCGGTAATGGTGGCACTTGAGCAATCACCACCAGAGTTGGCGTCTGATATCTCGGAGCGCGGTATGGTGCTAACCGGCGGTGGTGCGTTGTTAAAAGACCTCGACCGTCTGTTGATGGAAGAAACGGGAATTCCTGTCGTTATCGCTGATGATCCACTTACCTGCGTAGCACGCGGCGGTGGTAAAGCATTCGAAATGATCGATATGCACGGCGGTGACTTGTTCACCTATGAATAACTAACAAGAGGGCCGAAGGTCCTCTTCTTTTATCAGGCACTTTGACCTTTCATGGAAACTATCTTCTTAAGAGGTCCATCTCTTAACATTCGTTTGGTAATTGCCATTGTTTTATCCGTGGTGTTGATGGTTTTGGACCATCGACTGGATAGCTTTAGCAGTGCCCGCATTTTCCTCAATAGCCTGGTTGCCCCTATCCAATATGCTGCCAATCTACCTGGAGCAATGCTCAACTGGACATCCACCAATCTCACCACGCAGCAACAATTGCTGGAGGAAAATGAGCGCCTGACGCGCGAAAACGTATTGTTGAGCGAGCAAATTCAGCAGAACAACTTTTTGCGCCAGGAGAATGAGCATTTACGGGCTTTGTTAGGCTCAGTTTCTGAGCAGGGTGTGCGTAAAATGATAGCCGAAGTGATGGCTATCGATAACAACCCCTACAGCCATCAGTTAGTGATCAATAAAGGTACCATTAATGGCGTCTACGAAGGTCAAGCTGTACTGGACGAACACGGCGTAGTGGGCCAGGTACTGCATGTAGCCACTACCAATAGTCGTATATTGTTGATTTCAGATATTACCCACGCAGTACCGACTCGGCTGCTTAAAAACAATGTTCAGTTGATTGTCACCGGAACGGGGAATCTCACTGAACTGACGCTGGAGCACGTGGCCCACAGTACCGACCTGACCGTCGGAGACATGTTGATTTCATCGGGCTTAGGGAATGTCTTCCCACAAGGCTATCCGGTGGCGGAAATTAGTGAAGTGATCCGCGATGAATCTCGACCATTCGCTTACGTCAAAGCCAAACCTGTCGCTAAACTCGACAGGTTGAAGTACCTTTTATTGTTGTGGCCGGAATCGTCACAAGTAGCGGAGGCAAGTGAGTAATGTTTGCCTTAAAGCACTATGTTATCGGTTTGAGTATTCTTGTGGCTTTGTTGCTCCAGGTTATGCCAATGCCGCCATTGGTGGATCCTTATCGCCCTGATTGGCTGATGCTGGTCATCGCTTATTGGACCCTGGCGTTACCCCACAGAGTGAGTATCGGGGTAGCCTTTCTCAATGGCTTAATACTGGATATCTTACTGGGCACGACACTTGGAGTGCATAGTCTGGCGTTAACCGCGGTGACCTACGTGTTGGCCATGAATTACCAGCGTTTGCGCAATTATTCAGTATGGCAGCAAGCTATCATCGTGGGATTAATCGCGGCGCTGTATCACTTGCTGATATTCTGGTTGTTGCGTTTACTTAACGATATTGACTTTATCTTCGCCTACATGTGGCCAGTATTTACCTCCATGCTTATCTGGCCATGGGTATTTTCACTATTGCGTAAACTCCGCCGGCAGTTTCGCATCACCTGATTAATTCTGGGTTCACCATGATTGTATTAGCCTCTTCTTCTCCCAGACGGGCTCAGTTATTGCAACAAATTGGCATTGAGTTTGAACGTCAATCGGCTGACATTGATGAAACGCCAATGGCTGGAGAGTCCGCCACGGATTTGGTGGAACGACTGGCCAGACAAAAAGCCGAGTATGTGGCGAGGCAGCGCCAAGGTGATTTGTTAGTACTTGGCTCAGATACCATAGGGGTGTTGGGCCATGATATTTTGCTTAAGCCAAAAAATGTTACAGATTTTCATGCAATGATGCGCAAGATGTCCGGTCAAACTCATCAGGTAATTACCGCAATTGCGGTTGCTAAATGGTGCACTGAGTCTCAGCAGTGTTTGGTAGAAAGTGAGCAGGTTAGCTCCAATGTTAGCTTTACCAAGATAAGCGAGCAGGAGATTTCAGATTATTGGGCCACCGGTGAACCGCAAGATAAAGCGGGTGGTTATGCTATTCAAGGCTATGGCGGACAATATGTCACCCATATTACCGGTAGTTATAGTGCTATTGTTGGCTTGCCTCTATACGAGACTAAGCGATTGCTACAGAAAATGAAGGATGCTTGAATGAGCGGTGAATTATTAATTAATGTAACACCATCAGAGTCCAGAGTGGCTTTGATCGAAAATGGCTTGCTGCAGGAAATTCATGTTGAGCGCCACACCAAAAAAGGGCTGGTGGGTAACATTTATCGCGGTAAAGTCAGTCGTGTTTTACCCGGTATGCAAGCCGCCTTTGTAGACATTGGCCTTGAAAAAGCAGCCTTTTTGCATGCTTCCGATATAGTCGTGCATAACGAAATATTGGAAGAAGTGAACGAATCAGAAATTAAAAAGACCCACAATCAAACTCAGGACATCCGCGAGCTGGTGCGTGATGGCCAGGATATTGTGGTGCAGGTAGTCAAAGATCCCATTGGCACCAAAGGTGCTCGCCTCACAACGGACATCACCATCCCATCCCGCTATCTGGTATTTATGCCAGGTGTAACACATCTGGGCGTATCACAGCGGATCGAAGATGAGCAAGAGCGGGAGCGCCTGAAATCCATGATGGAAACGGTTGGCGGCAAAGGTGGATTTATTCTGCGCACCGCCGCAGAAGGCGTTGGTGAAAAAGAACTTATCGCTGATGCGGAATTTTTACAAAGATTGTGGTCTAAAATACAAACAAGACAAAAAAAGCGAAAGTCTAACGTTTTGTACGAAGATTTGCCGTTGGCGCGTCGTGTTTTGCGAGACTTTGTGGGCACAGAGCTGGATCGCATCAGAATCGACGCCAAACTGGCTTTTAATGAATTACAACATTTTACCAAAGAGTACGCGCCGGAGTTTAACCGCCTGTTGGAATATTACCCGGGTGAACGGCCGATATTTGATTTATACGATGTAGAAAACGAAGCGCAGCGGGCTCTGGAAAGACGTGTTGATTTGAAATCCGGCGGCTATTTGATCATTGATCAAACCGAGGCCATGACTACGATTGATATCAATACTGGCGCATTTGTGGGCCATCGCAATTTGGAAGAGACGATTTTCAATACCAACATCGAGGCCACCCAGGCGATAGCGCGACAGTTACGCTTGCGAAATTTAGGTGGCATTATCATTATCGATTTTATCGACATGACCGATGTTAGCCATCAAAAACGGGTATTACACAGTCTTGAAGTGGCGGTGAGTAAAGACCGGGCAAAGAGTAAAATTCATGGTTTTACTGCTCTTGGCTTGGTGGAAATGACCCGCAAGCGCACGCGTGAGAGTCTGGAGCACATCTTGTGTGGTGAATGCCCGGTGTGCAAAGGGCGGGGTTCTATTAAAACCGTGGAGACTATCTGCTTTGAGATTATGCGGGAGATTGTGCGGGTTAATCGCGCTTATGATGCCGACAAGTTTGTAGTTTATGCATCACCCGCTGTCGCTGAAGCGTTGATGGACCAAGAGTCGCACGTTTTGGCGGAATTGGAAGTTTTCATCAGTAAACAAATTAAAGTACAAACGGAGATGTTGTATAACCAGGATAAATATGACGTGGTTATGATGTGACCGAACAACGACAACTAAACAAGTCTGCTCCATTGTGTAACAAAGAGCAGCAGACAATTAGAGATTGGCGTTTCTATGCCGCCTGGATCACCAGAAAAATCTGGATGTCGGCGGCCATTCTGTTGGTAACACTGGCGGTTCTGCTATCGCTGGTACGTTACTCCTTACCCTACATGGACTCGCAAAAACATCATCTGGAGCAATTGCTCAAGGAGCAATATAACGTTGATGTTAGCATCGGCTATATCAGTGCCATATGGAAGGGTAAAGGTCCGGCAATTGTGCTTAAAGACGTCAGTATGGGACGAGAAGCCGACTCACCCTTATCTTTTGTGATTGATGAAACTCAGGTGGAACTGGATTTTTGGGCTTCTGTGCAACAAGGGCAAATCCAGTCGCAACGCTTTAATCTTATTGGAATGCAGTTGCAGGTAGATTTACCGCGTATTGAACGAGGCGAAGAACAATTTCCATTGTTAGATGCACTGCAGACTTTATTCCTTGAGCAGCTGGAACGCTTTTCTGTCAGTAACAGCGAAGTACTGCTGCGCACCCGTCTGGATGAACAAAAAATTCAGATCCAACAGCTCAGTTGGCTTAACAAAGAGCAGCGTCACCAGGGGGTTGGTCAACTTCGGGTGGCGGAGTTGGCGCGCAATTCAGCGCGTTTTGTGTTGGACTTGAATGGTTCGCGGGATAGTTTTACCGGCACCTTTTATGCCGAAGCGGAAGATCTCGATCTTACTCCCTGGGTCAAAGCATTATTACCCACTGAATACGAAATAAAACGCAGTCGCGGTAATTTTAAGCTGTGGGCAGGATTGGAAAACACACGTGTTTCCTTCGTACAAGCCAATCTGCAGGAGAGCCAGTTCCTCTGGCAAGGTAAAGACTCAGACGAACAAGTGTCAGCGGAGTTAGTTAAAGGCCGTTTTTATGCGACCCCCACTAACAATGGTTGGGATTTTAATCTGGATGACTTATCCCTTATCGTCAATGACAGAGTGTTTACCAGTAATTGGCAAGGTGCGGCGTTTACCAACGGTGTAATGACACTGAGCAGTCAGGATAAGCTCAACCTCACTCCGCTATTACCGTTGACAGGTGTGTTGCTGGGAGAGTCTCTGCAACAACAAATGCGGGCTTTCGACCCGCAAATAGCTGTCGACAAGGCTTACTTTTACGCCTCAGAGGAACACGTTGCTGCACATTTGGCATTCAGTCAGTTCTCCATAAAAGAGCAACAGTCTGTACCAGGCATCAATGCCCTTGATGGCGAAATATACTGGTTGGATAATATCGGCCGCATTAACATACGTTCGAGCCATAACTACCTGGCCAGTAATAATTTGCTGGGTTTTGTTGTGCCTTATGACGAATTGCATCTGCAAGCCTGGTTAGATCTAGATCAGCAAAAATTGCTGATCCCCAAGTTACGCCTTAAGAATCAGGATCTCGAATTGCAAAAGTCGCTGCAATTTGATTTGCAAACCGAAGAACTAACCGCGCTTGCGACACTGAGTGACTTGGAAACAGGAACATTAAAACCTTACTTTCCGGAACTGATGGGCAACGATACCCGCAATTGGTTAAACCGGGCATTAGCAGCAGGCTTGGTATCTGATGGCGCCGTGTTGTGGCGGGGGCGAATGCAGGACTTTCCATTTGCCGAGCAGCAAGGGGTATTTCAGGCGACCGTTGATATTGACCAACTTGAGCTGAAATTCGAACCAGACTGGCCAGCATTGGACAATGCCAATGTCAGCCTGTTGTTCGAGAATGAAAGCCTGACCATTAAAGGTGAATCTGCTCAGATTTCTGGAGTTGAGGTGCACAACGCCATTGCTGTTATTCCGCAACTTGATGAGCATTCATATATTGAGATCAATGCCAATGGTGCGGGCACCGGAATGCAGCTAACCGAGCTATTCCAGAACAGCAGTTTGCAGAGTTCGGTAGGTAACGCTTTGGACTTCCTGAAAGTGAGAGGCGAGCTGGCTGCTGATTTAAAATTGCATATTCCGCTTACCGGAAATGATATTAAGGCGGATGCCACAGTGCAATTTGCCAATAATCGAATAGATATTCCCGCGCTGGATATGAGCTTGCAAGACGTCGCCGGAACTTTGCTGATTGCTAATGAAAATCTACAAACAGAAAATTTAACCGCAAATCTGTTGGGGCAAGCTCTTTCGCTGCAAGCCACGTCGAGCCAACAAGCCGATGGTTATGCTACGGATGTGGTATTTAATGGTTCTTGGGATTTACCCGAGTTGATCACTCAAGCACATCCTCAGTTAGCTTCTTATGTACAAGGGACTACAGGTTGGCAGGGTAAGTTGAATGTATTGCTCCCTCAGCAGGGCTATCAGTACAACTTGCAAATCCAGTCGGATTTGCGGGGGATTGAATTGTCAGGACCTGAACCTTTAGCCAAAGCGGCGGACTCTAGCTTATTGGTGTATCTGGATAGTGAAGGTGATCAACAGGCCTCCACTGTGCGTATGTTGCTGGGACGAGATGTCAAGTTCAACGGCATATTACCTCACGATACGGTGCAATTTTCTCGCGCCCATTTATCCGCCGGTGGTGATAACTTTGTCGGTATGGGGTTGGGTTTCAGTGTCTCGGCAGATTTACCCTTTTTGGACTACAGTCGGTGGCATACCTTTATCGGCGATCTGGTGGAAGGTTTACCCTCGGGGGGGCACGCTTTCATTGCTGCACCGCAGCGAGTATTTGTGGAAGCACAGCAGTTGCAACTGGCTGGTCAACTGTTTAGTAATGCCGAAATCCTGGCGAAGAACCGCGATACTTTTTGGGAACTGGAAATGGCTTCAGAGCAAGCCAGAGCTGACGTTATACTGCACAAAGATTGGTTGCAAGACGGAGTAGAGGTCAAAGCCGATTACATCAATCTGGCCAAATGGCAAGAAAGCACTTCAGAGCAAAAGCGCCTTGATCACAACTACATTCCACCCGTAACGCTTTCATGTCGTCAGTGCAGTTTCAATGGTTACGAACTGGGGCAAATCGATGCCGCGATGAGTCGCTCCGCGAATGGCATGAAAATCGACAAATTGGATGTCACCAGTCGAGACGGTAAATTTCAGGCCACTGGTGACTGGTTCTTTGGAGAGCAGAGCGATAGCACGCGTTTAACCGGCAATTTTAGTAGTGATGACTTCGGTAGTTTCCTGAAAAACCTGGACTTTGACTCTGGTATTCGCGACTCAGACGCGCTTATTAATTATGACTTCAGTTGGCAGAGCAGTCCCTATGCCTTTTCTATGGGGGAGTTGAACGGAAAAATGGATTTCCGCCTCGGTGATGGTTATGTCACGGAAATTTCTGATAAAGGCGCGCGTTTGTTGAGTATATTCAGCCTGGAGTCATTAATGCGTAAGCTCACGCTGGACTTCAGAGATGTGTTTGCCAAAGGCTTTTTCTACGACAAAATGCTAGGCACCTTTTCGGTGGAAAACGGCATAGTTAAAACTGACGACACCCATATTGATGGGGCAGCCGCAGGCGTGGATATTAAAGGCTATGCTAACTTGGAAGATAATCAAATTAATTACCTTGTGGATGTAAAACCCAATATTACCTCTAGTTTACCAGTTCTGGTGGCATGGATGGTGAACCCCGCAACAGCGGTAGCGGCATTGGCCTTTGATGAGGTGTTCACACAAGCGAACGTCGTATCAGGTATCCAGTATTCCCTAACAGGTTCCATCAAAGAACCACAAATCACGCTACTGGAACAAACCAGCAAAGTTGTGGAACTGCCAGCTAAAAACAATACAACACCTACTCAACCGGATATTGATGTCCCCGGTACTCAAGATAACTCTGAGAAGCTGGAGCAACCGGGGGCGCAGGACTTAATTGACTCACGTCCGGTAGGCGAAAGCGATAGTAATAGCGAAACCGAAAGTAGCTAACCTGATTTAGCGTTAATAGAGCAAAACAATATGGCAATGATTGCAGCAATCCAAATGACATCTGAACCGGATGTGGACGCCAATTTCCGGCAAATTCGCAAAGCTTTGCAGGGCATGGAGTTCGAACAACCTTGCCTTGTAGTTCTGCCGGAGTGTTTTGCTTGGTTTGGTGCATCGGATAAATCTACCCTCGAGCAGGCCGAACCCTTTGGCGAAGGGGTAATTCAGCAGCGTTTGATCGAGTTGGCTCGTGAATTTAACATCTGGTTAGTTAGCGGCACTATTCCATTGCGAGGTGAAGAACCTGAGAAGTTTACCGCCTCCAGTCTGGTGATTGATAACCATGGCCAGGTCATTGCTCACTATCAAAAAATCCACATGTTTGATGTGGAAGTGGCGGACAACACTCGAAGCTATAAAGAATCCAGGTATACTCAGGCGGGCAATGAAGTTTGTGTCGTTCCAGGAACGCCCTTCGGCACACTGGGTGTGGCGGTTTGTTATGATCTGCGCTTTCCTGGCTTATTCGATGCGATGGGCGAAGTTGACGTCTTAGCGCTACCGGCTGCCTTTACTCAAAAAACCGGGAAAGCCCATTGGCAACCTTTACTACAGGCCAGAAGTATTGAGAACCAGTGTTATCTGGTGGCGGCTAATCAGTCGGGTGTGCATGCTAATGGCCGAGAAACCTGGGGACATAGTTGCATTTATTCACCTTGGGGCGAGCTACTCATGGAGACCCTGGAATCACCGGGATTTATCTATTCTGACGTTAATTTTTCGTACCTTGAGCAGATCCGCGCTACAATGCCGGTAAAGCAGCAAAACAGATTCAGGAGCAAGCTTGTCTAATTCAGTTGAACAGCACCTTATTGACGGGTCAGGATTGACCCGTGCTGATGTTGAAGAATCCATTAATCTGATATTACAGCACCAAAACAATTTTTCTGATGTGTATTTCCAGGCCAGCCAACACGAAAGCTGGGTATTGGAAGACGGGATTATTAAAGACGGCAGCTACAATATCGAACGTGGCGTAGGTGTCAGGGCTGTATCCGGTGAAAAAACCGGA
Organism: Planctobacterium marinum; assembly: GCF_036322805.1. Taxonomy (GTDB): domain Bacteria; phylum Pseudomonadota; class Gammaproteobacteria; order Enterobacterales; family Alteromonadaceae; genus Planctobacterium; species Planctobacterium marinum_A. The sequence goes on along the minus strand of NZ_AP027272.1, from coordinate 4,186,266 downwards.
TTCGCCTATTCAGATGAAATAACCCGTGAAGCATTGTTAAACGCTGCTGGTGCGGCGCGCAGTATTTCCATCCATGGTGGCACCCAAAGCCTCAATAAGTTCGTCGCGGTGGAACAAGGGGCGTTGTATACCTCCAGTAATCCATTAGCGCAAATGACTGAATCTGAAAAAATCGATTTGCTGCGCATCACCGACAATTATATCCGTCAGCAAGCGCCGGACGTGTCGCAAGTGGTGGTGAGTTTGTCTGGAGTGTATGAAGAAATACTGGTAGCGGCATCGGATGGTACATGGGCAACAGATTTACGTCCGCTGATCCGCTTGAATTGTTCAGTTATATTGGAAAAAGACGGTCGCAGAGAGCGAGGTAGTTCTGGTGCTGGTGGTCGCATGGGCTACCTGTATTTCAGAGAAGAATACAATGGCGCCCCCCGCTATCAATCTATCGCTGATGAAGCCCTGCACATGGCCAGAATTAACCTTGAGGCGGTGGCAGCACCCGCTGGCGTGATGCCAGTAGTATTGGGTGCTGGTTGGCCTGGAGTATTGTTGCACGAAGCAGTAGGACACGGCCTGGAAGGCGACTTCAATCGCAAGGGCGCATCTACTTTTTCTGGTCGTATCGGGGAGCAGGTAGCTGCCAGTGGCGTTACTGTGGTGGATGATGGCACCATGCCAGACAGACGCGGCTCTTTAAGCTACGACGATGAGGGAACGCCGGGGCAATACAATGTACTTATCGAAGATGGGATTCTAAAAAAATACATGCAGGATAAGGTCAATGCTGAACTGATGGGCGTTGCACCCACCGGCAATGGTCGCCGTGAATCTTACGCCCATCTGCCTATGCCTCGAATGACCAATACCTACATGTTGGCGGGTAATAGCACGCCGGAAGAAATTATCTCAACGGTAGACAGAGGTATCTGGGCGCCTAATTTTGGTGGTGGCCAGGTGGATATCACCTCCGGTAAGTTTGTATTTTCTACCTCCGAAGCCTACCTGATTGAAAAGGGTAAAGTGACCTCACCGGTAAAAGGTGTCACCTTGATTGGCAATGGTCCGGAAGTCATGCAAAAAATCTCCATGATAGGCAATGATCTGGAACTGGATCGCGGTGTTGGTGTTTGCGGCAAAGACGGTCAAAGCGTGCCTGTTGGCGTGGGCCAGCCCACCTTAAAAGTGGATGCGCTTACCGTGGGTGGTACGGCTTAAGAAAACTTTATCCGCCTGTCTCGTCCTAAAATACGTTGACGTTTTATGCAGGCCGGTAGATTTTATCTATCGGCCTTTTTCGTAATGCACCTGGTTAGGTGTTTTCATTCCCAAACTCAAGTGCGGCCTCATCTCATTGTAGATGTATATCGATTCATCCACGAGTTGCTTTAATTCCCGCCTATTCTTGCACTGATGCAACAAGAACTCCTGCTTTAGTATGCCATTGATTCTTTCCGCTAAGGCATTCTGATAGCAATCATAACCATCGGTCATAGATGGAGTAATGTTGTGATTTCTCAGGACAGCCTGATATTCCTCAGAGCAATATTGCACTCCTCGGTCTGAGTGATGAATCATTGGATGGTTATAGTACTTATGCTTGATACTCATATTGAGTGCCTTAACCACATCTGTTGCTTTCATTTCATCGCTGAGTTCATACCCCATTATCTTTCGGGAATATGCATCCGTTGTTAATGATAAATAGTGCGTACCCGCATCTGACTTCACGTAGGTAATATCACTCACAAGCACATCCTCAGCCTGTTGAGGTTGATAGTCCTTCAGTAGATTCGGGTGCTTTTTCATCCAGTGACGGCTGTCGGTTGTTTTTGTGTAACTACGTTTGGGTTTAACCAACATGCCTTCTGCGCGTAAATAATCAAACAGTCCATCACGCCCCAACTTAATGCCAAGTTTATCAAGCTCTGGTTTCATCAGTTGGTAGAGCTTTCGAGTCCCAATCCGCGGCATGTACTGGCGCCAATACAGCACCATGTCCTTAACCGGCATTAGCACCTGCTGCTTATCGTTAAACCGCTTAATCCACTGATAAAGCCCTTGAGGTGTAAATCCGAACAGGCGGCAACAACGAGCTAGCTTTCTTCGTTTTTCAACTTTTCCCGCCCAGAGAGCTTGTCGTAGTACTTTTTTCTGTAGTTACTCCCACACTCGTTATCAACACGGGTTACTACCTCTTCCAGAACATCAATTTTGAGTTCAGCATCAGCTAATGCGCGTTCTAAACGCTTAATCTTTTGGGCGGGTGTTTCGTTGGATTGAGACATAAGTGAATGCATCAAAGGCTCAGACCAATCCAGCTTACCATGCTTTCGTAGCCAGACGAGAACTGTACTTCGGCCTTGAATGCCAAAGTGCTTTTGAGCTTGTTTGTAGGTGAAGTCGCCTTTTTCGACTTGCGCTACAACGGCCAATTTAAAGCCTAAGGTGTAATCACGTTGAGTTCGTTTAACGCGTTGTTTATCTGGGTTTCTCATAATAAGTCCTAAATGTGTAAACACATTTCAGGACGGGACAGCCATTAGAATATAAAAAGCCCCGTTATCGGGGCTTTTTTGTAGGGGCAATAGCTTCTTAAGGGGCTGCTCTGGCTATCGAAAAGTTAACATTGGTTCGGGTATTCGAAGGACTTTCAATAATTCGAGAAAAGGTTTCTCCAGTGGAAGTGTCAGAGCTACCCGCCTCGTTTGTATAACCCTGTATCAGCAAGAAGACACTACCCGGGACGCCAGCCACCTCTGCTCTAGTGGTGTTGCCCACTTCGTCAATCACCGTAGATAAGTCACCATCTGAGTTTATAGTACCCAGTTGTGTTCCACGCGCCAGAACTTGTTCGTCAGTGTCGTAATAGGCAATGTAATAATCTACAGAGGTATCGTCAGGTTGCTGGTAGATACCATCCACCACATCGGTATTGCTGATGGTAACACCCGGATCGTTTGTTGCGATGATATTATCGTCAACAAAATTTGCAGAAGCGTAAATACGGTAATAAGCATCAGAAGAAGACAAGACTAGCGTTAAGGCTCTACGAATATGGATGGAGCGGGCAGCATCACTGCAGCCGGTGTCAGAGTTGCACTGTGGACCGTTGAAAAATCCGTCTGGCCCGTTAAAGGTTTCATCGCCGTTAAAATCAACAAAGGGCTCTGCGTTATCTCTGTTGCCATCTTCATTGTAGTCTACCCAGGCTTCGGAGTAATCTACAAAGCCAGTCTGTCCATATGGGCTAACGCCAAAACCGGAATCAGTGCCATCGGTTATGGCGCTGCCGTCAGTGTCGTCGTAAGCATTGTTACCATTGGCATCAAACAGTGTTTCATGGCCAATTGCCGTAGCGAGAATAGTACTTCTGTGATCGTCATCATCGCGTGGATTTTGGCTGGTCCAGGTAACGGAGCAGGTACCTGTAGCCGCCAGTGTCGGGTCAATAACACCATCGGCATCTTCACCTGTTTCACAACTGCCTTCGATACTGCCGTATTCCGTAGTGAAGTTCACGGTAGTACCGTTGGGCACCGGGTTATTGTAGATATCAGCCAGACGAGCTGTAATGGTCACCGTTTGCCCACTGATGTCGAAGGCTTCCGGGTTGAGCGTGTCTGCACTTAAGGTAAAACTGTTCTGATCAGGCAGGCCAGTATTTACCGTTAACAAATCTGATTGAGTACGGATTACATTATTATCTGATGTGGTTACCGCTGCCGTTACCCGTACTGGCGTTGGTACCGTACCCGCGGTCACTCGTGTACTCACCTGTCCGGCACTATTGGTAAGTCCGGACTCCGGGTCCAGTGTCAGCCCGCCAGCTTGCGTATTCAATGAAAATGACACTTCTTGCTGTGCCAGTGGGTTACCTAAATCACCATTGACCTGAAACACCAAGGTTGATACCGAGCTGGAGTTTTGCCCCCCTGTACCAGAGAGTACAATGGCATCAGGTGTAGCTGATACAAATGAAATTGAACCAATCCCTTCTGCTTCTATGGTCAGGTCTCGTGTAATAGTAAGGGTTTCGTTGTTTATCACTACGGAGGCAACAATTTGATCCGAGTTGCCAGTGGCACCGGCACAGCTTAAATCTTCAAAGGTAGCAGAAGCCACACCGTTGATGGTGGTAACGGTTTCATCAATAGTGGCCTGACCATTAGCCACACAGGTGGAAGTAAAGGTAATCGGAGTCGGCGTAGTAATGCGGGCATCATTTTCGTCCACCAAAGCAACGTCAAAACCGGTAGTAGCACCCGCACTGATCGTCACATCGCCATTCTCATCAGCGATGGATGAGCCGATGATACCTTCAACAAAATTACCATCTCCATCAATATGACCAAAGCGAATTTCGCCCTCTACCGTTGCACCGGCAGAACGAACAGCGAAATTGCTCGCTGCACTGATTTGTATATCGTTAACCGTGGTTTCTACTTGCAAAGAATAAGCGCCCAAATCGTTTTCGGTGGCGCTAATGTCCACCTCGGCGACGCCGCCCATGCCAGTGAGTTCTGAAGTGGGGGTGAGTATCGGGCCTGTGCCCTGGATTGAGAAGGTGACAATGCCGCCAACCACGGCGTTACCGTCGGAATCTTGCACCGTCGCCTGGACTTTAATTGAATCGCCAGCTTGAAACGCACTGACCGGTGCGCCATCACGCAACAGAGCCACTGTTACGGTAGGAGATGCCGTAACAGTGGTATTCACGGTAACGTATTCGTAGTTTTGCGAGCTGCTAAGTGAATCGTAGCTAGCAGTGACTGCAGCGGCACCAATGGTGGCATCGCTGTTAGTGATAAAAACCTCGGCGTTACCTTGGGCATCGGTAAGGGCAGTGATTCTGTCTAAAGTCCCCAGGTCTGATGACAGTGAAAAGTTCACAATTTCATTGCTGACACCCTCTTCTCCACGGGTTAGAGACGCGCGCACACATATCTCTTCATTGGTGCCAAAGCTTTGAGATTCAGTTATACAATCTTGTTCTAGTACAGTAATCGAAATCTGAATTGAACTTTGAGCGTCCGCCACATATTCATAGTTTGCTGAGCTACTGATGGTATCGAATGTCGCAACAACGGTTGTTGCACCTGTGGCCAGGGTTGAATTACTAATTGTGGTTTCAGCAATTCCGTTAGCATTTGTCAGGGCTGTTGTACTGTTTAATGTGCCAATCGCGGCGCCTTGCGAGAAGCGGATGATTTCCCCGGATACCGGGTTGTCATCGCTGGTTAAAAGTGCTCTAACACAGATATTCTCTGAGGTGCTAAACGTGGGAATGTCTACAGCAGCGCAGCTGCCATCCAATACCGAAACCTCAAGTGCTATGACCGCGCCAGAGGATCCTGCAACAAACTCAAAACTCTCTGAGGCGGTATTACTTTCGTAGGTAGCTGTTACCGTGGCAGCTCCAGTGTCCACTCCGTTGCTGGAAATAATAATCTGCGCAATACCATCAGCACCGGTTAAGGTACTGGTGGTACTCAAATTGGCAATGGTAGAGTCTAGCGAAAAACCTACAGCCTGGCCTGAGTAGGCACTTCCGTCACTGGTGAGCGTTGCTTGCACACAAATGTCTTCATCTGTGGTGAAGGTATTGTCGCTGACTGCTTCACAGTTGCTGTCTAAGATAGCAATGGACAAATCGATGACGGGATCGGGTGTGGGGTTAAATGGATCGGGTCCATTGGCACCCGATGAACCCCCACCACAACCACTGATAAGGAAAATCAGGAAGACAGCAAAAATGTTAGCGCGCATTTTATTACTCTTGTATTTCTTGTTTTAAGTATTGGAATATTTCTCTGTAGGCTTTAGGGGGCTTGTTTTGTTCCCGCTCTTTTTTAGCCTGTCGGATCCACTGCCTTAAACGTTGTCGGTCTAATTGTGGATAATCCTGCAACAAACTTTGCAGTGCATCGTCGCCTTGGTCAACAAGTTTATCGCGCAATGTTTCAAGTTTGTGGAAATGAGCTTTCAATTGATATTGTTGCCCTTGTAAATTTTCCAATGCCTGGGTAATCGCAGCGACGTCTTCCTCGTCCCGATTGCGTAGCAATTTGCCAATAAATTGCAATTGTCGTCGGTAAGAGGGCTTTTTACGATTCATGTTGCGAGCAATATCTATTGCCTCAGCGACTTCCGTATCCAGGGGGATTTTCTTCAGCGCAGCAACGCCCAGTTCCACTACCTGTTCACCCAATTTAACCAGCGCCAACATCTCTTTTTTGAGCTGGGTTTTACTTTTATAATCGTCAAATTCCGAGTCAGAATCTGAAAACAGATCTTCGCCCATAACCTTCACTTTGGTGTTACACTTGGCATGATTGTAACCATTGCCCGTGCTAATACCAATGAATACTTGTGGATTAGCACAATTGAAAGGATCGAAACAGTAATGCACGCTGAGCAACAACTCGCCGAAATACAAGAAGTCGTGGCGGATGTTTTAAAAATGGCCAAAGCTGGGGGCGCAGATAACGCCGAAGCCAGTATCAGTAAAGTACAAGGTATTGCCGTTGCTACCCGCTTAAAAGAGGTGGAAACCGTCGAATTTACCAACGACGGTGGTTTGGGAATATCCGTCTATGTCGACGGCTGTAAGGGCAGTGCATCAACTGCAGACTTAAGTAAAAAAGCACTGGCACTCACCGTTGAAAAAGCCATCTCTATAGCGCGTTACACTGGTGAAGATCCTTGTTCTGGTCTGGCTGAAAAAGAGCTAATGGTGGAAAAAAACATCGACCTTGAGCTGTATCACCCGATAGATCTCGATACTGACGCCGGATTACAACTGGCGCTTGAAGCTGAATCAGCGGGTCTGGACAGTGATGATAAAATCAGCAACTCAGACGGTGCCAGCTACAACGCCAATATTGGCCTGAAGGTTTATGGCAATACTCATGGGGTGAATGTTGGTTATCCAAGTTCTCGTTACAGTCTGAGCTGTGTATTGATTGCTGGGGAAGGGGATGACATGCAACGGGACTATGCTTATACCGTCTCCCGTGAAGCCGATAAATTGCAAGCCGCGCAAGATGTGGGACGCGAAGCGGCGAAAAATACCGTCAGCCGCTTAGGTGCAAATAAAGTCAATACCTGTAATGTGCCTGTGATCATCGACAAAGAACTGGCGCCGGGCTTCATCGGGCACTTTGTCAGTGCTATCAGTGGTGGCAGTTTGTATCGCAAATCCAGCTTTTTGTTGGACAGCAAAGGTGAGCAGGTGTTTCCTGAGTGGTTTGATATCCAGGAGAGACCACACATTAAACGGGCACTGGCCAGCAGCGTATTTGATAATGAAGGGGTCGCCACATACGACATGGACATTGTCACTAATGGCGTCCTCAATCATTACCTGTTAACCAGCTATTCGGCTCGTAAACTGGGTACCAAAACCAACGGTCACGCCGGTGGAATTCACAACTGGTTAGTGAAAGATACTGGTCACAGCCAGGCAGACCTGCTGAAAGAAATGGGCACAGGTTTATTCATAACTGAGCTAATGGGTCAAGGCGTTAATATTGTGACGGGTGATTATTCCCGTGGAGCTGCAGGCTATTGGGTGGAAAATGGCGTTATTCAATATCCAGTGCACGAACTAACCATCGCCGGTAACCTGAAAGACATCTATCAGAATATTGTCGCTGTAGGTAATGACGTAGAAAAACGCGGCAGTATCTTTACTGGTAGTTTATTGTTGGAATCTATGTCCGTTGCCGGAGAGTAGGTTTTATAAATTTAGCATTTAAGTTTATTAATTCATTAGCGTTACTAAGTCTTAACTAATTTTTCGCTTTTTGTAAATTTATGCCGGGGCGCCGGCAGCGCCTTAAGGGGAGCGGCTGAGCCCCCTTAAGAAACCCCCGCAGCCCTTGGCGCGCAAAAGCATTCCCTTGTCTTTCAGAACAACGTAGACCATTAATGACAGCACGTCCATGTGCTGGCATTGATGATACCAATAAATAACTCTCAGTATGCGCTCAGCGACATCCCAGCGAGCTTAGTTCGAGGCGCGTGATTGAAATAATACTGGTGCTCTTGTGAATATCGCGCAAAGCTCAACGCATCCTGCTCTCGCTCCTCACCAACATCCATGTTGGCGACAAAGAAATAAGCCTCTGGGGTGTCGCCTGCGATGGATTTGAAATGCTTTTATACCGCGTTAGATGTTCTTGATTTGGGGCCACCAGACCTTTAAACATCTGCCTTGTCTAAAAGCATTTCAATTTCCACTGAGTTGCATGCTGAGGGCTACTTATTGGTATGGGTATCATCCCTGATTTCACTCAACGTTGTTTTTTCTGAAAGCCAATGTAATTGCGCACAAAGGGAGCTGGGTGGCAACTTCGCCTCACTGCTAAAACCTTAGCGTCACTGCTTGTCTCAGAAAGCAAAAAGCCACCTCAGCGGTGGCTTTTTTAGTAAAAATCGGAGGGATTTAAGCGTCTACAGAACCGCAGAAGCGATACCCTTCTCCGTGAATGGTGACAATCAAATCCTCGGCGTCTTGCTCACTTTCAAAGTGCTTGCGTATACGACGAATAGTAACGTCGACGGTTCTGTCATTGGTGCGCAATTCGCGGCCCGTCATTTCCAGAATAAGCTGCTCTCGGGTGAGGATTTTCCCTGGGTTGCTCAAAAACAGATGCAGGGCACGGAATTCACTACGCGGTAATCTGAATTCATTACCAGATGGGGAGATTAAGCTGCGGCTGTCGCCATCTAATACCCAACCGTTGAAGTTAACCTTGCTGGGCAGATCCTCATCTTCGTTGGCGTTACTGGTTCGGGCCAACAGGTTTCTGGCTCTGATAGTTAGTTCGCGTGGATTAAATGGCTTGGTGAGATAATCATCCGCGCCTATTTCTAAGCCCAGGATGCGATCCACGTCGTTATCTCTACCGGTTAAAAATATCAGGCCGACGTTTTTCTTGTCGCGTACTTCACGAGCCAGAATCAGACCGTTTTTACCTGGTAAATTAATATCCATGATCACCAGGTCGATGGTGTTATTTTCGAAGTGATCATGCATTTCTTCGCCATTTTCCGCTTCGAATACACCGTAGCCTTCTGCTTCGAATAAACTTTTCAGCGTAGTTCTTGTTACGACTTCGTCTTCTACTATCAATATATTTGGAGTTTGCATGATCTCACCTGAGATTGTTGTCATTTATTTTTATTTTATTACCTTGAGATAGTTTATCGGAAATTGGCACGTTTCAACAATAGGGAGCTGAATTTAAGTGAGGTGTTCTCATATTGCTCCTGACTGAAGAAAATACGCATTTTCGACTGTAAAGGTACTATGGTGATCATTCCGCCATTTTCAATAAAATCTCGTGTTTCTCCAACAGAAACAATGGTTTTATTCAATTTTTCCAGTTTGGCGAATAGCTCCTGGCTTTCTGCCTGCTTGCCAATGAAGATCACCTGACATTGATCGCCATTTAATTGTTCTGGTGTCTCAAGGCTCACCAGTTTGATGTCTTTGTCTTTTAGGCGTTTTTTGGGCAGCTTATTGAATACTCTGGTATGCGACTGATTGGCATCTTCCATAAAACAAAAATTAAACGTGTTGTCATTAAAACTTTCATCGGGATAACTAGTGTAATGGGCGATGTGATAGAGAAAGGACGCTCTGAGCTCTTCGGGTTTAAAGGACTGCGCATAACCAGCCTGCCACGTCACCAGGGACATGACCAGAATACTGGTTAAACGCTTAAATACCTTTAAATTCATCAGGAGCTCTGTAGCAACTTTTCCGGTTCAACCCGTTTAACCGGGAATACAATGTTAAACTCAACACCGTGGCCTGGTTCGCTAGACAGCGAGATTGAGCCATTTAATGCTTGTGTGACTAAATTGAAAACAAGATGCATGCCCAAGCCGCTACCGCCCTGACCGCGTTTGGTGGTTACGAAGGGATCAAAGATACGTTTACGCATATGTTCTGGTATGCCGCGGCCATCATCGGTATAGGTTATATTGAGCTTGTCGCTGTCGATAAGCTCCGCATGGATCACTATCGCGCCGTTCTCTTTGTCTTCAAAGCCGTGAATGATGGAGTTCATGATCAGGTTGATCATGATTTGATTTATGGGGCCTGCTTTCGTTTCAATGCAAAGTTCTGGATCGCAGTCTATTTTAATCTGATGAGTCAGGTTCTTAAGCCTGGGTCGCATTGATAATAGTATTTCATCCATCAGCTGTTTAAAGCTGAAGGCGCGGTCTTGTTCGCTTGATTGGTCAACGGCCACCTGCTTGAAGCTTGAAATAAGCTCGGCAGCTCTATTCAGGTTGCGATAGATAATATTGAGATTCTCTTCGCCTTCATTCATGAACTTGGAAAGCATGCTGGCTTTGAGGGACTTTTCTTCAAATGCTTTTTTCAGTTCATCTAGTCTGTCCAGCATCATAGTTGAGGCTGTCACGCCCAGCCCTATTGGCGTATTAACCTCGTGCGCGACACCGGCTACCATATCACCCAGTGAGGCCATCTTCTCGTTTTGCACCATCTGCCGCTGGAATTGGTGCAGTTTTTCCAGAGTCTGAATTAATTCCTGGTTTGCCTCTTTCAGAGCTTGGGTTCGCTGATTAACTTTCTCTTCCAGGTTCTGCGCCAATCTCAGGTGTTCTGTTTCGGCTTCTTTTTGTGCCTGCATGTGGTCCTGAACTCTGTCCAGCATCTGGTTAAAAGACGACGACAACAGGTTGAGCTCTTTAACGTTAGCCAGCTCTGCGCGTTTCGAGTAGTCTTTTTTATGGGCAATATCAGTTACCAGATTCACCAGGCCGTCGATAGGGTCGGTGATTGTACGCTGTAACCTCAGCGTAATAACAAAACATACGGTTAGCGTTACTAACAGCACCAACAGATTAATTAAAATACTGTTAACGGTTAAGTCTTGCAGTGATTTAGCGGAAGCCCGGAGATATACGTAACCAATGATGGTTTCGTCGATAGAAACGGGCTTGATGAACTCCACCTGGCTTTCGTTAATAATGGGGGCTTTCAGCTCTTCCACTCTGTCATACATGGCCTGAATAGGGGCCTGCCCCTTTTTATTATAACTGGCAAAAAATGACAGTTCGCCATCAGGTGTGACCTTGTATATATGAACGTTGGTGATAAAGTCAGCGGCGGAGAGTACCAACAGGTTCTCTTCTTCGGTAATGTTATCGTCGAAGGCGATACCACTTTGGGCGTTGCGCGCGATTAATTCACCAAAAATTTCAACTTGTTCAATGAGTTCAGTTTTGTAAGTGGTAACTTGGGTGTAAAAGGAGATGCTGCTGGCTAAAAATAGCGCGAGGGTGGCTACGCCCATCACTACCCAGACAAACAATCGTTTTATTGACAAAAATTTTGATTCAGAGCCCATTCAGCGCATTCTTGTATTTGGCGAACTGACGTTCAGACAATCACCATATTGATATAAAGTGGCCACAATTGAAACTACAACTCTAAAAACTTATGAAAAAAAACGCAGAAGCGCAAGTTTTCAGGCTTTGGAAGGCTTATCAGGACATAAAAATTCACACTGCTTCAGCGAAGAGTTTGATATCTGCAACTGGATTCATTATTTCTGCCTGCAACCCCCGAAGCCAGCTTTGTGAGCAATCATTTAATCGGCGTAAAACACAAAAGCTACAGCGTTACTTAGAAAGCAATCATATTGAGTTTAAGTTGCTTTTAGTGGGTGATGTTACATTTAGCTGGAGTGAGCCAAGTTTTTTGATATTTGCTACTGAATCACAGGCTCGCAATCTGGCACGAATTTATCAACAGAATGCGGTTTATCAACTAAAACAAGGCGAGCTTTGGTTAGTACCGGTATTGCTTGGGCAGGTCACGCCTACCTCAATGGGGCCGGTAAGCACTTTTATAAGCGGGAATTCTTAGTATTTAACCAGCTCCTTCAGCTGCTCCTCAGTGATCCCCAATTGTGCGGTCCATGAATTAATTCGCATCTGTTTTATTTGCTTTGCTACTTCATCTTTTTCTTCCAGTAAAAGGTCTTTAAAATCCGTCAGGCAGATACAAACCAACTGAGTCTTGTCTTCACCTGTTTGTGGATCCGGTAAAGTGGCATTTTTGTAAATAATGCGCGGACACTGATCGCGGCGCTGTGGGTCTTGAATACAGGTTTCGGGTAATGCCAATGAGCTAAAGCTGAGCACCGACAGCAATGTCGCCGTCGGTAATAAGATGAGTGTCCTGAAAGTAACAAAGCGCAACAAGCTTATTCCTTGAAATATTACAGATCTGCTCAGGATTTTATGACCTGAGGGCATCCTCGTAAAGCCCTGTATAATTACGCGCTGCGTCTTCCCAGGTGAATTTGGTATGCATAGCTCTGTGTTGCATGGCTTTGAATTGCTGCGGGTATTCGTAATAAAACAAAGCCGCACGGCGCAAACAGTTCAACAAGGCAGAACTATCGGCACTGTGAAACACAAAACCCGTAGCCTGATCCGGGCTTTCCTCCAGGTCAATAACCGTATCTCTCAGTCCGCCTACAGCACGCACGATTGGTATGGTGCCATAAGCCAGGCTGTACATCTGATTTAACCCGCAGGGCTCAAACAGTGAAGGCATCAGGAAGTAATCGCTGCCCGCTTCCAGCAGGTGCGCCATGTGATTACTGAACTCTTCACGGAACACAAATTTCTCCGGCTCCTGATGGGCAAAATGATGCAGCTCTTCACAAATTGATGGATCGCCAGTACCAATAATAAGCAGCTGAATGTTGTGTTGCATCAAATGACCCAGAATAGGCAGAAGATAACCAAAGCCTTTTTGCTCAGTTAAGCGGCATACCATACCAAACAGCGGAATATCGGGGTTTTGCGGCAAGCCCACTGCACTTTGCAGAGCTTGTTTACAACTCACTTTGCCAGACATATCGTCGGTGTGATAATTCTCCGGTAATTCCGGATCGGTGGCCGGGTCCCATTGGCTGTAATCACATCCATTGAGTATGCCCGTCAGATCGTGCTGGCGGGTCATATATTCATGGTACATGTGATGAGAGCCCAATGGTGTTTTTAGCTCATAGCCGTAGTGAGGACTTACTGCATTTATTTTATCGGCATTCATAACGCCAATTTTCATAAAGTTTATCGCGCCCATATTGTCTTTTTGTGCGGCAATTTCTTCATAGGGATGCAGAAACGGAATGTCATGCAAGGGGTGCTGACACTGGTAAGCACCATTGTGTACCGTAAGCACCGAGCGACTTTGAGCATAAAAGCCGGTGGGATCGCGACGCATGAAAAAAGGCACCAGAGCGGTGTGCCAGTCGTGACAATGTACTATTTGCGGTTTGAATCCGATGCAAGTGCTGGCGTGTAGTGCCGCCATGGAGAAGAACGCATAGCGCTCAGGATTGTCCGGGAAGGCGTGATAGCTGTCGGTATATATCCCGTCTCTGTCAAAAAACGGAGGAAAATCAATCAGGTAAACGCAAAGCCCGTCCAGGTCCATTTGCCGAATGTTGTAATGATAATGCCTGTCGTTGGCATACAACACTTGTGTGTCGGAGATTTGATGAGATTCAAACTTTTCAGCGATAGCTTTGTAATAGGGCAAGATAACCCGAACATCATGACCGAAATTCTTCAGGGCCACAGGCAAAGCCCGACCTACATCGGCCAGGCCCCCGGTTTTTACTAAGCCTTCAACTTCTGATACGACGAACAGAACTTCCACTAGAAACCGATCTCCATATTTTTCGGAATAACCACGATACCTTCTTCTGAAACTGTTAAGCCGCGGGAGCGATCCAGTTCCAAATCAACACCAATCTGGGTGTTCGGCGCAATTTTAACGCTTTTATCTGCAATAACGCGGTTAAGTACACAGTTTTCGCCCACTTCGCATTTACCCAGCATGATGCTTTCCACCATTCTTGTGCCTTTATGGATTTTGGCGTTAAAGCCTAAAACACTGCGTTCGATGTGGGCGCCAGTGACCTCGCTGCCAGAGCTGATCATGGAATTTAATACCGTGCAGTGATTGCCTTCATCATCGGCCATAATATTCGCTGGTGGTACTGGCGGATGATAACTGCGCAGTGGCCAGCGATTGTTGTACAAATCAAATTCCGGCTCTGCTACCAACAAGTCCATGTGCGCTTCCCAGAAAGAATACACAGTACCCACATCACGCCAGTAACTGTGATTGGCGGTTTCAGCTTCACCCGGAATCTCATTGCGATTGAAATCGTAAACGAATACTGGTTCACCATCGGCTACCATTTTGGGCAGAATATCGTGGCCGAAATCATGGGATGACATCTTGTCTTCGGCGTCTGCACTCAGGTATTCGAATAACTTGTCTTTCTTAAACACGTAGTTGCCCATAGAAACCAGTGCTAAATCGGGGCGACCCGGAATGGTTTTGGGATTTTCTGGCTTTTCTTCAAAGCCAATCATGCGAAAATCTTCGTCTACTTCGATAACACCGAAACGACCAGCGGCCTCTGAGGCCAGAACCGGGATGGCGCACACCGTGAGTGAAGCATCCATTTTTTCGTGATAACGCTGTACCTGACGAATATCGATTTTGTAGATGTGATCACTACCAAAGATAAAGACGTTATCGGGTTCGTGGATCTCAATCAGGCGTAGGTTCTGATAAATGGCATCTGCCGTGCCTTCGTACCAACGCTTACCCATGCGCATTTGCGCCGGTATGGCATCGATAAAGTTGCCGGTTAAGCCGGTGATATGCCAGGCCTGTCGTAAGTGAATATTAAGCGATTGCGACTTAAACTGGGTTAGGACATACAGTTTCAGAATGTCTGAGTTAACGAAATTATTGAGTACAAAATCAATAAGACGTAAACCGCCAGCAAAGGGCACTGCTGGTTTCGTTCGGGTTTGAGTCAATGGGAAAAGTCTGGTACCGGCACCGCCAGCCAGGATCATCGCTATATTTCGTGACATTTCGGCATATTCCTTTGGATTGCAATTACAAAATCATAGCACCAAGATTGATACTGAGTTAGCCGGGAAAAGAAAATTCACAAAAAAGTAAACAAACGTTTAAAAATTAACCGTTTGTTATTAGTGAAGAAAACCATGATGTGCAGAAGTCGTCTGCAACAGGTTAAGTCGCTCTCAGTTTATCGTTGCTTTGTTGTTATTAGAAGGGTGCAACGTCTTGGTTTTCCTTCCGCCACTGCAGAAAGAGTAATAAATAAATCCTACGCCTTTTCTTACCAGATTTGGACCGACCACTGAAAAAAAGTTGTGACTTTAACGATTTAGTAAAAAAAAGAGGCTCAAAACGTGGTTACACGCAAGAGCCTCATACTCTGGTAACACAAAAACAAGCTTTTAGAACTCAAAATGTAAGCGGTTACATTTTGAATTGCAAGTAAATTTCAAACATTTTTTGTACACAATGAGAGCAGATGAGTTACTGCCCCCCATTTTGGGGAGCAGTGAGAGTGTATTTGAAGGAGCTAGAGTCTATTTAATGCAGCGAAATAAGCTATTTGATACAGCGATACAGGGTAAATTTGCTGGTTTGGGCCATCACTTTACAGTTGGAAAAGCTCTGCTTTAGCTGCTCTGCATAGGGTAAAAAGCGATTTGCCACTAACCAAAGCTCACCACCAGACAATAGTTTTTGTTTGGCATCCCGGATGAATTTATCGGTAATAGTGTAATCGGTCTCAAGCCCGGTGTGGAATGGCGGGTTGGTATAAATGGCTTTAAAGGAACCTTGCACATCAGCCAGGCCATTGCTAGCAACAACGTTAAAGTTGGCCTCGGTTTTACTCATGGTGAGTTCGCTGCAATGCAGTGCCAGAGCGTTGATATCGCTAAGTTGGATATTAATGCTGGAATTAAGTTTTGCCAGGTAAGCACCCACAACGCCACAGCCACAGGCAAAATCCAGAATTTTGCCATCAGGTGCGGTTGTGATGTTTTCTAATAATAACTGTGTGCCAGCATCCAGTTCGCCATGACTAAATACACCGGGCAACGATGCCAATTGTAGCTCTATGTTGCCAGCTTTACCTGGCACCTGCACTGTGTGTTTAGTAACAAACTTATCAAGCTCGAAAGTTTTGCTTTCAGATACTACTGTGGCAAATATTGAGCAGTGGCGGGCAGAGTCCAGCTTGTTGGCGCGTTCACCAACCGCTTCCAATAGTTTTCCGCTGCTCTTAATGCCGCCTTTGTTTTCGCCCACCAGACATAACAGCCCTTCTTGCTTTAGTTGAGTTGCGAGGTAGGCAATCATCCATACTGTGTGTTTTTTGGCTTTGGGCAGATACAGCACAATACCGTCGTATTTTTCATTGTCCTCTGGCAGGGTAATACCAAAATGATGACGACCTCGCTGTCGTTTGGCGATGGTCTGGTATTGATCAAAATACTGATGAAACCCGGATACCGTATCAGGCAGTTCAGCAAAAATGGCAGTGTCAGTGGGATTCACCAATAACCAGCGCCCTTCTGCGAGCATGTCTGTCTGGCGCATTAAACATTGACTGGCAGGCGATAGCATTAGTTTACTTTCCTGAAGATCAGATCCCAAACACCATGGCCTAAACGATGGCCGCGCTGCTCGAATTTAGTTAGCGGACGAAAATCTGGGCGAGGCACGTAATCTTCTGTTTCAGATGTATTCTCAAAGCCTTCCTGCACTGACATCACTTCCAGCATGTGCTGTGCATAGTTTTCCCAATCGGTAGCCATGTGAAAGACACCGTCTTTGGCCAGCTTACTGCGAATAAGCTGAGCAAATTCCGGCTGAACTATGCGGCGTTTATGGTGGCGTTTTTTGTGCCAGGGGTCAGGAAAGTACAACTGCACCCGGGCCAGGCTTTCATCAGCGATAGATTGTTTTAGTATTTCAACGGCATCGTATTCGAATAAACGCACATTGTTTAAACCCTGTTCAACGATATCTGCCAGGCAAGCGCCCACACCGGGGGTATGTACTTCGATGCCGATGAAGTTCTTGTCTGGTTCGGCTGCAGCCATTTCCACCAGACTTTTTCCCATGCCAAAACCAATCTCCAGTACGACAGGGGCACTGCGGCCAAACACCTCTTCGAGGTTGTAAGGTTCCGGTTGAAAATCCAGACCGAAATTGTCCCAGTTGGTTTCTATAGCTAATGCTTGTCCTTTGGTCAGACGGCCTTCGCGTTTTACAAAGCTTTGTACCTTGCGCACATAGACGCCAGCGGCTTCTGCTTCTTCCTGAGATTTATACTTACTCAATGTCGTACTCTTAATTTTTGATCTTGCAATTACGGGTGGCGTATTATCCCGTCTCCCGTACGAAATACAAGCATAGGATAAATGACACAAATCCCCAGTTCCCCTGTCATTACGCAGCGCATATTAGATTGGTTCGCAGTGCATGGTCGAAAGCACTTGCCGTGGCAACAAAATAAAACCCCTTACCGGGTGTGGATCTCTGAGATCATGTTGCAGCAAACCCAGGTAAGCACGGTTATTCCTTATTATCAGCGTTTTATGGAGCGCTTCCCGGATATCAAAGACTTAGCGCAAGCAGAGCAGGATGAAGTACTCCATTTATGGACCGGGCTTGGCTATTACGCCCGCGCTCGCAACCTGCACAATGCCGCCAAACAAGTGCTGGCAGAGCATAGCGGTGAATTCCCAGAGAACTTTGACGAAGTTTTGGCTTTGCCAGGTATTGGCCGTTCCACGGCGGGTGCCATATTGTCTTTGTCACGGCAACAACCGCTGGCGATTTTAGATGGCAATGTTAAGCGAGTACTGGCTCGCTATTACGGCGTTGCAGGTTGGCCGGGGGAGAAAAAAACAGAATCTCAGCTTTGGCAACTAGCAGAACAAAACACCCCCAACGAACAGGTGGCGGATTACAATCAAGCTATGATGGATATGGGGGCTACTTTGTGTACTCGTAGTAAACCCGATTGCGACAACTGCCCCATAGCAACTCATTGTATTGCTCATCAACAAGCAAACTACGCTGCCTATCCTGGCAAAAAACCGAAAAAAGCCATTCCAGTAAAAACCACCACATTTATGCTATTGCGTCAGGGCAATAAAATATTAATGGAGCAACGACCTCCCGCTGGCATTTGGGGGGGGCTGTGGTGTTTCCCTGAAGCAAGCAAGGAATCCATTGAGCAAAGTGCTGGACAGCTAGGTTTCAAGGTAACAGCGCAATCTGAGCTTAGTGCTTTTCGCCATACCTTTAGCCATTTTCATCTGGATATCAGTGCAGTGGTGTGTGAGGTAGAAAGTAAAACCTCCAGTAAAGTTAATGAAAGCCAGCAAATCTGGTTTGATCTTGCTAATCCACAAAAGATAGGGCTGGCTGCCGCTACCAAAAAGCTGATCGATCAATTAAGCTTGGCGCAATCTCAATTGTAGTTTAAACCATAAACTGTCATTTCTACTATCAATTAAATCAATGACTTAGTGAGATTAAAGCATAAAGTGACACCTTGATATTTAATCATAAAATGACATAAAAACTGCCTACTCGGCAGGTCGATGCTGCAGGCCTTGATTTTCAGCTCTATCCATTTTTAGCTGCCTATTCGGCAGTTCACGGCGCTAAATTGATGCTAACGCTGTACTTTTGCTTTTTAGCTGCCTATTCGGCAGTTCACAAACTACGGCCTAAATCAATCGGTGCCGGAATCTTTTTAGCTGCCTATTCGGCAGTTCACTATAAAAAATTAGTAGTTAACAAAGAAAAATCAATGAGTTAAAAATAAACCTAAAATTAACCAATAAAAATTTAGTTCTGAAATAACTATTTAAAATCAAAGGGATGTAAATTTCGAAAAAATGAAGGTCAAAATGATAGTGGGACATAAAACTGCTTTGAACTTTGATTTGATAAGCCATATGAGGTGGCGATTTGGTTATCTCCCGGCTGAGCAGTTTTGGGGAGTCTTTCTATATAGAGTTTGAATTCTTGATTGGAACTTCCACTGGATATCGGGATTAGGTGCACATCGCCCCAGTTAACATCAATCGATTGGTGAATTGGCCTGTATATTTCTCCTCTACTTTCAGCTCTCTTTTTACTTCTGTGTAAGATCCGTTTGAGGCCTGAGGGAGAGTATTTCTCAATGCGCTGATTTCGAATGAATAAACAATAGTCTGAATCTGAAGGAGATTGGCGAACATTGCTGATATTAAAGTAGCCAAGCTCCTGCATTTTTAGGTAGTAATTCTGCTCTGCCAAAATCTGCAGTGAGTCTTTATCTGGACTGACAAATACGATTGAATCACCCGGGGATGAGCAAGACCATTCAGGAAAGGCAATGGCGATATTGTTGATCTTTTGCCGATGATATACACCGTGCAATATCCTGATGCACTTGCCAGCCAGATGATTAACATCTTGCTCCTTCGCAATGAAATTGATTCGAATATAATGCATCGTTTACGCTTTCCCTCTGTTAAACAGACCGCCCTTAATGAGGTTTGCAGCGATAAAGTGGCTTTTTTTCATGACGTCACTGTCAAGTCTCGGAGGTGCCTCTGATTCCTGAAGTTCAGCTGTTATCTTTTCAAGATTTTTCAACAGAGAGAAGAGGTCAAGTCCTGTTTCTGGGTGACGAAATGCGGTTGCTGATTCTTTGTCTGCCCCATAAGAGCCGACCCTTATAGGTTTCTCGGCATCCGGATACCAGTCATCTATCATGGCAACCGCAGCACCTACCTTATAGGCGCCAAAAATAGGTGTGTCCTCATTAGCCACCTTGGTTTTCTGATAAACTCGACTGGCTTTATTCTCTTCTTTGTCTGTGAAACATTGACTTGGGTGAATCTCTTGAGCAAATGCTGTCTTGATTTGCGCTGTGACATCTAAAAATAGCGCCTTTTTAGGTTCGCATAACGTCTCCTCTATCCGACGTGCCAGTTTTTCGAAATCGGATGACTTGCTAATGTTAATTCCATCATCAATATCTTTTATTGATAGCAAATTCCCGGTTTCTTCAGTAATTGTAATCTCCACACCCAAAGCATCCTTTGAGCGCCACAACCAAAGACCACTTGCGATATTCTCAAGGTAGCGTTTTGCTAAATAATAGTAACCACCTTGTTCTTTATATTTATCGCAGAAGTTGCGAATTTTGCCTGTGAATTCGGGTTCGTCACAAAGAAAAGGAGAAAAGCTGTTGGCATTTATTCGTAAAGAAAATCGACACCTCACAAGCTCTGCGTCTACTGGCGCAAAACAGACATCAATAGTTTGTGGATTAGATTGCGCCAGGGTCTGCCTGGATGTTGCTTTTTTTACATCCCCATTGCTATCAAAAGCATCTGTATAATGACCCTTTTGTCCAATCACCTTTATCGTCTGAACAGGAACAGGGAGATTCTTCTCACAGCCATTTGAGTAAGTGAAAATCGCCTGTCCCGGTGATATTGAGCGCTGGAAGCTCAGTCGCTTAGGTAGCATCGTACTTTTTTCCTGTCTGGATGAGTAAATGATTATCAAAATGGCTATACCGCCACAGCAGTTTTTCAAAAGCGATATTGTTTTTAATCGTGATGCACTTAATATTGGCGATAATGTTTTCTGCCAGCGCATGTGGATAGCCGTTTAAGGTATCTTTGATTGCCGTCGGGGGATTTAAAAAATGATACCCAACACAAGAAAATGTTGCGCGATTTAATATATCCCTTTGTCTGTCCGGATCATGTATTAGCTCATTGGCATTAAATGCATTATCCAACGTCAACCATTTGCCATACTGAGTTTCAACTTTTTCGGCAGCTTTAATGAATAAATCATGTCCAGTGAAATTCTTTTCGACTGACATGAGATGTACAATACCCCCACAAAGGCTCATTGGAAGTGCTGCTTTTAGATCTGTGCGCTCCGGTAACGGACCCTGACATTCTACAACCAGGCTCAGTTGCATATCACACTGCAGGCTGTCAATAATGGGCGGTGGTTTTATTTTTCCGTCCTTTGCGAAAATGCTCTCACGCGTTAAACCGCGGTGATGGAGACTACAATTATGCAGACATATTGCAAAAGACTGAAAGTGAATGTCGTTACCAAATTCTATGTTGAGTTTTCTCTGGTATGCATGGATAAATCCAAATATGCCAATCAGTGACGGCAACCCAGCGGTATAAGGTGAGCTGAGGGCATTGGCAGCATCTACCTTTATATTGGAGATGACCAGAAAGCATTTTTCTATCGGAGATGGGGTTGATTGAACTGCCCTGTGTTTGAGGTTTCCGTTTACAATATTTGTCCTCAACTGGTTAAAACCAGAGAAAAACTTTCGCATTAAAACCGGCTCATAAGCATACATGCGTGCGCGGTGCGTTTTGCTGAGAGCGAAATTGAACTTCTCTACCAGAGCCTTTGTTGATGGCAGTGATTCATCAGTTTTGAAGGTAACGGACAACCAATCAGACAAAAGCTGTTCAATCCCACTTTTTACCTCAAAGGTGTGCTGTTTTAGCTGGTTATCTGTCATCAGCACTTTAGGTAGCTCGGCCATTGCCCGCAATGCGCTCAAGTTCACATCGGAAAGCCATCTTTTGTCGGATTTCTCTATATGGGAAGTATCTAATCTTGAAGGGAGTGTTTTTAATGCGTTTATTCTACCCCCAACGGATGCGGCAAGATTGCCAATACTACCGGGTCGCGATGCTTTCATCGTCTCTGCCTTCCAATAATGTGCTCTAGTCAGAAGGTGAAGTTTGCGCTGTAACTTATGTGAGGTTACGGGTGTGATGCATGTGTATTCGGAGTATTCATTGGGAAACCTGAGTAAGTGTATTCCATCGGAGTAGAAATCAACGTCGCGACACTCTGATGGAACGGATTTTAACGCATCAATTAATCGTTTTATATTTTCTTTAGACATGCCATTTGACTTTAGCGCTTGTACAAAGGTGTCGATTTCTTGTTGAAGTGCCTCTCCCAGACAAAGTAATCGTCTCTTCCAGATAAATTCGCTGCAAAGTAAGTAATGAAAGTTAATATCAGCAGAGTTTTGGGACCATCCCATTGAATTTGGCTGAATAGCCTGCGAACTCAGAAGGTATTCCGGAATTTTTCCTATTGGATCCATCCGAATGCATCCTCTCGCTCTGTAGTCAGGGTATTTGATATTGTGTGTATGACGAAAGGAAAAGGCTTTAACCCATCGGTTTATATTCTTTTTATCGTTAATTACGATTTTTATCCCGAGTTTATCAAATACATCAGTTAAAGCAGGTGCTCTTTCTCGCAAATGAACCAGGCAGCAGATTGTTTGCTCTTCCCAACCATCTATCGTTATTGCAGGGCTCAATGGAGAAAATGCTCTTTTTACTTCGAGGTTACGCCCTTTTACTTCCTTGATCTCTGGCAACTGCTGAAAATGCGTAATATCTACCATTTCGATGTGAGCACCTGAAGGTTTGAATGCTCGGACTGGAACTTTGTCATCCAAACGCAAAATACATCTCCTAACTCAAAGGCAGGAGTATAGATATTTAGAGGGTTGATAAGCCTCTTGTTGTGAATCGGCAAAATACCCTGATCCGCTAATGCGGCTACTTGTTGTGTATTACAATTTAAAAGAATAGAGGCTTCTATTGCATTGAGTTTTAGATTGGCAAGCCAGTTATTAGAGTAAAACTTGTCCTGAAAAAAACTAATCAAATATTTCAGTATGATATTAAATTTTAGTTTGGAGCTGGGAAGTCTCGTTGAAGTGAGCAATAAATTACCGAATACGTCTTCGAATCTCAGTGCGCCAAGCTGTTTAGTCGAATAATCTTCTGCCAGATTAACTTTCTCATCGAGGATATGGTGGAACGTCTCAGGGAACCCGGACAGAAACAGAATAAAATCAGGAGATGTCTCCTGTGCATAGCGGTCTGGGTTGTAATGGTTAAATTGCAACCACCAAAGAAGTATCCCCCATCGATGGCTTTTGTTAATGTCCGGCAAATGTTCTACGGTACCTCCCGAAAGCCACCGCGCCAGTTCGAGGTCTGCCGACGGGGCTTTGCTTTTCTCATCCTGATAGTAAGGTTCATTACATTTTGGACAGATGTTAATTGATTGATCTTTTATATAGTGGATCATATGGCCGCATGAGCACTGGTGAATTAGTGTTCGGCAGTGATGATGGCAGGCATTGTAAGGAGTAAAGTGCCATAATTGCCTGATATAAGCTCCCTCGGCCAGACACTCTGTACAAACAGGGATAGTCGATGTCTGTAAAAATATTCGTGGATATACATCACCTTCCCGATTAACAGATTCGTACTTACCTGAAAATTTTTCTCTCCCCCTGTAAAGCAAAAGTGAATTCACGGACTTTGCTTCTTCAAAAATCAGATGTGAGAAAAGCCTGATGAAATCAAGTCGTGAACGACCCGAAGTTTTGGCGTGATATAGGTTGATTGATAGCAATTTAAGTGACGAGGCAGAATGAACCTTGCTATTTTGCCTGCTATCAAGACGTTGCAACGCACCTAAAAAGCGATCAATTTCCTTATAGCCGTTGTGCTGGGCAGTACGGATGATAAAGCTTTCAAGTGTCTCATCTTTTTGTGGAGGCGTGCGTGATAGTAACATTCATCGTCTGAAGTTGCGCATTCATCAAAAAAACATAGACGAGTTTTTACTAAGTTGCATAATAGATACATTTTGTTCGCATTGAATAGAACGCTGAGCTGAAGAAATGAAAGTCAAATGAATCTTAAAGGGAAAGGTTATTGCTAATAACGATGGCGCTTATATGAAGTTGTACTATACTTAAAAGCGTAATGTTCGATAATGAATTTACTCACCAATTATACAAATACGCGGTAGCTAAGGTCGTTTTTTATTCATTTTGGCAGAAGTGCCGCATATTTAAATGTAACTATAAATGACGCGTTGGAGTTCATGGATGAGCAAGACTAAGGCCCATACTTTAGTTAGCTGGATTGGTTGGAATGATCTACAGGGTATTCTTAGTCCAGACCAGAAGAACTGTTCCGTTGGACCAGTAGCAGCTACTCTCGATACTAAACAATTTGAGCGTGTAGAGTTATTGTACGATTACCCTCAAGGGCAGGTAATGCCTTACCTGAACTGGTTACGGGAAAAGTTCAGCTTTACTGTAAATGCGCACGCCGCTCCGTTGTCTTCCCCGGTTAATTTTGGCGACATATATCTTCAGGCAAATCGTCACCTGTCTAGGCTTCAGGCAGAGGAATGTCAGTTATCCATTTTATTAAGTCCCGGTACACCAGCAATGCAGGCTGTTTGGATCCTGCTTGGAAAAACCAGATACCCATCTAAATTTTTCCAGTCATCCAGAGAAGAAGGGGTTCAGGAGGTGAATGTCCCCTTTGAGCTGGCAGCGGAGTACGTGCCTGCGGCTAAAAACATTGGCAGTGAAAAACTTAATACGTTGGCAGAGCCAGGGGTACCTGTTAACGCAGCATTTGACAATATCATAACTCAAAATCCACGGATGCTGGAGTTAAAAGCACAGGCGCAAATATTGGCGGAACGTGATGTTCCTGTTCTGATTCTGGGAGAAACAGGAACAGGAAAAGAACTTTTCGCCCGGGCGATTCATAACGCAAGTAACCGGCGGGACAAGTCTTTTGTCCCATTAAATTGTGGTGCAATCTCGCCTGAATTAGTCGATTCAGTGCTGTTTGGACACAAAAAAGGTGCTTTTACAGGGGCCATAACAGATAAACCAGGGGTATTTGAACAAGCTCATGGCGGCACCTTGTTTTTGGATGAATTTGGGGAGTTACAACCTCATGTACAGGTGCGCTTATTGAGGGTATTACAGGAAAAAGTTTTTGTGCCAGTTGGCGGTGAGAAAGAGCACCAGGTAAATGTCAGGCTTATCACAGCTACTCATCGCAATCTTTTGCATGAAGTTGCAAATGGTAACTTCAGAGAAGACCTTTTTTACCGCATCGCTGTTGGCACACTACATTTGCCGCCGTTGAGGGAACGTGAAGGAGATCTTTCGATATTGGCAGATAGTTTAGTCACCGCAATTTGTGAAAAAGACCTAGCTCTTGAACATAAGAAAATTTCTGCTGACGCAAAAAATCTTATTTTAAAGCAGCCATGGAAAGGCAATGTTCGAGAATTATACTCCACATTGTTACGGGCAGCTCTTTGGTGCAAGGGCAAGGATATTTCTGCGGAAGATTTACAGCTGGCAATGTTTGAAATTCCAAGAGGGAAGACGGACCTAATGGCTATGGATGTCTCACAAGGCGTTGATATTCAAGAAATAATCTCTGAATTGGTGTCTGTTTATATCCGCAAGGCGCTGGAACATACGGGGCAGAACAAAACAAGGGCAGCACAACTTTTAGGACTGAAAAATTACCAGACATTAAACAATTGGATGGAAAAATACGGAATTTCTTAGCGCCTCATTAAACTTGGCACAGCCTTCGCTATAAGGCTGTTATGGACAGAATAATTTTTATGAAATCAGTGAACTTCGAATTCTTGAGACCCGAGAATGACCTACTTGCTAACCTTGCTGGTTTGGCCGAGGCGGTATTGCATATCGATCCGGGGAGTACTTTGACCCGTTTACGCAGTTTTGCTGAAGAGCTGACCAAGGCCATCTATAAGGAAGAGTTGCTGCCGCGTATGCCGCAGTCCAGCTTCTATGAGCTGATCAAAAGTCCGGTTTTTGAGGATTGCGTTAGCAAATCACTGATTCATCAGATCAACTTTTTGCGTATTCAAGGCAATGACGCCGCCCACGGCGCAGAGGGTGAATTACGTAATGCACATATGGCATTGGGAACAGCGCACCAGTTGGCTATGTACATGGGTATTAAGTATTACGGCAAAAAGAAGGAACAAATCGCCACATTTGTTGATGTAAAAGATCCAACGGCATCCTTAAATCAGCTACAGAAATCCGTTTCAAGCTACGAGAAGGAATTGCAAAAGCAGCAAGAAGAGCTTGAAAAAGTCATGGAACAACTGGAGCGTGAGCGCACCAGAAACATCGAAAGGCTGGAGCAGCCTGCCAAGGCAGATCAGCAAAAACGCCAGCAGCAGAGTCAGCACGTGGCCGACAGCCTACAATGGAACGAAGCTAAAACACGCGTCTTGTTGATCGATGCCATGTTGTTGCAAGCTGGTTGGGATATTCAGAATCCCGATCAGGTCGGCCAGGAAGTTGAAGTACAGTTTCCCAACAACCCAAGCGGTAAGGGCTATGTGGATTACGTGCTCTGGGGCGATAACGGTCATCCACTTGCTGTAATTGAGGCGAAGAAATCCGGCAATACCAACCTACAGGCCGGTCGAGAACAAGCCCGGCTATATGCCGATGCCTTTGAGCACATGGGCTACCAACGCCCGGTCATTTTCTATTCCAACGGCTACGAGACCTTCATCTGGGACGATCACCAGTACAACACCTACCGGCCAGTTTACGGTTTTTACAGTAAAGACAGTCTGGATTACCTGATTTATCAGCGCCACTATCGTGCGGCAGAGCTGGAAAAATTCAATCCAGAACTCAGCATCGCTGACCGACCTTACCAGATTGAAGCCATTAAAACGGTCGCGGCACACTTTCAAGGCCAGCGGCGCAAAGCACTTATCATTCAGGCCACTGGCACAGGTAAAACTCGCGTAGCCATAGCATTGGCTGAGCTTCTTTTGCGCACTGGCTGGGCCAAGCGTGCATTATTTCTTTGTGACCGAAAAGAGCTGCGCGTACAGGCCGATGATGCCTTTAAACAAAACCTGCCGTCCGAACCGCGTTGCGTTATTGGTGAAACAAATAAAATTGATCAAAGTGCACGAATTTATATTGCCACCTATCCCGGTATGATGAATCGCTTTGCTCAGTTAGATGTTGGCTTTTTCGATCTGATTATTGCCGATGAGTCCCATCGCAGCATCTACAACAAGTATCGCGATCTGTTCGATTACTTTGATGCTTTGCAAGTGGGGTTGACCGCAACCCCAGTGAAATTCATTAGTCGGAATACCTTCGATATATTCGATTGCGAAACCACCGATCCGACATTCGAATTTGGCTTGGACGCGGCAATTAATAACGAACCACCTTACCTGGTTGACTTCCGAGTGAAAGACCTGACTACCGACTTTCTTCGTGATGGTATTCATTACAACGACCTTACAGATGAACAAAAACGTCAGCTAGAAGAAGACCTAGGCGAAGAAGCAGCTCGCAATACCACTATTGCAGGCAAGGACATTGGCCGTAAGATCTTCAGTGAAGATACTGATCGCATAATCCTTGAAAATCTAGTCAATAATGGCATCAAGGATGAGACAGGCTCCTTGGTTGGAAAAACTATTATCTTCGCTCAGCGTCAGGATCATGCTGAGCACCTGGAAAAGCTGTTCTGCAAGCTCTATCCCCAGTATGGCACCAAGGTGTGCAAGGTCATCCACAATGCGATTCCCCATGTTGAGAGCCTGATTAAAGAATTCAAAAAATCCGATAACGATTTTCGCATTGCTATTTCAGTGGATATGCTCGATACAGGTATCGACGTTCCGGAAGTCGTCAACCTGGTGTTTGCAAAGCCGGTAAAAAGCTGGGTGAAATTCTGGCAGATGATTGGTCGTGGCACGCGCTTGCGCCCGAATCTCTTTGGTCCAGGAAAGCATAAAACCGAGTTCATGATATTTGACCATTATGGCAACTTCGACTTTTTCGAGGAGGAGTATCAGGAGCCTGATGACACCGGCGGTAAATCCTTACTACAAACAACCTTTGAGGCTCGTCTTGAGCTGGCGCAGGCTGCATTACAGCAAAACCATGCTGCCGCTTTTGATACGGCCATTAATTTACTACGGGCCGACATTAATGACTTGCCCGACACCAGCATTGCAGTAAAGCGAGAATTGCGTATCGTGCACCAGCTGCAGCAAACCGATATGCTCAGGGATTTCGATGCGAAAACCCAGCATCTGCTTGCCAATAGCATCGCACCGTTAATGTCTGCTCGCGTGCTGCGCGACAAACATGCAACCCAGTTGGACAAGCTGATGGCTACCATTGAGCGCTGCCTGGTAGAACAAGCGAGTTGCTTTGATGATGGCAGAGATCTGCTGCTCGCTGAGATGGACAAACTGGCCGTGAATATTCAGGCGGTACGCCAGAAAGACGCAATTATTGAAGAAGTACGCAGTGCCGACTTTTGGCAAGCGCCTAATATCGAAAGGTTAGAAAAAGCCCGCAAAGAGTTGCGCGGCATTATGAAATATCGCCAGCAGCGAACCGGCCCCGGTTATGAGACCGACACCACGAGAACAGGGGATTCCGGGGTGCGTGAAGCTGAACGTGAGGTAAAGATCGCCGGTGCCAACGAGGCCATGCTCTACCGCCGCAGGCTGAAGGATATTCTGGATCAAATGGTAGCGGCCAACACAACGTTGCAGAAAATCCGCAAAGGGGAACCCATCGCAGAGCCAGAACTAAAAACACTGACGTCTACCATACTCACCAGCCACCCTGGTGTGAGCCTGGAGGTGCTGAATGAATTCTATGGCCGTACGGCAGATCAATTACACCTTACGGTACGTGAAATTATCGGCCTGGATGCACAAGCCATTGAAGACCATTTCAAGAGCTTTCTGCACGCCCACCCAGCGCTCACTGCCCAGCAGGTGCGGTTTATGAACCTACTGAAGAATTACATCGCCCAGCACGGCTCCATCGTGGTCGAAAAGCTATACGATGCGCCATTTACCTCCGTCTCACACGAGGGAATTGACGGCATATTTACCCCGGATGACGTGGGTGAGCTGATTACTGTTATGAAACCCTTTATTAAGGCTGAACCCAAGTCATCGGGTTCACAGCCAGAAAGCACGCAGGAGTGAACATGCAATCACTGGAATGGACAACTGAACTTATCATTACCGCCTCGCTAGCAGGCTTGGTGTTTGCTGCGCTAGGATATCTGCTGGCGATGGTCTTGCTGGGCCGCAAGAGCACTGAACTCAGCGGCCGGTTGAAGCAGACCGAGCAAGCCCTGGAATTGGCCAATACGCAGAGCCAGAAGCAACAAGAGGACATTAAGCAGCTCGGTGCAGCCTTACACGACAAGGACCTGTCTGAAAGCAAGTTGCAGACAAGGCTGGATAGTGTTCAGTCTGCAGCCCAATCCACCGAACAACGCCTGAATGACACAGTAACAGAACTGAAGGGTCAGCTGGCATCTCAGCAAAGTGCGTTGGATGAGGTTAAAGGTCAACATCACAGTACCGAAAAGCAATTGGAAACTGCCCAAGCTGATAATCGTGCATTGAAAGAGCAATCTCAGGATTTACGAAATCGCTTGGAAAAAGCGGAACAGAACATTCAGCAGGAACGTTCTCAAGTAAGCCAGCTCAAAGAAGAATTGGCTCAGGAAGGTAAAAAGGCCAAAGAGCTTGAATCGTCCAACTTTGAAGCACGTGAGCAACTAAAGGAAGCCAAGCAGAACCTCGTGGAGGTACAGCAGCGCCATACCCAGCTTCAGGAGCGCTATCAGTCACTTAGTAATGAGCATACTGAACTGAAAACCACGCTGGAGCGCAAAGAAGAGCACTTTAAAGAGCAAATGCAACAATTAAGCGAGACCAAGCAGTCACTGACCAAAGAGTTAGAAAATCTGGCTAATAAGATATTTGATGAGAAAGGCAAAACGTTTAGCCAAACAAGTCAAACCAGCATCGACAGTATGCTTAAGCCATTCCGCGAGCAAATCGAGGGTTTTCAGAAGCGCATTAATGAAGTGCATGAATCGTCGGTTCGCGGCAACAGCAATTTGAATGCTGAAATTAAGAAAGTGCTGGAAATAGGCCTGCAAATGAGCAGCGAAGCTAATAACCTGACGTCAGCACTCAAAGGCGATTCGCAACAGCGCGGAGCCTGGGGCGAAGCACAGCTGCGCCGCACGCTTGAAATGAGTGGTCTGATTGAAGACGATCACTATTCGGTACAGGACGCCTTTAAAGACGCCGAAGGCAAACAGAAGCAAACCGATTACCTCATCAAACTGCCTGATGGCAAACACATCATTATCGACAGTAAGGTAACGCTGAACGCCTACGACAGGGCAGTGAGTGCCGAATCGCCTGAAGAATACCAAATCGCCATGTCTGAACATGTGAAGGCAGTTCGTAAACACATTGATGACTTAGCGTCGAAGGATTACACCAACCTGGTAGGCATGCGCAGCCCCAACTTTGTGCTGATGTTTATGCCCATTGAGCCTGCCTACATCGAAGCGCTCAAAAACAACAAGGATCTGTTCGAGTACGGTTACAAAAAGGGCATAGTGCTGGTATCTCACACCACACTCATTCCTATTCTTCGCACCGTATCAAACCTGTGGATGATTGAGCGTAGCAACGCAGAAGCGCGTGAAATCAGTGAAAAGGCTGGAGATATCTATAACTCGGTGCGCACGGTAGCAGAACGATTACATAAATTGGGCGGTACCCTCAACACGGCCAGTAACCATTACAATAACACTGTCACAGCGTTGGCAGGCCAGCAGGGCCTGTATGGCAAAGTCGACCGCTTTAGTCAGCTATCGGCCAAAGTCACCAAAAGCCTGCCACAGCTGGAGACATCTCATGTGGACTTTGAGGCAGAGCGCTTAGGCCTGATTGTCGAGCCCATTCCAGACCTTGAAGAACTTCCCGAAGAAAAAGATGAAGAAAATAACAAGGCTCCGGCACTGCAATCACCTAACCCTTATGAAGTGGATGACGACGCCCATGAAGAAGTTGCACTTGCAACATCAACCGAATCCAAAGTGACAGAAAGCAATTAAGAGAAGTAACGAATGCTAACAGGTAAAATACGTAACGATATCGACAAGCTCTGGGAAAAGTTCTGGACCGGCGGTATCACCAACCCATTAACGGTGATCGAGCAGATCAGCTACCTGATGTTTGCCCGCATGCTCGACATGCAGGAAGACATGGCAGAGCGCAAAGCGAATGCTCTTCAGAAGCAAGGAAAAGGGGGCAAAGACTTCGACCGCCTGTTTCCCAATACCCCAGAAGGCCAATTGCTGCGCTGGAAGAATTTTAAAAACCTCAGCGGGAAGGAGCTGCACAAACACCTGAAGCAAAACGTCTTCCCTTACTTTGCCAAACTGGGTAAGAAGTCGGACGAGCAGGATGGGCTAGGCAGTGATGGCAGCGCCATTGAGGCGTTAGGCCATATCGGCGAATACATGCAAGATGCTGATCTCGAAATCAAAAACGAATCGGTACTGGTCAGCGCCGTTGAAATGGTGGACGAGCTGCCGCTCACCCAAAGCGATGTAAAGGGCGATATCTACGAATACCTGCTGAGTAAGCTCACCACCGCAGGCATTAACGGCCAGTTCCGAACCCCACGACACATCATCGATGCCATGATCGAACTGATCGATCCGCAGCCAACCGAGAGCATCTGCGACCCGGCTTGTGGCACGGCTGGATTTCTCGCCCGCACCATGGAGTACCTTAACCGTGTACATTCCAGTGAGGCAGGTATTTTTGAAGATGAAGAAGGCAACAAACACCACACCGGAGACCTGTTAGAACCTTACCGCGACCACATCAACAAAAATATGTTCTGGGGCTTCGACTTCGATACCACCATGCTTCGCGTCAGTAGCATGAACATGGCCCTGCACGGGGTGAATGGCGCGAATATTCTCTATCAGGACTCTTTAAGTAAATCCATTAAAGAAAACTTTCCTAAGCAGGAAGAAGACTTCTTCGATGTGATCCTCGCCAATCCGCCTTTCAAGGGCAGCCTGGATGAAACCAATACCAACCCGGATGTTCTCGGGCTGGTCAAAACCAAAAAAACCGAGCTGCTGTTTGTAGCTCACATTTTACGTGCGCTCAAGCTCGGTGGTCGTGCCGCGGTGATCGTACCAGATGGCGTGCTGTTTGGCTCTTCTAAAGCGCACCAACAATTGCGCCAGGAGCTGATAGAAAACAACCAGCTAGAGGGCATTGTTAGCCTGCCCAGTGGTGTCTTTAAACCCTACGCCGGTGTCAGCACCGCGATTCTGATGTTTACCAAGGGTGGCACTACCGAGCGCGTCTGGTTCTACGACCTGCAAGCTGATGGTTATTCATTAGATGATAAGCGTAACGAGCTGAAGGGCGAAGGCAGCAACGATCTGCCCGACGCCATTGCTAAGTGGAAGCAGTATCGCGCCTTGGTTGAAAAGAACGCATCGATCAAAGAAATTGTTAAAGCCTTTGGCGATAAAACCCAGAAAGCGTTTGTGGTCGACGCCAAGGACATCGCCGACAACAAATTTGACCTTTCCATCAACCGCTATAAAGAGGTGGTGTATGAAGAGGAGCAATACGAAGACCCGAAAAAAATCCTAAAAAAGCTTAAGGCACTCGAAAGCGAGATTATGGCTGATTTGGATGAGCTGGAGGCGATGCTGTGAGTTGGCCAAAAGCGAAGCTTTCAGAGGTGGCACCCGCCAAGCCACTCAGAAAAATAGGGCGCATAGATGAAGATCATGTGCTCCAGATAACTCTTGATCACATTGAGTCTGAATCTGGACGCTTACTTAAGCGTAATTATGCGCCTGTAAGCGAAGCTGGCAGTTCAACCCACTGGTTCGACAATCGATACGTTCTCTATTCAAAGCTGAGGCCATACCTAAATAAAGTATACCTTCCTGACGAGTTAGGCATTGGCACCACTGAGCTTGTACCAATGCTACCAAATGATCAGGTTCTTGATCGAAAGTACCTTGCCTATTTTTTGAGATCAAAGACATTTGTTGATTGGGTGTCTTCGCAGACGGCTGGGGCTAAGATGCCTCGCGTTTCTATGAAAGTTTTCTGGGACTACGAAATCCCACTCCCACCCTTAGCTGAACAAGAGCGCATCGCCGCCATTCTCGACAAAGCCGACGCCATCCGCCGCAAACGCCAGCAAACCATCCAGCTCGCCGACGATTTTCTCCGCGCCGTGTTTTTGGATATGTTTGGTGATCCGGTGACTAATCCGAAGGGGTGGGATGTTAAGACATTTGGCGAGCTTGGAACATGGGCAAGCGGGGGAACTCCTTCTCGTAAAAATTCAGACTATTTTGAGGGTGATATTAATTGGTACTCAGCAAGAGAGCTGAACCATAGATATTTGAGCGGGTCTATTGAAAAAATAACTGACACGGCTTTAAAAAATAGCGCGGCAAAAATATTTCCTGAAGGATCGATGCTTGTTGGTATGTATGATACTGCTGCATTTAAAATTTCTATTTTAAGAGAGCCGTCAGCCTCTAACCAAGCTTGCGCAAATATAATCCCAGGTGAGTTACTCGATATAGAATGGTTTTATAGTTTTATCGAGTTTTCAAAAGAGACATATTTACGGCAGCGCAGGGGAGTTCGTCAGAAAAACTTGAATTTAGGGATGATAAAAGACTTTGAGTTACCACTTCCTCCTATTGAGGAACAGAGAAAGTTTAAGGTAATTGCCGAAAAGCTACTAAATAGTAAGTTACTTCAGGTTCATTCAGCGGGTTTGGCCATAGCGAGCTTTAGTTCGCTTAGCCAAAAAGCCTTTTCAGGCGGTCTCTAAGGAAAGAGCATGATCAACGAAATCCAAATCTATCCGCAGATAGCGACCTATCAGAATCTGGCAAGGCTCAATGACCTCCGCCGGATTAATTATATTTTCGGCGCAAATGGCACTGGAAAAACGACTATCAGCCGTGTGATTGCCGCAGAGCAAGGGCA
This sequence comes from Planctobacterium marinum, assembly GCF_036322805.1. Classification (GTDB taxonomy): domain Bacteria; phylum Pseudomonadota; class Gammaproteobacteria; order Enterobacterales; family Alteromonadaceae; genus Planctobacterium; species Planctobacterium marinum_A. Next base: position 4,152,521 of record NZ_AP027272.1, on the reverse strand, counting down.
CGAGCACTGCCAGCTAGTGTGGCAAGGTGGTAGCGAACTTGAGCGCATGGTGTACAACCGGGATTTTGTTGATCGCAACTTTAACCAAGATGGGCCTCTACAAGGCGTTTTTACTTTAGGCGAGAATCAGGTTGAGGCCGAGCGTGAAATTGCTCGTTTACGTCCAGAGATAGATAAAGTAAATGGTCAAATATCAAGCCTAAAGATTCAATTGGATGGGGAAGATGGTCAATCTGGCAAGCGAAACGAGCTTTCAGATTTAGAGCCTGTATTAAGGGATAAGTGCTGGAAGCAAAAAGAGCTTCACGATGCCTATTTCAAGGAAGCCTACGCTGCAGCGAGTGTTCGTGGTAATAAAGAGCGATTCAAAGATAAGGTATTGTTGGAACAAGCATCCAACACGGCTGTGCTTCTGTCGCTAGATGAACTAAAACAAAAGGCTCAAACTATTTTCTCGAATGAACTTGAACGGGCTGTTCCGCTTGAGACCCTTTCTGCTGCCGAACTTGTGTCCGTAGAGGGAAATGCATTACTGCAAAAGGTGATTGTCGGTAATCAGGATGTCGATATTGCGGCACTGATTAATCGCCTTGGTAACAGTGACTGGGTGAAACAAGGGCGTCAGTATCACGAGCAAGAGCCTGAAATCTGTCCTTTCTGCCAACAGTCAACGGAAAAACAATTTGCGGATGATCTCACAGCGTTTTTTAGCGAAGCCTATGACAACGACGTTCAATCATTAAGGCAGCTACAAGTAAGCTACAAGGGTGCAAGCGAACAGCTGTTGGCTGCAATTCAGCGTTGTGTGGAAGCTCATAACCCATTTTTGAAACAGGACCTGTTTAACGCAGAAGCTCAGGCTCTTACAGAAAGATTAAAAAGCAATCAGGCCATATTGAGCAAGAAGATTGACGAGCCTAGCAGGAAGATTGAGCTTGAATCGATCGAGCCATTGGTTACGAAGTTGCAGTCCTTGTTGGCCGAGGCCAACGAAGCAACTAATGAACATAACCAGATGGTGGCGAATATTGCTACTGAAAAGCGCAACCTGATCGCGCAAGTCTGGCGCTACGTATTGAATGAATTGTCGGATGATTTACAGCAGTATCAACAGAGCAAGGATCATCTTGCTAGAACGATTGAAGGTATGGAGCAAAGTTTAAGAGAGAAGAACGCACTTCTTCGTGGGCTGCAGGATCAAATAAAGGAACTTGAAAAGCAAACAACATCCATCCAGCCAACGATTGCTGCTATTAACGACTTGCTGCAGAAGTTAGGCTTCACTTCCTTTTCGATTGGAGAGGCGGATGAAGGCCGACACTATCGAATAAATCGTGCCAACGGTGAGGATGCAAGCCGTTCGTTGAGCGAAGGCGAAAAAACCTTTATCACCTTTTTGTACTTCTACTACCTAATCAAGGGCGCTCAATCTCCCTCTGGTATTACAACCAACCGAGTTGTTGTTTTTGATGACCCCATATCGTCGCTAGACAGCGACATTCTTTACATCGTAAGCAGTCTTATTAAGGGCGTGATGGAAGAGGTAAGAAGCCAAAGCTCTCAGATCAAGCAAATATTTGTGTTGACTCATAATGTCTATTTTCATAAGGAAATTAGTTACAACAGAAGCAGGCCCGCTGATAAAGCTCTTAATGAGGAAAGTTTTTGGCTGGTAAAGAAACTTCAGCAGGGCTCTGTTGTTGAACGTTGCATCACTAATCCAATTCGTTCGGCCTATGAGCTATTGTGGGAAGACGTGAAGGCAGAAAATATTTCCAGCGTCAGCCTTCAAAATACATTGCGAAGAATACTTGAGAATTATTTCACTATGTGGGGTGGAATGGGAAAAGACGAAATTTGTGCGCTCTTCGATGGGAGAGACAAGTTAATTTGCCAGTCACTGTTTTCCTGGGTCAATGACGGTTCTCACTCAGTTCATGACGACCTTTATATCAATCATGGCGAGCAAACAAATGAGGCATACCTTCGTGTCTTCCGTAGTGTCTTCGAAAAGGCCCGTCAGTTAGGTCACTACAACATGATGATGGGAGTTGGCAATGAGGATGGCAACCACCAGGATGAATTGGCTGTCAACCTGGAAGTCACATCATGAGGATATCTATACGGAACAATAGCAGTTACATCATTGAGTTCGATCAGCTTATTGTTAGCGGGCGCGAAGCGGCAGGTGGGTATGCCTTTAGTTTCACTTTGCGCGGTAGCCGTCCGGCATGCAGTGCCCCTGTCAGTATTTTTGATATAAGTCTGAGCCTTTCTCTGTCCGACCCCGTCAGACCATTACTAAACGCTGTTCCATCATCGACTCAAGTGGTTCAGTGCCACAGCTTCGCTAATAACAGTGAGCAGATTCATTTTGAGTGTGTGTTAACTAAAGGGCAAGTCAACGCGATTGAAGACTATCGCTTGGAAGGAGACCTTAAGCTAAATGTGGGCTTAAGGGCCTTAACGACATCGAGTGATGGCCTGCTTACTAGCTTCGATGTGGCAGATGTTGTTGTACCCAGAGAGCATTGGCTTAACGCGCTGAAAAGTGCCGGATTCAGACAAACCTTACTGTTTGAAGTGCCATTTCCTTATGTGTCTGAAGAACTAACCGGCATTATCAGTAAGGCTCAGGAGTTTATCGAAACCGGACACTATAAGGACGCCGTCATGCAGTGTCGTCACATCATCGAGCAGATCGAAAAAGTGCGGGATGATAAAAAGCAATCTTCTGCTGCCAATGCAAAAGCACATAGTAAAGAGCGGCAGGATATGTCGTCCATAGAGCGGTTGCTGAGCCTTCGTGAGCAACTCAAAAATGTTTGTCAGTTGGGCGCTCATGGGAGTGAACACTTTACCCGATCACAGGCTAAGGTCGTGCTTGTAATGACGATGGCATTGTTGGCAGAGCCGACTGTTGGGTTTGCTGCGTTAATAGATGAGGATATCAATATGGAAAACGTAGAATGAGAATCACGCGAATATCCCTGACTAATTTCCGATCGTTTAAAGATACGCAGTCGATACACGTCGCACCTGTAACGCTTTTGTTTGGGCCTAACAGCGTGGGTAAAAGTTCTGTCTTGATGGCACTGGCTTATGTACAACAGATTTTGAAGAAGGGGCATTGCAATCCTCAAAAACTGGATGCCTTGGGTAACAAGACCATAGGTGGATTCCGCGCACTGGTTCATGGGCAGGAACTCAAGAAAACCATTCGAATTCGTCTGGATTATGCAGCGGGCAAAACGCCCTTTGTTTACTATGGCGCGAATGTCGATGAAATGGCAAACCATATTCAAAACGTTTCCTACGTTTTGATGAATGACTTCGGCGGTAGTATAGAGTCTGGATCGATAGAGTTTGAGATAGCCTGGTCAGAACGTTTTAAACAGGCGTATGTAAAGAATTATCGTGTTTGGGCAAACGATGTTTATGTGGGATGTATACATTCATCAGAAGATCAGAAAAACACGCTGATTCGGGAACTTAATACGCAACATCCATTGCTTTTGCCTCACAACAATGACGATTGGCTGGAGAGCCAGTATGGCGATGCTGATGAAAGGGAATCTTTAGAAGCTGATGAGTACCACACGGAGTTTGAGCAAGTACTGAATCAATTGAACCCTAACCCTGCTTCTACAGCTGCGGTATCCGATAAAGAGTTGTCAGGAGCAGACTTCGTCAATCGTATTGCACCTATTGCTTTAGCCTGTCGGAGTGGTGCTGTCCCTTTGCTGGGTGTTCCTGTTGTCACTAACTTGGTGGGTCAGGACTTTGATGAGCTGGAAGAGCACTTTAATTATTTGGTAACACGAGAAGTTCTTAGCCAGGCTTTTGTATTGCCCCTGGATAAGCTTCTGGAATATCTGGATAAAAGTGTTCAGATTGGCCCGCTTCGTGTGGTGCCTGATAATGATTACGTTCCAAATCCTCATCCTGAGCAAAAGGAATGGGTAGACGGTTCCGCTGCCTGGGATCTACTGCATAAAGACCCGAATAGTGACGAATCCATTAGAAAGTTGATCAGAAACACAAGCGAGTGGTTCGCGTCCAGCGATAAGCTTGATGCAGGCTATGAGATCATCAACAAATCAATAGCAGAGAGTATGGACGCAGGCAGTGACCAGGGTGATCTTGGCTTGTTCAGCAAGCGCCATGTTTTCTTTAAAGAATTGCGTACCAACATTCTGCTGTCAGCGAACCAGTTGGGAACGGGGATATCGCAGGTATTGCCCATAGTGGTCGCTGCAAATCATGACGATATTGCGCTAATAAGTGTTGAGCAGCCAGAGTTGCACATTCATCCGCGTTTTCAGGTGGAGCTAGCCGATGTTTTTCTTAGGGCTAAGCAAAAGCATTCCTTCCTGATTGAAACGCACAGTGAACATATCATTCTTCGCCTGTTGAAGCGTATACGGCAGACTACAGATGAGGAGCTGCCAGAGAATTATCAGCCTATCGAGGAAGGCGACGTCTCAATCGTTTATCTGGAACCTACCGAAAATGGTGTTGTGACCAAACGCATCCGCGTGGATGAGGATGGTGAATTTGTTGATCGCTGGCCTCAGGGCTTCTTTGTGGAGCGTCGTGAGGAGCTTTTGTAATGATCTACGAGTATGCACTTGAGCCAGCGGTGTTAACTTCGTGGGCATCAAATGATCGTGATTACGCTGAGTTTCTTAGAGAATATGGCTTAGGCACTCCCCGGATTGTAAGCAGCTTTCCAAAGAAAAAGGCGTCTAAACTTCGTAGTTATTTACTACAGCATAGCCCGCAGGATGAGCAGTCATTGGCCGGGCAGCGTTACACCGAGATAGTTCTTAAAGTCGTTGAGTCAATCGTTGTGCGAGATGCTCAAGTTCAGAATACTGCTGAGTGGGCAGAAGCCGCTATCGTTGAGAATCGCAGAACTCCCTTTGATGTGATCTTATCTTCAGCTGAGATCCAAGAGGGAAACAATGTCACACCAGCCTCGATGTATTCACAAGGAAGCATCTGGAATCATCCGGGTCAGGTAAATGTTTTGCGCACGAATGAGGGATTGCTTGCCGCTGTCGTGAATCTTATTCGGCTTGCGGATGAGAAAATCGTAATTATTGATCCCTTTGGGTGGACTGCTGAGGCCATTAATTTTCTTCAGTTTATGCTTCAGTCCATCACAAACAATCGTGTTTCTGAGGGTTTGCCGGCGATTGTGCTGTTTTATAAAGAAAAGCGCGGTAGCGGTAACAGTGGTAATGGTAGCCCATCCGCTGATCACGTTAGGCAGCAGATACTTCAGGGTCTGACGGGTGATGTATCCAATCTACAGCTCGAAGTATTCGAGCTAAGAGAGACTGTAAACAACGATGTTTTTCATAATCGTTGTATTTTGACGGAACATGGTGGTGTGATAACCGGGCATGGCATTAGTGTGTCTGGCGATGAATCGCATACCGATGAAGCGATATTGATGAAGCCTGAGATCTATCAGAAAAAATGGCGGCAATTTATTGAGCAAAATTGCTTTGAGGTCATATCGAGCGCTTAGCGCAATTTGTAATAAACAAAAATAATGATTGAAGGAATAAGCAGTCAGGAGGGAGTATGTACAATATCGATGGTGTTTTAGGTGAGGGTAATACGGTCAGCGGATTTATAAAGTCGCTGTTGCACCAGCGGGAATTGCCAGAGCCCAATGGTTCCCCCTTGTTTACCTATCAGCTAAGCGCTGATACCTGCGCCAGATTGCGATCCCTCCTGCAGGAAAGTCCGCCCAATTCCGCATCGTTGAAAAACGCACACTGGTGCGCCGCATTTTGTTTGTTTGGTGCTGAATGGTACCGGCGTGAATACCAGTCTGCTTGGTCTTGGTCTGGTATATTTCATTCATTAGGATTTGAGTTAGATCCGTACAAGCGCGCCGATGTGGTGATCAAAGGTCTTGCCTATTGGAAGCGCCCTGTCAATCGCTATGACAGCAACCGAAACGATTATCTTGGGTCATTGTTTAGTGAAGGTGGATTACCCTTCTCGTTGCTGGCCGCCGAGGGAGGCCGGTTCCTGGCACTTTTCAGGAAGTTGCTGGTGGAGTTTGACTGTGCAAAGTCCTTTGGTGTTTCCCCGATCCCCTTAATTAAACAGCAATTGCAGATGATGCCTGATGCGTTTCACTCTGACAGCACCGTTACCTTGTTGCACGATATGGTTGGTAACCTGTATGCCCTGATTGATACATATAGTCTAGAAGAGCAAATTGCGCCTGCAGAGCATCTCGATTCAATGGTAAAAAACTGGCGCGTTAGCTTTCCTATCCCATTGGATACAGAAACTGGGGATAAATTTTTAACAGGCTTACTTAACTCGGCGGCGGCTCAGCGTAAAGATAAAAAACGTGAACAGCAGCGTTTAAAGCTGTACCAATGGCTAAGCCATTCCAGTGAATTATCGTTTTCATCCAGTATTCGTATCAGTAAGAAATTTGCTATTCCGCTGACCCGCAAAGATTTAGCAGCACCTATTGTTGAAGTCTTGGTGTTTGAAGGGAAGACACAAATTGCCGATTTTGGGATGGCCCGGGCTGAGATAAGTGACAACTGCACTACGTTGCAGATGCGTAAAACGGAGGTGTTTGTTCGGCGCGAACAGTATGAGGTGCCGCTTTCCATTGTAGTCATGCAGGCAGGGAAGGTGAGTTATGTTGAAGAAATCCCCGCTTCCTCCTTGCCACTAGATGACATGCCCGTACTGCTTGCACAGAAAAATGAGGAATATGAGGTGATAGGCTGTGGCAGTGTGAGCCAGAAAGCCGAAAGCCTGGCGGTACTGTTACCTGCTGATGCACAGGTTGACAGTAAAGACGCCACAGTAATCGACTACGTGCAGTACGAGGGCTATCGTCGGGTTGGGTTTTCCGGTGAACTTATTATTCGCTATACCAACGCAGAAGATAGTGACACCTATCACCTATCAAACAAAGAAGACAGTTTCAGTAGTGAAAGCCTGGAGATAAAGGGCGAGCAAATAGAATTTCCTAGTCAGGGAGGGTATCCGGTGTACAGAGGCGTGCCTCGCATTACCTGCCATCATCCTGAAGCCCGTATTTTCATCGGTGACAATGAGGTAGGAAACGCAAGGCATTCGGCAGAACTCTTTGGTCGACAAGTGTTACGGGTAAAAGCTGAGGGAAAAACTCTTTATCGACGAAAAATTGCGATACTGCCAAATGATTTTGAGATTGCGTTGCAGCCAGGACAAAGCCCGGTTACCGGCAGTGTGTCAATTGCGAGTGAAAAAGCCTTTATTTACAACGTTGACTCTGAAGTTAATACGAAGACACGGTCAGTGAACCAGACTAAACATATTACGCTCAGTGCTGATGGTATTCCACCTATCCACATTGTATTGCAGGTACAAGCCAACTTATTGGCAGAGCCGATTTCACTGACTATTCCGTTTCCCAGTCGTGGCGCACTGGTGTTTGATGAAAATGGAAAAGCATTGCCTCGTCATTGTGCGATTGATGAGTTACTAGGCGTTCGTGCGATGTTGTTTAAAGCACCCAATAAGCCTAGAACGGAGTTTGATATAGAGCTTAAAGCGCCTACATCGTCCAGGGATAATCCATCCTATGTGTTTCATTACGATGTCCATAAAAGCGCAGAGGAAGTTAGCCTATTTGAGCTGCGAGACAAAATAAAAGAACTGCTGGCCACGGCTCAAAATAATGAACTTGATGAAGTAGTAAGAATGGTCATTAGCAGTCAGGGTACTGTGCTAAAACAATATACCGTTGGCTGGAATGCTGCATCAGGGAAGGTCGCTTTTGACTCTTTAGTATTCAGTAGTGATGAGGTGAGGGATTTCTCAGATCTAAAGCTAGAGGTAATTAACTTAGCTGACCCAAATGAAAAGCCGGAAGTACTTGCTCAGCGGTTATCAAACGGCGCGCCAATAGGTGAATTTGAGTTGCCGCAACGTCGCGCCACACCAAAACTTGCAGTGCCACAGAGAGCATCAGCGATTTATTTTAGGGCAATATTTATCCCCCCTACCGAGTCAACGGTGTTATCAGGGGAAGTACGTTCGCTGGAAAAAGCGGCGCAGCATTATCACCCTGTTCACAACACCGATGCTTTTACGCCAGTTTTAGATGCAATGGCAACTAACCTTGAGCACTCTGGCTGGCGATACCTGGATAAATTGCTTGAGAGTTACGCGCATCTCCCCCTTGCCACATTTGAAGCCTGGAAAGCGCTGTCAAAGCACAAAGGCTGTCTATCTCTTCTGCCGTTTGCTACCAAACAAGCAGTTGAAAGAGTGTTAGAGGTGTTACAAACACAATGCAATGTGGTTTGGGAGCTAATACCGCTGGATTACTGGAATGAAGCCCAAAAGCGTTACAAAGTCTATCTGGAAAAATTGGGCTTCCCAGAGCCATTAGTAGCAAAATACTTGCAGGATAAAACAGATGCGATAACCGGTTTTATGTCATTGCCAGAGTTGTTCTCAGTCGATAGCAAGAACAAAGCCATGTATCCCATTTTGATCAATACCTGGAAAGACGATCTTTTACGTCATAGTGCCGATGTAAAAGTCCGCTGGCCGCAACATTATGGGGCCGCACTTCAACGCGCTGTTTTAATAAATTTCAAAGAAATGGCTTCGTTTGACGTACCACATGAATTTCAAACCGCTGTTATGTATTTCCCGATTGCAGCGGCGGCAGTGGTGATGGGTAAAGCAGGCTGGCAGGAGCTTTTGGGCACTAACCACGTGAACTATTTTCTGCTGCGGCAGCTTATGGAGTTCGACCGTGATTGGTTTAACCCTGTGTTCCAATGTGCACTGAGTTTCTTTAAGGAGTATTGATATGAAAGGATTTTTTTCGACATTAAAGCAGCAAGCGAATTCCCGGGCTAAGGAAGCAACCCTGAGCGTATTGGGTATCAATAACCCAAGGCTACGAAACCATCTTAGTGCCAAAATGGAAGGCGATGAGGCGTTTGTTCACGGACCCGTGTTCGAACAAATGTTTGCCTGGGAGCGCGATCTCACTTTATCACTACAGGAGTTGGTTGAGACAGGTTTACTCTCAAAGGGCGTGGTTGACGCCTTAGATTCAAAGGATAATGGCAGATACCGGTTTAACCGTGAATGGCACCCGTTCAAGCATCAGCGCAAGGCGTGGAGGGATTTATTAGCCGAACAGGCGCAGTCCAGGATTATCACCAGTGGTACCGGATCGGGTAAAACTGAGTGCTTCATGATCCCGGTTTTAGAAGATCTTTACCGTGAAGCACAAGGAGCGCAATCTCGTTTGACTGGGGTGAGAGCGCTTTTTTTGTATCCGTTAAACGCACTGATAAATTCACAGCGAGAACGTCTGAATGCTTGGACGAAACACTTTAACGGCGACATACGTTTTTGTCTGTTTAATGGCAAGACGCCCGAATACTTAGAAAGTAAAGAGCGACAGCAGCAGCAAGCCAACCCTCAGGAAGTAATGAGTAGGGAAGGCTTGCGTGATGATCCGGCCCAGATACTGGTTACCAATGGCACCATGCTTGAATACATGCTAATCCGGCAGGCGGATGCACCTATTATTGAGCAGTCAAAAGGTAAACTTCGCTGGATAGTGCTGGATGAAGCTCACACCTATGTTGGCTCGCAGGCTGCAGAGCTGGCGCTGCAATTACGGCGTGTAATGCAGGCCTTCGAAGTAGAGCCTGAAAATATCCGCTTTGTTGCCACCTCGGCAACAATCGCGGGAGCTGAGGCCGAGAATAGCCTGAAACGCTATCTGGCGAATCTTGCTAATATTTCGGAGTCTCAGGTTGAAGTAATAGGTGGTCGCAGACGTGTGCCTCAATTAAGACCTAGCGCTTCTCAAACACTTTCGCTTGAGCAAATAGAAGCCATAGAGCCGGAAGGTGAGGCTCCTGATTCAAAAAAAGAAAAGCGTGACGCGGCAGTCTCCCAGTTGCGTTTCAATGCATTAGTCAATAATGACATTGCGATGTCATTAAGAAGGGCTCTCACTAAACAAGATGCGCCTCCAAAAACGATAGAAGAGATTAGGCAAGATCTCTCTGAATTCAACTTAACAGAGGCTGAGATTTACCGCTGGTTGGATATTTGCACAAACACGCGACCATCGTACAACGGGCAGGATGAAGCCTTTTTAAAACTCCGAGCGCACTATTTTCAACGCACTCTGGACGGGGTATGGGCCTGTATTGATAAGCACTGTGCATATAAAGAGAGAACGCCGCTTGATGAACATTGGCCGTATGGGGCCGTTTACTCTACGCACAGTGTCCATTGTGAATGTGGTGCTCCGGTTTTAGAGCTCGCATTCTGTGATGAATGTAACGAACCTCACTTACTCGGTGCCTATGATAATCATTCATCATTACAGCAGTGGGTGAATCGGCAAGAAGATGAGTTTTCTCTCACCGAAGGTGAAAGAGAAATAGACGCAGATAATCCAAGCGATCTCTCCGACATAAGTGCAGACAGCCTGACTCGGACGTCACAGCCTGTCGTATTCAGTCATTCTGAAAACGAAGAACATGGCTACCAGCCTGTCACCTTTGATAAAACAGGGAAAATGAAGTTTGGCGATGGCGAAATTGAACTTGCTGTTAATGAAGAAGCACAACAGCAATGTTCTGGCTGTGGTCATAAAGGTCGCGGTCAACATGGAAGAGCACTCAGAAGATGCTTATTAGGTGCGCCTTTTTACGCGACAAATGCGGTTCCTACCGTATTAGAGTATTGCCCGGACTTTGAACAAGATGACAAAACAAGTAGCAAAGAAGGCCCCAACTCTTTGCCTGGACGAGGACGTCGCCTGATCACTTTTACTGACAGCCGACAAGGAACGGCCAAAATATCAGTGAGTATGCAACAGGAAGCGGAGCGTTCTCACTTCCGGGGTGTATTGATTCGAGAGTTACGCAAATCACTCATAGAAAAGATGGATTTAGATCCCCAACTTTTGGATAGGGTAAGAGAATATCAATCAATGTCGATTGACACTCTTAAGATTTGTTTACCAGGTATAAAAACTGAGAGGCCGGATGATGCTGAAGCCCTTGAACAATACATTGAGGCACTAGAGGGAGGAGTACTAAACAAACTACAGCCGAAACCGATGGCCTGGCCCGATTTAATCAGTATCGTAAAAAGCGATAACGATATTGCACAGTCTATGACGTTGGAAAACCGTTATCTTGCTCCAGAAGTGTTTGAACGGTCTGACGCAACAAAGCTTTCTGAAATGCTGTTGACCCGAGAAGTCGCGAGGCGTCCTAAATTTCGCAACAACATTGAGACTCAGGGTTTGATCAAACTGGTCTACACCGGTATTGAGTCGATAGAAAGAGTCCCTGAATTCTGGGATGCACATAAACTGACTTTGCAAGATTGGAAGGATTACTTAAAGGTCTGTATGGACTTTTATGTCAGAGAGAACACATTTGTCGCAGTTAATGACGAATGGTCACGATGGATAGGCATGCACTTTTATCCCAAATTCCTAATCGACCCAGAATCCAGGGACGAGGACGAAAACCGCATCAAGAAATGGCCTCTAGTGAGGACTGGCAATGCTAGACAACAAAGAGTTATCACATTATTGGCCAAAGCAGCAGGCTTTGATCAAATTGGTACTAAGCAAGAAAACATTCTCAATACATGGTTGAAGGCAGCATGGAAAGCACTGATAGATTCACGTACGATTTCTGATGTATCGAACAAGCGATTTCAGTTGCGCTTAAATACGGTGCAATTTTCACTCTTGACTGACGCCTACATTTGTCCGATAACCAATAAACTACTTGATACTGTATTTAAGGGTATCACTCCCTACATTCCCTGGAATAAAGCTGCCAAAGATTTCCAATGTAACAAAGTAGACTTACCTTCAATTTGGGAGTTTAACACAGGCACCAACGTCTCTACGTTTATCGACGAAGTCAGGGAAAAAGTGGCAAATGATGCCAAAGTACGAGTGTTACGAGAGCTGAACCTGTGGACAGATATTAACGACAGAGCCGTTGAGGGAGGGTTTTATTATACAAATGCGGAGCACTCGGCTCAACAATCATCGGAAAACCTGGAACGTTATGAAGAGTGGTTTAAGCAAGGCCGAAAAAATGTGCTGAACTGCTCCACGACGATGGAGATGGGCGTGGATATTGGAGGAATATCTGCCGTGGTGATGAACAACGTGCCACCTCACCCAGCCAATTATCTTCAGCGCGCGGGTCGGGCAGGCCGCTCCAGTGAGGCGCGTGCCATCGGGTACACCATTTGTAAAAGTAATCCGCACGATCAATTTGTGTTTAACCACCCAAAATGGCCATTTGTAACCGCCATACCTGCTCCGACTGTGACGTTTAGTTCGTCAAAACTGGTACAGCGGCATGTAAACGCATTTTTGTTAGGTAAGTTCTTACGCGAAGAAATCGGTACAACTCAGAAAGAAAAACTATTTCTAAGCCTTGAATGGTTTTATCTGAAACTAGAATCGCAAAAAGCCATTTATGAGCGGTTTATTGACTGGTTGAGCGCCAAAAGTACCGCGATGAAAAATGAGTTCGATGTACTTGTAAGAGGGACATCGCTGTCATCATGTTCAGAAGTGAAGTTGTGTGACGATGCCAGGGACAAGGTAGTAGCGTTAGCCAAACGCTGGCTCGACGAATACCAGTACATTCAAAAGGAATTAAGCAGTACCGACTCAGAACTATATAAACACAAGCTTGAAAAGGATTTGCGACGATTATGTCGGGAGTATCTGCTCCGGGATTTAGCAACAAGGGGCTTTCTGCCTGGTTACGGATTTCCTACCGACGTGGTCAATTTATCGGTGTATTCACTGACAGATTTCTTGCGTGAAAAAGAGCACAAGCGCAAGAAAGACTTCAATGAATCCAGAGACGATAACGTATCATTGAGTCGGGGAATGCCCAGCAGAAACCTTGCGGTTGCGATTCGGGAATTTGCACCTGGAACCGAGCTGGTACTGGATGGAAGAGTGCATAAGTCAGCCGGAATTACATTGAATTGGCAGAATGTGCATGTTGAAGGTGCAAAGGACGCTCAGAAGTTTGATATTGCCTGGAAGTGTGACAGTTGCGGGCAAACGGGATATGAAACGGAATTGAACAAGCAAGGCGGCCTTGTTTGTACTAATGCTAAGTGTGGAAAGCCAATAAAGTTTAAACACCAGCGAAATGTTATCGAGCCAACAGGGTTTGTGGTGGACTTCTATCATCCGCCGTCGAATAACATCGCACATACACAATTTGTGCCAGTTCAAAAGCCGTGGGTCATGGGAAAAAGCGAGCATATCCCGCTACCAAATCCTGAAGTTGGGTATATGGTGGCGGATAGCGAGGGACATGTTTTTCATTACTGTTCTGGTGTAAATGGAACAGGGTATGCAATTTGTCTGGGCTGTGGCAGGGCCGAATCTATGACGTTATCAGAAGAGCTGCCTCAGTCTCTCACGTACGATAAGCCGCATAGACCTCCGATGCCAAATCGCTTTCAACGTAACGCTGATGATAAACCCGAGTGTGATGCTTCTGGCAAAATTTTGGAGGGAATCCACCTTGGTTACAACACAACAACAGACGTCTTCGAGCTTATATTGCGAAACCCTGAGTCTAAAGCTTGTCTGCATGACAAAACGATAGCGACAACCATAGCAGTTGCACTACGAAAAACCCTGGTTGACCAACTCGGTATATCTGTCAGTGAGGTAGGCTATAGCACTCGACCTGCATTGATTGACGGTGGTGCTAATGCTGAAGTCGTTCAACTTTTCGATATAGTAAGTGGTGGCGCGGGTTTCGCTACGTCGGCAAAACACGTCATTAAGCCCCTTTTGGAATCAGTTTTCGAAGTACTCACCTGTAACGATGATTGTGAAAAGTATTGTCATTCTTGCTTGTTAGAAAGCGACTCACGTCATGATATTGACCGGTTAGACAGAAAGCTGGCACTGATCTGGTTACAGGAAAATATCCAGAATCATCTGAGTCTGCCAAGTGAGGTTAATGAGCTACTTGGACGGGGTTGTCCTGTTTCGTATGTAGCAAGCACGCTTCAGGAAAAACTAAGTGAGGTGGTTAGGTCAAAACCAGATACCTTGAGGTTTTTTTTCTCCGGGCAAGTGGCTGACTGGGATATGGCAACGGGTCGTTTCAAAGCCAAGTTTCATAGCTTACTAAGCGATGAAATTACCGTGCAAGTCGTTGTTCCGAATAAAAAGCTTGATAAAGAGGTAAACCGATTCCTGGCAGAGTTGGGCAGAATTGGCGTTGAAGTAGTGGCGGCTGATGTTGCCCACAACGTTGTATATCAGGTGATCAAGGACAACCGTTGCCTGACCGTTGCCAACATTGACGAGCTCACCACACTACCGGGCGAGCATTGGCTGGTTAGTGAGCAAATTTCGGTTGAGACTGTGAGCTACCCACAAATAGAAGGACAAAAAGTTGAGCTTGAGCCACCACAAAAATTTGGTGTACAGGAGATACCTGCGCTGAAAGAGTTAAATGGGTCGTTGGTGGGCTTAGGAAAACGGCTTATCCACTTTTGGAGCGAAAACGAGTCGCGGTTTAAAGAGGAAATATCTAACTCGCCTTTGGAAAATGTTGTTTATACCGACCGATATGTACAGAGCCCATCAAGCCTGTTAATGCTAAGTGAGCTGCTCTCGGGGCTTGCAATGGATCAGAATCTCAGTATCGAAGTTAACACCTGCTTTGATGTGAATCACAGATCGAGAGAAGGCTTTGCCATTCATCACGACTGGATCTATCAGGATGATTACGAAACTATTTTTAGCGGCTGGCTTTCTCATGCCTGCTCTCAGGATGTCCAGCTTAACATGGTAGAGAAAGCTCAGATTCCTCACAGACGAACACTGGCTTTACATTTCCAGAGCGGTAAAGTAATCACGATAGTGTTAGACCAAGGGTTGGGTTACTGGAAACTTCATCTGGACAGAGGGCTCCATAACTTTGACTTTCGTCGCAGTATAAATGAGCAGGAAGCGCGCCTTCGAGAAGCTTATGGCCGAGCAATAGTATATAACAGCGCGGATTGGCAGACGTGGTTCACTATAAGTTTCTCTGAGTGATAATTTTTGAGCCCCTTTGGCCGAGGAAAGTAAGTGTAACAATCAATTTAGAAACATTTAATTTTTACAAGCAGTTTGCAAAGTCGAAACTCAAAACTTTACGGAGCATATTAATGGCCGTAATAAGTGATTGGGTAATACCTAATACGCAATGAGTCGCATCCAGTAGTCGCTTTACTTCTGTTTTACTCAGTATCGTTGGCAATTTACGTGGTACAGGTACTGAGCTGACTTTTAGCATGACATCAGGGCGGTCAAGCATTTTGCAGAACAGAAATTGTAAGCCTGAAAAGGTGGAATTAATCGTCGTGTTGGTTACGCCAGACTCAGCCATTGCTAGCTGAAACTGGCGTAATTCTTCAGCCGTTGCATCTTCTGGTGATCGCTGGAGATAATCAGATTACGTTAAAATCGCTTGGTAGTTAGACCGTCAAGTTTCCTTGTTAATCACACCGAAACAATTTGGTTAACCAAAGGCCAGTTTCTGTGGTGCCGAAGCTTTAGTTCTTCTGATTAAGAAATCTTCCCAGCCAGGGTTTGCTCCGGGCTCTTTGATGGCTAGCTTGTTTTCAGAAACATGAAATGCGAGAGTTGCGCAGTTTTCGTTATCTATTCCAGGCTCAGCCGCTTCTTTGAAGTGCTCTAATTTTAAAGATTTATCATCATTGAAAATCGCAATTTCAGAAGCTTCAGAAATGATTGACTTGAGTTTTCTCATATTACCGTTTGAATAGGCGTACAGCCTTTTTGGCATAGAGCCCTCCGTTAGTGTTGCTTCAAATTTAAATGGCAGGTTTTTGTCAATCATTGTCAGGAAAATAAGATAATATTCCCTCTGTTTTGGGTCATTGACCCGAAATGGTGGAAGGGTGATGCGGTAAAATACTCTTTCGGATAGCTGACTGTTATGTCTTAACACCATCTCGCAATATGGCATTCCAGAGAGGATGATGGGAATTTCTGTCAACTCGATCAGCAGTTTTAGCCAGTCAGTTGTTCTACTGATCACGTCACCCGTGTTTCTCTCTATCATGTGCTGAAATTCATCGAGGAAAATTAGCTGTGTGTCGGTTTCTTTTAGTAATGTAGCAATCTTTTTTCTAAAATATATAGGATCATTTCCATCAAAATAGAGTGGATCGCCCAAATCAGAAAGGAGTTGCTGGGAAGCTGTTTTCGGCGTGGCGTTTTCTGGCAGTGTTGTATGAAGAATAGGAATTTTGGAACGGTTTGCCGAATCATCTGACGGGTAGGCTTTAATAAACTGTTTGATAAGTGTGGTCTTACCAGCACCGGTGTCACCAGTTATAAGCATGCACTTTGGTGGGGGGAGTCCTTTACTGATAAGGCAAGACTGCATTTTTGATTTAACTGTTTTCAGCAGGGGCGAGTCAATATAAAGCTCTTTTACCTCTTTTAACTTCTGCAGCTCTTCAACGCTGTTTTGAGTATTCATTTGTTAATACTCCATCCTGGTTGGTCCTGATTTTTTAAACTCCAGTCGAAATCATCTACTTTATGTTTTTCGGATTTGCAGGAAGGTGCCGAAGGATTATTATTGGCAATCCGTGTTTCTTCTTTTTGGATATTTGTTGACGATGTATCCTGATACCGGGCTGCTCTTCGCCTGTCTGTGATTTTATGTTGACGACTTGTGATGCATTCGCGTACTAACTGCTCTATGTCTAATTTTGCTCTGGCTAGCGCAGCATTATCCACTTTTTCCGAAATATACTTCTTAGCGTAGCGAATATGCGTATTGTGCTGAAATTCGCTAACATTCCACGCGTAAGAATAATCGACAGCATGAACTTTAAAATATTCTTTTGTGTGTGGGTTTAGTACAAAAATCTCCCCTAAATTTTCAGGGAAGTACTTCAATTGCACTTTTTTATTCTGATGATGACTGGCTCGCAGTTTCATCAGTTCATCGTTTGAATATTGCAAGTGATTAAGTGTAATGCCAAGACGTGTTAGTCGCCGATAGTCTTGTTTTCCAAGCGTAAGGTTCAGTTGGGATTCTGGTTTTTCATATGGTCGTGGCGCAAACATTTTTGAACCATGGAGCCAGGACTGATTCGGAATTCTGGTCCTCCTTGCGTCCGGGGCGTTTTGGTAAACATCAATCACCCACTTATGTATAACGAGATTTAACGTGTTAAAAGTGATTAAAGCATTTTTTTCTGGGTTATAGTCTTTGCGCTTATAAATACTGGAAAACGACTTACCTTCAAAGGGCGACAAAAAGTGATTGTTTACTGTGCCAAAATATCTCTCCACAGATGGTTTAAGCCATGGCTTTTTTACCGGGTTATAAGAGATATTGGTACCTATGCTTTGGCAGGCTCTTTCAAAATCTTTGGACCAGAATTCTTTTCCGTTGTCGACAATCAGATTTTCAGGTATTCCATGGCAAAGCCACGAAGACCTTATTTCAGGGTAGACATGCTTAATGTATTCTTTAGGAAGAATTGCGTTTTTTAGAGCTGCTGCTACGGATAAATAACTGGGAGGTGTAAAACCAAGATAGAAGCCCACTATCGAACGTGAATAGCAATCCATAAGAACTGTGAAATAAGGCCTGCCAAGTGGAATTCCGCTTTCGTCGTCAATTACAAATAGGTCTAACGGGGTGTGATCAACTTCAACCCTCTCAAGTACCCTTGACTGCTCCAGCATTTTACCCACTGTCCGGAACTGCTTTTGAGCAGCGGCTTTCCCTTCTCTCGCCTCTACTACAGCTATTGGTTTTAGCTTTTTAATCCTGGTTGCGAATGCAACATAACTTGGCAGTTGACATGTTGCGTTGTTTTCATTGTTATGGTTATAAATCAAAGATGTAAGGTAGTCATAACATTTGCTGACGGAAGGCCTTTCTGTTGCTAAGTATCGCTGAACAGCCTGGCTTATGTAGTTTTCTGTCGTGTCGCAAAACCTGGATTTAGAGTTTCCTCGCAGGTGAGATTTAGGAATAAGGCTCCTAATATTTCTGTCTGACCGTACGTATGACTCATGCCATCGTTGGATAGATCTTATGCTTGGTTGTTCTCCGCGCACGATTGTGTAAACATTTTCATATTGCTTCTGGATTGCCTGTTTGGAAAACTTTGTTACGCCAGCTTTGTAGAGTTCGTGAATCCAGTTCATTCTAAAAATAGCAGTGTCTCTTACTTCCTCAGGGAATGCTGATATATCATCATAGACTTCTAATCCAGAATGCTTATCGGGAAAGCATTCACTGTTATCCAGAGGCTCGTTATCATATGTCTGGGAAAAAAGCATTTCAAACGAATTATCGCTCATTACAGTAACCTCCAAATTTTGCTTTCTCCGCTAAAAGGTTTGCTCATCTCAATGTTGAATTGATGCATGCCAACGAGTTTCAGTATGTGGGGTATTATGGTGTACAGCTCCATACACAGCGTGCGAGAGATATGCATTATTGAAACTTTCTCTCCTGGTTTCAGCCAACGAATTTTTTCCATGATCATTGTGTTCGGTTCGAGTTCCGAGTATTTATGGAGTAATTTCAGGTTTTGAATAAGTGGCAGTTTGCGTATCACAGGCTCTGTAATGAGCTCTAATTGAATTTCGTTTGATTGACGTTGTATGGCATTAAATTTGGACTGAAATTCGGGAGAGAGAGTTTTGTTAAGGGGCTTAACCTCAAAGTATCGTTTTGTATTGTCGGTGAAATGAACCAGAAAATCTGGTGTATACCTTCGCCACTTATTCAAATAGTAGTATTCGAACCCAAGAGGCTGTGATTCGAAAAATTTAACATTGTTGCTGAATTCAAAATGGAAGCACGCGTCAAACTCCAGACCAGATTCTACAATGACTGTGCTATCATTCTTGGAACTTGCAAATTTATGTATATTTTTGCAAGTAGATTTGGTGAGACTGCGCTTTTTCATATCGTTATCGTTATCGTTATACAAGCACTGTTTAAATATTAAACGGATAAAGAGTGTTGTCAATCGTTTTTCAGGGAGGTGACATTTTATGCTTAAAAGTGACATTTTATGCTTAATAAGTGACACTTTATGCTTTAAACAACATCAATAAAGGAAGTCGTTATGAGTCGCACCGTATTTTGTCAGCGTCTGCAAAAAGAAGCCCCCGGTCTGGATTTTCAGCTTTATCCCGGTGAGCTGGGCAAGAAGATCTTCGACAACATTAGTAAAGAAGCCTTTAGCGAATGGCAGAAGAAACAAACCATGTTAATTAACGAGCACAAGCTCAATATGATGGATGCCAACGCGCGTTCTTTTCTGGAACAGCAAATGACGGCTTATTTATTTGAAGGTAAAGAGCCAACAATTGAAGGTTATACTCCGCCCAAGAGCTAAATTTGCCGTAAAAGTAGACGTTTCGCTGCTTTTATCGGCACTCGGCACACAAACTCTGTTTTTTTACAAAAAAGAGTTGACTTGGGGGGCCGAAATCCGTTTAATACGCACCCGCAGCAAGTGACAGACATGTTACAAACTGCAGATTCAGAGAACGATTCAAGTTCTCGATGGTGCACGCCCAGATAGCTCAGTCGGTAGAGCAGGGGATTGAAAATCCCCGTGTCGGTGGTTCGATTCCGCCTCTGGGCACCATTTCCCTTATCTCTTATATCAAGCTTCTAAATTTCCCATTTTTCAAATTTAAATATTAAGCCTTAGATCCGTGTTGTTTTTACACGAGATAAGGGAAATGGTGACCAGTAGCTCTCACGGCTTCGCCGTTCGATTACAAAATACATCCTTGTATTTTGCCCTCCGGGCCATGCTACGCATGTTGAGCAATGCTCCCGGCATTGCTGCTCCGCCTCCGGTGGTTGTTTCAATATCGAGGAAAGATGGGAAATGGTGAGCAGTAGCGCTCACGCCTGCGCCGTTCGATTGTAAATTTCGTCCCTGAAATTTATCGCTTCGCGACCATCCTTCGGATGTCCAAGATTTGCTCCTGCAATCTTGTCCGTCTCTTGAGCTACTTTGCCCTTTTTAATCTATGGCGTAACAGTCAATACAAACC
The DNA here is from genome assembly GCF_036322805.1 of Planctobacterium marinum. GTDB lineage: Bacteria > Pseudomonadota > Gammaproteobacteria > Enterobacterales > Alteromonadaceae > Planctobacterium > Planctobacterium marinum_A. Next base: position 4,132,348 of record NZ_AP027272.1, on the reverse strand, counting down.
TTCAAAATACTCAAAATAGCCAAAGTGTCCCAAATTTGTCCCAACAGAATCCAAATTTATCCGTCTAATCGGGGAGTGCTGCTAATCTTACCTTGTTGGTTGTGCAATAATATTGATGTAATCAAAAGAACGCTGGTCCGTTACCATAACTGTTAATAATGTGGAACCTTGCGGAGCCGTGATGTGCGACTTTTGGCGAGGGGATTGCTACAACGTTGATCTGAGGGTTTACGAGCCATGACACCGAGTTTTGTTTTTCAATCTGACGCTACAGACCGTTCAGAGTCTTTGTATCGGCCTAAACCATCTGACGTATTTAAAAGACGTTGTTTGTCTAAAACTGATAAAAAGCATCCTGAAATTGCAGAGTTAATGGGTATCTCAGCTAAGCATTTTTCAAGATTTATTAATGGTCATGTAAGAGTATCGATTGAGTTTGCTCGCAAGTTGGAATCCGTAACCAATATTAGCGCCGGCGCCTGGCTTCATTATCAAATGCAGTACGATTTATACGAAACGGCGGATGATGTGCTACCCAAACGTTCAATGTTTGGGTAATCCAAATTGCTACCAATACTCTCTTATTAGTGAAATTTTATTGTCGGTGTAACCGAAAAGGGCAAACATCTTCATGTCGGGCTGCCATGTTCCGTCTTCCTTGCGCAATCCATGGGAATACTCCACCGCTGCATGAGTTTTGCCGTAGATCACGTTTAAGATTCGAATTTCGTTCTCGGGACCGTTCTGGTACGCGCCTTTTTTAAGCTGCCGGGCAAAGGCTTCTGCCCAGGCTTTTTTATCAAAATCAGCGCCGTATTCGATGTGTTCATATTTAACGCTGTCGTGCATCAGAGCAATTAAGTTATCAATGTCTTGCTGTGTAGAACCTCGTTTTGCAACGCGATCCAGCGCCTGAAAGTACTTTTCTGCTTGCTGCAACATGCAGGCATTATCGCAATCTGTGGCATTTGCAGAAAATGCGAACATTAATAAAAGGATGCTAGGGAGTGATTTGATTTTCGATATCATATTCTTGTTTTTTATACGCTTTAAAATTGGTGAGCAAGCATTGGCTGTCTTGGAAAAGATTACAACCACAGCTGAGATGAGTGGTTAACAATATCAGGTGAGCAACAGTTAAGTTGTGCGAGCAAGGAGCAGTGTTCCTGATACACTGCTCTTTCAATAATAACGTTACAAACCCCTTTATTCCGGAGCCTTGATTATTTAGATTTAACTAACTTCTTTGGCAAGCTCAAAGTTCTGCTTTGCCAGTTTATCAGCCGCCAGGTGAATGGCTTTTCGTATCCGGGTGTAAGTGCCGCAGCGACAGATATTGGTCATGTGAGTATCTATATCGGATTCATCTGGATTGGGATTCTTCTGCAACAAAGACGCCGCTGCCATGATTTGCCCGGCCTGGCAATAACCACATTGTGGCACATCTACCTGCATCCAGGCTTCCTGTACCGGGTGTAACGTATCGGTGTTTGCTAAACCTTCGATAGTAGTTATTTGGGCGCCATTCAGGTGCTCAATCTTCAGCAAACAGGAACGGGTTGCCTCACCATTAAAATGCACGGTGCAGGCTCCGCATTGGCCAATACCACAGCCAAACTTGGTGCCTTTTAGTCCTGCGTTTTCTCTTATAAACCATAAAAGTGGCATGTCGGCTAGTTCTTCCGAGACAGAAACCGCTTTGTTGTTAAGGGTAAATTGAATAGTCATCTTGTTCTCTTTTCCATCTGGTTGCGCTATACAGACATTTGCTCTGCAATGGGAAGCTTGCGAATGCGTTTGCCACTGGCGGCAAAAATGGCATTACACAATGCCGCTGCTGCGGGGGCGGTAGGCGGCTCTCCTACGCCTGTTGGTGGATAGTCGTTGCTAATGATGCTCACCGGAATATCTCTCGGCGCGTGCAGCATGCGCATAAAGGGCAGGGTGTCGAAATTATTATTCTGCACTGTACCATTTACCACATTCACCTTGTTAAACAGGGTGGCGTTTAATCCGTCAATAAATCCCCCTTCCATCTGATTGCGTATGTGGTTGGGGTTAATGGCAAAACCACAATCAATGGCTCCCCAAGCGTTAACGATATTCAAATGGTTATCCTCTACCTTCACTTCCACCACAAAGGCGGCATAGCTTCCAAAGGTAAAGTGTCCCGCCACCCCCAAGCCATGGCCTTTGGGACGAGGCGTATGCCACTGTGCCAGCCGTGCGGCTTCTTCATAACACCTGGCCATGCGCCCCGAATCAATTACGTCTCCTCCCCAGCCCTCGTAGGCATATTCTTTGTGGGGTTTCAGCATCTCAAGGCGATACTGCAGAGGATCTATGCCAGCATCCAGGGCGAGTTCGTCGGTCATGGACTCGCAGGCAAAAGTCCATTGCAGATGTGCCGGACCGCGCCAGGGGCCAGTTGGGATCTTGGATAGCTCAGTAAAGTGTTCCGACTGAAAATTGGGGATCAGGTGATTGGGAAAGCAATCATCTCTGGCACCGCCACGAGTCTGCGCTTGTCGATGCAACCAGGCTGTGGTTTTACCCTCTTTATTGTTGCCAGCCATAATGCGCATCACATAAGCAGGTGCAAAATAATCATGGGTGATTTCATCTTCTCGCGTCCAGGTCACTTTTACCGGGCGTTTTAGGGTTTTTGACAGGTAAATGGCTTCTCGCACAAAGTCTCTTTCAAAGCGGCGTCCAAAACCACCGCCCATGCGCTTGCTGATCACTTCAACTTTCAGGGCATCTATTCCGGTATTTTGCTCAACTTCTTCGGCCACGATATTAGGAAATTGATGGCCTACCACAATGGTGGCGTCGTTTTCTCTGATATCGGCGATACAGTTGAAAGGCTCCATGCAAGCATGAGCAAATAACGGGGTTTCATACACCTGATCAAGGTGGGGATTATTAGCGAGCCAGGCTCGGGCATCACCGGATTTTTTGCGCTCAGTGGCCGCTTTATCACTGTTTACCAGCTCATTAAACTGTTGCGATTGCAGCTCGGAATCTTGCCCCTGATAATGCTCATTAACATGCCATTGCACGTTTAAGGCATCCCTGGCTTTCATGGCGGCCCATAAGTTATCAGCGAGTACGGCTACGCCGTTGGCGACTTCTTGTTTATCGTCGTCGTTCCAGTATTTACCCATCATTCTGGGAATTTCAACAACGGCTTTTACGCCCGGCACTTTTAGCGCTACTTGTTTGTCGTAAGCTTTGATATCCGCACCGATTTGCGGCGCCCGCGCAATTACCGCCTGCAATGCACCCGGGTAATCCATATCAATGCCAAATGTTGGCTGGCCGGTAACAATATCTTTTAAATCAATGGTACGGGTGTCTTTACCCATTATGTGATATTGCGACTTGTCTTTAAGCTGCAATTCGCTCTTATCAACCGTGTGCAAGGCTGCTTTGTCTGCTAGCGCGCCATAGCTCAGGCGTGCACCGGTTTCGGGGTTGATTACGTAACTGGCTTTGGTTTGTAACTTAGCCATTTGAGCAGCAGACAAGCGCCATTGGCTGGCGGCCTCTTTGACCAACATCTGCCGCACAGTTGCCCCGGCTTCTCGCATGTATTGCCAGTTTCGGCGCACTGCATGGCTGCCACCGGTACCCATGTCAGAATACTGGTAACCTACCGCCCCTTCATCGTTTTTGTTCAACCAGGCAGGGCAGTCTTTAGTAAACTCAATGAGATCCCAGTCTAGGTCCATTTCATCGGCCAAAATCATCGGCCCGGTGGTTTTCATGTGCTGGCCCATATCCATAACGGGAGAAGACATCAGCACACTGTTGTCTTTGTTGATGGTGACATAAACACACCAATCAGATCCGGCCTTCTCCGCTTCAGCGGCCAGCAAGGGTAAGTGCGGTACCACCGCTAACGCCATACCGGAACCCGCTAATGACTTGATAAACCAGCGTCGGTTTAGATTAAAGTTTTCCATTCGAACGCATCTGCACCTGTATTGAAAATGGTGCCTATAGCATCTGATGATTCTCTGCAGACTTCGATGTCAGTAAACGACAATAATCGGTCACTGACCGAATCAGGCTAAATGACTGGGGGTCAACTGGATGGGAGTTGTGGGGATTGGTGGGGGGTTTTGGGTTGCTTCTTGGTATATGAGATTAACTTAAATAAAACGGCTGCGCCTCCATTTATTGAGCGTTGAACAACCAATTAATTTGGCTCTGTTCATTGCAGCCCGCCCGCTTGCGAAAAGCCCCCGTTTTGTAATACGGGGGTTAACTTATCCGATTTTATTGGCATAACCTCAGTTTGCTTGTATTGTTTTATTTGTTGGTAATTTTAATAACCGTTTTTATGGGGGCTTTATGGAATTAATTATTTTTCTTTTTTTTCTATTCTTAGTAGTGATATTAATCCGTAAGGTTTCCGAAACTATTAAGTCTAAGAAGGAAAAGCGTTTGATTGATGCTGTTAAAACCCTTCAGTCTCCTAGTGAAGAAGTCGAAAAGCAATCTCGTGAATATAAGTATGCTTTAAATGATTCTCTCTTGACCCCTGCTGAAATACAGTATTACAAACATCTTGATTCAGTTATTGATGGAAAAGTGAAGGTCTTTTCTAAAGTAAGATTACTTGACGTCTTTACACCTAAAGATAAGGACGCTTTCGCCTCTATGCGGAAAATATCATCTAAACATGTGGACTTTCTTTTGTGTGAAAAAGATTCTTTCAAGCCTTTGGTAGCTATTGAGTTAGATGATAGTTCTCACCGTTCAAAACAATCACAAGAAAGAGACTTATTTGTCAATTCTGTGTTTAAAATGGCTGGTTTAACGCTACATAGGGTTGAGTGTAAAAACTCATATTCAGAATCTGAAACTAAATCAATGTTGAGCTTCTTGTAGGTGTCCCAAAGGTGTCCCAAAAAAAATCAACACGATGTATAACAATGTAATATAAAGGGATTAAATTTTAATAAAAACAAATAGATAGCTGGTATATAAGGGCTTTCAGAGGCTTGAAAATCCCCATGCTAGATCAAAAGGGTCTGGCTAGCTGAAATTGATCCCTGACGCTCACCAATGACGGCCTTTGTTTCCCTCTCACCTCCTTTTCCATTAAGATCCTCTATTGAAAAATCATTTAACTAAGAGACATTAAATGGACTGGCTCTGGTCTTTAAATTCTGAACTATCCAACTGGTTTTGGTCGTATCGCAACATCATTGTGACGTCGTGGGTGGCGGTGTTGTTGGTGCTTTATGGCGATAATATTAATAAGAGTCTTAAGAGGCTGATGCGGCCTTATCACTATGTTGTGCGTATTTTGGCTTTTGTGCTGCTGTGTTCTGTTGGCTACAGCATTCTGGCTAATTATGGGGAAGTATTAATTAATCATACTTTGCAATTGCCTGAGCGGCGCTGGTTTGCGGTAATAGTGATAGGTGTTTATTTTGTACTGGGCGGCCTTGCGGAAAGTAAACATCAGGCCTGATGCCGTTAATTGGATTGTTGTGCCTGATTACGCCATTAACTCGGCGTAATCAGGTATACTATCCGCACATCACTTCAACTATTAACTTCCCATGCTATTAAATGACATTTTCCGCCGTCTTCGCTTTGCCCTAAGTCTGGATAACAAGGCTACCATCGCTGTTTTTAAGCTGGTGGACCATGATCTGGACGAAGAATATTTGATGAACATGATGAAAAAAGAGGATGAGTCCGGCTTTTTACCTTGCCGGGATAAAACCTTGTGTTTATTTCTCGATGGTTTAATTGTCAAAAATCGCGGTAAGCAGGAAGGTGGTCCAGCGCCGGGGCTTATGGCCGGTCAGCGTCTCAGCAACAACGATATTCTGCGCAAGATTAAAATCGCTCAGTCTTACCAGCAAGAAGATATGATGAAGATCCTGCAACTGGCGAATTTTAAAATCGGCAAAAGTGAGTTAAGTGCGCTGTTCAGAAAACCTGACCATCGCAGTTATCGCGCCTGCGGTGATCAGTTATTGCGTAACTTTTTACAGGGTATGGTGAAAAAACATCGGCCTGATGCCAGAACCAGTTAACAGAAAGTGCTGGTGCGCTGATAGACTTTTTTCTGTTTTGGGGCAGCGGACCTGACCCTTTGATTCAATTAAAGGAATTAAAATGATGAGTAAAAAAACAGGCTTTTTAGTTGTTCTTTCTGTTGTGATTTTGACCACTGTTCTCATTGTATTCCGATTGTTTAGCTACGACGAAACTGCTGAAGTCTCGGTGAAAAGTAACGCTGCTGACGTTAGCGCAATGGAAAGCATTGCTAGTGATGTGCTCTTGGTGGACAGTGTTTCCAATGATGCTGAGATCGCAATAAATAACACAGATAAAGTCGAAACGGTTAAAGAGGGAACTAGCGCAAACCCTTCGGTTCAGGGGGAAATTATGGATGTAAGCGAATTTTTGGCGCTTTATGGTCCTAAAAAAGAACCTGAAAAAACCGATATGTCAGACGAGGAGTTACTGGACTTTGCCTTAAGTGCGATAGACAGGCTAAACGCATTATATGGCTCAAGCTTAAGGGCTGATAGATATTCCATAGAGCAATTGGTTTTAATTGGTAAGTTTATGAAAGGGTTACCTCTATCTGAAGATAAGCTGGCCGACTTACTGCCGTTTTATCTGGATATCAACCTCAGAATCCACGTGGAAGACCTACGAATAGCGGAACAAGAAGGCGGTGTTTATGTTGGGAAAGAAGAGTGGATAGCTGCCCATGCATATCAAGATGATATAGATTATTGGGAAACCCTTGTCTCAGAAGGGGATATTTATGCCACCAGATTGCTAGGAAATTTTTATAACAGTGCCAATTATGTTGATAAAGTAATTCAGACTTATGAAGAGGGCTTGTTAAAGAGCAAAAGAGGCGAACATGATGCTGCTATAGCAAGAGCTTTAGCCGACCTTTATAAGGTTGAAGATGAGTTTACTGCTGCGGTTTATTACCTGGTGTCTAAGGAACATATGGGAAGCAACTTTATTTTTCATGAAATGGAAGAGCTTGTAGAAAAATTCGATAGGAATGAATTGCTGAAAGAGGCTCGCGAAAAATACGAGCAATTAGAGATAAACAATTAATAACGTAACTAAAAAAATAGGCATACAAAAACCTCATATGCCTGTCTTGATTAGATTTCAGCTTTAAACCCTTCTTACCCCTGGCAGGCAGCGTGGTTCATTCGGGTTATCCACTCTCGCACCAGGTCCACACCTTCCTGGTGAATGGTGGCTCTGCCTAACTCTGGCATTTTATGCCTGGGGTCGGTGGTGTTTACCCTGAATAATAGATACGACTCTTCAGGACTGCCGGGCACAATGTCGTAGGTGTAGTCTTGATGACCACCTGCCACCGGTACCTTGCAAATACCAAACTTGGTTACATCGTCTGTAATGGCTCTTTGGTATTCCAACTGCAAACCACTGGCACCTGCGGCACCTGCGCCATCCTGGCGGTGGCAATGGGCGCAGTTAACATCAAGGTAGGCCTTGGTTAAGTCGATTATCTGAGCATCTTCCAGTGTAGTCACATCAACCGAGTCATTAAAGGCCATTGGGTTTTCTATGTCGGAGAAGTCAGGCAATCCCTCTAACAAACCATTGTCGGCCATGAAACTCAGCTGGTTTTGAATGCCGGAAGCGTATTCGTGATCCATGTTCAGAAAACGCGCTTTTGGGCCAATGGGAATTATCTCGGCGCTATCGCTATCGGATTTGGCGTGACAGCTGGTGCAGGATGCGGCTTTGGGCACCACATAGGTAAACTCAAGGTCAGTACCCTTGTGTGTCACCTGCATGTTGTCTACCCGCTTTCCGGCAATAGTTAAAGTTGCGTCTGTGTCATCAGCCCAATAGTAAGGTAAGGCTACCCAGCCGTCGCTGCGATGAATCAACAAACGAGTCTCGATGATGGTTTCCTCACCATCGCGCTCACTGGTATCAGCGGGCATGGCGAAGGTTTTGGTGATCACCGTGCCCACTGGAAAGTTAAATACTTCCGATTGGGTATAATTCATCTTGCTGTTTTCCGGCAAAAAGATGAAGCGATACTTGCTGGCATAATCGGTAAACAAGGCTGTTGAAAGCTCATAGAGTATGCCGCTTCCATTGGGCTGCGCTGTGGGGTCTTGGGCATTCTGGAACAAGTTGTAATCGGACAATTGAGTGCAATTGTGGTTCATTAGTGCATCCCAGTTGATACCATTCCCGTTGCTTGCACATTCGCCCGTTGAGCCGGTGTTGTTGTCCTGATTGTCGCCAATGCCATCACCATCAGTGTCATACCACTCTGTGGGATCATCGGGAAACGCATCGCTGTTATCACCAACACTATCGCCGTCCGAGTCCATGGTTTCATTGGGATCATAAGGGAAGGCATCGCCGTTATCCCCTACGCCATCATTGTCCTGATCCGCCCATTCATTAGGATCATCGGGAAATACATCGGCGTTATCACCAACTGCGTCACCATCCCGATTGGAGGTTTCCGTTGCATCACGAGGGAAGGCGTCTGATGTATCAGGCACACCATCGCCGTCGCTATCCAGGGGAGTAGCAGTGGAATCGCTGCCTCCGCAACCCGCTAAAGCCAGCAGCAGTATCATGCTGGCAGTCAATTGTATTAGTTTTACATTCATGATTGATTTACCGCTTTAGAAGGAGCAGGCCGGATCGGCTAAATCATCGCCATTACAACCAAAAGCTTTGTTGTCAAAGGTGGCTACCGCCGCTTCCAATCGCGTTTGAGTGCAGTACAAACGCGCGGTATTGCCGTGAAAGTTTTCGGTGATGAATAGCGGTGGCGGTAGGTCGCCCGATGTCGGGTCCCATAAACCACTTGTAATTAATGGTACGAGATCAGTTTCGTCCGTTGCGAATACCATACCGATATTGGTTTGGGTAAACTCTTGTGAAGAGGCAAAAGAATTGGTATCCAGGTTGTTGTTAACACAGATTGCGTCTTGTGCGGTGTAGGGCTGATAACTCACCCCGTCAGCAAGCGCATCCGGGTTCATCACGGCCAGAATTTGGTCAAAGTCTGCCATCATGCCCTGGCTAATAACAAACTCCCCAACACCATCGTATAAAATGGCTGGCATGGTTTCGCCTGCTCTGTCGGAGATCACGCCAAGGCCTGCCAACGACGTGGTCTCGGTGAAGCCGGTGATCATATTTACATCGGGTAATAACGGCGTAATCACCTGTTCCAGCAATGCACCACGAGGGTTGGCGCCGGAACGTTCAATTTCATTATTGTGCACGTAAATGTTTTTGATGTAGGGCGACCAGCCGTCGATCATCGTCTCGACATAAGAGCCGTTCTCGCCCTCGGGGAAGGTTGGTGAAGGTGTGTATTTGGCAAAGTCTGAGTCCCCCACAAAATAGCTGGTTAGGGCAATTGACGTGGTTTGATTGTCTTTAAAGACGTTGTTGTACATCTCCACATCGGATGTGGCGTAGATCAGCGCACCTGTGCCCGGCGGTACGATACCCACAGCGCCATTGCCGACGTTCTCGGCGTTGTTAGCAATCATTTGGTTGTTAAAAACGCGGATGTTTTTACCATAGGCTTTTTCAAGGCCCGGTAAATCAAATATCAATATGCCACCGGTATTGCCTATCGCTACATTGTTGTATACATCGGCATAAGAGGAGTTTTCTATCTCGATGCCCGCCACATTGTTTTTAGCGACATTGTTGCGCACCACAATGTGTTCCGATTGGCCCACGTAAATACCAGCATCCGCAGAGCCATAAGCATAGTTATTTTCTACAATTACGTTGGAGCTTTGCACCGGATAAACGCCATAAGCGCCATTGTCTGCCTCTAATGGGCCTTCCCAAATGGTGCCGGTATAGTTGAAGTGAATACCATCAACCTTACTGGCTTTAATGGCATTTTTGGGGGATTCATAAACACTGAAATCACGCACTGTGATGGTATTGCCGCCCTCAAAACGGATGGCGTCGTCTGATACGCTATTGGAAAAATCTAATTGTGTTTCATTAATTCCATAGCCGGTAAGGGTGATGCGTTCTGCATCAAACAGCACAATGCTGTCGTTAACCAGGAAACGTCCTTGGGGTAGCACCACTGTATCACCCGCGCTTAAACCAAATGTGGCGGTAACCAAGGCTTCGGTAATATCAGCACCATCTTGCAGTTCGCTGCCTGCAATATCGTTATAAACATCGGCTACATAAATGGCGCCGGCTGGAATTTCAAAATTACTGGTGGTAAATACGCCGCTGCCGGCATCTGTGCCTGGGGCGCCGGGTACGCCCGGCGAACCGGGAATACCTTGTGGTCCTTGAGGACCTTGCTCACCGGGAATGCCTTGGGCGCCATCATCACCACTGCAACCTGCAAGGGTGAGTGCACAGGCGGTGAAAGCCGCAAACAAAGTGCTTCGCGTTCTTAACTCATTTGATAACATGCGTTGTTTCTCCATCACATAAAGTCGTTTTACAGAATTGTTATTGTTGGATGTCTACATGGTCTGAACGCGTTGTGTGCTTGCTAAGCGAGACCCAATGTCAAAAAAACAGTGCGCCAAAAAACAGTGGCTTCATAAGAGAAGAACAAGTACTAACACTTCGACCATCGAGCCAAGTTAAAGAAAAGGCTGGGGTTGTGCGATGAAAAGCGATGTGCAATAAAATAAACAGCTGTGCAAATTCTTTAAAGCCCATAAGGCATGGGAGATACCGAAGGTTTTTATGATGGGGATTTAGCGCTGAGCTTTTTGTTAAATTCAACAATTTGCACAGTTAAATGATGCAAAGCATCTTGGTAATTTTTCTGAATTTAACTTGTTGAACTGAGTGATTACTGTGTCTGTTGAGTAGATTTTTGAGCGCGATAATCAGTTGGATTAAGCCCCTGTATTTCTTTAAATGCACGGTTAAAGGAGCTTAAGGTTCGATAGCCGACATCCAGGGCGACATTCAATATGGGGGCTTCGAGATCACTTATTAATCGTTTACTGGCGTCAGCTATACGCAGCTGATTAATGTAATCATTGAAATTGCGATAACCCAGCGTTTGGTTTATCAGGGAGCGGGTTTTGTATTCCGGTAGTTGCATTTTTTGCGCGAGCATACTCAGCGTTAACTTTTCAGTGCGATAGAAACCCGCGTTCATGATTTCTGTTAATTTAGCCGCTTCGATTTCTTGCTGTGAGGTGCTTTTCTTCTTTTCTTGCTGCGCTGTTTTGTCTACTACCGGGACTGTACTAAGTAGCACGCCTTTTCTGCCTTTCAGCAGAATCATTGCCACGATTAATGCGGCGACACTGATCAGTGCTGGAAGCCAATTTCGTTCACCATACCCAAAGTTTAAGGTCCAGCTGGCCCAAATCAGAGCCGCACCAACCACTGAAAGAAAAGCGCCCCGAAGCTCTCTTCGGGAATCCACTAGATCGTCAGACCAATTCACCACTACCACCCAGATTCCGTGCAGCATGATCACATATTCAACGTAGACAGGTATCTGTTTAGCCACCAGGTAAAGTTGATCTGTGCTGGATATGGAAAATATACGCGCCACTATCGGCGCAAAAAAACTGTAAAAAGCCAGTGCGCCCCAGAGGGTTTTTACATCAGGTCGGCGAGCAAATACATATTGGCACAGTAGCCAAAATAAGGCGGGCAATGCTCCGGTGAGACTTGCCGTTAGCCAGCGCCATTCATCGGGCACTATTCGATCCAATAAAAACCCGGCTGTGGCAATCAGCAATATCAAAAAGACACGGGCGGCAAGCACCTTATAAAAATCACGGGTAATTATTACCAGGAGGATAGCCAACAGGCCTAAGCCAAATCCGGTGAGCAGCATAATGCCTGGTCCTGCTTTTTATTGTTATTGATTTGGATTTTTTATAACACAGAAAAAAGGGCAAAACCGTTTTATTTTGTGCGGCTCTGCCCTGTTTTATCAGGTGGAGTGGTTATAGGTCGCTGGTCCAACCCTGATAAATACTTTGTTGGTTTTCTGTAGGTAACGGGGTTTTAATGATGTAAAACTCGTCGGTAAATTGTGCTAATTCCAGGCCAGCGAAAGACAGGGCTTTTGCCAAATCCAGTTTATGACCGGTTGCCAATACATGATCTTTAAAGAAGGGCTGGTAATCTTTGCCACTGACTTCAGAGACGATTTGCGCAATATTTTTTATCTCGAATTGCAGTCCCTGTAGTTTGAAGCGCTGGTTGAGCAAGCGCATTACATCATCAAGGCTTTTCTTGCCCTGGGTTGCATGGCGTATATTTAAATCTAATACCAACGCCAGCGTTGCTCCGCCGCCGTAGACCTGCAGCCAGTTTTTGTGCTTTTGGTGTCCAGCCTGCACTAAGCTAACCGCCTCTTCGGGGTTCATATTCATAGTAATGTGGTATCGAGACAGGTATCTCTCCACTTTTTTGAAATACAAGCTCTCTTCAATGATGCCGGTTCTAAACAAGGTCAGGCTTGAATAATATTCGGTGAACCCTTCCGTGAACCAATAAGTATCCTCGCTGCGTTTGCTATGATCGCCATTCCAGTAATGGAATAGTTCATGAGACATGGTATTGGCCCAGACGATTTTGCGTCTTTCCAGATTCTCAGCGATGATCACCTGATTAAAACTGTTGTTAAAAGACTCCCCATCGTCTTCATTAGCCCCTCTTAATGTGACTAAATATTTTACTTTTGGCGTGGCATCGTACACTTTACGAAAATTGGATAACTGGCTTTGAAAGACCTCCTGAAACAAGTCCACATGCGCTCTCAGAGCATTGTCCACCGCCAACACTATTTCCATATCACCGTCTTGTATAACTCGCTCATAATGGTCACCCACTACTAAAGCGTTGTTCACCAGGCTAACCCAAGAATCCACTTCAAAGGTATCTGGCGCACCCGGTTTATTCCGCCAGGGCGCTGATATCTTCCAGTTCTCTGGCACATTCATTTCCACGGTGGATTGCCCTAAGCCGGGTGAGTAGATAAATAGTGCTTTGGTTACCAGGAAAATGACATTCTCAGTAACGGCTGGTCTAGAGTCCTGTCCCCCTGCAGGGTTCCAGTCATATTCATCTTGAGTTAGCGACACTTTATAACTGAGGGTTAAAGGTAAGCCATCTTCGCCTTCTACAACCCAGGCACCCCAGCCGTCTTTGGTATTCGGCGTTGCTTGCAATAGGTTGTTTTTATCATCCTTAACCACTAGCTCATCAACAAACGTACCCCAACCATGGGGTAGCGCTGGGTGCCCCCAAGAAGCCATCCGGATTTTGTTATTTTTTAACGATATCTTCGCTTCTACTTCAATGGTTTTGGGGTCGTTAGCAGAAAATTTGAGTTTGTAATTTGCCGTTGATAAGTCGTCTGCCAAAGCGGTCACAGGCAGTAGCAAACACAAGAACAAGCGGAATTTTTGTAATATCGTCATCAATCAGAGCCTTTATTTGGTGTGCAAAAACTGACTATGAGACGAGAAGAAACCTGTGATGGTTTAAAAGGGGCACAAAATTTCACGCTCTTTTAGCACCTGAACGACGTTATTTGCCTTCTAATAAAAGCGTTTCTACACTTCCATTGAGCTCAATATTAAACAGACATTTATCTATGCCCTTTGGCCGTTTGACTTTTCTCGTTGTTTCTCTGCAATCCTTGCTGAGTGTGCAGGCACAATCAGTGGATGATTTATTTGATATGAGCCTGGAACAACTTTTAAATACCGAAGTGTCTGTCGCGGCCCGCAAAGAAGAATCCTGGTTGGTCTCCGCCGGTACTGTCTATGTCATAGACAGGCAAACCATCAAGCAGTTTGGCTGGCGTGACATCAAAGAAATTCTCGCCACCATTCCCAATATGGACATTTTTTATCAGTGGAGCTGGTTGCCTGGCGGTCAGCGAGGATTTACCGGTAACATGGCCAGTACGCTGCTATTGATAGACGGTCGCGAAGTACAAAACTTATTGGCTAACGAAGCCTTTATGATGAATAACTTCCCGGCCCATAGAATTGAACGGGTTGAAGTGTTGATGGGGCCAAACTCTACCCTATACGGTGGTAACGCAGCGCAAGGCGTTATTAACATTGTTACCCGATTAAATGGTGACGAGTCGGTAACGGAAGTGGCGGGGCTTGTAGGCGAGGTAGGGACTCGACAGTTGAATTTCCTCAGCACAGGCCAATACCAGAAACTGCACTACGGCGTGAGTGGTAGCTGGTTTAGTAGCGATTTAAATTACCACAGCTTGCGTCAGTTTGTTTTTGATACTGAGCGGTTTAGTCGAAATCCACAGCTGGACGCCTTGCGTGACCGAGATAGTTCGCGTTTTCGCAATGATGAGGAAAACATGACCTTCGATCTCCAGCTAAAATATCAACAATATTATGCTGGAGCCAATATCACCCGCACTGAAAACGTCAGTGGCATAGAGCGAGTGGCCGTGGATTTTGTCACCGGAGATGACTCCCGCCGGGGTTACAGCTTGTGGTACCTCGGGCGAAATTTTGAGCCTGCTCAAGATTGGCAGGGTTTCGTAGAAATCAGTCAATTTCGTGAATACAAAGAGAAAGACCGACAAAAAGTAAACGGGCTGGATGTTGCCACTAGCTACAGTGAATTGGAGGTGTTTACCGAGCGAGAAGATATCGGCCCTTCCTATCGCTGGCGCTTGCGCAGCCAGTTTAGTTATCAGCAAACACCAGCGCGTCATTGGATTTTCGGTTATGACGGTTGGCGAACCGATATTGGCAGCAAAATAAAATACGTCGCCACTGGTACAGGTATTGAGGAACAGATACCTGGCAGTTGGCCGGTGGACAAGGAGGAGTCGGACAAACATGCCGTATACGCACAAGTCGCACAGCAATGGCAGCTGGAAGATGGCGCGCAATTCAATCTGACAGTAGGTCTGCGCTATAACCAACAAGATTTTACCGATTCCGCGTGGCTACCCAGGATCAATGCGGTTTATCAGCCTGATAACAACTCTGCCTGGAAGCTTACCTATGGCGAAGCGTTCAGACCGCCGACAATTTTTGAATTTGATGGTGTTGTGGATGACAATTTAGCCTCGCAAACCATGGATATGTGGGAACTTAATTACAGTCGTGGTTGGCGCTGGCAGGACGTAACCTTTAGTAATGCCTTTGCAGTTTATTCAATGGAAGCCGCCAATTTTTACCAAAAGACCTTCAATGTTGATACCGGAACATGGCGCACAGAGGTAACAGGTACACAGCGTGTTACCGGCGCAGAGAACCTGTTGCGCTGGCAATCAGAGCGCTGGCAAGGTTTCTTTGGGGCGCGTTTTGTGTCACCCGATGAAACACAAGTTAACAGTGAGTCTGCTGTGCTGGATATTCCACGTACCAAACTAAAATTGGGGCTAAGCTATCAATGGACTGAAAACTGGAGCCTGGCGTTGTTTGTGGATCATTTTGCAAAAACCAAAACCGCGGCAAACACCTTAGACGGCACAGGACTCAGGATAGAACAAATCCCGGCCTGGACTACGGTAAACATGCACCTGCTTAGTGAGGGGTGGCAATTGAATGCAAAGCAAAGCGTGACATTGGGTGTTTATGTGGAAAACCTGTTTGATCGTGAGTATTACCACAGTAATCCGCGTGGCACATCGCCCTTTCAATTTATTCAAGCGCCGCGCAATGTGCGCCTGCAATTTACTATGAACTTTTAACTCCTACTTCGAACCAGGGGTAAAACCACCTATTTCTTACCGGGAACGCTCGGGCCTTTGTTGGCTGCCTGTGAGCGCAATACATATTGGCCTTTCAATGAAACACCTTGATGCATATCCCAAGTTTGGGCGCCTTTATCCAGTGGGTTAGTGCGTTTTGTTACCGTTTCTACCCCCTGAGATGTAGGGCCCATATAACCCACAACCCGGTTGTGTCTGGGTTTGTCTACTGAATCAATAGCAGCTTTACGAGCGGTTGTTAAATTGTTCGGGTCAATGGCGGCTTTAAGCTGGCCAAAGGCACCCAGTGGACGTTTCATTAGCTTGTCTACTTCGGCTTTGTTGGCATCATATCTGGCTTTGTAGGAGGGATTATTGAGATCGTTTGATAATGCACCGGCGAATGTTTCACTGCGCTGTCCGCCCATTTGATCCAGGGTGTTATCCTGGAATTTTTGCATCAAGTCTGCGCCACTTTTGTCCAGATTTGTGGCCGTGCCACTGAAGCAGGAATTGGCCCGGATCTGACTTACCTTGGGTAAATCCATCTTGTTAAGCATGCGGCCTACGGCATTGGCGGATGCCTTTTCATTGGCGTCAGAATAAATATTGGTGTCTCCAGCGGCACCGTGTCCTTGCACATACACTATTGGGTGCGAGCGTCTTTTATCGACGCCGCTAAAGTTCATCATGGCATTGTCCTGAGTGGACCAGGATGCCATCTGAGTATAGGTATTAAAGTTGTTTCGCGCTTCTGCGCCTTTTAACTTATCTTGCGGCCCGAGTTTGCTTAATCGCTCATTGGCCATTTTATTAAAGGCACTTCGCTGGGCCTCATCCTTAAACACCGGGCGCACCATAGGAATATTTCCCGGAGAGACTTTTTGTCCCATCATAGCCTTGTGCTGATTCATTTCGTTTTGCAACTGTGCTGAATCACCAAACCCTCGAAGGTTGTTCATCATGTTATTGACGTCATCATGAGGCGATACCATATAACGCTGCTGAGGGAGGGGGGCCTGTAACTTGCCGGATTGAGCCCCGCCAAAGGCTTTGATCTGTTTACTTAGCGCAGCGCGAGAATTGCTTACATCAGGCAAAGGGTTGACGTTTTTTGCCCCACCGAAATTGCGAATTTGTTGGTTCAAAGCACTGCGCGCCTGACTGACATCCGGTAATCCATTGCTTCTGGAGTTATTCACCGCTGTTGTGGTTGTTTGTGCCCTTATTGGGTGAGAGTTAGCTGGTCCGCCTTTGTTCGCCATCGCTTGTTGCTGCCATAGTTGAAACAGTTTATCTGTATAATATGGTTAATAAATTAACCTTTGGCAACCCACAAAACTAGATTTACACAAATCGAATCATAGAGGATGTCGAGAATTATCACCGTTCAGAGAGCGAACTGCAGCTTCGCTGAGCCAGGCCACTTTCATAGCTGTCGCTGCATAGCCTGGGTAAATGGTCTCGAGCCACTATTTCCCGGACTCACCTAAACTACTGCTCTCTGCCTTTCAGGTGACACTGGCCTGGACCTTTTCCAGCAGATAATCTTTTAGTGCACTCACCGATGGGGAAGTGCCTTTTCTGGAAGGCGTTAAAAGTGTTAGCTCGGCGATGCCAGCGTTCCATTCTGGTAGTACTCTTTGCAATTTGTTTTCAGCCAGTTCTTGCTTACAGGTATAGGAGGGTAAGGCAACGATGCCTAAGCCTTGCTCAGCTGCGAGTTTTAGGGTGCTCATATCGTCGCTGCACAGTCGTGCTGTGATAGGAATAGATGCTTCCTTACCGCTATCGTGAAGTAGTGTCCAGGCGCCTTTTTTAGATTGCCATCCCACCTTGAGAGTTTGTTGTTTTATCAGCTCGATAGGGGATGCGGGCGTACCTTTTTGCGCCAGATATTCGGGACTTGCAAACAGATGCCATTGCACTGTGGCTAAATGGCGTTGGATTAAGCTTGAATCGGGTAGCGGTGCCATATGACCTCTTACTGCGATATCAATCCCGGATTCAATCAAGTTTACCGGCTGATTAGAGACATGCTGCTGCACCAAAATTTGTGGATTCTCAATCATGAAATCAAGCAGAACCTGCTTTAAAGCAAATTGAGCGACTCCAACTGAGCAACTCAGATTAACACTGCCCGAGAGTTCTTTTTGATTAAGCTTTACAGCCGCTTCTGCCTGCTCCATCTCATCAACCAGGCTTCTGGCATGCCTGTAAAAAATCTGGCCAATCTCGGTTATGGCGAATTGCCTGGAGGTGCGCTGGATAAGCTGCACCTGCAATCTCTCTTCCAGACTTTTTATATGACGACTCAGTCTGGATTTGGGGATATCCAGTGTTACAGCTGCGGCTGAAAACCCTTTTTTCTCCACAACGTGCACAAAATAGTAATAGTCATTTAGATCAATCAATGCCCGGTGCCTCAACGAATATCATCAGTGTCCACTATTATAGTTCCAAAAATAGAACAAAGGGTTCGTTTTTTGTCTATTTACCGAACGATTGTTCCGTTGCTATCTTGATTTTGTGCCAAAACATGAGGGGGAGCACTAATGAACACTGCAACTAACCAAGCTAATTTGCAAAGCGAAACCAACAGTATTGAACTTTCAAAAGTTACCCATGGAAATCCTATGAAAATCAGAGAGGGTTTTAATGCTCTGGGTTTTCGCCATTCGTCTTTTGACGGTTTAATGGATCCTCTGATTATGGTGGATCACTACACCATGACCCGGCCCACATTTGGAGCCCATCCACATGCAGGCTTATCAGCGGTGTCTTTGTTATTTGAAGACAGTATTGGCAAATTTCACAATCGCGATTCACTGGGCAATGACTTTGATTTATTACCGGGAGATCTTTACTGGCTAAATTCTGGTCGTGGGGTGGTTCACGATGAGGCCCCCAGAGATGGCGCTGAGATCCACGGTTTGCAGGTGTTTGTGAACTTGCCAAAATCGCTCAAGCACTCAGACTCTACTTCTAACCTGGTCAGAGCGACACAAATGCCACTATTAACAGCACCTGATTACCGTGTGCGCATTGCCATCGGCGAATCAAATGGTGTTAAAGGTGCAACCATATCACCTAACAACCTAACCATTTTGGACGGAAAACTATTTGCTGCTGGAAGATTTGAACATCAGCCACAGTTCAATGAGCAAAGTTGGATTTACGCCGTAGCAGGCAGTATTGATATTGCTATCGGTGGCCGAATCCTCACCTTGGAGTCAGGTCAGGCTGTTGCGCTTAAGTCCAGTGGCCATGCCATTGAAGTTATCAACGCCGTGCAAGATGAAGCCCACTTTGTATTGTTTTCAGGCGTAGCCATAGGCGAGAGCTTTTTTCAACGTGGCCCTTTTGTTATGAGCTCAGAGGAAGAGTTGGATAGGGTTCAACGTGACTACGAAAACGGTTTACTGGGCACTTTAAAATAAACCCGTTAAAAAGTGCTTTACCTCAAGTTTGGTTGAGGTTTTAAAGTGCGAGCCGATGAAGGTGTTGACTGCTTGTAACTAATAAAGGTGATGCGATGGACGTTGAGCGTTTTGGCATTATTTTAACTGTCGCCCATTTTGATGACTGTGTTTCGTTTTACCAGTCACTGTTTGGTCTGAAGGAATTGTTTTCCAAACGTGACGGTGACTTTAGATTGACCTGTCTAGGGTTTGGAGACGCCTACCTGATGATTGAAACTGGCGGAGTTGCTTCGCCGCAGGAGAAAAACTTAGCGCGAAGTCCTGCAATTCTGCGTTTTCACGTTGCAGACACATTAACTGCTCTGCCACTGGTGCAGAGCTATGATCCCGCCGCCAGACGCTATGAAACAGACTGGGGCAATATCATTCGTTGTGTCGACCCTGACGGCAACCCTATAAGCATCAGAGAGTCTCGCGGCTTTGAACTGCAGTAGTAACAGGAGTTTGTATCAACACCATTTTAGGCTGGTTTCAGGAGACTAAGTCCGGGTGTAAGCTGAAGTTAATTGTGGGTTATAACGTTTTACACAGGAGTTTTTCACAATGATAAAAGTAGGTGTCGTCTATTTTTCAACAACAGACGTTACGGGCAAATTGGCCAGCGCGGTTTGCCAGGAGTTAGAGACGCAAAGTATCCAGGTAATTGCTCATCAAATCATTGGTGCTGAAATTGTGGAAGGACGTTTTATTAATCATGATCTCATGGGGGAGCTACATACTTGTGATGCCATAATATTTGCTTCCCCCACTTACATGGGTAATGTCGCGGCTCAATTTAAAGCCTTTGCTGACGCCACCAGTGATTTTTGGGAAAGCCAAACCTGGGCAGGCAAGATTGCAGCAGGTATTACATCTGGCACCGGATTGAACGGTGATCAAGCCTCCACTTTACAATATTTCTCTACCCTTGCCAGCCAGCATGGAATGATATGGCTGGGGCTGGATGCCCCTTTTAGTGATCGGGGAAAAAATGTGAATAGATTGGGTTGCCAGTTAGGCGTTACCGCACATAGTCTTGATGGTTGCGTAAATGAAACTGATTTAAGAAGCGCCCGCTATCTGGCCAATCGAGTTGCAAAATGGGCACGTACGTATCGGCAAAAATCGGCATAAGCATTGGCATCAAAGTTGACTGAGTGTGTATTCATAAACCCGTGCAAGTATTCAGTTTGCTCCAATCTGACATGTTCATATCGGGATAAATCCGACTGTAACTCGGCAACTGAAAAATGCTTTTCATAGCGCGGCAATATCAGCGTAACCGGGAACTGCGGTTGAATATGTTTGTGATGACGCATTTGCGAACCATAAAAGCAAGTGGCGCTAGTGACATTGTTTAAGGTGTGGTCTTTAAAGGTGTCGCTATCAGAGAGCACCCATATTGCAGAGGCCCCTACGCTAAAGCCCGTTAACTGCACCATATCATTGCTGGCTTTTATAAAATTAGCTAGCTTCTTAACGTAGGCCTCCAGACCAACATTTGCCCTAAAGTAGTCGTAGGCTTGCGCTTCATTATCAAAGCTGAGTTGTTCTTCATCATAAGGAAAAATACCAATTCCAATAAACAATTGCACACTCAGCGCAGCCTCAGGGACATTAGTTCGAGGCGTGCGAATGAAAGAATACTGGTGGTCTTGTGAACTTCGCACAAAGCTCAACGCATCCTGCTCTCGCCCCTTACCAACATCCATGTTGGTAACAAAGAAATAATGTTTCTGAGGCGCGTCTTCGATGGGGCTGAAAAGCATTTATACGGTGTTGGATGTTTTTGATTTAGGCCCACTAGACCTTCAAACATCCGCCTGGTCTAAATGCTTTTCATCTCCCACTGAGCTGGGTAAATGTTTATTGGAATTGGTATAAACCTCACACTGATGTCCAAAATCCTGCGCCATCGCTTCTGTGGCCCTGGTTTTTCCGAAAATGTCAGTGACCAGAATGTTTTTCATGAGCTCCCCTGAATTATAGTGCGATGTGGACCTGCACTACGCACTAGTTATTGTTTGGTTTACACACAAGTAATTGGTCCTGAGTGCCCATAGTAACCAGTAGGTTTGCTCAAGTTGAGTCCCGATTAATATCACTAATACGGGACTTTATTCTTTTGCTGAGTTTTTGCGCCAGGTTAAGCCAGCTCCGTGGACAATAAATCCAGTTCATTGATTTCGCCTATCTGCTCCCTGAAAAAAGCATATAGTTTTGCTTCTTCTGCTACCAGATTGACCTTGTTTAGCATCATGATGGCTTTGCTTACTGTCCGCTTCTGGTCATTGTCTAATCGCCCTTTTTCAGTTGCAGACGCGGCCACCTTCATAATATTCATAGCCAGTTTTTCATTGCGCGGCGAGAGCCTGAAGGCCTGGTCCAGCATCCGCATGGCTTGGGAATACTTTTGTTGAGTGTGATAGGCCGCGGCCATCTCAGTGAGTTCTTTGGGGGTAAAGTGGATGTGGCTGCGCTCATCCAGTTCCTGCTCGATATATTTATTCAGGATATCACCAGAGAACATATTACCGTTGACCAGTTCTTTCGAGTCGTTCAATAGTTTTATGCAAGCTTCGCGATTGCCTGCTTCATGGTGCGCTTTGATTAAATCGAAGTTGTATTCCAGGTTGTTTTCAACATCGCCACTCACGTTTTTATGAAGCTGCCTGAGTATGGCGTCAGCCTTTCCTTTTTCACCCTTGGCACTGTGAAGCCTGGCATTGATCACATCTATCTGGCTTTTTAATTTTCGATAGAGTTTGGGGTTGGTGGTGAGTTCATTAAGGTATTTTTGCGCTTCATTTAGATAAATGCCCGCTTCAGATTCTTCGACATAATTTGCCAAATCTATGTTGGAGCGTATTACATTAAGCGTTAACTCAGGTGAATCGTGAATAGAGTTTTTGGCGTATTTGGCCATATTTATAGTGGCTTCACGCTGCCCCATCGGGTCGTGATTGAGTCTTGCTAACTCCCAGGTGCGCTTGTTTCTCTCCAGGTTTCTCGGTGCCAGTTTTGCTGCTTCAATGATCTCTACGTAAGCTTTTTCATATTGACCTTTTTGCAGGTAATGCTGACCGAGAAGGTCATGTATGCCACAGCGGGTATCGGCTCTGAGTTTTAATTTGTCGATAAGCTCTTGCGCTTCCGTGAACTTTTCTTGTTTTAGTAGGCTTTTAGCCAAACCAATGTTGACCCAATTGTAGCGATATTTTTTGAGCACCTCTCGGTAGTGTTTTTCAGCATCACCATACTCCTTGATGGTCATCAGGCACTGCCCCTTGAGGCGTAGCAGGCGAGGGTGAAACTCTTTTAGCTCAGTGAGGGCTAGCAGTCGATCTGCGTAATAAATCGCTCTGGAATAATCCAATTCGTCGGCAAAAAACAATGGTTTATGAAGAGTCTGTTTGACTTCTAACATGAAGTTTAAACGCCTGGAAATGCCTTTAATATCAAAGGGTTTAAGCCAGAAGTCGTCGGGTTGCATTTCAACAACACTATTTACCAGCCCTTTGTCAGTATCAGCACTTAAGAACACTATGCCGGTTGTATTCTTAGCATAACTTTTGAACTTGAGCTCTTCCAGAAAGTGAAAGCCGTCTTTATCCAGGTTGAGATTGAAGGAGACAAAGATTAAATCAAACTCCTTGGAACGGCATGCAGACAGAGCTTCAAAGGCGTTTGAGCAAACCGTAACATCGCGCACGCCCGCCTGTACCAAAACCGATTTTAATGTATCCCGAATAAGTCTTTGTTGATCAATGACGATGGCATTGGCTTCGTCAATACGCTTAGGGGGGGGTACTTCAAACATATCTTTTATTATCCCTGACCACTATTACTATCCACTCCGATATCCTTATTGGTTCCTGATACCGAAAATGTCCTTTAAAACCAAATAATCATAGCAAATGGTTTTTGATGGATAAACCATTCCACATTTCAACCTGCTGATGCAATTAAGAAACTATGATTACGAGTAATTTGGGTGATGAGTTTAAAAGAAATATAGAAATTATTGAGTGCCTGTTTGCTCTGTAGGAGAGGCTAATAAAAGAAACGGGAACCCAGACCTTGGCTTTCCAATCTAAATCAAACCTGTTTAAGTAGTAATCCAGGTCCTTTAACTTGCTGCTTCAGGCCTGAATTTTGGCCACTAACAGTCGATCACTCTTGTGTAGCGCAGCTAATAAATGTGTTCGAATTTGCTCTACCGTGAATTCAGATTTAATAATCCAGGTGCAATTCAAACAATGATAATAAGCAATGTACGATTTAATGCGTTTATGTAGCTCGGTACAGTCCCGCTCTTTGGAGCTTAGTTCATAACTCACAACGTAAGAAGACATACTCTCCCCCTAATTGAAAACAGAGTTGGTTAAAAAAATATACCCCAATTCAGGTTTGGTCAAATTTTTATACGCAAGTGAGTTGGATTTGGTTTCTACATTGGAATGAGTTTGTGAGCTGGTTTTCAAGCAATTAAATCGCTGACCTTTTTGTAATAGTCTAGCGTCGAAGGTTTGGCATCAATGATATTCACCATTACTCCCGAGCTTTTAAGCAGGTCTATCTTAGCTTTGGAACTGGCAACATATTTTTGCGGAATGTAATAGTGAATTTGGTTAAAGATATCGATTAACTTGTCTTTATCGATCTGGATTTTGCGGCGATAGGTTAATAACCACCAAAGATCACTTTCGATGAAATCCAGGCTTAAGCCGAGAATATGAATGTTATGGGTAAAGAAAAAATCGATCCACGAGTTATGTTGTACTGTGGCAGATTTTAATTGCTTGATGAGTTGTGTGGCGGGTAACGATTTGTAGGCATCTTTGGTGCCTGTTACCACGTAATTACGCATGTATTGCAGATAACCGCTGTAATGGTTATAGCCTAATACAATTGAATTCGGATTATTGGCAACACCGTGGATGTGCCAGATTGATTTGTTGTTGACCTGGTGTTTGCGAAACAAGTTGTAGGTCTTTTCCGGCACAACCCCGACGTTTTTATAAGTTTTCTGCTCACTAATGGCTCTGTCGAGGCTCAGATCATAGTTAGTGGTAAAGAGGTTTTCACAGGGCAAAGACACCAACAAATCGTGGATGGGATTGGGTTCTATGGCGCCGGTTTGTTCAGCGATAAATTGCAATACGTCTTTTTCTTTGTGGCCGTTTTGTACAGCGGCTTCAAAATAAAACTCTTCATATGCCAGCGGAAACGGCTTTTTAGGATCGCTGAAATCAACACTTGTGCCAAACTCCTGGTTCATCTTGGACAGCAAATCACTCCATGAATTACCCCTGGCGCCATTATTGATATCATTTCCAATCAGTAAAATATCTTCGCTCATGGTTCGTTCCCTGTTGCCTTAACTGAAAAAGAAGTCAGGCAAAGATTAAAACGGTAAATATTTTACTGCAATATTAAAATTTTATTCTGATTGCAAACGTCTAGAGCAACACGCTCTAGGCCTTTTTCACAAATTTGGCTGTCACCATCATTTCGCCGACACCATCTACTTTACAGTCCAGTTCGTGGTCTTTTTTGTCCAGCACTCGGCGCACCAAAGCCTTAGTGCCAATCTTAATCACTTGTGAGCTGCCTTTGATTTTAAGATCTTTGATAACGGTAACCTTATCGCCATCGGCTAATAACGCGCCGTTGGCATCTTTTACCGCAATCGCTTCGTCTTCAGCGACCTGGGCAGGGTTCCATTCGTAACCACACTCAGGGCAGACAAGTTGTTCCTGGTCTTGATAAACGTATTCTGATTGACATTGCGGGCAGGGAGGAAGCGACATACTTTAATAGCCTTGTGTAAAAAGCTGGCAGGTTAAAGTAATTTCGGGCGCATGCAAGCGGTTAATTGCATAAACGCCCGTATTTTCTCTCGCTACTGTGTTGTTTGTGAGTCTTTATCTTTAAGCAAAGCCACAAGCAGGGCGGGTAGAAAACTCATGGTTAAGAACATTGAGCCTAGTATACCGCACAACACGATGATACCGACGCCGCGGTAGAGCTCGGTGCCTTCGCCAGGGATGAGCACCAGTGGGGCCAAACCCAGAATCGTGGTGGAGGTGGACATGAGTATCGGTGTGAGTCGGCGCTTAACCGCTTGCTGCACGGCCTCTTGTACCTGCATACCCAGCTCCTGAATATTCTTGCGGGTTTGCTCAACAATCAAAATCGGGTTGTTCACCACTGTACCTAATAAAATCAGAAAGCCCAGCATAGTGATCATATCAAACGGCTGATGAAAGCTACCAAAGCCCATAGCTTCGCCGACACCGCCGATGGCGTTGAGTAAAATCAAGCCCAACAAACCACTGGCCATGCCCAGTGGTACAGTGGCGAGAATAAACAAAGGGTATTGCCAGTGTTTAAATATAGCTACCAACAGCAGATAACAAATTACTAATGCAATCAGGAAGTTACCCGATAGTGAGGCTCGTGTCGCCTGCAGTTGATCGGCGGCACCGCTGACATCCACTCGAATGCCTTGGGCGATTTCGCCAGATTGCCACAAAGTGGGTAACAGCTCATTGCGTACGATTTGTTCTGCTGTTTCCAGCGCCACATCACGAGGAGGAATAATGTATACAGTCACGGTTCTGTCGCCGTCAATACGGCGCAAACTGTTGCTGTTCTTGGTTTCCACCAGATCTGCCATCGCATTGAGCGGCAATACGCCGCCTGTGGGGGTGATCATTGGCGCTTGACTGAGTTGCTCAATGGTTTGGGCATTACCAGCACCGCTATATAAGAAGATATCCACTTTATCGTCACCCAGAATAAATTCATCTACGAAGGCTCCATCGCTTAAGGCAGATACGGCATAGCCGAAGTCGCGATTATTAAAGCCCAGCTCCTCCAGACGACGCCAACGTGGACGGATTTCAATAAGGGGCTGGGTTAACGTCAATGAGCGCGGATCGGAATTGATTTGCGGATTATCGAAGGATTTTTCAGCCTGCTGATAAACAGCTTCTGCCGCCTGATACAAGTCCTGCATGTTGGCGCCAGAGATATCCACTGCGACCGCTCTGGAGCCACCATCATTGCTGGAAATGATAGAACCTCGGGAGGAAAATGCGCGCATGTCGGGGTAGCTTCTGAACTTAGTAGTTATCTGGTTCATCATCTCATTGATGAGCGCGGGATCCTTTGGAGCACTCAAAAACCACACCCGGCCAATAGCCACCCGCATCATGTAATAATCCAGCGGTACCATTTCACCCTCAACATAATTTTCTTCTGGCATGTTTACATAACGGTTGAAGTATTCGCGCAATTCATCGCCAATGTTTTGCATCTCACTGAGGTTGTATCCGGGCGGTGCGATCATCATACTAAAGGCTTTGGGCTCTTCACCTTCGGGAAGGTATTCGGCTGCGGGCATTAGCAACCAGGCCAGGCCCGGAATAATCAATACATAGGCGAGGCACCAGGTGCGCGCTGAAGCAGTGTTTTTAATGAAAAACGCTGTAAAGTTAAGCCACTTTTGTTCTGCTTTGGCCCGTGAGACCGAGACGAACTCTTTGTTTTTGGTAAGCTTTGCCAGACTGACGGGCACTACAAAAACGGCAATGAGCATGGAGGCCAGAATAGCCCCTGAAATGGCAATGGCGATATCGGAATAGAGCTGTCCGGCTTCTTCCTGAACAAATAATATTGGTGTAAATACCATAATGGTGGTGGCTGTGGAGGCCAGCACGGCGGGCCACACATCCTGCACACCGGCAATGGCTGCCTGTAATTTTGAGGTGCCTTTGCGCCATGCCTGAATAATGGATTCCAGCACTACGATGGTATTGTCCACTGTCATCCCGATGGCAAACGCGACACCCGCTAAGGAAATCACATTGATAGTGCGATCCAACAAATTCAGTGCCACAAAAGCCGCAATGGTACACACTGGAATACCCAGCACCCCCACCAGCGTCGCTCTACCAGAGCGCAAAAACAGATACATAACACCAGTGGCTAACAGGGCTCCTAAAATGAGGTTAAACCAGACATTTTTAAGTGAGTCTTGTACATACTGCACGTCGTCACCCGTGTTGGTCATCATCAGCCCATTTTGCGCCAACAGATTTTTGTTCAGGTCTTCCACCACAGCCATGATGCCGTGTTTAATATCAATAACGTTGGAGCCGCTTTCCCGTCGTACCGACAACATCAAATTGCGTTGGCCGTTGAAGTAGGACAATCCTCGAGTCTCAAAATGGTCTAGTTGAATATCGGCAATATCCCGCAGATATACGCTGTTGCCATCCACGCGCTTAATCTCGATATCACCAATTTCATTAAGCTCTTCAAAGCGGCCTACTACTCGCAACAGATAACGATTTTGACCACTTTCGATATCGCCGGCAGAGGCGTCGCGATTGCGATCTCGTACGGCATCGCGTATTTCATTCAGGCTAATTCCTCGTTGGGCCAAACGGTGGGCATCTACTCGGATCTGGATTTGTCTGGCGGCACCGCCACCAACGCCCACTTCAGAGACGCCTTCAACGCTTTCCATGCGCGGGCGCACGTAATCTTGGGCAAAGTCGCTGAGCATATCCATGTCTAATTGCAAAGGATTACCCGGCAGCGGTGTCAGGGCAAAATACAAAAATGCGTTGCTGGAAAAGGCACTGGAAAACAAGCGTGGTTGGTCGACATTTTCCGGATAGGAGGGCACCTGGCTTAGGGCGTTATTCACTCTGATCAAAGCGTCGTTGGCGTCGACCCCAAAAGGGAAATCCAGTTCGATATTGGCCTGGCCCATTTCTGCGTAAGAGGTCATACGTTGTAGGTTAGGTAAGCCTCGCAAATAGCGTTCTTGCTCAATTAATATTTCTTTTTCAATGTCTTGTGGTGTCGCGCCAGCCCATCCGGTTTGTACCGTGATGGTGCGCACTTCCAGATCCGGGATCATCTGGATTGGGGTTTTGCTAGAGGTGACGAGGCCTAAAATTGCAGCGATGAAGACGCATACTGCTACCAGTATGCCGCGATGTGCTACTGCAGCTATCATTGTTCATCCCCTTCCTCAGTAGTATTCACCGACACACCTTCTTGCAATAATTGCACGCCCTTACTAACGTAAGGCACACCTGCAGGGGCGCCAGATACGGCAAATCGAGAACTGTCGCTGCGTTCAATGCGCACTATATGGCGCACGGTTTGGTTGTTCTGCACCGAGAAAACACTATGGCCACCATCTGGATGAGAGCGCACTGCGGATTTTGGTAACCACAACAGGGGAGCTATTTGGTCACCCAAATCCAGTTGCAAATTGGCCGACATACCAGAAATGAGTTGTGGATCTTCCGGCAGGTGTACCAGTAACCGGAAGGTACGAGTTTGGGGATCCGATGCCTTTACGATTGCCGCGATGGGTAAGGTCAGACGTTGGTTTTTTGCGTTATCGATGCTTACCACGACATTTGGGGAATCGGATTGCTGATAAGCCAACACCGCTGAGTAATGTTCTTGCGGTACGGCCACACGCAGACGCAGTTGAGTATTAGAAACCAGATTAAACACCGGGCTTTGCGGTTGCAGCCATTCGCCAATATCACCATTTCTCGCGGTGATAATACCGTCGAATGGCGCGTAAACCGCGTGTCGTCTCAACACTTCCTGTTGCAGTCCTAAACTGGCTTTGGCTTGCTGTAGCGTGGTTTCTGCTTCGGCAACACGTGCTTTGCGCTCTGCGATTAAGGTTTCGGGCACCACCTGCGTTTTTGAAAGGCGCAAAGCTTCACTATACAGGCGGCTGGCTTCGGCCAGTTGCACCTGGGTAGTACTCACTGCCGCTTCAAGTTGTTGTAACTGGTAACGGGCCAAGCTGTCGTCCAGTTGCAATAGTTTTTCGCCTTTACTGACCTGATCCCCCAAATCCTTATAAAGCGTTTTTGCCAGTCCAGCTTGTTGCACTGCCAGACTAGCATCATGGATTGCCTCTATCGTGCCACTCAATACCATCGACTGCTGATTATTCAGGACTTGAGGCTCTATCACACTGACTGTTTGCACCTGAGCCGATAGCGTGCTGGAAAGCATTAAAAGCAACAAAAGAAAAATGCGCGACATAGTGATACTCCTTGTTAAGTCATCAGCAGTGACAATGGCTAAAATTAATTTGCCAGCTGTATACGATAGCACGGTGAAACAAGTTTAGTCTGCTTTCGATTGACGAACGGCTAAACCTACCCTGATACTGCCATTCATTATATTTTTTCGGAAATCTGAACTACGCCATGGTCGCGTTTAGCTTCGTTAATTTGATTCAGTCTGCCACCTTGAGTGTTTGTGTTTTGGGGGCGTTTCTTTTGTGGCGTCACTTATCGTTTCGCGGTATTGCACTTTTACTGGTGTTGATCGCGCTTTCGTCAGTGATTAACACCCTGGAAGAAACCGGGATAACCCGAGATATCTATCTAGTTAGTCCGGTTTTTATCATGCTATTTGGGCCGGCCTCTTATCTTGCCACCCGCCATTTGATTGGTGATAAGCTGCGACTAGAGGAATCTCTACACTTTTTACCTGTGTTACCAGTTTTGTTTTTCACTACACATGTACAGGTGATCATTGCGATAGGTACTTTTTGGCGCTTGATTTACGCTCTTCTGACAGCCAGAGTCCTGTTAGATTACAAGGGCAAGTTAGATGAACAGCGTTCAGATGCGGATGAGTTTTCTTTTATATGGTTACTTTGGGTGGTTGTGGTTACCACGGTCTTTAACCTTATCGACCTGGTGAGGTTAAACATTCAACAATGGCTTAGCCCAGACCTAAATGCGCTGGGACAGGCTGTAAACAATGGTCTTTGGTTAGTGGTGATCATGTTGACAGTGGTGAAACTAAGTGAACAGAAAAAACCGCCGCAAAGTAAGTCGCAGGATAGGCAAGATTCAACTGCCAGCAGTGAGCAAGCTGAGGACTACTTGGGTATTTACGAGGAGTTACAATCCCTGCTGACACAACAGCAGTGGTATCTTCAGGCGCGTTTGACTTTAGCTGAACTGAGCCAGTTATCCGGTTTGCAAACGAGAGATATATCAAGAGCAATAAATTTATTAGCGGGTAAGTCCTTCAATGAATACATTAATCAATTTCGTATTGAAGAGGTGTGCCGTCAATTAGATTCAGGCGATACGAGACCAGTTTTACAGATTGCAATTGACTCGGGTTTTAGCTCCAAAGCGGCGTTTAACAAAGTGTTCAAAGAGCAGACGGGACAAACGCCGAGCCAATATAAAGCTGATATCAACGGTACAAAAACAAGGGAATAGTCGTCTAAGTTCTTGTTTTGAGACGCTAACATCTCCTCGCAAGTTTAATCTTCTCGAAAAATTATTAAGTGAGAAGATGATGAAATTTATTGCTGCCCTTTTATTTCTGTTGTTGCTGTCCGGTTGTGCCAAGACAGTCGTCGAAATTCCTGATGCCCGAGACTTCGTGCTGGTGAATGTCAACGTGGTTGATGTCAAACATCAGCGCATATTACCAAACCAAAATATTGTGGTCACCGGTGGCGTGATTGCAGATATTTATGCCACAGAAAACAAGCCACTTCCTGAAAACATCGAGATAATTGAAGGGGCGGGTGGATTTGTAACCCCTGGCCTGATTGATATGCATGTGCATATTTACGAGCCAGCTGCTTACACTATTGCTCTCAGTCATGGCGTTACCCATGTGCGCATCTTGAACGGTATCGAAAAACAATTGCAGTGGCGAGATGCCGTTAACAATGATGCGCTTATCGGGGCCAGTTCGACAGTGAGCAGTCCTATAATCTCTGGCTATGAAGACGCCATGCTTCATCACACAGTGCACACGGAGCAGCAGGCTCGTGCAGCGGTGAGAAAATATAAACGATTAGGCTATGATCTGATAAAAGCTTACGGCAACTTATCAGAAGAAGCATTGTTGGGGCTTGTGGATGAAGCGCAAAAACTGAATTTCCCTGTCGCAAAACACGGGCCTCATGCTTCTGGTGATCTCGAGGTTGAGGTGTTAGCGGGGTTGCAGTCCTTTGAACATGTTGAAGATATCTATCAAGGCCCGCTAAATCACAAGTTCGATGAAAACGATTTACCAGCCATCATCGCGGACTTAAAACAGGTTGCCGTTCCCCTTACCCCGACATTGAGTATTTTCCAACAGCTCACACTACTTAGTGAAGATAAGCAGAGCTTTTTAGACAAGGTGCCACAGCATTACACCTCCACTATTATTGCCATGGAAACCAAAAGTAATCAGACTGAGCGATGGCTAAATGCTTCTCCAGAGATGGCGTTGCATAACCGTAAAACTCTCAACTTCTTAATTGCTATCAGCAAACAACTGCATGAACAGGACATTCCTTTGCTGGTTGGCTCTGATTCTGGCGTGTTGTTGTTACCCCATGGTTTGGCAACCCATGAAGAAATGAAGTTATTGCAACAGGCTGGGCTAAACAACTATCAAGTACTGGAGGCAGCGACGGTTAACCCTGCCAAGGCACTGGGTTTGGAAAAACAGATAGGGCAGATAAGAGCAGGTTTTATGGCTGATTTTCTTTATACCAGGGAAAATCCGGTTAATGAGCTTTCCGTGTTGGTGACCCCTGATGCTTTGAGTAAAAAAGGGCGCTGGTTAAATAGTGAAAAGCTTACAGCGTTGCGTGATGAGGCCATTGACAATCGCAGTGTCTGGTCTGAATTTTGGGCGCTTTGGCGAGCCTTGTAATGGGAATAATGGGCTACAAAAGACTTTGCACTGTTAGTCTGACATCTTCATAGCGTTGTTGTTCGCAGATGCCCCAGCCATTTAACTGCCGGGCCTTGGTTTTGGTGAAAATTGGCTGGGTTAAGCCACATAAAAAGCGCGCCGCCAGGGTATCTGAGAAATAGTCGGTGTTGAGGTGATTGCGCAATTGAGCAAGGATATCGCTTAGCTTTTGTTGCTCTGGCATCGGCGGTGTTTCAGGCGCAGGTAATAGTGCCTTGTTGCCATCGCAAACGGAACAATGAGTACAATTTTCCGGGGCGTGTCGATCATCAAAATAGGCTGCAAGGTTGTGACTCAAACAGTTTTCTAACTGCAAAAGGCGCAGCAGCGCGGCGATACGTTTAATTTCAGAACCTTCATTTTGTTTAAAGTAGTCTGCCAGTTGTGGCGCAAGCTCATCGGATTGTAAGGCGAGTTGATCAACCTGATACACTTCAGTCATGTTGCTGGCTTTTAACTCGATAAGCTGCAGCCCATGCAGATAGTCGAGTGCGGTTAAAACTCGGCTGCGCTCACAGGGGTAATGGCTCTGCAGCGTCTCGAAGTCCAGGATGCCCCAGGTTTTCTTAAACTGAGTTGCGTTAAAGATGGATTTGATAAACTGACTCCGTTCACCTGCAAAGCGGTTTACAATGGTTTCTGGTTCTTGTAAGCATTTGATTTTATATTCGGCGAAATAACTGTATTTGGCTTTGATTATGCCTTTTAATTCCAACTGCACCAGGAGTGTTTTAAGAGGCAACTGGCGAATGTTGCACTGGTTGCTCAGCTGATAAAGCAGCAGTTCCCACTGCCCGGAATCGGCCTTTTTAATGTTGTCTATTACCTGCTCAATAGCGTTGAGTTCCGGCGTATCGCCATAGATAAAGTTTTCCAGTGTATTCAGACTGTTGCTATTGGCGAGAACGGTGCATATCGAAGGTTTGCCGTCGCGACCAGCCCGGCCGATTTCCTGACTGTAGTTCTCGATGGATTTAGGCAGATCATAGTGGATCACATAGCGGATGTCGGCCTTATCGATACCCATGCCAAAAGCGATTGTGGCTACCACTATGTCCACTTCGCCATGCATAAATCGCTGTTGAATGTTTTGTCTGTTCTCATCTTTTAGCCCGGCGTGATACGCCACTGCACTGTGACCCTGTGCGGTGAGTTTAGCCGCCAGCTGTTCAGCACTTTGCTGCAGGGTCACGTAAATAATGCCAGCGCCTTTTTGTTGCTGTATTAGCTTGCTCAATTGTGTGTTTTTCTCTGCCTCCGAAACGGGTAATACTTGCAGGTTTAAGTTGTTGCGGTAAAAACCTGTTTGCACAATATGTGCTTGTTCGATACCAAACTTGGCTGCCATATCCTGCTTTACTTTGCGGGTGGCCGTTGCGGTTAATAACAGCACCAAGGGGATGTTTAACTGATGTCGGTAAGTGGGTAATTTTAAATAATCAGGACGAAAGTTGTGTCCCCATTCCGAAATGCAATGGGCCTCGTCTATCACCAGCATTGATATTGGCACCTGGTTTATAAAATTGCGGAAGCGCTCGTTTTTAAAGCGCTCTACTGACACCATCAGAATTTTAAGTTGGCCGGCTTTAATATCTGCCATCACCTTGTTGTTTTGTTCCGGTGTCAGTGATGAGTCAATGCTGGCGGCTGGAATATTTTTACTGGCCAAAAAGTCTAGCTGATCCTTCATCAACGCTAGTAAAGGGGAGACTACAAGGGTTAAATGCGATAGTTGCGTGGCGCTAAACTGATAACACAAGGATTTTCCCGAACCCGTTGGGAAAATGGCTAAAGAAGAGTTGCCTGCAAGCAAATTTTGTATGGTTTGACTTTGCCCGGCGCGAAACTCAGAAAAGCCAAACTGCTGCTCTAAACATGTTACAAGTTGTGGCTCTTCCATCGTGCATTGCTCCCCTGCGTCATCCCTGTGATTGTTTATCTGAACTGTCTTATTTGACTTTTCAAGGCACTTAATGCCGTTCACCATCGGCACTGTAACCCGTCCCTTGCAGCCTGACAACGACTTAAAAGTACAGTTGCAAAAGAGGTTCAAATAATTACTTCTACGAAACCTTTCGTTTACTTGTTGACAACTACGATTGTTTTCGTATTTAATGTTTCTACGATGTGTTTCGTAGCTTTTTTCGGGGCACGAGATATGAGCATGATACTGATGCGTTATGCGAATTATGAGCGTCATCATTATCTGCGCTTAATAGTGCGAAATTCACAGTTTATGGTTCAGCAAATGAAGGGAGATAGCATGAAAAAGTTGATTTGGATTGGTTTAACAGTAGCGGCATTTGCTTTAGGTGGTTGCTCTTCAACGAGCGATGTGGCTAAAGCGGAAAAAGAAGAAACCAAGAAGACATCAAGTACCAGTAAACGTCGTTCAGGTGACTGTGTTGGTGGAACAGGGTCCAGATTGGGAAGTCGCTGTAAATAGAATAAAACACTTGTTTGCATCGCCGCAGGGAGGCGGCATTGATAAGGCAGCGACTTCGCTGCCTTTTTTTATTGCCAAGGATGGTGGATACGGGAGGGTAAAAGCTTGCAATATACGATATGTTTCGTATATTAGATGGTGAAAACTATTGGCCAGGCAAATAAAATGACGCGAAGCGATTACAAAGGTGTGCCAACTGCAGCTGAGTTACAACTACTCAGAATTCTGTGGGGAGTTGAGCCGGCAACCGTGCGTGAAGTGCATGAGAAAATCAATGAGCACAATAAAGTAGGTTATACCACAGTGCTCAAGATGCTGCAGATCATGCATGAAAAAGGGTTGGTGGCCAGAGATGAATCCAGCCGAGCCCATATATACAAAGCTATTTATTCCGAAGAGCAGACACAAAGCTCGATGGTGAAAGATATGCTCAACAAGGCTTTTGATGGCTCAAAGTCAAACTTGGTTATGCGCGCCCTTGGTAAGTCACCTAGTGCTCAGGAATTAAATGAAATAAGGGCACTTCTGGATTCATTAGATAAAAACAAATAGCAGGAGCAATCATGGATTGGTTAAACCTCATCGCCAATAGTTCCGTGTTGCACGCATTGGCACACACTCTGGTACACTTTGCCTGGCAAGGTTTGTTGCTTGCTTTGGTCTTATTTCTACTGCTAAAAAATATCCCCTCTCGCTATGCACAGCTGCGTTACAGCATCTCTTTATTCACGTTAGTACTTTGTGTGGTGGTTCCTGTTGCCACATTTTCATTACTCTACACACCAGAAATATCTTTTCAAGCTATCGATATGCAGCAGGTGGTTACCGGGGTTTCAGGTACAGTTGCACAATTTGGAGAAGCTTTAACTGAGTCTGGTGTGCAAAGCGTCTCGTTTGCTACGGCTGAGTTTTTGGATTTTCTCAATGTTCAGCTTGTTCATGGCGTATTGCCGTTTCTGGCCCTTTGCTGGATAGCCGGTGTATTATTACTTAGCGTCAGAGTTGCCTTGCAAATGGTGGGTGTTTGCCAGTTACCTCATCAGTCAACGTATTTGCCTGAGCCACAATTACAACAGCTTTTTGAGGGGTTGCTGCACAAATTGGAGGTCAATCCAGTTACGCGCTTGCTGATCTCCGACAAAGTAGACGTGCCGATGGCCATTGGTTGGCTGAAGCCAGTAGTATTATTGCCTTCGTCTATGGTGGTGGGCTTGACACCGGGACAACTAGAGATGCTCTTGATGCATGAATTGGCTCATGTCAGACGTCATGATTACATCATCAATTTTTTCCAGACTTTAGTGGAATTATTATTGTTTTTCCATCCGGCCGTTCGCTGGGTATCTGGCCAGATCCGCATGGAGCGTGAATGCTGTTGCGACGATATTGCCGTGGCACATGTGGGTAATCCGGTGGCTTATGCTACCACACTTACTGATGCTGAAATGTCGCGCTTTCAAAACATTCCAGAGCTGGCTATGGCGGCTTCTGGCAGTGATCTGAAAAGTCGAATTTTACGTGTTGTAGGGCAAACCGATTGTGCCAATGGCAATGCCAGATTGCGTAAATCCGGCCTTGTGGCGGCGCTTTGCTCAGTGAGTGTGGTGCTGCTAATTTTGGTTACTGATAATGCCAGTGAGCAGCATGTATCGGCTACCCAGCCGGATGTTCAAGATGAACAGCTTCTGGAAGTTGCGGAAACCGCTGCGACGGTCACCGCTCGTCGCGATGCTATCGAAGCAGAATCACCTGACCCCAGTGTGGCCTTGAATTCAGGGCTTGATGTAGCTAATGAAAGTGTAACTCAGCCAGCAGAAAAGTTAGTCACTCCCGTGAATGCTGAGCCAGACACCACTCAGGATGTCGAAGTTGCCGCAGTGGTTCAAACGTCTTCATCATCTGGGGTATCGAAACTTGCTTCTGGAGTCATTGAAACTGATGATTCAGAGCTGACTGATAATGAGCAGCATTCCGAGTCCGCGAAGGGGGATTCTGAAGATGCGCTCATGGCTGAATTGCCTGCTGTGGATGCTGCTCAGGAAATTGTCAAGCAGCAGCCGGATTTCGAAACAGGGGCTGAGAAGTCAAGTTTATCTGTCGATATTGATTTACCCGCCGCACCTGAATTGTCTGTTGTTCCTGATTTGGCCTCCGCTTCGGTATCCACTGAGGACTCTGTTGAACAAACTATGGACTCTATGCCTGAAACGGGGGCGATTGCAAAGGCTGATGACAGTGAGTCGCCAGAACAGTCCATAACAACCACTATCGCTGCAGCTAAAACTCCAGTGCAAGAGCCGGAAACCACGGTGATTTCGCCTGTCTTACTTAAAGGTGAAGCGCCCGTGTATCCCAGACAAGCTCTGCGCAGAGGACTCACAGACCAGGTGCAGGTTTCTTTTAAAGTCAATACTCGCGGACAGGTGGAAGATATCGCCTTTCGGGGATCAGTGCATCGTTCCTTTAAAAAATCGGTGCGCCGGGCACTGGCTCAATGGCAGTTTCAACCGGGTATTAAAAATGGTGAAGAAACTGTTATGACAATGCAGCATGTGTTTAGCTTTGCTGAACCTGAAAACGCGGTATTGGCTACTACAGGTACCAGGATTGACGCAAAATAAGCAAATCGCTGTTTATTTTGAACGTCTTGGCTTTTTGAGAGACTTACACTAGTCTCTCGGTTTTAGCATCTTATTATTGTTTGAACAGCATGCGGGCGTTTTTTTCTCTTTATTCCAGTAATCTGTTTCTGGTCGGCGGTACCGGGTTGTTAACTACCTGGTTAGCGCTCTACATGGGCCGGCAGGGGGTTTCTACCTTCTGGATTGGGATGTTAACCTCTTTTTACTATCTTGGCCTGATGCTGGGCGCCAAGATAGCCTATCATTTCATTCGTTCTGTTGGACACATTCGCACTTTTAGTGCTAGCACGGCCGTCGTTATCGCTTGCATTGCAGCCCATGGCGTGAGCGATAATTTGTACTTGTGGCTGGTTCTGCGCTTATTAGTGGGGCTGGGCATGATGAGTAACTATATGGTACTGGAAAGCTGGCTCAACGAACAGGCTGAGCCTGAAAACCGCGGCAAAGTGTTTTCTTTTTACATGATCACCTCTTATCTTGGCATGGTGGCCGGTCAATTCGCACTCTCCCGGTTTACCGAGTTAGATTCTGCGGTGCTATTTCTGGTATGTATGGCGGTGGCCATTGGTTTAGTACCCATCTCCATCACCAGACGTATACACCCCAAGCCTTTAAAACCCATCAAAGTGAGCTTATTTAACTTTGTAAGGGTGATCCCACAATCATTAACGGCAATTTTATGCGCTGGTATGATCAACGGCAGTTTTTATGGCTTGTCACCGCTGTTTGCCAGTAAAGAGGGCTTTGGTGCTGAAGATATCGCGTTTTTTATGTCTATCACTGTGGTTGCGGGGCTTCTTGCGCAATGGCCTATGGGGATTTTATCCGACAAAATCCGTCGTAGTCGTTTATTGCGCTTTAATGCGCTGATGATTTTTATCGTTGCTTTGGGTCTGTTTTTGTTACCGCTTACTGCAACGCTTGCCTTTATACTGACCTTCTTGTTCGGTTTATTTGCCTTTACCTTGTATCCATTGGCGTCTGCCTTGGCAAACTCGCGAGTGTCTGACGAGGAACGGGTTGGGGTTTCATCAGCTTTGCTCATTGCATTTGGTGTAGGCGCGGGCATTGGTTCAGCTGTGATTGCACAACTCATGACGTATTTTGGGCATCAATCACTTTACGGGGCCATCTCAGGGTTGTCTGTGCTGATGTTTTTAGCTCTCACTTATATTAACTCTAAGCAGAAGGGCGAAATAATGGAGCCTGATGATTATGTGGTGAGCGCTTCGGATGTTACCACTTCGCCGCTTGCCGCTACTTTAGATCCGCGTATTGATGAAGAGTTAGCGCAGGAACAATTGCTTATTGTGGATGAAGAGGAAGCAGAAAAAGAACGGGCACTGGCAGAGGAAGCGGCTGAATTGGAGCAGAGTAAACCTTAAATCTGAGTGTTTTTATGCGCAGATGCAGGAAATTACAAGGTTCTGACACTACAATTATGCAGTAGCTGATACCCGCCTGATGAAATACACAGAAATTTGTGTGCATAAAAACTGCTCATAGATCGTCTTCAGGTTTACCTGCTTTCACAAAGGATGCTCCAATGGATTTTAAAAAGCGACTTATGCGCAACGCTGCTTTCATTTTACTGGTTTTGCTTAGTGCCTTATCTCAGGCAGAAGAATCCCCCCAACTGTGGCAGCTTGTCACTAACTTCAGTAGTGAACAGCTGAAAGGGCAAGGCAACGTTACTTCGCAGTTGATTGTTAATGAGGAGGTGTTGCTTAAACTCAAACCCGGAATGGCACTGCAACTACCGGTGTTTTCGCGTGCACTTGAGGTGCAACTAATACGCTCCAGAATGCAAGGTAAAACCAGAATTTGGTCGGCCAAAAACAAGGCTTCTCCCAGGTTGCCGAACGTTCAACTGTTTTTGCGTAATGGCAAGCTTTCAGCCTGGATACCTACAGAATTCGGTACCTTTCGGATTACAGGTGGCAAGCTAATCAAAGAATACAAGATGGGTGGAGAACACCCGGATTACCGCGTGCCGCAAAGCCCGTCTGGATTAAATCAATTTGGTGTATCAGAACAACCACTTCCATCTAGAGAACAATCTCATAAGCATGCATCCAGAACTTCCAGCATGGCTGCGGGTGACCTCACTTTCAGGGTGCTATTTGTCGTGACTGACGAGTTTATTCAAGCACATGAAAGCTACGAGGATACTATTTCTGAGTACGCCGCAGCAAACAACGCCATTTATGCAGCAAGTGGAATGGATATTCAGATGCAGGTCGCCAATATTATTAGCGCCAGCCTTGAGTCCTTCAGTGCCGATCAAATTCTGGATAACCTTTCCAATAATGGCGGGGAAGACTCCACTGATGGTGATATTCCCGACTCCCTACTTACCCCCATTTGGCAAGCGAGAGTGGCTAACTCTGCTGATTTTATAGTGGTGATGCTTAAGGACCTGCCTGAGGGCCTGTGTGGTCAAGGATGGTTGAATGGTGACGAAAATCAATCTTTTAATTATGACTACGCGGTTAATGTAACCGCTGCTTTTACCACCTTTGGTTCAACTTCACAGTTTTGTGGCTATGATACTTTGGGCCATGAGTTAGGACACAATATGGGATTAGGTCATTCGTTGCGTCAAGGAAGCGAGGGTACTGTGTTTACCTTTGGTCGCGGTTATGGCGTGGTGGATGAATTCACTACAGTGATGGCCTATCCTAGTGAGTTTGGCTCTGCTTCTGGGGTAGCAGTTTTTTCTTCACCCGATTTAACTTGTGTGGATAGTTTTACCTGTGGCGTAGACCGAGAGCAGGATGATGGCGCAGATGCGGTTTATGCGGTTAATCAAGTAAAGGAAGAAATCTCTTTAATTCACAATGATGAGATCACTTTGTCTGTTGGCGATGCTCGAGCCTTACTGGAGGATAGTGCGCTAGCAAGCTGCATCACTGATAAGTTCCCTGATGCTATCACCAACGCCCAAGTGGGATTTTTAGTGTGTACAACCGATTACGATATTCAAACCATAAACGGATTAGAGAACTTTCCCAATCTCAATACTTTTAGCATGGATGGCAGCAATGATACTACTCTAGAGGTGTTCCAGAACATGCGCAGTATGCGTCAGTTAGATGTGCGCAATTTACTGATGACGTCTATGCGTCCCATTGCTCATTTGCAAGACCAGCTTACATTCTTGCAGTTTAATCAAAGCTCTCTCAGTTGCCAGGACGTAAAGGCAGTTGAGAGTTGGGGAATTGAAAACTTTTTTCCGTTTGGCAGCTGCCAGTCACTATCTGATGACAGTGATGATTTTGATGGTGATGGCATCAATAACCTGAACGACACGGATGACGATAATGACGGAATTGATGATGTTTCTGACGCGAGTCCCAGAGATGCCAGTAACGCTAATGATATTGATGCTGACGGTGTTATTGATAGCGAAGATGCCTTTCCCTATAACGAAAATGAAAGCCTGGATACCGATAGCGATACGGTGGGGAATAATCAAGACTCCGATGATGATAACGATGGCGTGGCAGATGGCAATGACTGTGCTCCGCTAGATAATACTCTCAGCACTAATTGTGACGGCGATGGCGGTGATGGCGACGGTGACGGTGGCGACGGTGGCGACGGTGGCGGCGATGGCGGCGATGGCGGCGATGGCGGCGATGGCGGCGGTGATCAAGATAGTCTATTTGTGGCGTATGATTATGATGGCGATGGTATGGCTGATGTCGGCGTGAGGCGCGCCAATACCCATTTTCAGTATATTTTGAACTCGTCTGATAATAATATCCAGCGAGTTCAATTTGGCAGAGACGAGGGAGACATTACCGTCAGCGGTGATTTTGATGGCGACAAAATTGCTGACGTGGCGGTACGCCGTCCATCTAACCAGTTCTGGTATATTTTAAATTCTTCAGATGGCGAAATTCAGCGTTTCAATTTTGGTTTACAAGTAGAGGATATTCCGGTGCCCGCGGATTACGATGGTGATGGCGTTACCGATATCGCCGTAAGACGCCCATCAAATCAGTTTTGGTATATTTTGAATTCATCTGATGGCGAGATCCAGCGCTTTAACTTTGGATTGCAAGAGGAGGGTATTCCCGTTCCCGCAGATTATGATGGAGATGGTATGGCAGATATTGCAGTACGCCGTCCATCAAATCAGTTCTGGTATATCCTTAACTCAAGCGATGGCGAGATACAGCGCTATAACTTTGGGTTACAAGAAGGCGATATCCCGGTGCCTGCCGATTACGACGGTGATGGCAAAGCCGATATTGCAGTGCGCAGACCCTCTAACCAATTCTGGTATATCTTGAATTCATCCGATGGCGAGATTCAGCGTATTCAGTTTGGCCTTCAAGCGCAAGATATCCCCATCCCTGCTGATTATGATGGTGACGGTAAGGCGGATGTTGCGGTGCGCAGACCGTCAACGCAGTTGCAATATATTCTGCGTTCCAGCGATGGCGAAATAGAGCGCATACAATTCGGGCGCAATACTGGCGACATGCCCTTGGCTGCACCGGTAATGACCCGAATGGAAGTACAAATTGGCGATAGCTCCAGTGCCAGAAATACGAATGCAACTGCAGAAGTTTTTGTACAGCGTGTGCGCCTGAGCTCTGAGCAGGCCCGAAAGGAGCAAATCCAATAATTAAAGGTTCGCAGCAAACTGGCGGTGTCGATGAAAATCGGCATCGTATCTTGTCATTTTGAAAAAGATTTAAAAAATAAAACCCCTTTTCGATTTTGCCTCGTCTGTATCTGTAATTATTGTAAAACTAACAGGTGAAAAAATGCATAATCGCCAACTACCCTCAGCCTTGAAAGGCCTACATAAAGTATCTCTTGTTGCTGTTGTCGTGGGAGGTTTACTCGCAGGCTGCTCCAGCTCAGATAAAAAAACGCAAGAGACATCGCCGGGCAATGAAGCCGTTGAAACACAAACTGTTGCGAACTCATCGTCAGACCAGTCAGTAACGCATCCTGCACAGGAAATGTTGACGTTGGCCGAAGTAGGTCAGCCGCAGTCAGCGTCCATGCCATCAAAGCCCGTTGTCAGAAGCCGGGCCGGTAAGCTAAATAAAATGGCTGTAACGAGCAGCATGCTCATGGCTGATGCTGTAGTTAGTGAGCACAATACAGAAACCTATCAACACACTCCTGAAAATGGTGTCTGGACTGTGGCAGAGCAGCCTTTATCTACCTTTTCTGTAGATGTTGATACCGCCAGTTATGCAAACGTTCGACGTATGCTGAACCAGGGAATGACGCCACCTAAAGACGCAATCCGTCTTGAAGAGATGATCAATTATTTTTCCTACGAATATCCTCAACCTAAAGACGATGCGCCATTTTATGTGGATACCAGCATTGCTGAAAGTCCGTTAGACAACAACAAGCACATTCTGCGGGTGGCGTTATCTGGCAAGCAGGTGTCTAATGCACAGCGCAAAGCATCCAATCTGGTCTTTTTATTGGACGTGTCTGGTAGCATGTCTGCGGACAATAAACTGCCTTTGCTAAAACGCGCGCTCACTATGTTAAGCAAACAATTGGACGCCCGAGATAGTGTCGCGATAGTGGTGTATGCTGGCGCATCAGGTGTGGTGCTAGAGCCCACATCCGGAGATGACACATTAAGCATTGTGCAGGCCTTGGAGAAGTTGCAAGCCGGTGGATCCACCAATGGCGCCAGTGGTATTCAACTGGCGTACCAGATGGCGCAAAAGGCGTTTAAAAAAGATGGGATTAATCGAGTACTGTTAGCAACAGATGGCGACTTTAATGTGGGTACCACGGATCACGAGGCGCTGATGGGCCTCATCGAAAAGCAGCGTGAAACCGGAGTGACACTTTCTGTGTTGGGATTTGGTAGCGGCAATTATAATGATCACCTAACCGAGCAGCTCGCTAATAAAGGCAATGGCAATGCGGCTTACATTGACAATATTAACGAAGCCCGAAAAGTGCTGGTGGAGCAGTTAACAGGTACGCTGCAGGTGATCGCCAAAGATGTGAAAATCCAGGTGGAATTTAATCCCGCTGTGGTGCATGAATACCGCTTAATAGGTTATGAAAACAGGCAGTTAAATAAGGAGGATTTTAACAACGATAAGGTGGACGCAGGAGAAATAGGTGCAGGTCACACGGTTACCGCCTTGTATGAACTGACCTTAAAAAGCGCTGAGCAATATTCAGTGGATGAATTGCGCTATCAAACTGCTGCCGATGAGAAAGACAATGGTGACGAAGTCGCCTTGGTGAAGCTGCGCTATAAAAATCCCCAAGGAGAATCGAGTAGTAAAATTGAACGAATCGTTTCTTTGTCGCAAATCCGGGGGTTCGCTGATACCGACAATGCCTTCAAGTTTGCTCACAGTGTTGCTGGGTTGGGACAGCTTATGCGGGGCTCAAAATTTGTTTCAAACAAGGATGCCAAAGCTTTGATAAGCAATGCCAAGGCGGCAAAAGGGCAAGATGAACACGGCTACAGGGCCGAGTTTATTCGACTAATGGAAACCTGGTTATTGCTGCAATCTCCAGTGACAAATAAAGTTGGTGCCAAAAACTAATCTGTAGGTAAGTGGTCGAATCTTTAATCATGCTATATCGCGTTACAGTTAATGAGAAAGAAGAGCAGTTAAAAGGAATGCAAGTGGCGGAAAACCAATGGCTAACACTGGAAGATAATGAGTTGATAAAAGCTTATATCAGCGGAGAGTTTGCCGCTTTTGAATGTTTGTATAACAGACATAAAGGTGGAAGTTTTCGCTTTATCTTAAGGCAGGTAAAGGATTCGACAAGCGCAGAAGATCTGATGCAAGAGCTGTGGTTCAAAGTAGTGAGCAATATTCGCCAATTCAAAGGTGAGTCAAAATTTACAACCTGGTTGTATCAGATGGCCCGAAACCTGATGATTGATCGCTTTCGACACCTTGAGGTGGTATCTGGCGTAATCGCCGAGACAGAGGCTAGGGAGGAGGTGGCATCTGATTGGCGGCAAACGGCAGATACTGATCTTGTGCAAAAAAGACAAAAAGCGGCTTT
Organism: Planctobacterium marinum; assembly: GCF_036322805.1. Classification (GTDB taxonomy): domain Bacteria; phylum Pseudomonadota; class Gammaproteobacteria; order Enterobacterales; family Alteromonadaceae; genus Planctobacterium; species Planctobacterium marinum_A. The sequence goes on along the minus strand of NZ_AP027272.1, from coordinate 4,088,254 downwards.
AAGTCGTTGTTTGCAGAAATTACCCAAAGCCCAACTAGAATCCTTTTTGCTCAAAGAAGAAGGCAACCTTACACGCAGTGATGTTGCACAAATAACTGGGGTTAGTCTGGAGGCGGCCAAATCCAGGTTACGAGCCGCCTATAATGAGTTACGCACCTGTATAAGTCGTGTGCTGGGAGAAAATGATGACTAACGAAAATAATGATGAAAAGTTCGTTTCGGATTTATATCAAAGTACAGAAAAGCCTGAGGCCTCGACAAAGACTGATGAAGCAATACTGGAATATGCCAGGCACCGTGTCGCTAGCCAGAATAAATCTAAGTCGTTTCTGAGTCAGCGCAATCGTTGGTTGTCGGTTGCTGCCTCTGTTGTACTGGTGTCGCTGATTTTTGTTTCCCAGAGGCAAGACTTTACACCGCAGGGACTTCAGTCTGATGCGGAGACCTCGCTGCCAGAGTCATTGCCAGAAGAGAAGCTGACGAAGGTCGAACCTGCCGCTGATTTTGTTAGTGAGCTAGCAGATAAAACACCGACTACCCAGTCCGCTGCGCGTAAAGCGCCTATGCTTTCAGAAAGCGCTGAGTTACTTCAGGTGACGGGGAGTCGCAGTAAAGCCACAGACAGTGGCATCAAGATAGAGTGTCGCTACTCCGTAGATGGCAGCAATCCATTGAGTAGCTCACCATTGGCGAAATACATTGCAGATCTTGCCTACAGAGATAAGCAAGCATTAGCGATAGCGGTTAACAGTCAGATCCCTCTCACACAAATGGGCGAGCAAAGCGAGACATTGATGAAACTAGCAATCATGCCGGGTTTCGAAGAGCAGTATCAATTAATGGCCGCGCAAGTCAAAAGTTGTATGTCTGCAACTGGACCTGCAAGGGAATAATCGCTATTTCGGGATAAACAAAAAAGCGCATCGATTGATGCGCTTTTTTAGTTTATACCACCATTGGCTAAAGGATTAGTGCATTGGCTCCTGATTGAGCCTGTCTGCCTCTATCAACTCAGGGTGAGTAAAGAACTCAGCCTTCTCATAGAAAACCTCTTCATCCTCTGAGGCAGCAGCGGAATCTCGGCCCGCCAGCGTGGCGTCTATAAAGTCTTGCTGCCAGCCCAACATGTTGAGTTTTTCCCAAACAGGAGCAAGTACCGGCACCATACCATCGGACTTACCAAAGTTAACCCGGCCAATCTCGCCATCGGAGGATTGCAGTATGTACCACATGCTGTTGCTTTCACGGCGTACCGCGATATCGGCTTTGCCATCACCGTCGTAATCACCCACCACCGGGATATCTGCGGTGTTCAGACCAAACTGAATACGCTCAATGACCTCATCGCTGGAGCGCAGTACATACCAGGTTTTGTTAGACGGGCGACGGAAGGCGACATCGGCTTTGCCATCGCCATCGTAATCGGCAGGTACGGGAATATCCGTTTCCTGTAAACCAAATTTAATGCGCTGAATCTCGCCGCTGCTTGATTCCAGAATGTACCAGGTGGAATTCGACGGTCTGCGGAAGGCAATATCGCTGATGCCATCGCCATCATAATCGGCAGGCACCGGAATATCGGCTTCTTGTAAGCCAAACTGTACCCGCTGAATACCATCTTCTCGAGCAGAATTGTAATTGCTGCCGGAGGAGTTTTTGATGTACCACATGCTGTTGCTGGCACGGCGTACTGCAAAGTCAGTAATGCCATCACCATCGTAATCAGCCGCTACCGGGATATCATCTTCTTTTGCGCCAAACTCAATCCGCTGAATACCGTCTTCTCGGGCAGAGCCCAGGTTGCTACCAGAGGAGTTTTTAACATACCAGGTGCCGGTTGACGGTCTGCGCACTGCCACATCGGCGATGCCATCACCGTCAAAATCACCTTCTATCTGAATGTCTTCTTCTTTGGAGCCGAATTGAATACGTTGAATCTCATTATCTGAGCTATTGAGCACATAGTTAGTCCCCAGGAAGCCACGTCGTATGGCCACATCGGTTTTACCATCGCCATCGTAATCAGCCACACTGCGGTTAACTAGCTTGGCATCGGTCATGGGGATGAAGATATTGTCGATGTAGACTTCACCTGAATAATAGTATTCGTGGAGTTCAAATTTCAATTCAACGGTAACTTCTTGATCAGTAGCCTCCACTGGAATGCCCAGACTCTGCCAGTTACCATTTGAAGCAAGATGCTTAACCCTGGAAGTAGAAAAATCTACGTTAACGTCATCAATCTTGAGTGAAAACTCGGTTCTGTAATCATAAAGTTCTGTAAATACAAAATATCCGTCCATCAATTTACCGGTAATACTAAAAGTAATACTCGATTCAGAGCCAAAGCGTAACCACGACCGAATTGAAGAGTTACCATCTATGCTGTTGTCAGAACTTGTGTGTTCACCGTAAATGTTTACAAACCTCGATGTACCGCTAGAGAATGATTCAAATATTTCAAATTGCTCTGGGGTAATGTTTGGGTCATTTAAATCAGCACCTGTAACGTATTCAAAGGCATTGCTAAAGCCATCATCGTCCAAGTCAACATAAGCATCATAGCGATTCAAGGGATCTAAACCCAACGAAACTTCGAGCAGATCTGGGATGGTATCACCGTCATCATCCTCATCTGCGTTGTTGCCTACACCGTCTCCATCAGTATCCATAGTTTCATTGGGATCGTTGGGGAATGCATCGTAAGGGTCTAATACCCCGTCATTGTCAGCATCACCCGGCATAGTAAATGTAGTATTATTCGTGTCTGTTTTGCAGCCTATGGGGTTGCAAGCCTCTAAAACGTATGAGGCGCTCTGGTGGTATTCTAATGTATCAGAGAGAAGATAGTGATCATCATGAGCAAGCCAATAATTCATGAGATCTTCAGTGGTAAATTGAGCGAAAATGACGGGAGTTTCGTCGATGCCCTCTATCTGACGATATAGCGTAAAAGTGTCGATAATTTCTATGTAATAATCAGAGTACATGGTTATATCAACAGAATAGTCCTGCTCGTTTAATGCAGTTGCTATATAAGGCATGTAACTAATTTGGCTATAACTTGGAGTTGATATTTTCCGGTATTCATAGGGGCCACAAATTTCCTGATGGCATCGACGCAGTAAAAACTCGTAGCTTTTATTAGGCAGTAGATCTTCAATATAGGTGTTGTATCTGCCTCCAGAGCTAACTATCAGATTGTTAACAGTACCCAAGTTGGAGCCCTCGGCGGTTATGTATTGCAAGGAGCCAGAAAAATTTTCTGATAGCGCGATGGCTATATTTCTGGCGTGCAACTCTTCAAGCTCAGGTGAATAATAACTGACAAGGCTTTGTTGTGTTAGAGAGGGAGTAGCCGCTATGTCTATACTGACAGAGCTTAAATGAGTGGCACCTTGATAAGGATCATTGGTGCCCAATTTGAGTTTTGAAAGTCCATAAACAGAGAGGTCGAGTTGGCTATCCGCAGTCGCTAAGAGCTCATCGGCGATGTAAAAAGTGAAAAATCCAGCACTATCGAATTGCACAGAATAGTCTGTCCAAACTTCTTTGAACTTGTCATCAAGTGGGAGCGGGGCATCGAAATAATCAGAAATAAAATAAAGTTTGAAAAGCTCAAGGTTCGGAAATTCTGAACAACCATTTCCTGTAAAATATATAGAAGCGAATGTGTTGGTGTGTTCTGTGCTGGTGTGCTCCGCGCCGGATAAAAAGAGACTAAAATCGAGTAGCGATTCACATTCTGCCCAGCCAGCATCTAGTCGGGCATGTGTCGATAGCTGCCAGCCTTCATTGATATAAAACCATTGATTAAACCTCAGTTCGCCCACTGCCGCATCAAGGATTCCATCCATGGCTTCAACATGCCCACTTAGGGTTACCAAACCTTTATGGTTATTGCGTGCTTCGAGCAATAACTCGCCGCTTATCTCAATAGGGTCAGTATTAAAGGCTGAAGCAGTTCGACCCTGGCCAATATCCGAAGTCGTACAAATGCCACTAATGCAGGCTTCGAGACGATAGAAGTAGGTGGTGTTTGCTTCCAGATCACGGTCAGTGAAGAAGTAAGTATTCCAGAGTGAATCAACGTATTGAAAATCACCCTCCTCAGATTCCGCACGAAATAGAGAAATTATAGGTTGAGTCGACAACTCATCACCGACTTCAATGGCAATCTGATCTATGAATTCTCCATCAGATATAGTCTTGAAAGAGGGTTTTTGTTGCCCATCATTTGTGTCAGGGGCGGCATAGTATAAGGTGTATTTTAAATCTTCATCGCATCCGTATTGATTACATGCTCGAGCACCATATTGGTAGTAATTCCCATAGGTTATGTCAGTGTCCATATACTCAAAGTCAGTGCCACTCGCATCGTCTATCTCAATAGCTGCAATACTACGATGTGGACCGTCATTCGTTGCCTTGTATATTTCTATCGAATCTGGGCGACCAACGCCCTCCCCATCTCTAAAGTGCCCAGACACTCGAATGGCAGATTCTGAAGAGATGACTGTATTTGATAAGGTAGATATTTGAGGTGGATAGTGTCGGTTTTCGCCCTCGATGTTTATGATTACGTTATTAGAGTGTTCAGAGCAATCTTCGGACTGAGAGGTATTAAGTGCATGGAAGCAATATCGTACTGTAAAGCTAATATCGTCTCCTTCTTCCATGTAGTTTTGTTGTGCAATCTCTATTGGCTCTGCCACGTTTTCTGTTCGCCATGTCTGGTGATGATTCCGCCAACTCGCAGCTATTTCGGCAAAACTAATGTAGTAGTCTGGAGGAAAATGCAAATCTATATTGAATCGATTATTTTGGTAATTAATCGACGGTGTTAGTGCCTTGCCTTGATATTGTTCACCATTGTATGTAACGGATTGTACTTGGCTAGTGGTACACGTTTTTAGTAAGGATGAACAAGCGGTTATTCTATACTGGTAAGTGTCACCGGCTATCAAATGCGTTGCATCATCAATAACAACCAGGTCGTTGAAATAATTATCTACCTCCTCAAAGCTAATGACTTCCCAACTCTGTTCATTACTGTTTTTACGTTCAATTCTGTAACTGTCAGTAACAAAGGTGGTTTTTATGTCTAGAGTAACCGTGTTTAAACTGGTTTGTTGCAAATTAAACTCTGCTGGAAACAGTGCTTTATCGGTAAGGGAAATAGATAGTGGCCCTGATTTAATAAAAGTGCTAAACCCATATTGGCTAGAGCAATCGTACTGCTCAATAATACAATCGTTGAAGATGGGTATAATTTGGTATTCCAAATACGGGGTTTTATCTGTTTGCTGCGCGTAAGAGTAAAAATAGGAGGGCGTATCAGTTTTCTCAATGAACACAGTGTCAACGTTGTAACGGTTGGTTGCAGCTCTGACTGCCCAAGATGTGGCGTTTTCAACATCGTTCCAGGTTAAGAAATGACCAAGTGAATAATTTTCATCGATTCGAAGTCTGATTTCTTCTTCTGCGGCCATCGGGACGAAGGTGCGGGGTTCGGGGTAGCTTTCCGTCAGATAGATTTGTTCGACAGCTTCGCCATCTAATAACATTTCAATAAGGTAACGATAATCGGCACCGGGGATAATATCAGAATCGATAAAGTTGCTGACGTGAGGGGCAATTGAAGCAATCTTATGAAAATCCCCGGCGCCATCCTCTCTTGATATAGCAATTTCATCGTAATCAAGGTAGTTTCTTAAAGACAATTCTATGTACCCTGAGCGGGCACTCGAAAAACCGCTGATTGAATTTCTTCGGTTCAATTCAACTGATTTGCTATTACTTGTGCGGCAAACAGAATTGGCCTGGTCACAGGCTATAACACGGTAAGTATAGAGACTACCCGGGCGCACATCAGTATCGCGCCATCCACTTTCCGTATCTGAGGCTATTGGAAGAAAACTGTGATCTTCTAGACTGCGTTCGATGGAGTACAGAACATTTTCCTCTTCCTCAAAGTGAACCGCGATATAACTGTAATCGGGAGCTAAAAGCGGCACAATTGTTGGCTTGACGGGTAAGGAAATCGATTTTGATGTGGTAAATTCGGCACAAACATACGGGAGGTTTTCAATTGAAGACGACATACAAGGCTGAACGCCCACTAACAGATTATTGTTATCAACATCAATTTTAAAACTATAGCTTTGATTTTGAACAACATATTTTGCTTTTTTGTGTAGCAAGTGTACTCTTAAGAAATCTGCAGATGGCCAGTTGGCATTAGCAATGGTGCCTTGCAGCTCAGATGAATACGAAGCATCAGATTCAGAGACATTCACAGACCAATCATTGTTCTCAAAAAACGCCTGCGTTGCAATGCTTTGTGTGGCTGCGGGGGTTTCTTCGCATATCATGCTCACTTCACATACATATACTCTGTATGTATTATTTCCCGGTCTGAGTCCCATTTTATAATCGGTAAAATGGGAGCCTTCTAACCAAAAAATATCAGTAAACCCGGTTAACTCACTTTCTCTTTCAATTTTAAAAAGAACATCTGCCTCAGATTCGTAATCTATTGTGAGCAGGTTTTGGTGTACTGCATCATTGGTTATTGTTAATTGTAGTTCGTTAGATTGGATTAAAACGGGCTGTCTATTTGTACTCGCATCGCGATTGAAAAATAAGCCATCAGAAGGGGCCTGCTCAGTGCTGGTTTTTGAAAACAGTACTGCCACTGCATTCTCAAGTTGCTCTACCGTAAACGAGGTTAAATCATCATCAGAGGATGATAATTCTATCCTCTTGGGCTTTGAACCAGTGGCCAGTTTAAGCTGAAATATACTTAAGGAGGAAGATGCAAATTGCTGCTGATCATCTTTATAGTAGATTCGATTGTTATAACTTGCAGCAAAAATGATGGTATTTGCTTGACCATCGTAAATTAATATTTTGGGATTTTTAATGCCATGTGAAGTTAACAAGAAAGATTCAGTTTTGCCTGTTTTTACATCTCGTTTAAACAGCACTCCATTTGTGCAATAAAGACTTGTAATGCTGTTCGAAAAGGTCCAATCCTTCTCGCACTTGCTGGACTCAATGTCGAAAATATGCGGGGCATTGGTGTGAGCTTTGTTTTGCGACAACGGTTCATTAGTCCACTCTAATGCTTGGAGTTCTGTGGAAATAAGGAGTACCAGAAATAATTTTGAGGTGACATATAAAAGTGTACGAATACACATAGGGACTCCATTCCGTAAATAATGCTCAAAAAAAAGAAACCCACCAAGTGGGTCTCATTCAACAGCTGCGGAGTTTACAGGATAGTGTACGATTTTCAATCTAGAATTACCTTGAAAACCACTCCTATTGCCGGTGGAAGAAAAAAAGCGCATCGATTGATGCGCTTTTTTAGTTAATGTCCTATTTGAACGGTTTTTAGTGCATTGGCTCCTGATTGAGCCTGTCTGCCTCTATCAACTCAGGGTGAGTAAAGAACTCAGCCTTCTCGTAGAAAACCTCTTCATCCTCTGAGGCCGCAGCGGAATCTCGGCCCGCCAGCGTGGCGTCTATAAAGTCTTGCTGCCAGCCCAACATGTTGAGTTTTTCCCAAACAGGAGCAAGTACCGGCACCATACCGTCAGACTTACCAAAGTTAACCCGGCCAATCTCGCCATCGGAGGATTGCAGTATGTACCACATGCTGTTGCTTTCACGGCGTACCGCGATATCGGCTTTGCCATCACCGTCGTAATCACCCACCACCGGGATATCTGCGGTGTTCAGACCAAACTGAATACGCTCAATGACCTCATCGCTGGAGCGCAGTACATACCAGGTTTTGTTAGACGGGCGACGGAAGGCGACATCGGCTTTGCCATCGCCATCGTAATCGGCAGGTACGGGAATATCCGTTTCCTGTAAACCAAATTTAATGCGCTGAATCTCGCCGCTGCTTGATTCCAGAATGTACCAGGTGGAATTCGACGGTCTGCGGAAGGCAATATCGCTGATGCCATCGCCATCATAATCGGCAGGCACCGGAATATCGGCTTCTTGTAAGCCAAACTGTACCCGCTGAATACCATCTTCTCGAGCAGAATTGTAATTGCTGCCGGAGGAGTTTTTGATGTACCACATGCTGTTGCTGGCACGGCGTACTGCAAAGTCAGTAATGCCATCACCATCGTAATCAGCCGCTACCGGGATATCATCTTCTTTTGCGCCAAACTCAATCCGCTGAATACCGTCTTCTCGGGCAGAGCCCAGGTTGCTACCAGAGGAGTTTTTAACATACCAGGTGCCGGTTGACGGTCTGCGCACTGCCACATCGGCGATGCCATCACCGTCAAAATCACCTTCTATCTGAATGTCTTCTTCTTTGGAGCCGAATTGAATACGTTGAATCTCATTATCTGAGCTATTGAGCACATAGTTAGTCCCCAGGAAGCCACGTCGTATGGCCACATCGGTTTTACCATCGCCATCGTAATCAGCCACAACCCGTTGACCCACCATTTTGGCATCGGTCATGGGGATGAAGAGGTTATCGATGTAGATCGCCGCCGGATAATAATTACCATAGCCATGGAACTCTAGCTCCAGTGTTACTGCCTCATCGCGAGCCTCTAACGGAAAACCAATATATCTGAAGTAGCCATTGGAACCTAGATATCTGATAGGTGTTTCAGAGAAATCATATTGTTCGCCATTAACGCGCAATGAGAATCTGCGACTGCGATAATACTCCTCTGAGAAAATCAAATAATCACCGGTTAGTTTACCCTCAATCGTGAATGTGAGAGGTTTTGCCAGTTCATCCTCAAATTGAGCAAAAATGGAGAAGTCGCCATCCCAACTTAATGTGTCTCTGACATAATCCCCCGAGATTTTCACATACTTGGGTTTTTCAGAAGCGAAGGATTCATAAACACCCGTTTCCGCGGGTGTTATGTCCGCATCATTCATCTCAGAACTTGTTAAATATTCGTAGGTATTATTAAAACCATCGCCGTCCATGTCTTCATAGGCATCGTAGGCGTTCAGTGGATCCATGCCATTGGCCAATTCTATCGAATCAGGGATACCATCATTGTCATCATCCTCGTCAGCATTGTTACCAATGCCATCACCATCGCTGTCTTGCGACTCATTTGGATCATTCGGGAAGGCGTCGTAGGGATCGAGCACGCCGTCACTGTCTGAGTCTGCCGGCATAGTGATCTGGTCAACTCGGGTTGATTCCTGGCAGCCGATTGGATTACAAACCTGGTACGAGTATTCCGCGGTTTGACCTCCCTGGATAATGTCGCTAACAGAAAAACTGTCTGAAGAAGTTAACCAATGCTCGAATAGGTCGTCTACCGTGAATTCCGCTATGGATTGTTTACCGTCGTCTTCGCCCACAATCTCTCGGTAGATAGTGTAAGAGTCTGCATTATCTGTTACGTAGCTACTCAAATATATTCTTATGTCCTGACTCTGATGGTCTAAATTAGCGTAAATGCTAGAAGTGTAAATATACTCTTGGTAGCTGGGTGTTTGTTCCCGAACATATTCAAATGGGCCACATGTTTCCGCTCGACACTTTTGTACAAGCAAGTCGTAAGTTCTGTTAGGGGATAGCCCTTTGATGTAAGTGTTGTATCGACCACCAAATTGCAACTCTACTGAATTACTTTCGTCGTAGCTATCCTCTTCAATGATTAAGTATTGGATAGAACCATCCACCTCTTCACTGAGATAAAGCGCAATGTTTCTGGGGTGTATCGCGGAGAAGTTCGGAGAGTAATAGCTAATTAAATCCATTTCGTTTAGCGAGGGCTCAGCTACCACACTCAAGCTAGCATAGCTAATATAAGTTGAACCTTCGTACCAGCGTTCATTGGAGGTTAAGGCGAATTTGGCAAGTTTCCATATATTTAGATCAATCGCTTCTGTTGAAGTGGCGATGACTTCATCAGCAATTATGAAATTGAAAATGCCTTGTTCATTAAACTGCATACTAAAACTTTGCCAGCTTTCCCGCAGATCACTTTCAATGATAACGGGCTCACCTAATAAATCAGAAACCAGATACAAGCTAAACAGTTCCAGCTCCTGGTTATCTGTGCAGCCGTTGCCCGTATACACCAAGGTTCCCAACGACATACTGTGGCGGTTTGAGTAGTAGTTGTTTTCAGCCTGCGGCAAATACAAGCTGAAATTCAGTAGTTCGGTGCACTCAGACCAATCGGCGTCTACTCTTGCGGTGGTAGAAATTTGCCAGCCTTCACTTAAGTCCAGCCATTGATTAAATCTCATCTCTCCGGAGAAAGCATCCAACATGCCGTCTACGGCTTGGGTATCACCACGTAGCACCAGACGTGAAGATGAGGAGTTGCCTGTTTCCCTCAAAGCTGCGCCACTGATTTCTACTGAATCTGAGAAGTAAACCGAGGCGGTCTTTCCTGCAACTACATCTGACTCGGTACAACCGGCATTATTACAAGCGTCAATGCGATAATAGTAGGTGCTGTCAGCCATTAAATTATCATCCTCGAACACCCTTCTCCAAGATGAGGACGTGATTCGTTGGAATTCACCCTCTTGGGAGTCAGCTCTGTAAGCGTAGTAATTAACGTCATAGCTGACGCCTTGAAATGCGATATTTATTTGGTTGGTGTATTCCCCTTGAGAAATATGGGTAATCTCGGGTTTGCTGGGTAGTGCATCGTCGCCGCTTTGAGGCAGTCTGATTGTTGATGAGATGTAATCTGAGCAACCTGCCGAATTACAAGCTTGTGTGGCGTAAGTGTAGTGGTTACCAGCCTCGACACCCTCATCAGTGTATTCAACAGTATAACTATCATCATCAGGAACATTAACCGTTGCTATGCTCTGATGATAACCGCCGTTGGTAGCCCTGAATATTTCTATTGTTTCCGGTCTGCCGTAACTTGTGCCTGTCTCAAAGCGACTATTAATGACAAAGCCATTTCGCTCATCATTGGTGCTAATATTTACCCAATACAGCCTGGGCGCAAGCACACCGTCGCTTTGGGTAATTTCAACGGCTATTTCTTCGGTATATTCAGTGCAGTCCTCCGACTCATAATAAGGCCAGTAGGGACGATGGAAGCAATATCGCAGCGAAAAGTTAAGGGTATCACCGGTGCTCATCCTCCAGTCTTTTTGAATCGTATAGTTTTTGCTCAGGTTTTCTATTGTCCAGCTGTCGTTTCTGTATTCATTCCAAGTTGCTGTAAGTTGCGCAAAGCCCACAAAAGCGTCCGAGTCAAAGTTGAAATCTATATTGAATTGGTTGTTTTCATAAGTGATGGTAGGAGCAATAACCTCACCTGCATAGCGCACACCGCGATACTTGATTGAGTGCGTCGTACTTGTGGCGCATTGATTTAACAAGGAAGAGCAGGTTTGTACTTGATATTCATAGGTTTCGCCAGACTGTAAATTGATACTTTGATCTTGAAACTCGGTGTTATCTCGACTGCTTATATCGTCAATATAGCCCACGTATTGCCATGCTTCTTGCCCCGCTATCCTACGTTGGATCCGGAATTCGTCAAACAAGTAGGAATTACTCATTTCGAGCACAATTCCGTATAGGGATTGTTGACTTACTACAACATTTGTCGGGAAAAGTTGTTTATCAACAAGGGTGGGTTTGGTGGATTCAACAACGATACTTGATATAACGCCCAAACTTTCTTCGCAAATATTATTGGCTTCATTGCAAGTTGAATAAACTGGCGTTACGCGATACTCAAAACTACCACGCAAATTAAGTTGACTTTGATAATTATAAAAATAACTCGGAGCGTCGGTAGCCGGGATTGTTAGATTTTTGTGGGAATAACCATTGAGTAATACTTTAATTTGATATGCGGTAGCGTTTTCAACAGAGTCCCAGCTCAAATTATGACCAATAGCATAATTACTCTCCACGGATAGGCCCGTAATTTCGGCGTCTGATGCTTGGATAATTGAATTCAGGTTTTCAGTACTGCGCGATACGTTAACGCGGTCCAGGGTTTCACCATTAAACCGGCTTTGCATCTGATATTCATATCGAACGCCAGGCACCAGACCGGTGTCGAGGAAAGTTGTAGCGTGAGGTGCCAGTGAGGCTATCTGATTGAATTCGCCACCGTCAGAAGAGCGCAGGACCAGGATTTCGTCAGAATCAAAAATACTCGTGATTCGCCAGATTATGGAGTGAGTATCTACGGTGACAGAGTTGACTGACAGAAAATCATCACGATCAACGCGGCGGTATTTCGTATCGCTCTTGCGACAGGCAGAAAGTGACGAATCACATGCTTGTACCTGATATTGATAATTTACACCGGGCGTAACATCTTCGTCTTGCCAGCCACTACTGATATTCGTTGCTACTTCGGTAAATTCATCGTCAGAAATTCTTCGTAGGATATTGTATTGAATATCTTGTTGTTGCTCGAAGTACACAGCAATATAACTGTAGTCTGGTGACAGGAGTACCTGTGGTTCGGGTTGTGAAGGCAACTCTATTTCTTTTACAGAGGCCGTTGCAGCACATACATAATCCTCATTTTGCAATTGAGAGAAAGTGCAGGGCTGAACTCCCATAACGAGGTTATCAACGTTATTTTCTATGTTGAAGGTGTAATCCAGTGTATTGCTGTACCACTTTCTCAAATCATTGAGATAAGAGATGCGGACTCGATCACTTGAAGGCCAGTTGTTATTTGAAATTGTGCCTTGTAGGCGGTCTGAGTAGTAGTTGGAAGATTCTGTAATGTTCAAGGTCCAATCGTGGTTTTCAGCATAATCTGTGGTTTCAATTTCGACACTCGAGCCATTATCAGAAGCGCACACCATATTGATGTCGCAAGGATAGGCCGTGTATGTGTTGGTGCCGGGTTTCAGACCGAGTTGGTAATCGGTAAATTCAGAGTTCGTCGACCAAAATGTATCTGTTGTGCCACGCTCCGCGCTATATCGCTCGATTTTGAACAATAATTCTCCTGTATCGTTATGCTCGATCGATACTTGATTGGTGTGCACTCCATCATTGGTTACTGTTAAATTGAATTCAGTCAAATCAGTAGAGAATTGATGATTAGCCATAGCCTCTACAGAATGACTATATGCGCTCCGCAGGCCATTAACGTAATATTGTCCTTGCAAAACCACAGTAGTCATATCCTGACTTAAAAATATCCGTTGAAACTGTGTCGAAGAAACCCCTTCGTCAGCTTGGTACAGGTCAATCCTGAGCGGTGTTGCGCCGGCAGTCAGCGGCAGATAGTAATAAGCGGGAGAGTTATTGGTGAAATATTGGGTTTCATCGTCGAAATAAATGCGATTGCCGTACCTGGCGTAAAGTATTGCGAAACTCGCGCTATCATCCATCGTCAGAATCCGAACATCACTCAGGCCCATTGATCCCAGATCAATTTGATCAGTTGTGGCTGCTTCTCTGCTAAGAAGGTTTATAGTATTGTTCTGCGCAAATAAGATGGTGTCGCCGTTAACTGACATCTCTACGCCGTCATTGTAATAGGCTCTGGAGGTTTCGAACGGGGGTATGCCTGAGACTGTTGTTAAGGTCTCTGTTTCTGGATCAAAAAATTGTACTGAATCCGAGTTATAATCCTCACAAGTGAAGAGTATCTCACCAGCTTCAGTGTAATCGTGGAAGTTTGCACCATAGCGGCATGTGATGTCTAACGCTTGCCAATTTTCACCCAAATCGTTGCTGAATAATACCTGGTCATTGTTTCTGTCATATGAGTAGAGGTATTCGTTTCGGGTTACCATCCAGTAATCAGAACTGTAGGACACATCAGGTGTCGGAACAGGAGTAATTATTTTACTGTTCAGGTCGAGTCTGAACAAAAGCGTATCAAGGTCGCCCCATTCACCTTCATATTCACTACCTGATAGAGGCTCGCTTCCGTAGTAGACAAAAAATACTGAATTGTTGTCGGTTATTTCGCTGAACGTGTCAGTATAGATACGAGCTGTCACTTCGCCACTTGTTGTTTGTGATAGTAAAGTGACCTCTTCGGTTTCCAGGTTTTTTAGGTAAACAGCTTCGTTACGAGTGGTGTTTGGTTGCCCTTCGTAACCAGCGATGGTTTCGGAATGGGAAGAAAAAATGACAAAGCCAGACTGCTCTGAGATAGCAAGTACCCTGGCGTCAAACTGAGTTTCACTGTTATTACCAAGATAGGGTGATAACAGCAGGTCCTCAGCGGCCGCTGAAATCGGCAAAAACAATGATATGAAAATGCAACAATAGGTTGCCAGAGCAGCACGAGCGCGCATAGGGACTCCATTCCGATAGTGATTCTTCAAAAAAAAACCCAACTAAGTGGGTTTCATTCAACAGATATCAATTCTACGTAAAAGCGAATAAATTTCAATCAGGAAAAACTTAATTTGTCATCGTATTTCTTCTTGTATCTGTGAACTTAAGTTGCCCAATAAGCCATATCCAGCACTTCTTCCCGCTCGGGCAAGCCCTTGCTCAGTCGCGGTGAGTGTTGTGCAAGCACCTCGTAGCTGACGCGGTTGGCGTACTTACTAATTTGTGACAACGAAGAGTAGGTGATAGCGGGTTGCTCGTGTTTGGTAGACTTTTCTACATTGAGCTTGTGATATTCGTTGGCGCAGATATCGTGTAATACCGCCGCCAACGCACCATCACCTGCACCATTGGTATTCATGATTTTATCAGGGCCACCCATATACGGGGGGATATAGCTGTATACTTTTACCGGCTCTTCACAGTCTTGCAAGCGCATCGGACGGGAGTACTCATAGCGGTTGAACTCAGCGATTTCGGCATCAATAAACTGTTGCTCGGTTTCTCGCAGATATTTTTTATCGCAGTGTCCTGCCATATATAAACCCACAGGACCTGCAGTACACATGACCATATCTACCCAGTCTAGCGCTTTGCTGGCCGCTAGAAGGGGGTTTTGAATACCAGTGATGGCTTCCGCTTCCTCTTCGTTCATTGTGAGTATATCAACGTGCTTTTTTACGAACTCTTGCCACCATTCGGGGTTTTGCTCTATTAAGAATTTTGTGCCCAAGGTGAGTACCACAGGGACACCAGCCTCATTGGCGTATTCCACGGCCTTTAATGTAGCTTCGGTCATGGTATCTCCCGGGTTAGTGCGCATAGAGTAGGCCGCGAAGACTAAAGCGGAAGCGTTTTGAATAACTTCTTTATCAACATATTCCGTTGATAACTTATTGATCATGGCCGGGCTTATGGCAAAGGTACGCTCGCCTTGGCTGTCGATAAGGGTAAAGCAGCGCCCTATCGGGCCATCCACCGGTTGCAGGTAGTTGAGATCTACACGACTGGAAGTGTTGCTTAGATACTTGTATGAGTAACTGCCTATTTTGATGTTTTCTGACATCACGCCTAACAGTACGGAGCGATCATCTGCTAATACTGAGTAGTTATGCAGCGTGTTGCCAATGGTGCCACCGGCAAATTCATAGTTGATAAGGGCTTTTTCCTGTAATTCAGCATAGAGCGCTTCAGTAACGTCATCCTCAATTAATTGTGACATGCCTTTTTTGAGGTTGTAGCGTTCTAAAAACTCGTCGCCAACTTTGGCTTCGATATCCACCAACACCTGGTCAATGCCCACTATATAGCTGTGCTGTAATGGTTCTGCTTTGTGGAACTGGCCAATCAGGGAGTTTTTATCTTGAACCGGGAAGTAGTGTTTGTGCTTGCGGCGACCGGGAAATTTCATAGAAAATTGTTAATAGGTTAATTTTGGACAAGCGGCCATTATATCAACCTGTCGGATGAGTGACGAATATTTTATCAGACAAATTTCGTGATAGTACCTAACTGCCGTTTGCAACATATTAAAGCTTGTAAGACTATCGACAATCAGTATAATACCGCTCCCGCCTTACTTCTGAATCCTTTATCTCCTGATAAGCTTCAAAAAAACGACAAGGCGAGTGTAACTATTTTAAAGTAAACAGTAGTGCTGGCACTGCTGCTACAGGGGTGTAGTTCCAATTGGTAGAACAGCGGTCTCCAAAACCGATGGTTGGGGGTTCGAGTCCCTCCACCCCTGCCATATTTAATATCAATCCGGATGGATTGAGTTTGAGGTAACAGGTTAAACGATGAGTGATAACGCAGTTAATCAGTCCGGTGCAATGGACAGCATTAAATGGGTCATAGCCATTTTATTTTTGGCTGGCGCCGTAGGTGGTAACTACTATTTCGGTGATTTCTCCGTATTGTATCGCGCCATTGGTGTGGTCATTGCGGTAATTATTGGTTTGCTGATTGCTGCCAACACTGAAAAAGGCAGCACCTTTGTCAACTTTGCAAAAGAGTCACGCACCGAAGTGCGCAAAGTTGTATGGCCTTCTCGTCAAGAAGCTACGCAAACTACTTTGATTGTTCTTGCTGCAACCGCCGTTGTTGCCTTGTTGCTTTGGGGCCTTGATGGCATCATTGTTCGGGTCGTTGGCTTTATTACCGGAATAGGAGCGTAAGCATGTCTGAAGGCGTAAAAAGATGGTATGTAGTTCAGGCGTTTTCTGGCTACGAAGGCCGTGTTAAGAAGACCTTGGAAGAACACATCAAAATGCACGAAATGGAAGGCTATTTCGGCGAGATTTTGGTTCCTACCGAAGAAGTCGTAGAAATGCGCGCGGGTCAAAAACGCAAGAGCGAGCGCAAGTTTTTCCCAGGCTACGTGTTAGTCGAAATGGAAATGAACGACGATAGCTGGCACCTGGTTAAAAGCATTCCTCGAGTACTTGGTTTTATCGGTGGTACTTCTGACCGTCCGGCGCCAATTACCAAACGCGAAGCCGATGCGATCCTGAACAGATTGCAAGAGTCTGTAGACAAGCCGAAGCCAAAAACTTTGTTCGAGCCAGGCGAAGTGGTGCGTGTTACCGATGGTCCTTTTGCCGACTTCAACGGTGTAGTAGAAGAAGTAGACTACGAAAAGAGCCGCTTGAAAGTATCGGTACTTATCTTTGGCCGTTCTACCCCGGTAGAACTGGAATTTGGCCAGGTTGAAAAGGGGTAAGCCCCGTCTTGAGACGAGCTTGCTCGGCTAGGGGCGCACGACTGGTCCAACGGACGGCCAGGCCGGAAGCCCTCACCAGGGATGGTTTAAATCTCTCTGGTGGAACGCAAGTTTTTCTAGATTAGATGAAGGACGGCGAAGTTCGACAAGACTGCTAAACCCAGGCGTTGTCCGGATCAAGCCGAACCTACAGATAAAATCAAACAAAATCCAAATTAATGGTTGTCAGAGGTCGTAGATTAAAATATAATCTCCGGCCTTTTTGTAGGCGGGGAGCCGTTGAAGCAAGTATTCTTCTGTATTTGCGAGGCGTTTAACCCATAAATTAGAGAAGAGAGTAATGGCTAAAAAAGTTACAGGCATTATCAAGCTACAAGTAGCTGCGGGTGCCGCAAACCCAAGTCCACCAGTTGGTCCTGCATTAGGTCAACACGGTGTTAACATCATGGAATTCTGTAAAGCGTTCAACGCTAAAACTGAGAGCATGGAAAAAGGTGCTCCGGTTCCAGTTGAAATCTTTGTATACGAAGACCGTTCTTTCACGTTTGAAACCAAAACTCCACCTGCGTCTTTCTTATTGAAGAAAGCAGCTGGCGTTAAGAGTGGTTCTGGTCGTCCTAACACTGAAAAAGTGGGTAAAGTGACGCGCGCTCAATTGGAAGAAATCGCGAAAACTAAAGAACCTGATTTGACTGCTGCTGATCTAGACGCAGCTGTTCGTACTATTGCTGGCTCTGCCCGCAGTATGGGTCTGACGGTAGAGGAATAATCCATGGCTAAGTTAACAAAACGCGCTCGTCTGATCCGCGATAAAGTAGACGCCACTAAAGAATATCAAATCAGCGAAGCAGTCGCTTTGTTGAAAGAATTAGCAACAGCTAAATTCGCTGAAAGCGTAGATGTTGCTGTAAACCTGGGTATCGATGCTCGTAAATCTGACCAAAACGTTCGCGGTGCAACTGTACTGCCTAACGGTACTGGTAAAGAAGTACGCGTAGCTGTATTTACTCAAGGTGCTAACGCCGAAGCTGCTAAAGAAGCAGGTGCAGACATCGTAGGTATGGATGACCTTGCTGAGCAAGTTAAGAAAGGCGAAATGAACTTTGACGTTGTTGTTGCTTCTCCTGATGCAATGCGCGTTGTTGGTCAGTTAGGTCAAATCTTGGGTCCACGTGGCCTGATGCCTAACCCTAAGACTGGTACGGTTACGCCAGACGTCGCGACTGCAGTTAAAAATGCAAAAGCAGGTCAGGTTCGTTACAGAAACGACAAGAACGGTATCATCCACGCCAGCATTGGTAAGATTGCTTTTGAAGCTAATCAAATCCAGGAAAACCTTGAAGCTCTGTTAGAGGCGCTTAAGAAAGCTAAGCCTTCTTCTGCTAAAGGTACATACATCAAGAAAGTTAGCCTGAGCACCACTATGGGCGCTGGTATAACTTTAGATCAAGGTTCTTTGTCTCAATAAGACAAACCTTGAAGGTGCGAGAGTTAATTCAGTTTTGAATTAGCACCAAAGTAAAAAATTGGGTTGGAGTTTGTAGCTCTGAAAAGAAATACAAGCTCCCGTCCTAGACCGTAGGTACGCTAATTACAGCGTTTAATGTATGCCTACGCAGACGGTGGTTCGACTCAGACTCTCTGGGACTAAAGAACACCGTAGAAAGGTGGAGTAAAGCGCAAGTTGAGCTCCATTTATCTGTGAAACCTGAGAAGCAATTCTCAGACAACTAAAAGGTGATCTCAGTGGCACTAGGCTTAGAAGCAAAAAAAGAGATTGTAGCAGAAGTAACTGATGTTGCATCTCGCGCTCTATCCGTTGCCGTCGCTGAATATCGCGGAATGGAAGTTGCAGACCTGACTGAACTGCGTGTTAAAGCACGTGAGCAAGGCGTTTACCTGCGTGTTATCCGTAACACTTTGGCAAAGCGCGCTCTGGCTGAAAGCAAGTTCACAGGAATGGATGATGCACTGAAAGGCCCTCTGATTTACGGCTTTTCTTTGGATGCGCCAGGTGGTGCAGCGCGTTTGTTCAAAGATTTCTCTAAAGAGAATGACAAGTTGAACGTAACCGCGTTATCAATCGGTAGTGGTTTGTTGGGTCCAGAAAAACTGGACGCAGTAGCTTCCTTACCAACACGCGACGAAGCGTTGGCGAAATTACTTGCTACCTTCAAAGCGCCTGTTGGCAAGTTTGTACAGACTATTAACGAAGTACCAAGCAAGTTTGCCCGCGTATTGACGGCTATTAAAGAGAAAAAAGAAGCTGAATAAAAAAAACAGTTTCTTAATTCATTGATTTGTTTTAAATTTTTAAACCCAGGAGTTTAGAGAAATGGCTCTAACTAAAGAAGATATCTTAAACGCGATCGCTGAAATGCCAGTAATGGAACTGGTTGAACTGATCGAAGCTGCCGAAGAAAAATTCGGTGTTGAAGCAACTGCTGCTGTAGCTGTAGCTGCTGGCCCAGCTGGCGACGCAGGTGCTGCTGCTGAAGAGAAGACTGAATTCGACGTAGTTCTGACTTCTTTCGGTGGTAACAAGGTTGCAGTAATCAAGGCAGTTCGCGGCGCGACTGGTCTTGGCCTTAAAGAAGCTAAAGAAGTTGTTGAATCAGCTCCTAAAGCTATCAAAGAAGGTGTATCTAAAGACGAAGCTGAAGCACTTAAAGCTGAACTTGAAGGCGCTGGTGCAGAAGTTGAAATTAAGTAATTCGTACTCGTACGTAATTACTGCCTGAAAAGGCTTAGGCTGGTGCTTATTTGAGCACCAGCCTTTTTGCGCTGTAGGATAGTGCAGGTTCTCCGTTTAGTGTCTATCCTCTCAAAGCGCAAAAAATAGCAATATCAAACCAATAAATCATTCGCACTGTGTATTGGTCTGATATTGAAAAAAGTAAAACGGTGCTGAATACATATATGTCTCTTACAAGAGATATCAGGGTTAAAGATCAGCAGGCTGAGGAATCCATGGTTTACTCTTATAGCGAAAAGAAACGTATCCGCAAGGATTTTGGTAAACGCCCCCAGGTACTCGAAATACCTTATCTACTTTCCATACAATTAGACTCTTTCCGTAAGTTCATCGAGATCGATGCGGAAGGTCAGTATGGTCTGGAAGCTGCTTTCCGTTCTGTTTTTCCGATTAAAAGCTACTCGGGAAATTCAGAGCTGCAGTATGTAAGTTATCGATTGGGCGAACCAGTATTTGACGTCAAAGAATGTCAAATTCGTGGTGTGACATTCTCTGCACCACTTCGTGTTAAGTTGCGTCTTGTTTTATTTGACAAGGAAGCAGCGCCAGGCACAGTAAAAGATATTAAAGAGCAAGAAGTATACATGGGTGAAATTCCACTCATGACAGACACAGGTACCTTTGTAATCAACGGTACTGAGCGTGTTATTGTTTCTCAGCTTCACCGTTCACCAGGCGTGTTCTTTGATCACGACAAAGGTAAAACACACTCATCCGGCAAAGTGTTGTATAACGCGCGCGTTATCCCTTACCGCGGTTCCTGGTTGGACTTCGAATTCGATCCAAAAGATAATCTTTTCGTTCGTATTGACCGCCGTCGTAAATTACCGGCGTCAATTATTCTGCGCGCTATGGATATGGGCACAGAAGAAATTCTGGACCTGTTCTTCGACAAAGATACAGTTATCCTGGATAACGGCGTATTTAAAGTTTCTATCGTTCCCGACCGTCTGCGTGGCGAAACTGCGCGTTTCGACATCAAAGACAACGAAGGCAACGTTATCGTAGAAACGGGGCGTCGTATCTCTGCAAGACACACTCGTCAGATGGAAAAATTAGGTCTGTCTGAATTGGAAGTTCCAGTGGAATTCCTGTTGGGTCGTGTGATTGCAAGAACCTATATGGATGAAAGCACAGGTGAAATCATTGTTAACGCTAACGATGAAGCCACTGCAGAAAATCTGAATGCCCTGTATGAAGCCGGTATTACAGAATTTGAAACCCTGTATATCAACGAGTTGGATCACGGTTCTTACATGTCTGATACCCTGCGTATCGACAACTCTACTAACCGTTTAGAAGCCCTTGTTGAAATCTACCGCATGATGCGTCCGGGTGAGCCACCCACAAAAGATGCGGCAGAAGCCTTATTTGACAACCTGTTCTTCACTGATGATCGCTACGACTTATCGTCTGTAGGTCGTATGAAGTTCAACCGCCGTTTAGGTCGTGATGAGCTGACTGGTTCAGGCACCCTGGATAAGAGCGATATCGTTGCAGTTATGCAGCAACTGATAGCCATCCGTGACGGTAAAGACGATGTGGACGATATCGACCACTTGGGTAACCGTCGTATTCGTTCTGTCGGTGAAATGGCCGAAAACCAATTCCGCGTAGGTTTGGTACGTGTTGAGCGTGCTGTAAAAGAGCGTTTGAGCTTAGGCGATCTCGATAATGTGATGCCACAAGATTTAATCAACGCTAAGCCTATTTCTGCAGCGGTTAAAGAATTCTTCGGTTCTTCTCAGTTGTCGCAATTCATGGATCAAAACAACCCGCTGTCAGAAGTTACGCACAAGCGTCGTATTTCTGCTTTAGGTCCGGGCGGTTTGACTCGTGAGCGAGCAGGCTTCGAAGTTCGAGACGTTCACCCTACTCACTACGGTCGTGTGTGTCCTATCGAAACGCCGGAAGGTCCGAACATCGGTTTGATTAACTCCTTGTCTAGCTATGCCCGTACTAACGATTACGGTTTTCTGGAAACCCCATACCGTAAGATCGTAGACGGCGAAGTAACAGAAGACATCGAGTACTTATCTGCTATTGAAGAAGGTCACTATCCAATCGCTCAGGCGAGTGCGGAATTGGATGAAAACAACCGTCTGGCAGATGATCTTGTTCCTTGTCGTTATAAAGGTGAATTCACCTTAATGGCGAAAGAAGAAATTAAATATATGGACGTGTCAGCACAGCAAATCGTTTCTGTTGCTGCCAGCATTATCCCATTCCTTGAGCACGATGACGCCAACCGTGCATTGATGGGTTCAAACATGCAACGTCAGGCTGTTCCTACACTGCGCGCTGATAAGCCGTTAGTAGGTACGGGTATGGAAAAAACCGTAGCTATCGACTCAGGTGTAACTGTTGTTGCTAAGCGCGGTGGTCGTATCGACTTCGTAGATGCGTCTCGTATTGTTGTTAAAGTTAACGAAAACGAGATGGTGGCGGGTGAAGCTGGTATCGATATCTACAACCTGACTAAGTACACGCGTTCTAACCAGAATACTTGTATCAACCAGAAGCCTACCGTTAATGTCGGTGAGCCTGTGGTTGCGGGTG
Source organism: Planctobacterium marinum (assembly GCF_036322805.1). Lineage (GTDB taxonomy): Bacteria > Pseudomonadota > Gammaproteobacteria > Enterobacterales > Alteromonadaceae > Planctobacterium > Planctobacterium marinum_A. The sequence goes on along the minus strand of NZ_AP027272.1, from coordinate 4,065,904 downwards.
ACGTATTGGCTGACGGTCCTTCTACTGACCTGGGCGAATTGGCTCTGGGTCAGAACATGCGTATCGCATTCATGCCTTGGAACGGTTATAACTTCGAGGATTCAATCCTGATTTCTGAGCGCGTAGCGCAAGAAGACCGTTTCACTACCATTCACATCCAGGAACTAAGCTGTATCGCTCGTGATACTAAGCTTGGGCCAGAAGAAATCAGTTCAGATATCCCGAATGTCGGTGAGTCTGCGCTGAGCAAGCTGGACGAGTCTGGTGTGGTTTATATCGGTGCTGAAGTAAAAGGCGGCGATATCCTGGTAGGTAAAGTTACTCCGAAAGGCGAAACGCAATTAACACCAGAAGAAAAGCTACTACGTGCTATCTTCGGTGAGAAAGCCTCTGACGTTAAAGATACTTCTTTACGTGTACCTAACTCTGTTCACGGTACTGTTATCGACGTACAAATCTTCACTCGTGACGGCGTTGAAAAAGACAAACGCGCTCTGGAAATCGAAGACATGCAGTTGCGTCAGGTTAAGAAAGACCTGGGCGACGAATTCGGTATCTTGGCAGATGGTATCTTTGCTCGTGCTCGCAACCTGTTGGTTGCTAACAATATCTCTGAAGATAAGTTAAATGGCACACCGCGTGAGAAGTGGTTCGATTTACCACTGCGCGACGAAGATGCACAAGCTGAGCTGGATCAAGCCGCTGATCAATACGCTGCTGTTAAAGACGACTTCGATAAGAAGTTTGAGAACAAGCGTCGCAAGATCACTCAAGGTGATGATCTGGCGCCAGGCGTACTTAAGATTGTTAAGGTTTACCTTGCAGTTAAACGTCACATCCAGCCTGGTGATAAAATGGCCGGACGTCACGGTAACAAAGGTGTTATCTCCTCAATCCAGCCTGTAGAAGACATGCCTTACGATGAGAACGGTGAGCCGGTAGATATCGTGCTTAACCCGCTAGGTGTTCCGTCTCGTATGAACGTGGGACAGATCTTGGAAACTCACTTGGGTATGGCTGCACGCGGCCTTGGCGTTAAGATTGACCGCATGCTTAAAGAGCAGCAAGAAATCGCCAAACTACGCGAGTTCCTGACTCAGGTTTACAGCTCTGGTACACACCGTCAGGAAGTAGACATTGCGTCTTTCACTGATGATGAAGTTATCCGTTTGGCAGACAATCTGCGCAAAGGTGTACCTATTGCAACGCCAGTATTCGACGGTGCAACTGAAGCCGAGATTAAAGAGTTACTGACACTTGCTGACATCCCGGAAAGTGGACAAATCAAATTGTGTGATGGCCGTACTGGTCAGGAGTTTGAGCGTCCGGTTACTGTGGGCTACATGTACATGCTGAAACTGAACCACTTGGTAGACGACAAAATGCACGCTCGTTCTACTGGTTCTTACAGCCTGGTCACACAGCAGCCGTTGGGTGGTAAAGCTCAGTTCGGTGGTCAGCGTTTCGGTGAGATGGAAGTGTGGGCACTGGAAGCATACGGTGCCGCCTATACTCTGCAAGAAATGTTGACGGTTAAGTCCGATGACGTGAATGGTCGTACTAAGATGTATAAGAACATCGTCGACGGAGACCATCGCATGGAACCTGGTATGCCGGAGTCCTTCAATGTATTGTTGAAAGAAATCCGCTCACTGGGTATCAACATCGAGCTGGAAGAGCAGTAAGAGAACCCTCTTTAAAGTCCTTCGGGACTGAACAGGTAGCGATGCCAGTTACCGAAACGGGAACTGGCATCGAATAATAAGTGACTCCGTTGGGAGAAAATCGTGAAAGATTTACTTAAGTTTCTTAAGCAACAAAACAAAACTGAAGAATTCGATCAGATTCGAATCGGTCTGGCTTCGCCTGACATGATCCGCAGCTGGTCGTACGGGGAAGTTAAAAAACCCGAAACGATTAACTACCGTACCTTCAAGCCTGAGCGTGATGGTTTGTTTTGTGCGCGTATCTTTGGCCCGGTGAAAGACTACGAATGTTTGTGTGGTAAGTACAAGCGTCTTAAGCACCGTGGTGTAATTTGTGAGAAGTGTGGCGTAGAAGTTACCCTGACCAAAGTTCGTCGTGAGCGTATGGGTCACATTGAACTGGCAAGCCCGGTTGCTCACATCTGGTTCCTGAAATCACTGCCGAGCCGTATTGGTTTGATGCTGGATATGACCTTGCGTGATATCGAGCGCGTGCTGTATTTCGAATCTTATGTTGTTACCGAGCCAGGTATGACAACGCTTGAGCGCAGCCAGCTTCTGACTGAAGAAGAATATCTGGACTCGCTGGAAGAGCACGGTGATGAGTTTGAAGCAAAAATGGGTGCCGAAGCGGTATTCGATTTGTTACAAGAGCTTGACGTGGATGCAGATGTTGCTGCAATGCGTGAAGAGTTGCCTTCAATCAACTCTGAAACTAAGAAAAAGAAAATCACCAAGCGTCTTAAATTATTAGAGTCGTTCCAACAATCTGGTAACAAGCCAGAGTGGATGATCATGACGGTTCTGCCGGTATTGCCGCCAGACTTGCGTCCATTGGTACCACTAGATGGTGGTCGTTTTGCGACGTCTGATTTGAACGATTTATACCGTCGTGTAATCAACCGTAACAACCGTCTGAAGCGTCTATTAGACCTTGCTGCACCTGACATTATCGTACGCAACGAAAAGCGTATGCTGCAGGAAGCGGTAGATGCGTTATTAGATAATGGTCGTCGCGGTCGTGCTATCACCGGTTCTAACAAGCGTCCTTTGAAATCTTTGGCTGATATGATCAAAGGTAAGCAAGGTCGCTTCCGTCAGAACCTGCTAGGTAAGCGTGTTGATTACTCTGGTCGTTCTGTAATCACCGTTGGTCCAACACTGCGTCTACACCAGTGTGGTCTGCCTAAGAAAATGGCATTGGAACTGTTCAAGCCTTTCATCTACGGTAAGTTAGAAGGTCGTGGTCTTGCTACTACCATCAAAGCTGCCAAGAAAATGGTTGAGCGCGAAGCGGCAGAAGTATGGGACGTTCTGGATGAAGTTATCCGCGAACATCCGGTACTACTTAACCGTGCACCGACTCTTCACAGACTGGGTATCCAGGCATTTGAACCTATCTTGATCGAAGGTAAAGCGATCCAGCTGCACCCACTCGTATGTGCGGCCTATAACGCCGACTTCGATGGTGACCAAATGGCCGTTCACGTACCACTGACGCTAGAAGCGCAGTTGGAATCACGTGCCCTGATGATGTCTACCAACAACATCCTGTCTCCTGCGAACGGTGAGCCCATCATCGTACCTTCACAGGACGTTGTATTGGGTCTGTACTACATGACCCGCGCCCGTGTTAACGCTAAAGGCGAAGGCATGGTTTTCGCGAACAAAGAAGAAGCAGAAAAAGCCTACCGCACAGGCCAGGCAGAACTGCACGCTCGCGTTAAAGTGCGTTTAACTGAAGTTGAAATCGATATCGATGGCAATCGCCACGAAAAAACCTCTGTAGTAGAAACTACCGTTGGTCGTGCAATTCTGTTCGGTATCTTACCAGAAGGCATGCCTTTTGAGCTGATCAATCAGCCAATGGGTAAAAAGCAAATCTCAAAATTATTGAACGCTTGCTACCGTCGTTTGGGTCTGAAAGACACCGTAATCACCGCTGACCAGGTTATGTACACTGGTTTCCATTATGCGATGAAGTCTGGTGTGTCTATCGGTATCGACGACATGGTTATTCCAGATGAGAAGTCTGAAATCATCGACGCGGCTGAAGCTGAAGTAACTGAAATTCAGGAGCAGTTCCAGTCTGGTTTGGTAACCGCTGGTGAGCGTTACAACAAAGTAATCGATATCTGGTCTGCAGCTAACGAACGCGTTGCTAAGGCGATGATGAGCAACTTGTCTACCGAAGAGGTGTTAAACCGCGACGGTGAGCACGAGAAGCAAGATTCACTTAACTCTGTATACATGATGGCGGACTCCGGTGCTCGTGGTAGCCCCGCTCAGATTCGTCAGTTGGCCGGTATGCGTGGTCTGATGGCTAAGCCAGATGGCTCAATCATCGAAACCCCCATTACCGCTAACTTCCGTGAAGGTCTGAACGTACTTCAGTACTTCATCTCAACCCACGGTGCACGTAAAGGTTTGGCCGATACGGCATTGAAGACAGCTAACTCAGGTTACCTGACGCGTCGTCTGGTTGACGTTGCTCAAGACGTTGTTATCAACAACGACGACTGTGGCACCTTTGACGGTATCGTCATGAAGCCGTTGATTGAAGGTGGTGACGTTGTGGAGCCATTGCGCGAGCGCGTATTGGGTCGTGTTGTTGCCGAAGACGTATTAAAACCAGGTACTACTGAAGTCTTGGTTGAGCGTAACGTACTGCTTGACGAAAAACTGGTGGACTTCCTTGAGTCTCACTCAGTAGACCAGGTTATCGTTCGCTCGGTAATTACCTGTGAAAACGACTTCGGTGTGTGTGCTAAGTGTTATGGTCGTGACCTTGCACGAGGTCACATGGTTGGCGCTGGTGAATCTGTGGGTGTAATCGCCGCACAGTCAATCGGTGAACCAGGTACACAGTTAACGATGCGTACCTTCCACATCGGTGGTGCGGCATCAAGAGCGTCTGCAGAAAACAGCGTACAGATCAAAAACAATGGTCACCTGAAACTGCACAATGCTAAGTATGTAACTAACACTGACGGCAAGATTGTTATCGTATCGCGTTCAACTGAACTGACGGTAATTGATGAGTTTGGTCGTGAGAAAGAGCGTTACAGATTGCCTTACGGTGCGAAATTGTCGGTTGACGATGGTGCAGCAGTAGAAGCTGGCGCGATTGTAGCGAACTGGGATCCGCACTCCCACCCAATCGTGGTAGAGCGTAAAGCGCGAGTAAGCTTCTCTGACGTTGATGATTCCAATACAGAGATGCAGCAAGACGACCTGACTGGTCTGTCGCGTATCGTGGTTAAAGACCTGTCCCTGGCCAATGCTAAAGAGCCTAAACTGATTCTGGAAATTGAAGAAGTGGGCTTACAGGAAATTCGTCTGCCAAGCTTTACCACTATCGATATTGCCGATGGTGCAACGGCTGAAGTGGGTGATACCATTGCGCGTATTCCTCAGGAAAGCTCGAAGACTCGTGACATCACGGGTGGTCTACCGCGGGTAGCCGACTTGTTCGAAGCGCGTAAGCCTAAAGAGCCTGCGATTCTGGCTGAAATCTCCGGTACCATCGGTTTCGGTAAAGAAACCAAAGGTAAGAAGCGTCTGACGATTACACCGAAAGAGGGTGATCACCACGAAGAGATGATTCCTAAATGGCGTCAAATCAACGTATTCGAAGGTGAGAACATCGAAAAAGGTGAAGTTATCGCTGACGGTCCAGAGTCGCCACACGATATCTTGCGTCTGCGTGGCGTAAGCGCGGTATCTAACTACATCGTGAACGAAGTTCAGGAAGTTTATCGCTTACAGGGTGTAAAAATTAACGATAAGCACATCGAGGTTGTAATTCGCCAGATGTTGCGTAAGTGTATTATCACTGATCCAGGTGACACTATGTTCCTGGAAGGCGAACAGTGCGAAGTATCGACGGTACACATCGCGAACCGTGAACTGGAAAAAGCCGGTAAATTGACAGCTAAATACGAACTGCAATTGTTGGGTATCACTAAGGCATCACTGTCCACTGAATCCTTCATCTCAGCAGCTTCGTTCCAGGAAACTACGCGGGTACTGACAGAAGCTGCGGTACAAGGTAAGACAGATGATTTACGTGGTCTGAAAGAAAACGTAATCGTTGGTCGCTTGATCCCAGCAGGTACTGGTTTGGCGTATCACAAGAAACGTCTTGCTAACAAGATGGACGCCATGGAAGACCTGTCTGTTTCTGCCGAAGAAGCAGAAGCAGCACTGACTGAAGCACTTAACGCGGAAGTTTTGGGAGCGGATAACTCTGCTTCTGAAGAGTAAATCCTGCTCCAATTGAAAAAAGCGCCTGATGGCGCTTTTTTTATGTCTGTAAACGGCACCGGTAGGTAACCAGATTAGTTTGTTACTATTGCAGGCGAGCTTGCTGAGCCTGGTTATGAATGGCCGAGCGCAGTTCTCGCGGTATACACAGATGTTGCGCCAGGTTATCCAGATACTGCTGAGAAACAGATAAGCTCTCGTCAATGGCCAGCAAAGACGCTGCGTATACTTCTACACCGGTCTCGGCATCCGGTACATTGGAAACGATTTGTTGCATGGATTTAGGTTGGCGCAGCTCATCGAATAATGAGGCTTTTTCGGCCACCGATAAATCCATCTGCTCAACCTGATTGAAAATGCGTTGCTGTTCGTCGCTATCGATATGGCCATCGGCATAGGCAGCGGCAATCATGGCTTGCATTAGCAGCATCTGGCCACCATCAGCGCTGTCGTCTTCAATAATTTCCTCAAAACGCTCCTCTGAAACCCGACCATAGTTGAAGGTTTTTGGCTCTGGCCTTGAATAGGTGTGCTGTTGCGCCGAAGATTGTTGTTGCGGCGTGTAAGTGTAGGCAGGACTAGAGGCTTGTGCACTACCTTGCCCATTGGTTTTTTGCTGGTTATAACTCTGGTAAGCTTTCCAGGCCAAACCGCCAACAGCGGCGAGCGCTCCTACCTTAAGGGCGCTTTTACCCATTTTCTTGGTTTTCTTCGAGCTTTTGCCCATCGCCAGGTTTGTGATCACGCCGCTCACTGCGCCGCCAGCCATACCCGACATAAAACCACTCTTACTCAGGCCACCTAACATCTTTTGGAGATCTTTCATAAAATCTTGCCTCTTTTATTCACCTTTTTCAGGCTATCACTCATTTATAGAGTATTTGAGAGAAAAAGTGTCACAGAGAATTTCTGTGGATTAATCAGAAATCCATAGGGGCGAGTCTGCTCAAACAACCGTCAAATTGTTTATTTAGTTGACACTTGAGGTTCGGATCTATAGAATTTCGCGACCTCATTTTGGGGTAAATCCCTAATGGGCGCGGATTTTTCATAAAAAAGCCTGAATTTTCGGGCTATAGCAGCAAAATCAGCAGTGGGTTCGCATTGAGTTTCAATGAGAACCAAATTTTTTGTTTAATTTTTAGGAGCTAGAATGGCAACAGTTAACCAACTGGTGCGCAAGCCCCGTGCTAAAAAGCCTGCGAAAAGCAACGTAGCAGCACTGGATGCTTGTCCACAACGTCGTGGTGTATGTACTCGTGTATATACTACTACCCCTAGGAAGCCTAACTCAGCGTTACGTAAAGTGTGTCGTGTACGTCTGACTAACGGTTTCGAAGTAAGTTCATACATCGGTGGTGAAGGTCACAACCTTCAGGAACACAGTGTTGTATTAATCCGTGGTGGTCGTGTTAAAGATCTACCAGGTGTTCGTTATCACACAGTTCGCGGTACGCTTGACTGTGCAGGTGTTAACGACCGTAAGCAAGCCCGTTCTAAGTACGGAACGAAAAGGCCCAAGTCTTAACGGTTCTCCGTTAGTAAGGCCAAACTAAGTATTAACGTTTTGGGATAATCCTGAATCAATTCGGAGAATTAAGATGCCAAGAAGAAGAGTCGTAGGACAACGTAAAATCCTACCTGATCCTAAGTTCGGATCACAGCTGTTAGCTAAATTCATTAATGTTGTTATGCTAGACGGCAAAAAATCAACTGCTGAAAAAATCGTTTACGGTGCACTAGACGCCGCTGCTGAAAAAACAGGTAAAGATCACCTGGACATTTTCGAAGCTGCTCTGGACAACATCCGTCCTAACGTAGAGGTTAAATCTCGCCGTGTTGGTGGTTCTACCTACCAGGTACCGGTTGAAGTTCGCCCTGTACGTCGCAATGCATTAGGTATGCGTTGGATGGTTGAAGCTGCTCGTAAGCGTGGTGAAAAATCTATGGCGTTGCGCCTTGCTGCTGAAATGGCTGATGCGTCAGAAAACAAAGGTTCTGCGGTTAAGAAACGTGAAGACGTTCACCGTATGGCTGAAGCGAACAAAGCGTTCGCACACTACCGCTGGTAATCTGCTGGCAGTAGCAAAAATCCAAATTTGTTTGGTTATCACGGAGAGGCTAGTCCTCTCCGTAATACGTTATGTAGGTCGACATTTATGTTGACGAGATATAGCAAGAGACATGCTCTTTTGTGGTTCAAGAAAATGCTTTTTGCAAAAAGAATTATTTTCTTGAATGAGAATTGATTGGATTCGTGCGGAGTTGCATGAATCAACACCGATAATTTCCTTTAATTGAGAGGACACTATGGCTCGTACTACTCCCATTGAGTTATACCGCAACATCGGTATCGTAGCTCACGTGGACGCGGGAAAAACGACCACTACCGAAAGGGTTTTATTCTACACTGGCTTGTCTCACAAGATTGGTGAAGTACATGATGGTGCGGCCACCATGGACTGGATGGAACAAGAGCAAGAGCGCGGTATTACCATTACCTCTGCGGCCACCACCTGCTTCTGGAAAGGGATGCAGGCCCAGTACGACCAGCACCGCATCAATATTATCGACACACCCGGACACGTTGACTTCACTATCGAAGTAGAGCGTTCTTTGCGCGTACTGGATGGTGCGGTAGTGGTGTTCTGTGGTTCTTCAGGTATTGAGCCACAATCCGAGACGGTCTGGCGTCAAGCGAACAAATATCACGTACCACGCATGGTGTTTGTTAATAAAATGGACCGTGCCGGTGCCGACTTCGAACGTGTTGTTGAACAAATTCGCAAGCGTTTGGGTGCCACCTGTGTACCAATTCAACTAAACATTGGTGCCGAAGAGAACTTCAAAGGGGTTATCGACCTTATCAAGATGAAAGCCATCAACTGGAATGAAGCAGATCAGGGCATGACCTTTGATTACGAAGACATTCCGGCAGATCTTCAGGATAAAGCTGAAGAAATGCGCATGGAGATGGTGGAAGCGGCTGCAGAAGCTTCAGATGAGCTGATGGAAAAGTACCTTGAAGAAGGTGAACTAAGCGAAGAAGAAATTCGCTCTGGGCTGCGTACTCGTACTTTGAATAACGAAATCGTATTAGCCACGTGTGGCTCGGCGTTTAAAAACAAAGGTGTTCAGGCGGTACTGGATGCGGTAATCGAGTATTTACCGTCTCCTGTTGAAGTACCTGCTATTCAGGGCCACAAAGATGATACTGACGAGTCGCAAGACGAGCGTCATGCTGATGACAAAGAGCCGTTCTCGGCGTTGGCCTTTAAGATTGCTACCGACCCATTTGTGGGAACCTTAACCTTCTTCCGTTGTTACTCAGGTGTAGTAAATACCGGCGATGCCGTATACAACCCGGTTAAAGGTAAAAAAGAACGCTTTGGTCGTATCGTGCAGATGCACGCTAAAGACCGTGCAGAATTAAAAGAAGTGCGCGCTGGCGATATCGCAGCAGCGATTGGCTTAAAAGATGTTACTACCGGTGACACGCTTTGCGATCCAAATCATGTGATCACCCTGGAGCGTATGGAATTTCCGGAGCCGGTAATTTCCATCGCGGTAGAGCCAAAATCTCAAGCTGACCAGGAAAAAATGTCGATTGCTTTGGGCAAGCTGGCAGCAGAGGATCCTTCTTTTAGAGTAAAAACAGATGAAGAGTCCGGGCAGACGATTATCTCCGGTATGGGTGAGTTGCACCTGGATATCATCATCGACCGCATGAAGCGCGAATTTAAAGTGGAATGTAACGTGGGTAATCCACAGGTTGCTTACCGCGAAACGATTCGCAAATCAGTGGAAGTGGAAGGTAAATTCGTACGTCAGTCTGGTGGACGTGGCCAGTATGGTCATGTGTGGCTGCGTGTTGAACCTCAGGAAGAGGGCAAAGGCTATGAATTTGTTAACGAAATTGTCGGTGGTGCAGTTCCCAAAGAATTCATCCCTGCGGTTGATAAAGGCTGTGAAGAACAAATGCATTTTGGTGTCCTGGCAGGCTATCCTGTGCTCGATGTTAAGGTGACATTATTCGATGGTTCTTATCATGATGTTGACTCTTCAGAAATGGCCTTTAAGATAGCGGGTTCGATGGGCTTTAAACAAGGTTGCTCGGAAGCAAATCCTGTTTTGCTTGAACCCATGATGAAGGTTGAAGTTACAACTCCCGAAGATTGGATGGGAGATGTAGTAGGTGATCTGAATCGTCGTCGTGGTGTAATTGAAGGTATGGAAGACGGTATTGGCGGTATTAAGATAATACGTGCCAAGGTTCCTTTGTCTGAAATGTTTGGTTATGCCACAGATTTGCGGTCTGCGACGCAAGGGCGAGCTTCATATTCTATGGAGTTCCACAATTATGCAGAAGCCCCTAATAATGTTGCTAAAGGCATTATTGAGGCAAGAAATTAAGTAAGTTCGGTCCGGGTATCACCGTCTCTTTTAGGGGATTCGTGACCGGACTTTTTGAAATTTAGGAAATAGAGAACAATGGCAAAAGAAAAGTTTGAACGTACGAAACCGCACGTAAACGTAGGTACAATCGGCCACGTTGACCACGGTAAAACAACTCTGACTGCAGCGATCACTACTGTATTAGCAAAAACTTACGGTGGTTCTGCACAGGCTTTCGATCAAATCGATAACGCTCCAGAAGAGCGCGAGCGTGGTATCACAATCGCAACTTCACACGTTGAGTACGATACTCCTACTCGTCACTACGCACACGTAGACTGTCCTGGACACGCTGACTATGTTAAAAACATGATCACTGGTGCGGCACAGATGGACGGTGCTATTTTGGTTGTAGCAGCGACTGACGGCCCTATGCCTCAGACTCGTGAGCACATCCTGTTAGGTCGTCAGGTTGGCGTACCTTACATCATCGTATTCATGAACAAGTGTGACATGGTTGACGATGAAGAGCTGTTAGAGCTTGTAGAAATGGAAGTACGTGAACTTCTGACTGAATATGAATTCCCTGGTGACGACTTGCCAGTGATTCAAGGTTCTGCTCTTAAGGCGCTTGAAGGCGACGCAGAGTGGGAAAAGAAAGTTATCGAACTAGGTGAAGCACTGGATTCTTACATCCCAGAGCCAGAGCGTGCTATCGACAAGCCGTTCATCCTGCCTATCGAAGACGTATTCTCAATCTCAGGCCGTGGTACAGTAGTAACTGGTCGTGTTGAGCAAGGTATCGTTAAAGTTGGTGAAGAAGTAGAAATCGTAGGTATCAAAGAGACTACAACTACTACTTGTACTGGTGTTGAGATGTTCCGTAAGTTGCTTGACGAAGGTCGTGCCGGTGAGAACGTTGGTGTTCTTCTTCGTGGTACTAAGCGTGACGAAGTAGAGCGTGGTCAAGTATTGGCTAAGCCTGGTTCAATCAACCCACACACTAAGTTCGAAGCAGAAGTATACGTACTGAGCAAAGACGAAGGTGGCCGTCATACTCCTTTCTTCAAAGGTTACCGTCCACAGTTCTACTTCCGTACAACTGACGTAACAGGTGCTGTAGAGCTTCCAGAAGGCGTAGAAATGGTAATGCCTGGTGACAACCTTAAGTTCGTAGTAGAACTGATTGCGCCAATCGCGATGGACGAAGGTCTGCGCTTCGCAATCCGTGAAGGTGGAAGAACTGTTGGTGCGGGCGTAGTTTCCAAGATCATCGATTAATTTCGACGATTGCACTTAAAGAAAGAAGGCGCTCTGTGAGCGCCTTTTTTGATTGTGCGCCCGCCAAAACAGTTCTGGAGCCTTCACGGAGTGACAAATTTGTCGGGAACAAATTTGAACGCGCTTTAGCGCGGCCCCGAAGGGGCGAAGGGCAGGGACAGCCCGGAGTAACGTGGTCGTACAGGTCGAAAACTGCTCCTGCGTTTTCGACACTTCCGCCATCCATGGCGGTCGTAGGTGCTGGTGTTGTATCTAAAATCATCGACTAATATCGATGGTTAACACCACACGTTAAAAAAGGTCGCGCAAGCGGCCTTTTTTGTGCGAGAACGTAATCTTGAAATTATTGACAAAAATGTCGGGAGCATTTTTGAACGTGCTTTAGCACGGCCCCGAAGGGGCGAGGGCAGGGATAGCCCGAGTACTAATAATTTTTAAACGAAGCATACAAAAAAGCCGCTTTTAGCGGCTTTTTTTGTATCTGGCGCCAGCTGTACGACCACAGGTGGGTGAGACGCGCCCGGAAATTGCGATAAAAATGTCTGGAATATTTTTAAACATCCGAAGAATGGCCCGGAGGGCGAAGGACAGGAGTCCGGAGTAATACCTGGAGCAATTTCAGCGTCGAACGCGAGGCAAGTGGACGCCGAGCTGGAAGCCCTTACCATGGATGGTTTAAACCTGTGAGTGTGCCAGACCGATGCTTTTGATTACACCAAGGACGAGTTCACCTTACTGCAAAAATAGCTCTAAGGTTAACACCACACGTTAAAAAAGGTCGCGCTAGCGGCCTTTTTTGTACCTGTAGGTCGAGATTTATCTCGACAACGATATGTAAATCAACACTTTATTTCTAATTGAACATATTTTGTCGGTGTGCCGACGGCACCTTAAGGGGAGCGGCTGCGCCCCCCTTAAGAATCCCCCGCAGCCCTTGGCCGCGCAACAGCATAAACTTCGCCATCAGCACAACGACGACCATCAATGACAGCACGTCCCTGTGCTGGCATTGATTGAGGTATCTTCCCTGATACCTCTCATCGTTGCTTAATCTGATAGCTCAGTTTATTGCGCGTCAAAGGGAAAACTGTTCGGACTTCGAATCAATTGCCAGAGTAATTTTAACTCTGCGCTGTTTATTGATTTGCTACGGACGTGGTGGGCCAGTTTCAAGGTTTTCGTTAAAGTCAAATAACTCAAATGTGTAGTTCCCTGAACAGGAGTTATTCCATTTTTTTAACCACCTGTCTCTCTCTCCTATATAATTACGATTAAATCTTGTTGATGCGCCTCTTCCTATACTTTCAATAGGGATAGGTTTAAACATTTGCTTTACTGATAGAATTGATTTCGTTGCCACTAAACTTGTTTGCAATTTATCATCTATAAAAACTTGATAATCCCCAATTGTTCCTAGAGTCGCGACACAATATATAGGCTTCTTATTTTGAGCAAAGGAGACCTCATAGGGTATATACTGCCTTTGTATAAGGTCTTCTTTTGGGTTAATGTCTGTCCAGATAAAGGAAATACTAAAAAGAATCGTAAAAACTGAAACCTGTAAATAGATAAACAATCTAATACTCGATTTATTTTTAGATTCAGCTTCCGAAATTAGTTTTCCGACAAATATCAATATAACAATTGAAACAACAATAGAGCTGATAAATGCTAAGACCGCATTAGTGGATTGAATAGCAAATCTGAATGCTGTTTCTGTCTCAGCATACTTTGAGTAATCAATGTCAAATGCTCCGAAGTAAATCGAAGCAGATAAATGCCCAATTACAAACATCAAAATGGCGAATAAAGTTGAGAGAAGAGCAATGGCTTCCAGTATTTTCGTTGTATTGAACTTTCTATTTTGAGACTCTATAGCTTGGTTCATTTACACTCGCTCAATATCAGTGAAAAAGAGTTTGTCTCTTCCTTGGCTCCTCATCAACTTCAATCCCGCCCCTTCACAAACTTCATCCAAAAACAAATCTCGCCTATGAGACTTACCTCGTTTGTGGGTTTTGTCGTCTAGTTCGATTGCACATTTCACTTCCAAGGATTTGGGATCGCAGAGGATAAAATCGAAGTGTTTCATGGCGATACGGTTAAAAGCGGTTTGCCAGTGAGAACGGTTAAGGCCTCTTTCTGGCCTTAGTACATCTGCGACTCTGACTTTGCCAAAGATGAGATATTCGTCACCTACACTGGCTTTAAGGTTTTTGTAAAACTCAACTTCGGCTGGGGTAAACAGGTGCTCAGTTTGACGGTAATTGAATTGCGGTTTGCTTTGTCGGGAAATAGTTTTGAGTAATCCCACCACCGAGAACAATACAAATAGACTTAAAAACAGTGGCGTTAATTGGTTAAGCGCTTCCATGGCGTGGGATCAAAAAATACTCATAAAATCTACCATGTCACACTTTTATATAAGTGAAAAGAAAAAAACATTTAGAGGTGAAATGGTGCCTTTACGTTGTTTAGCAGATTTAGGGCGTTGTCATGCTCAACTCTGTCACATCCGATACCCCATCTCCAGATGACCGCACTGTCTTTCATTGTCTCTTAGCCAACAAATCCACATTCGCTCTGCTTCGGAAGATAGCATCAGGCGGAAGCCATCGAAGGTGTTTTGATTAATATCCACGGTTTCGTAGGATTGAATAACGTCGTTGATTTGCAATAGGTCTGTAGCTTTGGCGGTGACGCTGGTGACTTTGGCGCCTTGTGGATGTGGAGTGATGGTTAAGCCACTGCGATCTGGTAGGTTTTTAACATGATGGCGTTGGTTTTCCTGGTAGTACAAGGTGTCTCTCTGGACATCAATAATGAGGTTAAACCGAGAAAGTACGGCGTTACCCACTTTGCCGATGGGGTGAACGTTTGAAATCTGCTTATCTGGTACATCATTTAGCGGCGTGTTGATCAGCGGCCAGATAATGGCATGGGCGCCCAGGTAGGTTCGGTCCAGTGGATACACTTCAAATTCCTGATGCCCATCCACATCTAAATAAGGGGTGATGTAGGAATAAAGCGGCGTTAACGCCTCTCCCAATTCTTCTTTGCTAAACAGAAAATCTTGATTGAAGCCGGTATCTAAAGCGAACTCAAAATATTGTGATTGTTTACCCAGAGTCAGGGGCATTTCGATAATCCATTGTTGCCCTTTAGTTTTTAACGGCATGGTTGACCAATGTTCATTCGCTGACTTGATGCCCTTATCAAACAGTCGAGGTGGGTGCAGGGTGATACGCTGTGTATCGTAGTTAATTTCCAGAATTTTGTGTTTAAACAAATCCTGCCCTACGATCCCAGCAATATAACTGTGATAGTTGTTATGTGGGTGCTTACTATCGGTTTTATGCAAAGGAATTGGTAGGTTGCCAATCGCAACGGAATCCACTTCAGCTTCTGTGGCTTGACTGTGTTCGCTTGTGAGCAGGTGAGTATGTTGCGCACTGGTATCTAATACAAACTCCATGGATTTGCCGTTAACTTTTACTGGCAGAAGAATATGGTTGTTGAGTAAACGAAAAGGGATGTCGTTGGACTTTTGCTTGCTGAATAGCGCACAGCCATTCAATAGCAAAAGTAGCAGGGAAATAGTAAAAATCGCTCTCATTCAGCTTCTGTTCTCTTTCAGGTGTTGTTTTTATTGTTACCGGTAAGAACGGGCTAATGTAGCAAAAGGGGTTAAGTGAGGTGAAAATATTTTCTGTTGGAGCTAAAAAATAGTCGTAAAAAAAGAGTGGTAAAAAAGGAGCCAGAGTATTTGAAAGAATTTTTTGCACACAATTTCAAACACCCTGCCCCCTTAATAACTGCCTTAACTAACTAGTTCATCGCCTTATCCAAAATCGCCATTATCTTTTCTGCGACGACTTTGCTGGATTGATAGTTGGTGCCCGTTACGATGCGTCCGTCCACCTCAACATACGCTTCGTGACGTCCTCCGTACAAAAACTCTCCACCGCGCTGTTCAATAAGTTGTTCGATAGAGAAAGGAAAGTGCGAATAATAGCTGGCTCTGATGCGTTCATATTCGTCAGGATAACCGCTGATGCGTTTTCCTTTAACCAGGTAACTACCATCATCTAGTTTCAAATTTACAATCCCTGCGGTGCCATGACACACCGAAGAAACAATACCCTTGTGCTTTTGGTAAATGGCCATTGATATATCCTGCAAGGTTTGATTCTCTGCCACCTCATATATGGCATTTCCTCCACCGACATAATGCACAGCAGCATAGTCTTCGGGGTTTATATCTTGTGGGTGTTTGGTGTTGGCCAGAGCAAACATAAAATCTTGGTCATAAATATATTGTCTGTGTAGAGGATTGGAAGTATTAATGTAGGCAAGGGGTATTGAACCGCCTTGAGTACTCACAAAGTCTACGTTGTAACCGCCTTGTTCAAACGTATGGTAAGCGTTTACTAACTCAGAAAAACTAACACCCGTGGCGAGGTCTGAATCCCCGTGAAATTGAGCGCTGGATACAATAAACAAAATGCGTTTGCCGTTGCGTTTTTCCTCAGTTCGGGTGGCGGCTTTACTGATGATTTGCCATCTATCATCGAGTTTTTTGAGCAAAAAAATATCGATGAGGCGTAAGTTGCGTTCCGGATAGAGGATCTCAGCCTTGGCCGTAGCGATATTGCCCACAATATCAATGGCCAAAATCTCCCCAATGCGTCCATTGTATTGGCCTTCAATCTGGCCCTCGAACCAACTGATGTATTCAGCAGCAGGTACTATCCAATTGGGATCGTCTTTCTTTTGCAGGTTTAGAATCGCTGTATCGCTAAACGCTTGTTTGATCACGTCTGGCTGATTATAGGATGTGCCCTGAAAATACAGGTTGAGGGTTTCAATGATGGCGGCTTGTTCCTGATCTTTGGTCTTGGCCGAAGCAAATTGAATTTGCCAACTGCACAGCACCAAAATACTGAGCCGCAGCATCGAGAATAATGATTTGATGGTCATAAAACACCTTTGCAAGTCTTATCGTAAAGTTGCAGCGATGCTATTGAATGCGGAAGTGTTTATCTCCTGGGGTTATAAAACCGTATTACTGAATTATAAATCCATAAAAAACTGAAGTAACTGGGTAGCTGAATACCTTTCAGTAAGGTCTTTGTGTATGAAGTTTAATCCTCCATTTTAAAGATAGAATCAGCTTCAGGTAAATTGCTGACGATAACGCGCTGGCGTGGTGTTCTCCAGCCGCTTAAAGGCATTGTAAAAGGTAGATTGGGAGTTAAACCCCGAGCGCTCTGCAATCAGTTCCAAGCTCAGTTGCGGAGTTTCACCTAACAAGCGCTTGGCTTCTTCAATGCGATATCGGTTAACAAACTGATTGAATGAACTATTGAGGTTGTCGTTCAGCAGCTGCGATAACTGCGGAACATTTACGCCCGTCAGTTTAGCGAGTTGTGGCAGAGTCAAATTGGCATCAGTGAAACGTTTTTCTGATTCCATTTGATGTTTTAGTTTTTCAATCAAGGCTCGCGCCTGTTGCTCATCAATTCTTTTGTTTTGATAACGTGTCTCTTGTTTTTTGCTTCGCTCATAGAGCAGCAGTAAAACGGTCAAATAAAGTAAAAATGAAAAGGACAACGCACCGACAATATAACTGGTATAGCTGGAGGTAAAATAGGCCAGCCATACGGCAAATGTTCCGAGCCATGCCGTTGCTTGAATATTGGTTTCTGCATCCAATGGTGTTTTGAGACTCTGTTTAAAGCGTGCTTTGATGGCGGGTATGGCCATAGGTAAGCTCAGTAATAAGTAACCCAGCCAAATGTAGTTGATACCGCGGTACATTAAACCGTTGATATCCGGTGTGTTCTCCTGAAATGGGAAATAAATGGCTGCTAGTACCACAATGCCTGAAAGAGTTACGAGGTGCCATTGCCAGGCGTGCTGTTTGCTTTTACTTGCGTCACGGTGGGCGCGAAAATAGAAATACAGAGCCGGACCAATTAAAAAACAAGCGGATAACCCAATCTGGCGATAGATGTAATCAAGCTCTGTTGAAAAAAACAAAAATACCGATTTACCAATGCGCACGCTGATCATAAAAATCAGCATCGCTAAAAAGCGGTTAGCCAACGTCGCTGGTTTACGCGTGAATAACCAGATTGCTAACAGTAAACCGTTAAACGCACCCAGCAGGCTAAAGAAAAATAACAGTTGAGAAGACATTGCTAAATTATTTTCCTGTAATACATTCCAACTCATTTTCCAGAGTTACATTCCGATACAAGTATTAGAGAAAGGTGAAGGTAGATATTATGCTGAAAAAACTTTTCATTGAACATCCTGATAGTGTAAATGAATCTTATGGCGAACATTTTCTGGTGGCCATGGGTTTTGCTATAAAGTTATTCATCGCATCGATTGTTTGCCTGGTACATGGATTGATTCCAGGTTTATTTGTAAAAACTGCCAGCAACTTAATGCGCGAGTTGTATTCTTCAATGGTGGTAAACCGGGCCAGAAACAATTCTCTGAGGGATAAAAAAGAGCAAGATGTTATTGAATATATGATTTGATGGGTAGACGCTATTGCAAGATCAGAGAGCCGGAAAGTGAATTCAAGCCCGCTGACCTTTTGATGTCGAGCGTTTTAACAGCAATAAGGGCTGATTACTCCCAGGCGGCAGTCCAGCCCCAGCCGCCAAAGGTTTCTGATACCGCTATAACCAGATCATTTTTTCCCTCTTGCAATGACAAACCAACAGCATCATTTAAGCCGATGGTGCCCAAAAAGCGGTAGTCACGCTGTTTCCAACCGGCATTTCCGGCAAATACCAGTTTGCCATTTAAAAATATCTGTACCCGGTCGGAATAGCCAAAGCGCAGTTTTCTCATTTCTGCTTTGTCTGTCTCAATACTTTCGTGAATGAGTACGGTATTGGCTTTATCCGCGATACCACTCAGTTTTGCCAGGTTGGCTATCCCGTTGCTTTCGACTTCGAGAGATTGCCAGCTGAGTTTATCGATGTCTAAATCCAGCCAGTGATTATGACCAACTGTATCTTCAGGCACTGGCTCACTGACTTTAAAGCTGCGTATTAACCCATCTGCCAGGGCTGGCGTTTCTTTGGCCGTACCTACTATCTTGTCATCAGGGGTTAGCGCTCTTACCTGTAAGTTACTAAAGTATACCGGCGTTTTTTCGATACTGAACATCCAAAGTCCCAGTCGGCCCGTTTTAATATCGGTCTTTAAATCTGGCACGTGCAGGGTGGGTTCATTGGAATTGACATAAATATCGGCTTTGTCGCCTTGTACCACTATTTTAACTTTATTCCAGTCGTTGTAGTCGTATTTAGCTGCGCTGATGGCGTTTTGATCAGAAAAGATCTGCCACGAAGAGATGCCGTTGACTACCGGCATATATTGCATGGCATCAGGCTTTTTATTGAGATGGGCGCGCAAATAGATGTTTTCAAAATGATTATCGCTCTCAGCCCGCATAATAAGGCCAAAGAAGGTGTGGGATTCATCCATCGCGGCGTCAAACTCAATCACACCGTCGGACAGGGTCATGTCACTAAACCAGTAACGCCCTCCAGTAATTTGTAGAGCCGGTCGGCCGCGATACTCCATTACAGTGGCATTTTCCGGGTTGCCCTCTAATTGATAGTTTTCAAACTCAATGGCCGAGCTTTGCACACTGGCGAAAAGTAACCCTACTGTGCATGTAAAATTAGCCGCTTTGCGAGCGTATGTGATGAGGTTTGGCATGACTCTGTCTCCTTTGGGTATATGCACTTTAAACAGGAGTCAGTGTTATGGATGGCTGTCAATTTCTTATCAAGATTCCACTGATAACAGCGCTCTGAATGTAAATTTATGTGTCTGCACCTTCCTTGATGGCAGTGCCGCAGGGCAAGGTTATGATGAAACTCGCGCCGCAAGGCTCAGCTGATTGATAGCGAATATCACCATGCATACGCAAAAGTAACCCTTTCACTATCGCCAACCCCAAGCCTGAACCTCCTGAGTTGCGATTCCTGGATTTTTCAGCGCGGTAAAAACGGTCAAAAATATGGGGTACGTCCGACTCATCAATGCCCGGCCCATTATCACAGAAAGTGATTACCACCTCGTTGCCTTGTTCTATCGCCGATACTTCTACATGTAATTGCTCGGGTTTAGCGCGACGGGCGTTTTCTAACAGGTTTAACATGATTTGGCGGAAACGCAGTTCATCGGTGCGCACGCTGACTGTGTGGGGGATATTAATGCTGATGGTGATTCCCTGACGTTTTTGGCTTAACAGACAGTCTTCCATCAAATCCAGCAGGGGAAAGCTGTTCAGGTTCAGGCAAATTTGACCAGAGTCGGTTTGAGCCAAATCTTGAAAATCACTGATAAGTTGCTGTAATAACATCACTTCATTGGCCACCGTATGATGAAACTCGTCATTGTCTGTGATTAATCTCAATTGCAGGGCCTCCAACTGCCCTTTGATATTGGTAACCGGAGTGCGTAATTCATGGGCGATGTCAGATACCAGTTGCTGTCTGAGTTTTTCTGTTTCGGTAAGGGCTTGTGTGGCCCTGTTAAAGGTATCTGTAAGCGCTGTTAATTCTGTGGTGTTGCCATGGTTGGCGAGTGGGCTGGGAATGTCACCGAGACGTAGACGCTCAGAAGCCTTGGTAATTACAGCGATGGGACGCATTATCCTGTTAATCGCCCACGCAGCAAATAAAGCAATTAGTATCAGTGTGAATCCAACCCAGATCCCGGATTGCTGCCAGATACGCCAGGCAAACTCGCTACCGGCTAGCATCAGCGGCTTGGCCTCAACACTCATGGCCCAACCTTCGATATCTCCTGATGTGTTTTTTAGCGGTAAGGATTCTGCGACAGCCAGGTCGTAAGCCATAACTTCGTCGCTATCAGAGAATAACCGTACAACGCCCGAGCCATGAAATACCACCTGAGCAAAATTGAAGCGCGGTTTACTGGCACAATGTACCGTTTGATTGTTATCGGTGAGCACCACATCTATGGTGAGCAAGTTAGCATCCAGTTTGTCCAGCACCTGACAGGCTCCTCGCATGCCACTCTCTTCATATTGTGCTAATAACTGCGCTTGAATGACACTGGGGTTTTGCTCTGCCAATGCTTGCCAATTGGTACGTTGGACATCAAAGTTGCTGCGCGTTGCCTGGTGAATAATAACCGCCACAATAATGATGCCAGTTATCGCGGTCAGTAGCATCAAAGAAACCATGCGGAATGTTAAACTTCGGGTAAATTGCAGCCTTGTCATGTGCTTCTCAGTTAGTTTGGTTAGTCGTTTGGGACTCGCCATTTTTTATCGCATTAGTTTCCGGCTTTACATCTTCAAGTCGATAACCAATTCCCATTTCGGAATGCAAGTATCGAGGCTGGCCTTTGGGCTCTTTAAGCTTTTTGCGCAAACTCCATATGTGAGTATCGATAGTGCGTTCAAACCCTTCGTATTGCTCTCCCAGTGCTTGGTTAATTAACTGCTCTCGCGTGAACACTCTGCCAACCTGCTGAATCATGCTGTACAAAATGCTGTACTCGCTTTTGGTGAGTTTGAGCTCTTCCTGATTCAGCCATACTTTACGCTGCTCTGGTGCCAACATTATGCTACCCAACTCGATAAGGGCTGGGGTACTTTCTAATGCTTTGGCGTTGCGTAAGCAGTTTTTGATTCGGGCTATTAACTCTTTAGCTCCAAAGGGCTTACAGACATAGTCGTTGGCCCCGCTTTCGAGGCCATTCACTATGTCATCTTCACTGGATTTGGCTGTTAGCATTACGATGGGAATGTCGCTGGTTTGTCTGATTTTCTGACAAACCGTTAAACCATCGATGCCTGGCATCATGATATCCAGCAGGATGAGCGCATAGGGTTTGCTGTGAAATTCAATAAGTGCCTCTGAACCATTGGCAACGCAGTTCACCTCGTAGCCTGCACCATTGAGGAAAATACTCAAGGTTTTTGCTGTGGTGTGGTTGTCTTCAACAACCAGGATGGGCTGTGAAAAAATGGTCACGGGAGTGCTATTCCTTTATACGGTGGTGGTTATAGCAATAGCATAGCATTGTCAGGAAGTTATCAAGAAAGATGTCAGAATTGATTAAGGAGAAGGGCTTGCCTGCTGCTCGAGTATGTTCTTTGGTGAGCGCAAACCATAACGCTGCTTTAGCTCAAGGATCTCATTGGGATGAGTTGCAATAAAGGCATCCAGTTGCTTCAAGAGCTCGGGGTGTTTATAGGTGGAAATGCTAAAGCCCACGATATCGTAAGGCAAGCCCGGATCCAGGGTTAGATTGGTTAATTGCGGATGAGTATCAATGAGGTGCATAGCTACGTGAAATTCGATATCCGCCCCCGAAACACGTTGTCTTTGAACCAGTTCCAACGCTTTTAAAGCATCCGCCACTTGCACTAAGCGCACCTCGTTCTGATCTATTCTTTGTTGCCATTTGATAGGTGTAAAACCAAATGGCACCACCAGAGACTTAAATTCCCTTAAGCCTTTACCTTTTTGCCGCGTATGCACAATAGTGCCACCTAAAACCTGAGTGATGGGCTGACTATAGAATTTGCTCAACTGGCGGTTAACAGGCTTTTTGCCCCAATTGGGATTATCGGGGTAGGCCAGGTCAACGACCCCTTGTTCCAGAGCAAGATGCAGGCGTTTGTTGGGTAAGGCAACAAAAACCAGCTCCAGATTGTATTGTTCGGCAAACAGTTTTAACAGCGATGAGAGATATCCGGGCTGCTCAGAATTCATAAAGTCATAATGAGGGTAATAGCCAATATTCTCTGAACCAATGACGTAAACTGGCTTTCTGCTATCCGCAGCGCCCGCCTGTTGGCATACCCCATGTAAAGGTGCATACAGTAACAAGGAGCAGAGAATTATGCACCATCGAATGTACAACAATGCGCGCCTTCGTTAACGATTGGAGTCGATAATAAGTATGGGTAATAAACAGGGGTAGAGCAAATACAGGCGGAAAGTGAATTGAGGAGTATACTACTAAAGTCTCAATTGACACAAATGTCACATGAGGTTATTTTTTGCTCATCTTTTGTTTTTCACACACTAGAAAATTCCATGCTGACGCCCATTCTAAAAATCTGGACTAAACATACTGCTGCCGTCTCTTTGAAAGTGAAGGCATTTTGCATTGTGCTTGTGCTTCAGTTTGTCGCGTTCTCAGGCTTGTTCTGGAGTCTTGAAGTAAGCACAGTCTCCGGGCTTTCAGACATTGTCGCAATTGAAGGGCATCTTGCTGCTCAAATCGACCTTGTTCTTTTGCAAGCTTTCTTGTTACCCGGGACTATTCTGATTTTTCTTTTGGCCCTGCTGGCAGTACTTGCAGGCTACTATTTACAAGCGCGGCTTAACATCATTATTCGCGGTACTGAGAGCGTATCACTTGCGGTGACCGAAGGGCGATTTAACGAAAATACCAGAATACCTGTTCAAGCGAATGATGAGTTAGGTGGTTTGAGTATCGCTTTCAATAAGCTCATTGATAATCTGGAGCTGGAATTTAGTCAAAAGGATCAATTCGAAGACATGCTGCAGAGCTTTAACCAGCAATTAGAAGCTAAGGTAAAAGAACGCACTGCACAGTTAGAACGCAAAAATCAGATATTAAACAAAACCAACAGTGAGTTACACGCAGCGCAAAGGCAGCTTTTACAGGCTGAAAAAATGGCTTCGGTAGGGCAGTTAGCTGCGGGGGTTGCACATGAGATCAACAACCCGGTGGGCTATGTGCTAAGCAATGTAAAAACCATGGAGGATTACATTCGCTCGTTGAAAAACGCTATCGACTCCAGTGCAGAGGCCCTAAAAACCTCCGCTTCTTTGGGGCCTGCATTTGAAAAAATCATGGCTGAAAACGATGTTGAGTTTATCTGTGGTGATATTGATTCGTTGTTAAATGAGTCCGAGCAAGGTTTACAGCGTGTACAAGAAATCGTCATGGGTTTGAAATCGTTTTCTCATGCCGACGCGGACGAGAAAAAACTAACAGACGTTAACGACTGTATTCGCAATACTCTGGCGATGGTGAACAACCAGCTTAAATATCACTGTAAGATCTATACCAATTTTTGTGAGGGGGCTGAGATAAGGTGCCATTCGGGCAGATTGGCGCAGGTTTTTACCAATCTTTTAGTTAATGCGGGTCAGGCGATTAAGAAAGAAGGGGTGATCAAGATTTACACCCGATTAGACGACGGTTTTTTGAAAGTATATGTAGCCGATAACGGTCCGGGTATTGCCCCTGAAAACCTGAAAAAGTTATTTGATCCCTTCTTTACCACCAAGGCTGAAGGTGAGGGTACCGGACTCGGGCTATCCATTTCCTATGGGATTATCAAAGATCACGGTGGCAGTATTGAAGTAAAAAGCGTACCTGGTAAAGGCACCTGTTTTATTGTCGCATTGCCACTGACTGCATAACGTGTTTATTCGCCCCGATGGTCCTTTCTGGCAGCCACTTTAGTCAATTGTTTTTGTGCTGCTCCGCGCATGTGGGCTTCCCGCACTTCGGTGACCTTGCCAGTGGTTTTACTGAAATGCTTCGCCGCAGTGACTTTACTGGAATCTGCTGCCAGGTGTAATTCAGTCACGCTGCCGGAGCGATGGCGCATGGTCATGCCGTCAGTTTCACCATGTTTGGTTTTGAGTATCACTTCTTTGGTTTTAGCTGCTCTGAGATCGCGGCTTCCTCCAGCTGTCGCTACCGCCATAAAATCTTGGGCTTTTACACGCTCGCCGCGTTTCATGGATTTTTCAACACGACGGAAGTCTTCACCACCACGTACCATGGCTGGCGGTGGTGGCAATCTGCTTGCCGATGCCGGTGGGGATACCGCAGGACGAGAAGGAGATACAGCGGCAGGAGAAGGTCTGGATGCCTCGGCCGCAGTTGATTGCCTTTTCGCCGCCATAACCGATTCTGCTGAAGGCGGTGACATTACAGCAGTGCTTCTGCTGCGGGTGGCGACTTCTGGCTGTTGTAGTCTTGAACTGGCCATTTGCGGTGGTGCAGCAGGGGGGGGTTTTTACGGCCAAAAAAGCTCTTAATTTTACCAAACATATTGCACCATCCGGTCACATGAAAATGTGTGTATCTATTTCAATAAACTAGCAGACTAAATGGTGCAGTACAATATTTCGCCTTATCCAGCCAAGGAAGCCACTAACAGCCCTAATGGTGTGCCGACGATGTAACCCGCAACGCCAGCCAGAATTCCCGGTGTAGCCAAAGCTGGCCAACCTCTGGCCATCGCCAATGCTGGCGCTGTTGTAGCACCTAGAATTGAGGCGTTAGAGGCAATAATAAGCTCAGGTAAAGATAATCTGAATAGATTATCCTCTTTACCACTCAACTTCTTGCTTAGATGAGAGATCAGGGCACCGAGGCCGAATACGATAACGGCATGGATCAATAGCAGTATCACTACAAACGCTAGCAGAATGGGAGCAACGCTCACCAGTTTGGCGACATCTGCACCTGCTGCAATGGCAGCAAAAAATACGAACGCCAATACAATACCGATGGTTTCACCACCTTGTAACTTGTGCATCGCCTGCGGTGCGATGGTGGCTGGCAGGATAGAAAATAAGGTGATAAACACATAGCGCAAACGACTGATTTCATAGTCTGGCAACCAACTTTCCAATAACATTACTGTAGCGTCGGAAAGCGCTACGACAGCCAGTGCGAATGTGAGTGCGGCGGCGAGACTAAAACCTGTAACCTGTTGGCTACTTTGTGCGTAAGGTTGAGTTTCTTCTAACTCGTGATTGCGCACCGCATATTTAGACATTAACCATTTTGAGGCTGGCATAATAGCCAGAACCGCTAAAAACAGCGCACTCATCAGATTATCTACAGCGGTGGCGGCAGAGATGATATTGGCGTCATCGAACCCTGTAGATTGGATAACCGCGGCGTAATTTACTGAGCCACCCGTATATGTGGCGGTAAAAATCCCAGCAAGGTCAGCTTCTCGCGCACCCAAGTCCAGCAGGCTAATACCAACAATAGCTCCAGCTGCGGAACCAATACAGGCCAGAATAAAGCCAATTCCCACACGACCACTTTCCATTATGATGCGCTTAACATTGGCATTGATCAGAAATAGTGGAATTAAAGCCGGCACCAAATAGCGAAATACGAAACTATAGGCATCGGCACTTTTGGGGATGATGTTCAGATTTGATGCGATAATAGCGGCAAGGATTGCCCAAACAGTACCGGTTACTAGTTTGCCCCAGTTCTGTTTTTCTGCCCAAAATCCAAAAAAGGCGATAGCGAAGAGAGCGGCCATGACAGCAAAATGCTGATCTGCGGGTATTAAGCTTGTGTCCATGTTATTTTTATTCTAAAACAGCGATGGAACTATTAAGCCATTTCATCACTGTATTTACCAGTTAAGCGCAATATTTATTGGAAATAACTCATGTCCGAACAAAAGCTAGATTCGACAGCGTCAGTCTCTAACGACAGACCTGTTGCGGTGCAAGTTGAAAAAGGCAAAACTTACTTCTGGTGTTCTTGTGGTAAAACCCAATCTGTGCCGTTTTGCGATGGTTCTCATCAAGGCACTCGCTATCAACCGTTAAAATATACCGCGACAGAAGACAAGACCGAACATTTTTGTGGTTGTTCTGGCACGGGTAATAAACCTTTTTGTGATGGCACTCATCAGTTTAAGTTTGGTGGTGGGCGGGATGAGTATTACAGCCGTTACGATTAGTGTCCACGCGATAGCACTGCCTGTTAAATAAAGTGACTTGCAATAAGTCGATTAAAATCTATACTCCGCGTTCATTTTAACTGCACTCCATTGAAAGCTATTGGGATATGAGCTAATGAGCCGGAAACTGTTTCACCATCTTATTTTTGTTGTAGCCACATTGAGTACGGCGACAAGTTTTGCCGCTGAACTGGACTTTGACGGCGACGGAAAAGCCGATATTGTCGTTAGACGCCAGGCTAGCTTTATGCAATATATTCAGAATAGTAGCGACCAAACTATTCAGCGTATTAAGTTCGGCCAGCATGAAAATGACATTCCGGTAAGTGGTGATTTTGATGGTGATGGTACCGCTGATGTGGCCGTAAGAAGACCGTCAAATCAAATGTGGTACATCCTCAATAGCTCAAATGGAGAAATACAGCGCGTAAACTTCGGCAAAAAGGCTGAGGACATTCCCGTTCCAGCAGACTATGATGGAGATGGTATTACTGATATTGCGGTCAGAAGACCTTCAAATCAGATGTGGTATGTCCTGAATAGTTCAAACGGAGAGATTCAGCGCTTCAATTTCGGCAAACAGGCGGAAGATATTCCCGTACCGGCTGACTACGATGGCGATGGCAAAGCTGATATTGCGGTCAGAAGACCTTCAAATCAGATGTGGTATATCCTGAATAGCTCAGATGGTGAGATTCAGCGTATCAATTTCGGTAAGCAAGCTGAAGATATTCCGGTACCAGCCGATTACGATGGTGATGGCAAAGCCGATGTGGCGGTGCGTCGTCCTTCTAATCAATATTGGTACGTACTGAACAGTAGCGATGCAAGTATCGGCCGCTATCATTTTGGCAAACAATCGGAGGATACTCCTATTGTGGCCGATTACGACGGTGACGGAAAGGCTGATATTGCGGTAAGAAGAGCTTCCAATCAATATCAGTACATATTGCGTAGCTCTGATGGTGAAATAGAACGCCATCATTTCGGTAAGCAAAGCACTGATGTGCCGCTTGCAGCGCCAATCAGTACCCGCATGGAAATGGTCAGTGTTGCTGAAATCGAAAACCTAAACCCGGTTATTCAGGTTACAAAGGAACACAACGTTTATTCGGGCTCAATTATCTTGTTCGAAGCAGAAGCAACCGATCCTGAAGGCACCGAATTAAGTTACTTGTGGGAACAACTGTCAGGTACAGCCGTAAACCTTTTTGCACCAGAAGAAGCCCGGTTTACCTTGGTTATGCCAAGTGTCACGCAAGATGAATCTTTGCAGTTTTCGATTACGGTAACCGATGCTGATGGTGGCGTAACTCAGGAACAGGTGACAGTAAATTTAAAAGCTGACTCTAACAGTTTTTCAGTTGATATGGGGGACACGCTTGAGATTAATGAAGGGGAGAGCGCGCAATTAACACCAGATATCACCGACCCACAAAACAAATTTACCAGTGCACTTTGGTGGTCAATTTTAACCGACTATCTAGAGTTTGAGTCGGCAGAGTCTGTGAATACGCGGGTCACTGCGAAGCAGGTAGAACAAGATAGCTTTCTTTTTGCGTATCTCAGTTTGACAGATAGTAACGGCTTTACTTATACGTCCTTCAAATCTCTAATGATATTAGACTCGGGGGATCAGTCTGAAGATTGGGAAGTGAATGTAACCGCGCCTTCTGATATTGAGCTCTTTGAAGGAGACACAGCAGAACTTGTGGCCACAGCGGATGACCCTGATAACCAAATCAATCAGGTGAGCTGGACACAATTGTCTGGTGTTGAGCTAGAGCTATCAGCGACCGATCAGTACGGCATTACCATTACTGCCCCGGAAGTGGATGCCGACATTGATGCGATACTTCAAGTTGAGGTAACTGACATTGATGGTAACACCGCTTCCGATACCGTAAATGTCAGAGTGAAGAATTGGGCATCTGAGGTGGTATTTAACTTACAGTGCGTTGCTCCTGAGCCGCTGTCACTTGAAGTCAACATTAATGAATTTAGTTATACAACGGAATCCACAACGGATTTTTCTGCGCAAGGCATCGCGGACCAATTCCTTTACGCAGGTGATTTTAATGGTGACCAATTAACTGATTTGCTGGTGGGCGGTGAAGATAATAATTCGCTTGAACCATCCGCGTTAATTTTCCTGCAAAGCAATGGCGACGGCAGTTTTTCGGATGTAACCTCTGAGTTTCTGGAATCTGATGTAAGCATGTATGCGCCAAAAGCCGCCACAGCAGATTTTAATGGTGATGGTCAGGTAGACTTTGTCATCATGGATGGCGGTAACCTTGATAGAGGGCAAGCTCCTTCCGGAGGTTACTATGGTGAGCCACCTGTTGTGCTGATGAGTAACGAAGCTGGAGCATACAGTGTCACCACGCAACTGGCTGAGAGTTACCTAGACTCAACAGGGAACGATCACATTCATAGCAAAGGCGTTACCTGGGGAGATATCGACGGTGATGGCGATATTGATATTTTTGTTGAAAGTGGTGGTGGTTACGACAATATTGTAGGGCATTTTTTGCTGAACGACGGCAGTGGCAACTTTACTGTAGATCATGACAATCGTATCCCCACCGATATTTTGCATGGTGGTGAGACCTATCAATACTACTGGCGTTACATTTATCATAAATTAGAAGACATGAATGGCGATGGTTTCCCGGATTTAGTGATGGGACGACTGAAACGTATAAATAACAATCAGGAATTCAATTTCAATAAGATTGCCTACAACGATGGAACTGGCTATTTCAAAGCGCACAATGTACACAACCTTCCCGGAGTAGATTGGAATGATGATTATACCTACGTGAAGTCATTAATCGTTGGCGACTTAAATGGCGATGGGGCAAAAGATCTGGTGTTAGCTCATGAGCGAGGCAATACTGATGCGGACCCTTCTGCAGGTAATACTGGCAGATATTTACAGGCGCTGATTAGTGACTGCAATGGTGAGTTTATTGATGAAACCGATAACTATTTCGCTGATCAGTCTTTAACAACAGAAATATACTCATTTTATGGCCGTAATCTCAATATGCCTTTACCGATGATTTTTGCGGATATGAACAATGACGGTCTGGAAGATTTGATAATGGCCGGCTCAGCCTATATTGATGAAAACTCGCCTTACCTTTATATCAGAAAGGCCGACAGAACTTTTGAAATACAGGACCCTACTCTGTTACAACCACAAAGATACTGGGGCGAAAAGGCTTATCCAATAGATTTGAACGGCGATGGCTTGCTGGATATGGTGCATTCTGATTACACTCCTGGCCCGGACGGAGTCTATGGCACCGGCGACGAACACTCTAAGTTAATCACGACAACTGTTCAAAGTGCTCAATAGCATGAGGGGGTCAGGTATTGCCACCTGACCCTAAAACGGTTGAGTCATCAGGGCATGATAAAAAGTCATGATCTGGTGGTACTCATCAATGTCAATATGCTCATTGATACCATGAATACGCTGTAAGGATTCAGGAGTGAATTTCACCATCATAAAGCGATAAATATTCTCAGACAGGCCCTCGTAGTGTTTGGCATCTGTGCCCGCAATCACCAGATAAGGCGCCACCAGAATGTTACCGTCTATGCTTCTAATCGTTTGCTCTAGCAGCTCAAAGCTGGCGCTATCTGCAGCAGATACTGAAGAGGCTTCAGTGGCCATAAAAGGTTCTATCTTTACCCGTTCATCGTTGATTATCTTTTTCAGGTGGGCTTTCACATCCTGAACGCTCGTACCCGGGAACAGTCTGAAGTTCACCACGGCAGAGGCTTCTGTGGGTAGAATATTAGATTTAGAGCTGCCTTTTAGCTGAGTGACTGCCGCTGTCGTACGAATGCTGGCTGAGGTGGCTGGTGAAGCATTCATGGCGCTTTCAATAACAGGCTGCAGCAGCCAAAGGTTACTAAAGGGTAGCCGCATGGAAATATCGGCGTAATTGCCGATTTTTTCGAAAGTTTGATTCATAAAACTGAGATCGGCGGGAAAGGGGGCGTTTTCCACTTTAACAACGGCTTGAGCGATAATCCCTGCGGCGGTGTTAGTGGGAGGTTGTGAAGAATGACCTCCGGTACTTTCCACGGTTAGTTTAAAATTGGCAAAGCCTTTCTCTGCTATGCCAATTAACGCTAAGGGTTGTTGGATGCCGGGCATAATCCCTTGAGTGATTACGCCGCCTTCATCCAGAATAAATTCGAATTCTAAACCTTCGGATTTGAGTTTTTCAGCAATTTTTGCCGCGCCTGATTTGCCGCCTATTTCTTCATCGTGACCAAAGGCCAGATAGATGTCGCGTTCAGGTAGTTTGTTATTGGCGACTAGATATTCAGCCACTTCCAACAGTGCCATTACGCTGCCTTTGTCATCGATAGCACCCCGTCCCCATACTTTACCGTCAGCGATGTCACCACCAAAAGGCGCTTGTCGCCACTTGTGTAAAGTTTCGGCATCAACGGGAACTACATCAGTATGGGCCAGGAACATCAAAGGTTTAGTGCTTGACTGTGTACCTTTGATGCGGAACAGGAAACTGTACTCAGAGATAAATTCGGGAGGAAACTTCTGCCAAAGGGAAGGGTAACTCTTTTCCAGAAAGCGAATAAATGATTCGAATTCGCTATTGCTATCGGAAGACTCTTCGCTGGAGATGGTTTGATATTGAATGGCTCTGGAAAGCCTTTGCACTGCGGCATTCTTATCGCGGCTGAATGCACTGGTTATCGGTTCAACCTGAACTTGTTGCTCAGTAAAAACAGTATAGGTTCTGAAGGTGACAATACCCACAAGAACAACCAATAGCAAGCCCAACGCCAGCAGGGCTTTTTTTAACATGCTCATGGATTATTCTGCTCCGGAAATAATTTGTACCTGGGCAATATCGGTATCGCCTTTGAGTACTTTGTATAGACCGTCTTGCACCAGGGTGCGCATGCCATCGCTGGTGGCTTGTTTGGCCATTGCGGTCACTGCGGCTTCTTTATATACGAGCGCTCTGAGTTCAGGAGTCATGGTCAATAGCTCGTGCACGCCGGTTCTGCCTTTGTATCCGGTGCCACCGCATTCATCACAACCTTTACCTCGGTGCAACATTAAGGGCTCTTTATAACCGATTTCTTCTAGTTTATCTTCACCGTATTGGCGCTTTACAAAGCCCACTTCCGCGTCAGTCGCAGGGTATTCCTCTTTGCAGTTTTTACACAGGGTTCGGATGAGACGCTGTGCCAATATACCTACACAGGCATCAGAGAAGTTGACGGGATCTAACCCTAAATCTAAAAGACGGGTAATGGTTTCAGGCGCAGAGTTGGTGTGTAGTGTGGATAAAACCAAGTGACCTGTTAGCGAGGCTTCAATACCGGCATGTGCGGTTTCTTTGTCCCGCATCTCACCGATAAGGATGATATCGGGATCGGCCCGCAAAAAAGCTCTTAAGGCACTAGCAAAGGTAAAGCCTATTTTTGGGCTGACTTGCACCTGTTGCAGGCCGGGCTGAGTAATTTCCACCGGGTCTTCCGCAGTCCAAATCTTTTTTTCGGGGGTGTTCAAGTGGCCAAGGATTGCATGCAAAGTCGTTGTTTTACCTGAGCCTGTTGGCCCAACCACTAACAAAATACCATGGGGTTTCACAATCATGGTTTTGAGCATTTCGGTGTTGCGCGGGCTCAGGTTCATTTTGTCCATTGGCATGGCACCACCTGCCGCCAGAATACGCATAACTACGCCTTCGCCTGCCACCGTTGGTATTGTTGCCACCCGAACTTCTACTGGTTTGCCTTGCATTCGAAAAGCCAACTTACCGTCTTGTGGCACCCGCTTTTCTGCGATATTAAGATTCGCCATAATTTTAATACGGGCAATCACAGCACTATGGTGTGATGCTGGCAGTTGGGTGATATCTCGACAGACCCCATCCACCCGCATGCGAACGCGAGTCGGGCCGCCTTTTTCAGCATCGATGTGAATGTCAGATGCGTTAATGCGCTTGGCATCATGCAGAATACGGCTCACTAAACGCACCACGGCTGGTGCATCGTCAGACAGCTCATCCACCATTTCTTCATGGTCATCAGAGCTGGTGCTGATCTCATCCAGGATTTCATCCATTTCGCCCGGACCTTTGCTGTCTCCGCCCGTGGCTTCTCCTAAGTATTGTAAGACAGTGTTGGGCAAACCCACTGAGATTTCGTATTGCTCAATACCCAACGCGGATTCGACTTCCATCAGCAAAGCGGCATTGTTGGGCTCGGCCATTACAACTATGGGGTTTTCGCGGGCGTCGGCAATAACTGCTACCAGGTTGCGCTTAAGATAAGAAACGTTGAGCCGACTTTCGTTTTGAAACAAATGGTATTTGTCGGGCAGGTAATCAAGCCAAGGTACCTGGTAATGGATTGACAATGCCTGGCCAATTTCATTCTCCGGGATGCGATGTTCAGAAGTGAGTCGTTGAATAAGGTGTTTTTGATCTTTACAGCTTTCAATTAGCTGGTCCAGTACTGACTCTTGAATCAAATTACGATGCACCAGATATTGAAATGGCTGTTTAGTGCCATCAAGCTCAAATCGGAACTTGTTACCTAACATGTCGGCCAGGCCTTTACCAAGGCGCAGGTCTGCGTCGTTAAAATCACCGCGTTGTTTATTGATGACCTGCATCACGCCCAAAATAACGCCTGCGTTCATAATGGGAACACAAAGAATGCTTTTGGTTTTAAAGGAGCTGGACTTATCAAATTTGTCAGCGAATTTCAGACGAGGATGAATCTCTCTTAATTCCTCAGCGTTGTATGGATCATTGATAATCAGAGGAAGCTGACTTAAGGCCACATAACCAGCGATGGATTGCGGACTGATTGCCACTTTAATCTCACGAATTTCGTTGCCGGTTTTGAAGCGGGCTACCAAATCTTGATGCTGGCGACGACGTTGAAAGATACTCATGCGCTCGGCACCAAATAACTTGAGGATAATGGGCTCCAGCTTTTGATAAGCATCCATCAAAGTTTCGTGTTGCTCTAAATAGCTGTCGATTTTTTTGAGTAAGTCGTCCTGTCGAACCTGGTCGTTTATCATTCTGTAGAGGGCTTCTTCTGTTATCGGTTGTATTTCACGGTTAATGATACTGTTAACTATAGCTGAGCTTACTGGTTTCATGACGTTTCCTTGTCATTATCTATTCCGGTTGCTCAGTTTATCGCCAGTTTATGGCCTTAAAAAACTGTACTTAGGTACAGGTTACATCAGATTTTCTGCCGGTTAACATGGAATTGTGTCAATGGTTGGCACAGTTTAAACAAACAGCCCAACGCAGTGACGTTGGCAAGGAGATGGACATGAATGAGTTATCGATACAAGAAATCGAACAGGTTAACGGCGGTGTCACTCCAGTTCTGATAGCTATTGGTAAAGGAATTGGCTGGGGTATTACAACCGGCTCGGCTATTTTTGGTGTCGGTTTGGCTGCGTCTGCGGCTAATAGGGAACCATAAAGACCGTTATTGTTTAGGGGAGTTGTCTATGGCTCCCCTTATTAATCCTATTATATGAGGATAACTAAATGTATAGAGCTGCATGGATATTTCTTTTTTTACTTGAATTAGTATTGGGCGTATTTATTGTTATTCTGTTTGTACAGTCTAAAGACGCGTTACCCCAAGGTGTCATTTTTGTTTCTGTACTCGGGTTTTTATTACTTACGGTTGATTGGATTAGGAGTAAGGAAACTTAGGCTCTAATAGTTCAATCGAAGCCTTCGTTTTGCGAGTGAATGAAAAGTAAATCGTTATGAAGCAGGCTTAGTCTTTAATCACACAATCTAACAAGGCCCCTGAAATCTTGTAAATTAAAAGATAGGGATTTCTTGCAACATTATGCTCCGGTTACACTTTTGGCTTGCATTTTAAAGGGCAGACAAATAAAACTCAATTAAGCAAATAAGAGCTTAGTGATATAAAAGAGGCAAATACGTGTGGTTATTTGAAAGACACTGCCGGAATTGCAAAGTAACGATTCCCATCGATAAAAGGCTGGGTTTGATATGGCGAGGTAAGATGATATGTAAGCAGTGCGCTTACATACTACAACCGACAATAGTATGGACCACCGTTGCGTGTCTATTCTCAGCGGTAGCCATATACCACATTATTTTCCATTGGCTAGAGAGCAAAATGGGTAATGAGTTCGCATTAGTGACTAATCTGGCGATCGCATTGCTAATAGCGCGCATCACAGAGCCTTTTGCAGACTTGAAAGGTCATCACCCAGACGAGCACTTATAAAATAATTTGGGCCGGGCGATGACAATGCCATCAGGGCACAAATGAAATGTTCGGGTCTGCCGAGATAATGCAAAATAACTCTTGCGCAAATATTAAACATGCGTATAATGCGCGCCCACTGAGTTCATAGAACCAGTCCCTGAATGCATTATTTATAAGGCGTTCAGGAACTAACAAGACCTCAATTGGAGGTCATCGTTATATAGGCACCCCTCCCCCAATATTTAGGGCGGCAGGAGTGTATTTTTTTGTTCTTTATCGTTTGGAGCTTTGGTCGATGGCTAATCAAAGAATTCGTATTCGCTTAAAAGCGTTTGATCATAAATTAATTGATCAGTCTACAGCGGAAATTGTAGACACCGCCAAACGTACTGGTGCGCAAGTAAGTGGTCCTATCCCACTTCCTACTCGCAAAGAGCGTTACACCATTCTTATTTCACCTCACGTAAACAAAGATGCGCGTGATCAGTATGAAATTCGCACTCACAAGCGTTTGGTCGATATCATCGAACCTACAGACAAAACAGTCGACGCTCTGATGAGATTGGACTTGGCTGCCGGCGTTGATGTTCAAATCAGCCTGGGCTAAAGAGAGAGGGTGTAAATAATGTCGATTGGATTAATCGGTCGTAAAGTCGGTATGACTCGTATCTTCACTGAAGAAGGCGGTTCTGTACCTGTGACTGTTATCGAAGCTACCCCTAACCGTATTACACAGCTTCGTACTGCCGAAAAAGATGGCTATCGCGCTTTGCAGGTAACTGCTGGTACAAAAAAGGCTAACCGTGTAAATAAAGCTGAAGCAGGTCACTTTGCTAAAGCTGGCGTTGAAGCGGGCCGTGGTTTGTGGGAATTCCGTTTAGGTGCTGAAGAAGGCGCTGATTTGGAAGTAGGTAAAGAGATCACTGTTGAGATCTTCGCTGACACAAACATGGTTGACGTAACTGGTACTTCTAAAGGTAAAGGTTTTGCTGGTGCAATCAAACGTTGGAACTTCAGTTCTCAGCGTATGACTCACGGTAACTCTCTTTCTCACCGTGCCCCTGGTTCAATTGGTCAAAACCAATCACCAGGTAAAGTTTTCAAAGGTAAGAAAATGGCCGGTCAGCTGGGTAACAAACAAGTTACTGTACAGTCTCTGGAAGTCGTTAAAGTAGACGCTGAAAACAACCTGCTTCTGGTTAAAGGTGCTATCCCTGGTTCTACCGGTGGTGATGTTATCGTTAAGCCAGCTGTTAAAGCGTAAGGTCTGGGAGATAGATGATGGAATTAGCAATTAAAGATGCGCAAGGCGCACTTGAAGTTTCAGAAGCTACTTTTGGCCGTGAGTTTAACGAAGCTCTAGTTCACCAAGTATGTGTAGCATACGCAGCTGGTGCACGTCAGGGTAGTAAGGCGCAGAAAACGCGTTCTGAAGTACGTGGTGGCGGTAAGAAGCCATGGCGTCAAAAAGGTACTGGCCGTGCACGTGCTGGTACAATCCGCAGCCCAATTTGGGTTGGCGGTGGTCGCGCATTCGCGGCAAAACCTCAGGATCACAGCCAGAAGGTAAATCGTAAGATGTACCGTGGTGCTATCAAGAGCATCCTGTCTGAATTAGTTCGTCAAGAGCGTTTAGTTGTAGTTGAAAACTTCGGTGTTGAATCTGCAAAAACTAAAGACTTGGTTTCTAAGCTTAAGCAGTTGGAACTGAAAGACGTATTAATCGTGACTTCTGAAGTTGATGAGAATCTGTTCCTGTCTGCACGTAACCTTTACAAAGTAGATGTTCGTGACGTACAGGGTATCGATCCAGTTAGCTTGATTGCATTCGAAAAAGTTTTGATGACTAAAGATGCAGTGAAGCAATTAGAGGAGGCTTTAGCATGAACCAGGAACGTCTTTTAAAAGTCATTCTTGCTCCTCACGTTTCTGAAAAGAGCACTGTTTCTGCAGAACTGAATAATACATTGGTTTTCAAAGTAACCACCGATGCTGCTAAAGCTGAAATCAAAGCTGCTGTTGAGTCTTTGTTTGAAGTTGAAGTTGCTGGCGTACGCACTGTAAACGTGAAGGGTAAAACCAAGCGTCACGGTCTGCGCACTGGTAAGCGTAAGGACTGGAAAAAAGCCTACGTTACTTTGAAAGAAGGTCATGACATCGACTTCGTCGGTGGCGGTGAGTAATAGGAGTTAATTGACATGGCATTAATGAAAGCTAAGCCGACTTCTGCTGGTCGTCGTCACGTTGTTCAGGTCGTTAACCCTGACTTGCACAAAGGTGCACCACATGCACCTTTGCTAGACAAGAAAAGTAAGTCTGGTGGTCGTAACAACGGTGGTCGTATTACTGTTCGTCACATCGGTGGCGGTCACAAGCAGCACTATCGTATTGTTGACTTCAAACGTAACAAAGACGGCATCCCTGCAAAGGTAGAGCGTCTTGAATACGATCCTAACCGTTCTTCTAACATCGCTTTAGTATGTTATGCAGACGGTGAGCGTCGTTACGTTCTTGCCCCTAAAGGCATGAAGTCTGGCGATCAGATCTTGTCTGGTTCTGATGCACCTATCAAAGCAGGTAACACTTTGCCAATGCGCAACATCCCAGTAGGTACAGTAGTACACGCTGTTGAGATGAAGCCAGGTAAAGGTGCGCAAATTGCGCGTTCTGCTGGTGCATATGTACAGATTTTGGCGCGTGAAGGTGCGTATGTAACCTTGCGTTTACGTTCCGGTGAGGTTCGTAAAGTTCCTTCTGATTGTCGTGCGACAATCGGTGAAGTTGGAAACGCTGAGCACATGTTGCGTTCTTTAGGTAAAGCTGGTGCAACCCGTTGGAGAGGCGTTCGTCCTACCGTACGTGGTGTTGCAATGAACCCAGTTGATCACCCACATGGTGGTGGTGAAGGCCGTACCTCTGGTGGTCGTCATCCGGTTTCTCCTTGGGGTAAACCGACTAAAGGTGCAAAAACACGTAAGAATAAGCGTACTGATAAGTTCATCGTACGTCGTCGTAACAAGTAATAGCGAGGATTCACCATGCCACGTTCTCTCAAGAAAGGTCCATTTATCGACCTACACTTGTTGAAGAAGGTTGAGGCTGCAGTGGAAAAAGGCGACAAGAAGCCAATTAAAACTTGGTCTCGTCGTTCTATGATCATCCCAGATATGATTGGGTTGACCATTGCGGTCCATAACGGTCGCCAGCACGTTCCAGTATTCGTATCGGACGAAATGGTAGGCCATAAATTGGGCGAATTTGCGC
The DNA here is from genome assembly GCF_036322805.1 of Planctobacterium marinum. Taxonomy (GTDB): domain Bacteria; phylum Pseudomonadota; class Gammaproteobacteria; order Enterobacterales; family Alteromonadaceae; genus Planctobacterium; species Planctobacterium marinum_A. The sequence goes on along the minus strand of NZ_AP027272.1, from coordinate 4,027,927 downwards.
CAACACGTACTTATAAAGGCCACGTGGCCGATAAGAAAGCGAAACGATAAGGAGTAGACAATGGAAGCTTTAGCTAAACACAGTTTTGCTCGTATCTCGCCTCAAAAAGCGCGTTTGGTAGCAGATCAAGTTCGCGGCTTGCACGTAGAAAAAGCTCTAGAAGTTTTGACGTACAGCCCTAAGAAAGCAGCCGATCTGGTTAAGAAAGTTCTTAACTCTGCGATCGCCAATGCTGAACACAACGAAGGTGCTGACATTGATGAGTTGGTAGTAGCTAAGATTTTCGTAGACGAAGGTCCTACTATGAAGCGCATCAAAACTCGCGCGAAAGGTCGTGCAGATCGCATCTTCAAGCGCAGCAGTCACATCACTGTTGTAGTAGCGGACAATCAGGAGTAAACAATGGGACAGAAGGTACATCCTACGGGCATACGCCTGGGTATCAGCAAACCATGGGTTTCTACCTGGTACGCCGGTACTAAAGATTATGCTGATAACCTGTATTCTGATCATCAGGTTCGTCAGTATCTGACTAAGAAATTGAAAAATGCATCTTTGTCTAAAATCGAAATCGATCGTCCTGCGAAAAGCATCCGTGTGACTATTCACACTGCTCGCCCAGGTGTTGTTATCGGTAAGAAAGGTGAAGATGTTGAAGTACTTCGCAAGCACGTGTCTAACCTGGCAGGCGTTCCTGCTCAGATTAACATCGCTGAAGTACGTAAGCCTGAACTAGACGGTCAATTGGTAGCTGATAGCATCGCTAGCCAGTTAGAGCGTCGTGTTATGTTCCGTCGCGCCATGAAGCGTGCCGTGCAAAACGCTATGCGTTTAGGTGCCAAAGGTATCAAGGTTGAAGTTAGCGGTCGTTTAGGCGGTGCAGAGATTGCTCGTTCTGAATGGTATCGTGAAGGTCGTGTACCACTACACACTTTCCGTGCCGACATCGATTATGCAACTTCAGAAGCGTTGACTACTTACGGTATCATCGGTATCAAAGTATGGATCTTCAAAGGTGAAGTTTTGGGTGGTTTGCCTACTAAGGCTGAGCAACCAGAGCAGCAACAACCTAAGAAGAAGTCGCGTCCTGCTAAGAGAGGAGCGTAATCATGTTACAACCAAAACGTATGAAATTTCGTAAGATGCACAAGGGCCGCAACCGTGGTCTGGCATCTGGTAATAAAGTAAGTTTCGGTACTTTCGGTTTAAAATCGGTTGGTCGTGGCCGTATGACTGCTCGTCAAATCGAAGCAGCTCGTCGTGCGATGACTCGTCACGTTAAACGTCAAGGTAAAATCTGGATCCGTGTGTTCCCTGACAAGCCAATTACTGAGAAGCCTCTTGAGGTTCGTCAAGGTAAAGGTAAGGGTAACGTTGAATACTGGGTATGTCAGATTCAGCCAGGTCGTGTGCTGTATGAGATGGAAGGTGTGCCAGAAGAATTGGCGCGAGAAGCTTTCGAACTTGCAGCTGCGAAATTGCCGTTTAAGACCACTTTTGTAACTCGGACGGTAATGTAATGAATGCATCTGAACTAAGAGAAAAGAGCGTAGAAGAATTGAATGCGCACCTGATCGAACTTCTTCAGGAGCAATTCAACCTGCGCATGCAAAACAGCACTGGTCAATTGGCGCAAACGCATCAATTGAAAACAGTTCGTCGTAACATTGCGCGTGTTAAAACCATTTTGACTGAGAAGGCAGGTGCCTAATGACTGAACAAAAGATTCGTACAGTACAAGGTCGTGTGGTTAGCAACAAAGCTGATAAAACTATCACTGTTGCTGTTGAACGCCGCGTGAAGCACCCTATCTACGGGAAATTCATCAAGCGCACAACTAAGTTGCACGCTCACGACGAAAACAACACATGCCAAATGGGCGACGTAGTAACTCTTAAAGAGTGCCGTCCATTATCCAAGTCTAAGAACTGGATGTTGGTTGAAGTTGTTGGTAAAGCTTAATTTTTAAGTTTTATAACCAATTAAAAAACCCGCCTTATGGCGGGTTTTTTGTTAGCTGAGCTTGTCAAATCCAGATTTTCATCCAAAGAGTTTTTGGATAATAGGCATAATGACGAGGTCGGTAGTAATAGAACCAACAACTATTGCAAAGAAGATATTTGTTTGTGCCAAAAACCAACGAATGCCCTTCAGATCTTCGGGGAAGTCATCAAGTATGCCCACTCCACAAAATTTTTTTATACCATAAATAGTGGCTAGTATTAGCGCCGCAGTCATTAAGATACGCAGAATGATAAGTTCCATAATTGAATTCAAGAACCACTAAATTCTAAATCAATGACATCCCGAATCACGTTTACGGTTCCACCTCCAGCAACACTTCCCCCTACTAATTTTACTGCACCCACTAATGAACGCACTGAGTTTACGGCACCTGCAACACCTGCTAGTACGATGTCTTCTGCGTCGACGTCATTTCCACCACCGATTATTGTTCCCACTATGGCACCGACGGCCCCCGTAATTGCGGCGAGTGCATTTACTAATACACCGCCATTGACTTGATTTAATTCATCCAATGTTAATTCTTGCATTTTGCTATTCCCTATAGTTGTCAAAAATGAGCCTCAGTGCTCATTAGCACAATCATAGTTAACAGCTTAACCAAATACACCTGTACCAAAGTACAGTTTTGTTTAGGCTAACTTTAGTTGCCGTGTCGCACGAGACACTCAAATTGAATCAGTAACGGCACTATCCGAAAAGCCTCCAGCAAGAGCTTAGGCCCAAAATTATCTTTAATTTAGGTTTAACCAGTAACAAAGGTGATAGAATCTGTCGGTTGTGGTGTCAGCCCTTTCCTGCTGCCGCATGTCCTATTGAGGCATCTTGCCGGTTATCAACCGTTACCTGCTAGGCTAATCAGCATTAACTGATAACAGTGCGGTAAAAAGCTTTTATTTCCTTAACATTTCTGCCTACTATGGATAAAAACACTACACAAGAATCGGTGCAGACGTGCAAGGAGTTATACCCGAATGAATACTGTAAACCTCTCCCTACCCGCAGAAAAGCTTACTTATTGGTTAGTACAAGATGGCTCAAGAGATGTGCTATTTCAGCCAATTGACGGTGAAATGGTGACTTTTAACTGGCAGCAAATTAATTCCGAAGCCAGAAAACTGGTTAGCTTTTTACAGGAACAAGGACTCAATCCCGGAGATAAGGTAGCAATACTCTCTAAAAACTGTGCACACTGGATAATCTCTGATATTGCATTGATGTATGCTGGCCTGGTCAGTGTACCGATCTATCCAACTGCAAATAAAGACACCATTAGTTACGTACTGGAGCATTCAGAAAGTAAAATGATTTTGGTGGGGAAACTAGATAACTGGCAAGCTCAGGCAGAGGGTATTCCTGAGTCGGTACCAAAACTCGCTTTTCCTTATCCGGGCATGCCGGCCGAATTCAATTGGAATGAGGTACAAGATAAGTACGAAGAAGCGGAGAATATCACACCGGTTAAGCCTGATGACTTGATGACTATTTTGTATACCTCTGGCAGTACAGGAAATCCCAAGGGCGCTATGCATAATTATCAAAGCTTTGTTAATGCGGGTAAAAACGTTGGTAAGCGTATGCAGGTTTCTACTGAAGACCGGATAATGTCTTACCTGCCTCTGTCTCATTGTACTGAACGCGCTTATGTGGAATCTACCTTATTGAGTTATGGTTTAAAGGTTTATTTTGTGGATAGTCTCGACACTTTTGCGCAAGATCTTAATAACGCAAAACCCACCATTTTTGGTTCGGTGCCGCGCTTGTGGACGCAGTTCCAGAAGAAAATTTTAACCAAGATGCCAAATCGTAAACTGCAAACCTTGTTGAAAATTCCTCTGCTAAACAACATTGTCAGAAATAAAATCAAGAAGCAAATGGGACTTGATCAGGCCCGCCTGTTCGTCAGTGGCTCAGCGCCTTTGTCAGAGAAGATTCTGCAGTGGTATAGCAAACTCGATATCAATATTGGGGAAGGTTGGGGTATGACCGAATCTTTTGCTTGCGGCAGTGTTTTGGGGCCCGGTATGGACGTGCGCATTGGTACTGTTTCAAAACCCTTACCCGGTACAGAAGTGGTGATCGCTGAAGATAGTGAAATTCTACTTAAGACCGAGTCAGATATGCTGGGTTACTACAAAGAAGAAGAAAAAACCAAAGAAACACTCAATGAGCAAGGGTACATACACACCGGTGATTTGGGTGAGATGCAGGACGGTTACCTTTCGATAGTTGGTAGGAAGAAAGATATCTTTAAAACAGAAAAAGGTAAATATGTGGCACCCATTCCAATCGAATCGGAGTTTGGTGATAACGAGTACATTGAGCAAATGTGCTTGATGGGAACCCAATTGGTGCAACCGGTTCTGGTGATTAACTTAAGTGAGCATGCTTTAGCATTGGACAAAAAAGACATTGAACAAAGCTTATTAGAAACGCTTGCGGCAGTGAATACAAAATTGGAAGCGCATGCCAAGGTTTCTGCCATCATAGTTGCACAGCAAGCGTGGACAACAGATTCTGGTGAGTTAACGCCAACTCTCAAAGTTAAACGTCACGTGGTAGAAAAGACCTATTTGCCGCTGGCGCAGAAAGTAGAAAAGGGCACTATTAGCTGGCATTAGCCGCCAAAGTTCAATAGAAACTGAAAAAACCAGGGCTTAAAAACCCTGGTTTTTTGCTTTTCGCTGCATAATTTAGACGAGATATTGATTTATGAAGATTTAGGGTGATAATCAAGTTAAAGTTGCCAAGTTGGGTCTCTTATCTGGTTGCAAATTTCTAAGGAATTGATTATGAACAACAAGCCCCGTCCTAAGTCAAAACCGATGCCCGCTGCGGCGCCCAACCTGTCATCTGGCACGGGGCACACACAGGCAAATGCTGAAGCACCCGTTATGCAGAATATGGCCAGTGCAGCACGAAAACAGTTAGAAACTCATATTGGGCAGGGGCCGGGTAAGATGCACGCGGCCAGCACAACCCGCTTGCACGAAGAGCGCGCTTATATCTACGATCAAATGTCGAAAGGTAAGCGTATGCAGACCCTGAATAATTTTAAAACCGGTCTGAACCCACTGAACAACATCAGTAAAAACGATCGGCGTAATCTCACCGCTGAAGCTAACAGCTTAAAAACCTATAAAGACCGCATGAAAAATAACAATAAAGATGCGGTTAAGCGCGAGAAAATTGGTACCAATTTGGGACACGTTAAAACCGGGGCGAGAGTCGCAAATTATGTTGGTACTGGCGTTGCCCTGGCAAATCCCGCTGCAGGTCTTGCGATAAAAGCCAGCGCTAAAGGGGTTGGCATTGCCTCGGGTATTGGGGCAACGGTAGCTTACGATAGAGCCAGTAAAGCCTATGCCAAAAATGTAAACGAGAAAGCAACGGGCATTAATATGCTGGATAGCCATATCTCTGCGCAAAAATCAGATTTAACCGCCAATAAACGCAATAAAACCGCCGTATCTACCGCAGCCAGTGTGGCTTTTGGCGCTGGCAGTTTTGGCGTCGATGCAGCATTAGATGGTGCCAGCACTTTAACGGAGAGCTTGGTATCATCGGGTTATAATGCTGCTAAAACAGGCACTAAGAAGGGTATTGGCCTGGCCTTCGCGGGGCAAATTCGCGATAACAAGTCTGAAATTGTCAATCTTATGCGCCATCAAAAAGCATTTGAGCCAAAGCCGGGACTGGTACAAACCCGAGCACGCAGCAATGCGGTAACAAAAAAATAAACCGGAAACTTAAATTGCAGAGTTGTGAGTTGAATTAACTAAACAAATTTGTCAGTGAGTATTTCTGTGTGATTTTTTTACCTGGATATTTTGAGTAATTGTACTCAGGCTGTACAGAAAACTAACAGAGTCACATTATGCAACAACGCATTCCTGCCATAGATCAGTTACGCGGTTTGGTTATCGTCCTGATGGCCATAGATCACGTGCGAGATTTCTTCAGCCCCTTTCCGTGGCAGCCCGAAGATTTAACGCAGACAAGTCCCGAATTATTCCTGACTCGCTGGATAACCCATTTTTGTGCTCCGGTTTTTATCTTATTAACCGGAATTAGTGCCTTTCTATATGAGCAAAAAGTGTCTTCAAAAAGCGAACTTCGTCATTTTTTGATAACACGTGGCATCTGGTTGGTGTTTATTGAACTGGTGGTGGTTAATGCTTCCTGGAAATTTGGCTTTCCTGCCTGGTATTTTGTGCAAGTGATATGGGCCATCGGTGTTAGCATGCTGTTTCTGGCTCTATTTACCTGGTTACCCCGTAACGTTACTTTGGTCTTCGGCGTATTGATGATCTGTACACATAATTTAGCAGATGGTATCAATGCTTCTCAGTTTGGAGAGTTAAGTTGGCTATGGCATGTGTTACATCAACCAGGTTGGATACCTTTCAATGAGCAAGGGGCGGGTGTTTATATCGCTTATCCGTTGGTGCCCTGGATTGGTGTCATGCTGGTTGGGTATGGCATTTCTCCTTGGCTAACTTCTGATGCAGCACAATTTAAACAGCGTAGTTTCAAACTCGGACTAGGTATTTTATTGGCCTTTATCGTTGTTCGCTTGCTTAACGTATATGGCGATCCGGTTCCCTGGTCTGAGCAGGAGCGCGGCGGCATATTTACCTTACTGTCCATTTTGAACACTCAAAAATACCCGCCTTCACTGTCTTATTTGCTGATGACCTTAGGTCCGACTTTGATGTTGATGTCTGTCATGCATCGACTACCAGAGGCCATTAATAGTGCTCTGCTGACCTTTGGCCGTGTGCCCTTTTTCTATTACGTCTTGCATTTACCGCTCATACATTTCCTGGCGCTGCTGTTTTTTATTCCAACATTGGGCTGGCAAGTGGGCTGGCAGTTGGGTGGCAGCGGTGCATTGCCCGAAGGTTATGAACCCAGTTTATTGCGCCTTTATCTGGCCTGGGCTTTTGTTACCTTGGTGATGTTTTACCTTTGCAAATGGTATGTCGGTGTTAAACAACGGCATAATCATTGGCTATTGAAGTATCTCTGATGGTTATGACGATATCTTTAGTTTATTGATGATTGGCTTCTAAAAGCACCACTGCCCACTCAACGGAAACCGGGATGACAATAAAGAGAATAGATAAAGCTGCTGAATTATCGCAACAACATTATCGTTATTACGATTTCATTATGGCAGCCACCTGTGTCGTTATCGTTTGCTCTAATATTATTGGTGCTGCAAAGGTGGCTACTATTATGGGCGTCACCTTTGGTGCGGGTGTACTGTTCTTTCCTTTGTCATATGTTTTGGGGGACGTACTTACTGAGGTCTATGGCTACTCCAGGGCGCGCAGAGTCATTTGGGCTGGTTTTGCTGCTGCTGCTTTTGCCGCCGGCATGGCCGCCTTTATCACGGCTATGCCGCCCGCTGACAGCTGGAATCAATCCCTTGGGGGCATTGATACTCAGCAAGCGTTCGCTTTAAATTTCGGTCAGGTGCCGCGCATTATCTTTGCTTCTATGCTGGCTATCTGGTGCGGCGAGATGGCAAACGCCTACGTCCTTGCCAAAATGAAGATCTGGAGCAACGGTAAGGCACTCTATCAACGCACTATTGGTTCTACCATTGTAGGTCAGGGGGTAGATACCTTGTTATTTTATCCGCTCGCTTTCGCTGGTATTTGGTCATGGGACCTGATACTCACGGTGATGTTGAGTAACTATGTGCTGAAAGTGCTCTGGGAAGTATTACTTACCCCCGTAACCTATAAAGTTATCGCCAATCTCAAGACTGCTGAAGGCGTTGATGTTTACGATAGGGAAACGAAATTTACCCCCTTCTCGATAAAACAATGATAATGACTCTCATGTATTTTTGACTGCTGATAGCAAAAGCTGTAGTCAGGCTGACAATTCTTGTTTTTTGGAATCCACATTCACCTTGAAAAAACGTCTAAATCCGTCAAATCTATTAATTGAACATGGTTCATATATTGAAAATGCCATTTAAAACATATATTTAGTTAAATGTCGCTGTTGTTCTAAAGTTTGTCGCAATCTTCCTAACGGCATTTGTTCTCGCCACTCTACTATGTACCCACCTCAGGGAAGACCGCTCATGGCAGCAACTAATAAAAGCAATAAATGCTGTCGTGTAGGGAATATAAATAAATCAAAGTCCCATGATGTGACATAACAAGTGAACGAGTACAAATCATGAAGTTAAATAAATTATCAGCCTCTTTATTAGCAGTATCAATTGCTTCCTCTTTCGCTGCTCAGGCGGCTAACGACAGATATATCATTCAAGTAGACGACAGCAAAAAAGGTGTGGTTAAAGCCCTTGCCAAAAAATTGGGCGGCGAGATCAACCTGGATTCAAATGGTTTCTTTGCTGCTACCTTCTCTGGTCAAGATCTGGAGTCAGTTAAAGGTTTATTGAACAACCCGCACATCACACTGATTGAAGAAGACCAAATTCGTAAGCCTATGAGCCTCTGGAGTGATGACGCTGGTAACCCTAACGCCACTCAAATCACGCCTTATGGTTACTATCAAGCTGAAGCTGATATGGTGACTTTTGACCGCAATGCAGGTATGAAAGTGTGTGTTATCGATTCTGGTTTGTCTTCTGATAACCCTGATTTCGAGTGGAACCGTATTACTGGTGACAACGATTCTGGTACAGGTAACTGGTACGATCACGGTGGTCCTCACGGCACTCACGTAGCGGGTACAATCGGTGCTGCAGATAACTCTTACGGCGTTATCGGTATGGCTCCTGGTGTTGAAATGCACATTATTAAAGTATTTAACGAAAGCGGCTGGGGCTATTCTTCTGACCTGGCTCACGCAGCAAACTTGTGTTCTGCAGCAGGCGCAAACCTAATCAACATGAGCTTGGGTGGCGGCGGTGCTAACAGCACAGAAGAAAACGCCTTTAAAGCCTTCCGTGATGCAGGTGGTTTATCTTTAGCTGCGGCTGGTAATGACGGTAACAACGTTCGCTCTTACCCTGCAGGTTACAACTCAGTTATGATGGTGGGTGCTGCTGACGCCAACGATAACATCGCTGATTTCTCTCAATATCCAAGCTGTACTTCGGGTAAAGGGCGCCGTGTAACTACTGACGAGCAAACTTGTGTTGAAGTGGCTGCTGGTGGTGTGGATACCCTTTCTGCCTATCCTGCAGGTACTGCGCCTATCGCGTCTATGACAGTTGACGGAGCTGCTTTTGCTACTTCTGCGATGGAAAACTTCGGTAGCGCAGCGGGTGCAACTTACTTTATGGGTACGGCTGAAGCAGTTGACTCTGGCGCGGCTGGCAAAATCTGTGTGATTGACCGTGGTAATGTTTCTTTCTTTGATAAAGTGAACAACTGTGAACAATCTGGTGGTATCGGTGCTGTTATCGTAAATAACGAAGCAGGCATGTTATACGGTACGCTAGGCGACACTAACACGACTTCTATCCCAGCTGTGGGTGCAGCGCTGGAAGATCGCTCTGCAATTGTTGCAGCAAGCAACATTGCGATTGATATCGAAAACGGCGACTACGGCTTCATGAGTGGTACTTCAATGGCCACACCTACTGCAACTGGTATTGCGGCGTTAGTATGGTCTAACCACCCAACTTGTACAGGTGAAGAAATCCGTTCTGCGCTCAAAGCTTCTGCACAAGATGCAGGTGCTGCAGGTAACGACGTGTACTTCGGTTATGGTTTGGTCAAAGCGGCTGCGGCAGATGCTTACTTAACTAGCAACGGCTGTGCTGGCGGTGACAATGGTGGCGGTGATAACGGTGGCGGTACGGGCGGTGATTTCACCATGTCTGCTGCTGGTTATAAAGTGAAAGGCAAGCAAGTAGTTGATCTGAGCTGGACTGGTGCAACCTCTAACAATGTTGATGTCTACCGCGATGGTAGCATGATTGCTACAACATCTAATGATGGTGCCTACACTGATAACTTAAATGTAAAAGGTGGCGGTTCTTACACTTACCAAATCTGTGAAGAAGCAAGCAGCACTTGTACTACCACAGTAACGGTAACTTTCTAAGGTTGTTTAATTATCCCAACCATTAATTGCGGGCTCAGGCCCGCTTTTGTGTTTAAAGAAATTGGTTGAAAACTGAACAAATATTAGCTAATGTGCCCAACCCTGACTTGTGGTCGTACCAGTAACTGGATGTAACAATTATACAGTTACCGGGTTAAGCAGTGTTGAATTCCAGGAAAATATAAATATGAAAATGAATGTTGTAATCCCTTTTCTGGTTAGCGCTCTGGCAGTAGTCACTACTGCAATTGTGAGCAAGGATAGTCTGACGCAATCCGCCCAACCTTCAGAAACAACAAGTGGCTACATTGTAAGAGCTAACTCTTCTGAAGTGGCTGCAAGTGCAGTTCAAGCCGTCCAAGCAGACATCATTAAAACCCTGGATATCGTTGATGGCGTCGCTACGGAATTAACCCAAGACCAGGTAAAAACTCTGAAAGACCAAGGCCTTAAAGTGTTTGTTGACGCTAAAGTCGAACTCGCTACAACAGGGTGGGGGGTAGCCTCGCAGGTTTCGCAATCGGTGGTACCTTACCAAATGGGGGCGTTGCCGCTTCACGATGCGGGTTGGTATGGTGATGGCGTGACCATCGCGGTACTGGATACCGGCTTTAAATCTATGACCGGACTTCGTCAAGACGCATGGGGCCGTAAACGCATTTACGGTACATATAATGCCATCGAAGGTAAGGTACAGAATAATGACGAAGAGCAAAACGGTCACGGTACTCACTTAGCAAGTATCGCCGCCAACAGTGAACGCGATATTTACAATCGCTTTTACGGTGTAGCTCCAGCTGCACGTTTGGTGAGTGTTAAAGCCTTTGGTGAGACGGGGGAGGGGAGCTATGCGGCAGTAATCGACGGTATAGAATGGGCAATTAAGTTCAAAGACCGTTTGAATATCCGTGTACTTAATATGTCTTTCAGCGCGCCTCCGCAAAGTTTCTACTGGGACGATCCGGTCAATGTCGCGGTAATGAAAGCTTGGCAGGCAGGGATTGTGGTTGTTGCTTCTGCCGGTAACAATGGCGGCTCACCGATGACTATTGGTGTACCGGGTAACGTACCTTATGTCATTACCGTTGGTGCTAGCAGCGATAATTACACCGTTGCTGATCTGGCAGACGACAGAATGGCTAAGTTTTCTTCCATGGGCCCAAGTATCGAAGGCTTTATCAAGCCTGAAGTAGTTGGTTATGGTGGTCGTATCGTTGGTTTGATGGACAAGAATGCTCACCTGGCGATTACCCATCCTGAGAATCATGATGGCTCTAAATACTTCGCTATGTCTGGTACTTCCCAAGCTGCCGCAACAGTATCGGGTGTAATCGCACTCATGTTGGAATACGAACCGTCTCTGACACCTGATCAGGTAAAATGTCGTTTAATGGATTCTGCCACTGTGTTGAATAAAAAAGACTCTAGTGAGCCAGAAGATATTTTCAAACAGGGCGCCGGTGTTGTGAACGCCACGGAAGCGGTGCTTAGTAGTGCAGCCAATTGTGCCAACAAAGGTTTAGATATCGCCGCTGATCTTGCCGGAACGGCACATTATGTGGGTCCCGTGGCCACTATGGGCGAGACAGAAGTTCAGCCATACTTAAGCCGTTTGTTGTCCGATGGTTCATTGTGGCACGATGGTTCGTTGTGGCACGATGGTTCGTTATGGCACGATGGTTCGCTGTGGCATGACGGTTCGTTATGGCACGATGGTTCACTGTGGCATGACGGTTCACTGTGGCATGACGGTTCACTATGGCACGATGGTTCGCTGTGGCACGATGGCTCACTCTGGCACGATGGCTCACTGTGGCACGATGGCTCACTGTGGCACGATACCACCAGTCTTGGCACCGATACCGTAACGCCTGCTTCAGTAGCCTCACCTGATACGAGTATCGGGATCACCGTTAACGTTTGGGTTGACGAAGAATAATACCCAATTTTAAATTTTTCCTGGCCCGGGTTTGTACCTGGGCCTTTTTATTTGCTACAAAGGAAGTGTATTCAGTAGTGCAGACTAATTTTTGATGAAGCTTTTCGGTTTTACCTTATTTTCTTTATTTTTATTGTTTCTATCACAGGCCTTGTCAGCAACAGAATTGCGCTTCTCGCGTTTTGATGTTGATGATGGTTTATCTCATGAGATTGTTCGCAAGAGTGTTCAGGACAGCCGAGGTTTTATGTGGTTTGCCACTGAAGGTGGCTTAAACCGATTTGATGGTTTTCAGTTTAAACACTTTCCCGTCATATTAGATTCAGAGCAGGTAACATCGGTTATCAGTGACATGCTGTTCGATGGTGAACGCTACATCTGGTTGTCTACTCTGGGCAGCGGGGTTATCCGTTTTGATCCAGAAAACAATGCATTCAAACAAGTGGCCAATGAGACCTTGGTAAGTCCGCGAATAAAAAGGATTTTTCTGGATTCACAGAACCGACTCTGGGTGGGAACGCTGGAAAATGGATTAGCGCAGATCAATATTGATGAGCAATATCAGGTCATTAATTACTCAGGAGATGTTAGAGGGGTATCTCACCCGGCGGTTACTGCTTTTACTGAAGACAGTTTAGGTAGAATATGGATTGGCACCGATGGAGGTGGACTTGATGTTTTGCAACCTCATTCAGAGAAATGGTTAAATTTTCGCGCATCAGATGAGCGCTCAGAAGAACACTTGAATGGCAATCGAATCCGCAGCTTGCTGACCGACTCACAAGGTTATATTTGGGTAGGCACCCTTACCTCTGGATTGAGCCGCTATTCTCTGAAAAGTAAACGCTTCGCTCACTATCGCCACAATCCCGACGAACTTACAAGCTTGAGTAATGATTTCATTCTATCTTTGTATGAAGATGCTCAGGGGCGTATTTGGGCTGGGACAGACAATGGTATCTCCCTTTACGAAGACGGAAAATTTGAGCGTATCCTCGCTGACAAAAGTAATCCTGATAGTTTAAGTAACAATCGCATATTTAATGTGTTTCAGGATAAAGGCAATATCATCTGGATCAGCACCTACAGCGGCTTGAATAAATGGAATCCAGCAAACAGTGCTTTTAACCATACTATTCCGCGCACCCAAAGCGACCTGAACCACTCTGTAGTAACTGACTTTGCAACCGACTCTGATGGACAATTATACGTTGCCACCTATGGCGGCGGTATTGTTCATCTAGAGCAATCCACGGGGGCTTGGCTGCCCATAACCAAAGCACAAGGATTAGCTGACAATCGAATCATGTCCTTAATGGTGGATCGCGAGGATGGCATCTGGGTAGGCACCCGAGCGCATGGTTTACTTTACAAATCCGCATCCAGTGAAAGTTGGCAACAATTTAAACACAATGAACAGGATGAAAACTCACTGCCCTCAAATGGTGTTACTGACATTTTGCAAGACAGTCAAAATCGTATTTGGGTGGCCACATACAATGGTGGACTGAGTCTTAAAACGGACACAGGCTTTAGTAATTTCCTGCGAAAAGAAGGCAATATCAACAGCCTTTCAAGCAAAAACATTATGCAAATCCTGGAAGATCAGGAGGGCTTTATCTGGGCCGCTTCGGAAAACGGTTTGAATCGCATCGATGTGAAGGAAGGCAGTATTAGCACTTTTTTATACGATGAAGACAATCCTCAGGGCTTGAGTGGCGAATTGACCTGGCAGATCTTTGAGGATTCCCGTGGTGATTTCTGGATAGCAACCCACGGTCATGGGATCAGTATCTGGCGCTTTGCTGACCGAGCTCAAGGCAATTTAAAAATGCGCCATCTTACTCAGGAAAATGGACTAAACAGTAACTCTGTATACGGTTTTGCTGAGGACCGGTTGGGTAACATCTGGCTCTCTTCCTCTCGTGGTATTAGTCGTATCGACGCAGAATCTTTGCAGCCTGAACACTTTGATAAAAGCCATGGGCTACAGGGTTATGACTTTAATTTAGGGGCAGTTTATACCGACCAAAACAACAAAATATATTTCGGCGGAACCAATGGTTTTAACCAATTTCTGGAACAGGATTTAAAGTTAAAAGCGCAAGCTCCGGATGTTGAACTGCTGGGAGTTACCGCGGTTGGTAGGGAGTTAAGTGTACCTGACAGTGCGCCACTAGAGCTGGGTTATGAAGATTATCTCGTTGCCTTTGACTACGTGGCATTGGATTTTGCTGCACCGCAAAAAAATCAATATCAATATCGTTTAAGTCCACTTGATGAAGAGTGGATCAGTGTTGGCAACCTGCGGCGTGCAACTTATACTAATTTACCCGCAGGTGATTACGTATTCAGTGTTCGAGCCTCGAACATCGCAGGAATTACCAGTGATGCGCAGATAAATCTTCCCGTTACAGTGTTACCTGCGCCCTGGAAAACGCCGCTTGCTTATAGCGCTTATGTGGCGGTGACAGCCTTATTGCTGTTGCTGTTCTTACGCAGCCAAATGAAAAAATTGGCGCAAGAGGAGAAACAACGTAAAGAGCTGGAGAGACAAGTTGCCCAGCGTACTGAAGAGCTGGCAGAGCAAAATAAGAAGCTCATTAAGTTAAATCAGGAGCTTGAGCAAGCCCATGTGGAAGACGCGCTTACCGGTTGTAAAAACCGTCACTTTTTAGATTTATATCTCAAAAGAGCTTTGCCCGAATATGAGGCCCAGGCGAATCATCAAATGTTGGTGATGCTTATCGATTTGGATAACCTCAAACCACTTAACGATTCCCTGGGGCATGCCGCCGGAGATGCACTGATATCCCATATGGCAGAAGTATTCAGAGGGGCATTGCTTTCAGACTTCCACCTGGTGCGATGGGGCGGTGACGAATTTATGATTGTGGGTACGATTTCAGATAGACAACAATCAGTGGATTTTGCCACTAATCTGCAGCGGAAAGTGAGTGAAACTCAGTTTACCTGGTTGGGTAAGGACGTTAAGTGCCAGTGTTCGATGGGCTTTGCTCACTATCCTTTTGATGAAACATCGCCGAAAGCGCTGTCGTGGGATCAGGTCTCTATGCTGGCAGATAAGGCCTTGTATTCAGCCAAACAAAAATCAGGCATTAGCTGGACTGGAGTGCTTACACCCAAGCGCGACATTAATGAACTAATGCTGTCGGAACTGATGCATTGTCAGCGTATTTCGCAGGTGGAAGATCTGGTGGAAATAGTCGAGAGCTAGATTTGAGTATCGAGCTCTCAAAACAATATTAAATATCTTCTTTTTGATCGTTTGAACTACTGCTCTTTTGATATTCAGATGGGGTGATACCGTACTGTTGTTTGAAGCAGCGGGTAAAGTAGTTCTGATTACTAAAACCCACCTCTTCCGCCACCGTACCCACAGGCATTCCGTGCGACAACAGATCTCTGGATTTAAGGATGCGGTATTCTCTTAAATACTCACCTGGTGTCATATCTAAGGCAGCCTTGAGTTTGCGTTGCAATTGTCGCTCCGACATCGCTAGTTGTGAAGCAAGACTGGAAGGCGCAAAGGACTCCTCACTGTAGTGTTGCTCTGCAGCTAACTGTAATTTGTCGAGGAAGGCCTTGTGCGGCATAACCTCTGTCGTTTGCATTTCCGATGGCAAGTATTGCGCTTTTGTCTGGTTGAGAGTTTCATCTTGCATCTGATGACGCAATAATTGCTGCATTCTGGCGCGGTTTTGCAGCAAGTTATTAATTCTCAGCAGCAACTCCTTGTGGTGGAAGGGCTTTGTCAGATAGTCGTCAGCATGCGCTTCTAACCCTGTTAATTTACTCTGTGTATCCGTCTTTGCTGTGAGCATCAAAATAGGGATATGTTGAGTCATAGGGTGGGCTTTAATTTGTTTGACCACCTCGAAACCCGAGATATCAGGCAGCATCAAATCACATATAATTACGTCTGGAATTTCTTCAATGGTTTTACTGACCCCTAAGGTGCCGTTGCCCAGTATTTCGGTAACATAATGGGCAGACATCAAATGCTTGAGATAATCTTGCATGTCAGGGTTGTCTTCGATGATAAATAGCTTGTTTTCCTCACCTGAGAGTTCGACTGATTCAGCTTGACTGTCTTGTGGCAAGCCAGATCTGTTCACAGATAATTCGCTGTTAAAGCTAACCTTACTGGTGTTGGCAACCTGTTTAAGGGCTTTTTGTTCATCCTTGTTGCATGGGATCTCTAAGGTAAATGTAGTGCCTTGGTTGAGCTCTGACACGACACCAATACGCCATTCATGGGCGTTAACGAGTTCACTTACCAACGACAGTCCAATTCCGACACCAAAAGTTTCTGAACGTTTAGCACTATCTGCTCGCTGGAAACGCTCAAACAAACGCTCCTGCTCGGCTTTTGTCATGCCACAACCACTATCAGAGATATCAAGCCGCAACAGAGAGCCATTAAGCTGGCTACTCAGGTTGATTGCACTATCTTGTTTAGAGTATTTATAAGCGTTGCTCAGCAAGTTATACAATATCTGTTGCAGGGAGTCGTCATACACCTGAATCCAGAGTCCTGGCTCAACCTGCCAGGCAAATCTTATATTCTTGTTTTGACACAATTGCGAAAATTGCTGACAGGTATCATCAATAATTTGTGAGGCGGGTTGCAAACTTTTATCTAGTTTTGGGGCGCTAGTGATCTTCGATAGGTTTAACAACTGCTCAACCATTTTTAAAATGCGGATGGTATTGGTTTGTGCTGCAGCGAAGCGTTCAACCAGATTTTTGTCAGTAACTTTCTCCAGTGCTTCTTCTATAGCGCCTTGAATAATGGTTAAGGGAGTTCTGAATTCGTGAGTGATGTTTGCCAGAAACTTGTCTTTGATACTGAGCGCTTGCAGTTCTGCCTCGTGCAAGCGACTGACATCGGTTAAACAGGCGATAAATTCACCGTTGTCCAATTCCCCAAATGCAACATAACAGGTCAGTTGTTTACCTTCTTTATCGACGAAAAACGCCTCTCTAATACCTTGAGTGATAAGGCGAGATTGGGAAAAGCTCGATTCTGAGAAACGCAACAAGGTTTCCAGAGGTTCATCTTGCGCCAGTAAGCCGCTGAAAAATGTGCCTTTGAGATCCGATGGTGCATAGAGTAATTTTTCAGCCGCTGCATTATTGCAGTTAACTATCTTACCCAACTTATCCAGCGTAAAGCTCGGCAAAGGTAAATGCTCCACAAGACTGTGGGTATGTGGCGAGGTTTCTGTTTTTTGTTTTTGGGAAACAGAATTCTTTTCAGGAGTTTTATCTGAAAGCCAATCTCTTAAATAAAGAAACAATACAAAAATCATCACCCAGCAAATCAAAACCACTTCTCTAAGCGCTTTTAGTTCACTGGAAAAGAAATCTGTTGTATGTCCCGCAACGTGAAGTAGTGGCAATAACCACAACGCCATAATACTGGTGCCGGGTAGCCATTTTGGCAGGGTCTTCACTTCTGCAAAGTGGGAGAAGACCTGTTGCTGTGTTGAGAAGGCTAATGCCAAAGGAAGGTAAGGTAAATACCAAAGCATGGCAAATACCCCCTCGATACTCATATTAACCAGATTCGCTTTTATCAATAATTCTGTCAGGTCGAGGGTCAAAAATAAGGCAAAGCTGATTGCCATCCAGCAGAAACGCTGCCGCCATTCGGCTTGTTCGTCGGCGAGCGCCCGAATGGCAAAAACAATCAACAAATAGGCATCCATGAGAATAAAAAATAAAAATGATGAATAATGTTGATTAAATTCGGTGGGAGATTCTCTTGAGGGCACAACCACCAAATAGACAAATAAGCCCGACATAAACGTGATGGTGATCAGTTGCGACAATGTGGCGTTTATCGGGGCAGGCTTGGCTCCATTGCTTTGATTAACGTAAAAGCACTGTGCTAATGCCGCTACCAGAAAAAATGCAAAATAGCCATAATCTGCCAATAAATACACCCAGTCGGATAAATCCACGATGAGCAGTAGCATTAAACACAGTTTGGTCACCAGCCAAATAACCATTGCAACACTGATACAGAACCAGAAAAGTCGCTCTTTAAGCAGTAGATTAGACTTGGGGATCGCCGCTACAAACAGCAGTAATAGAGTCGCGTAGAAACAATGACTGGCTTGAATTAAAACCGAGCCCTGAATTGTCATTGCGCCGGTATTCGCGAGGAATATCAAACAGACATTAAAGATCGCAGCAACGAGGAACAGGCCAAAAATCTGTTTCGGTGTGCTGATATATTTGGTCAAAAGAGACATGCTAGTGTGATTGTTTTTTTTATTGTCAACAAGCTCACTTTACCAACTGCTGAGTTGAAATGAAATCATTTGCTGAGATGGTTTTAGTCTGTACTCTTGGTCTGTTTATTCCAATGCACATCAAAGCCGTTAGAGTTAATTTGAGCGGCTATCTGCTGTGATAGCAGAAACTCTTCGATACGCTCACACAATGCATCTTGTGCTAACTTTTGCCTGCCACGGACTGCACATTCCCAAATGATGAGTATTCTGATTTTATCTTGTTTCATGGCATTGGTATGCTGTTGATCTCGTGCCTGATTCGATTTTATTTTGGTTAACCAGAAGTCAGTGCGGGTTGCTGGTACCTTGAACAGATGGCAGTCATGGCCATGCCAGAAGCAGCCATGCACGAGCACTGCCGTATTGTATTCTGGCAGATAGAAGTCCACCTTTGCCTTGCTAATCTTAAGTTGTTTCTCAAACTTGATTTGTAGCTTTTGCAACTCCGCTGCAACCAACAGTTCTGCTTTAGTATCCTTGTTCTTCACCGCCGCCATATTTTTATGGCGTTGCTGCGGCGAGTGAACGTCTGTCATTACATTATCTATGGCTACGGCTTGAGAAGCAGGTGGGTTATCTGGCAGTGCATGGGATCTTGTTCTCTGGCTTCTGGATTGGCTTTTGAAATTACAAAGCGTACTTCCACCGGCCGGTTGAGTTGCAGTGCCAATTTCACTAATTCAGGTCCTTGTCTATCCGTTTCGGCAAAAATTAGTGCAGGGCAGGTAGCACGCTCACTGGTACCTTTGAGGCTGATCCAGGTTTGGTATTGTTCCGGATAGGCAGTGTGTTGCTGGGAATAAACGGTTTTAATTAACCCCCTGCCAGATAATTCGGTGTAGTCTCCTTGGGTAAAACCTGAAAAACTAACTAGTAATAGTAAAGCGAAACTTGTGATCCTCAGCATAAACTACTCGTTGATTGCTTTTATTTAAGTTTAGCATTACTCAAGTAACTTGAATCAAAAGTGAACGGGGTACGTATACAAAAAAGGAGCCTTTTAGCTCCTTTAATTTGAGTCCGTTCAGGCTGGCAACCTGAATCGATAGCCCGCGCCATAAACGGATTCAATGATGTTTTCTTTGACGCCTGAGTCCTTCAGTTTTTTGCGGATATTTTTGATGTGACTGTCAATGGTGCGGTCGGTGATATCGCCAACATTGCTATACACCATATCAATGATTTGTTGCCGGGAATAAATGCGTTCCGGATTCTTAAACAACAAGCGATAGAGGCTGAATTCCAATGATGTCAGGGGGATCTCATTGCCTTTGTAAGATACTTTGTGCTTTTCGTCATCCAGGCTAAAAATAGAATAATAAACATGCTCAGAAGTGCGTCGCAGTATGGCTTGTACCCGCATTACCAGCTCTGGCGCGCTAAACGGTTTGCACATATAGTCATCTGCCCCTGCTTCCAGGCCGATCAGTCGGTCTACTTCTTCAGATTTGCCTGTTAGCATGATAACCGGAATATTTGAAAACTCGCGAATTTCACTGCAACACTGTAAGCCATCTTTTCCGGGAATAACCAGGTCCATGATCACCAGGTCGGGTTTATTCTCCCGAACGTAATCCACAACATCATCCCCTTTAACTATGTGATGAGTTCTATAACCATTGGCTTCCAGAAAACGCTGTACTTGTAATGCGATGTCCGGATTGTCTTCAACTACGAGTATCTGCTGCATGTTATTTCATTTGTTGTTAGAACCACATTCATTATGTCATTTATTGCATGACGTTCGAGGTTAAGATAATGATGAATTGTGCAAACAAAATGAAGAAATTTTTTACTAAGGTCAGACCACGGCAGACTGCAACTGAAAAGGCTTCAGATTAAATTCTGGTAAAATCGCGATGCAGTGATCGAAGATATCGGATTGGATCCCTTCATAGTTCACCCAGTTGGTATCGTTGGTGAAGCAATAAATTTCCAAAGGTAATCCGGTGGGGCCGGGCGGCAATTGTCTCACGATTAGGGTCATATCCTGGCTGATACGAGGGTGGTGTTTTAAATATGACTCTACGTATTTCCTGAAAATACCGATATTTGTCATTTTCTCTACATATAAAGATTTTACAGGTACTCGCTCGCTGGTATGCGTATTGAGTTGTTCCTGTAGTTTCAGTAAATCATCCCGTACCAATGGGATTTGCATCAGCTTTTCTTGTAACTCATCATCGCAGAAGGTCACGGAGTCAATGTCTATGTGTATTGCACGTTTGATCCTACGCCCACCGGACTCTTGCATACCACGCCAGTTTTTCAAAGACTCATTCATCAGGGCATAGGTGGGTATGGTGGAAATGGTTTTATCCCAGTTTCTCACTTTTACAGTGGTGAGGCCCACTGCCAAAACGGTGCCATCGGCATTATAGGCGGGCATTTCAATCCAATCGCCATTGGCGACAGTGCGATTGGCTACAATGTTTATGCCCGAAACAAAGCCAAGGATCGTATCTCGGAACAATAAGATAATAATCGCTGTCAGGGCACCTAACCCAGAAAGCAAAAGAGTTGGAGACTTATCTAGTAGTTGCGACACAATCAGTAAAATGGTGGCAACAGACAAGATGAGCTTGGCCACTTGAATAAAACCGTTTATCGGTACTCTGTTGGCGTATCTGGAATTATCGTAAATAGCCTGGATACTGTTGAATACTGAAAAGATGGCTCGGACGATAACGACGATGAGGTAAATGGAGCTGAGTTTTGTCACCAACACTAAGCCGATGAATTCCTCGTGTAGAAAATAAGGGGCACTGACGTGTAAACAGATTGCTGGGGCGACATGGGCCAGCCGCTTAAAAAACTTGTACTGATGAAGTGTATTATTCCAATGGGGTTTATTGTTAAAAAGCAGGCCGGTAAGAGATGGATTGAACAAAAGCTTGGTGAGTCTCAGACTTAGCCACGCCAAAACCACCATGATGGCAAGCATGGCTGCGGAAAATAATAAGTCGGTAGGGGCTAGCACGACTTGATAAGTCTCAAGCCACTGCGCCATCAACTCACCCAGATGTGTTTCGTTCAAGCCTTAAGCTCCTCAAGTAATGCCGTAATCTTAGCATCTTTGTTTTGCCAGTGTTGATTCAGGTTTTGCTGAAAACCGTCCCTGAATTCAGCATCATTAAAATAATCACCGATCAACTCTGGTTTAACCGGTAATATATCCACGTCGAATATCACCTGTTTAAGGTTACCACTTAGCATATCCATCATTATCACCCCTTTGCTTCCGGGGTAAATGAGCGTGACATCCAGAATATTGGTAAATAGCTCTCCCATTGCTGCAAAGGTGAAGGCAATACCACCGGCTTTGGGTGGTAACAGATGCTTGAATTTATTACCTTTCGCGGCTTGTTTGGCAGGAGTAAAGCGCGTGCCTTCAACAAAGTTGATAATTGTCGTTGGTGCATCGCGATATTTCTCGCAATGCTTGCGAGTCGTTTCAATGTCTTTACCTTTAAGATGAGGGTTCTTTTTAATAAAATCCTGGCTGTAACGCTTCATAAAGGGCATTTCCAGCGCCCACGCAGCTACGCCCACAAAAGGCAACCAAATCAATTCTTGCTTCAGAAAAAACTTAGGCGTGGGTATGCGCTCGTGAGTAAAGGCAATTAGCAGAATGATATCCAGGTAGCTGAGGTGATTTGCTACCACCAGATACCAACCCTCCGGATTTAACTCGCCATTGACTTTGTAATCAATATCGATTCGGTTAAAAAATTTGATCATGGCAACACTCATCACGCCAAATTGCGCAATGATCACTTTGAGTACGGCATCAATGGGAACTCTTAAACCTTGATTGCGGATCATGAATTTCAGTAATCCGAAGGTAACCGCTAAGGTCGCCCAGAAAGCCAGGTTAAGTACCTGCAGACAAAAGTGAATTGGAAAAATGATTAGTCCCATAATTTTACAGAGCATCCTTGAGAGTATTTAGCTGCTGATCTTTCTGTTGCCAACGTTGATTTAACCAGTGCTGAAAATGTTGTTTTTGTTGTTCGTTGTTAAAATAATCTTGGGCAATAATACCTTGTTCCCGAAGTTCAACAATAGAGAGTGTTTCAACGCGAACCTGAATTCTTTTTACTCTGCCACATACGAAGTCCCAGTAGCTTGGCGTGCCGTCTGGGTAATAGATGGTGACATCTAGCAACAGGTTGAGGTTTTCTTGCATGGCTTCTAACACAAACGCCATGCCACCTGCTTTCGGTTTCAGTAAGTTGGCAAACTCAGACTGTTGTTTTTTGTGTTTCTGTTCCGTGATACGGGTGCCCTCAACGAAATTCATGACGCTGACGGGTTTGAACTTAAACTTGCGGCAAGCCTCTTGTGTGGCTTCCAGATCTTTGCCGCGCATTTCTGGATGTTTTTCCAAAAATTTACGGCTGTAGCGACGCATAAACGGAAAATCCAGCGCCCACCAGGCAAGACCCAGGAAAGGGACCCAGATTAGTTCTTGTTTCAGGAAAAATTTTAAGAATGGAATTTGCCGATTGAAAACTCGCTGCAATACCAGAATATCCACCCATGAGCGATGGTTAGCGATCACCAGATACCATTCTTTTAGATCGAGATCTTCTATCCCTTGCACATCCCACTGGGTATTGCTGAGAATATTCTGGTTTAAATTGTTGATACTGATCCAATTGGAAGCACAGCCATCAAGAATATAAGAAACAAAGGTTTGCCATGGTTTTATCGGTATTAGCTTCAGGAACGACAATCCGAAGATAGGAATAAACCAAAACACGGTGTTCACGAAATAAATCACCACCGATATTGAGCCAATTATATTATGCATTTTTATCCACTCAGCGAGGAGAGGTTATATGATACCTATTTTTGTGACATAGCTAAAGGTCAGAGCAGTGTGCCACCACTGCCATTGTGTAAAGTTCAAAACAAAGAAATCAGTTTAAAAAAGCCCAATCCTGAGACAGTGAGCACCACTGTGGTACCTAAAACGTTGTGCCACAATTTATTGCGGAATTGCCCTAAAAGATTGGCTTGGTTGCAAAACCATAACAAACAAACGGCAATCAATGGCAATAACAAACCGTTTGCGGCTTGAGCTAACAAGATAATGGAAATCGGTTTTATGGCCAGAAAACACAGCGCGCTGCCGAACAGGATGACGCTTAACCAGATAAACTTAAAAAGTTTGCTGTCGGGGTCGGTGGGCTTGCCCAAGGCGCCACAAAGGGCATAGCTGGTGGCTAGAGGCGCAGTGATGGCACTGGTAAGGCCAGCACAAAACAAGCCCAAGGCAAAAAATGCTGGGGCGTAATCCCCCAACAGCGGTCTGAGTTGCTCCGCAATGCTGTCCATTTGTGGTGCAACGGAAGAGCCAAACCAGGTGGCGGCTGAAGTTGATACAATCGCCAAGGTGACCAGTCCTCCGATGCTAATGGCCAAGGCACTGTCTTTTTGAATGTGCTTGAGCCTGTCATGTGGCGAGCTATCCGTCTTATGCTTCGCCGCGAGGCTGGCATGCAAGAACAAGTTGTAAGGCACAACCGTAGTACCAATGAGTGCAATGGTGGTTAGTATGCTCGCATCTGGCAACTGGGGAACAAACATACCACCAAACAGTTCAGCGTAATCAACATCGGCAATCACAAAAGTTACTATGAACACCAAGCTCATGAGCATTACCAATATCGTTAATACCGTCTGCAGACTTTTAGTATTACCATTGGCGAGAGTCAGAGCTGCAATTGCACCTAATGCGAGGCTCCACAGGGGTAGCTCGCCTCCTAACAGGTTGTGCAACCCCATTGCTGCACCAGTCA
Organism: Planctobacterium marinum; assembly: GCF_036322805.1. Classification (GTDB taxonomy): domain Bacteria; phylum Pseudomonadota; class Gammaproteobacteria; order Enterobacterales; family Alteromonadaceae; genus Planctobacterium; species Planctobacterium marinum_A. Next base: position 4,003,787 of record NZ_AP027272.1, on the reverse strand, counting down.
GGTTTCCTGCTTCATAGGCTGCATTGCCAATCCCAATTGCTGCGACAATTAAGCCAATTACAAACCACTTAAGCAGCGGAGACTGAAATTGCTGATTAAGTAATTCCGCCAGGCCTTTATGGGTGATTACACCGAGTCGAGCCGCCATTTCCTGCAAAATGATGGTGGCGAGTACTGAAAATATAACCGCCCACAACAAAGCATAGCCGAATTGCGCTCCCGCCATCGTGGCGGTAGTTACCGTACCCGGACCGATAAAAGCGGCTGCAATCAGAAAGCCTGGCCCCATTTTCATTGTCAATCTTACCTTTAGTTCCCATTGCAAGGTGGCTCATGGTGAATCATTCCGAAGTAAAATCAAAGCTTGTTGTGACTATATGTCTGGATTGGCGAAAATATAAGCGGCTTCTAAACTTAAGTTAGATCCCTAAACATCAGCTGCAGAAATGAGATATTGCTGGCTCTATTTCCTTTTACCCGGAGCAATGGCTTGTGAAGAGATATTGAATGTGGGCGCGGATCTCAATTGGCCGCCCTATTCCTATCTAAGCGAACAGGAGCCAATGGGTATTGATATTGAAGCGTCCAGAAGCGTGTTTGGCGCGCTGGATTATTGTTTATTTTTTGTTGATATGCCCTCAGCCATGCGTGCTCAAGAGCAACTTAATCTGGGCCAAATAGATTTGTTGATGGCGGCGAGCTACAGTGATGAACGCGCCAGAAACGGCTGGTTCAGTGAGGCCTATCGACATGAAACGGTGGTGTTGTTTACGCATCAAAATAGCCTGATTAACGCGTTAAGCGTAGATGATGCTTTTGAGAGAGGCGGTACCTTTGCCGTTAATGCCGGAAGTTACATTGGCGAGGATTTTATCAGGCTCAGTCGCGCCTATCCTGAGCAGATAGTTTATCTGTCTTCAACCGAACAAAGGCTATTAATGCTCAACAAAGGGCGCATCGACTTTGTGGTAGAAGATAAGGAGGCGGGCCACTATATTTCTCAAAGCAAAGGGTTTGATCAAGTATTTGCAACAGAGCTGGTTGTGTATCAAAACCCTATCCATTTTATGTTTAGTCGTCAGCGCTTCTCTGTGGAGCAGGTAAGCCAAATCAACCGCTTCCTGAAACAAAGATAGTCCTGTCTTTGCTCTTTACCAAACAAAAGTAAGTTCCCACTAATTTGCACTTTAACTGAGCCAAAGCTCAAAGATTGTACTTGCAAAAAATACTCATTGTTTTAAACTTTCAGAAATTATTGAAACTTTAGAATGTTCTAAAATGACACCAGTTATTGAATCGTTTGTTTTGCACTTTGGTGAAATGGGTAGTAAGTGGGGGTTTAATCGAACCGTTGGACAAATGTATGCTTTGCTGGTTGTAAGTAAAGACCCACTTACGGCAAATCAACTTGCAGAAGAACTCAATATATCTCGCGGTAATGTCTCCATGGGTATTAAAGAGTTACAGTCCTGGCAACTGATATCCACCCGACACATTCCCGGCGATCGCAAAGAGTATTACCAGGCATTAGGCAGTATTTGGGACATGGCTATGAAAGTATTCGAAGAGCGCCGTAAGCGGGAAGTGGATCCCACCCTGTCCATGTTGCGGGATGTATTGCTGCAAAAGCCGGGTAACGAGCAGGATGAATACGCTCAGCAAAAACTACACGAAATCCATGACTTGTTGGAAACCGTGACTACCTGGTCTGCGGAATTACAAAGTATGAACCCCGAGAAACTCAATACCCTAATGAAGTTGGGGTCGGGAGTGGGCAAGGTTTTGGACTTCAAAGAAAAGGTTTTGAAAAAAAGTAGTTAGGTTTTAAAAGTGGAGCCTGTCATGTTGGATGTTGTTTTACTCTCTCGGGTCCAGTTTGCATTAAATATCAGTTTTCATATTCTGTTCCCCACAATCACCATCGCGCTTTGTTGGTTCCTGTTGTATTTCAAAGTGCGTTTTGATCTTTCAGGCCATCCAGTGTGGATGCGCATCTATCGCTTTTGGGTAAAAGTATTCGCACTGACTTTCGCGTTAGGCGTTGTTAGCGGTATCACCATGTCCTTTCAGTTTGGTACTAATTGGCCGGGTTATATGGAAACGGTGGGCAATATAGCCGGTCCACTGCTCGGTTACGAAGTGATGACAGCGTTTTTTCTGGAAGCGACTTTTCTTGGAATTATGTTGTTCGGTATTCATAGAGTGCCACCATGGTTACATACGCTGTCCACGTTGATGGTCGCCATAGGCACCACATTATCGGCTTTCTGGATATTGGCGCTGAACAGTTGGATGCAAACCCCCGTTGGTTTTGAAATGCGCGATGGTGTCGCTCATGCAACGGATTGGTGGGCCATTATCTTTAATCCTTCTTTTCCCTATCGTTTTTTCCACACACTACTGGCTTCCGCATTGACGGCAAGCTTTCTTATTATTGGTTTATCAGCCTATCGCATTTATCGCGGGGACAACAAACTGGCACCTAAAATTGCCTTTAAAACGGCTATTATTGCGGCCCTGTTTTTAACGCCGGTGCAAATTTTTGTAGGGGATTTGCACGGCTTGAACACCTTTGAACATCAACCGCAAAAAGTCGCGGCCATGGAAGGCGTCTGGCAAACAGAAAAAGGCGCTCCCCTTTTGCTATTTGCTATTCCTGATGAACAGGCGCGTAAAAATCATTTTGAAGTGGCCATTCCCAATTTAGCCAGTTTGATCTTAACCCACGACCCGCAAGGTGAAATTCAGGGACTGGATGAGTTTGAAGGCGAGCATCCGCCAGTGAAACCAGTATTTTATGGATTCAGAATTATGGTGGGAATAGGATTATTGATGCTGCTTACGGCAGTTGTGGGGAGTTATCTCATTTTCAAGAGAAAAGAGACCTCTCCAATATTTTTAAAATTGGCCATAGCCATGACGTTTTCCGGCTGGATAGCAACTCTGGCGGGTTGGTATGTTACCGAAATTGGTCGACAGCCTTGGCTGGTATCTGGCGTATTGACCACCCAACAGGCGGCCACTCAAATACCCTCAGGCAATGTACTTTTGTCACTGTGTCTGTATCTGATAGTTTATTTATTTTTATTGGTGGCCTATATACGCACTTTGTTTTTAATGTCGCGTCGCTCCGTGGAAATTGAGGAGATACAGCCTGAGGAGCGCCTCACGATAAGGACACAACAATTGGCAGGAGCAAAATCATGATCCCGGATACTCTATTACCTGATGTTTTCGCCGGGCTAATGGCGCTGGCGATAGTGATGTATGCCATTCTTGATGGTTACGATTTGGGGGTGGGTATGCTGTTACCCGCAAAAAACGAGCACCACCGCGATATCATGATTGCATCAATTGGTCCTTTTTGGGATGCCAATGAAACCTGGTTGGTATTGGCTGTGGGACTATTGCTCATCGCTTTTCCACAAGCACACAGCCTGATATTAGGAGAGCTGTATCTACCCGTCGTGGTGATGTTAATTGGTTTGATTTTGCGCGGTGTGGCTTTCGATTTTCGCGCCAAAGTGAGACAAGGCCGAAAGGAGTTATGGGATAAGCTCTTTAAAATTGGCTCCTATCTGGCTGCGGGAATACAAGGCTTTATGTTAGGTCTGTATGTTATGGGCTTTGAGAACGACCCTGTTGCATACGGTTTTGCGCTATTAAGTGCCGCGGGTGTTATTGCCGCCTTCCGTCTGATAGGTGCTTGCTGGTTAGTTATGCGTACCGAAAATGAGTTGCAAAAAGAGGCGCTTGAATGGGCAAAAGAAACCTTGTTTATCTGTGTGGCCGGGATATTTACAGTGTGTTTGGTGAATCCATTAGCCAATCCTGCCATTTTCCATAAGTGGTTTTCTGGCAGTGGACTGATTATGCTGGCAATTGTTCCAACCCTTGCCATCTTGAGCCTTGTATTGCTTGGACGCGCACTAAATTCCCGTCGCGTATTCGAGGATAAATACTGCATCAGGCCATTTGCGCTCGTGGTGTTGTTATTTTTAACCTGCTTTGCAGGACTCGCTTTTAGTTTTTACCCCTATGTTGTGCCAGGTAATATGACGATTCAGGCAACAGCCAGTGCCCCCGAATCATTACGTTTTATTTTGATTGGCGCCTTGATTGTTATGCCTTGTATTTTGGCTTATACCGCGTTTTCCTATCGGGTATTTCGCGGCAAGGTAACGGAGCTGCGCTATCACTAGCGCAGCTTAAATAAAGCAGCGATAGTTTTCCGAGTGAGTTTCAAACGCTTGTAAAACCGCCTCATCGTCTTGTAAAAATTGAAAGTCATTAAAGTCAAAACCCGGCGCGACAGTACAGCCAACGAGCGTAAACTTTCCTGTGGATTCTGCTGCCTGATAGTGACCGCCGGGGATAACATGATGGTAATGGCCATTATCTCGACCCAAAAATATCTCATTACATTGATTGTTGTGTAAATCCAGTAACCTCAATGGCGCACCTTCGTAGAAATGCCAGATTTCATCGTGGGCCACTTTGTGAAAGCGACTGATATCCCCCTCGGTCAGTAAAAAGTAAATTTGCGTTACGCTATTGCGAGTTTGTCCGTTTACAGGTGAGGGCACTGTTGTTGTACAGCGATAAGTTTCTTTATACCAACCGCCTTCCGGGTGGGGTATTAAATCGTATTTAGCAATGATTTCTTCGCAACGAGACATAAATTTTAGTTATTAGTTAATAAGGCTACTTACTGTAACTTTTGCTTTTCCTGAGTGCTATGTATAATTCTTCACTTTTTGTGGCCGACGAGATAGTAAAACAGATGTTCGATTTGAAATACAAAACGCCTTTTGCATGGACAGAAGCGGTGTTAGCTGATTTTGATAGTTTTCTTATTGATCATGCGGCGGCAGAAAAAAAAGCATCGGGAATGGCCATGTCGATGTTGTCTCATTATCCGGATAAAGAAAAGCTAGTGAAAGCCATGGTTAATTTGTCCATCGAAGAAATGACCCATTTTCGCCAGGTAATCAAAATTTTGTACAAACGCGGTTTAAACCCAGGTTCTGATACCAAAGATGAATATGTAAATCAGTTTCGCCAGCATTTTCGAAAGGGGACGAGTGAGTACATGTTAGATCGCTTATTGATAGGCGGGATCATTGAAGCGCGGGGGTGTGAGCGTTTTGGCTTGGTGTCGCAAGCGTTGCCAAAAGGACCCATGAAGAACTTTTACCACGCTATCGCTGAGTCGGAAGCGGATCATCAGGATTTATTTGTCGACTTAGCTTTGGAATACTTCCCCAAAGAAATGGTATACCAGCGCCTTGATGAATTATTAGATGCCGAAGCAAATATTATAGCGACTATCCCTCACACTGCCGCATTGCACTAGCTTGCTTGAGCTATTCAGTGTCTGAAAAAGCTATCCAGCAATATCTTACCCGGTTTGCCGAGCCAGAGTCTCGGGCGGTGGTTTGTTTGTTGCGGCAGCAATTCCAATATTGCTTGATCATTCCTGCATATCGGGAATCCCCTGAATTCTTAAAAGCCGTAATTAGCCAATGCCGGGAAAACTCCCTACTCGTGATCCTGGTTATCAATCAACCTGATAATGACAGTGATGTAAGTCCTCAAGTCAACTTGCAACAAGCAGCGCTTGAGGCAGGGGCACTGCTAGCGCAACAGGAGAATCTTTCACTTGTTTCGCTGACTGATACTAACTGTGCCTTGCTGATTATTGACCGCTTTTCCGGAGGCTTAGCTGTTCCTCACAAACAAGGTGTGGGACTGGCACGAAAAATAGCCATGGATGTGGCTGTCGCCGCCATTCAAAGTGGAGCGGTTATCAGTCAGGAAATTTACTCAACTGACGCTGACTCGGTTTTGCCTGCTGATTATTTTAAACCTGAGCATCTTGATCCGGATTGCAGTGCGGGTGTGTTCTGTTTTGAGCATGTCTCTGGAGACAGTGAGTCGGTAAATGTCGCAACTCAGCTGTATCAACAGCGGTTGCAGTACTACGTAGATGGACTGCAATACGCAGGTTCCCCCTATGCGTTTCATACTATTGGTAGCTGCCTGCTGGTGGATATGACAGCTTACTGTAAAGTTCGGGGGTTCCCCACAAGAGCGGCAGGTGAAGATTTTTATTTGCTCAATAAGCTAGCGAAAATCGGCAAGGTCAAAGCGCTGTCGCCTGTTGTTACTATACAATCGCGGATTTCCCAAAGAGTGCCTTTTGGTACCGGACCGGCCGTTGAGCAAATTATATCGGATAAACTCAATGCAGATAGCTATTGTGTTTACGAGCCACAGATATTTGTGCAGTTAAAAGCATTACTTGCCACTCTCAGTGCAACCTCAGTGTCTGATTTGGCGAGCATCGAAAATAGCCTTGTGGTGAATGAACAAAGTAAGGCGTTTTTAGATAGCGCTGGCTTTTTTAATACCTGCGCTAAGTGGCGAAAACAAAATTACACACAACCCCATTTTTTGAAGGCTATCAGCGATTGGTTTGACGCTTTCAGAACGCTAAAATATGTGCATTATTTGCGGGACAACTATTACCCGGATATTCCAATTTCCCAAGCGCTGGCAAAGGCTCCATGGCGCTGAGCAACTCTCGGCAGCGATTATCTAGCTACAAAATTTGACCTGTTCGTTGTTCCTTCTGCTATATTGGAGTCTACTTTACTTGTTGCTCAAGGAATTTATGTATGGATATGGTCTTTGAATACCTGCTAACCCCCCAGATTTTTATTCTGGTTCTGATCATCGTTATATTGCGCTCTTCGATTAAATTCGTGCCCCAGAACCGAGCGTTCATTGTGGAGCGATTTGGCAAGTATCAATCCACCAAAGAAGCGGGTTTGAATTTTATTGTCCCTTTCATTGATAAGGTAGCAGCTAATCGTTCTTTGAAAGAGCAGGCTGTTGATGTTCCTAGCCAGTCAGCCATAACCAAAGACAATATCTCACTTACCGTCGATGGTGTTTTATATTTCCGCGTATTAGATCCTTATAAGGCCACATATGGCGTGGAAGATTACGTATTCGCCGTGACTCAACTTGCGCAAACCACCATGCGTTCAGAATTGGGCAAAATTGAGCTGGATAAAACCTTTGAAGAGCGAGATACCTTGAACGCACGTATCGTGTCGCAGATTAACGAAGCCTCCACACCATGGGGCATTCAGGTGATGCGTTACGAAATTAAAGATATCGTACCACCCGAGTCGGTAATGAATGCCATGGAAGCGCAGATGAAAGCGGAGCGGATGAAGCGGGCACAGATTCTGGAGTCTGAAGGGCAAAGACAATCGGCCATTAATGTCGCCGAGGGGGAAAAACGCTCGCAAATCCTGGCGGCAGAGGGGGAAAAAGCTGAGCAGGTGCTGCGGGCTGAAGGTGAGGCCAAGGCTATTATCGCTGTGGCGGATGCTCAGGCAGCGGCTCTAACAACCGTAGGTGCCGCAGCCAATACCGAAGAGGGGCAAAAAGCGGTTCAACTGGACCTGGCTACGAAAGCCATTGAAGCGAAACAAGCCATTGCCAAAGAGTCGTCAGTGGTGTTGTTACCTGATGGTAGTTCTGATGCCGCTAGTGTCGTGGCTCAGGCGACAGCCATTATTAACACCCTAAATAAACAATAACGGCTAAATTGAAGCAGGAGTATTGCTATGGAATATATGCAAACACATATGGCTGAAACCATGATTGTACTGGGGTTGGCGTTATTGGCTATCGAGATAGCAGTATTGGGCTTTGCGACGTTTTTCTTGTTTTTTGTCGGTTTAGGCGCAGTGGCTACCGGCATTCTGTTTTTGTTAGGCGTGCCGGAAACTCTGGTAAATGCGGTACTGGGCACCGCAATTCTCACCGCTATAAGCGCTGCTGTGTTGTGGCGTCCTTTGAAAGATATGCAACTGAAAACCGAAACTAAAAAAGCCAAAAGCGATTTAATCGATATGGAGTTCGAGTTGTTAGAAGAAGTCGAACCGGGTAAAACCACCCACTTTCGCTTTTCCGGTATTGATTGGCAGCTTAAGTCTGCCACCAAGGAGAAGGCAGGCACTCGGGTAAAGGTCACTGACATTGAAGTGGGTGTCATGCATATTACCGCGGTTGACGAAAATTAAATCAACGCTACAATCCCCGGCCCTGCAATGACTGGATGTTCCGGAGATAATTTTGATTGGTGAGATTGCTGCATTGAGCACGGCCTTATGTTGGGCCGTTGCCTCCCGCATGTTTCAAATCCTGGGGAAAAGCTTCTCCCCATTGGCATTGAATTTTTGGAAAGGCCTGGTTGCCGCCATTGTCCTGTTTGCCGTTACCCAGTTTGTTTACCCTGATTTTACCCTCACCTACAACCAGGTCTTTTGGTTATTGTTAAGCGGTGCAATAGGTATTGGTTTGGGCGATACCTTTTTCTTCCAGGCCCTCAATAAAATTGGTGACAGTCAGGCGATTTTAGTCGCTGAAACACTGGCTCCTATTATTACTGCGCTGTTCGCTATGGCCTGGATCGCCGAATGGCTTACCTGGCAGCAATGGCTGGGTATCGCTGTGGTTATCTTGTCAGTAGACATGGTTATTAAATTGCAGAAAAAACAAAAGGTCGAACACTTTGAAATGACCGGCTATGTCTACGCGGCATTGGCAGCGATTTGCCAGGCTTTTGGAGCCGTGATTAGCCGTGACATACTCACCTCTACCGATATTGACCCGGCGAATGCTAGCCAGATCCGTCTGCTGGGCGGTATGGCGATTATTGTGGTTTTGATGTTGATTAAGAAGGACCGCTGGCTACCCAAAACCGAAAACTTAAAGCAAACCTGGTTGCTGTTTGCCGGTGCCACCATCATAGGGACATTCGCCGCGTTGTTTTTGCAGATGCTGGCATTTACCCATACCAAGGCGGCCATCGTACAAACGCTATTTGCCACTAGTGTGATTTTATCCTTAGGCGTGGCGCGCATCATGGGGGAAAAAATCAGCGGACGCGTGATGCTCTGGTCTTTAGTGGCGCTGGGCGGAGTCGCATTTTTAGTGGCTTTGGAATAAGCTTAACCAATTCATTTTTTAGTTCCAGGAGTATCAAATGGCGTGGCGTAAGCTGGCAAGAGATCATGTCGAGTTGTTTCTCTCCATAGCGGCGCTGGTGACAGCGGTAGCCGCAGTCTTCATAGCTCTGGAACAAACCAAAGTGATGCGCGAAGAGGCGTCATTAGAAAGAGAGCGACAAAAAATTGCGGTGATGCCGTCAGTTTGGGTTTCTACCTTTATCAATACTGCAGACGGTTCGGGTGAATACAAGTTGGTGTTCGCCAATCGTGGTTTGGGGCCTGCAGTCATCGAGCGCTTTGATATTTCAGTGAACGGTAGAGTGGCTAAAAACTGGGATCAGTTAACGCGTATATTGGTACAAGAGTTCGGTGACGATATTGCACTTGATGGACGTGTGGTGCGCTCTGCTCGGTCACCCATATCGGCGGGGATGTTCCTGGAGGCAGGGCACGACACCAGTCCCTTCAGTTTTACCTCAGATGGACAAAAAGATTTATTCAAGCTGTTTGCTGGCAACACTCAGCGCATGGATTTGTCGCTTTGTTACTGTGCTTTGTACGGCAGCTGTTATGTCGCTAAGCTGTTCCGACGTCCGGTTGAAATAGAGCAATGCGAAGCGGACCCACAACCCTTTGTAAGTCATGCGTTCTTTCCAGAATAAGCGATATGCAGCTGTTCAAAAATAAACCTTGCTAATAGCCTGTATTTTCTATAGACTTCGCGCCCTTAAATCAGCCAACTATTTTAGTTCCTTGCCTTCAAGCAGTCCGGCTGTGCTGTACAAGGCCTCAACCGTAAGGAGCAATCATGCGTCATTACGAAATCGTATTTATGGTTCACCCTGATCAGAGTGAACAAGTTCCTGGTATGATCGAGCGTTATACCAACATTTTGACCAACGATGGTGGTCAAATTCACCGTCTGGAAGACTGGGGTCGTCGTCAACTGGCTTACCCAATCGAAAAGCTGCACAAAGCACACTACGTGTTGATCAATGCTGAAGCTACTCCAGAAGCCGTTGAAGAGTTAGAAACTGCTTTCCGTTTTAACGATGTTATTCTTCGCAACATGGTTATGCGTACTAAAGCTGCTGTTACTGAGCCATCTCCAATGGCTAAAGAGCAACAGTCAGAAAGTCGCGAAAGACCTGCGCGTCCTGCTCCTGCTGAAAAAGTAGAAGCTAAAGATAACGCCGAAGAAGCATAAGTTAAAATTAAGGAGACTTATTATGTCTAACTATTTCAGACGTCGTAAATTCTGCCGTTTCACTGCTGAAGGCGTGCAGGAAATTGATTACAAAGACATTTCTTTGTTGAAAAACTACATCACTGAAAGTGGTAAAATCGTGCCTAGCCGTATTACAGGTACTAGCGCTAAATATCAGCGTCAGTTATCTTCTGCGATTAAACGCGCACGTTCATTGGCTTTATTGCCGTACACTGACGGCCACAAGTAATTTTTGGCGAAATTAAAGAGGTAGCAAGATGGAAATCATTCTACTAGATAAGATCGCCAATCTGGGCGGTTTAGGTGACACTGTAAACGTAAAATCTGGTTATGCACGTAACTTCCTTTTCCCTAAGGGTAAGGCTGTTCCTGCAACTAAAGTTAACGTTGAAAAATTCGAAGCACGTCGTGCTGAGCTTGAAGCGAAAATCGCTGCTGAGCTTGATGCTGCTAATGCTAAAGCTGAAAAACTGGCTGAGATTGCTGAAGTAACAATCGCCGCTCCTGCTGGCGATGAAGGCAAGCTGTTCGGTTCTGTTGGTACGCGTGACATTGCTGATGCAATCACTGCTGCTGGCCTTGAAGTAGCTAAAGCTGAAGTTAAGTTGCCTACAGGCACAATCCGCGAAACTGGTGAATTCGAAATCGATATCCAGTTCCACGCTGATGTGACTGCAACTGTTAAACTACAGGTTATCAGAGAAGCGTAATTGCCACTTTGAAGCTTGTTAAAAACCGCTGCCTGGTCAGCGGTTTTTTTATGGGAATAAGAAAATTACTTTAAACGTCTTTATTTTAAACAGGGACGTTTTTCCCAAGTTGTGTACTGAACTTCGCCGTTGCCATTTGGCAGCGGTTTTTTCTTATTTTTCAAAAACTTTTAAAAAATTCAAATTTCCATTTAAACCTTTATCATCTAAGCTGCGTCTTACTCATCAAACAAACCAGATAAAACGAACATTGACGTTGAAAAGCAATATTGTAGATGCTGAGCCAGTGATAATGGAGCAGCGCATGAAAGGTCTAATCGCTTCTGCCCAGCAGGGTGATCGCGCTGCCTATCAGCAAATCTACCAGCAACACATTGGACAAGTGTATGCATTGTGTTATCGCCTTACAGGTGATAAAGACCACGCAGAAGAAGCCGCCCAAGAGGTGTTTATTCAGGTTTGGCAAAAGCTGGATAACTTTAAAGGGGACAGTAAGTTTTCTACCTGGTTACACAGCGTCACCTCCAATGTCGCCATTTCTTATCTGCGTAAGCAAAAGGGCTGGTTGCAAAAAATGTTCAATCTGGAAGACAGCGCAGTGGCAGATATGCCAAGCGAAGGGTTAACTGGCGAAATTGATTTGGATGCCATCATTATTCGCCTGCCAGAGCGCGCCAGAATCGTATTTGTATTGCATGCAATTGAAGGTTATCGCCACGAAGAAATTGCACAGAGAATGAATATTGCGGTTGGCTCTAGCAAGGCACAATTTCACCGAGCCAAGCAATTGATGAAAGACTGGATGGGTTATGAGTAACAAAGATTTTGAGCAAACTTTACAGGACAAAATACAGTCCTTACCCACTGAGATGCAGCCGGAAAAGGACTTGTGGCAAGGGATTGATATTGCCTTAACATCTGCAGAAAAGGTGGCTGCAAAAAACGACAATGACGCCACTACCGGGCAAGTTATTAGTTTGTCTCAGTGGTTTCCTGCTAAGCCCATGGCGTTGGCGGCAAGTTTGGTATTGGTTGCACTTATCGGTTGGAACGGATTACAGAAAACGTCGAGTAACGAGGTGAGTTCGTCGCTGGTGGCGAGGATGATGGAACAACATGATGAGCAAAAGTCGGTATTGTTGGCTTCGATGTCTGAATCACCGGAGTTAACGGATAACTGGCAAGCTCAGTTGCAAGAGTTAGAACAGGCTGCCACTGCAATCGAAGCAGCGCTGGAGAATGAACCTAATAACATTACCTTGCTTAAGATGTTACAACAGGTGCATCAGCAGCAGCTTGAATTGATCGAAAGAGTACACGCGCCAGTTTGGCAGCAAATTTAAGGTTTGATAGATTTGTTAATTGACAGATCTCACGTTTTTACCCCTGAGAAGAGAAGGTAGATTATGAAGTACAAATTACTGAGTCCCCTATTGGCGCTTGTGATGACGATTTCCTTACCCCTGGTAGCAGGAGAAAAGGTTAATGAAACCTTACAAGTGAAGGACGATATCGATGTGGAAATTGAGCATGTTAATGGCAATGTCGATATACGAGGTTGGGATAAAGCGGAAGTGAGAGTAAAAGGTGAACTGGACGAAAAAGCAGAAGAGTTTATCTTTGAAGAGCGTAACGGACGCATTCTTATCCAGGTGAAGATCCCCAAAAATCGCGGTGGCAATTGGGGCTCTGGTGGTCGAGGCGACAATCTGGAAATCTTCGTACCCATTAAAAGCCATGTTACTTACAGTGGTGTTAATGCCGATGCTGAGATCAGTAAACTTGAGCGTGGACTAGACGCCAATACGGTTAATGGCAACATAGAAGCCGAAGATATTAGTGGCCGTATAGGGTTGCAGTCGGTTAACGGCAAAATCGAAGGGGATAACCTGGCTGGTGATATTGATATGGAAACCGTGAATGGCAAAATCCGTGACCGTAACTCTAGCGGTAAGAAGCTCAGCTTAGGATCTGTTAATGGCAACATCGAAAGTCGCAGCAATATCAAGGACGTGAGTGTTGAAACAGTTAATGGCGGCATTGAACTACAACTTGCGGAGGTTGATTCACTGCGGATGGACTCAGTAAATGGTGAAATGGATGTGAGCCTGACGCTTATGGAACGCGGTGAAATCGAGGGGGCAACGGTTTCAGGACGTATTTACCTGGAAGTGCAAAAAAATGTATCAGCGTCGTTTGATATTACCGGGCATGCCGGTGGTAATATCGTCAATCGCATCACAGATGACCGTATGCAAAAAGCCAAATACGGCCCCGGTCGCTGGTTAGAGTTTGCGGTAAATGGCGGCAAAGCAAAAGTGGAACTGTCCACAGTGAGTGGCCGCATTGTTCTGGATACACAAAAGAACTAAGCCGAGTGCTATTCCGTGATAGAGCCGACCATTGAGTCGGCTTTTTTCGTTGGCACTATGCTTTGGACACTAGCAGGCGAAGACAGAATAAGTGATAATGATCCCATTCAATCAGGTGATGTAGGTATATAGTGAAAGCTGTCGGTGGACGCGGCGAGTCAGCGCGCGAAAAAGATGCCAAAGTTGAGAAACTCAAAACGCCCCCTCATTCCATTGAGGCGGAGCAGTCAGTATTGGGTAGTATGCTTATTGCGCCCGATTCATGGGATCGCGTTGCTGAAATTGTCATCCAGGAAGATTTCTACAACCGCTCTCATCAGATTATCTATGCCGCTATCATCCGTTTGCTGGAAAAATCCAAACCCGTAGATTTAATTACCGTCTCCGAAGACTTAGAGCACCGAGACGAGCTGGAAGATGCAGGCGGTTTTGCCTATTTGGCTGAGCTGGCGAAAAACACTCCAAGTGCCGCTAATGTGGTGGCTTATGCCAACATCATCAAAGAACGGGCGATTCGCCGCGAACTTATCGGTGCGGCTAATGATATTGCGGAAACCAGTTACTATCCTGAAGGGTTAGAGTCTTCAGAGATTCTGGATCAGGCGGAAAACAAGGTTTTCCAGATTGCAGAAAAGCGCACCAGCCAAAGTGAAGGTCCACAAGATGTTAATTCTGTGCTCAAAGCCACTATCGACCGTTTGGATACCCTGAATAAGCAGGGCGCTGATATTACTGGGGTATCTACAGGTTATGCCGATTTGGACAAGATGACCAGTGGTTTGCAGCGCTCTGATTTGATTATTGTCGCTGCACGTCCTTCTATGGGTAAAACCACTTTTGCCATGAACTTGTGTGAAAACGCCATGATGGGCTCGGATAAACCTGTGTTGGTATATAGTCTTGAGATGCCCTCAGAACAGATCATGATGAGGATGCTCGCTTCCTTGAGCCGGGTGGATCAGACCCGTGTCAGAACCGCTCAGTTAGAAGATGAAGACTGGGCACGAATTTCAAATACCGTTAAACAGCTGGATGAAAAGAACAACCTCTTTATTGATGACTCCTCCGGTTTGACACCAATGGAAGTCCGCTCTCGCGCCAGAAAAATCCATCGCGATCACGGCGGTCTTAGCCTGATCATGGTGGACTATTTGCAGTTAATGCGTGCTCCCGCTTTCTCGGATAATCGTACTTTGGAAATTGCCGAGATATCACGTTCTCTTAAAGCGTTAGCGAAAGAGCTGGAAGTTCCGGTTATTGCACTGTCTCAGCTTAACCGTAGTTTGGAACAAAGAGCTGATAAACGTCCCATCAACTCAGATTTGAGGGAATCCGGCTCTATTGAGCAGGATGCCGATTTGATCATGTTTATTTATCGTGATGAGGTGTATAACGAGAATTCGCCAGATAAAGGCGTTGCTGAAGTTATCATAGGTAAGCAAAGGAATGGTCCTATCGGTTCTGTCAGACTCACATTCCAGGGCAAGTTTTCTCGCTTTGACAATTATACCCCGGTGGTTGCGACAGATTTCCCACAAGAATAAAACACTTTTTAAACAAGGAAGGTTATGAACATATTACCTAGAGCTTTGTTGGTCGTCATGGCTTTTGCGGTAATGTCTGCTTGTAAAAGCACTGGCATTGAACAGCAATCTTCAAAAACATTGTTTCTGCAAGAGCGACTCGGTATTAAGAAATATAATGCCGGTGAATATCAAGAGTCTTTCGAGTTGTTAAGTGAAACCGCTACATGGGGTCTCAAAGAGTCTCAGTACTTTTTGGCTTTTATGTTTATGAAAGGGCAGCATGTACAACAATCTTCTGTGTTGGGAATGGCTTGGTTAGCAGTAGCAAATGAAGTTAAACGAGATGACTGGCAGCAGCAATACGACACCTTTTATAACGCAGCATCAGCACCGTTGCAGACGCGTATTGATGCGAAAAAAGCGGAATATATCGCTAAGTTCGGCTTAAAGGCACAAAACATGACGTGCGCAGAACAGATCCAAACCTACTCGATTAAGCGTAAGGTACGCTGTAGTAAAGGACCGGGGGTGACTAAACGCTACTTTGTAGAGTTGAGCGAATGATACCAATTAGTATTAATATTTGCTCTACTCAGTGGGAATTGAAACGCATTTAGACAAGGCGGATGTTTGATGATCTAGTGGGGCTAAATCGAAAACATCCAACACCGTATAAATGCGTTTCAAACCCATCGAAGACGTGCCTCAGGGACATTATTTCTTTGTTGCGCGAAGTTCATAAGACCACCAGTATTCTTTCATTCGCACGCCTCGAACTAATGCCCCTGAGGCTGCGCTGAGCGATCATATATTAATACTAATTGGTATGCCTGCTCATTCACCCTGCAGCGTGACTTGAACGTTGCGCTGCCCGCCATGGTCTCTATGCTCTCCTAGATAAATCCCTTGCCAGGTACCTAAGGCAAGCCGACCTTTGCTGATGGGGATTGCGAGGCTGACACCGAAAAGACAGGATTTTATATGCGCAGGCATATCATCGGGGCCTTCATAAGTGTGTTGATAATAGGGGGCATTCTCGGGAACAATTTTGTTGAGATGAGATTCCATATCACTGCGCACAGTAGGGTCAGCGTTTTCGTTTATGGTTAAACTGGCACTGGTGTGCTGTAAGAATAAATGGCACAAACCAATGTTGATGCTTGATAGTTCGGGAAGGGCATCAAGGATTTCATCGGTAATTAGATGAAACCCTCTATTTCGGGCCTTTAAACGGATATTTTTTTGTTGCCACATAGAGCCGCTTGCCGGCTTACTTGTCGAAACAAATTTCGATGTAGGCTTTTCCGCCTTCCGCTTTGAAAGGCAATATCATTTTGTGGCCACTGACTTTGTGGTTGATGGTGTGTTCTTTGCCAGACACCACAACGGGTGTTGCCATACCCACATCATAACCTTTTTTAGCCAGCTCCTTTTTGGCTCCGCCAGCCACCATGTTGGTAATTTCACCCACCATATCGTTGACTTCGTCATCAAGTGAGTCAGGTCTTTCGCCCAACATCCCTTCCATAACTTGCAACGCTAAACCTTCTTCGAAGGTAATCGACATCGAGCCCGCAATATTAGAGCCCACCATACCGATAAGGCCAGATACATCACCTCTGGCTTTAGAGTCGGCCTTTTTTTGAGGCTTTCCGATTTGCAATTCGATTTGAGCCATCGTTTTTAACACATTTACTAATGAGATGATAAATGGGTTAACGAATTCCGCATTCATTATTTAAAAACTTCCAAAGTTAATTCTATTTTTTCTTTGCTAGTCATAAGCTTAGCAAAGAAATTAAGAGATTTATCGAAAAATATCTAAATGGTCGTTAAGCTGCTTGAAACTAAGTATCAGAAGTAGCAGTTTATTGACACTGTGCACACAAACCGTGTGCTTCAATTGTTTGTTTTTTTACTTTAAAGCCAAGATTGGTGGCTTGTTCTTCAAGCTGCTCTTTTAGACCTGCAGATTGTATTTCCTGCACGATTCCACAAGATTCACAAATTAAGAACTGTACAGGATGGTGACAGTCAAAATGATGGCAAGCAATAAAGGTGTTATCTGATTCTACTTTGTGAACCAGCCCCATCTCCAATAGAAAGTCTAAAGAGCGATAGACGGTCGCAGGTTTGGCAGAGTCTTCGGTGGCTTTTAGTAGATCCAACAAATCATACGCGCCAACGGCGCCCTGTTTTTCCAACATCAGCGCGTACACTTTTTCTCTCAATGAGGTAAATCGCACACCTTTGGCTTCGCAATAGGCTTTTGCTTTATCTAAAATCGCTTCCTGACTCATGGCACTTCAAAAATACAACAAACGGCGAGATTGTACCACAATGTTTAGCCGGGTGAGGAAGTCTTGTTGTATTTTTATTTTTCATCACCAGAAAAACAAAAATAATGGCAAAAAGTATTGAGAATGAGTGACTTTGGTAGCTATGTTGGTGTCAATACAACAATTAGTGAGAATTATTGCTCAGCAAGGCTGAATTAATTTTATCACACTATATACTATGCCTAAATGGCAAGAATTTTTTGAACACATATATCTGGAGCAAATTGCATATGGAGCGCCTTTTTAAACACTCTCTCGTTCTAACCAGCTTGTTGTCCCTTGGTTTGTATACGACTCAAACAAGCGCTGTCGAATCTTGTTTTGATACCGACACAAAATGCTCTCCGCAATTGGGATGGTACATTGGTGGCGAATTTGGAAAAAGTGTTAGCGATTTTGACAAAGAGCGCTTTTTAAGCACTGCCGACGACGCTGGATTACAGATTAATTCCTTTAGTTTCGACGATTCGGATTTGTCTCATGGGTTGTTATTTGGTTACCAGGTTAATCCGAATTTTGCGCTGGAAGTTGGCTATCGCGATTTGGGTGATTACACATCCACGTTTACTGGCTTCACTACCGATACCGCAGAGTTTCTGCAAGATGCCTCGGCTCAGGTTCCCGAGTCTGGAGAAGGCCTAACAGCGGGTATCGTGCTTTCATTACCTTTTGACATAATGAAACTTTCAGCCAAAGTAGGATTCTGGGAGTGGGACAATGACATTGACTCCACGCCTTTCTCTTCTGTGGTGTCTGATTCCGGTACCGATATGTACTATGGCGCTGAAGTGAGTTATCAGGTAACCGAGAAAATGCAAGCTTACCTGGCTGCCGTTCGCTATGAGTTTGATCGCGATAAATCAGATAACGTCACTTTGGGCTTGCGTTATTTCTTTGATACCAGTGCTCCGAAAAAAGCCACAAAACCTGCACTGCGTCCAGCTCCTCAGCCGGCACCAGCACCGGTAAAAATGGCGGACTCTGGTCCTGTAGACAGCGATAAAGATGGTGTTTATGACGATAAAGACGCTTGTCCGGGAACGCCGCAGAGTCACGCTGTCGATAGCAAAGGTTGTACACTTTACGAAGCGGTAGACTATCAGCACCAGCTCATTGTTTATTACGCCAACAACAGTGATGTGATCACTTCTGATTACAATAGCAAGATAAAAGAGTTGGTTGATTTCGCTCGTGATAATGGCATTAAGTATTTACAGATTATCGGTCATACCTCTGCGCCAGGTACTGATGAATACAATATGGGCTTATCTAAACGCCGTGCCGAGTCCCTTAAGAAGATACTTGTGGATAAGTACGGTTTTGCTGCCAATCAGATTGAAACAGTTGGCAAAGGGGAAACCGAGCTCGCCGTGCAAGGTAATGGTGAGTCTGCTCACAGTAAAAATCGTCGTATTGTAGTGAACTTATCAGCAACGGGTAAAAATCCCAAGATGAGATAAGGTTCGAGTCCTCGTATTGAACAAAAAGCCGCGCATTTCCGCGGCTTTTTTGTGATATTTTGACTGGTCCTGAAATAGCTGGAAACAATCAAAGTTTTCGGTTTTATGCCAGAATGATAAAGTAATCATACTAAGGATAATCTGAATCTCAATATGAAAACCTGCCTGTTTACCGCGTTACTATTCGTGCAGCTTGCAGCGCTGCCAATTTTCGCTACAACTTATGAAAAACAAGGGCCTCCACGCAAGTTAACCAGCGAACAAGCTGAACGTGCTGAGCAGAATTACCAAAAATATTGCAGCTTATGTCATGGTAAGGACAGAGAGGGGCATGCTAACGATCACGCTCCCTCATTGCGCAGTAAGAGTTTGATGGAGTCTGGTATTCCCCACGGCGTGTTACGGCCTTTAAATTATGGAAGAGAAGGCACGGCAATGGCGGGCTATCTCGATGAGGTGGGGGGACCACTGACACTAGACGAAGCCTGGGATTTAACCTATTGGCTATTTTGGGAGTCGGGTGCTGAACGCATTAAACTCAGCGAGGATAAGGTTTCCGGTGATGTTAAAGCGGGTGAGCAGATTTATCAGCAGCAGTGCGCGTCTTGCCATGGTAAAAATGGCGAGGGCATTACCGCACCGACCTTAGGTAACCAGTCCTTTTTGGCTCACAATAAAGACGAATTTATTCGTTACGCCATTGAGCAGGGCCGACAAGGCACACCGATGCCAGCCTTTGGGGATTTGCTATCAGATCGCGAATTAGACGATGTTACGGCGTTTATTCGAAGTAAAGCCAGTGGTTGGACTCAGGAAAAAATGCCACTGAGGCCTATCCCTACACCTGATCAATATGTACTCAATAAAGAGAGTGACAATCCCGAATGGGAGCTTAAAGATGGTCAATTCATCGACTCTGAACAGCTCTATCAAGCTATGCAGAGTAAAGCCAAAATGGTAATCCTCGATACCAGGGTACCCTCTGTATGGCAAAGAGCACACATAGAGGGCTCTATTCCTTTTCCGTATTACACGGACCTTGAGCAAAAAGTACAAGATTTGCCGAGAGATGCTCAAATTGTCGCTTATTGTTCTTGTCCGAGAGCGGCTTCGGTTTATCTGGTTGATCAGCTAAAAGACATGGGCTTTGATAATACTGCAGTATTGTACGAAGGGATTTTTGGCTGGATGAATAAAGGTTATCCAGTGACTCGTTCTGATTGATACTAACGCCGTTCGAATGTCTATAAACAGTGTTAAAGGCTCGACATTGGTCGGGCCCGCTTTTTATTAGTTGAGACAAGGCTACGAATTTTTGCGCATACCTGTCCATTTGTTGTACACTTCGCGCCCATTTTTAAACTGGATATGAAGTTTCATGGCACCGACCGATATTAATACTGCGCGCAAGTTCTCCGTGGCCCCCATGCTGGACTGGACAGACCGTCATTGCCGCTATTTTTATCGCTTGATGAGTAAAAACGTTCTGTTGTATACCGAAATGGTGACCACCGGAGCGATCATTTTTGGCAAAGGCGATTATCTGGGCTTCAACCAAGAAGAACACCCGGTTGCACTGCAACTGGGCGGCTCGAATGCTGAGGACATGGCTCGCTGCGCTGAACAAGCGCAAGCGCTGGGATACGATGAAGTCAACATCAACGTAGGTTGCCCTTCAGATCGGGTAAAAAATGGCAGTTTTGGCGCCTGTTTAATGGCGGAGCCGGATGTTGTTGCTGCCAGTGTGCAACAGATGCAAAAAGCAGTGGATATTCCGGTTACAGTGAAGTCTCGTATTGGCATCGATGATATGGATGAATATGAGGACCTGACCAGGTTTATTAAAACCGTTGCTGACGCTGGTTGTGAGCATTTTATCGTGCATGCCCGAAAAGCGTGGTTGCAAGGACTGAGTCCGAAGGAAAATAGAGAAATCCCACCACTTAAATACGAGCGTGTTTATCAGCTAAAACAAGAGTTTCCGCAGCTGCATATCAGTATCAATGGCGGTATCAAAACACTCAGTGATGTTAAAACTCATCTGGATTACACTGATGGCGTGATGATGGGGCGCGAAGTGTACAGTAACCCGTGGATATTAACTCAGGTAGAAGCTGAACTGTTTAATCTGCAAACATCCTTTAGCCGAGAAGATATTGTTACACTGATGATACCCTATGTTGAACGACACATTGCTGGTGGTGGCCGAGCCTGGCACGTCATCAGACACATGCTTGGATTGTATCAGGGCGAGCCCGCCTCTCGGATCTGGCGACGCTATTTGAGTGAGAATGCTATTAAACCCGGTACTCAGGCAAGCGTGCTCAATGAGGCAGTTGATGCCATGATGACTACCCGAGCGAAGCTGAAATCCAGGGAAGAATATCTAAGCTAGAGTCTGCCCCCAAGAGCTAATCGCTCTTGGTAGCTATCCATCGCAAGTACTTTTTGTTTAAGCGCTAAATAATTGGGGCTTTGCCATTGGGGAAGTTGACTTTCCCTGATATCAAAACCATAAGCTGAAGGGCTTGTCAGAATAATGGGCGGAGCCTGAATACGCTTAAACACACTTTTGCGAATCGCTTCGTAAAACCATTCCAAATCCGTGATAAAAGTCTCAGGATCTTTCAGCCCCCAACGCTGTAATAAGGCTTCTGCAACGTTTAGGTGTTTGGCTAACGTACCTTCCAGATACCAACTCATCACTTCTTCTGCTGTAACTTTCTTAAAAGAGGTTGCAGCCTCTAAAAGGGCGCAGTGATAGCCAAATTTCATAGGGTCGACTTGTGCATCGCGCAATTCTGCACTAGGAGCAATGTCGTCGCTACCAAAACGGAAAAGCTCATCAGGTAGCATGGTTTCCGGCAGTACTTCTTCTTTGAATATTTCGCTATTTAAAAAACGCACCATGGCAAATACTTCGGCTTTGGTCAGATCGCCTATCGGAGCGATAACACCGCCGACATCACCGTATAAGGTGGCGTAACCCAGCGCAATTTCCACTTTATTACCATTATTGGTGAACATACGCCCATAGCGGCCAGCAATATTTGACAGGATGCTGGTACCTCTTATTTTGGCTTGAATGTTTTCATCGGATAGTTTGCGCATCCACTGCGGTGAGGGGCAGCTCTCGTCCAATTTTCCAAACACTTCCATCTGCTCTTGTACTAGTGACTCAATGGGTACAACCAAGTGTTTTACGCCCAATTTCTCGCTGATAAATGCTGCCGCATTTTTGGTTTTTTCCGAGTTGTACTGGCTTGGCATGTTCACTGTCCAGACACTATCCGCACCAAATGCCTGTTTTAATAAAGCGGCTACCAGCGCACTATCCACGCCGCCACTTAAGCCAATCACAAACTTAGGGGGCTCTTGCCAGCCCAATAATTCCGGAATATGGCGAAGACCAGTCACAATAGCATGATACTTTTGTGCAATTCGGGCGCTGCTTCCACGCTGAGCTGTAACCTTGTCAATCTTCTGGTGGTCAAGCACTAACAGGTCCTGTTGAAAAGGCTTAATACTCTCCCGGACAAGCTCTCCTTTGCGATTGTAGGCAGAGCTGTCCCCGTCGAAGGTGACGATGTTTTTACCGTTATTTTGCGCGCCAACGTTATTAGCATAATAAAAAGGCACAAAAGACAAATCTGCTTGCTCAATTTCCGCTTTGAGAAACTTAATACGACGGTCGCGCGCATCGTTCTTGTGGAATGTCCAAGGTGATGCGGAGATATTCACCAGCAAGTCAGCACCATTTTGAATTAAATATTTGGAGACGTTGATACTTTCCCCCTGAATGCGGTAATCCTTGCACCAGAGATCTTCGCATACCTGAACGCCTAATTTTATTGGGCCGTCAGAAGTATCAATCAAAAATGGCTGAGCTAATGATGAAACCGGGACGGAAAAATCTTGCGCCACATCGGCCAGCGAAAAGAAATAGCGTTGATCATCAAAAAAGCGGTAGTTTGGAAGTAGAGTTTTAGGGTGAACTCCATCAGGTAGAAGAAAGTCGACACTTTCTGAACGTTGAGCATAGGCGCCGTCATGCATTACGTAAGCGGCATTGTATAGTCGAGTGCGGCCATCTTTATTGGGATGAAACCCGCCAGAATCTGTTGCCGGGACTTCATAAATGTTGCCAAAAACTAACGTCAGCCCCTTACTTGCCTCTAACAATGGTGCATTTAAGTGCATTAAGTCACGACAGAATTGCCGATTTAACCATTGGTCACTCAGCAGATAGCCACTTAAACACAGTTCTGGGAACACCACAATTTCAGCGTTTTGCTGCCGGGCGCTCTCTATCATGTTGAGCATCGTTTCGAGGTTTTTTTCAGGGTTCATGGGAACCACATGCATTTGTGCCAGAGCTATTTTCATCGCTGCTACAGTCAAGTTTTACTGCCAATATTGTCCGGTGATGACATGGTTTTGTAAAGGAGTTCTCATGAGTTGGCGAATTTAACCAACTCCCTGGTTAATTTTCCTAATGTTTAACCAGGCAAAGCATCACCGTGATATAGCTAAAATATTTTCAAAAAATAAAATTCATATAAATCAATAAGATAATAAATATTTTAAATCTGGCACAAGTATCGCTAAAACCTTTGTGTCGTTTATAGCGACATAAAGGGTTAACAGGGTTCAGTAATCAATCAGGAGTTAGATCATGTCGGGTAAGCTTAAAAATGTATTATTTGTTATCGCGGGTGTCACCTTAGCAGGTGCTGCAACTGCGCATGAAGTGTCGCTAAATGATGTAACGGACTATTACGTCCAGGAAGCATCAAGCAAAACCAGCGTTGAATTGCAAAACGCTGCCTATGCAGATGTATTAAACACCACGCACAAAGTTGAGTTGCAAGATAGTGGTATAGAGACACGGGTACTTATCAGCGCGACTCAAAATCAGTCTGATGAAGAAATAGCCGCTTCTGAATAAGTTATTCATTATGATTTCTTCATTCAGCCTGCTAGCCATTTTGTTGGCACCCGTACTCACATTTGGGTTAAGCGCTTTTCTGGTGAGTCTTTTGCACAAGATGCAACTGGAAAAGCATCAAGGGTCTTTTTAAAGAGAATAATCGGCAGATTATTCTCTTTTCTCATTTGCCTCACGTTTGTTTCTCAAGTCCTGCTTTATTGCATGTGCCAGCGTCACACACTATTCAAAGTCTCTCTCTATTTAGTTTAATTATTGATAATAAAACCACTCGAATTATTTTCAGCTTGCAAGCTGATCTCACATGTGGCTGTTTACATTCACTTTAGAGTACTTGTGAGTAGCAAAGTACAGGATTGGCTAAATTCACACATAATTGACCAATATCACCACTTTTTTGTTTTGGGATTATGACCTTCCAAAAATAAATATAAGGCATTCTTAAAAAAACCTTTAATTTCAATTAGATAATTAGTTTTCAAGATTGGCACGCTGATTGTAATCAATGTAGTAACTTATGTGAAAAACAGTTAAAGACCAAGGAGACCTGCTATGGGTGTATTTTCAAGAATGTCCGATATCCTGCAATCAAACATTAATTCTGCACTGGATAAAGCCGAAGATCCGGAAAAGTTGTTGTCATTGATCATTTCAGAAATGGAAGAAAACTTGGTGGAGATTCGAGCTATTGCTGCCAAACATCTCGCTGAGCAGAAAACCATTCAACGCAAATTAAGAGCGCTCAACAAAACCTCCTCAGATTGGGAAGAAAAAGCCCAGAAAGCCATCAGCAAAGAGCGCGATGACCTGGCCAGAGCGGCGCTGATAGAAAAGCAAAAAGTCGATGTAGAGATTGAGCACATCAATGGTGCCAATGAGCAGGTAACTGAAAACCTGGAAAAAATTCAAGAGGATTGCTCAAGGCTGGTGGCCAAACTGGCCGAAGCTAAAGCCAAGCGCAAAACCATGCAAACTCGATTTGAGCATGCCAAAACCCGGCTTGAAGTGAAGAAGCAAGTGGAAACCTACAATGTAGATCAGGTGTTGGGACGCTTCGAAAGCTATGAAACCAAAATTGATGAGTTGGAAGCCAAGGTTGATGCTTACGAATATACAACAGCGGCAAAATCCCTAAATGACGAATTTGCGCAAATGGAAGCTGAAGAAAAAATTGAGGCTGAGTTAGAGGCATTGAAGAAAAAGGTCGCTTAACCGCCATTTATAATACCGGAGAACAAATATGAAAGAGATGTACGATACCAATCGCATATATAAAAGCAGTATTAACAAAAAAGTAATGGGTGTCTGTGCGGGCATTGCTCGTCACTATGGTGTTGAGGCTTGGATGGTCAGGTTGGCAACCGTACTCGCTTTCCTTGCGTTTCCGGTTCCTATTGCCGCGGCCTATCTGGTTGCTGTAGTGTTATTGCCATCAAGATAAATCTTTTTGTCCGATTGAGGAGGAGTCATGAAAACGTTGTTGGTCGCTGTATTGTTACTGGTGGGGTTAACGTTATTGTGTGACGAACCTTCTTTCGGATGGTACGCAGTTCACCTCGATGGTTTGCAGATGTTTGAGCCTTTTTTGGAAGGTCTAATCTTTGTCATCATTGCAGGTGCACTGTTATTATTCGGTTTATTTTTAGCTGTCAGCTTGGTTGGCGCTTTACTATTGGGCTTTGGTGCCGTGTTATTCAGTGTTTTATTTATCGGCTTGCACATGTTCTGGC
This sequence comes from Planctobacterium marinum, assembly GCF_036322805.1. Taxonomy (GTDB): domain Bacteria; phylum Pseudomonadota; class Gammaproteobacteria; order Enterobacterales; family Alteromonadaceae; genus Planctobacterium; species Planctobacterium marinum_A. The sequence continues at coordinate 3,978,442 of NZ_AP027272.1, read as the reverse complement.
CCATCTTGTTTTTATTACTTGTTATTTATTTAGTTGCAGGTGGGGGCAAACAAACGGCATCATAGTTTGGTATCATTGCCATAAACCTAAAAGTGGATGACAAAACCAGGAGTGAATGGATATGGAAAAAGCATTAGACAAACGTTGGATAATTGCATCAGTCAGTATTGTTTTTGTACTCATTTTTTTTCTGGTTTTTTACTGGAGCGCTGAACCTGATACTTTTGATGTCAGGGAGCAAACTAATCAGCCTCCGGTGACCGGTGTTACGCTCACCCGGACCTTACACACCGTGGGAAGCACACTGCTAGATAAACCTGGTGGTTATCTGTCTAACGATGTCATACCGCCTTCTGTATTTATGGATGACATGCCCGCTTGGGAATTCGGTGTACTTGAGATGGTGCGAGACCTGGCATTAGCAATGCGCAAGGATTTTAGTCGCTCTCAATCTCAGTCTATTGAGAATCCAGCTCTGGTTATTGCACAGCCCGCTTTAAACGTAAATCATAGAGGATGGATATTACCTTCTGCCGAGTCGCAATATCGAAAAGGGTTGGATGCTATTGATGATTATCTGCTGGATTTGCAAGATCCAAGGCAGGGAGAGGCGCAGTTTTACGCCCGTGCAGACAACTTGCGTGAATGGCTTAAACAAGTAGAAAAACGCTTGGGCAGCCTGTCTCAACGATTAAGCGCCAGCGTTGGGCAGGAAAGAATTAACACAGACCTGGCGGGCGATCCAAATGCCAGACAGTCTACACCTTCCGCGCAAAATTTAATGATTAAAACCAGCTGGTGGCAATTAGACAATAACTTTTACGAAGCCCGTGGCGCCAGTTGGGCCTTGCTGCACTTTTTAAAAGCGGTTGAGGTGGATTTTGCTGACGTACTGGAAAAGAAAAATGCGCGCGTTAGTTTGCAGCAAATCATTCGGGAACTAGAGGCAACCCAACAAACCGTGTGGAGCCCCATGATTTTAAACGGCAGTGGCTTTGGTGCGCTGGCAAATCATTCACTCGTGATGGCTAACTACATCTCCAGAGCCAATGCGGCAATTATTGATTTATCTGAGTTACTGAGTCAGGGCTAATGGTGAGCTCGGGGGCGAGAAGGTCCCCATATGATATGTTTTTTTTCTTTCATTAGTTTTTAATCTTTTTGGTTATTAAAAATCATCTTTAATTCTTTCAAGTTATGAATAAGTAGCGTTAACCTTGTAGTGTATTTTCAAAGGTTAATTAAATTATGGCTACATCAGGAAATCCGGCGTACTCGCCAGTTGCACTTCTTAATGAACAACAATGGCAGCAACTAAATGCTGCAGTGTCAGGACTCGATAGTACCCAACTATTGTGGGCAAGTGGCTATCTTGCAGGTTTGGCACAAGCCGGGCAGTTGCCCGCAGCACCTGTTGCACATCCTGAAGCGGTAGCAAGCAAAAGTGTTACTATCCTTTATGGGTCTCAGACCGGTAATGCCAAGAGCCTGGCAGAGCAATATCTGGACAAAGCCAAAGCCGATGGTATCAATGCCAAATTGTTTAACATGGCAGATTACAAACCTAAAAACCTTAAAAACGAAAGCCATATTGTAATTGTTGTTAGCACCCACGGTGAGGGTGATGCACCTGATGATGCTGTGCAGCTACATGAATTTTTAGGCAGCAAAAAGGCGCCTAAGCTCGATGGTCTCAAGTATTCCGTTCTTGGTTTGGGCGATAGCAGCTATGAGTTTTTCTGCCAGACCGCAAAAGACTTTGACGAAAGGCTCAATAAATTAGGTGCCACACCAATTGTTGCTCGCGTTGATTGTGACGTAGACTTTGAAACTGATGCTGATGTCTGGAGCAACCAGTTAACCTCGCGATTACAGGAAGAATTCAAATCTGCCGAAGTTGTCTCTATTCCGGGAATTCAGCGTAGCACTGCTCAACCGCAATCTCAGTCGCAGTATTCCAAAAAGAATCCTTTTGCTGCCGAGCTTATTGAAAGTATCAAAATTACTGGACGTGATTCGGTTAAAGATATTCGTCATATCGAAATTTCACTGGAAGAGTCCGGTTTAGAATATCAGCCCGGTGACGCTCTGGGTGTTTGGTTTTTGAATGACGAAGCCCTGGTGGCTGATATTCTGAGCCTGTTGGGTATTGATGAAACCACGGAAGTTAAGCTGAAAGACGAAAGCTTCACCGTGAAAGCTGCCTTAGTTGAAAAGTTGGAATTGACCCAGAGTTATCCCGGTTTTGTACAAAAATATGCTGATGCAACTGGGGCTGAAGAAGTCGCAGCTCTGCTAAATGACAAGGCGCAATTGCGAGAGTACCTGGCAGACAGGCAAATCATCGACGTGATTAAAGAATTTCCAGCGCAAATCACTGCCCAGCAACTGGTGGATTCACTTCGCCCACTGATGCCAAGGCTTTATTCCATAGCCAGCAGCCAGGCTGAAGTGGAAGATGAAGTGCATCTAACGGTTGCTTTGGTGGAGTATGAAAAGTTTGGTTTCCAGCATCAAGGTGGCGCCTCCGGCTATTTAGGGACGCGGTTAGAAGAAGGCCAAAAAGTAAAGGTATATGTTGAGAAAAACGCTAACTTCAGATTGCCAGAAGATCCCAATACTCCGGTCATTATGGTAGGGCCCGGAACCGGTATCGCTCCTTTCAGAGCCTTTATGCAAGAGAGAGAAGCACAAGAGGCCGAAGGTAAAAACTGGCTGTTTTTTGGTAATCCTAATTTCACTCAAGACTTCCTCTACCAGGTGGAGTGGCAACGCTTTTTAAGCGAGGGGGTGCTGGATAAGATCTCTCTTGCTTTTTCCAGAGATCAGAAAGATAAAATTTATGTACAGCATCGCCTGTTAGAGAGCGGTGCTGAAGTTTGGCAATGGCTAGAGCAGGGCGCGCACTTTTATGTGTGTGGCGATGCCACTCATATGGCCAAAGATGTCAATGATGCCTTGTTAAGCATCGTCCAGCAGTATGGCAAAAAGTCAGCCGAAGAGGCGGAGCAGTATATTAATGATTTGCGCAGAGCAAAGCGTTATCAGAAGGATGTTTATTAATGAGTACCGGTAATAATCACGGCAAACCTTCACCGAATGAAAGAATTAAGGGTGACAGTAATTTTCTGCGTGGAACAATCGCAGAAGATCTGAAAGATAATGTAACTGGTGGATTTGGTCCGGATAATTTCCAGTTAATTCGATTTCACGGTATGTACCAACAGGACGATCGCGATATTCGAGCGGAGCGTGCAAAACAAAAGCTGGAGCCTTTGCACAATGTGATGTTGCGCGCCAGATTACCCGGAGGGATCATTAATCCTGAGCAGTGGTTAGCGATTGATAAATTCGCTGATGATTACTCCTTATATGGCAGTATTCGACTGACGACACGTCAAACCTTTCAGTTTCACGGAGTGCTGAAGCCAAACATTAAATTGATGCATCAAACGCTGAATAAAGTGGGAATTGATTCTATTGCAACCGCTGGCGATGTTAATCGCAACGTTTTGTGCACCTCAAACCCATATCAATCTGAGCTGCACCAAGAAGCCTATGATTGGGCCAAAAAAATAAGTGAGCACTTGCTACCTAAAACACGTGCTTATGCTGAAATTTGGTTGGATGGGGAAAAGTTAGAAACAACAGATCAAGAACCAATCTTGGGTGAGAAATATCTGCCCCGGAAGTTCAAAACCACCGTAGCAATCCCTCCGCAAAACGATGTGGATGTGCATGCCAACGATTTGAGTTTTATTGCTATTGCTGAAAACGGAAAGCTGGTGGGCTTTAATGTATTGGTAGGTGGTGGATTAGCCATGACGCATGGCGACTCTGAAACTTATCCAAGACAAGCTGATAACTTTGGATATATCTCCAAAGAAGATACGTTAAAGGTGGCTGAGGCGGTAGTGACCACTCAACGAGATTGGGGTAATCGCAGTAATCGTAAAAATGCCAAAACTAAGTACACCCTTGAAGCTGTTGGTGTGGAAGTATTTAAAGCCGAAGTTGAACGCCGTGCAGGGGTGAACTTCGCAGAACCGCAACCATTTGAATTTACTGCTCGTGGCGATCGCATTGGCTGGGTAGAAGGTATTGATGGCAAACATCACCTCACCGTGTTTATAGAAAACGGACGTATCTTAGACTTTGAGGGCGCGACTTTAAAAACGGGCTGCGCAGAGATTGCCAAAGTCCACAAAGGTGATTTCAGAATCACGGCAAATCAGAATTTAATTATTGCGGGTGTTGCCACAGAAGATAAAGCTCAAATAGAGCAATTGGCCCGTCAGCACGGATTGTTGCAGGACGGTGTTTCACCACAGAAAAAAGCCTCCATGGCCTGTGTGTCTTTACCTACTTGCCCGCTCGCAATGGCAGAGGCTGAACGCTATCTACCCGAGGCAGTTGAAAGATTAGAAACAATCTTGAAAAAACACGGTGTTGCTGAAGAGGAAATTATTTTCCGTATTACGGGCTGCCCTAATGGATGTGGTCGAGCCATGTTGGCGGAAATCGGCTTGGTGGGTAAGGGACCCGGAAAGTACAACTTGCATCTGGGTGGTGATTATACCGGAACCCGAATTCCGAGAATGTACAAAGAGAATATTTCCGAAGATGAAATCTTTGCAGATATCGATTTGTTAGTGGGCCGATGGGCAAAAGAGCGTAATGATGACGAGCGCTTCGGTGATTTTCTGATCCGAGCAGATGTCATCAAGCCAGTAATTGATCCTGCGAGAGATTTTTATGACTAATGCAGCACTACAGCAGCTAAGTAATGTAAAATTGGATCCAGCAACGCTGTCGTCACAGCAGTTGCTGGAAATCAATAACCAACTGGAGAAATCCAGTGCTCAAGAGCGCATAAGCTGGGCAATGGAACACCTGCCTGAAAACTTCATGGTGTCTTCCAGCTTTGGAATTCAAGCTGCTGTAATGCTGAAGTTGATTACCGAGCAAATGCCAGACATCCCGGTTGTGTTTACTGATACGGGATACCTTTTTCCAGAAACTTATCAGTTTGCCGACCAGTTAACGGAAAAACTCAATCTGAATTTGAAAACCTACCGAGCCAGCCTTTCTCCTGCATGGCAGGAGGCCCGATTTGGAAAGCTTTGGGAAAAAGGCGAAGAAGGCCTGGCCAAATATAACCACATGAATAAAGTTACTCCTATGCGGATTGCGCAGGAGGAGCTGGACATAAAAAGTTGGTTTGCTGGTTTACGCAGAACCCAGTCTGATCAGCGCAATACTTTGTCGGTTCTGCAAATTGTGGACGATAAATTCAAAGTGTATCCAATTTTGGACTGGACCAATAAAGACATTCATTATTTTCTGGAAGAAAATAATTTGCCTTATCATCCTCTTTGGGAACAGGGCTATGTTTCTGTCGGTGATTGGCATACGACAAGGCCGTTAGAGGCAGGTATGAGCGAACAAGACACCCGCTTTAATGGGTTGAAAAGAGAGTGTGGATTGCACGAATTCGGTGATGGTATTTAATTACCTTAATTTGAGTAACTTTATACTACATCGAAATCGACTGATAAAAAGGTCTTAAGCTTCTCCAGGTAAGCATGGCCCGGTTCCGTGGCTACCAACTTACTTAATTCTGCGCCGGTGGGCGTAAATTTATAATAATTCAAAAACAAACTGCTGCGTTTTGGGGATAAGTGGATGGTATGGTTCCCCAAACGCCATTCAGTGCGAGAACGCGTGGAAAGCTCGCCAGACTCAATTTCCGAGTTGTAAATAAGGCCCGCATCCATAAGAGACAATATGTCTGGATAAGGGAGACCAAACTCGGCAAGGTTGAGCTGGCGATTCTTGTTGAGGTGTAAAAAGCGGATGAATGAGGGCTTTTGATAATAGCCATAAATGATTTTGGGGCTGTATTCTCCCTTCTTCCTTGAAGACAGACTTACTGCCGCCTGAAACATCTTGGCATCCCGTTGAGTTAATTCTTTTAAAGTGCGTAACGTTCTGGTTGAGAAAGTACCGGGAGTGGTAACTTCAACTGCAAATATCTTTCCCCAGATTTCTTGCATAGTGGGTGAATAGATATCTTCTGCCATTGTGACGAAACTAAAAAACCAATCGGGATCAATATTCTCTGCGGTGTCTGAATCAGGGCAAAACTCCAGCGCCTTCTCCATAACATTTTCAAGATTTTGTAGCTTGCGTTGTTCACTAATGATGCGACGACGTTCTGTCTTTTTATTTGCATCTCGCTCGAAGCCATCACTCTTTTTAGAAACTCCGGCTTGAGCAAACCAGCTGGTAATGCGATTCGTTATGGCTTGTGATGATTTTCGCTCTGCAGTTTTGTCGGATTCGGGGAGTTGCACGGCTTCCGTAACGGAATCTGTTTTTTTTGACTGGTTATCGATTGTGGTGCTGCGCCTGACACGCTTCGTACATCTGTCATAAAATATTCAAAAGACTGCAGAGCTTGAACTTATCATTAATATGCCACTATTTTCATTAAAATGTCCCTGACTTTGGGTAATTTTAGGCGGTCGGCTGGAAAATCGTGAGTTGTGATGGTTTTTTGTACAGTAAAACCCCTCATTCAATGTTAATAGATGTTTCGCTTTTGCTGACTTTAGGCTAAGGTAAGTTCAATAAGTGAAAAAAGCAGAGCCACTTGCAAACCGATGTGCTTTAAACAGAGGTGATGGCGTACAAGGTTTTAGTCAACTTACTATAATAATATTTGGCGAAGAGTAGATGTGTCCCACTGATTACGAGAATGATGAATTAATCTTCCTGGATGAAGAAGATGTTGATGTAGAAGCGTCCGAGTCAACAGCAGGAGTTTGGCATGTGCTGGTTGTGGACGATGACGAGGAAATTCACTCCGTTACCCGCCTGGCCCTTTCAGATTTGAGCCTCAATGGCAAAAGTTTGTGTTTTCATCATGCCTATTCAGGCGAAGAGGCCTTGTCATTTCTTAGGGAGCGAGGACATGAAATCGCAGTACTGTTACTTGATGTTGTGATGGAAGCTGATGATGCCGGGCTTCAGGTTGCGCGCAAAATGCGTGAGGAAATGAATCTTGAAGAACCTCGAATCATCTTGCGTACCGGGCAGCCGGGTTACGCGCCTGAAGAAAGTGTCATTAAAGAATACGATATCAATGACTACAAAACTAAGACTGAGCTAACTCGCAGTAAGCTGGTAACGACTATTATTGCTTCTTTGCGTTCTTATCAACAAATTTTAACTATCAATCAGAGCCGCAAAGGACTTGAAAAAATCATTGGCTCAGCCGCAAACCTGTTGGAGGAACACTCCGTAAAGGGCTTTTGTGAAGGCGTAGTGGAGCAAATCAGCTCTTTAATTGGCCTCGAAGCGGGCGGTGTACTATGTGCGCGGGCTGGCTCTGTGCTGGATAAAGAGGAAGACGGCGTTTACGTCCTTGGCGCTGCGGGAGACTTTGCTACCTTCATAAATGAAAGACTGGAAAGTATTCGCAATGATAAAATTGTGATGCACGTCACCCAATGTCTTCAGATGAGAAATCATATCTTTGGTGAAGATTATTCGGTTCTCTACATGGATAGTTCGGGCTATGAAGCCGCAGTGTACATCCAGGCCGGTAATGAGATTAGCGACGTAAACAAGCAATTGTTGGAAGTGTTTCTGTCTAGTGTCTCTGTAGGTTATGAGAATGTGAACCTCTTCCATCAATTGCGCAATGCAGCTTTCAGGGATTATCTTACCAAGCTACCTAATCGCAACGAGTTCATCAATATGCTGGATGAGCTCAATCGCACAGATAACGACTCTGATGCGGATATGATTGCGCTAATCGACATTAATCACTTCTCTGATATCAATGATGGCTTGGGTCAAGAAGTCGGCAACAAGCTGTTGATTGCGGTTTCAGAGAGACTGACAGAAAAATTTGGTGACACTTGTCTGATGGCAAGAATTGGTGCTGATGTATTTGGCTTAATTGGTAAGAGTGACAAAATCGCGCCTAAACAAATCGATTCAGTATTTTCTGTACCTTTTAAGGCCGGCGATCACACCTTACCCGTGAATATCACCATCGGATTAACACGCCTATTGGAATCCGCCAGCGGTATTAATCTACTCAAGCAAACTAATATTGCATTGAATCGCGCCAAGAAAAACATCACCACAAACTATGAGTTTTACGCCCCAGAGATGGAAGAAAAAACCACCTGGCGTTTGGGAATGATTCGTCAATTGCGAGCGGACTTTGCCGAACGAAAATTACAGGTATGGTTCCAACCACAAATCGACCTTGCTACCGAGAAAGTTATAGGAATGGAGGCCTTGTTACGTTGGCCTTCTCGCGAAGGTGGATATGTTTCGCCGGCGGTATTTGTGCCGCTAGCAGAATACTCGGGTTTGATTATTGAGATAGGTGAATGGGTGTTACTTGAATCCTGTGAACGCTTGAAAGCGCTCGAAGGTTTAGGTTACAAGGACTTAAGGGTCGCGGTGAATATCTCAATGCCGCAGTTTAGAGATCCTCGTTTTGTGCCTCTTATCAAGGACACCTTAAATAAACTGGAAATTAAGCCGAAAAATCTTGAGTTGGAGATAACAGAAAGCTTGGTTATGGACGACCCGCAAATTGTTGTCGAGTCATTAAAAGATCTTAAAAGTAGTGGTGTGCAGATTGCCATTGATGATTTTGGAACAGGCTTCTCATCTATGAGCTATCTGCAACAATTACCATTAGATCGTCTTAAAGTTGATCGTGCCTTTGTTAAAGAGGTTGAACCAGGTAAACAAGCCTTTATTGCTGAAACTATCGTTACCCTGGGGCAGAAACTGGGCTTAAAAACGATTGCTGAAGGGGTGGAAAAACGCGAACAAGCCAAGTACATGTTGGATCTCGGCTGTGATGAAGCTCAGGGCTATCTATTTGCTAAACCTATGCCTTATGACGAACTTATCGAATTCCTGGCGAAACATGACTCCTCGGAGTCGCCTTCAGACTGATAAAGCATTGCCCACTAGCTTTTGATATTCAGGCAAAACCTCTGCTTCAAACCAGGGGTTTTTCTTTATCCAGATATTATTTCTGGGCGATGGATGAGGTAGTGGCAGATAATCTGGTGTGTAGTGTTGCCATTGGCGACAGCGGTCAGTCAACGAAAGCTTGTCATTGAGGTAGTATTGTTGTGCGTGACTCCCTACCAGTAACTTCGGAATGTGAACAGGTAGTGTTGTTAAGATTTTGGGGTGCCAAAAAGGAGCGCATTCTTTTTTTGGTGGCAAGTCACCACTTTTCCCCGAGCCCGGAAAGCAAAAGCCCATAGGTATTAAAGCAACCTGCTCTGAGTCGTAAAATACATTTTTCGTTAGATTTAGCCATCTTCTCAATCGCTCTCCTGATTTGTCGTTCCAGGGCTTACCCGTTTCATGAGCTAATCTTCCTGGAGCCTGACCTATAACAATGATTTTTGCACTTTTCCCTAGCTGTAATATCGGCTTGGGAGACTGTGGCAATGAAGCTTTGCACAGGTCGCATTTGCTTATAATTTGAATTAAATTTTTCATACAAAAAAAGAATATAATCGAAAATGGTTACATTGGTAATTAATTGTGCTATGTTAATAATGTGATTGGCTCTTATTTGGAGGTAAAGGTGCGTAAATCAGTTTTGTTTTTGGTATCAACCTTAGTAAGTACAATGTCTTTTGCCGAGTCTGTCCAGGATAAAAATAACTTGTTCAAGTGCGTTGACTCGACAGAACTAAGCTTAAATGCTGAGTGCTTGTCTCAAACTATTGAAAGCAATGTTAAATTTAAAGAATTTCAGTCTGATTTCCAGATGCAAATTGGAGATCTAGGCGGTAACGCAATGGCGACTATGAAGTTTTACCCGGAACTCATGGAAATTCATATCATCGCTCATGATGACGAAGCAAGCAGCGGTGCTCTGGCCAAGCTTGACACAGAGCAAAGCAAAGACGCTTACTATTAAGTAAATAAACGGTTTAAGCCGTTGATGGCAGCTACCCTGTAGGCCTCAGCCATGGTGGGGTAATTAAAGGTAGTGTTAACAAAGTAATCAATACTGTTAGCACTGCCTCCTTGCTGCATAATTGCCTGTCCTATATGCACGATTTCGGAAGCACGTTCCCCAAAACAATGTATTCCCAATACTTCTTTAGTTTCCCGGTGAAAAATGATTTTTAATCCGCCAACTAAACTGTGAGCGATTTGCGCTCTTGCCAGATGCTTAAACTGTGCTCTGCCTACTTCATAAGGAACTTTTTGTGCGGTCAACTCTTGCTCGGTTTTGCCGACAGAACTAATTTCCGGAATGGTGTAAATACCCGTGGGGATATCTTCAACCAGCGTTGAGTGACTTTCACCTTGAAGCATCGCCTCGCCAGCGAAACGCCCTTGATTATATGCCGCAGAAGCAAGACTTGGATAACCTATAACATCTCCGACAGCGTAGATGTTGTCTATAGAGGTTTTGTAATTAGCATCTACTCGTAACTGTCCTCGACCATCAGCTTCAAGGCCAACAGCTGACAAGTTAAGCATATCAGTATTGCCCGTACGACCATTGGCAAATAGCAAACAGTCGGCTTTCATCTTCTTACCCGATTGCAAATTCAGAACTACCCCATCGTCTCTGCCTTCGATGGATTCATACTGTTCGTTATGACGTATAACAATACCACTGTTCCACAGGTGATAACTGATGGCGTCCGATATTTCTGCATCAAGGAAAGAGAGTAGTCTCTCACGCATGTTGACCAGGTCTACTTTCACATCCATACCGCGAAATATACTGGCATATTCAGTGCCGATAACACCTGCACCGTAGATGATAATACTTTTAGGGTCGTGATTAAGCGACAGTATAGTATCGCTGTTATAAACCCTGGGATGATTGAAATCGACGTCTTTAGGAGTGTAAGGCCTTGAGCCGGTAGCAATAGCGAATTGTTCTGCTGTTAGAGTTTCAACAGAGCCATCTGGGTGGTTGATTTTTAAGGTATGCTCATCAACAAAGGAAGCCTCACCATGTAAAACGGTGACGCGATTGCGCTCGTAAAAACCTCTGCGTAATTGGGTTTGTTTGCGAATAACCGAGGAGGCGTGGCTAAGAATTTGCTCGAAAGTTAAGTGATGCGCTTTTTCACTGTCGTTGAATAGTGGATTACTATTGTATTCGATTAAACGGCTTACAGAGTGCCTTAATGCTTTTGAGGGAATCGTTCCCCAGTGAGTGCAACCACCGCCAACCAATTCATATTTCTCAACGATTGCAACTTTTTTGCCGGCCTTGGCCAGCTGCATGGCGACACCTTCGCCCCCGGGACCGCTACCAATAACGATAGCGTCAAATTGATATTTTGGTTTTGCAGTTACCCGTTTACGACTCGCTCTTTTAGCCATTTTTGTCTCCAATTCAAACGCTTAAGGAGAATAATAGCCAGGTAACTGCAATTGTGAAACTGTTTAGTCTGAACAGTGAGTGCTGATTTTAGGTTCGAGGCCCGATTAGCAAGCGTACTGCAAAGGCATTCTACTCAAATCCAACCATTTGTTTCGCTGCACTGCCAGAGACGCTTTTAATTCCTTGTACTTATAGCGGATCTCCAGTCCTTCGTAGGACTGAATGAGCGCGCGTTTCTTTATTTCCATTAATCTTTTACGGGCTTGATAAAACTCTGTCATTTTCACAACCAATGCGTCGTATTCGATCTGGAGCTTGGCCAGAATTTCTTCTTTGTTTGGGTGTCCAAGGCTGAGAGCCTTTTCAGTGGCATACTGTAATTGCATCGCTAGTCGTGCCTTTTCGATGCGCTCTTCCGGGCACCGACGCAAATTATAGGTAAGTTTTAACCAGGACAAGCCACTGATTAACCATTTAGTGGGATCAAACTGCCACCAACGGATGCCATTGCGATAGTCGTATTCGAAAATGTGATGAAAATTGTGGTAACCCTCACCAAAAGTGAAGAAGGCCAAAATATCATTATCTTTTGCCGTATTTTTATCTGTGTAAGGTTGACGTCCCCACAAATGCGCCAGTGAGTTAATGAAAAAAGTTACGTGGTGCACAACCACTAAGCGTAATACTCCGGCCCACAGTAACATGCCTAATACATCACCGTTGAGCCATCCCAGTAACGCAGGGATACCGATATTGGCTGCAATTGAAATTTTTCCGTAGTGTTTATGTTGCCACATCACAACTTTGTCTTTTTGTAAGTCACGGCAGTTGGCATAATCTACAAAGGGATTGGTTTTATAATCTCTGAGCATCCAACCCAGATGCGAAAACCAAAATCCTTTTCTGGCGGAGTAAGGATCCCTTTCGTTATCATCTACGTGCTTGTGGTGAATTCGGTGATCTGAACTCCAATGTAAAATACTGCGTTGTACCGCCATGGCGCCAAAAATAGCGAAGAGTATGCGAATAACAGCATGTGCTTCGTAGGCTTTGTGCGACCATAATCGATGATATCCGGCGGTGATAGACATCCCAGACATCCAGATAAATACAATACATGCAATGATTTCAGCCCAGTCCAGGCCATTGATGACTGCTTCAATAGGCACTGCAAATACAGCGACAGCAGTGGTAAAAAGAAAGAATAAAACGTTAACAATTAAAAGGCGTGGTTTGGTCATCGGAATATTTAAGCTTACAAGTGTTCGCTAATTTTAGTGCCTTCAATTATGATTGGCAACCTGTAACCGAAAACAAACATTTGATTCAAGCAGGGGAAGATATTTGAATCGAAAGGAACAAAAACTAAAAACTCGTAGGTCGATAATTGATGCTGCCTTTTCTATATTGGATGAGCAGAGAGGCCTGTCTAGTATTTCCTTGCGGGAAGTGGCTCGCAAAGCCGGTATTGCTCCGACCTCTTTTTACCGGCATTTCACTGACATTGATGAGCTAGGATTGACCCTTGTAGATGAAGCAGGCCTGGCACTGAGGCAGTTGATGCGTCAAGCACGCATCCGTATCGAGTCTGGTGGCAGTGTAATCCATACTTCCGTGAGTACTTTTATGGAATACGTCTCTGCTAATAGTAATGTTTTTCGCTTGTTATTACGTGAACATACAGGCACATCACAGGCATTCAGGGCTGCGGTGCAAAGAGAGATAAGTCATTTTGTTGACGAGCTTACAGATTACACGGTGGAAACTACTAAAATGAGTCGTGAAATGTCCGGCTTGCAAGCAGAAGCAATGGTGCGGATCGTGTTTAGCGCAGGAGCGGATGCGATTGATGCCTCGCCGGAACAAATGCAAATGCTTGCCCAGCGAGTGGAAAAACAATTGCGCTTTATCGCTATCGGGGCATTACGCTTTTCTCGTTCCGACAATACTTCCGAGGAAGAGGGCGTGTAGCGCCCTACCTTTTTCTTAAAATCACGCCTGTTTCGATGTGATGGGTATAAGGAAACTGATCGAATAGTGCTACTTTAGCGACATCATGGCTACTGTTGAGGCTGGCTATATTATCTATCAATGTTTCCGGGTTACAGGATATATAAATAATTTCATTATAATCCCTTATCAACTCTATGGTTTCGGGATCAACTCCGGCTCGGGGAGGATCCACCAAAACCGTTGATATATCGAGCTCGTCAAGTCCCGCACCTTCAAGGCGCTTTTTATTGCCCCCGTTTTTGTAGTATTCGGTAAATTCCTCACTGGACATTCGGGCAACAAACACATTATCCAGCTTGTTTAGTTTAATGTTGTGGTTCGCGGCCATTACCGAAGTGCGGGATATTTCAGTTCCCACCACTTTGCGAAAGTTTTGCGCCAGTGGAATAGAGAAGTTGCCGGCGCCACAATAAAACTCAAGGAGGTCACTTTCCTTATTTTTTTTGGTATTGTCGAGACACCATTCAATCATGGCCTGATTAACGTATGGGTTTGGCTGAGTGAAACTGTTTTCAATGTGCATAAAATGGTATTCCTGATTATGCACGGAGAGGGTCTCGGTGATGTAATCCTGCTCTTTTACTACCTTTTGCTTTCTGGCTCGTCCGACAAAATGGACTTTATGAGTGGTTCCAAGCTTCTCTTTTAAATCAGAAATGGCGGCTTCCCACTCTGCATCCAATTGACGGTGGTAAAGCAATGAAATAACAGTCTCGCCACTTAGCCCACTTAAATAATCTATTTGGAACAACTTGCGGCGTAGAACCGGCTTATCTTTTATATGAGAAAGCAGCAGAGCCATAAGTTCGTTAATGGTTTCTATTGCCACCGGAAATTGGTCCACGCGGTACTTCTCTTTGCTCTCTTTGTTAAACATTATGTGGTATAGCTCATCGCCTTCATGCCACACTCTAAACTCCGCCCTGGAACGGTAATTTTTTGGTGGAGAAGGGTATACCTCCAATTCATCGCGATAGTATGGTTGGAAAAGTGTTGTTAATCGTTCGTGCTTTTCGTTGAGTTGTACCTGATATTGCTCAGGGTCACTGGAGAAGTTTTGCATAGTGCGGTGGTCACCAAAATTAGGTTGGTTAGAAGGTTTAAGCAATCGCGAATAATACCATAAACTGGCTGAAAATCAGTGCATCCCTGACTTTATCTGTAATAGAGACTAAAATCTGTACTGTCGGGGTCGATAACATGGATGAGGTTAATTGAGGAAAGTGTCATGAACTTAGGTGATATCAAATCCACAGGTGCCGAAAAAGCGCAAGTGGAGGGTAAAAAGGTAACGCCTGATAAACTAGCTACGGCAGGGGACAATCAGGCTTTAAAGGCAATGGTAGACGAACAGGTGTCGCTGAGTAGCAATGCCAAGTCTGTTGCTGCCGCTCGTATTCTGCAATCTAGTTTCGACCAGAATGTGATGTTTTCCGGTCAAGCAGAATTATTGGCGGACTTAAAACCCAAACCCAAAAATCAACCATTTGACTTTGAAGAAGTGGCTGAGAATGTTCTCACCTTCATTGGTGGCGCGTTGAAGTTAGCAAAGCAAAATGGCGCTGATGATGAAAAACTCACTGAAATGTTTGAGCAGGCTCGCAAAGGTGTTGAGAAGGGGATTTCCTTGGCACGCAAAGATCTTGCAGCATTTATGAATGAAGAGTTAGATGAGGGGATCACTAATAGTCTTAAAGCTATTACTAAAGGCTTAGATGAGCTCAAAGAAGAGTACTTTGGTAAACCTGAATCTGAAGCTGTCGGCGCAAGCTTGGGTGTCGCTGGGACTCAGGAAGAGAGTAGCGAACTGAAACTGAGAACGGCTGAAGGCGATGAGGTTACTATTTCTTTCGAATCTATTCAGCGTTTTAGAGCCCAACAAGAAGTGTACGCTAGCCAGCAGACATCCGAAGGTGGAACTGTCGAAGTCGCGGCTGGATACAGAGAATCCTATGAGTTTTTCCAAAGTGAGCGATTTAGTTTTTCGGTAAAAGGCGACTTAAGCGCCCAAGAGTTGGAAGATATCGCCAAGTTTGTGGAGCAAACGTCCGGAGTTGTTGATGAGTTTTTTAATGGTGACATCGAGAAAGCTTATCAGCAGGCAAGCGACATAGGGCTGGAAGACTCGCAAATTACAGCATTTGCTTTGGAGCTATCCAAGAGTGAGCAGTTGGAAACCGTGCAGCGTTACGAGCAGGTTTCCAATTATAATGAGAGTGAAGCAGAGAAAACCGAAAGACCACCGATCAAAACTATCTCTGAATATCTGGATAATTTGTTGGACTCCATCGGTAAAAACGATCAAATCTTTGGCCAACGTAATACCTTTGATGAACTCGTGAATGGTCTTATCAGCGAAGTTGAGAATATAAAAACACCAGAGTTACTTGAAGCGTTTAATCGTTTTCAGGAGTTTAATCAGAGGTTGTTGAGTAGTCTACCCGAAGCCCAAAGTTCTGTCCCTGAACCTGAACCAAATAATGTAACCTAATAAAAAAGGCGCTAAAGCGCCTTTTTTGTTTCACCAAAAGTGCTGAATCAGCTCAAGATTCATCCCTGTCATTTCTGTCTTTGGCAACGCGTACCTTCAATGTGCGATCTTCAAATTCACTGTCATTGAGCTTTTTGATAATGTTGTCGACGTCTTTTTCGGGTACTTCAACAAAACCGAAGCCTTTGCGTTTTCCTGTTTTTCGATCCCGTAATAGTCTAACAGAATGAACCTTAGTGACTTTTTCAAAATAGTCTTTTACGGCTTGTTCGTTTACTCGATAAGGAAGGTTTCCTACATATAAGGTAGCTAATTCGCTATCAGAATCTTCTGTATCGTCAGAAACGTCTTTGTTTTTCGCTGCGAAACTTATGGTTAACGCTGAAATAAGAGCGCCAGCTAAAAAAGCAATGGATGAATCGAGATTGAAAAGTTCAAATGCTAAGAGCAAATAGCCTGCTACACCAATAAGTGCACCAATTGCCAAGCCTGGTAAGAAAAGTGGCATGAGATATCCTTTAACTATAATTATTGTAATAAGTAATAGTGCGCTTTTGTATCCCTGAAAAGGTGACACCGAATAAATTCACGCACAATAGAACATAGTAACCAATATCTGCTCAAACACAATGTTATGTTGCAAAGCTACTGTAGGTATACGCGGGCGGTGACTGCCGTACTGATTATTCATATAGATGGAACTACAAAGCCCCCTTTGATTAAGCAATATAGCCCGACAGATGCCGGTAATAGATGGTTTTTACAGCGGCATGGTCAATAAATCAGCGAACAAACCTTTTTTGTCAAAAATTTACAATAAAGTGTTGACGGTGAAGATGATGTCTGTAGAATGCGCGCTCGCTTCAGGGGGAAACACTCGGGAGCAGCTGCTAAAGGCACAAAAACTGAATTGCGTAAAAACTCTACAGGCCTTTAGTGAGGCGGACTTCAACAAGTTACTTGAAAAAATAAATTCAAATAAAATGTTGACAGTCACAAAGGGAAGTGTAGAATGCGCATCCCGCTTGAGGAGAGACTCAAGCAGCCGAAAACGGCAACGTTCTTTAACAATCAGCAATAAGACAATCTGTGTGGGCATCGATTGATTTTGATGTCGACCCAAAAAATTTATATTTTCGATTTTAATTGAAGAGTTTGATCATGGCTCAGATTGAACGCTGGCGGCAGGCCTAACACATGCAAGTCGAACGGTAACAGGAAGTGCTTGCACTTCGCTGACGAGTGGCGGACGGGTGAGTAATACTTAGGGAACTGCCCCGGGGTGGGGGACAACCATTGGAAACGATGGCTAATACCGCATAACGTCTACGGACCAAAGGGGGCTTCGGCTCTCGCCCTGGGATGAACCTAAGCGAGATTAGCTTGTTGGTGAGGTAACGGCTCACCAAGGCGACGATCTCTAGCTGTTCTGAGAGGAAGATCAGCCACACTGGGACTGAGACACGGCCCAGACTCCTACGGGAGGCAGCAGTGGGGAATATTGCACAATGGGGGAAACCCTGATGCAGCCATGCCGCGTGTGTGAAGAAGGCCTTCGGGTTGTAAAGCACTTTCAGTTGTGAGGAAAGGTTGATGGTTAATACCCATCAGCTGTGACGTTAGCAACAGAAGAAGCACCGGCTAACTCCGTGCCAGCAGCCGCGGTAATACGGAGGGTGCGAGCGTTAATCGGAATTACTGGGCGTAAAGCGCACGCAGGCGGCTATATAAGCCAGATGTGAAA
The DNA here is from genome assembly GCF_036322805.1 of Planctobacterium marinum. GTDB lineage: Bacteria > Pseudomonadota > Gammaproteobacteria > Enterobacterales > Alteromonadaceae > Planctobacterium > Planctobacterium marinum_A. The sequence continues at coordinate 3,960,781 of NZ_AP027272.1, read as the reverse complement.
GCCCCGGGCTTAACCTGGGAGAGTCATTTGGAACTGTATGGCTAGAGTTTTGGAGAGGGGAGTGGAATTCCAGGTGTAGCGGTGAAATGCGTAGATATCTGGAGGAACATCAGTGGCGAAGGCGGCTCCCTGGCCAAAAACTGACGCTCATGTGCGAAAGCGTGGGTAGCGAACAGGATTAGATACCCTGGTAGTCCACGCCGTAAACGCTGTCTACTAGCTGTATGCGGATTCATTTCTGTGTGTAGCGAAGCTAACGCGCTAAGTAGACCGCCTGGGGAGTACGGCCGCAAGGTTAAAACTCAAATGAATTGACGGGGGCCCGCACAAGCGGTGGAGCATGTGGTTTAATTCGATGCAACGCGAAGAACCTTACCTACACTTGACATGCAGAGAACTTTCCAGAGATGGATTGGTGCCTTCGGGAACTCTGACACAGGTGCTGCATGGCTGTCGTCAGCTCGTGTCGTGAGATGTTGGGTTAAGTCCCGCAACGAGCGCAACCCTTGTCCTTAGTTGCCAGCATTTGGTTGGGCACTTTAAGGAGACTGCCGGTGACAAACCGGAGGAAGGTGGGGACGACGTCAAGTCATCATGGCCCTTACGTGTAGGGCTACACACGTGCTACAATGGCAGATACAGAGGGATGCGAGACAGTGATGTGGAGCGGAGCCCTTAAAGTCTGTCGTAGTCCGGATTGGAGTCTGCAACTCGACTCCATGAAGTCGGAATCGCTAGTAATCGCAGGTCAGCATACTGCGGTGAATACGTTCCCGGGCCTTGTACACACCGCCCGTCACACCATGGGAGTGGGATGCAAAAGAAGTAGTTAGTCTAACCTTCGGGAGGGCGATTACCACTTTGTGTTTCATGACTGGGGTGAAGTCGTAACAAGGTAACCCTAGGGGAACCTGGGGTTGGATCACCTCCTTACGTAAAGGTGTCGAATTGAATTCAATTCGATGTTCACACAGATTGTTTTATTGTTTAAAAGTAAAGAAGACCGAAGACAGCCTAAGCCGTTGGCTCAGGTGCATCATAGGCCTGTAGCTCAGCTGGTTAGAGCGCACCCCTGATAAGGGTGAGGTCGGCAGTTCAAGTCTGCCCAGGCCTACCAAATCTTCCTTATGCTTCGTTATTGAGTTCGTCGTTTAGCAGGCTAAACGTCCTCACTCAAACCTCGCCTAAGAAAGATTATAATCCCAATCTTCGGTAATAGATTATGGGGCTATAGCTCAGCTGGGAGAGCGCCTGATTTGCATTCAGGAGGTCAGCAGTTCGATCCTGCTTAGCTCCACCACTTCTTTACGCAGACTGAAATGCCTTAATGAATAGGCTCGCTAGAGATTATTCATTAGGGTTTTTGTCTGAATTGCTCCATGCAATTACAGAGCTTTCCTCCTTCCATGGAGGTCATACTCTAAACTGTTCTTTAACAAACTGGAAAAGCTGATAAATCATCGATATTGATGTATTGCAAAAGTAATGCATTTGATATCAACCAAGTATGTATTTTTAAAAATTTAGGGTAAACGATAGCGTTTTACTCTATCTGACATAGGCGAGTTACAGTCAACAGCAGCGTCTGTTCATAAGATGGCAACATTGAGTGATACAGGGGTTGTATGATTAAGTGACTAAGCGTATACGGTGGATGCCTTGGCAGTCAGAGGCGATGAAGGACGTGTAAATCTGCGAAAAGCGTAGGTAAGGTGATAAAACCCGTTATAACCTACGATGTCCGAATGGGGAAACCCGGCCTTTTAGGTCATCTGTAACTGAATTCATAGGTTGCAGAAGCAAACGAGGGGAACTGAAACATCTAAGTACCCTCAGGAAAAGAAATCAATTGAGATTGCCTTAGTAGCGGCGAGCGAACGGGTAACAGCCGATGGTTTATGTTGTAGTGGAATCTTCTGGGAAGTTGAGCGATACAGGGTGATAGCCCCGTACACGAAGCAACATAAAGCACATATTAAGTAGGACGGGACACGTGTTATCTTGTCTGAAGATGGGGGGACCATCCTCCAAGGCTAAATACTCCTGACTGACCGATAGTGAACCAGTACCGTGAGGGAAAGGCGAAAAGAACCCCGGCGAGGGGAGTGAAATAGAACCTGAAACCGTATACGTACAAGCAGTGGGAGCAGACTTGTTCTGTGACTGCGTACCTTTTGTATAATGGGTCAGCGACTTATATTTTGTAGCGAGGTTAACCGAATAGGGGAGCCGTAGCGAAAGCGAGTCTTAACTGGGCGCGTAGTTGCAAGGTATAGACCCGAAACCCGGTGATCTAGCCATGGGCAGGTTGAAGGTTGAGTAACATCAACTGGAGGACCGAACCCACTAACGTTGAAAAGTTAGGGGATGACCTGTGGCTGGGGGTGAAAGGCCAATCAAACCGGGAGATAGCTGGTTCTCCCCGAAAGCTATTTAGGTAGCGCCTCGGACGAATACCATTGGGGGTAGAGCACTGTTTGGGCTAGGGGGTCATCCCGACTTACCAACCCCATGCAAACTCCGAATACCAATGAGTACTATCCGGGAGACACACGGCGGGTGCTAACGTCCGTCGTGGAGAGGGAAACAACCCAGACCGCCAGCTAAGGTCCCCAAATATTGCTAAGTGGGAAACGATGTGGGAAGGCTAAGACAGCTAGGAGGTTGGCTTAGAAGCAGCCACCCTTTAAAGAAAGCGTAATAGCTCACTAGTCGAGTCGGCCTGCGCGGAAGATGTAACGGGGCTAAGCAATATACCGAAGCTGCGGCAGCACGTAAGTGCTGGGTAGGGGAGCGTTGTGTAAGTGGATGAAGGTGAATCGAGAGGTTTGCTGGACATATCACAAGTGCGAATGCTGACATGAGTAACGATAATGGGGGTGAAAAACCCCCACGCCGGAAGACCAAGGTTTCCTGTCCCATGCTAATCAGGGCAGGGTAAGTCGGCCCCTAAGGCGAGGCAGAAATGCGTAGTCGATGGGAAACGGGTTAATATTCCCGTACTTTTATATACAGTGATGGGGTGACGGAGAAGGCTAGGCTGGCGTGGCGTTGGTTGTCCACGTGAAAGTGCGTAGGCTGGGGACTCAGGTAAATCCGGGTTCCTAAGGCCGAGACACGAGACGAGCTACTACGGTAGCGAAGCAGTTGATGCCCGGCTTCCAGGAAAATCCTCTAAACGTATGTATATAAGAACCGTACCCCAAACCGACACAGGTGGTCAGGTAGAGAATACTAAGGCGCTTGAGAGAACTCGGGTGAAGGAACTCGGCAAAATAGTACCGTAACTTCGGGAGAAGGTACGCCCCTGTTTGTGAACACTTCGCGTGGTAAGCAGATGGGGGTCGCAGTGACCAGATGGCTGGGACTGTTTATTAAAAACACAGCACTGTGCTAAATCGAAAGATGACGTATACGGTGTGACACCTGCCCGGTGCCGGAAGGTTAATTGATGGGGTTAGCGTAAGCGAAGCTCTTGATCGAAGCCCCGGTAAACGGCGGCCGTAACTATAACGGTCCTAAGGTAGCGAAATTCCTTGTCGGGTAAGTTCCGACCTGCACGAATGGTGTAACCATGGCCATGCTGTCTCCACCCGAGACTCAGTGAAATTGAAATCGCAGTGAAGATGCTGTGTACCCGCACCTAGACGGAAAGACCCCGTGAACCTTTACTACAGCTTGGCACTGAACATTGACCCTACATGTGTAGGATAGGTGGGAGGCTTTGAAGCGTTGTCGCCAGATAGCGTGGAGCCGTCCTTGAAATACCACCCTTGTATGTTTGATGTTCTAACACTGACCCGTAATCCGGGTTGTGGACAGTGTCTGGTGGGTAGTTTGACTGGGGCGGTCTCCTCCCAAATAGTAACGGAGGAGCACGAAGGTTAGCTAATCACGGTCGGACATCGTGAGGTTAGTGCAATGGCATAAGCTAGCTTAACTGCGAGACAGACACGTCGAGCAGATACGAAAGTAGGTCATAGTGATCCGGTGGTTCTGAATGGAAGGGCCATCGCTCAACGGATAAAAGGTACTCCGGGGATAACAGGCTGATACCGCCCAAGAGTTCATATCGACGGCGGTGTTTGGCACCTCGATGTCGGCTCATCACATCCTGGGGCTGAAGTCGGTCCCAAGGGTATGGCTGTTCGCCATTTAAAGTGGTACGCGAGCTGGGTTTAGAACGTCGTGAGACAGTTCGGTCCCTATCTGGTGTGGGCGTTGGATGATTGATGGGAGCTGCTCCTAGTACGAGAGGACCGGAGTGGACGAACCGCTGGTGTTCGGGTTGTGATGCCAATCGCATTGCCCGGTAGCTACGTTCGGAACGGATAACCGCTGAAAGCATCTAAGCGGGAAGCCGGCCCAAAGATGAGTCATCCCTGACAGTTTAACTGTCCTGAAGGGTTGTTTAAGACTAAGACGTTGATAGGCAGGGTGTGGAAGCGTTGTAAGGCGTTAAGCTAACCTGTACTAATTGCCCGCGAGGCTTAATCATACAACACCCGGTATTATTTGGTGTTGTGACAAACAAGCACTTGCTTATGTTAAGAGTAAGACGCGCTTACCCTCATACACGATTTATCAGAATTTCCAAGTTTGTTTCCAGTTTTTGTCTGGCGGCCATAGCGATACGGAACCACCTGAATCCATTCCGAACTCAGCAGTGAAACGTATTAGCGGCGATGGTAGTGTGGGGCTTCCCCATGTGAGAGTAGCACACCGCCAGGCTCCTATTTAGAAAGAAGGCTACCCAGTTGGGTGGCCTTTTTTCGTTTCTGCGGCAGTAAACATTATCATTCCTGGCGTTCATGTCGGGTAGCCTCCTTTCTAAATAGAACTTACCGTGCTACCTCATGGGGAAACCTAACCCATCAATAGTAACTTCATCATCTGCGTTGTGATTAGAGCACGAGTAACAATCGTCCCTGAAGGGGCATCCAGCCTCGCCATCCATGGCGAGTCGTTCAGGCGGGCGCTGCTGCGCAGCTAAAGAATCCGCCTTCACCCCCATGTGAGAGTAGCACACCGCCAGGCTCCTATTTAGAGAAAGGGTTATCCGAAAGGGTAGCCCTTTTTGCATTTGCGATTCCGAAAAGTCATGGTGTTGTATCAGCATCAACGGATAGCCCTTCCCCTAAATGGTGATTAGCTGCGCTAATCTACAAGAGATGCCTAACCCATTGTTTAACATGGCTTTACTTATTGTCTGATTAGAGCACGAGTAACAATCGTCCCTGAAGGGGCATCCAGCCTCGCCATCCATGGCGAGTCGTTCGGGTGGGCGGTGCTATAGGTTGTCTGGTCATGTTAGTCGTTAACACATCCCTGATGATTGTCACCCAGCCTCGCCATCCTTGCCGGGTCGTTCAGCCCTGACAAAGCTCCAAGTTTTCACTTCGTCCGAGACGGGCTTCACCCCTCATGTGACAAATTTGTCTGGAACAAATTTGAACGTGCTTTAGCACGGCCCCGAAGGGGTGAGTCTCAGGGATGAGACGAATAAAGTAATACCTGTAGGTCGAGATTTATCTCGAAAACTTAGTTACAAGTTCTCGTCTTTGTCCGGCTAAAGCCGAACCTACAATAACACCTGTCAGCATACGAGGTCAGATCCGGCATAATATCAGTATCAGCTTTTATTAAACTTCATCGTGAACCAACAGAAGCATCCACGGTAAGGCTCTGATCCCCGCCCATGCATTGGATTACTAGATCTTGATAAAGATCCGTTTTTTGTACAAACACAGTGATAGCAAATAAAAAAGAGCTACGGTTAAGATGGCATGGCTTAACGAGGCAAGCTTTGCAGGTATGAAAGTGGATGCAGTATCGAAATATAGTCCGGTTAAAGATTGTGAAGGATAAATCAAAGGGTCGAAAAGCGGCAACGCTAAACTCGCAGCAAAAAGCCAAGAAAGGATATAAACAAGCAGTGGATTACTCCCGTAGATTTCCATGAGACCATTGATCATTCGAAATACGGGGAGCTTTTCTGAGAGATAAATAACACCAAGTAAAATTTGAGCAAGGCCAGTTGTCAGCAATACATAACTGCTGCTCCACAGGGGTTTATTCAGAGGTAAAAACAACATCCACAATAAACTAACGGCTGTAAGAGCAATACCGTATTTTAAAAGAGCGAGATTCTTAGCTTTTGTGGTGTCAGTAACTGATATCAGCTGAGTTGTTCGGTAGCCAAATAAAACAGAAACCGTTGCAGGAAAACAACTCAGCAACCCTTCTGGTTCAAAGGGAATGCCAAAACCCTGATACATGTGGTTTTGACCTAGAATGAGAAGGTCAATTTCTCTTACCAGATTATCGCTTAGTTCCCAATAAGTCTTGTCAAAACCAACAAGGCACCAGTAAACCAGAAGCAGTAAGCAACAAAATATGCTTATCCTTTTTGCAGGTATATACACTATTACTATCACAGCCAACAGGTAACATATGGCAATTCGTTGCAAGACTCCCATGATTCTTAATTCATGGAATGTCTCCACAAAAGGAAAGGCATTTAGAAATAATCCAAAGGCAAACAATAAAACAGAGCGCTTTAACGCTTTTCTGAGGGTGTCTATTTTATTGCTATCTTTCTTGATGACATGAAAAAGCGAACTGCCAACTGCAAATAAAAAGAAAGGGAATACTAAATCAGTTGGTGTCACCCCGTGCCAGTCGGAATGTTTTAAGGGCCAATAAATATGCTGCCACGATCCCGGCGTGTTTACCAAAATCATAAAACACACGGTCAGTCCTCTGAAAATATCCAGAGTTTTATCACGTTGTTTCATCATAAAATACTATTTTTTAAATTATATGACAACGTTGTCATGTTGGGTTGTAAAAAGCAACTTTTAGTCTTAAACAGTAAGTCAACTTATAAACATTTGCAGAAGGCAAATGTATTTGGCAAGGAGGTCGTTGGACAATGTCGTACAAGATTGATCAAACCAAGCTTTCATTTTCTATCATTTTGGTTGCATGATCGGGGGGGAAAAATAACCTAGGATGTCCCTCACTGAACATTTTATTATTCGTGAGGGAAGCATGTCTGATGAAATCTCAAATGTATTGAGTGATATGATCAAAATTTTTATTGCGCTGGCAATATTAGTAATCGCTGTAATTTTTCTTTATAAGGATCCCTTCCTTTGACAAGAAAGGAAGGGCTAATTCAGGTAACTCTTCAATATATCTAAAGCTACTTTCTCTTTGTCATCAATGATGCCATCGGCAGAAGCAATCTCATCGGCGAGTTTTAATGCATTAGTTTTAAAGTCATCGTCCAAAAGTTGGCTGCTGCGGTGAGCAATAAAGTGTTCCAGGTCCTGTTGCTCAATTGCATTGTTCGCTTTGTGCATACCATTGGTATAAAAATCTTGAACAGAAATATCAGAGTTCCATTCTATCTCCGCGAGCCAGTTGCGAATAACTTCTTCTTCAGCTGCATCAACAGTACCATCTACCACCATAAAAAAGATGGCGATTTCAAGTAACGCTTCTCTCTGGATTTGGTCTTCACAATCTCCCATATCCAAAGTGCGTAGGAATTTATCAAATCTCATTGCTGTCCTGTAATCCTAAAAACAAAGTAGATTTAAATACTAACAGCAACTAATAAATTTTTGCTAACAAAAATGTTTCAGAATTCCAAATGGGGTAGTAAAAATAACCTGCTAAACTTAGTTTAGATTAACGGTGAATTATGCATAGATGTTGATACATAAAATACTTCGCTACAGTTGTTGTTTATTACTTTTTTTATGTACTGAGCTGCAAGCGAAAGCTTCCTTAAGCCTTTTTTACCCTCGTCCGGAAACCAATTTTGATGAGAGAACCGGTTATCCATTGCAACTATTGCGGTTTGCATTCGAGAATTCAGAGAGCTTAAAAAAGTATGAATTAAGGCCCAGTGAAATACGTATGCCAAGGGGCAGGAGCTTGAAGCTTGTCGAGCAAGGCATGGGGATTGATGTTTTTTGGGCCATCTCTACACCAGAAAGGGTTAACGATCTCTCTCAAGTGGATTTCGATATTTTCCAGGGATTATTCGGATATCGTCTATTGCTTATTAAAGAAGCCAGGGTAACCGAATTTAAAACAACTGGAGATATTGAAATTAAAAACATGCTGGCGGGTTTGTCGCCAGATTGGCCAGATTATTTAATTCTGCAAAAGCATGGATTCAACGTACAGGGGACGACCTCTTACAGCAGTTTATTCAAATTGTTAGAGCTTGAGCGCGTGGACTATTTGCCGAGAAGTATGTTTGAGGTGTGGTTTGAACATGAGCATTTACAAACCAGAGGCATCTCCGTATCCCCTGATGTGGCTATCTATTACCCAACAAAATTTACTTTTTTCTTAGCAAAAAGTAACAGGGAACTCGCTGATGAATTACAAAAAGCCTTACAAGCAATGGACGGAAACGGTCGTTTTGAGCAGTTTTTTAATCTGGTATGGAAGGATGTGATCGCCAAATCTTCGTTACAGTCTAAAAAAATAATCAGATTATCTAATGATTGATAAACTCCGTCATGGGTAAAGAATTTACGTTAATTTAATGAAAATGTCATACCCTGGAGTCAACATGCTAGCTTTTTGATATATTCACAAGCGAATAAAAAGATGAAAAGCAATGCTCTGTCCCGACGCTACTTTTTGAAACTCACCTCCAGAGGGGTGGGTCTTGCCATAGTTTCTTCTGGTTTAATGGGGTGCCTCGATGGCAATGATCTCAAACTGCCAGAGGTGGAAGCCCCAACCGCAACACCAGAGCCCGACCCAATTCCCGTTGCATTCCAGCATGGAGTAGCGAGTGGCGACCCAACACAAAATGCAGTTATTCTATGGACCAGAGTGACACCAACTGAAGAAGGTTTTGAAGGTGAACTTCCGGCGACCTGGGAAGTAGCAACTGATGCTGAATTTCAAGAGATGGTGACCAGCGGAAGCACCAATATTTCTTCCGCTAGCGATTACACGCTGAAGATTGATGCCATTGATTTAACGCCGGGCACTACTTATTACTATCGTTTTATCAGTGGTGATACTACTTCTCCTTTTGGGATGACTCGCACTTTGCCAGCAATGGACGTAACCTCTGTTAAATTGGCTGTCATGTCCTGCTCCAATTACCCTGCCGGCTTTTTTAATGTTTATGATTTAGCTGCACAACAAGACGATCTCGATGCGGTACTTCATCTTGGAGACTACATTTATGAGTATGATCGCAATGGCTATGCCAGTGAAAATGCCGCTGCTATGGGGCGCGAAGTGTTACCTGATGCAGAATTATTAACCCTGACAGACTACCGTACTCGTTACGCGCAATATCACACTGATGCCGGGTTGCAGAGGTTGCATGCCGCTGTGCCGTTTATCGCCGTTTGGGATGATCACGAAGTTACTAATGATACCTGGCGAGATGGTGCCGAAAACCACCAGGACGATGAGGGGGATTTCGAAGAGCGTAAACTAGCAGCGTTACAAGCTTATTTCGAGTGGATGCCTATCAGACCAGTCGTGGAAGGTAACAACGAAATCATTAATCGCCAATTTAATTTTGGGGAGTTGGTTGATTTATACATGCTTGATACTCGTGTTGTGGCGCGAGATCAACAGCTTGATTATGCTAACTATATTGATCCTGCAACTGGGGCAATTGATTCAGCAGGATTTACCGCTGATGTTAGTAATAGTAACCGCACAATGTTAGGTGCAGAGCAGCTAACCTGGTTACAAGGCTCAATGTCCATTTCCACGGCTACCTGGCAAGTACTGGGTCAGCAAGTACTCATGGGGCGCATGCTGTTACCCGCAGCAATAGCTACTCAGCAGCTTTCTGTTGCTGAGTATGCGGAGCTTGGTCAAATAGCTGTACTGGCACAACGCGCTGAAGCGGGTGATCCCACTTTGACTAGTGAAGAATTAGCCTATTTACAAGCTAATATAGCGCGTCTGACGCCGGAGATTGTTGCCCTGCTTAGTTTGCCTTCTATCCCTTACAACCTTGATGCTTGGGATGGATATGCCTATGAGCGTGAGGTTATTTTAGGTACTGCGAAGCAGCTTAATAAAAATCTGGTGGTGTTAGCGGGTGATACTCATAACGCTTGGGCAAATAATCTGAAAGACCTCTCTGGTGATGCAGTAGGCGTTGAATTTGCGACACCCTCCGTGTCTTCTCCCGGATTAGAGCAGTACCTCTCAATTGCGCCAGAAGATGCTATTGCAACAGAAGCTGGCATAGTTCAGTTAGTTGAGGATTTGCAATATATGAATGCGATGGATAGAGGTTTTATGACCCTGACGTTTACCGCTGAAAATGTAACTACTCAGTGGCATTATGTGGATACTATTCTTTCAACAGAATATGCCGAGAATACTTCCAGATCACAAGTGGCCGAAACATTGGTAGGCTCGCCGAGTGTCAGTTTAATCTAGTTACTTACACCAAAAAGGGCGGTAATTCCGCCCTGAATTATTTCGCTAATGCTACATTAATTGCTCGTTGTAACACTGCTCTAAGTCCAGTGGTTCATCTGCTTTGTATATTTTTACCTGGTTGTAATCGAGGCCCTCAAATGCGCTCTCTATGGTGTCACTAAAGATATCAGCTTGCTCACCAATTTTCTCTCCCAACTCACCTATAGCATCAAAATCGGATTGGTGTGCATCCGCTAATGCTGAGATTTTGTCTGCCAGTCTCTCAGTCTTGCGCAGCAACTCTTTATCTATATACAAGGTTTGTTCTGTTTCCTGCACCGCTAATTCATTCAATTCTTCCATTTCCTTGCCATATTCAGAAAACTTGGCTTCTACAGTTTTTAATGGGCCTTGGATAACCTGCATTTGCTTTTCCAGATCCTGTATTTTTTGCCAGGCTTCATATTCTTCCTCTCCCAGCGTGATTTGCGTAACGACCTGACAATCATCGATGGCCACAGCGTACACCGGAACAGGGGCCTGACGAGCCATTGCATACAAGGAAACTAACAAAAAGCCGGAGGACAGGGCGACGGTTTTAGCGAATTTATTCATTACAAAATTACCTGATATTGAGACGTTATTTTGTAAGTCGCCCTGAGTATCAATAAAGTTTGAATTGCGGGATAAAAAAGTTAATAAGGGGGCGGCAGCCCCTGCTACTTTTGTTGATCAAGCTGTTATTAATACTTTTCCATTGCGCTCACCTTGAGCTGCATAGGCTACCGCATCTTTTATTTCAGCCACCTTGTATATCCGATCAATGGGCGCCTTTAATTTGCCGGTTGCAATTAGCATAGCCAGTTCATTATACAATGCTTGTTGCGCCTCTTTGGTTGCGCGCTGAAACCATATGGCCAGCCAAAAGCCTTTAACTGTAATGTCCTTAAAAATCAGATTCGCTGAAGACACCTGTGCTGCCTCACCACTCATCATACCGTAGTTAACCAAGGTTCCCTGAGATGCCAGGCAATCGGCCAGGCGGTTAGAAGCAGTGCCTCCTACGGCATCGATCGCTAATTGGATTTCAGCTTTTTCCGTTGCTTTGCGCACTCGCTTCACCAAGTCATCGCCATCTACAAGTACAACATCAGCGCCAGCTTTTGTAAGTGGTTCAATAAGTGATTCTCTGCGCACTATGTTAACGGTTTTTAAACCACGTAATCTGGCCAGTTGAATAAGGTAATTTCCAACCGCGGAGTTAGCGGCATTTTGGATTACCCAATCCCCCTCTTTCAAAGGCATAAACTCTGACAGCATTAATGAGGCTGTGGGCGGATTGATGGATAACATGGATAGTTGCTGAGGATCGGCACCGTCAGGCAGCGGGATGAACTTTTTGGCAGGGGCGACAATGTGAGTGGACCAGGTGCCAATTCCCACTGGCAGAAGAACTGATTGACCAGGCTTGAAGTGCTCAACCTTTTCACCTACAGAAACGACTTTTCCAACACCTTCATTGCCGCCAATAGCGGGTAGTGGTGGCAGAATTCCATATAAGCCGGTCAGTGTGAGTACGTCAGAAGGATTTATGGGTGAGGCCTGCAACTCCACGAGTATTTCATCATGTTGAGGGGCGGGTGCCGTAAACTCGACAGCTTCGATAACATCTTGGGGTACCGGGCCTCTTTCTTTGTATTCTGCTTTTAACATATTCACTCTTCCATTTGGTTTTTGTGTCTTGAGTGTATCAGTCTTGCTAAAAATTTAAACGGCCGTTTGAATTGTTTTACATCGTTCAATGCACCACAGATTAATCATTGCGCCTTTAAACGGGATTCAAAACCATACGCCGCTTCGATTAATACTGGTTCAGCCAGATGCCCCGCAAACATTGATATACCTACTGGCAACCCCTGATAATGGCCCATAGGAACTGTGATGTGAGGGTAACCAGAAACGGCTGCAAAACTGCTGGTGCCACCCATGTAGTGATCGCCATTTACCAGGTCGGTTTTCCATGCGGGGGCTGTCGTCGGACTAACGATTAAGTCTAATTGATAGCGCTGCATAACGAGGTCAATACCCTCCGGTCCCGCAAGCCGTTTACTTCTCTCCAGAGCTGACAGGTAGATTTGTTCACTAAGCGGACCTTTTTTTTCTGCCAATTCAAAAATTTCTTGCTTGAAAAACGGCATTGTTTGCTTGTGGTGAGCAATATTAAATTCCATCAAGGATGCCAAGGTGTGGGGCAGGTTCGCTTGTTTGAGATAGTGATTCAGTCCATGTTTGAATTCAAATAACAGTACGGTGAATTCATCATCAGAAAATACGCTTCTATCCGGCATTTCTATATCGATAAGTGTGGCACCTGATGTAGACATCAATGCTAGTGCGTTATCAAACAGGGCATCGACTCCAAAATGGAAGCCAGCCAGGTTGGTAGCGACTCCAATGCGTTTGTCTTGTAATCCATTCGCTTTAAGATGAACAGAGAGGTTGCTATTGGCGTGTTGAGCGAGCGGATCTTGTTCGTTAAAACTGTGCATTGCCTCCAGAAGATATACCGCATCGGCGACATTGCGGGCCATTGGACCCGCGGTATCCTGACTGTGAGCTATTGGTATGATGCCATCGCGACTTACAGTACCCAATGTGGGTTTGATACCCACGAGACCAGTAGCGGCCGAGGGACATACTATTGAGCCATTGGTTTCTGTACCTATCGCAACCATTGCAAACCCGGCGGCAACAGCCGCAGCCGAGCCTGAGCTTGAGCCGCAAGTATTGCGCGAGTGTTCAATTGGGTTTTTGGTTAAGCCGTATAAGCTACTCCAACCGCTTGTACTGTGAAAAGAACGAAAGTTTGCCCATTCACTCAGGTTGGTTTTACCCAATATCACCGCGCCGGCTTCTCTCAGCACGCTAACTAATTGAGCATCTTTGTCAGGGATATTATTGGCTAAGGCAATGGAGCCCGCGGTATTAGCCATTCCATCGCCAGTATCGATATTATCTTTGAGTAGAATTGGAATTCCGTGGAGAGGGCCCCTGACCTTGCCTTTTCTACGCTCCTCGTCCAAGGTTCTGGCACTATCAAGTGCAGCGGAATTGATTTGTACAACAGCATTGATTCCAGCGCCACGTTTGTTGTTTAACGCGATTTGCTCAAGGTAAAATTTGGTTAATCTTTCACTACTCAACTTTTCCAGGAGCATTAGCTCCCGGGCCTCAGAAATGCTTAGCGTATTAAGTTTTGGGTGAGCCCAAGATAGCGAAGGAAAAAACAGTAAACAGAGAATGATTGCAAAAGAGCTGGCCAGGCGCATCGGTATATCTCATTTAACAGCAAGTGATGATGACCTTTATACCAGCTCTAGTACATTTTTGAACGTTAAAGGTTATTTCTTAACCATCTTACGCAATACTAAAGAGCTGGAAGGTAATATCAAATACACAATAGACAAAGCCATAAACGCAACTGGTGGCCCTACGTGGCGCGCTTGCGGCTCAATAATTTCGATATAGATCAATCCAAACAAATAGGGCAATAACATCAAGACCGTTGACCAGGCCGCGGCTTGATGCGCAGAAAAAGCCGCTTTTTTGTTGCGGAAATACAGCACTGCCAATGCAAATACTGTCCACAGAGCAGCAGGAGTATTGAAGTACATCAAAAGGTCAAAGTCCGTCGCCAGTTTTTCTGATCCTAGAGCGAGCACTTCGGCTTCAAATAAGAAGCTGTGTATTTTCCCCTGCAATAAATTGTTCCAGACATGCTCAGAGGTTTCTGTATCCATATTACTGAGCCAGGAAATCATGATAAGCAGGGTAGGGAACAATACGAGCGTCGTGATGATAACCAATTTCTTCAGCATGGCTTCGGTGGCCAGATATTGTGAAAAGTAGTGCAGTGATGTTTGCATTGTTTGTCTCCAAAACCAGTGAGTGGCTTGTTTGTCGTTAGTCATTGCGCGGTGCGCAAACTCTTCTTCCAGGTCTCCCGTTAAACTCTCTTTTAAGTGATTGGGGACCACCAGATTTAGTATTCTTTGCGCCAACAGCGGAGGCGGTCTACCGGGTGGTTTTGATTCGTTCACGGTTTCACCTGTGCATCCATTTGCCTGATGGAAATACCATTCCAAAGAGTATTCATCGCTTCTCGCGCTCTTTTTAGAGCTTCCTGTCCCTTAGCTGTCACCTCGAAAAAACGTTTCGGTTTACCTCCGCGTTCGGCAGTGGCTTCCCCAAATTTTGAGGTAACCATGCCTTTCTTCTCCAGGCGTTCAAGGGTGGAGTAAAGTGCTCCAATGGCCACATCACGCTGAATCTCATCGTGAAGCAATTGTCTTAAACTGGCGCCATAGGCGGTTGTGCCTAATTGAATGCACGCCAATAAAACGATTTGCTCGAACTCTCCTAAAAACTTCTCTTTTTCTGCCATAACCCGCCCCATACATTTATAACTACAATGTAGTATTAACTTTGGGATGGATGCAAGCAATAATTACTACAAAATAGGTATTATTTTATTTTCCCGGAAAAAAGGAGCCTGTGTCATACTATGGGCTTACCTGAATAGACATCCGAATTTTGAGATAGGAACGAGTAGTGACGCTGCTGATAATTTACGTATTTATTGCCTTGGGGTTCTCATTTATTTGCTCTGTAGCGGAGGCCGTCATATTGAGCTGTTCGTCTGCTTATATTTCTTTGTTGGAAAGAGAGGGAAAACCAACAGGAACGCTGTTACGGGAGCTTTCTGCAGACATCAATAAGCCGCTTTCTGCTATTCTCACTCTCAACACCATTGCCCACACAATGGGGGCTGCTGGAGCGGGAGCACAGGCTGCCGTGGTATTCGGCGATGCTTATTTAGGCTTAATTTCCGCGGTATTAACCCTTTTAATTCTGGTTTTCTCTGAGATCATTCCAAAAACGCTGGGTGCCACTTACTGGCGTCAACTGGCACCAGTGACGGCCTTTTTCCTTAAATATTTGATTATCGTGCTCTATCCATTTGTCAAAATGTCGGAGAAGTTAACAAAGGGATTCAAAGAAGACAGTCCATTGCGTGGCTTGAGTCGCGGTGAAATGTTAGCCATGGCAGAAATATCCGCACAGGAAGGACAGCTGGCCGCTCATGAAATGAACTTTATGCAGAGTTTATTAAACCTTCATGAGTTAAAAATAAAAGATGCCATGACCCACAGAACGGTAGTGTTCTCTCTATCCGAGCACCTCACTGTGGAAACCTATTTCCACAAATACGACAGTAACGAATTTTCTCGCATCCCCATCTATGAAGAGAATGAACCTGAGAAAATTAGCGGTTTTGTGATGAAGTCAGATTTGTTGCTGGCGCAAGCAAGAGGGAACGGCCAAAAGCATCTTGTAGAATACAAAAAAGAAATGATTGTGATGCTCGCTAGCATGCCGCTGTCGTCTGCTTTTGATAAGTTTTTGAGTCAACGGGCCAATATGATTCTGGTGGTAGACGAATACGGTGGCCTTGAAGGCATCATCACTATGGAAGACTTGCTGGAAACCTTATTGGGTATCGATATCGTCGATGAAAATGATCGCACCGTGAGTATGAAAAAACTGGCAAAAAGCTTGGGTAAAAAACGAGAAAAAGCGGTATTGGATAAGGTAAACGACAGTAAATAAGAAGTTGTGTCCCCGACATCAACTATGCCGGGGACTCTTTATTGCAAGATTATTTAGCTGAAAGAAAGTTTAATAACTCGCCGTCAGTAATCAGCTTATTCAGTGTTTCTGTTAAAGCCTCATTAATCCATTGTTCATTGGTCTCGGCAGTAGGTACTACTACAACTCGTTCCTCTTTCTCATAGCGATACATCTTTTCCATGTCGCTGTCTGCATTTTTGGCTCGGCTTTTGAACGCACCTTTGATGTGTACGCCACCGGTCCAGAAACCAGTAGAAGTTGAATATTCAAGCGCTCTGATTTCCACCATCAATACGCTGTCGGCATCTGCTTTTTCGCTAACAATAAATCCTTGTTTTACAAGACCCTTTTCAATTTCTTGTTGTACCACTGTAGCCAGATCTTGTTTCGCTGTGATCTCAGCCGCATCACCATACGCTGTGCCTCTGCGACCAAGCGACTTATCTGCTCTCTCATCAATCACCTGTACGGCAACTTTAGTATTGTTGCCCACCTGTGATTCACTTATGTTAAGTGTTGGGTTGAGTGATGCTTGTTGTGGGTTAAACGCACAACCCGAGAGAACTGCAGCAGCTAAAACCAGTGCAATTAAACCTTTGTTTTTCATTTTTATTCCTTGTTAAGTGTGATGAATAACGATATTTCAGCGCGCTATGGTATTACGTGATGTGGATGCAAACAAACGCTTTTTCGCAAATTGAAATTCTGGCTAAGACTGATTTTTCTGGGGAATTAGCGTTGTTTGTTACCTTTCAATTCTCGAATCCGTCCATACATCTTCTATAGAATTAATGAAATATCAAATAACAGGTTCTCAGATATGGAATATTCCGTTTTAGGTAGTAGTGGTTTGAAGGTGTCACGTGTTTGTCTCGGGTCCATGACATGGGGAGAACAGAACACTCAGCAAGATGCTGAGCAACAGCTGGATTATGCGCTGTCCCAAGGCGTTAATTTTATTGATACCGCGGAACTGTATTCTATTCCGCCCAGGGCAGAAACTTATGGCGCGACCGAAAAGGTCATCGGCAATTGGTTGGCCAAAAATCCAGAAAAACGCAAGGACCTGGTGTTAGCTACAAAAATTGCCGGGCCGGGACTATCCTGGATACGAGAAGGAGGTAAAATCAGTGGTGAAGCGATAAAGCAGGCGGTGGATGCTTCGCTCACACGCTTGCAAACAGACTACATCGATTTATATCAGTTGCATTGGCCTAATCGCCGTCATCCTCATTTTTCCAACCACTGGCCTGGCCAGGTAAAGTTTAGTGATACTAACACTGAGCAAGCGTCCAATGACATGCTTGAGATATTGCAAGGGCTTAACGACTGTGTGCAAGCAGGTAAAATTCGTTATTGTGGCCTTTCAGACGATACCACATGGGGGATCAGTGAATACCTCAAACTCAGTGAAAAATACAGTTTGCCGCGGATGGTATCTATTCAAAACGAATTTAACATGCTGCACACTAAAGATTGGCCTTACCTGATTGAACACTGTATTCACGAAGACATTGCTTACCTGCCTTGGTCACCACTCGGGGGCGGAGTGCTGAGTGGTAAATATCTCAATGGCGCCCGGCCAGAAGGCAGCCGTTGGACGATAGCGCAGCGCAATGGATTGTTTCGCGATAGTCAGGTGGTGAACAGTGCAGTGGCAGATATTAAAACACTGGCTGAACGTCACGGTATGACAGCCGCGCAACTGGCACTAGCCTGGTGTGATAAAGTGGATGGTGTGACCTCTATAATCATTGGCGCTACCAGTATGCCTCAACTTAAGGAAAACCTTGCGGCCTTTTCTATGCCCCTGTCTGAAACACTACAAGCTGAAGTTTTAGCGCTGTTGAAGAAGTATCCGTTGCCCTTTTAACGCTTATCGATTTTGGCAAGGCAATATCTGTTGTCTTGCTGATTATCCTTTAGCTGCTTCTATCGATGTCTCAGGCGTATTAATGGTTTCTGAATACCCAACGTAAAAACCCACAACGAATGAGAAGACGGCGAATAGCGCTATAGCGATTACCTGACACCAAAGATAACTCACAATCGTTTTCCAAGTACCTTCCCAAAATCCAACTGCAAAACAACGACAATAAATCCATCCTACGCAGACGACTGAAGCAATACCTAAATAAGAGATCAATGCCAAGGTATCTTCGTTAGATAGCTCAGGAAAAAGCCATTTTACTGGAGCAACTACGATTAAAACGGCAATCGTTGCCAGAGAGTAGGCGTAGAGGGATATTTTGTAGCAATTAAGGCTACTCTGGCCGCTGGCGGAGAAGAGTTTCGAGACTAACCAGGCCGTTGGTAAAAGAGATAGCAGTGTTAGAAACACGATAGATTTATCCAAAAACTGCCACAAAATATCGATACCTTGCTGCTCGTTATTGATTACCGGACCAAGGGTGGTGAAATTGATCCCCAAAAAAGCGGCTGATACTGCATAAAATGACATGATCAAAAACGCGTATTTAACAGCAGGCACATACTCTTTGCTCGGGTTTTCTGCACTTATTTCTTGCAACACATGCTGTGGCTGAGTAAGTAGTGTTTTACTGGTAATAAAAAAGCGTTTGTTAAAGTCTTCTACAGCTTCAAGTAATTCAGACCAGACCCCGACATTTTGTATTTGGCTCATTTATGTGGCTTGTGTATCGATAAGAATTCATATTGTGTGTGATTTTACGCCCATGTTGATGAGTATGCAAAAACACAAAACAGTTTTGAAATATGAGAGAAAATGATTAAGAAATATGGTTGTTTTAAAATTGGAAGTTACGTCACTGGTAAGTTCAGTGACGTAACATGGTTTTGAGGTTTAATGAGTTGCTGGTAAGAATGTTTGCGCTTTGCCCGGCAAGTTATTCACAAGGAATGAGCGACTTTGACGCCAGTAGGCTGAAAGCAATAGCAAACTGCCGCCAATAAATATACCTGTCAACGCCATGCTATAACTGACAAAACCGTAATTTTCCAGTAAACCACTCATGGCATAAACCACATAAACCAAGGCTGAAACCATGATGGCTCTTCTGTCTACAATAATGGATACCAAGGCCAGTAAGGTATAAAGCGCCAACACAATCATAGCTGTGGAGTAACCTGTAACGCCAGAAAAGATACCTAGTGTGCTAAAGATGGGGTGTACAATCAGAGGTGCTGACAACAGGTGTAGCCAAAACGCGATATCAGAATTGCGGGTTTGACGTTTGGGATCTTTGGCATCCCAATACATAGCGAGCGCAAAGGTAATTAAACCAGCCCCTGCTAAATAGGGTTGATAATAAAAGCGAATTTCTGGGAATTGACTAAACAATACACCGAAGACACCCAGAAATAATGAGACCATTGCTGCTGCCACAGTTACTGGCACTCTAAAGCGTTGCCAGTGCAACCACGCTCCTGCCACGGTAAGTAGTCCGGCTGCGACAAACTGTAACTCATGCACTGAGTGTGAGACGTCGAATAGGGTGATAGGAACGGCAAATAAGCCTGCTAAAAAGCTCAATAACAACCCAATAGCAGGTAGTGCCATGCGTTTTCTTCTAACAAAAACTTCGGCTAGTCCCCAGGAGCCCGCGGCCAAAATGAGTGCTCCTAAAACAGGTTTGGTTTCGAATCCCAACCAGGTGAGTGAAGCCAACAAAAGTCCGCTGGCAATGACCACAAAAACATCATTGAAACCGCTGAGCAACCGGAAGTTTTCTTCATCCACTTGATGAATATTGCGGGCTTGTGCAAATTGTTGTCTGAACTCGTTGACTGCGGCAGGGCTAAAAATCCCTTTATTAACCGCTTCATTTAGATCTTCATCTGAATACATTTATCTGTCCTCGATGTGTTTTTGTCAGAAATTAATAGCGACTTTGCGTTTTCTTTTACTGCATTATTGAGGCCAGCTAATAAAAATATATATAAATCAATGCATTATAGATATTGATGTTAATTTTTTGTGAAATTAACTAATTAAATTTAGGGGAAACGATTAAATTTTAGTGAATTTACTCAAGCAGTTTATTACCTGGATAGAGAAACTCTCGCTAGAGCAAGGGGATAATGGACTAGTGCAGATTTTCTGAGATGTGTTTGAGCTCTTCAATCAGCCGGGTTATGTGTCGCTCGAATAATTTTAATCGTTGCTTACAGTCGGCGTTGCGATTGTCTTTAAATTCGCTGAATATAGTGCGTAAAGCGATGAGAATAAGCTTAATCTCCCGCTTTTGTTCACTGTACTCCTGAAAAGAACTACATTTAAAAGCCGTATCCAGCGCCAATACTTCCACCTCAATACTTCTTATTCGTCGCGTTTCTTTTTTTCCTAGAGGTATGTCGTTATAGCTATGGCGACAAGCTATGGCATGTTGTTCGCTTTGCTGCCTTATCAAGTGATATGGAAAGTAGATGATATTCTGTTGCGATTTGGATAGTCGAGACAGCGTTTCCCAAATTGATTTGAGATTCAGTCTTATGGTCTGGCTAGAAGATAAAGAAAAAGCACACGCTTGCTCATAACCAGACTCGTTGTTTGTCGCGGTATAATCAATTTTTTGTTGTCGATTCATACAATCACCCTGTGCATATTATTATTCGGGCAAATAATAAGTCCTGTTAAATCGCTTGATATTCCATTGGCGAGCAATATTCTTGCTGATCTCTTAGCTATATTATATTGCGCGGCTAATTCAAGCTCAATGCAATGTCACGTGAGAGTGGGTATCGGCCGTTATGTATGGGTATAAGGTTTTGAACCTTTTACCTCTGCATTAGGTAGTACAAGGTATTAAAACTTATACCTAAGCGCCAATGCACATGCTCATACTTTTCTTCCGTTCGGGTACACTAAGCTTGAAATAAGTGCAATCTACAGACAGTGCGCTGTCGGGAGCGGTCATAATGCAGTCAGACAACCTCACAGTAAATGATTGGATCAAAGAAATTACGCATGAACTCAGACACAGAAACCTGAATACCAGTCAGCGTATATCATTGTCATTCTACATTGAACACAGTTCTGATTCATCTGCTGGTGCGTTGGCTAAAGACCTTGCTGCAGAAGGGTTTGACACTGATGTTGATGCTTTTCAACAACATCTTGACAAATGGCGCTGCTGGGCGAATATAGGTATTATTCCTAATACCTCTAATTTGCGTTGGATTGTACAGCTACTGAATGAAAAGAGTGAGCGTTTTGCGGGTAAAATTGCGGGTTGGGAAACAAATCCTTACGAATCCAGTCAGGAGTTAGGCCAACTGATGGCCCGGTTAGAAAGTACCTGGCAAGAGGCTGTTAATTAGATTGTTCAAAGTCATTCACTGACGGCATCAGCGTATTGGGCAGCTTGATAACTCGCCTATGTTCATAGTGATATTTATCCAGTGAGTCTCGGTAATATTTGTTAAATAGCTGCTCTATTTGCAGTTTTATTACCGGATCTTTGAGCCGTTCAGTGAGGTATTGGTGCAATTGTTTGTTGTTTTTATTGACGTAGAAAAGTAAGGCAAAATCATAGTGCAATGCCACATGGTCGGCAACTTCAAGTTCATACTGCGAGAAGGTATTGAGTTCATTGGAAATCTCTAAAATGGAGCGTGGAAACAGCTCAAATCGGCCATTGGCTAACATAGAAAACAACGCCGGGTAAGATTCAGCTGGCACAACTTGTAGTCCGGCGCGCTGGAACATGTCTATCTCAACCCAGGTACTACCCTGACCAATAGTATAGGGTTTTAAGTCGTTCAGTTGAGCTACGTTTTTCAACATATCCTTGTTGGACTTTTTCACCAAAAACAGGCGATAACCTATCAATCCTCTCATTATCGGAAAATCAACAGCCCTGAATTGTTCGATGTTGGTTGCACTGGCTCCCCCCCAAGCAATATCTAGTTCTCCTCGCTTTAATAATGCCAGTAATTTGTCGTATTCTCTTCTGAGCGGTAAGGCCTGCAATTGGTATCGCTTAGACCGGGCAAAAATCACTTTTACAACGGCGACCGTGTACAGATCGCGTTTATCTTGCAGGTCGATTGAAACGGGATAAACAATAGTTTGTTTTGGCGCGCTATGCGTGGCAAAGGATAAACCGCAGGCAAAAATTAAAAAGAGCATCTTTTTAGTAAAAGTCAGGCCCGGATTCATGATGACTTGTGAAGCAATTGATCTGTTAACTAAGTGTAGTCAACAAATCAGGCAGGGTAAAAACTAAAAAGCCCCGGTAAGTGGCCGGGGCTTTTGTATGCTTTATTAGTAAACGAAATTACTTAGCTGCTTTACGCGCCTTAGCTTCTTCAATTACTTTTTCAGATACTGCATTAGGACAAGGCATGTAGTGTGAGAACTCCATAGAGAACTGACCACGGCCAGAAGTCATAGTACGCAGGTGTCCGATGTAACCGAACATCTCAGAAAGAGGTACGTCTGCTTTAACACGTACACCTGTTGCGCCTGCTTCCTGATCTTTGATCATACCGCGACGACGGTTCAAGTCACCGATTACGTCACCAACGTGATCGTCTGGCGTGAAAACGTCAACTTTCATGATTGGCTCGATTAACTGAGGACCTGCCTTAGGAATCGATTGACGGAATGCACCTTTCGCTGCGATTTCAAACGCTACCGCAGAGGAGTCAACTGCGTGGAAACCACCGTCAAATAGCTCTACTTCAACGTCTAGTACTGGGTAACCAGCTAGTACGCCTTCTTCCATCATGCCCTTGAAGCCTTTTTCGATGGCAGGGAAGAATTCTTTAGGTGCGTTACCACCAACAACAGTAGATTCGAACTTGAAGCCTGAGTTAGGCTCACCTGGCTTGATGCGGTAGTCGATTTTACCGAACTGACCAGAACCACCAGACTGCTTCTTGTGGGTGTATGAATCTTCAACCATTTGCGTGATAGTTTCACGGTAAGCAACCTGAGGCTGACCTACTTCTAATTCAACGCCGTAAGTACGCTTCAGGATGTCTACTTTGATATCTAAGTGAAGCTCACCCATACCTTTAAGGATGGTTTCGCCAGAATCTTCATCAGTTTCGACCTGGAAAGAAGGATCTTCTGCAACCATCTTACCGATAGCAATACCCATTTTCTCAGTAGAACCTTTATCTTTAGGTGCTACAGCGATAGAGATTACCGGCTCAGGGAAGATCATAGGCTCAAGCGTACAAGGGTTGTTAGGATCACATAACGTGTGACCAGTTTGTACGTTCTTCATACCTACAACTGCGATGATGTCGCCTGCTTGTGCAGAGCTCAATTCAGTACGCTCGTCTGCGTGCATCTCTACCATACGGCCGATACGCTCAGTTTTACCAGTTGCAGAGTTAAGGATGGTGTCACCCTTGTTCAGCTTACCAGAATAGATACGGATAAAGGTCAATGCGCCAAAACGGTCGTCCATGATTTTGAATGCCAGAGCACGGAACGGCTCATCTGGAGAAACAATGGCTTTTTCGCCAGTAGGCTCACCGGTTTCTTCGTCGGTCAGATCTTGCGGATCAACTTCTTGAGGAGCTGGCAAGTAATCTACAACTGCGTCCAATACTAACTGGATACCTTTGTTCTTGAAAGCAGAACCACAGTAAGTTGGGAAGAAGGCCAGATCGCGAGTACCTTTACGGATACAACGCTTGATGTCTTCGATAGAAGGCTCTTCGCCATCCATGTAGGCCATCATCAGGTCGTCGTCTTGCTCAACAGCAGTTTCGATAAGTTGCTCGCGGTATTCGGCCGCTTTGTCAACCATGTCAGCAGGGATGTCAGTGATTTCGTAGTTTTCTGGTAAACCAGAATCGTCCCAGATGTAAGCTTTTTGAGAAAGTACATCTACAACACCAGTGAATTCGTCTTCGATACCGATTGGCAATGTCATTACCAGCGGGTTCGCCGCCAATACATTTTTAACCTGACCAACAACACGGTAGAAGTCTGCACCCATACGGTCCAGTTTGTTTACGAAAATGATACGAGATACTTC
The DNA here is from genome assembly GCF_036322805.1 of Planctobacterium marinum. Lineage (GTDB taxonomy): Bacteria > Pseudomonadota > Gammaproteobacteria > Enterobacterales > Alteromonadaceae > Planctobacterium > Planctobacterium marinum_A. The sequence continues at coordinate 3,936,677 of NZ_AP027272.1, read as the reverse complement.
AGATTCGTTAGCATAGCGCCAGTTAGTCTCTGATTGAGGCTCAACACCGCCTGAACCACAGAATACACCAACACCACCGTCAAGTACTTTCAAAGAACGGTAAACTTCAACTGTGAAGTCAACGTGTCCGGGAGTATCGATGATGTTTAAGCGGTGATCTTTCCAGAAACAAGTCGTTGCAGCAGACTGGATGGTAATACCACGCTCTGCTTCCTGTTCCATGAAGTCGGTAGTTGATTCACCGTCATGTACTTCACCGGTTTTATGGATTTTACCGGTAAGTTTAAGAATACGTTCTGTAGAAGTTGTCTTCCCCGCGTCTACGTGAGCGAAGATACCAATATTTCTGTACTTAGCTAAGTCTGTCATGGCTTCACTTTTTGGAGTTAAAAAAAAATTGCGCGGCAGTATACATCATTTTTGCAAAATTGATCAGGGTTATTATCACTTATCTGATTATTTTACGTTCAAATGATGAAAAACCAGGCATTTCAGGCGCTTTGCGCGTTTATTGTACGATTTTGTTTCCGAAACAGGCAAAAATACTGTGCTCTTATGACAAAATCGTGAAGTTTCGAGGTAATAAATTCTATCAATGAGGTTCGTTACTTGTGAAATTGTCGCCGTTCACCAGGAATAGAGAAATACGGATAACTGGAATGTTTTAAAAATTGTGGGATTTCCTTGGGTACATGAACGCCTATGTGCTGCTCCACTTGTAATATCTCATTGAGAATATCTCGTCCTTCGAGCGACATAAAAAACCAGTAGGGGGGAAAATTCACTGACGTTTCATGATTCTGCCAGTGGGTTTTATAAGGCAGGTAGTGATCATCGTTAGGATCGGCATCTCCCATGTGCATGGCGCTGAATGCATCGCCAAGTTCGATTCTAAACACGATATTCTGCACATCTTTTCTGGCAGGCCAACCAGCATGTGGGATCCGAACTGCTTGCACGATTAATTCTGCCACCTGTTTTGATTGCGGTGGGGCATTAAAAGAGAGGTCGAAGCCAATTAATTGCGAGGCGGTTAAATTATACTCCTTAAGTAAATCAATCGCTTGTTGCGGAGCAATCAGTTTTGTCTTGGGAAAACGTTGTAAGTAGTTAGCCACATCAAGCGCGGAAAAATGATCTTCATGGGCATGGCTAATGACAATTAAATCAATATCGTCGTAGGGAGCCTCACCTCGGATAATGGCCTGTTGCAGGTGCTGCGGAACCAGTTGATAAACACCAAAATCATTGTGAAAAAAAGGGTCAAATAACACTTTCTTACCCTTTGATTCCACCAGTACCGCACTGTTCCCCAAGTATTGTGCATCGCCATGGGCAAAACAGTAGCTGATATTCAGGTAAAGCAATAAAGCAAAAATCGGCATTTTTCGCAATTCAGTTAACATCAGTTTTTATCCTTGGTTATTGCATAAAACTTATAATGCATGGCGTTACTGTAACAAGGGTAAGCTGACCATCCTGTGCCCGCAATCTTTTCTGTTTTTGTCAAATAAATGTAAGTCAGTGTCAACCAAAGGTAAATCTATCCGTTGTAAGCATTGAATCATCCGCAGTTTGGAGAAAATAATGCGATACAGAACGTTGGTTATATCGATAGCGATTGCGCTAAATGGTTTTGCCGTGACGGCACAACAAAACGATGGAATAGACCGAGACAGGGGAAAGCGCAACTCGGTATCCCCGGTGCGCAATATTGAGCGTGACCGTCCGCCTGCACCTGATGCGCCGGTTTTTGGTATTCGCTCTTATGATGGCAGCAATAATAATCTGGACAATCCAGAGTGGGGCAAAGCGCACATACAGCTGCAACGTTATACCGCAGCGGATTATAGTGATGGCATCAGTTCTCTTGCGGGTGAAAATCGACCTTCAGCCAGAGAGATCAGCAATCTGGTTTTTGCCCAAAATCACGATGTGCCTAATGCCAAAATGGTTACTGACTTTATGTGGCAGTGGGGACAGTTTTTAGATCACGATATTGATTTGACCGACGGTATCGATCCAGAAGAGCCCGCCAACATTAACGTACCAACAGGTGATGTGTTTTTTGATCCGCAAGCCACGGGTATAGCCCAGATTTCCCTAAACCGTTCGCTGTATGATGTTGAAACTGGAACGGGGTTTGATAATCCTCGTCAGCAAGTTAATGAAATTTCAGCCTGGATTGATGCCTCCAATGTTTATGGCTCTTCAACTGAGCGAGCCAATGCATTGCGCACCTTGGACGGAACAGGTCGACTTAAAACCAGCGAAGGTAATTTGTTGCCCTTTAATGATGAGGGGCTTGCTAATGCTGGAGGTACATCTGCCGCACTTTTCCTGGCGGGGGATGTGCGCGCTAATGAACAAGTGGGGTTGGCTACAATGCATACCTTGTTTGTGCGGGAACACAATCGTCAGATTGAAAGGATAAAAAGAGACAACCCAGACTTGAGCGGTGAGGAGCTTTACCAACAGGCGCGAGCAATCGTAGCTGCTCAAATGCAAGTGATTACTTACAACGAGTTCTTACCTCTGTTGCTAGGGCGTGATGCGTTACCTCGCTATCACGGTTATAACCCTGAAATCGACGCCAGTATTGCCAACGAGTTTTCCACTGGTGCTTATCGGCTCGGTCATAGTTTATTGAGTCCACAGCTATTGCGACTCGATGAAAATGGAGAAGAAATTGAAGCAGGCCATTTGTCATTGCGCGATGCCTTCTTTCGTCCTTCAGAAATTATCAATGAAGGGCTTGAGCCAGTATTGCGTGGATTAGCGACACAAATTTGTCAGTCGATTGATAATTATGTTATCGACGATGTGCGTAACTTTTTGTTTGGCGCCCCCGGAGCTGGTGGCTTTGATTTAGTATCACTTAATATTCAGCGGGGGCGTGATCACGGCTTGTCAGGATACAACCAAACCAGACTCGCGTTAGGATTAAGTCCGGTTTCTGAGTTTACTGATGTTTCCAGTGACCCTTTGGTTTCTTCGGCACTGGCAGATGCTTATGAAACGGTGGACGACATTGATTTATGGGTTGGTGGCCTTGCAGAAGATCATCATCAGGATGCTATGGTCGGTGAGTTGTTTTTTCATATTTTGCGTCGTCAGTTTCTGTCGCTGCGAGACGGTGACAGATTTTGGTATCAAAATATCATGTCTGAACGGCAGGCAAATCGCATAGAAGAAACTCGGTTATCAGATATTATTCGCCGCAATACCGACGTAGGTAGAGAACTGCAGCGCAATGTATTTCTTTCTCCTGAAGTGCAAGATAGGGATGAACGAAACTCCGATAGTCAGGGGCCTAACGTTAGGCCGTAACAATGAACGAGGGCGTTATACCAATTGAAATTATTGGCGCCCTAATTTATTTCGTCTTTGTGCCTGTTTTTGTTGCCGTGAATATTACCAAAAATGGCGCCGCCTGTTACACACAGCAAACTAATCGCGATAAACAGGGTGATTTGTTCTCCCAATACTGGGACAGCAATTAAAGCGGCGAGCACAGGTACAAATGCCATAGTGACAGCCATATTGTTGGCACCAATCGTTTTTGCTGCTTTCACGTACAACAAGAGTTGTACAACCGCTGCCAGCACGCCTTGATAACCCGCTTGTAACCAAACCTCACTGGCAGGCGCCTGGCCTAAGTTGGAAGGCAAGAACAAGATAAAAATTGGCAGGTATACCAGAGTAGTAAAAAGTGAAACCGCTACTACTGTCGCATAAGGGTCAGGATGCCACTTTTTCAATAATGCATTAAAAACACCCCAACTCAATGCGGCACAGATAAACAGAATATCACCAGTCAGTGTTTCCGGACTGACCGTCAGGGTTTTAGTGCCCAACAAAATAATTCCCAGTGAGATAATCCCCAAGGCAAGTAGTGCCTTACCTTTAATTGGCGTACCAATGATTAACCAGATACAAAGGCTGATGGCTACTGGCATAAAGCCCGGTAATAACACCGCAGCGTGATTAGCCGGAGCCAACGAAAATCCAGTGAAAGCACAAATTGCGTATAACATGCCACCAAATATCGCGAGCATTAAATAGCGAATGTTCAGGAAGTTGACGCGAGACGATAAAAACCACCACACGGGGATTGAGACCAAACTGGCAACGCCGTATCTAAGGGCAATTAAGTCGTAACCATTGAGTGCATGCGTGGCCCCGTATCTGGAAACCACGATAAAGCCGCTCCAGATAGAAACCACCACGGCGGCCATAATATAGCCAGTTAACAGAGAATAGTTTTTTTGCATTGCTCAATTCTTTTAGATAGCAGCCCTGTAGCGCTGAGTCTAACCATGAAAACCTTTGGGTACAAACAAATAAGGGGAACCGTTTAAAAAATGGCCTGAACTTTGCGTATAACAATCATGTGAATACCATCTGACAAGTAATTTTGTTACCTATGTTAGCAACCTGAGGTTGCGTAAAATCGGGATTTGATATGACAAAAGTGATAAAAATCAGTGTGTTGTGTGCTGCCATTAGTAGTACTACCGGTTGTGCTTCGCTAGAGTTAATGGCGGTGGGCGGAGTGAGTTATTTATTGACTGGCAAAGGTTTGACGGATCACGCAATGTCAGCGGTGATGGAACAAGACTGCGCCTGGCACCATTTACTCAATGATCAACCACTTTGTGCGGAAGTGATAACCAGTGAAGAATCGCCACAACTATTAGCTGCAAATGAATCTGGAACGGAGCCGGGAGAACAAGGTACCCTTGGACAAGCGCAATTCGAACAAGAATCAAGGGTTTCTGCGGCGATCGATGGTAAAGACGCAATGGAGCCTGAACTGGTTGCCCACAATGATTCGCAATTGGGATTAGCGCAAAGCTATGCTGTGATAGGCAGTTTTAACGATCTCAAATTCGCTTATGAGCGCAGCATGTTGTATCGCCAATACAATACGCTAATTGTTGAGAACCCGGAACCGAGCGCAACGCGATTTCGTGTGGTAATAGGTCCCCTACAAGACCGCTCTTTACTAAATCTTATCCATCTGGATGAAAGTCATAAGCGAGAAGAGTTATGGACCATTGAGCTTTGTTCAGACTCACTAACTCCACCACCATGCGGCGCTTCTGAGATGTTAGCGAAATTACCAGCCACAGAAGTTTAGGGAGGATTGAGTTGCCGGATTATTCCGGCAACGTCACATTGAGTTCCAAGACGGATAAATCATCTTCTTTTTGCTCAAGCTGCACTGAGATGGCATCCGGGCTGATTTCCACATATTTGCGGATCACATCCAGAATATCTCGCTCCATTTGCGGCAACCAACTGGGCCCAGTGCGCTTCTTGCGCTCATGAGCCACAATAATTTGTAAACGCTCTTTCGCGACAGAGGCTGCAGGTTTCTTTTTCGGACGAAAATAGTTCAATAATGACATTGTTGCTTACCCCCCAAATAAACGCTTCAATAAGCCTTTCTTTTCTTCAGTAAGAAAACGGAAGTCCAGCTTTTCACCTAACAAGCGTGCAATAGCATCTTGATAAGCCAGACCCGCATCACTTTCCTGATCCATAACTACGGGTTCACCCAGGTTCGAGGCTTTCAACACAGCTTGTGATTCGGGAATAACACCTAACAGAGAAATGGCCAGTATTTCATTGACATCATCAACACTCAGCATCTCACCTGCAGTCACGCGTGTCGGGTTGTACCGGGTCAATAGCAGGTGTTCTTTGACGGGCTCTAGTCCTTGCTCTGCACGGCGTGATTTGGAGGCAAGAATACCCAAAATGCGGTCTGAATCTCGCACCGAGGACACTTCCGGATTGGTAACAACAATGGCTTCATCGGCAAAGTAAAGTGCCATCAAAGCTCCTTGCTCAATGCCCGCAGGCGAGTCACAAATAATAAAGTCGAACGTTTGCTTGAGCTCTTCCAGAACTTTTTCCACGCCTTCTTTAGTCAGTGCATCTTTATCTCGAGTTTGTGAGGCTGGCAGGATATACAAACCATCAACCCGTTTATCTTTGATCAGCGCCTGATTTAAATTGGCATCGCCATTGATAACATTGACAAAGTCATATACAACGCGGCGTTCAACGCCCATGATCAAGTCAAGGTTACGCAAACCAATATCGAAATCCACAATAACTGTTTTGTGGCCTTTCAGAGCCAGGCCTGTGCCAATGGCCGCGCTGCTGGTGGTTTTACCCACACCGCCTTTTCCAGACGTTACGACAATAATTCGTGACATAATTTTTCCTAATGTTTAAGCCTCAAGCGAGGTCAGATGTAACTGTTCCCCGCTGAGTGCAATACAAGTATTCTTTTCCCAATGGTCCTGCAGTTTTTCTGAAGTCCAATAGTGACCATTGATGCTTACCAGTTCAGCCTGCAACTTGCGGCAAAAAATCCGCGCCTCGTTGTTCCCCGACGCCCCGGCGATAGCGCGACCGCGTAAGGCACCATAGATGTGGATATTTCCGTCAGCGATGACTTCGGCGCCATTACTCACCGAGCCGACAATGATGAGATCGGTGCCTTTAGCATAGATTTGCTGGCCAGAACGCAAGTTTTGCTGCACGATTTTACCGGGCTGAGATTCGTGGACTTTAATCACTTTCTCCACGATTTGCGGGACATTTTGCACAGGCGCTGTTGGTGCGGATTTTTTCGCCGCAGTCATCAAAGCAAAGCCAGCATCATTAGCCGCTTGTTTGAATGGTTCAGGACAACCGGTGATTCCAACAGGTAGTAATTTCAACTCGGATAAGAGTGATTTTAACGCGTTGAATTCCGGCATGTTTTCGCAGGTTTCCAGGTTAATTACCACGGGAGCCAAGTTAAAAAACTGGGGTGCCTGAGCAATTTTTGAGGCAAGTTCATGTTTAACTTTGATGAGGTCAGGGCTGGTAATTTTTACTACAGATAGCGTAAAACCAGTGCCTTTTAATTCTACAGTTTGTTCAGACATTCTTATTATTTTTAGTTGATGAAAATTTGAGGAAAGAGATTCTGAAAGCCCATTGCGTGCAGTTTATAGCGCCGGATCCACGGGTGCAAGCGGCATTATTGTGACACTCAGATGACAGCTTAAAAATCAAACAGTTAGTGAAAATTTTAACGCTGAACGGGGGGTAAAAACTGAAAGTCACGTTTCATTTTTTTACGACCCGTGGCAATTGTGGTCATTTTCCACACTCTCTTCCAGATGCTTTCTTGCACATAAGGTACACCGTATTGCTCACACAAGGCTTTTACTTTGGGTTGAATCAGTCGATATTGGCGCATTGGTAGGGCCGGGAATAAGTGATGCTCTATCTGATAATTTAGATACATTTGAGACAAATCCAGCCACTCATTGCCGCAATGGTAGTTGGCCGAACCGGTGATTTGGCGTAAATAATAGCCGCTACCCTTACGCTCACTTTTTTCGATATCAGCAAATCGGTACAGGTCATCACCAGCATGGTTAGGCACAATAATAAGAAACGTATGTAGGTTGTGTAAAAGCTCGGCGGCAACACGGCACATTAAAAATGCCCAACCCACTGCAAAGGCCCATTCTAATATCAAGGGCAATAAAACAAAGTGCACACTGAAATAAGGGATAAATAAGTGCAGCCACATCACTCGCTGGGATTTTTGTCTGACGTCGAAGAAATTGCCAAAATCAATTTTGTTGTGGCCACGTAAGTAAGACAAGGTTCTGGCTGAGTAATAGGTGATTTTCCAGGTCAGCGCAAAAAACAGCAATACAACTATTTTTAACGGCCAGGGCACAGAAGAGGAAGCCAACCAATCCAGGTTTTCCTCTACCAGATCGGGATCTTTTAATTCGCCGGTAAAAGAATGATGCAGATAATTGTGTTCATAATTCCACGCCTCGGGTTTGATCCAGTCAAACCAGTCAATATAGCGACGCCAACCTTGTGCATAATGCTTAGAGTGAAAGCGCTTTGGAATACCTGTAATTTTGTTATAACCACCGTGACCAATGTGATGCATGAGTAGCCAGCTAATCATGAGTGACCAGGCGATTAACAGGCTACTGACAAAATAGTATTCGCTAATACAGGCCACAATACCTGCCAGAAATGACGAGTGTCCCATTAAGCCTATGGCGCGCATGTGGTAGTAGTCTTTTTTGCTACTATTGCGCTCCGCCTCTTTACCAATAGCTTTGAGTTCTTCAGTAAATGCTGTTAAATCCATGTGTTCGGACAAATCTAAATTCCGTATCCGGGCACTTTAACATGTAATTAGAGGTTATAGTTTTTACCGAATGATTTTTTTGCGTTGGCCCGGCTTCCTTGCCTTGCTATCCATTTAGTGGTGCGATTCAATTAGTGGTGATGGCCATGCTGTCCCTGAATCTGCTGACCTTTTTCATTGTAAAAACCGGACGCGGCTTCCTCAACAAAACCCAGGTTAATCATTTGCATCAAAAAGGGGTCGGATTCGTTGTCACCAATATCAGCGTAATCCGTCAGGTAATATTTTTCCCAAAGTTGTGCTTGGGCACTAATTTTTTCTTTATCCCGCGAAAGACTCACCAGTTGCCAGTGCTCAGTACCGTTTTTGCTCTGAGTTTTGATGGACTTGATCAGTTTGTATTCCGGTAACCACTCCACAGTCAGATTGCGGGTTGCGGCTTCCGTACTTAAAACCTGTACTTTGCCATAGTGATCATCTTGATAGCATGTCACTGAATTTAGCTGTGCCAGAAAGTCATCGCTCAGTAGCTGATATTTTTCAGACCAATCCCGCTTTTGGTGGCCTTTAATATCCGCTGCTGCGTATTCAACGCCTCTGTCGTGCGCATCGAACAACTTAAGTAATTTCACCCGGCTATTTTTCTGTAGTGTCCAATGTTGCGAGAGCTGTTGCTGGTTAAACTGATGTACCACTTGATTGGCACTGAGTCGCCATAAGGCTAGTTGTCGTGTGGATTGTGCATGACCATTGTGCTTAACGGTAATCTCGTAGTTCGCTAATAATGGTTCACTGGCGAAGGAATTTGGTTGAAAGCAGAAAAGCAGAATGAGAGGTAAAAGTGTCTTGAGTTTCATGATTTCAGTTTTGTCTTAGTTCAGTAAAAAATCGGGACCATTATGGTCCCGATTTGTGTCGAAAAAATTAAGCTTTACTTAATTTAATGCTTCTTCTGCAGCGCTTACCATATCTGCTGCATATTCCATCACGTGGAAGATAACGCTTTGCTCGTTAGTGCCGGTTACCAGGTGTGCGCCCGGGCCGCTTGCGTAAATACCCACATCTTCAGCTGCATGGGTCTCTGACGAAAGCGGAACTAACGCTTCCTGATGGAAACCCGGTGCAGTGGTATCAACATCAGTTAAGTCAACGCGACCAGTAACAGGGCTAGCACTAGCGTATACGGCATCGGCATTGGTTTCTGTGCCAAAATCGTGATAACCACGACCATTGGTATAACCCAATGTGGTGTACGGCATGCCATCAGAAGCCAGCGAAACTTCATCAGAACCGACAGGTACCACTTTACCCAGGATGGGGTTACCGCGCTTAGGATAGCCCGCGATAGTAAACACGTGGCTGTGGTCAGCGGTAACGATGATGAGTGTGTCGCTATCGTCAGTCATGTTGATGGCTGTTTGCACGGCATCATCAAAGGCAATGGTATCGGTCAACGCACTATAGGCACTACCTGCATGGTGACCGTGGTCAATACGACCCGACTCAACCATCAAAAAGAAACCATCCTTGTCATTGTCCAGAATATCAATCGCTTTCGCTGTCATTTGAGCAACTGAAGGTTCACCCGCGATGTCGTTAGCGCGGTCAGCTTCGTATTGCATGTGCGACTCATTGAACAAACCAAATACGCGTGTAGTAGTTGCAGCATCAATGTCGTCAAAACCAATCTGGTCATAAACATAAACACCGTCGGCATATGTTGCCTGCCACTCAGCTGTAAGATCACGACCATCAGTACGGTCGCCCTCTACAGAGCTAGCTGCATCAGGTGAGTTATATGCTTCATCTTTGGGTAAGAAGTGACGACGGCCGCCACCCATGACTACCTCGATACCATCCACGTCTAAACCGTCAAAGCGCGCTTCGAGGTTAGCTTCGAAATTAACCAACTGAGAGGCAATGTCTTCGCAGGCGGTTTCAGTTTCTGGCATGTCAGAGATATCTTCCCAGTTGCGATCTGCTGATTTAGCATAGGTAGAAGCAGGGGTAGCGTGAGTGATACGCGCCGTTGAGATAATGCCCGTTGCCTTACCGGCAATTTCAGCTAGCTCTAATGCGGTTACCAGCTCATTACCTGCAACCGTCGCACAACTACCGCGTTCAACACCCTCAGCGACACCGATAACACCTACGTCGGTTTTTACACCTGCAACCATAGCGGTCATGGTACCCGCTGAGTCTGGTGTTTGAGCATCCACGTTATAGGTTTTAGAAAAGCCTGAGAAAGGCAAGTTGTCCATTGCCATTACGTGTTCTTCGCCTTCAAGCCCTTTGTTCTGGCCATCCAGGATGCGCGCTGCGGTTACGGTGGAAATACCCATACCGTCACCAACAAACAGGATAACGTTTTTCGCTTTACCGCGAACATCAGCAATGTCGCGTGCTGCGACTTTTTCAATAACCAGTCCTTTCGCTTCAGCCGCTTTTAATGCGCGAGCAGCGGTGGGGTCGGTTACATCAGCCCAAATTTCTTGTGCATTAGCGATTTCAGCTTGACCGGCAATGAAGTACTCATTGGTGCGGCTGGTTGCCAGCGCTGCGTCATCCAGCTGTGCAATCGCCGGTGAGCAAACATATTCTGTGGCTGTAATTTCGCCAGCATCTAAAACGCCGTCGCCATTGGTATCCAGGCCAGAGTCAATTTGAACACCGCCGTTGCGACAGTTGTCATTACCAACCTGCAATGCCGTTTGACTAATTAAGCTGTTCAGACCATTACTGCCGTCTACACCATCAGAACCATCGGTACCGTTTGCGCCATCAGCACCGTCTGTTCCATTAGAACCATCAATACCTGGTGCGCCTTGTGGACCGGCCGGACCTGCTGGTCCCTGGTCACCGTCGTCACCGTTACAACCTGCCAATCCGATAATGGACGCAGCAATCAATGTATAAATAAACTTTTTCATTTTTAAATCTTCCTTAGTCAACCAGATCAAGCGCTTGATCAATAAGGTGGAAAACGACGCTTTGCTCAATAACACCTTGTGCATATTGAGAACCCGGACCCATGGCGTGCAATGAAATATCTTCACCAGCATGAGTTTCTGAACTCGTAGGAATAGTCGCTTCCTGGTGATAGCCAGGTTGCGTTGTGTCTACCGCAGAAGTATCTACTCGACCAGTCACGGCATCTAATGAGTAGGTGACATCAGGATTGGTTTCCATACCTAAATCTCGGTAGCCTCGACCATTGGTGTAACCCAAAGTGGTATAGGGCAGGCCATCAGCAGCCAGTGAAGGTTCTTCTGAGCCAACAGATACCACATGGCCAAGTATAGGGTTGCCGCGTTTTGGGTAACCCGCAATAGTGAATACGTGGCTGTGGTCAGCTGTAACCAGTATCAGTGTTTCTTCCGGATCTGTAGCTTCCACTGCTGCTTGTACAGCATCAGCGAAAGCAATTGCGTCAGTCAAAGCGCCATAGGCACTGCCAGCGTGATGACCGTGGTCAATACGACCTGATTCCACCATCAGGAAAAAGCCTTTATCGTTGTTGTCCAGTACATCAATCGCAGTGGCTGTCATCTCGGCAATGGAAGGCTCGCCAGCGATGTCGTTGTCACGGTCTGCTTCGTACTGCATATGAGACTCGTTAAATAAACCAAATACGCGCTCAACTGAATCTGCGTCAATGGCATCAAAGCCAGTTTGGTCATACACATATACGCCATTTTCGTATTGTGTCTGCCATTCAGCGGTAAGATCGCGACCATCTGTGCGGTCACCTTCTACGCTGCTTGCAGCATCAGGCGAGTTGAATGCTTCATCCTTGGGCAAGAAGTGACGACGACCGCCTCCCATCGCCACTTCGATACCGTCTACATCGATACCCGGGTAGCGATTTTCGAGGTACATTTCAAAGTTCACTAGCTGATCTGCAATATCTGCACAGGTACCAATGGCATCTTCTGGCATATCCGAAACATCTTCCCAGTTGCGGTCGGCAGATTTTGCGTAAGTGGCTGCAGGTGTGGCATGAGTAATGCGAGCAGTAGAAATAATACCGGTGGAAAGACCTTTAATTTCAGCCAGTTCCAGAGCGGTAACCACTTCATTGCCCGCCACGGTTGAGCAGTCCCCGCGCTCAATGTCTTCATCAACACCGATAACACCCACGTCAGTTTTAAGGCCGGACATCATGGCGGTCATGGTACCCGCTGAGTCAGGTGTTTGAGCATCGACGTTGTAAGTTTTGACTTGTGCTGAAAACGGGAAGGTTTCGAAGCTTAAATAACCTTCTTCACCGGAGTTACCTTCTTGCTGGCCCTTTAAAATACGCGCTGCAGTTAAGGTTGAAATTCCCATGCCGTCACCCACAAACAAAATAACGTTTTTCGCTTTTTGTTTTGGATCTCTGGCCAGTTTACTGGTGATTTGCGTTTGACCGTCAGTATACCAGGCGCTGCTGCTTTGCACCTCTGGTAATACTTGAGCATGAGTCGCGGCGGATACGGCTAACGCCAATGCGCTAACCGGAGCAATCCAGTTCGTCTTCATGTGTTGTATTCCTGATAAATTAAATGTTGGGTTGAGGAATGCAATGCCGGAGCGTTGCAAAACCCGGACGAGGATAGGCAGGATTAATGAAATAAATTTTATGTTTTTGTGTCGAGGCAGTAACTTAAATGTGACAATAAAGTCAATTTTATGAACGAATTATGTCATATATTTTAGGTGCTTATAGATTCACTTTGAGTTATTTAAAAACCCCGAAAGGTGTCTGGTGAGAGGTTCAGGTGTTGGAGAATTTATTGTTCGTAGTTTTTTGTTGCATTAATAAGACTTACTTGTGAAACAGATGACTAACTTGTGAAAGTTTTATTAAACCATTCGGTAGCTGAGTGCCAGAAACAATACTTTTATTTTGTTCGTACCTGAACAAAACCTAGTCTGCATGAAATGATATGTTATATCAATAGTGGTTTTGGCTTCAGTAGTATTTATTTTTCATTTTCGTGTCAATTAGCATTTATTGCAGCTATTTCAGGTTAATCAAGAAAGCCAATTTCTTGGTTATAACCTTCGATAAAACTGTGTTTTTAACCACATTATATTATGCTCAATAGGCGGTAGGGTTTTATTTCTCGGATGGTGCTGTGAATCCATGAATTCTAAAAACAAACACAAGCTTAATAATTTGTTGGGTATCATGCAGGGGCATCTGGAATTATTGCACGATGACCAATCTCTCCAGACTAAGCAAAAAAGTCGAGTTGTTAAGGCAATTGCCGCGTTGGAACAAATCAATCAGTTAATGGAACAGGAATCTTCTCAATCTTCCAGTGAATCTGCCGACAGTGTTCCGGCGAAGGCGATTGCTATGGAATCGGATTCAATGGCAGTGGAGTGCAGGCGTATTTTGGTGGTGGATGACGAAATTGAATTATTGCAGATCATTCAAAAGCAATTGGAGCTGGCAGGTTATACTGTTGACTGTGCACCAAATGCTGAGCGAGGTATCAAACTGCTAAAATCTGAACAGGATTACGATTTATTGTTAACAGATATCGTTATGCCAGGAAACATGAATGGTTTGCAATTGGCTTCAAGAGCTATGCAGTTAGCGCCGAAAATGCCCATCGTATTAATGACAGGTTATGCCAAAGAACTTGAGAAAAACGAGGTTTTACAAACACAACGCTTAAAGGATTTATGTCAGCAGGCATTAAAGAAACCTTTTAGTTATGAAGCGCTACTACAAAAAATTAAACAGACTATGGATAGCTAATTTGCCCAATGTGGGTAAATTACAATCAAAGATTGGATCCGCCGAAAAGCTACACTATTATGACAATCAATTGTTGTCTTGAGTGTCCTGAGTTCTATGAGTCAAATGAAGGTTGTGCCCGTTGCTGAGCTTAAAGTGGGCATGTATGTCGATGCCGTACATCAACAAAAAGGGGATATGAAGGTTAAGACCCAAGGCCGGGTTGCTAATGAAAATGCCATCGCTTTTCTCAAGTCTAAGGGGATCGTATCACTGGTGATCGACCTTGAAAAAAGTGACTTATCCGACGAGCTGCAACAAGAAGGGCAAGTCTCAGCGCCGGAAGAACAGGTCAAAGCGACGCGAAAAGTGTCGGTATCCCTGGAAGACGAATTAACGCAAGCCAGCGCTTTGTATGAAGAAGCAAAGCACATCCAAAAGAAGTTACTGCACTCAATTAAAGCCGGGTTACCTGTTAACTTCGCACCGATAAAAGAAGTTAGTGACCGGTTTGTCGCCTCACTTGACAGAAATCCCAACGCGCTTTTATGTATGACGCATTTGCGAGAAAAAGACGCCTATTTGCTGGAACACTCTCTCAATGTTGGGATCTTAATGGGCGCGTTTGCTCAGTACCTGGAACTGGATGAAGATGTTGTCTCAGAACTTGCGCTAGCGGGTACCTTGCACGACATAGGCAAGATTGAAATTCCAGATAATATTTTACTCAAGCCGGGAAAGCTCACCGATGATGAAATGGTCATCATGAAAGGCCATGTTATTAAAGGTTTGGAAGTGCTCAAAAAAATGGACGGTGTGACTGAGCGTTTGTTTAATGTGGTGGCGCAACATCATGAGCGACTAGATGGCACCGGTTACCCCATGGGACTTGATGAAGATGACATCAATATTTACGGTCGTATGATTGCTATCGTCGATGCCTATGATGCGATGACGGCAGACCGTTGTTATAAAAGAGGTATGCCACCTAATCAAGCGTTAAAAATAATTTTGAAGTGCACGGAATCTGAGTTAGACAGAGCTTTGGTTAACAAGTTTATTAAATACATAGGGGTACACCCGGTGGGCAGTTTGGTAAAGCTGGATTCGGAAAAACTTTCATTAGTGACCGAGCACAATGAAGACAACCCGCTTTCGCCCAAAGTAAAAACCTTCTATTCTTTTCGTTCCAACCACTTTGTCGCGCCTAAAGAAGTTAACTTAGCAGATAAGCATTGTCGTGAAAAAATAGCTAGCGCGGTTCGGGCTGAAGATATCAAAATCAACTACAAAAAGTTCTTTGCTGAGCAAATAGTAGTTGCTAAATAGTTGTTTGTTTTTACTGGCGAATTGCCCTTGTTAAGACTAAAGTTTAATTGAGTTTTGTGGCCGTTGACTCGATCATAAAGGGCGGCTATGACGGGGCAAGGAAATGAACAAACAAATTCTCGAATCGGTTATTACCCTAACCGATAACAAAGATATCGATTCGGTGGGCATCAGTTTGTTGTCTACCATCGCTGAATATGTCTATTTCGAAAAAGCCTGTTTGTATGAGTTAGAACGCAGCTGGCCTAATCCCGCCATCAACGTCATTCTTGAACTTAAAGTTCAATCTGAAGAGCCTCATTTTGTCTGGCATGCCAATCAGCGGCTCGATACTCCAGCCATGCAGCTGGTTACCTCTATAGATAGTTTGAAGCGTTCTGTGACTGAGAATCGCAATGGTAAAACTGAGCTATGGGTGCCGGTAACCGGTGCGGAATGCAAGTTAGCCTTGCACCTTGTAGCCGAGGATATTACCTCTGAGAATAAGTCATTGATCAGTGCATTTGCGCGGATTTATGGCAATTATCTGCGGGTGCTGGTGGAAAGTGAAAAAGATAAACTCACCGGGTTGCTCAACCGGCATTCCTATGAGCGTCACTTGCGCCAGATGTTGGCCAAGCAAGCCCACAGACAGAAAAAGCTACAGCAAGAGATTCCTCAACGAGCTTCCCATCCTGAGGACAAGCCTTGGTTAGTGATCATTGATATTGACCACTTTAAAAAAGTTAACGATGTGTTTGGTCATGTTTGTGGGGATGAGGTGCTGTTAACCTTGTCACAAAAAATGGCCGGCTACTTCCGCTCTTCTGATTACGTTTTTCGTTTCGGTGGTGAAGAGTTTGTAATCATCATGGAGCCTGCAACGCGCTCTGATGCCTTCAAAAAGCTGAACGACTTTCGCAAGGATGTTGAAGAAGATCGTTTTCCGCTCGTAGGTAAGATAACTGTCAGTGTGGGGTTTGCGGAAGCTTCCCAGGAAGAATATGAACAGGTACTTATGGAGCGTGCCGATAAAGCTCTTTATTACGCCAAAGAACATGGCCGCAATGCCGTATTTTGTTATGAGCAGCTGGTGGAAGAAGGGCGCTTGAGGGAACAAACTAAGGCAGTCGAAGATTCGGACATCGATCTGTTTTAGTTTCGTTCTATATGCTTCTGCCAGTTTTGTCTGGCTTAATACTTTACAGGTGATTTTCGCCTCTTGTTTTTCCAGTTAAGTTTCCTGAAAGTTAAATGTGCTAGCTTAATATCTTTATGCTTGTTTTTGCCATTTGAGACAATTATCTGATTAATGATTGACGACAATATAAGGTTGATTCTTGTAGAGAACCCTAAATGTGCTAGCGCGGCGTTGAAGCAGATGTTAACGGGTAATGCTTTTCAAGACGCCATGGATCCCAGAACTGCCACAATGAACCATAATCTGCCTGCGCAAATTAGACAGCGTTATCCAGAAAAATGGCGGGAGTACAGGTCGTTTGTGGTGGTGAGAAATACTTGGGACAGAGAGTTATCATTTTTTACCTATCATGGGGTTTTGTTTCAGGAACCCAGTATGCAAAATTACAATTTTGAAAGCTGGGTGGCGGCGGGAATGCCGCGGCCTGAAGAGCCTCATTTGCAGATCCATTACCCCAAACCCAACGGAAGTAATCACTTTTTAAGTCAAATCGAGTACACAAAGGGGGTGGATAGGGTGATCTGCTTGCACAGCTTTGATCCCGCTGTTCGCGCAAGTGAACTTGAACAAGCTGTGAATGCCCTATCTCAGGACTGGGGATTTCCGGTTTACCCAGTTCATAAACACGTCAATGCCAGTAGAACAGACCTTGAGGCTATGGCGTGGACAAAAGAGTCTATTACAATCATTGGCCAGGTATTTTCACTTGAAATAGAGCGATACGGCTTTCAGCCGCCCGAGGCCAGTACGATGCCAGATAAGCACACGGTAAGATAAGTGTTAACAAGTCAAAACCGTTTGTTTAGGCGCTGCCTTTTATCCGCTAAGCGTTTTCTATTTATAGGTACAGGTCAATCTGATTTTTTACCACTGGTAAGTTTTTACATGCTGAGAGGGCTGCTGTTTAAAAACCACATCAATTGGTAACGGCATGGCGAGAGTTGCAAAGCAAAGTTCTGCTCTTTTTTTTATATATCTAGTCCTATTTGGGTATTTTAGGGCCAGTTGGGGCTTCAAAGAAAGCAGCGTATAATTGGACAATGGCTTGTTATTGATATTTCTCACATTCCAATTCAATCTGAAGAGGCAACTTACGCCGTTGTCCCTGCAATACTTTTAGAAAGCTGTTCCGGAGAAAACATAAAAATCCAGATTTGAATACTTTAAAAGTCTGATTACTAATCATTAATGGGCACTCTGCATTTATTAGTCAGATTCGTCCCTATACCGAGCTTACAACGTTGACGAAGCTATTCAGAAAGGCACTTCTACTCGATACTGCTACAAGTAAAGCCAGTATATTTGTTCAGATGCACTAGCCATCTATACTGATTACCAAGTCTCTAAATGTGTGCAAGGTCAGCAATATGGTAAAAGGAAACAGCAGTAATTATGTAACTGAAAAGCTTTGTTTTTTAATGGAGTTTTTATTGTCCCAAACAGATTTTCATAAACAAGAAACCGCGATGAACGAGTTGTTTACAGCGTTGGATGCGATATTAAAGCTACATGGATCAGCGACGGATCATGAATTCGGTGAAACCGGAATGCTGATATCCTCACGAGGTGCTGCTTCCTGTCTGACTGGAACTGCGCGGACCTTATGCTATTGGCATAGCCTGCTTGTTGCTATTGAAAAATTGCAAACTGACAGGCATGAGCCGTTGCGAATGTTGTACCCGGGAAGTGGTCCATTTGCGACATTAATATTGCCATTGTTATTAGGCAAAGTGACCGGGAGGATCGAAATACACCTCATTGAGATTAATAATCAGTCGCTAGCAAGTTTGGCAAACTTTCTCAATTTGATTCAAAGGCCAAACGTGAAATGCCATATCCACCACTGCGATATTCTGGAGTTTGACAGCACAGCTTTGTTTGATTTGATGATATCCGAAGTGATGTTAAGCAGTTTACAGACTGAGGGGCAGGTTGCCATCACTTACCACCTATCACAATTTTTAGCGCCACACGCTATCCTGATTCCAGAGGCTATCAATGTCGATCTATGTTGGTCAGATGTGACCAAAGAATTCAGTTTTGTCGACAGTCATCGCAAGCCCGGTAGAGGATTGTCTCTGAAGCAGTTGAGTCCATTCCGCAAAACGCTTACTCCTTTGATAAGACTAGATAAAAATGTTCGGCAACGATATAAGAGAGAAGGAGAATACTTATTATTGCAACGCGTCGAATTCAAGAAAAAATGGCCCGATACCGGGGCAGTTATTTGTACCACCAATATTCAGTTTATTGATGATATCCGGCTAGATGAATATCAAAATGGACTGACCAGCCCTATTGTCATGGCAGACCCTGGCTGTGTTTCCGGCGTTCCTTTGGAAATCAAATTCAGAATGCTGAAAATGCCAGGTTACAAATTCGTGCCTATTGATGCGAAATCTGATTGAATAATTAACCGATAGCCACTTTTATAGCCATTAAAAACGGAGAATAATCATGTCAGGAAAACCAGTAAGTCTGGAATATCTGGAAAAGATCACTGCATTTTTGTCTGAGATAGGTATTTCCTGGCGGTTTGGGGAAATTCATGGTGACTCTTTTCTGTCGGGGGTGCAAATCTACCGGGGAACATTGGTGATTGACACCAAAAAATTAAAATATCCAGGCGATGTATTGCATGAAGCCGGACACCTTGCAATAGAACCTGAGATATCACGTGCTGGGCTTACTGACAATGTTCGAGAGTGCGGTCAGGGTGATGCTGAAGAAATGGCTGCAATTGCCTGGTCATATGCTGCATTGAAAGCTATCTCAATTCCGCCGAATGTGGTGTTTCACGAGGAAGGTTACAAGGGAGCTTCTGAGTCAATTCTGACCTGTTTTGAAACAGGTGGCACCCTAGGTCAGCCATTACTCAGTTATTATGGTATGTGCAGTCCCGGCACAGGGCCTGACGGTTTTCCTAATATGTCTCATTGGTTAAGACCAGCTGCTCTTAATTGAGTTCGACATCCGGGGGCTAACTAATCTGGCATTTAAATGCAGACTCAGGAAATACGCTAAAGCAGACGGTATAGCGCATTTTTCCGGCACGAGGCGGTAGGCAACGATGGGCAAGCTTATGTGGGGCGAAAATAAGTAAGTCTCCGGCGCATAAATCGAATTCTATTGGCGTCTCAGGTAAACCGAGTGTTTGCAAAAAAGCAGAAATATCAGTGTGTCGCCTTTCAAGCTCAAGAGGCAAAGCATTGACAGATTGCAACTTTCTGGTTCTTACTTCGTCAATAATCAAGGTGTTACAGCCATGCTCAGAAACCGGGTTTAGGTACAGGAAGCATTTCAATAGCCCTTTCATAGGGCCATCACAATGCCATGTTGTACTCAAATAAGTTTCGAGAGCGTTATCAGAAACAACATCCAATAATGGCCATTTGACTAAGAAGTCCTCTTGATAAAAGGCGCTAAAAAAATCACGGATATCGCGGTTAAAAACAAAAACTTCCAATTCACTGATGATCTTAGTGGCAAGTTCAGAGGCGCCAGGGGGCAACATCTTTGAGCATTTTGATATTGCCGTTTGACATACATCAGCGGGAACTACCCCTTTCAGATGAATTGCTTGGTGCTCCAGTAGCTCGTTAATGTGACTCTGGTATTTCATTGAGCGCACTGACCATCAAACCAGGAAACGAATTCAGAGAAGTCCGGTTGATATTGTAAAATGAACCCTAATGATGCGCCATAGTCCACATCGAACTTATCGTGAAATGCTCTGAAAGTCTGGTAGTTTGTTGCTGCGAAAGTGTTATCTTTATTGCCCTCATTGAGTTGTCGGGTTGCCTGCCAAAACCTATTTAATTGTTTAATAGTGGTATTTGCTGAATCTGGCACTTTGGTATCATCGAACGTTACACTTCCTGTCGGAAACTCGAACTCGAATAATGGCACCTTATCAATGTGATATGTAAATTTGATTTGTCCACCGGGTTTTAGCTTGAGTCGTTTATAGCTCTTAACATTGTTGAGACTGCAGTCATTTTCGTGAAGCCAAATATTCTCATAGACCTGAATGTCCGTTGTCATTTGAACCATTTGATAGGCCATTGCAGAGAACCGTTCCGGTAGTTCGATACTCCCGCTAAGAGGCGTCTTGTCGCCATCAGACAATTTTTGGCAGGACAGCTTGTTTAATGTAAAAAAATTACCGAGGTCAATGAATGGTTCATTATAAATTTCATAAGCTTTTAAACGAGCACCTAAAAGCACCTGTTCGGGTATTAAATCGCCGTCGTCGTACAAAAATTGTACGAGATGGCTAAAAATACTCACTTGTGGTTCCCGCTCCAATAGCGTATTCATAGTTTCTGAAATTATAATATCAAATTGGATGCTTCCGTCCGGCTGCCAGGTTGTGGCATCAACATGATGAATTCCTTCGGTAAACTCTTCCAGATCCAATGCTTCAATTAGTTTTTTAATTGCCTGTGTGTTTTCGCTGTGGACGTCAATAAGTGTTACGTTTATCGGACGTTTTTGATAGAGGGTTAATAACGGCAATAGCAACATGCCGTAGGGGCCAGTACCAGCGTAGAGAACATTTACATCTGACTTGATGGCTAGCTTTTTATCCAGGCAGGATTTTACACCCTGAATAAACCTTTTTGTTCGAATCACCTGATCCGTGCATTTGGCTGCTTGCACAGGTGAGATGGCGATACCTGTGTCCAGATTAGCATCTTGCCAGGCATTCATATCAAAGTCGCTGGATATTCCCGTTATCTCTGTCAAAATTGATGCCATTGCATCGATATGCTTTTTGCCGTCCGGATCACTATCAGGTAGGTTTAAAAGCTGTGAAATATGAGTTTCAATAGTGTCCGATTGAGTTGATTTTTTGCTTTCCATTGTTTTGTTCTTCGATGTCCCCATCATTCCACGATAAATTTACTATAAACATAATTTTAAGTATTTACACTGGATTTCCAGGCCAATTTGTTTTAATTAAAAGTTCCGAGTTAATAATTTTTGAATTCTGAAATCTGGATTGACTATGCAACATCTGTCATCTCTGAGACTAAAACATGTGCTTCCTTTTTTTGAAAATCAAATTCAGGCTGAATTGAGTTCAATTGATTCGGCTCAGTGGGTAGATCATGTCAATACAAATACTTATGAAGGCAGTTGGCGGGTGTTTCCACTGCGAACTCTCAGGGAAAATAAAGAAGCACACCCAATAATACAGTCTTTTCAAATAGAGACAGGAAGGCATTGGGTAGACTTACCTGTCTTGGGGTCGCTGCTATCAATTCAAGCTATTATCAAATCCATTCCTGTTTGCTTTTATTCGATACGGCTTATGCTGCTCCAGCCACAGGGTTTTATTAATGAGCATCGTGACAGAGGACTTAATCTTGAAAACGGTTGTGCAAGACTACACGTGCCATTACAAACTCATAACGAGGTTAGCTTTATCAGCAATGGCGTTGAACTGCCTATGGAAGCTGGAGATTTATGGTATATCAATGCCGACCAGCCTCACTCTGTAGAGAATAAAGGGAGCATCAGCCGTATTAATCTTGTACTTGATTGCGAGGTGAATGATTGGTTAACAAAAAAAGTTAGCCTGTGCTAATCTCAATCAGGGTTAAAAACATCCACCTCCAATAAGATAAGTAAAAAATATTCTTGAAATAACAGAACTCGCAAGGAATAAAAATGAGCGAACAGCATCCTACGTCTCTTCACCATACCGCTCCGGCATCAGAAAAACCAACCACTTTCGCTCAACCTGATCCTGTATCACAGGGGTTGCTTCAGCAGACTTTGCGTACACAGTTAAATGAACTACTCGCTGGAGTGACCACCGAAGAAGAACGTCTGGTAAAACTCAGACAATCATTTACGGATATCGCCAACACTATTTTGAGCGAAAAGGAGGTCGCCTACGAAACCCTGCTCAAGCAATTCGAGACCTTATACGAAAATGCAATGCTGTCTTTGAAACAGGCGGATATTCCGGAGCAATTATTGACTCAACAGTTTATCAGCAAAAATGGATTAATTATGTCCCCCTTAAATTGTAGTAACACGATTAAAGATGTTTTTCGTGTGAGCTCCTTTACCAGGGGGTTGTTGAGGGCTATTGAACAACAACTCGAGAGTAAAGAGACGGTTAGGGTGCTCTATCCAGCCTGTGGAACTTTTGCCCCATTGATCGTACCGCTATTGAGCTATGTTAAAGAACATCAACAAATCACACACGAGCAACTGAAGGTGACTTTCGTAGACCTGCAACCTGGTGCAATTAAGGCGCTTAAGCAACTTGTCAGTGACCTCGAGCTTGAAGAATACATCGATGATATTGTCATGGCCGATGCGACGGAGTATGAGCCGGACTTTACGGTGGACATATTGTTGTTGGAGGCGATGCAGCACGGTTTCGGTAAAGAAGCTCATTTGAGCATTGCTCATCATCTTATTCGATTTCTGGATATCAATGGCACAATGGTACCAAATCGAATAGTTATAAACAGCGCACTGGTTGTCGGAGCGGAAGAGTTCAAAGAGCAGTGGCAGGATGTTGAATACTCCCACAGTAAAACGGTTTCTCAGGAATATATGGACCGACGAGTTGAGCTTGGCTCGGTTATGTCCATCGACAAAAACTCCTTGATGCAAATGGAGAAAATCACTTTAAGTGACGATCAACAATTGATTCGTGGTGCCACTATCAATATTCCAACTGGCATTGAAGATATTGCCAAGCGCACGTTAATTCTTTATGCGAGTATTCAGACCTTTGCCAACGAATCTATCCATCAGTACGACTCCGGGATTACCTCACCTTTACCGGATACTTCAATTTGCATTGACTTCAAGCCGCGAGACCCTCGGCCCGGTGATCTTTTGGTCAGCAGTGGGGATGATATTGCCTTTTTCTACCGTTTGAATGGTTTGCCCGGATTTATGCCGGTTCTGGAGTCGCAGCAGTGATGAGCGCGAAAGTATCTGTATTTAGCTCTTCTATGATGAGTTGGAGTCTGATAACCCATCTACGGCAAATGGGTAAACTGGCAGGAGTTATTGTTGAGCAAGTTGATTCCCCTGAAGTGAACCAATTAATATTCAACTTAAACCAGCAGCAAATCCCGTATTCGGTCTATCAACCAGATAGGCTAAATAGTCTCTTTTCGGATATAAACAGCTGGCAGAGTAATCTAGGTTTGGTGTTCTTTTTTAGCCAGATACTACCGGGTGAGGTTATTGAAAACTTCTCTGGTGATATCTTTAATATTCATGCTTCAGCATTACCAAATTACAGGGGAAGCATGCCAATTTATTGGCAACTTTATAATCATGAACCCGCAACAGCTTTAACCATCCACTATCTTACCAATACTGTTGATGATGGTGATATTGTTATGCAGAAAGAGGTCATTATTCACCCCTATGACAATATCCAAACCTTGACTGGCTCCATGCTCATAGCACTGAGTCAAATACTCCCAAATTTCATCAATTTATGGGAAAAGAATGGTCTGCAAAGACAAACTCAGCGCACTTTTACAAAGCATGATGTCTTTGCCAGGGCACTTCAAGAGAAGGATCAATGGATTGATTGGGATTGTATGTCAGCTTCAGACATTGTTGGTGCTGCAAGGGCGAGGAACCCCTTATTTGGGGGAGTGATGGCACGTTCTAATCAGGGAGTATTTAATATTATGCAGTGTGCTGTGGTCAATGTTCCACTATACGGGATAGCACCGGGTACTGTGATGCAGGTTGACAAAGAAAAAGGGCTTATTGTTGCGACCATTGAGCAGGCTATTGCGATAGATGTGGTTGTGACTCAACAAGGGTATTATTCCGGTTACTCCTATGCTGTTACCCATAAAATTGATGTAGCCTCTAAACTTTACGGGCCGGGCTAAATTACAACCTCTCAAATTAAATTGCGAGTGTTGGGTACTAAAAGATACTAAAAATATTGATAATTTAATTGGCAAAAGTGGTTTTATCATCTAATACTTGGTTAGCATTATGCGCCTTGTATAAAAAATAATTTTACGCTCAGTTGCAGTAAAGTAGTTCAAAAGTCTGTCAAATCAGTACATTTTGCTGATGAATGGCAGGTGCTGTCAAAGAGGAAGCGGGGTTATGTGATGATGGCTCATATTGTGAGTAGTCAGAAATAGTGGAATTAGATGGTTTGGCTATCGTTTAAAGCGGTACCTGCAGTATTTATCTAACTTAACTAAACCTAAATGATTAGTACTTTTAGACTTTAAGGAGAATGATATGACACCATTTATAGGCCAGATTTGCCCTCTTGGCTTTACCTTTGCGCCCGCTCAATGGACTTTTTGTGCGGGGCAGCTACTATCAATAGCGCAGTTCCAGACTGTGTATTCTTTAGTGGGTACTTTTTACGGAGGTGATGGCCGAACGACATTCGGGATCCCGGATCTCAGGGGTAGAATGGCCATCGGTTCAAGCCAAACAGGTGGACAGGGCCCCGGTTTACCCTATTATCAGTTAGGGCAGAGGTCCGGTTATTGGGAAAGAACGCTTTCCACATTAAACTTGCCGTCCCACAATCACCACGCAACCTTCACTCCAACCGGCGGAGGAACCGCAGCTGACGTGCAGGTATCCACTGCAAACGCCGATACTCAAACGCCAGCGTCTGGAGACTATCTGGCAGTTGTCAATGATGGTGGTGGTCGGTCGCCAATACTACAATCGGCTTATGTAACGGCCGCCAATGCTGGCTCAACAGTTGCTTTGGGCGGTGTAACCGGAGGCGGTGGCACTACGGGTACAGTGACAGTAGATAACACCGGCAATAGCAGTGCTTTCAGCATTGAGAACCCCTCCCTTGCTGTTAATTATTCATTTGCTCTGGAGGGCACATACCCATCGAGAAACTAGCATGTGAGTAACCTGAACTCTGACTCATAAAACCGCTTACCCAATCTGGCCAGGCGGTTTTTATTGTTCTTTACCTATAATTTTAACTACTATAAAAATAAACAAAAAATAGCGGATACAGACCCTTGCCTCATTACCACTTTATTTCTGGTCTGCCTCGTTCGGGCTCTACGTTGTTGGCGGGCATTCTACGACAGCATTCAGATTTTCACGCTGCCATGTCCAGCCCGGTGGCCGGTTTGATGAATGGATTGCTGGAGCAGACAGGCGCGTCCTCAGAGTTTTTTAGCTTCTTTAGTCCAGAAAAGCGCATGAATATTATCACCGCTATGTTCAATGCTTACTATCAGGAAGAATTGGATAAGACGGTAATTTTTGATACCAGTCGAATATGGACAGCCCGTATGCATCAACTCAAGGGGTTATTTGAGGATTTCAAAGTTGTTTGCTGCGTGCGAAATCCGGCTTGGATAGCGGATAGCTTTGAGCTCATTTATCGTAAGAATCCATTTGAGTACAGTCGCATGTTTACTCCTACAAGTCGCCAAACAGTTTATAGTCGCTGTGAGTCACTCATGGCGTCTAACGGCACTATAGGCCAACCTTTAATGGCATTAAAAGAAGCCTATTATGGTGAGTATTCAGATAAATTGTTGCTTGTAGACTATGATTTATTAACCCAATACCCGCAAAAATGCCTTTCCTTAATCTATCAATTCTTGGGCTTGCCGGAATATAACCATGATTTTGACAACGTGGTTTACGAAGAATCTGAATTCGATGAGCGCATTGGCGCTTCGGGTTTACACAAAGTCAGTCGAAAAGTGGAGTTTCATCCCAGAAGATCAATTTTACCCCCTGATTTATTCGATAAGTATAAAGAATTGGCCTTTTGGGAAGATAACAAAGGTACCCAGGCGAGTATTATTGGAAAACCTAACTCTTAATGCCCCAATTTTGAGGGGCTGATTGCCAGTAATTTGTCACTGTATGAGCCGCTCGATTTCAAAATTGCATGCTTTTTCTACATTTTTTTGCAGTGAATTTGTACAGCCTGGAAGTATCGCACTATAGTAAAAGCCTGACGTCATAACGTTGGTGTAATGAGCTGTAATCGCGATTTTAAACGTATGTTTGTACAAGTGTGGATTACTACATTTATTGAAGCTCAAAATAGCATTGCACTGTATATGGGGTGCAATTTGCCCAATAACTCAATTGGTGAGATAAACAAGGATATCAATCATGAAGCAAAGTGCAGTTGCAGGAATAATTGGTCTGCTGGCCCCTTTTACCCATGGAAGTGGACCCAATAACGCTTACCTTACGTCTGCGCCATCATACTTGCGACAATCTACACTTGATAAACAGGGCAGTATCCTTCACAGAGCCCCAGAACATGCGCCTGCAACCCTTGCTGTTAGTAAAACTAAGCCCCGACATGCTGCTGTGCTGAGCAGCAAGGATATGCAGGCTTATCGAACTGAGTTAAACGACCGTGATTTAACCATAAGCTCGGGCACTCATTTTGGGCCTGACCTTAAAAGAGCAGACCATGAGCCGACTCTATATCAGCAGCAAAGCGTAACTGAGCTGGTTGTTTTTGATGCCGGCGTGCAAGACAGGCAGGTCCTTAAAGAAGGACTCAAGCCTGGCGTTAAATGGGTAGAGTTACAAGCGGGTCGATCTGGTATTGAGCAACTGACAGAGATATTAGTACAGTATCAAAACCTGGAATCAGTGCACATTGTCTCGCACGGTGAAAGTGGGGCTTTGCAACTGGGAAATAGCAGAGTCGATGCTTCAGTAATACAGGATAACGAACAACTGGTAAACGCGCTAAATGATGCCACGATAAAGGGGGCAGATATTCAGTTTTATGGTTGTGACTTAGCCACAGGTGAAAAGGGTGCTGAGTTTTTGGATATTCTCAGTGCCGAAACCCATCTGGATATTGCCGCATCAGATGATTTAACCGGAACTCCAAAGCTAAATGGCGACTGGGATCTGGAAATTGTGCGTGGTGAGATTGAGTCTTCGGTGCCTTTTAGTGAAAAAGCACTTCTGGATTTTTCCGAAGTGTTGGTCGCATCCGACGGGATTAAAACGTTTTCCGGGTTTACTGATAATGGAAACGATCTGACCAGTACAGACTTTGTTGTCACCGGAGAATGTGCCAGTACTGCGTTTACTAACTGGCAAGTAGCAAGTGGAGAAGCTTATGTGTCAGATAGTTCTGGAACTGCAACCGAAGCCTGCACCATAACCGTAGCAGCCGATGGCACCAATACTGGTTCGTTTCAACTGACGGGCATTAGTTTCCGCGAATACTTGGCGGGCTTTGACTTTTATTCAGTGAAGGTGGTGGGCACGCGTGCTGACGGGGGGCACCGTAGACTCGGGTAATACCATTGATAACGGCGCGCGGGACGCCAGCCGGAGCGATACTGATGTGCTGACTGCGACCGACTTTGACTTCAGTCCATTTAGCGGTATTGCGTTTTCCTCATTCCAAATACAATTTACCATTGACCAGGGCAACTCTTCTGGTTTTGCATTTACCAGTTTCACTATAGCGAACGCCGCTTCCCCCGATAGCACCAATCCCAGTTTTGACAGCTCCAATTCCACACCTAACGACAATGCCACTGGTGTAGCGACCGCAAACGATATTGTGGTGGATTTTGATGAGGATATCGTGGCTGGTACTGGTAATTTCACCTTAAAACTGGTGGGCGGGGCAACGGTAGAAACCTTTGATATTGCTACTGCTACGGCGACCACCACACCCGGAGCTGGTGCTGTGGGAATAACTGGCGACAAAGTGTATTTGAATCCCACCTCAAATTTAGCTGAAAGCACCTCCTATGCTATTCAAATTGATAGCACTGCGATCGACGACAATGCCGGTAATAGCTTCGTAGGTATCAGTGACGACACTACCTTTAATTTTACCACCGCAGATGAAACTGCCCCCACTTTTAACAGTGCCGGTTCTACACCCAATGACGATACCACTGGAGTGGCAACTGCTAATGACATCGTAGTGGATTTTAGTGAAAATATCGCAGGCGGTACAGGCAACATCACCTTAAAACTGGTGGGTGGGGCAACGGTAGAGACCTTTGATATTACCGGGGCAACGACCACCACTACACCTGGTGCAGGTGCATTGGGTATCTCTGGCGACAAACTCTACATTAACCCCACCGCAGCGCTGACGGAATCTACCGCCTACGCTATTCAGATAGCCGGTACAGCAATTGACGATACATCCGGTAATAGCTTTGCGGGGATCGGCGACGATACCACCTTTAACTTTACCACCGCAGATGAAACCGCCCCCACGTTTAACAGTGCTGGTTCTACACCCAATGACGATGCGACAGGAGTGGCAACGGCCAATGACATTGTGGTGGATTTTAGCGAAAATATCGCAGGCGGTACAGGCAACATCACCTTAAAACTGGTGGGTGGGGCAACGGTAGAGACCTTTGACATTACCGGGGCAACGGCCACCACCACACCGGGTGCAGGTGCGCTGGGTATCTCTGGCGATAAACTCTACATTAATCCCACTGCAGCGCTGACGGAGTCGACTGCCTACGCTGTTCAGATCGCCAGTACAGCAATTGACGATACATCGGGCAATAGCTTTGCGGGGATCAGCGACGATACGACTTTCAATTTTCAAACTCAGGTGCCACCCCCTACGGTTACGCTGTCTCGTTCAGAAGCTACAGTAACTGAGGCTGCGACAAGTACTTCCACGATTACTGCTACGTTAAGTGCCTCTGCATCTGCAGATGCCACCATCACCATTGCTGTAAAATCTGGCAGCTCTGCAACCTTGGGCAGCGATTTTTCTCTGTCAACCACCAGTATTACGATTACCGCAGGTAATACGACGGGAACGTCAACTCTGACCGCAATAAACGACAGTATTGATGATGATGGCGAATCTGTAACCATAGAAATTACCGGAGTGAGTGGTGGTGACAGTGCCACAGAAGACGGTACTCAAGAAGTCTCAATAAGTATTACCGATAACGATGCGGCCGGATTTTCCATAGTTGAATCTTCAGGTGCAACAAATACCTCGGAGTCGGGAACCACTGATTCTTTTACCGTACAATTGGATTCTGAACCCACTTCTAACGTGGTATTCGACGTGTCGTCTGCTGATACAGGCGAAGCGACAGTGAGTCCCGCTAGTCTTACGTTCACCAATGCGAACTGGAATACGCCACAAACGGTGACTGTAACTGGGGTGGATGACAGCATCATTGATGGCACGCAAAGCTTTAATGTCACCTTGGCCGTGAATGATGCTTCTTCAGATAATACCTATGATCCGCTTAGCAATCAGACGGTGAGTGTCGATAATAGCGATAATGATGTCGCTGGATTTACGGTAACCGAATCATCGAGCTCTACCGCAACGACCGAAGCAGGCGGTACGGATAGCTTTACGGTGGTGCTGGATGCTGAGCCTAATTCCAATGTGGTGATTGATGTCACTTCAGCAGATACGGGCGAAGCGACGGTGAGCACCAGCAGCTTAACCTTTACGACAGCCAACTGGGATACGCCGCAAACCGTCACGGTAACGGGAGTGGATGATAACATCATTGATGGTACACAAACGTTTAACGTCACCCTGGCCATCGATGCTGCGTCTACCGATGATAACTTTGATGCGGTCAGTAACCAGACGGTGAGTGTCGACAATTCCGATAATGAAGTCGCCGGATTTACGGTAACCGAATCATCGAGCTCCACCGCAACGACCGAAGCGGGCGGTACGGATAGCTTTACGGTGGTGCTGGATGCTGAGCCTAATTCCAATGTGGTGATTGATGTCACTTCAGCAGATACGGGCGAAGCGACGGTGAGCACCAGCAGCTTAACCTTTACGACAGCCAACTGGGATACGCCGCAAACCGTCACGGTAACGGGAGTGGATGATAACATCATTGATGGTACACAAACGTTTAACGTCACCCTGGCCATCGATGCTGCGTCTACCGATGATAACTTTGATGCGGTCAGTAACCAGACGGTGAGTGTCGACAATTCCGATAATGAAGTCGCCGGATTTACGGTAACCGAATCATCGAGCTCCACCGCAACGACCGAAGCGGGCGGCACAGATAGCTTTACGGTGGCACTGGATGCTGAGCCTAATTCCAATGTGGTGATTGATGTCACTTCAGCAGATACGGGCGAAGCGACGGTGAGCACCAGCAGCTTAACCTTTACGACAGCCAATTGGGATACGCCGCAAACCGTTACGGTGACGGGAGTGGATGATAACATCATTGATGGTACACAAACGTTTAACGTCACCCTGGCCATCGATGCCGCTTCTTCAGATGATAACTTTGATGCGCTAAGTAATCAGACCGTCAGTGTTGATAATACTGACAATGACACTGCTGGTTTTTCTATTGTAGAATCTTCAAGCTCTACGGCCACTACGGAAGCAGGAGGCACAGACTCTTTCACAGTGGTGTTGGATGCAGAGCCAGATTCTAATGTAGTCATTAACGTAACATCTGGTGACACTGGCGAGGCGACAGTGAGTACTAGCAGTTTAACTTTCACCACAGCCAACTGGAATACGCCGCAAACGGTGACGGTGACCGGGGTGGATGATGATATCATCGACGGTACTCAATCATTTAACATCACAATGGCAATTGATGCCGCTTCGTCAGATGATAATTTTGATGCGCTGAGTGATCAGACAGTGAGCGTTGATAATTCTGATGATGATGTCGCAGGTTACACGATTACCGAATCTTCCAGCAGCACAGATACTACCGAAGCAGGTGGTACCGATTCTTTCACTGTTGCACTAGATGCGGAGCCCAATTCAGATGTGGTAATTAACGTTACATCGGGCGATACCGGTGAAGCAACAGTAAGCGCCAGCAGTTTAACCTTCACCAATGCTAATTGGAATACGCCGCAAACAGTCACTGTGACCGGGGTGGATGATGATGTTATCGACGGTACCCAAACCTTCAATGTCACTACATCGATTGATATCGCCTCTTCAGATGATAACTTTGATGCGCTTAGTGATAAAACCGTTAGCGTTGATAATACCGATGATGATGTTGCTGGCTTTACGGTAACCGAATCTTCAAGTAGTACAGACACCACCGAAGCGGGAGGCACGGATGATTTTACTGTTGTTCTGGATGCGGAGCCCGATTCTAACGTGGTTATCACCGTAACATCTGGGGATACAGGGGAAGCAACAGTAAGCACAAGTAGTTTAACCTTCACCAATGCCAACTGGAATACACCGCAAACGGTGACAGTGACTGGGGTGGATGATAGTAGCGTAGATGGTACTCAAACTTTTAACATCACAATGGCTGTTGACGATGCCTCCTCAGACAATAACTTTGATTCGCTGAGCGATCAGACGGTAAGCGTTGATAACACTGATGATGACACTGCCACGGTGACCATAGCGGATGTATCGGGTAATGAGGATGATGGCGCTATTACGGTAACGGCAACCCTAGATGTTGCCGTTGTGGGTGGCTTTAGCGTGGATGTGTCTACTGCAGATGGCACTGCCACTACATCCGACAGTGATTATACCCCGGTGACCAGTCAGACATTAACATTCGCCGGTACTGCAGGTGAAACTGAGACGTTTGACGTTACGCCTACCAGCGATTCCACCTCCGAAGGGAATGAAACCGTCTCCATTAGCATGTCTAATCTCAGTGGTGCGGTAGGCACAGTTAATATCAGTGATACTGCGACATTAACCATACTCGGTGATGATAATGCGGCGCCAGTGTTTTCTGGTCTGGACAATACACCGGCATATACCGAGGATGGTTCAGCGGTTACCTTGGACGGTGATGTCAGCATTTCTGATACTGAATTGGATGCACTCAATAGCTCCGCAGGTAATTATAGTGGAGCCACTCTGACAATCGCTCGCAATGGTGGTGCAAACTCTGATGACGAATTTTCTGCAAGCGGCAATTTGGCAACGCTTACCGAAACCGGTGCACTTACTTATAACAGTTTGGGGTATGGTACGGTAACAACTAATTCTAGTGGTACTCTGGTACTTACCTTCTCAGATAGCAGCAATATACCTACCACAGCAATTGTTGCCTCTATCATGCGGGCTATAACCTATAGCAATGGCTCGGATGCACCAGATTCCAGCGTGACTCTAGATTGGACCTTTAGTGATGGGGCAGCCTCAAGTACTGGCACGAACCAAGTTACGATATCGGTAACGGCAGAAAATGATGCGCCTGTGCTTGACGCGACACAGTCACCTGCGCTAACCGCAATCAATGAAGATGTGGTGGATGGTGATAACAGCGGCACAAATGTGGCGGCGGTAGTGGTAGATTCTTCAATGACTGATCCCGATGGTTCAATATTTGAAGCGATAGCCGTTACTGCGGTAGATAACAGCAATGGCGTCTGGCAATACAGCACCGACAGCGGTACTTCTTGGAATAACTTTTCGGACACGACCGGGCAGTCTGTGAGTCTGACCACCGCTTCCAGGTTGCTGGAAGGCGTCACCGTGGCAGGCCGAACCGCTCAAGGAGCAACGGCAAATATCGGCGGTGGCGGCAGTGACCATAAAGTGCGTTTCGTACCGAATGCCAATTACAATGGCAGTGCAACCATGACCTACCGGGCTTGGGACAGAACGAGTGGCACGGCTGGCTCAACCGCAGATACCACCACCAATGGCGGTACGACGGCATTTTCTTCTCAAAGCGACACGGCATCGATTACGGTGAATTCAGTGAATGATGACCCGAGCGTGGATACCAATGACGGCGTAACGGTGGAAAGAGGCAGTAGTATTACGATTGGCAGCTCTGTGCTTTCCACCAGTGATGTCGAGGATAGTGCAGCGAATGTAACCTACACAGTAACTGCGGTACCGACAGTTGGTGCGCTGCAATTATCCAACACTAGCTTGTCTGTTAACGATACCTTTACTCAAGATGATATTGATAACGATAATCTGACCTATGTCCATGCTGGCGCGGTGAATACCAGCGACAGCTTTACCTTCAGTGTTGCCGATCAGAATTCGGGCTCACTGACCGGACAGACTTTTAATATCACCATTCAGGATACCACCGCCCCCACCATCACGGCAGTTAGTATCCCCAATTCAACGCATAAAGTAGGCGACACGGTGACTGTTACCATGACGGTTTCTAGTGACAGTGATGACTACACTACTGGTAGTGGCGGTATTAGCGGCACTGTTGCGGGATATTCTCTCGGCAGTTTGAGTCGAGTCAGTGACACCCAATACACAGCTTCCTTTACCATTAGTGATGGTGGTACTGATGTAGCCGCGGGCTCTAATGTTTCAGTTAGCGTGGTATTGACAGATTCCAGTGGAAACAGTAACAGTGCCTTCACTACTGCGATCAGTCAGGCTAGCGATGCGATTTATGCCAACTTGCCGGAGGTGGTGCTAGCTGTTGATAAGACCACCATTACCGAAGACGGTAGTACTGCGAACGGTGTGGCTACAATAACCGCCTCGTTAACTGGTTCACTAAACAATATGTGGCCAGAGGACGTTGGTATTGATATATCCTTCGGTGGCACAGCTACGTTGACGAGCGATTACACGCGCTCAACAACCTCGCTCACTATTTCTGCAGAGAGCCTGTCGGACTCACTGACGGTAACTTCAGTAGCTGACAGTATCTTCGATGCATTGTCCGATGAAACCGTCACAGTGGACATTAATTGTATTGTTACTTCGTCAGTTTCAGCGGCCAGCGGCCAGACTAAGACGATCACTATCACCGATGCGCAATCTGCGCCTACAGTGGCGTTGAGTGTGGACAATACCGAAATCCCAGAGGATGGCAGTAGTTCAGCGACCGCTACAGCCACTTTATCTACGGCCACTTTCGAAAATGTAGTGATTGACCTCGCCTATTCAGGCACCGCAACCAGTAACGATGACTACAATGTCTTTGCATCTAATTCGATGACAATCACGGCCGGTCAGACCACTGTTTCTGTGGGTAACCCGGTAACCGCTACTCAAGATACTGACAGTGAAGGTGATGAAACGGTTATCATTGATATTGACAGTGTCAGTGGTGGTGGTGCCACCGAGGACACAGCACAGCAAGTAACTATTACTATTCAGGACGACGATAACACCGCCCCGGTATTTTCAAGTCTCGGTGGTACAGCGGACTTTACCGAAGATGGCTCTGCAGTCACCCTTGATAATGATGTAACAATTACCGACAGTGAAAATGATGCCGAAAATAGCAGTAGCGGTAACTATACCAATTCTACTTTAACCCTCGCTCGTAACGGCGGTGCTGATAGCAACGATACATTCGCCGTGGTGTCTGGAAGCCAAATGGCGGTATCAGGTAGTGATATTACCGACAGTATTGGCGATAAGTTTGCTAGCTTTTCATCCAGTAGCGGCACCTTAACCGTTACCTTTAGTGGTGATCTTACTACGCCGACAACGGCTCTGGTGAATGAAGTACTGCAGAATATTACCTACGAGAATACTTCTGAAGATCCAACTACAAGCGTGCAGCTGAATTGGACTTTCAGCGACAGTCAGCTATCCAGTAGTGGCTCAAGCGATACAACAACGGTAACTATTGCCACAGTTAACGACGCACCTACGTTAGATGATAGCCAATCGCCAATCTTGACAACTTTGTTAGAGGATGTCGCCGATGGAGATAATTCCGGAGACAGCGTGGCATCGATTGTCGTTGATAGCAGTATTGACAACATTGAAGCGGCACAAACCACTGAATCTATTGTTGTGACTAGTGTTGATAATAGCAATGGTGTGTGGCAGTACACTACGGATGGCGGCACTAACTGGAACGATTTCAGTAGTACAACAGGTTCATCCGTTGATCTAACCAGCACGACAGAGGCCCGTTTATTATCGTCTTCGTCTACCAATAACAAAATCCGTTTTGTTCCAGATGAGCATGCTAATGGCACTGCCACCTTTACGTTCCGCGCTTGGGATGAGGACACAGGCAGTAATGGTTCTACGGCAGATGTCAGCAGTACGGGGGGCGATACCGCGTTCTCTAGCAACACCGATACGGCGAGTGTTTCCATCACAGCTGTGAATGATGCGCCTGCGATAGGTACTAATAATGGGCTTACCGTTGATGAAGGAGGCACTGGTGTTATTACTACCAGCGTACTGGCTGATTCTGACCCCGATGATACCGGAACTGAACTGACCTTCACTGTTACGACTACGGTAACCAACGGTACCTTGTTCCTCGATGCCGATGGTGATGATACAGCTGATTCAGCCGAAACACTGTCAGCAAACAGCACCTTCACTCAGGCAGACTTGTCCAACGGAGATGTGCAGTATACCCATGATGGTGGTGAAACTACCTCAGACAGTTTTGAATTCTCACTTGCTGATGGTGGTGAAGACGAAGTCTCAGAACTGACGGGGCAGACGTTCAACATCACAGTTACTAGTGTCAATGAGACACCTGTGATCACCTCAACGGAAGTGACTTCGGCTACCGAAGACTCTGCGTATAGCTACACCATAACAGCGATTGATGTGGATGCTGGCGATAGTCTGACGTATGCTGCACCGACATTACCGTCGTGGTTATCTTTGGACTCCTCCTCCGGTGTCCTCTCCGGTACACCAGAGAATGATGACGTCGGAAGCCACAGTGTTGTGCTGACAGTGACTGATACTGGCAACTTATCTGCCACTCAAAGCTTCACTATCACAGTCGCTAATACGAATGATGCTCCAGTGATCAGCTCTACCGCTGTAACTGCAGCGAGCGAAGACAGTGCCTATAGTTATACGTTAACTGTTACCGACGTTGACGATGGAGACTCCGTAACCTTGGCGGCCACAACCTTACCGGACTGGTTGTCCTTTAGCAGTGGCACAGGCGTGTTAACTGGAACTCCTACTAACAATGAGGTTGGAAGCCACTCTGTCACACTTACAGCAACAGACAATAGTAATGCAACAGATATTCAGAGTTTCACAATCATTGTTGCAAACACCAACGATGCGCCTGTGATCAATTCCACGGCTATTACCTCGGTGAATGAAGATAGTGCTTACAGTTATACTCTAACTGCCACCGACGTGGATGATGGGGATACTTTAACCTTGGCAGCGCCCACTTTGCCGGACTGGTTATCTTTTGACAGTTCCACTGGAACATTGTCAGGTACGCCAGTAAATAGCAATGTGGGTTTTCACGCTGTTGTGTTAACAGCTACGGATACCAGTAACGCAGTTGATACGCAAAGCTTCACAATCACGGTTGCCAACACTAATGATGCGCCAGTTATCAACTCTACCGCTATCACCTCAGTGAACGAAGATAGTATTTATAGTTATACTTTAGCTGTTACTGAGGTAGACAATGGAGACATTGTATCCTTGGCCGCTACAACATTACCGAGCTGGTTGTCTTTTGACAGTTCCACCGGAACATTGTCAGGTACACCATTAAATAGCGATGTGGGTAGTCACCCTGTCGTGTTAACAGCTACGGATACCAGTAACGCAGTTGATACGCAAAGCTTCACAATCACGGTTGCCAACACTAATGATGCGCCAGTTATCAACTCTACCGCTATCACCTCAGTGAACGAAGATAGTATTTATAGTTATACTTTAGCTGTTACCGAGGTAGACAATGGAGACACTGTATCCTTGGCCGCTACAACATTACCGAGCTGGTTGTCTTTTGACAGTTCCACCGGAATATTGTCAGGTACACCATTAAATAGCGATGTGGGTAGTCACCCTGTCGTGTTAACAGCTACCGATACCAGTAACGCAGTTGATACGCAAAGCTTCACAATCACAGTTGTCAACACTAATGATGCGCCGATTATCAGCGGAACACCTGCTACCGAAGTGGCGGTAGGAGACAATTATAGTTTTGTACCTGGTGCCAGTGATGATGATAATGATTCGCTTAGCTTTAGTAGTACAAACCTACCTTCATTCTTGCAATTAAGTCCGAGTAATGGCGAGATAAGCGGTACGCCTGGTCGCGAAGATATTGGAACTTATACCGATATCGTTGTGAGTGTTAGCGATGGAACCGTAACCTCAAGCCTGGCCGGATTTACATTAACCGTTGTGGATTCCAACGAAGCTCCGGTGATTGAGCAAGGTGAAAGTATCACAGTAAATATGAGTGAAGACGGCTCACCTACTGCGTTTGCGCTGAGCTTGAGTGCCACTGATGTAAATGATGATTCTCTGACTTGGTCTATTAGTGAAGCGACCTTGGGTGCCGTAAGTGTCAGTTCCAGTGGTGTTGTCAATTACTCACCAGAGGCTGATGTTAATGGCACAGATAGTTTCAGCGTCTCAGTGTCTGATGGAATCCTTGAAGACACGATTGCGGTTACCGTGAATATTGAAGCCGTGAACGATGCGCCGATTATTTCAGGCACACCTACCACCTTAATAT
Source organism: Planctobacterium marinum (assembly GCF_036322805.1). Taxonomy (GTDB): domain Bacteria; phylum Pseudomonadota; class Gammaproteobacteria; order Enterobacterales; family Alteromonadaceae; genus Planctobacterium; species Planctobacterium marinum_A. The sequence goes on along the minus strand of NZ_AP027272.1, from coordinate 3,898,836 downwards.
CGCTGGGTGATATATACAGCTTTGTGCCCACCGCCAGCGATGTTGACAGTGATCCTCTGACTTTCAGTATTGATACAACGCCATCATGGGCTAGTTTCGATAGTGCTACAGGTGCGTTAACTGGCACTCCGACGGGCAATGATGTGGGAACCTCTGGTGCTATAGTGATTACTGTATCTGACGGCGATGCCTCGGCAAGTTTAACGGCCTTTAGCATTACCGTCGTCGACCCCAATGCTAATGTTGCTCCAACAGTATCCGATGTGGCAGATAGTACTGATGAGGATGTTGCTGTAGAGGTTACCCTTGCCGGTGAAGATGCTAATGGTGATGAGCTTACTTACTCAGTGATTACGGCTCCGGCCAATGGTGAAGTTGTGATCGCAGGTAATATTGCCACTTATACACCTTCGGCCGATTTCAATGGTTCAGATAGCTTTACCTACAGTGCTAATGATGGCTTGTTGGATGCTGAAGAAGCGGCAACCGTGACTATTGCTATTAGTGCTGTCAATGATGCGCCGTTAATCACTGGTGAGCCCGCTACTCAAGTGGCGCTTGGTTCTGCTTATCTGTTTGAGCCGTCAGCTAGCGACGTTGAAGGAGACACATTGACCTTTAGCGAAGAAAACCTGCCTACATGGTTGTCGCTCAATGCTGAGACAGGAGTTGTCAGTGGTACACCTACTGAAGAGGACCTTGGCACTTACAACGGCATCGTTATTACGGTATCTGACGGTGACCTTAGTAGCAGCTTGGTGGCATTTAACATTGAAGTAATCGATCCCAATGTGAATACTGCGCCGGTGGCTTTCGATAGTAATATTGAAACCAATGAGGATACGGCCGTAACCTTTGCGTTAGTGGCCACCGACGTCGATGAGGATACGCTCACTTTCACTATCACTCAGATGCCTGCTTCGGGCACCATTGAGCAAGATGGCAGCAGCGTGACTTATACTCCTGATGCTAATGTGAGTGATATTCAGGATAGCTTTAACTTTACTGTGAGTGATGGAGTTGATACCTCAGAGCAAGCTACGGTAATCATCGATATTCTTGCGGTCAATGATGCCCCAGAAATCGAAGGTACGCCTGTTACTTCAGTGCGTGTGGGAGAAAGCTACGAGTTTATTCCATCGACCTCCGATATTGAGAACGATACGCTGACCTTTACCATCGAGAATCAACCGCGTTGGAGTAGTTTTGATGGCAACACAGGCGCACTGACAGGTGTGCCCGGGAGTACTGATTTGGGAACTTACGGTAATGTCACCATTACTGTTTCAGACGGTACTGACGAGGCGGTGCTTGAAGCATTCAACATTGATGTGTTGGGGAATGAAGTCCCTGTAATTAGCGGTAATTCGGTAAGTGCCGTTGAAGTGGGACAAAGTTACAGCTTTACACCACAAGCCAGTGATCCGGATGGGGATTCACTTACCTTTAGTATTGAAAACCAACCCGGCTGGACGGCATTTGACAGTGAAACGGGTACGTTAAGTGGTGCCCCACAAGATAGCGATATTGGTACTTATGCAGGGATAGTGATCAGTGTCAGCGATGGTTTTGATAGCGTCTCGCTGCAAGCTTTCGATCTCGAAGTCTGTGATGTGTGCGGCAATGTAGCGCCAACTATTAGCGGCATTCCGGGCACGGCAGTTACGGAAGGCGCAAGTTACTCCTTCACACCTTCCGCGTCAGACATTAATGGCGATCTCTTGACATTTAGTATTGATAATCAGCCAGGCTGGACTAGCTTTGACAGTGCCACAGGCTCATTGACTGGTGTACCGGGCATTGCGGATGTCGGCACCTTCACGGGTATTGTAATATCTGTCAGTGATGGCGAGTTGAGCGCAAGTCTTACGGCCTTCAGTATCACTGTGAATGAGCTAAACGATGCGCCTGTGATCAGCGGTACTCCAACTAGTTCTATATTCCAGAATGATGAGTACTTGTTTACTCCTGCAGCTTCTGATGCCGAAGGCGATACCTTAACCTTTAGCATCATTAACAAACCCGGTTGGGCCTCCTTTAATAACCGTACAGGTACGCTTCGTGGTACACCTTTAGCAGCCAATGTGGGTATTTACAATGATATTGTCATCAGTGTCAGCGATGGTAATAGCAGCAGTGCTTTAGGTGCATTTAGCATTGAGGTTGTGGCCCGAAACAGTGCACCAGTGATTTCCGGTTCGCCGAGAACAGCCATCACTCAGGGAGTGAGCTACAGCTTTACGCCGTCTGCCACTGATGCAGATGGTGATAGCTTGAGCTATAGTGCCTCCGGCTTACCGGGGTGGTTGTCTGTTGATACTACGACAGGAGCACTGAGCGGTACACCAAACGCAGACGATGTGGGTGTTACAGGTACCATAGTAGTGACGGTAACTGATGGAACAGATAGCGCAAGCTTGACTGGATTCACTATCACGGTGACAGAAGCTAACGCCATACCTGTGGCCACTGATAGCAGCGTTACAGTTGATGAAGACACCAGTATTGCTATCACGCCGGATGTGGTAGATGGTGATGGCGACAGCCTAACATTAACGGTGCTTACTCAACCTGCCAACGGCAGCCTGACAGAGACGGCATCTGGATGGACTTATACCCCGGATGCAGACTTTAATGGCAGTGACAGCTTCGTGTATCAAGCCAGTGATGGTGACGCCAACTCTGAAAATGCAACGGTCAGCATTACAGTGAATAATGTAAACGATCGCCCTGTGGCAGTCGTCGATACATTCAATTTCGATCAAAACGCAGAGGGTATTTATGTTCTGGATGTACTGGCCAATGATACCGATGCAGATATTGCTACAGCGGGTGATGTGCTGACCTTACAAGGCGTAGATCCTGATATCGGTGTAGCTACCATCGTTAACAATCAGGTGCAGTTTAATCCGGGCGTTAGCTTTATCGGTGATGTTGATCTGGTTTACTCGGTCAGAGACAGTGCCCGTCGCAGCGCGCAAGCGCGAGTGAATCTCACCATTAATGGCGTGGCAGGTATCGGACAGCCAGTCCTGACTGTCCCGGCTGATCTCACGGTTGATGCAGAAGGTCTATTTACAGAGGTGGACCTTGGCGTAGCGAACGCTACAGACGCTGATGGAAATCCGTTGCCAGTATCTTTGGTACGTGGTTCGAGCAACTTCAAGCCGGGCGCTAAGAAAGTGTTCTGGACTACCGAAGACAGCTTTGGTTCCACAACCACCGATTCGCAAATACTGCACGTTAATCCGCTGATTTCACTGAGTAAGGATAAAATTGTGAAAGAAGACAGCACGGTTAATGTGAGAGTAATACTCAACGGTGATGCGCCCGTGTATCCGTTAACTGTGGGCTACACAGTGAGCGGTACCGCTACATCCGGTAGTGATCACGATGCCCAGAGCGGTAGTGTGACCTTTACCAGTGGCAGAGAGCAGAGCATTACCTTCAATGTCTTCGCTGATGACGAGGTGGAAAGTGGTGAAACAGTTACCTTTGCTCTGAACAGCGGACAAAATCTCGGTGCCAACAACGTCTCGGTAATTACCATATCAGAGGAGAATATCGCACCAGAAATTCGTTTGACGGTTACTCAGGGAGGCGATGATCGTCTTACTGTGGCTCAGGATGAAGGTAATGTGCGCATTACCGGTACCGTTACCGATGCCAACCCACAGGACACACTAAATGTTCAATGGAGCAGTAACGGATTAACGGATTTAAGTAATTCGAACAATAACTTTATTTTCCGTCCATCTGATGTGGCAACTGGTATCTATCAGGTAACCTTATTCGCCAGCGACAATGGTGAACCCGTGTTGTCTAATACCGCAGACGTATTCATTGAAGTGGTTGAAACACTCGAGGTATTGTCAGACACATTGGATTCAGATGGTGACCTTATCCCGGATGATCAGGAAGGTTATGCCGATGCAGACGGAGATGGTATCCCGGATTATCTGGATGCAATCGACGACTGCAACGTGGTACCTGAACAAGCTGTTACGCAAGACGAGTTCCTTGTGGAAAGTGAGCCCGGTGTCTGCTTGCGTCAGGGTTCTATATCAGCCCTAAACAGCTCAGATGGTTTGGAAGTTATCATCGGTATCGATGGCGCTGGTCGCGCAGCCTACAATAGCCGTGGCGAACGCGTTATCTTGCAAGCGGAAGGGTTACCAGAAGATACTGAGGCTAGCAACATTGGCGGCATCTTCGATTTTATTCTCTACAATTTACCTGAAGAAGGACAAACCGCTTCGGTAGTGCTGCCGCAAACCCGTCCGGTACCAGCCAATGCGGTTTATCGTAAGTACAGTGTCAGAAATGAACGCTGGGGTGATTTTGTTATCAATGACAATAACCAGATATTCTCTGCACGCGGAACTAAAGGCGTATGTCCGCCTCCGGGCAGCTCCCGCTGGATTGCAGGTCTGACGGAAGGCCACTGGTGTGTGCAGTTGCAAATTCTGGATGGTGGTATCAATGATGATGATGGCCTGGTGAATGGCGCAGTTTCTGACCCAGGTGGTGTAGCAGTGGTTCTGGCCGGCAATAGTCTACCGGATATTCAGGACGACAGTGCCAGCATGCAGTGGAATACGACTATCGAAATTGATGTACTGGCTAATGACAGTGATGACGATGGTGATTCTCTGAGTGTTGAAAGTGTCGATGGTAGCTTTGGTACTGCAGATATCACGGCAACCGATACCATTATGTACACACCTGATAACGGCTTTGTTGGAACGGAAGTACTGACTTATGCCGTGAGTGATGGCAATGGCGGTACGGGCAGTGCCCAGGTGACCATAACGATTAATGGTAACCGTGCTCCGGGTGCCAGAAGTGATAGCGCCAGCACTACAGATGACGTTGCGATCGAAATCGATGTATTAGCTAATGACATCGATATCGATGGTGATGAACTGATAATCCGTTCAGCTGACGTAGACTTTGGTACGGTGAGTATTACGGCAGGTAATACCCTGTTGTATACGCCAATGAGTGGATTCGATGGCTTAGCCACCATTACTTATGTGGTTTCAGACAGCTTCGGTGCCACATCAACGGCAACGGTATCAGTGGTAGTGGATGGTAATCAGGCACCTCAGGCACTGGATGATACCGTTTCCACTGAGTTTGAAACATCGGTAACTATTGCCGTACTGGATAATGACATGGATATTGATGGCGATGAGTTGTCTGTTGTAAGTGCCAATGCCAGCTCAGGTAGTGTTGTCGTTAATAGCAACAATACTCTGACCTTTACACCGGCATCGAACTTCAGTGGCACTGTGACTATCACCTATACAATAAGTGACGGTGAACTGACTGATGAAGGGCGAGTGACAGTGACAGTAGCCGCTGAACCAGTGGAAGTGGTTACCGTGAACAATAAATCCGGTGGCGGTGCCATCAATGCCTTCTGGTTATTAGTATTGCTGATGGTGGCTTGGCGTCGCAAAGTAATTGCTGAGATGGTTAACAGCATACGTCGTCGTTAACCGAGTAAAAGTAAGCTAAAAAAAGGGCACAGTGTGCCCTTTTTTATTGCGTGACGTTTGTTCCACTAATGATATTTTGAATTAAAATGTTTGTTTTTAATTGAATTATTTAATGGTGACGGAAATAATTATCAGATGTCGCCCTTACAGGACTTATTATGAAATGGCCTAACTTGAAACATTTACACTATCTGGTTACTTTGCACCAGGAGCAACACTTCAATCGTGCGGCTCAGCGCTGTCACGTCAGCCAATCCACATTGAGTACCGCAATTCAGAATCTCGAAGAACAGCTAAGTGGACAGTTGCTGGAACGCGATCACAAAACCTTTATTTTTACCTCTTTTGGCCTTGAGATAGTTGAGCGCAGTAAAGCCTTGTTACAGCAGGCGGGAGAAATGGTTGATTACGCCACATCGGCCGGTGATTGGCAGGCCGGAAACTTGAAGGTCGGGGTAATTCCGACTATTGCGCCATTTATCTTTGAAGGCTTGATTAATGCAATTGGCAAGGCCTTACCAGCGCTCAATATGCAACTGCAAGAAGACACGACCGACAATTTATTAAAACAACTCAACGATGGTGTACTGGATTTATTGGTGTTGGCGCTGCCCATTGAAACGCCGGGTTGCAAGCAGCTCATTGTTGGACACGACCCGTTCCATCTGGTGGGGCACGAAGATTTCTTATCCCAGCTCCCTAAACCGCTGGAAATATCCTCCTTACCCAAAAATAGCGTGTTTTTATTGCAATCAGAGCACTGTATGACGGGCCATGCGGTGAGTGCATGTGGGCTGAAACATGCTGAGCAAGTGAGTGCACTAGCGGCTAGCAGTATTCACACCTTGGTGAAGTTAGCTGCATGTCGCATGGGAGTCACCTTTTTGCCGGGTATGGCGCTGGCTGAAAACATTCTGGCTGATTCGCCATTGGTGGCCCTGGAGCCGGAAGACAAAGCCTTTCGGGAAATTGGCCTGGTGTGGCGCAACGGTACAACTCGTATGCAGCTATTTCGCAAATTCGCGGAAGTGATCGCACCGTTAATGCCAGTGCCAAAGCTCAGTTAACAATCTTTATTTAAATAGGTTTTTATCGCTTATGAAATTTTTTTTGTGCGATATACAACTTTTTGCTTTGGGCCTTCGACTTTAATAACCAAGAGCAACACATGATAGCCACAAACAGTAATTTGCAATGGCTATCACACGGGACAAACAAGCGTGTTTGAAAAAACGGATGAACAATTAATCCAAAAGGCTTTGCAAGGAAATAAAGGCGCCTGGATGAAGCTGGTTAAGCGTTATGAAAAATCCATCTATAACTACGGAATTCGCATGACCAGCAATAGAGAGGATGCTCTGGATTTAATGCAGGAGATATTCACATCGGTATTTCGAAACTTGTCATCTTATCGAGGTGAAGGCAGTTTTAAAGCATGGTTATTTCGCATTGCCAGTTACCGCTGTGTCGAGTTCTATCGTCGCAAAAAGCCCACTCAAGCACTGGATGATAGTCCGGAAATGGTGTGCGAAGCGGCAGCCCCTGATGAGGTTTTGATGGGTAATCGAGACAATCAGCAACTAATCGAGGCAATGGCACAGTTGCCACTGGCACAAAAAGCCGTGGTGGAATTGAAATTCTTTGGTCAGTTTACGTTCGAGGAAATTGCTGAGCAGCTTAATGTTTCCAGTAACACTGTAAAGTCTCGACTTTACAGTGCCCTTGATAAACTGAAGTCGTTATTAGAGGTGGAATATGTCTGATTTGAATAAAGCCAAACAAGCGCTATTCATGAAATGGACAGAGTCAGAACTGACAGACCATGAGCAACAATTGTTTGAGCAATACTGCATCGATGATGAGGACTTTGCCGACAAAGTGTCTGTTCATGGCCGCTTGCAACAAATGTCTGAGCACTATGAGGCAGCAGAAGTACCGGACTGGGATCGAAGTACCGGGTTTAGTCATGCACAGGCTTCACCCTGGTGGCAGTGGAAAGGTTTGCCGGCTTTGTCTTTTGCCACCTCTATTGCTGCAATTTTATTAGTGACGCTGAAATTAGAGTTCACGGTGCATGATGGCAGTATGACCATTAGTTTCTCCGGCGCAGCTCAGCAAAAACAGATTGAGCAATTAGTAAATGAGCGAATTGCCGAATATGCCGCACTTCAAAATAGCAAATTTGAAGAACAAGCGGAGTTGTTGCAGAACAATCAAATGCAAATGAATACCCAATTGGCCAATTATGTATTAGCCACCAGTCGTACTGAACGACGCGAAGATTTTGCTGAGTTAATCAAACATGTTAACGAGCAGAGGGAAGATGATCAGGTGTTTTATGCGCGCCAGATAAATCGACTCAAAACCGATATAAACGCGAACAGTCGTCGACCCGATTGGTTATCTGAACTTAACGAACAACCCAATTCTGAAAACTAGTGGAGTATCAGAACATGAACAAGTCATTTTTAGTGATCAGCATTATTGCCAGCCTGTCTTTCGGTACTCAGGCAGAAGAAAACCTGAAAGCCGTATATAAAGATGCGCAGATAATGCAAAACATCCTGACTACGTCCTTAAAGCAAAATACTCGCAAGGAAGGTATTCGTTTTCGCAAGATAGAATCGGGTTACCTCGCCGGGCAAGGTCTGTTGTTTGATGTGTATACCTCATCGTCTCGCAATATGCATTTTAGTTTCGATTTAGGCACCATGGTGCAGAGTATTGAAGGCATGGTAGAAGCATTTGACTTCCCGCCAGCCCCCCCTGCTCCGACAGTACCTGATTTGACCAGTGATTCTGAAAACTTTGTATTTTCCTTTGAAGTTGATGAGGACATGGAGGATTACATTGAAGAAGTGCAAGAACGCACTCGAGAAGTCATGCGGGAGCAGCGTGAGAGACGTCGCGAGTTGCAGGAGCGGGAGCGCGATCTCAATTGGGAAGCAAGGGAATACGAGCGACGAGTGCGCGACATGGAATTCGAGATGAGACATGCTGAAAAAGAGCGTAAAAAAGAGCTGGAAAAGGGAGTCAAAGAAGTTAAGGCTGAATTAGAAAAACTGGAAGCCAAGAAAGCCGAATACGCAAAAAAAGCTAAACAACTTGCTGAAGAGGAAGAAAAGCGCCAGGCTAAACTTGAAGAAGCGAAAAATCAAATGACCAATCGCTTCCTGGCGGATTTTGAAGCGACAATTGCTGACACCCTTTGCGATTATGGTAGTGGTTTGAAATCGTTACCCGACACTGAAAAAGTCAATTTTATCTTGAAGGATTTCGTCAGAGATGACAACCGACGCTCTGATAAGGATATTGACAAAATTTACGTGTTTAACCTCAAAGACGTGAAACAGTGTGTGCAGGAGAAGATTTCTCCGAACGATCTGTTAACCAAAGCACAAACCTATATGTTTTAAAACACTTGGGCATTAACAAGGCCGGCATATGCCGGCCTTGTTGTTTGTTCTGGTACCAGGCCTTAAAAAGAAGCGGTTAATAAGCTGGACGTACTATCCACTAACATAAACTCTTGAGCAATTTCAAAACCCGGTTGTGCCACATAAGGTAATGTGACGACTTCTGTTTGATTTTCTTTCAGCTCATTGTGCAGGCTCAGCATCCAGGGAGTATTCTTTAATAGCTCATCTAAAGACCCATTCTCCAGCATGGAGACGAGGCCTTTGCGCAGTGCTCGCGCGATATCGGGACGACTTTCGTGTACGATAAAAAACCACGGGTTTTCGACATTCACAATAAAATCCGATGTAGTGAGATAGTTTTCTCCATCAAGACGAGCGACCGGCATAAAAGCCACATCAAATCGCTCTCCCTGAAGCATTGCTGTCAGATTACTGCCGTGCTTGACTCTGATCACCTTGTAATCATTCTGTTGCAATGGGTTCACTATGCCGTCATCCCTAAACATACCGATTTCAAGGTTCCGCAGTTTGCCGAGGTTTGGTATTGCGTCTCCCTTGCGGGCGACAATACGGTAAGAGTTCATCAAGCCTCTGAAAACAGGAATGTTAAGCAGGTGATGTTTAGTTCCTGAAACGGTTTTACCTGATTGCCATAGAATGTCTATTTCGCCATCATCAAAGGCGTTTTTTAATCTTTCACCTGAAAGTGATTGCGGGTGATGCGTTATTGCTGCATGCAGGTTTTGAGCTGCTAATGCTTTGGCAATGAGTATGCTGGCATGGCTGTCTTCTACACTGTCTTGAAAGGGTAGTGTTATCCCGTTCGCATTGACTGAGGTACTGAACAACGCGGTGCAGAGCAACATTGATAAAAACTTGGTTAAGCGTGACATATCCTTCTCCTTTGCATCGTGATTGATGTGATAAACGAATGTTCAGAGACAGCCTTGATTGTTTTAGTTATTGCAGAGTCCTGTCCACAATTCTGCTGATGCCAGTCTTGGGCCAGATTGGTAACTAAATGATTTCATTGGAAATAAGTATTGAGCAGGAAGAAAACGGAGCAAAAAAAGCACAAAACAAAGGCTTTCCAGCACCAGGGAAGTGCAATATACACAACTTTAACAAGTTGTTTTCCTGTGATTAACCCATGGGGAAGATTGTCACCCTTAATCAGGTAAAATGTTCACCGTTATTTGGTAAAAAGCGCAGTGCAGAGCTCGTACTCTGCACCAAAATCAGGAAAGACGGGCTCGAAACTCTTCATAAGAAAAGGATTTTACGCACTTGAAATCACCGTCTTCTTTTAAAATGCCAATGTGTGGATGTTGAACACCATTGAAGAAGGTGGTTTTTACCATTGTGTAATGGATCATATCTTCAAATATCAGCCGGCTGCCGGGCTCAAGTGGCTGATCAAAGCTATAGCTGCCAATCACATCACCTGCCAGGCAGGAATTTCCGCCTAGTTTATAGGTGAAAGCTTTCTCACCGGGGTCACCAGCATTTCTGACTGCCGGACGATAGGGCATTTCCAAGACATCCGGCATGTGTGCTGTGGCTGAGATGTCCAGCAATGCGATTTGCCCTTGATTCTCCACGATATCAACCACTTCACAGATCAAAGGGCCCGTTTGCCAGGCGACGGCAGAGCCGGGCTCTAAAATCAGTTCGACATCGTATTTTTCCCGGAAAGTTTTCAATACCGAAATCAAATGCTCAACGTCATAACCTTGTTTGGTCATTAAGTGACCGCCACCGAGGTTAATCCATTTAAGGCCATGTAGCCACTTGCCGAACTTTTCTTCTACCGCTTTTATGGTGCGTTCGGTAGCAAAGGAGTCACACTCACACAGGTTGTGAATGTGGAATCCTTCAATACCACTTAAATCCTGGCCTTCGAGATCGATGGCGCGAATGCCCAGACGAGAGCCAGGTGCACTGGGATCGTATAATTCCGTGTCCGCTTCCTGATGCTCAGGATTAACGCGAATGCCGGGTGATATCTCTGTGCCGTTAAAATCGGCTTTATAGCGCTGCCACTGGTTCAAACTGTTAAACGAGATGTGATTAACCAGCTGTTTGAGCTCTGCGATGTCTTCCGGTTTGTAAGCCGGTGCATAGGCGTGTACTTCTTTCCCCATTTCTTCTTTTGCTAGTTTAGCTTCCCAGACAGAACTTGCTGTACAGCCATGTAAGTACTCACCAACCAAATCAAAAGTGGACCACATGCTGAAACCTTTTAGAGCCAGAATGATTTTGCAGCCAGACGCAGCTTGAACCCGCTGCATCAATTCCAGGTTGCGTTTCAATTTGGCTTCTTCACACACATAACTGGGGGAGGGAATGTCAGGTGATAGTAGCGGATCAGTCATCAATTTATTCTCGTTAAAACTAACAGTGGCTAAGCCAAAGCGGGCTGAGTAAGCCCGCTTGCTTAATTACTTAGCGAATGGAGAAGAGTCACATTCCATGACATGCCATGGCAGACCGTGTTTGTTAAGCATCTCCATAAACGGATCTGGGTCAAATTGTTCCATGTTCCAAACCCCGGCTTGCTTCCAGGTGCCATTTAACATTAATGCTGCACCAATCATTGCTGGAACACCTGTCGTGTAAGATACCGCTTGTGCGCCTACTTCTTCATTACACACTGCATGATCACAGTTGTTATAGATAAAGATGGTTTTCTCTTTGCCATCTTTGATACCTGAAATGTATGTGCCAATACAAGTCATGCCGGTGTAGCCTTCAGCGAGTGAGCCTGGGTTAGGTAATACGGCTTTCAGGAACTCCAGCGGAACAATTTGCTGTCCTTGGAACTCTACTGGTTCAATTGAGGTCATGCCGATGCCTTCCAATACGCGTAAGTGATTCAGGTAGGCGTCGCCAAACGTCATCCAGAAACGAGCGCGTTTTAGCGTCGGGAAGTGTTTAACCAGCGACTCCAGCTCTTCGTGGAACATCAGGTATGAGGCGCGCTCACCAATGTTTTGGTAATGCAGATCTTCACGTACGCTAAGCGGATCGGTTTCTTTCCACTCACCATTTTCCCAAAAACGACCGCGCTGAGTGATTTCGCGAATGTTGATTTCCGGATTGAAATTGGTGGCAAAGGCCTGACCGTGGTCACCGCCATTGCAATCTACGATGTCCAGGTAGTGGATTTCGTCAAAGTAGTGTTTCGCTGCGTAAGCGGTATAAACATTGGTAACGCCCGGATCGAAACCACTGCCCAGCAACGCCATGATTCCGGCTTCTTTAAAGCGATCCTGATATGCCCACTGCCAAGAGTATTCGAATTTGGCCTCATCTTTAGGCTCGTAGTTAGCAGTATCCAGGTAGTCTGTTTTGGTTTCCAGACAGGCATCCATGATGGGGAGATCCTGGTATGGTAAGGCAAGGTTTACCACCAAATCAGGCTGTACTTGATTGATCAGCGCCGCCACTTGATCTTTGTCATCGGCGTCGACGGCAAATACGGCTTTAACGCGATCTTCACCACATTCTTTTTGCAGCGCTTCACATTTGCTCAGAGTTCGACTGGCCAGATAAATTTCATCAAAATGTTCCGGTAACCTTGCACATTTTTTTACTGTAACGGTACTGACACCGCCGGCACCGATGATTAACACTTTTGACATAATAAAATCCTCAAATTGTTCAGAGCTATGGGACAAAAAGTGCTGCATCCTAACACGTTTTTTCGCCAGCGCAATACAATACTAAAGCTATTAAAAATAGGGGAAATTGGCGGTTTGTAAAGTCTATTGACAATGTGGGGAACAGGGGCAGATTTTGCGATTCGTGTACGTAATAGTGTTTAAAACAAAAAACGGCAGGAGTTGCATCCTGCCGTTTGTACATTGTTAAGCTCTGTATTAGCTAAACTGGTTCATGGTGTTGTCTTTACCCGAGGCTTTTAAGGCATTCTCACCGGCAAAGTATTCTTTATGATCATCACCCATATCAGAGCCCGCCATGTTTTGGTGTTTAACACAGGCAATACCCTGGCGGATTTCCTTGCGTTGTACACCCGCTACATAACCTAACATACCTTGCTCACCGAAGTATTCTTTTGCCAGGTTGTCGGTAGATAACGCGGCAGTGTGGTAAGTAGGTAGTGTGATCAAGTGGTGGAATATACCTGCATCTCTTGCCGCATCAGCCTGGAAGGTACGAATGCGGTTATCTGCTTCCGTAGCCAATTCAGTATCGTCGTATTCGGCATTCATCAGATCCGCACGGATATAAGCCGATACATCTTTACCTTCTTCTGACCAGGCATCAAATACCTGCTGACGGAAGTTTAAGGTCCAGTTGAAAGAAGGCGAATTGTTGTATACCAACTTAGCGTTAGGGATCACTTCTCTGACGCGATTTACCATACCGCCGATTTGGCCTACATGCGGCTTCTCGGTTTCAATCCACAACAGGTCAGCACCAGCATTTAATGCACCGATACAATCGAATACACAGCGATCTTCACCTGTACCCTTGCGGAATTGATACAAGCCAGAAGGTAAGCGCTTAGGACGAACCAGTTTGCCGTTTTTGTTAAATACCACGTCACCTTGATTCATATCTTCAACTGCGATCTCTTCAACATCCAGGAAGGAATTGTATATGTCGCCTGCATCACCGGGCTCTTTCACTACGGCGATTTCTTTGGTCAGTCCGGCACCTAATGAGTCGGTACGTGCAACGATAACGCCATTGTCTACACCTAGTTCCAGGAAGGCGTAACGCAGTGCGCGTAGTTTGGCGTGGAAATCCGCATGGGGAACAGTAACCTTACCGTCCTGGTGACCACATTGTTTTTCGTCTGCTACCTGGTTTTCTATCTGCAGACAGCAAGCACCCGCTTCAATCATTTTCTTAGCTAGCAAATAAGTTGCTTCTTCGTTACCAAAACCGGCATCAATATCTGCAATGATGGGCACAACGTGAGTTTGGTGATTATCGATTTTATCCTGAATCTCAGCTTGTTTTGCTTGATCACCAGCTTCTCTTGCCGCGTCCAATTCGCGGAACAAGCCGCCTAGCTCTCTAGCATCCGCTTGACGCAGGAAGGTGTAGAGCTCTTCAATCAGTGCAGGTACCGACGTTTTCTCGTGCATTGATTGGTCTGGCAGTGGGCCGAAGTCAGAGCGCAATGCAGCGACCATCCATCCCGAAAGGTAAAGGTAGCGACGTTCAGTGCTGCCACCGAAGTGTTTCTTGATCGAGATCATTTTTTGCTGACCGATAAAACCATGCCAGCAACCCAATGATTGAGTGTACTTGGAGCTGTCAGCATCGTAGGCATCCATATCTGCACGCATAATGTCTGCAGTATACTTCGCGATGTCCAGGCCGGTTTTAAATTTGTTTTGAGCGCGCATTCTAGCCACTGACTCGGCATCAATGGCATTCCATGATTGTCCTCGAGCCGCAATCACTGCTTGAACCAATTCGATATCGTTATTGTAGACAGACATATTTACTTCCTCGTTTTACTCACAGCGTATGCTGGTAGGGGTACTTGTTGTTTGTTGTTGATCCTGTGAAACCGATGGTGAAAACTTTCAATCGATTTTCGAATCTCTTGATGTCTACTTTATGTGACTATTTTAAATTCATCTAATAGATAAAGTGCATTTAGAGTATTAATACTGTGAATGTCTGAATTGATGTAAATCTGAAGCTTTTGATTTGTTGTGAAATTTCAAGCCCTATAAATAAGGCTTTAAGTGTCTTTGCAGGTAAAAATATAGTTATTCATGTTGTGAATGTTCGGTATTTTTAATTTCTTTTGAGTGAATGTTTTCACCTTCAAAAAACTAAAAGCACCGGCCTGGCGGTGCTTTTAGGGTTTATACCAATATCAAATAACAGGTCTTAGCGTTGAGTTGCCTTCATCTCCAGGCGCTTGCGATGTAGCACTGGTTCGGTATAACCACTGGGTTGTCGTTTTCCTTCGAATATCAGCTCTGCTGCTGCCTGATAGGCGATGGCGCTGTCTGGTTCAGGACACATGGCGATGTACTCAGGATCACCGGCGTTTTGCTGATCTACCAGTTTGGCCATTTTCTCCATACTGGCGCGAACTTGTGCTTCGCTGACAATGCCGTGCTCCAACCAATTGGCAATGTGCTGACTGGAGATACGCAATGTTGCTCTGTCTTCCATCAGGCCAACATCATTGATGTCTGGTACTTTGGAGCAACCAACACCTTGGTGAACCCAGCGAACCACATAGCCCAAAATACCTTGAACATTGTTATCCAGTTCGTCTGCGATTTCCTCCGGTGACAGGTTGGCAACGTCTGGTTTTACCGGAATGGTGAGAATATCATCCAGTCCGTCAAAGGTTTCTTTGCTTAACGCCTGCTGCATCGAACTCACCGAAATTTGATGGTAGTGCAAGGCGTGCAGCGTGGCGGCAGTAGGTGAGGGCACCCAAGCGGTATTGGCTCCGGATTTCACATGGCCGGTTTTGGCGCTCATCATCTTGGCCATATTATCTGGCTCCGGCCACATGCCCTTACCAATTTGCGCTTTGCCTGCCAGACCGCAAGAAAGCCCTGCTGCAACATTGGATTTTTCATAGGCCTGAATCCATGGCATGGTTTTCAGTTCAGCTTTGCGGGCGAATGGACCACATTGCATGGAGGTATGAATTTCATCGCCAGTGCGGTCTAAAAACCCGGTGTTGATAAAGGCTACCCGTGATTTAGCGGCTGCGATACAGGCTTTCAGGTTAACACTAGTGCGACGCTCTTCATCCATAATGCCGATTTTAATGGTGTCGGGCGCCAATCCTAGCATTGACTCTACTTTACTAAACAGGTCATTGCTAAAGGCAACTTCTTCTGGTCCATGCATCTTGGGTTTTACGATATAGATACTGCCGGTTTTGCTATTGCGGTATTTGCCGGATTGTTGCACGTCTTGTTTGGCTATCAGGCAGGTCACAACGGCGTCCATTAGGCCTTCAAACACTTCCTCATTTTCGAGATAGATGGCGTTGTTGGTCATCAGGTGACCCACATTACGCACAAACATTAAACTTCTGCCGGGTAGTGTTAGATTGTCCCCGCTTTTACTGGTGTAGTTTCTGTCTTTATTGAGAGAGCGTACCAGCACTTTATCGCCTTTGCGCATTTCCAAGCTCAAGTCACCGCGGATAAGTCCTGCCCAGTTTTGATAAACAAGGGTTTTATCTTCCCCATCTACCGCGGCCACGGAATCCTCACAGTCCATAATAGTGGTTAAGGCTGCCTCCAGAACAACGTCTTTAACGTTTGCCAGGTCGCCTTCGCCCACAATATGACTGGCGTCAATTGCTATTTCTGCGTGTAAGCCGTTGTTTTGAAGCAAAATGCAGGTTGGAGCTTGTGCGTCTCCGCGATAGCCACAAAATTGCTCTGTTTCTTTGAGTTTTTGAGTGGAACCGTCCTGCATTTGCATCACGAGTTCGCCTTCCGAGACCAGATAACCTGTCACATCTTTATGGCTACCCGCTTGCAATGGAAATATCTCGTCTAACCAGTTTTTAACCCATTCAACAACTTGCTTGCCGCGAGCAGGATCGTAGGCAAGAGATTTGTCTGCCTCTCCGGGCAACACATCAGTGCCATATAATGCATCGTACAAACTACCCCAGCGGGCATTGGCCGCATTAAGCGCATAGCGGGCATTGTTAATGGGCACAACCAGTTGCGGACCGGCCATGGTGGCAATCTCGGGGTCAACGTTTTGTGTGCTGACTTGAAAGTCTTCGGGTGGATTTACCAGATAACCAATCTCTTGCAGAAATTGTTTGTAAGTTGCAAAGTCCATTTCCGGATGCTGATTGTGCCAGCTATCAATTTGTAGTTGCAGTGCATCACGCTTTTCTAATAAGGCTTGATTAATCGGCTGCAATTCACCTAGCAGTGCCTCAAAGTCTTGCCAGAACTGGTTTTGATCAAGCTTAACCGCTGGCAGTGCTTCCTTATTAATGAAATCCCAAAGGGCAGGATGAATACTTAACTGGCCTGATGTGATGTAATTGGCTTTGGAATTACCTTGGCTATTGGTCATGGTACAACTTCCTCATTCTGTAGGGGGCGCTCGAAACACATTGGGTGCTTGAGCTTTTTTAACTATTTTCCCTCAGTTTACGCCTGCCAGTGACTGTAATAAAAATTTATGCATTCTATGGTTGCTATAACTTTAGTGAATGTTAGAGCGTTTCAGCAACCTGAGTGATCAGACGACGCAACCAGATATGACCCGCATCGTGTTGCAACAGAGGACTCCAGGCCATTTTTAGCGCAATTGGGGGGATATCAAAGGGCGGGTCGATGATTTTAACGGCACTGTCATCGCCGTAAAGTTTGGCTACGCGGCTAGGTAAGGTTGCGATGAGGTTGTATTTTTTAGCGAGTTGCAAGGCCACGTGATAGTGACGAGTAAATACACTGATATTTCTTACACAGCCTTGTTTCTGCAACTCGGCATCCACCCAGCCCAATTTTTGAATTTCTTTTGGGTCTATACCTACACCCACACCAAACCCTGTTTTACTTACCCATATGTGTTTTGACTTCAGGTATTGGTCTTTACCAAAGCTGGCAATAAAAGGATGGTTGGCATTCACGACACAGGAAAAACTGTCGTACCAAACCACCTTTTGATGAAATGACAGTGGCAATTCTTCGAAGCGGTTGATGGCCATATCAACCTTGCCCTGTTCAACATCATGATAGGTTACATCGCTGGGGGTAATGACATCTAATGAGATGTGAGGCGCCTGCTCTTGCAAGTGTTCCAGTAATACCATTAGCAGTGTAGATTCAGCATAATCACTGGCCATGATACGGAAGGTTCTGTCGCTGGTGAGGGGTTCAAATTCTGTCTCTGGCTGGATAGTGGCTTCCAGTTTACTGAGCACATCTCGGATAACAGGCTGCAATTGCAGTGCCCGCTCAGTAGGGGTCATTCCCTCACTGGTGCGCACCAATATCGGATCGTTAAATAAATCTCGTAATCGCCGCAATCCATTACTCATAGCGGGTTGAGTAATACTGAGTTTATTGGCTGCCTTAGTAACGCTGCCCTCGCGCAGTAAAACATCCAGATAAACTAACAAATTCAGATCAATTTTAGCGATATTCATGTTAAAAATAGCTTTTATGTAGGGTATAACTTTTTTGAATTGTATTCGCTGTTTTCTGACTTGTCAGTAGCTAACTCGAAAAAATTTTGGCGCTAAAATTTGCAGGTTGCTTGATAGCGACCTTAAAAAAGGGCGCTATGTTTTGATTTTTGCTTCACAATAAGTCGTTTAAGGCAATACCGATACCGAAGCGTGTTTGTTTGTGATTATAATCAATCAGGCTCTCACCGTAGCCGTGAAATCCGACGGCGTATCCCTGCAGTTTACCCCACAAGGGAAAGGTCAATCCTAACTCAATGGCGCCATTATGGGTGGAAAAGTTGTTTCGTCCCATAACCATCAACTCCATATCCTGCCATTCGTATAACATACCTAGTTCAAAATGACCCATGTAGTCGGTGATATCCGGATTGTCATCACCTTTGGGATCCAGCGGCGACTCCTTGGCTTTCTCAGAGATCCTTGCCCAAGGGCGGAAGGATAAGGCGAAATTGTCTTTCTCGAACAAAAACTGTCCATAGACTCGGTTCCAACTGCGGGAAAGTGCTTGATTGCGTCCATTCGATTGGTGTTCCGCACCCAGCATGAAACCGGTATTACCGCCAAATGGATGCCAGTTTAGCGGTGCCATGTAAAACATTTCGGGTTGATAATTAGTTTCGCGGAAAGGCTTAGAAATGTTGTCGGCGTAGACTTGCCACCACGCTTGTACGGTGAAGCCAAAATAAAGTGCATCGCCCTCTATGAACAAATCATCTTTCAGCACGGGCACCTTAAAGCTCAACTGATATTTTGTCTCAATCTCCGCCAGGTTTTCCTGATAACCTTCAATGCCTTGGTATGGCTCTTTATGAATGGCGTTGGTGGTGTACGCAGGCAGTATGTAGTTAATGCGATGCGGCGTAATAACATAAGGCTCAAACTGGGTTTGCGCTTCTTTTTTGATGCGCTCACTGATAAGACCCGGCTTAACTGCCTGTTGTGTTTTAGGACCGGAAACCGCGATGCCGACTTCTTTGTTTTTGGCTGGCTGTGGTTTGTTTTCGGTTGCAGCATGACATTTAGCTCGAATTTCTTCCAGCGTCATTGTCGCATCACCCTCAGCAAAGAATGTCATCACACAGTCTTGCGTGTTCGTACTTTCAATGCTGGCATTCACTATCGTGGAGACGCCCAGTAACATTAAACTGAAACACACGCGATTCATCATCTGTTATTCCCTTTACCAAGATCAAATTACGGACAATGATAGCATTTTTGTGGTTGAAGAAATATGACCAATGATGTGCACTGCTTGTAAGCCAGATTAAGCCTCAATTATTTGCTCAATAGCGCGCGGACTGTTCCTGTTTGGGAAAACGGGCTTTATAAAAGCCATTGGCTTGCTCTACAAATAGGGCCTTTTGTTGACGCCAATCTTCCATCACACGCTTGTTGTAGTTCAGATAGAGTTTGCCTTCGTACAAAGTCCAGGCTTCACCATCAACGCTTGCCAGACGGTCATCTGACATCGCCCAAGCGCAATAACCACCGTATTCGGGTAAGTACTTTTGTGGGGTGGCTTTAAATAGATCAAGGTTTTGTTGGGAAGCAAAGCGCCACTTGGCCCCCTTATACTCATACGTAAATTGCTTTTTGCCTTCAATGGCTTTGTTCTCAGTCCAATACGCCACGGTATCGTAGCCGTCTATGGCTTCACTGCCAAACAATGAGCTTTGTACCGGATCGGCGGCCAGAGCCGAAAAGCTGCACAAACAAAAAATAATCGGGATTAGGTGTTTTATCATGGTGCTACCTGCAATCTATAAAGCTTGCAGTACATAACCGGGCCAGAGCACAATTTATTTCAAGGCTGACCCGGATTTAGAATCAATACAGTCCGTGATGGTTCTTTTGAAACTCAATCGTTAAGGTTTCAAACTCTCCAGATAAAAACATTTCGATGGCTTTTTGGTTCATACGTGAGGCGTCAACAGCGTATTCAGATTGTCTGGATAAAGCAATATAAACCTTGGTACCATCAATCACTTTATAGCTACTTTGTCTGATAGTTTCGCGATACTCAGGATGTCTGGCCAGGATGTTCTTACCGTAGTAGTCAGTACTTACTACTGCATCGACTTCTCCCTTTGCCAGCATTTCAAAGGCTATAGGCAAGCTGTCTGTATAGGTACGGGTGAAGAATGTGCTGTCTGCTTCATCGAATTGCTCAAACTGTCGTGTTCCTTGTACTACGCCAATATTTAAGCCTGCTAAATCAGAAAAATGAGTAATGTCATCGACATTGTTATTGATAAAGAAGGCTTTCACCGTGTGGTCATCATACAGGAACATGTGGTAGTCCTGTTGGCGCTGCTCGGAGTCTAACAGGCCCGCCATCAAATCAACTTCGCCTTCTTTAAGCAACTGTAAACAGCGCTTGAAAGGCGTGTCCGCTGTAAAGTCTAATTTGTAGCCCAAGTGTTGCATAAATTGGCGGGTTACCTCTACGTTTGCACCAGTGGCTGCGCCATTGGGTAATACGACCTGTAGCGGGGGATAGTGATCGATACACATGGTTAACGTAGACGTCGCATCTTTCGCTGCCAAGGGAAAACAAAATGCGGTGATGACAACAAAGGTTAAACAGGATTTTAGCACCGGAACCTCAAAGTGATAAAAAATAATCACAGCAAGCTTATCGCTAAAGTATTAAATTGTAAAAAAGTCGCTTCATATTTGCTGGATCTTCACATTAGATGTAAAGTTTTAAAATTATTAATCACAAAGCCCCAACCTGTTTCCGGGCTTTGCAAAGGGTGTTAAATGTCAGGTGTTTTAGCCTCGGTTGATCAACGCACGAAATTAGTGGGTGAAAACCGCCTAGAGTTGCTTTTGTTTCAACTTAACTCGCAACAAATATTTGCCATGAACGTGTTTAAGGTTCGTGAAGTTATCCCTGTTCCTCAAATGATTCAAATGCCGGGCTCCCACCAGCATTTGTGTGGCGTTGCCAGCTTACGCGGTCTATCGGTGCCCATCGTTGATTTGCGTAGGGCGATAAAAATGCCACCGGCTCCGTTGGGTGAAAATCAAAATGTGATCATCACTGAATATAATCGCACGGTGCAGGGCTTTTTGATTGGTCCGGTGTTAAGTATTACCAACTTGTCGTGGGCCGAGATATTACCGCCGCCCAATAGTGCAGGAAAGAATAACTACCTTACCGCGTTTACCCAAATTGAATTAGAGGGTAAAAAACAAATCGTTGAAATCATCGACGTGGAAAAAGTGTTAGCAGAAATTGTGTCATACGACATCAAGGTCTCCAAAGAGATCCTGGATGATGAAGTGAATACCCATCTCGTTGGCAAAAAAGTACTGATTGTGGATGATTCCAAAACAGCACGACAGCAGATCCGTGAGTCCTTGCTGCAAGTTGGTGTTGAAGTTATTGAGCGCCAGGACGGGTTACAGGCATTGCGTTTACTCAAGCAGTGGGCTGATGAAGGTAAAACCATCAACGACGAAATCTTGATGATGTTCACTGATGCTGAAATGCCTGAGATGGATGGTTACATGCTGACAGCGGAAGTAAGAGCCGATGCCAGATTGAAGGACTTGTTTATCACGCTTAACACTTCTCTGAGCGGTAATTTTAATGAGGCCATGGTGGAAAAGGTGGGTTGTAACCGCTTCATCTCTAAGTTTCAGCCCGATATGCTGATCAAGTGTGCCCAAGAGAGAATGCGCGAAGTATTGGAAGGAAAGCGTTAAATGGCCACCGGACCGGGGCGCATGACTCCGATGCTAAATGTGCGTGATATTTTTAAAAGTCTGGACTTTTATCAACAAGCATTGGGCTTTGAATTGGTGAGCCCCATGGAAGAATTGATCCATTTTCGTTGGGGCATCATAGCGGCAGATGGTACCGAATTTATGCTATCTGAGTCTGAATGCGCACCAAAACTTGAATCACACATCGATCCATTATCTGATAACAGCTGGTCGGTAAATTTTTATTTCTACCCCGCCAATATCGAACAGCTGCATGAAACACTTGTGGCTAACCAGTTTCAACCCACTGAGCTTAAGATGACCGATTACGGGATGCAGGAATTCAGCATTCAGGATCCCGACGGGCATCTTTTGAGTTTTGGGGCTGAAAGCAACGCTTAACTGCTCTTAAATAAAACTGAATATAGGTCCTCTCGCCGATCTTTGAGGTTTTGCACCGTTCCTTCGCTATGCAGTATTTTCAGTTTCGTCATGTCTAGATCGGAAAACAGTAGCATTTCCGTGTTGGGTGTTGCTTCGTTAAGTAGCGCATCATGGGGGAACGGGAAGTCTGAGGGTGTCAGCACCGCCGATTGAGCATACTGGACATCCAGGCTTTCCACCTGCGGCAGGTTACCGACACTACCGGCAATGACCACATAACATTCATTTTCGATGGCTCTGGCTTGGGCACACAGGCGCACTCTGAGGTAGCTGTTTTTAGTATCAGTCCAAAAAGGCACGAATAAAATGTCTAGTCCTTGGCTCGCCAGTAACCGGCCTAATTCCGGAAATTCCACGTCATAACAAATCAGAATACCCACTCGGCCAGCATCGGTTTCGAAAACTTTGAGTTCAGAGCCGCCTCTTAAAGCCCAGTCATTGCGCTCGTGTGGCGTGATATGAATTTTGCGTTGCTCATCAATTTTGCCGCTGCGATGACATAGAAAAGAAGCATTGTAATACTCACCACCTTCGCAAATGGGCATTGAGCCGGTAATGATGTTGGCGTTGTATTCCACTGCCATTTGCGACATGGCCTCAATGATTTGTGAGGTGTAGGTGGCCAAATAGTGAATCGCTTCTATTTGTTGATTGACCTCTTTTTTAAGGCCCATCAAGGGCATGTTGAAGAATTCCGGAAATACAATGAAATCACTTTGATAATCCGAGACAGTATCCACAAAGTATTCCACTTGGGACAGCAGTTCTTCAAAAGATTCCACTTCCCGCATCTGCCATTGCACAGCGCCTACCCGCACAATGGGTTTGGGTGTGTTAAACACCGTGCTTGCCGGTTCATAGAGAATGTTGTTCCACTCCAGTAGCGTGGCAAAACCACCGGATTTTTCATCTTCAGGGATGTACTTGCGAAG
Source organism: Planctobacterium marinum (assembly GCF_036322805.1). Lineage (GTDB taxonomy): Bacteria > Pseudomonadota > Gammaproteobacteria > Enterobacterales > Alteromonadaceae > Planctobacterium > Planctobacterium marinum_A. The sequence goes on along the minus strand of NZ_AP027272.1, from coordinate 3,875,636 downwards.
CAATCTGATAACGCGAAAATCATTGGATAACTGAAAGCTCAATATAGGATCATAGATGGCACGCTCGGCCACTTCCCTGATATATTCTTGCGGAGAGTATTGTTCAGCATATTGGTGGTAGTTTGGTATGCGGCCGCCTGCCAGAATGCCTTTTAGGTTATACTGACGGCATACCTCTTTGCGGGCATCGTAGAGACGTCGACCCAGTCTTAAGCCTCGGTGGCTTTTAGCTATTACCACGTCCAGACCATAAATGGCATCACCATTGTCATCGCCTTTGACGTTGTCATTGCTGTCGATAATATCGTCATAGGTATGAGGGTTTGAGAACTTTTGGTAATCTACTCGTAGTGAAAAGGCGAGTCCCACCAGAGTTTCACCTTCAAATACCCCTATCTGCCCCTCTGGAAAATGCTTTAATAATCGCTCCAGGGTATGTCTGGGCCAGGCACCACCTAAATCCGGGTAAGCTTCGTCCATCACGGTTTTAACCTGTTGATAATCTGCGATGGTAAGTCCTTTTAATAAAATGTGCTGATCTTCTGACATATTGGCCTTTGAAAAGTTGGAGTTAATATAAGCTTAGCTAAACATCGTTCAATGTCATACGCCGTGATTAACCTGTTTCGATCACTTCCTCAATCATCTTGCTGTAACAGTACAAAACCCGCACCATGAAATATGATTTTGTCGTCGTTGTAATCGCAATTGTAACTTCGCAAAAGTGTATAATTGTCTGGCACTTTAAGCTCTTTAGTCTCATCACTTAACCAAAACCAGCAGGTTAAAGGCTGAGTGTCTTTGCAAAGACGCACAAAGCTCAACTGGTGCTCTTGCGCCTGAATATGCTTTATCTCGCCTTTTTGCAAAGCTTGCTGAGTTTTTCTGAATGCCAGAAAGTGACGGGTAAAATGTAAACTTGAGTCGCTATCGCTTTCTTGTTGTTGCACGGCTAGTGGATAGTGACTTTCAGCCACTGGTAACCAAGGACTGACTTCACTAAAACCTGCATTAACCTTGTTTTGCTGCCAGGGCATGGGGGTACGGCATCCATCTCGGCCCTTAAACTCAGGCCAGAAAGTAATGCCCCAAGGATCTTGTAATTGCTCAAACTCAAGTTCAGCCTCGGGTAAGCCCAACTCCTCTCCCTGATACAAACAAACGCTACCACGTAGGCAAAACAACAATGCCAATAAGGTTTCGGTTAAGGCTTTAGGATTTTGGGACTCTTCTGCCCAACGACTGGCTACACGGGTGATATCGTGATTACTAAAAGCCCAGGTGGGCCATCCGTCATTGAGTAGTGATTCTTGTTGGGCTAAAACAGAGGCAAAATACCCGGCACCAAATTCTTTGTTGAGCAGTCTGAAGCTGTAGGCTGTATGCAGTTTGTCGCCATCCCCTGTGTAGTCTTGCATCAATTTTTCAGCATGTTTATCACCAATTTCACCCACCAACATTCGATTGTCGTATTGCGCCACCAGGTGGCGCATGCGTTTGGCAAAATCGATGCTTTCAGGACGGTTTTTATCATATAAATGACGCTGAAAGTCGTAAGGGTTAAACAGCTTGCGTATGTCTTGTTTTAGTCCCGGATTATTGCGCAGCTCTTCATCGTGAAAATAATAATTCACGGTATCCAGACGAAACCCGTCCACTCCTAAATCCAGCCAGAATTGCATCTCATCAAGCATTTGTTGCTGTACTTCGGGATTGTGGAAATTGAGATCGGGCTGACTCACCAAAAAGTTGTGCAAGTAATATTGTTGCCGTCGGCTATCCCATTGCCAGGATGAGCCTCCAAACACACTTTGCCAGTTGTTGGGGGGCGTGCCATCGGAGCGCGGCTCATGCCATACATACCAATCCGCTTTGCTGTTGTGAGTATTTCGGCGGCTTTCCTGAAACCAAGGATGATGATCAGAGGTATGGCTGAGCACTTGATCAATGATGACCTTTATATCCAGTTTATGGGCCGATTTTAATAACTCTTTGAAATCTTCCAGGTTGCCGAAGATGGGGTCTACATCACGGTAGTTACTGACGTCGTAACCAAAGTCTTTCATTGGAGAAGTAAAAAAAGGAGATAACCAGATGGCATCCACATTGAGAGATTTTATGTAATCTAGTTTTTCGGTAATGCCCTGTAAATCGCCAATGCCGTCGTTGTTAGCATCGTAAAAGCTGCGGGGATAAATTTGATAAATCACCGCGCCTCGCCACCATTCCTCTTGCGTTTGTTGTGGCTTTGGTGCTGGTGCAGAGTCACCTCTAAGCGACTTTGAATCAGACATACACATTCTCTGCTTGTTTTCAGGAATAGATATACTATGCCATATCCGTATTTGGATTTAATGCCGAAATTGGTATTCTGATGCTGCATTTATCCTTCGTCACAACGGACTGCCATGATATCCCCGAATCACCCCGTATCCGGTCAACGCAAAATCGGTATTTTGTTAGCTGTGTTAGGTACGGTACTTTTTTCCTTTAAGTCCATTGTGATTAAGCTGGCATATCAATACGAAATTGATGCCTATCAAGTCATCGCGTTAAGAATGCTTTTTTCAGCCCCGATTTATTTAATCATCCTGGCGTTTTTGTGCTGGCGGAAACCTATCCCGCTGCAAACACTGAATACTAATAAGTGGACCATTTTGGCTTCTGGGGTGCTGGGTTATTACCTGGCCAGTTTGCTGGATTTAAAGGGGCTGGAGCTGATCAGCGCCCAGCTGGAACGCTTGATTTTATACACTTATCCGGGCTTTGTGATGCTATTCAGCTGGTTGGTTTGGCGAACCATGCCTGGTAAAAACACAATATTCGCCTTAATCGCCACCTGGCTAGGTATCTTCACGGTACTGGGTGTTGAGATCCAAAACAATATGTTGGATGTTTTGTGGGGAGGCACGTTGGTACTTATCAGTGCTGCTGCTTTTGGCGGCTATTTAATTCTGAGCAAAAGCGGCATTGCCAAACTGGGCTCGCAGCAATTTACCTGTTTTGCCATGCTGGTGGCTTCAATCTGCGTAGGCGGACACCTAAGCTTGATTGGCGATGTGACAATCTCAGGGTTACCCTGGCCTGTATATGGTCATGTCTTGATATTGGCCTTGGTGTGTACAGTGATCCCGTCGCTATTGATCGCCGCTGCAATAAGCCGAATTGGTCCACAACAAACCAGTATCCTCGGTGGTTTGGGGCCCATTATGACAGCGTTATCAGCTGTGTATTTATTGCAGGAGCCTTTCGGCCTGGCGCATTTACTGGGAACCGGACTGGTGATGTTGGGAGTTTATTTGGTGGCTACTGAAAAGAAAGTGACTTGATCTGAAATCGCCTTTTCAGTGTTCCTTCGAATCTCGATTCTTTTTGCCGCTTTCGTCTTCTTCGTTAATCCGTTCTTGCTTTATCCGCTCCAGCTTTTTTATTTCTTGTGGCGGGATAGGAAACAGAGATATAAGGGGAAAAAACGCCAGGAACAAATAGGCCCCCTTCGGCATTTTTTTGCTCCATAGCACGAGTTTTATAAATGCCACTACAAATATAAGAAAGATCAGTAAAGCAACTACTAATACTAATATTTTCCCCGGTAATACATTAACAAAATCCATTTAAAGCATTCTCTTTAAAATCAACTTATTAGTGAAGTAGATAGGTGAGTCTCCAATAAACTCAAGTTTTTTAATTAAAGAAACCGAAGTGTTAGCTTTTCAATATCGAGTTAAAAAGGTTGTGGCGTTTAGCAGTGTGGATTTATTTCTGCATACTCAGCATTGCGATGGAATTTTGGCGTGTTTTTTGGTGATTATTTATGAAACTGATGTGGTGTAATTTGCCTGTCTGAGTTTTAAGCGGTAATTTTATTAGCTCATAAATGCGTTTTTTTACGCAGATTATTGGAGTTTATCATGAGTAATAAGCCGCCAAACGTCGGCCGTGGGGCCAGCCAATCGGGTGGTGTTATTAAGCCGACTCAGAATACCGGCAGGACAAATGCTGCGCTCAACAAAATTGGGGCGTCGGGTAGGCTTGCTTTGAATGCCGCATTGACACGTGGTCGTCAGGAAATTCACGAGAATAGCGCAACCAAGTTGCGTGACCAGCGTGTCGCTATCTACGATAAAATGAATATGTATTCCGGTGGGGCTCAGGCCGTTGACAGCATGAGAGGTAAGGCCTCTTCCATGTCGGTTAAAGCCTGGAACTCCAAGGCTGGTCAGGCCTTACAAGGTGTGAATCTGTTGGGTATTGGTGATAAAGCACAGACGCGTGCTGAAAAAGCTGTAACCGAAAAAGCTGAGCGCAAGAATATAAGAGCAGAAAAAGATACTTTGATGCCAATGCAGTCTCGTATGGAAGGGTTAAACAAAGGAGCTGTTACCGCAGAGCGCACTGGTGATACCCTGATCAACGTCAGAAAAGGTGCCACGGTGGCCAACCATATTGGTACTGGAGTGAGTTTAATTGCTCCGCAAGTCGGGGTGGGGATCAAGGCTGGCGCCAAAGGAACAAAACTTTTAGCTGGTATTGCTGCTACTGGTGCTTATGAGAAAGCCAGAAGCTCCTATCAAGGAAATGTCAGAGATGATGCTTCCGGAATGAATATGTTTGACAGTCATATCGCCCAGGAAAAAGCTAACTTAATGCAAAGCACTCGTAACTCCACTGCCAAAAGCACAGCTATATCCGCGGTTGCGGGTGGCGCAATGATGGGTGTTGATATTGGCATTGAAAAGGGTATAGAAGCTGGAATGGGAGCGCTCAACGCCACCAGGCAAGCGACTGCCATTACTCAAAAAACTGTGGGGACTGGCGTCAGTGTTGCTGAGTATTTTGGCAAAGATGCACTTAAATCCAGAGTGACCAAATCGGATAAAGAAAAGATCAAAGATAACAAGGCGGAGCTGGTGAACTTGATGCAGCATCAGCGCAGTTACGTCGCTCACAAAGAACGTCAGATGGGAATGAATAAAACCATCGGTGGCAATACGGGACGCAAAAAATAGCGTGTAGCCGGAAGTTTGTGATTATCTTTTACAGGCAAGGTCGAAGACAGTGTTCGACCTTGCATACCTTCATATAATTAGTGCTAAAACACTTTATTAATCGCCAGAACTCAAACAGCCCTCAGTTAGCTTTCTCTGTGGAAACAGGCTGTTCAGTGTTTCGTTAAGGGATTTCCAATCATTATCCATCTTCAGCGCTTGCTGCTCGGTGATAATCTTACCAAAGGTTTCTTCCCTTTGATGCTCGATATGCACGTAGTGAAAAATATTAGCGTCGATATCCTTGTTGTCTTTGTACTTTTCATACAGGTCGACAATATTTTTCTTGGAATCATCCACGAATACAAAGGCATCAAAACTTCTATCGGTTTTTTGTAATATGTATTCCAGCATATCGCCTTTGTTCATGCCGGAAGTCATCATAACCCCTTTCATGTAGCTGAGTTCTCGACCTACCGTTTCGCGGTAAACCGGGGCCGGTTGTCCGATTGGTGCTAGCGCTGTCGCTTCAAGGTTAATTCCCTTGTTGTATAGCTCACGTTCGGTAGCTGCTCTGTACTTTGGCGCGCGAGAGGTTAGGGCAAAGAGAGTATTGCCATCTGTTTGCCATTGCTTAATGATCTCTACCACATTGCTCTCTGTGAGGGTCATGGGTACAAGCTCATACAGTAAACCAATGGAATCTTCGAACAGGCAAGCCACTTTTTGCTCGTCCGTGGGCTTTATGTCCAGTTTTCCCCGTTGCCACTGGTACCAAACATCACCACCTAGATCAACCGAGCTGGTGAGAATGGTATTGTCGATATCCAGAACAATTAAAACGTTGGATACGCCATATTTGGCGTTCAATCGATTAACTTCTGCGACAATGGGGTCGTAGGATAATACTTTTTCTTGCTTAAAGGGCAGAGCAGGCGTTTCAGCAGTTGCAGAACAACCCGCGATTGTGAAAAGTGCCGTGAGAATGAGGGCTTTGTGTGACCACTTGTTCATAGTTATCTTCTTGTTATCTCATTGAGCTAGGTGTTCATCTTATGGGGATACTATCACTATGCGCTTATTTTTAGCGACAGGTTTTTAATCTGACACACGGTTTGCTTAATGGAGGCTATAGTTGCTTATTTCTCAGGACTCAACAATAGTCATGTAAAAGCCGGAATTCAGAGGCTAAACTGCAGTGAATCCGGTGACAATAACGCGTTTTTTTCCTTCTTGAATAGACTACAACGATTTCTTTTTATCGCTTGTTTGATGCCAATGCTTTCCCAGGGGGCGCAAGAGTGCACAAAAATAGTCATATCTGGCAATCCCGATTACCCGCCGATCACCTGGATCGACTCTCACGGTGCAACACCAATGCGGGGCGTAGCTATTGAGTTACTGGAAATGGCCTTTAGTGAATTATCCATCCCGCTAGACGCTATGCATGTGGGTAATTGGAAACGCGCCCAACACAGCGCCAGAACAGGTAAAATTGATTTACTAGCAGGGCCTTACCAAACAACGGAGCGCAACGAATATCTGGAATATGTGGAACCAGCATTTATGCAGGATCCCGTTGCTATATTTTTTAAAAATGGCCATCAAATAGATATCGATGATTGGTCCCAATTGAGAGCCTATACCGGAGCGCGACCATTGGGTCATCAGTTCGGTGAACAGTTTGACAGTTTTGCGCAGCAGAATCTCAAGTTTTATAGTGCTTCGAGCATACAGCAGCTATTTGAGATGCTGGTTAATGAACGAGTGGATTATGTGATCTATGGCTTGAATCCCGGACTTGCGGAAGCTGCCAAAGGCGGGTTTTCCAATGAAATTACCTATTCGTCCAATTTCATCAGTTCAGAGCCAATGTATCTGCCTTTTACCATATCTTCGCCATGTCGTCAGTATTCCGACTTCCTCAGTAAAAAAATTGCGACATTTATCGAAACGGGTGTAGTGGAAGAGCTGACCACAAAATATCTAAAAATGTTGGAAAAGCAGATTTCAGTAAGTGATTAGTCAGGGAAGGGGAATAGATATTCAGGAGCATAAAAACGCTCCTGAAATAAAGTGGAAGACCGCTTAAAGTATGGGATTTACGGCTTGCTATCAGACTGCTGAGGATCGTTTAAAAAGGTTTCGATGTCTTGTCCGGTGAGTTTCTTCATTTGACTAAACAAAAACCAAAGTGCGATAAACAATACAATCATGCTCGGGATAACAATAACCGGATAGCTCAATGCGGTCATCTTACCCAATTCTTCATTATAGGCTGAGGTTCCCGGCGGGCTGACCAGGAGTACCTTGGCCAGAATATAATTCAAAGTAGCCGATAAAAAGAACGAAGCCGCAACTATCATGGAGCTTTGCGCTACCTTGCGCTCAAAGGCTTTGAGATTGTTTTTTGCTTCTAAAGCGCTGTTTAACAAAGGGATATTGATCAACTGCTCATTGAGGATAAAGGTTTTCACCAGCGGGTACTGTGTGCGGTTACTTACGAGTACTGCCAGGCCAATAATGGCGGGAATTGCCGCCTCTTTGATGGCGATATACTTCGGATCTAACTCCATCAGGCTGAAGCCACCCGTCAGAGACACACTGATGATACCCAGTACTGAAAAGGGGTTGATTTTACCTGAGGATATCAAGTCTTTGATACCGTAGCCTATCGGGAAGGCAAGTGCCACCACAATGCCCATTGCGGGGCCAAGGTACTCAGGCTTGCTGAGATAACTGAGCACCAAAGTGGGAATAATGATGTTAAACACCAGATTCCCGAAAAAACCACCTTGTTGTGGCTGACTGGGCTTTGTTTTCAACGTACCATCTGTATTTGGCGCGTCTTTCATTTGCTTATTGTCTGTTTGATTCATGTGATACTTTATGTGTGATGCTAACTGAATTATAACCCGTCAGGGGGCTTCGATGCAGCCGTTTCGTTTAACTTGTGGTTTTCTTCACAAATAAGCGGGCTGCCGCAATACCCACAAGGAAACCGAAAAGATGCGACTCCCATGAAATATAAGGACTCATGGGTAATACACCAAAAATTAATCCCCCATAAAAAAAGCCCACCAACAAGGATATGGCGACAAGCTTTATGCTGCGACTGATAAAGCCAGCAAACAGTAAAAAGCCAAAATAACCATATACCATTCCAGACGCGCCAAGATGATAGGCGTTACGACCCAATAGCCAAACTAACAGCCCTGTGACCAAGAGGATAAAGGCGCTGGCTTGCCACCAGGTTTTGCGGCCGTATTGCATAAGCAAGACGCTAAACAGGCAAATCGGGATGATATTCGAGGCATAATGCATCAAGCTGCCATGCAGGAAAGGACTGATGAAAATGCCGCCCAGCGCATCCAGCTCACGAGGGATCAGCGCCAGGTGATTGAGTTGTCGCCCGGTAACCATGTTCAGCAGCTCCAGTACCGTTAACAACGCAAACAATCGTAGCGTAAAGTTAAGCTGTTGCTCGAGGCTATAACGTGCGCTCAAAGTGGGATTCCTGAATTGTATTCAATAGACTTCTGGTTACGTAATTGTGTCATGAATAGATGTACTGACCTGTGAAAAAATGTCACAAAATAATATGCGGCAAATAACGAGATAGGTCCTGAGTTATAGGCTGCGTATCTTCGCGAATGGAAATACCTGCCGGTTTATCATCCACTAACCAGGAGCCGATTAAGGTATGGTTGTCACCGAATTGTGGCAGTGGATACCATGCCTGGTAGATATAACCTTCCTTACCATAAGGGCCATCGACGGTGTGGCGAACATTGCCATTTTCAATCACGGATATGTTGGCGCCTTCACGAGAAAACAAGGGTTTTTTCACTAGCTTGTTTTCATCTGCTTTAGCCAGGTCTTCTTCAAACCAGGCGGGTAGCAGGTTAGGATGATTGGGAAACATCCGCCATAGTAAGGGAAGCAAAGCCTTGTTAGACAATACTGCCTTCCACATGGGTTCAATCCATTGGGTAGGCGATTCGATGATGGCAGTACCAAACTCTTCCTGCATCATAAACTCCCACGGGTAGAGCTTAAACATCAGGGCGATGGCGTTATCCTCAAGATCGGTAAAATAGCCGGTATCTGCAAGGCCAATATCTTCGATAAAAACAAATTTGTTGTTGATGTCACTCGCGCTGGCGCAATCCTGTAAATATTGCACTGTGCCTCGGTCTTCATCCGTGTCTTTGCAACAGGCAAAGTGGATAGTCTCTGCCTTATACCAGTTTTGAATAGTTTTTAATTGAGCAATTAATTTCTCCTGCAACGAATTATACTGGTCCGCCGCTTTGCTGATTTTTCCCGCATTCACCATATCCTCCAGCCACAGCCATTGCCAGAACCCCGATTCGTACAAGCTGGTGGGTGTATCGGCGTTGTTTTCCAGTAATTTGACCGGTTTATCTTTGTGAAACACCAGGTCCAGACGGGAATACAAGGATGGTGTTTTATCACGCCAGGCATCGGCAATGCTCTGCCAGAATGGCTCGGGTATTTTGAACTTTTGCAACCAGTAGTCATCGCGAACTACCTTGTCTACGGCTTGCAAGCACATTTGATGAAGTTCTTCGGTGGGATCTTCGACCTGCTGTTCAATTTGCTGCAAGGTAAACTGATAATAGGCGCTTTCGTCCCAATAGGGCTGGCCGTACATTGTATGAAATTTAAAGCCAAATTCATCAGCCTGTTGGCGCCAGTTTGGCCGTTGCTGGGTAGGTAGCCGGATCATAATCTAAACAGAATGCGTGTATCTGCGCGATGCAGACCGGGGCGCTATCCGCCCCAGCCCTTACTGCTGCTGCTCTTGCCCCAGCTGGATTTAGCTCGCACCGAAGAGCCGAAACCGCCTCGATTGATAGTACGGTTAACCGCAGGAGGCTTGGTATAGGTTTTGGGTACCCGTAATTCTCGCTTGCGAAAATCGCCATAATCGTAGCCATTAGCGGTGATCCAGCGATAGCGATAGGGGGAATAACGGGAGTACGAGGTATAAAGCGGCTGCGAATAACGACGCGGCTCCAATAAATCTCGAATAATATAGCCCGCCATTAGCGGCATAAACCAGCTGTTGCCGGAATCATTGCGATAGACAACACATTGGTCTGAGCCAAACTCGTATTCACAATCTGAGCGGGAATTGTATTTAGGAGCGGTTTCAGCCGCTTCTGCAAGTGCCTTTTGATATGCCATTTCGCACTGGGCTGCGTAATCCGGAAGCTGGAATTGACAATCGTTTAAACTGGTGAACACCATGGCTTCCTGACGATTATCACTGCAAGCCGAAGCGATAAATACCGACGCGATACCTAGTGATAGCGGCTTAAGTGTATGTTGTTTGCGAAACTGGCCTGTATTCAGATCAGTTGAGCGTTTGTGACCAGACTTAGGTTTTGATGACATCAGAGCCTCCTATTAATAGGTCATGCAAGCGGCGTTCAACAATCCCACAGAGATCTGCATGGCAGCGAGCATGACACCCGCTGAGACTTCATTGTCTTCAATTCGCTGCACGATTTTAGGCATAAAGGTAAAGCGCAACAACGCAAACGCAATCCCTTGGGCAACAATGGCCACTACACCCCAAACAACAAAATCTACCAGGCTCGCTGAGTTGGATACGGCACCTGCCAAAGCAATACTAAAACCTACCATGGAGCCACCGAAGCCCAGCGCAGCAGCAACATTTTTCTCTTCTTTCACCAGTTTCCATTCATCGTGAGGTGTCAGAGCGGTAAAGACAAATTTAAAAACAAACAGCAAGCCAATAGATATGGCAAAATAAATACCGAAATTTCCCAAGCCTGCAATGGATTCCATGATGGTGTCTGTCATTGTTTTTCCCCTGTTGTCGCTACACTCAATTAGCCGTTAATTCGGATATCTGCTGGATTAATATTAAAACCGGTACTGATCACCAGGCAACGGTCATGATTATTGTTAATGATTTTTTCTTCGCCAGAAACCAGCAAGGTTTCAACGTTATCATTGCCCAAATCTCGCTCGTAAAGCATTATAAATTGATCGGTCGTACTGGTATCACCGTCTTCTTCAAAGGTTTTTTCAGTCATGGCAACTGGCGGGGATTCTTCACCCACAGCATCCCATACTCGCTCAAATTCGTGCCCTTCCAGTGAATAGTCAGGTTTTGATATTTCGCTGTTCAATAACTGTTGCCACTGACTATCGCTGCCGACGGTTTTTGTATCGTAAAAGTACCAGAGTTTGACGTCAGTGATGTGATTTTCTGTGTCACCGCCATCCATTACCACCTGCAAAAAAGCGTCATCATCGGTGTAAAAACGCAGAATTTTACCGCCAGTATCCAGATTTACTTCGCCAACCGCCTGAATAAGGTGGTAACTGGCGGCATTCTCAATGATCAGTTGCGGTTGAATAAGTTTCAGCTTTAAGGCGTCCAGCTCGAATGACCCGCCCAAATACAAACCCATTATTTCCGGTGCTTTGGGGGTGACTTTTTGTTCTTTTTTGCCGAATAGTTTGCTAAACATAAAGGGCCTGCCAGTCGATATTTGTAATGCGTTTATCGGCGATATAATAAAGTTTATCGCCACTGCCAACCTGAGAATCGGACGCCGGATTCAATTCAATATTTTTTAAATCTTGCGCCTTTGCCAGTCCTATCAAGGTAGCATCGTATTGTTTTTTAAATTCAGTAAACAGATTGCCGGTATTAATGGCTTTTTCCAGCTCCGGCACTGCCACTGAAAATTGGGCCTGCCCAGCGTAAACATCCAGCAAGTCAAAGTGCAGTTTACTGGAGCCGGGATCGAAGGCGGATTTTGCTAACATTTCTACGGCAACGCTGGGCATGCATTCTACATTGGGACAATGTTCCGTAAGCAATTTCACCAGGCTCTCGTCCTGAAAATAGGCCAGGATATGAGCATTTGGGTTGCGATGGCTGGCATATAAGCTGGTGGTCATGGTGAGATCGTCCTGCGGGTTATCCACGATAATCGTGGCGGCAGAATCGATACTGGTATTGTTCATGTCTTCATCTTGATTAAAAGACGTGACTTTTACGAATTCTATCTGGCCGGGTAATGGGTTTTCTACGTCGACCTTAACACACAGGACAATGGCTTGATCATCTCCGGCGTACTCTCGTTCACGTAACAATAAACGCAACAGGTGCATGGTGCGTTCACCATTCCAGCCGATTAATAATATGTGATTTGTCAAATGCACTGGTTTCAACCCCCTGGCTTTTTTGTGCCACTGTTCGGAAACAAACGCGGCTGCTCGACCTAAAATAAACGCAAAGATACTGAGCCCGACAGGAATGATATATAGGGCCACCACGTATTTACCCGCTTCGGTAGCAGGAGAGAAATCTCCATAGCCTACGGTGGAACCAGTTACTACCATCCAGTAAATAAAATCGGTTGGGTTCAACAGCGCTGTTTCACCGGCCAGTTGCATAAACCACCAACTGCTTACACCGTAAAGCAAAAGCGCCAGCACAATAGTGTGCCAGCGCATTTGCGTGAAATAACGCATTAATACTTTGCGTATTTTATGTATCATTTTCCTAAAATTCGACTTAACTCATCTTCTGCTGATTTGTTACCGCCTTTTACACCTGCTGCCTGCAGTCGTTTTTCCAGGTCATCGGTGCTTTCGTCAGCGGCCAGCTCTTCAGCGGCTTCTAACTCAGCGGCTCTCAGGTTTTGTCTTTTCTGAATGCGGTCCAGCGATTCAGTTGCCGTCTTCATTTTACTGTTAGCACCTAAGTGACGGGAAGATACGGCCACCTGCGCTTTTTGCACCGATTCCGTGGCTTTTACCATATCCACTTGCTGCTCCAGACGACGCAAATTTGCTTTAGCCTGACTGATATTATTAGCTAGTTGTACCTCAGACTTTTTGAACTGGTCAAGGTAAGTTTGCTCAGTTTGTAATTGCTCGCTTAGCTCAGTAACACGCTGAGCACAGTCTAAAGCCAGTTGGCGATCAGTATCGATAGCCTTGCGGGCATGCTCTTCATACTCAGCGATAGATTGATTCAAGCCATCTACTTTTTGCTGCGCTAGTTTGCACTTGGCTAAAATTTGGGTGCGAGCGTGATCGGATTTGCGTAGCTCTTCTTTGGCTTCGCGAATTTCCTGCTCCAGAATGCGGATCGCTTGATTATCAGCAACGGATTCTGCTGCCTCAGTAACACCACCTTTTACAGCGGTGACAAGTTTTCTCCAAACAGACATAATACATCTCCTCAGATGGATAAATGGGTTACTTTAAAAATTCCTGCCAGGCATCAATAAAGGCTTCGACATTGTCAAACAAGGTGTGAATCTCAATAAGTACGCTAGACTCTTTCGATTGCGCGCTTAATGAGCCGAATGCCGTGTAGTAGCTTTCACCTGAGATGTCAGAAATACCCACCGTGGTGAGTGGGAACATCATGTGAGTGCGTAGAATCACTTCATTCAATTCCGCCTGGTCTTTCACTTCACTGGTGGCAAATAACAGTGATTCCACCAGAATCTGTTCACCGCTTATGGCCAACCATGCGTCGATACCATCCTGGTTCGCTATCAGCAGACAATCGGCTTCACGGGTAACAACTAAATCTGATTCTTTACCAATAAGCGCTTCCAACTGGTCAAGATCCCAATGCATTGTTTTTCTCCGGGTTATTTAGTTTGATGCTTAGCATAGGCTATTATTTTTACTCTCGTCAAATTGTTTGTTTGTATAAAGTAGTAAATATTTGTAAATTATAAATCACAAATGTGATTTTTGAGGTGTTCATGGATTCTGTTAATTGGCGTTTAGTAGTGCAAAGACTGATCAAATCCGAAATGAGCTTAAAAGGCATACGCTACCAGGAACTCAGCGACAAACTTCTGGAAATCGGTGTTAGCCAGACAGCTGACAACCTGCGCAATAAGGTCAACAAGGGAATCCTGGGCGCAGACTTACTACTGCAAATCATGCTGGTGATGGACATCAAAAAGATCGAACGAGAGCGTTTAAAAGAGATTGCTAAGAGTTTGCAGAAAGAGGGGTAGGGGCATGAGCAAAGATTTCAAATTCGCCGCCCCTTTGGTCCACTCTGCGATTTAAAAAACTATATATAGCAATAACTTATCGACAATGTTAATAATGTAAGTTAAAGGGTGGTTTTCTTCCCCTTTGAGATAGTGCTACCGATTTTCCGGTTAGCTTCGCTTTGAGAATATTATCGATTTGTTATAGGGAAATTCATGAGAAAAGCGCTAATTAAATTTACATTATTACTTCTGGTGTGGACTCATTGTGCTGTCTTTGCCGCAGGTGTCATCAATATTGAAGAAATTGACATTGACAGTGCGGTGCTGGGTGAAGAACGCAGAATTCTGGTTTATCTACCGGCAGAATACGAAAATAAAAAGCAGCACTTCCCTGTGTTGTACATTACCGATGGTGATATCCAGGGAATGCACACCAAGGGCACCCTGGACTTTATGTCTAAGTTGGATCAGTCTCCCGATATGATTGTGGTTGGTATTGTTAGTCCAAGGCATATTCGCAATCAAGACCTGACATTGGTTGCTGAAAGTCCCGAGCAAAAAGGAACCTTCGAAGGTGCGGACCGCTTTCTCATGTTTATTGAAGAAGAAGTTATTCCCGTCGTAAAAACCAATTACCGTACCTTAGATTATCAAGCACTATCAGGCACATCCCACGGAGGGCAATTTGCTATTAATGCGATGATAAAACGGCCATGTTTATTTGATGGCATCATTGCTATCAGCCCTTCGTTGTACTGGAATGAAAAACAGCTGCTCAAATTGAGTGAAAAGGCCCTCAAAGAACGCCAACTTAAAGGGCGGTTATTTCTTTCCATTGCTGATGAAGAACCGATCATGACCGAGCCTTTTGAGCAGTTGGTTAATTTGTTTGCACACCATTCAAATGAGCAATTAATGGTTAAAGTTAAGAAGTTCGAAGAAGAAAATCACGATTCTACGACTTTGCCGGGCCAGTATCACGGATTGAAGTATTTGTTCAACGAATGGCCATTGCCGAAAACACCCATGACGCTAAATGATCTGCAAGCTCATTATGCCACCAGGTCTGCATTGTTGGGCGTCGATTTGGTTATCCCTGAAGATAGAGCCAATGGTTATGGACAGTGGTTGATCTATTTAAACCGCGAAGAAGATGCGCTAAAACTGCTGGAATGGAATCGGTCCACCTATCCTCAATCTCTGGACACTCACGTTGCTTTAATCAAAGCATATCTGCATTTTAATCATGCTGAGCAAGCCAAATCGTCGCTTGGTAAAGCGCTAAAGACTGTTAAAGAAATAGATGAAGCTCAGAGGCAACTGCTTCAGGGCTTAGTTTTGTAAAAAATATAATCACAACGACTCGGAAAATCTCGCCGGGTTGTCGTGACTACAGGGGGGGGGCGATTTTCTCGGTCTTGATCTTGACACAGCGACATTTTGATTGTGCTGTCTTGCAATGTTTTTTCATTCCCTTGCGTTACAAATTGTAAAACTTGTGTTTGTGGGTCCGTGCTAGGCTTACGGTAGTTTTTTAAGCGCAATAAATTACACGGAGAGTTTTACAATGAGAGGTTTTTTAGTTTCCGCAATGTCATTAGCTGCTGTATTTAGCTTACTTCCTGGTTTTGCAACAGCCGAAAATCAATATCAAAGTGATGCTGAATGTGATGTGGTGATCCCATCTAACCAGCACTTATTGGATGGAGAAACATCGGGTATTGATTCCGGCGCAACAATTTGCCTGGCTGCGGGTGAACGTGGACCATTGAGAATTAGAAACGTTCTCGGCTCTGAGGAAGCGCCTGTAGTCATCAGGAACGAGCAAGGAACCGTAACGACGACCCCATATGAATACAGTATTGCGATAGAGGGTTCAAAGTGGTTGAGATTAACTTCAATTGCGCCGAGTGAAAGTGAGTCCTATGGGATTAAATTAGGAGGCACATTAAGTATTGGTGCGCTAAGTGAGAAGATTGAAATTGATCATATCGAAATTTATCGAGCGCGCTTCGCCGGCATGCTAATTAAGACTGACCCGAATTGTGATAGTGCAACCTGGGCAGAGAATTTCACCATGTCTGGTATCAAGATTCATCATAACTACATACATGATACCGAAGAAGGTGAAGGCATGTATGTCGGCTACACAGGTTTGCAACGAAACTTGGAATGTGAAGGGGTAGCCACGACAGTTTACCCTCACAAACTGCAAAATGTGGATATTTCGCATAATGTATTGGAAAACATTGCCGCGGATGGCATTCAGCTCAATTCGGTGTTGGGAGACAGCAGAATTAGTCAAAACCGGATATACCGCACCGGGGTGAGTCCATTTTCCCCCTATTGGCAAAACACTGGAATTCAGGTTGGGGGCAGTGACGTCGAGGTGTCTGGCAATCTGATATTCAAAAGCGGTGGTAACGGCATGATGTTGGATGGTGATGCATTAACGGTGAAAGACAACCACATTCTATATGCTGGTGAAAACGGCATTTTTGCTAGAAACCCTGCCCAGCAAAATGCAGAGATTAGTAATGGCGAACCACATCAGTATAAGAACAACTTGATTGTACAGAGCACCAGCTATGGAATTAAGCTATATGCAGTCAATACCGTTCGCCCACATCAAATTACAGACAACAGTATTGAAAATTTCGGGCAAGTGGATCAAGCGGGCAGGCCAATGACCTTTTCATATCTCAATAGCGACGTGCTGGTTGACGAAAACAACAATCGACATTATATCGTTTCAGAAAAAGCGCAATAAAGCGCTCTAAAAAGGCTGCAGATATAAACAGATTAGTTTGTGCTGTTGCGAATTGGGTGGCCGGTTCTGGTTGACCTGCCACTTTCGCTTGTCTAAGACCTAATGTCCTTTTTTCTGCCCCATCAATTGAGCAATCAGCGCCGCCATACGGTTTTTTACTTCGGTGAGTACCACATTGTCGTCATTACAACTTTTGGCGTGCTGTTCGTTTACCGCAGCGATTTCTGCCAATCCGAGAATGTTTTTTTCGATTTCCATGGCCACATGAGATTGTTCAGCAATGGCATCAGCAATTTGTTTGTTGAGTTCGTTGATCTCTTTAATGGACCCCGTTACCGATTTGAGGTTGCTGTCGGCTTCCAGTACTTTATCTACGCTTACCTGTGAATTCTGTTCACCTAACTGTATGGCGGCTACCGCGTTTTTAGCCCCGGTTTGTACGTTGGCTATAATGTCCTGAATTTCTTCTGTGGATTGCTGCGTTTTAGCGGCCAGGGTGCGCACTTCATCGGCGACTACTGCGAAGCCTCGGCCTTGCTCGCCAGCGCGCGCGGCTTCGATAGCGGCATTGAGCGCCAGTAAGTTGGTTTGCTCCGCAATACTTTTGATCACGTCCAATACCGTACCCACATTTCGGGCGTCTTCATCCAGTTTGTTGATAACTTCAGCTGTGTCGTTGATTTGCCCGGAAGAGTGGGTGATGGTATCGATGGTTTCCTGCATAACTTTAATACTCTGTGAGGCAAAATCGTCTGCTTGTGAAGCGGCCACAGAAGCATCATTAGCGCTGTCAGTAATTCGGCGCGCCATATCAGTCATGCTTTGCATCGATGTGCTCACTTTATCTGTACCGCGATTCTGGTCTTTAGCACCCAAATCAATGGCTTTGGCACTATCTCGCAGACTGGATGACACATGATCAAGGTCATTTTGCACTTCCGCCATTTCGTTACAGATGTTGTTGAGACTGCGTCGTAACAACTCAATCGCCTTTGACATCTGGCCGATTTCGTCATCGCGATAAAAGCTCAACTCTTCATTGAAATTACCTTTGCTCACTTTACGTAAATGACCGATTAAGGCGGTGGTAGGCTGTATGATTTTGCTGTTCATAAACAGCACGCTTCCCGCCATACTCAAAATAATGGCCAGCAAAATGATAAAGGTTCCCCAAAACGTGGTGGCATTGGCACGGGTGGAAAGTTGTTCACTTTCCTCCATACCCTTGGAATGCAGGGACTCTGATAGTTGTTCCAGTAATTTAGTGGGTTCTCTGTCTATGCCTCGAACTGCATCGTCACCCGCCTTGTGGGAGAAGTCACTTTGGATAAATGCCTGATAACCAGTTTCGTATTTTGGTTTTAACTGTTGGTGAATATTCCTGAAGCGCCGCATTTGCTCCAGGTATTGTTCGTCTAATTGCAGTTTTAGGAAGGCGCCTGCGTCTTGTTGTACTTGTTCATGACGATCCAGAACGCGTTGCCAATACTTTTCTCTATCGGAGGTTTTATGTCCTCGCAGCAAGACGTTTTTCCACTCCTGCACCTGGCGTTTGAAATTGAGGTTAATACTGTCTGCCATAGTCATGGCGCTGACTTCCTGTGTTATCAGTTGGTCATATTGTTCGATTTTTCCGGATAACATTGCAGAAATGATGAAAGCAATGACCCCCACGGATAGTATCCCTATTCCCAAAAGTGAGAGTATTTTGGTACGTAAGTTTTTAAATCTGTTGGGCACCATAACCGCCTTCCCCCCGCTGTGCTTAACCGCTGGCACACCATTGCCATAGGCTCAGGAGTATATGTGTGGATTATTACGGATATATTAACTTTACAACTGTCGCTCAAAAAGTAAACGAGTTAAATTTACACCAGTTCAGGATGGGAAAGTTTGCGACAGTAGATTCAACAACGTAAAATCCGAGCAATTGATTAAGGAATCCTATTTTATGCAACTTTCTGACTTCGCTTTTCACTTGCCGGAAGAGCTGATTGCCAATTATCCACCGGAAAACCGCACCGATAGCAGGTTACTGCATCTACAAGGGCCTGATGGCAGCATTAACCACAAGCAGTTTCCGGACATTCTGGAACTGCTCAATCCGGGCGACTTGATGGTGTTTAACAATACTCGGGTGATTCCTGCCAGATTGTTAGGACAAAAAGCCTCAGGCGGAAAGGTGGAAGTGTTGGTGGAACGGGTATTGGATGAGCATCATGTGTTGGCTCACGTGCGTGCCAATAAATCCCCTAAACCCGGCAATATACTAGAGTTGGAAGGGGCTATTCAGGCAGAAATGGTAGAGCGTCAGGATGAGCTATTTCGCTTGCGCTTTATGCATGAGGAAAGCGTGTTTGATTTACTGGAAAAACACGGCCACATGCCTTTGCCGCCCTATATTGAAAGGCCTGACGAAGAGCAAGATAAAGAGCGTTATCAAACCGTGTACAATGAAAAACCTGGCGCTGTTGCTGCACCTACGGCTGGGTTGCACTTTGATGATCAACTGTTAGCCGCCATTAAAGACAAGGGCGTGAACATCGCTTTTGTCACGCTACATGTAGGCGCGGGTACGTTTCAGCCGGTGCGCGTAGATAATATTCAAGAGCACAAAATGCACTCGGAATATGCAGAGGTGCCACAAGAGGTGGTAGATGCCATTCTGGCGACTAAAGCAAACGGAAATCGCGTTATTGCTGTAGGTACCACTTCTGTGCGTTCCTTGGAATCGGCAGCGCAGGCGGCTTCAGATAGGGTAATTGCTCCCTTTAGCTCAGATACCTCCATCTTTATCTATCCGGGGTATGAATTTCAGGTGGTGGATGCCATGGTGACAAATTTCCATTTACCGGAATCTACCCTGATCATGTTGGTAAGCGCCTTTTGTGGACAGGACAACATTTTGCATGCTTACAAGGTTGCTGTTGAAGAGCGTTACCGTTTTTTCAGTTATGGCGATGCCATGTTTCTGGAAAAGAAGTGAGGTTTTTAGAAAAGCAGTAGTTTTTTACAACAGCCTCGATAACAATCCGGTGGTGCTACCAATTAGGGTTGGCACCAACCGGGTGATTTCGTTTATAATCCCGCAGTTTTGGTGGTATCGAAGGTTTTCGAACCGCTGTCATTTTTATCAAAAGCAAGATTTATCATGCAATTTGAACTGTTAAATACACAAGGTAAGGCGCGTCGTGGCCGCCTCAAATTCGAGCGCGGTGTGGTTGAAACGCCAGCGTTTATGCCTGTTGGCACCTACGGCACCGTGAAAGGGGTGACGCCCGAAGAGTTGGAAGACACGGGTGCTCATATTTGTCTGGGCAATACCTTTCACTTGATGCTGCGTCCGGGTACTGAAATCATGAAGCTGCACGGCGACCTGCACGATTTCATGCAATGGCAAAAGCCAATTCTCACCGACTCTGGTGGTTTTCAGGTATTCAGCTTGGGTCAGCTGCGTAAAATTTCTGAAGAAGGTGTGACATTCCGCTCACCCATTAATGGCGAAAAAATTCTGTTAACGCCAGAAAAATCCATGGAAGTGCAACGAGATTTAGGCTCCGACATCGTTATGATCTTTGACGAGTGTACGCCTTATCCGGCCACGTACGAAGAAGCCAGAAAATCGATGGAGCTGTCTCTGCGCTGGGCAAAGCGTAGTAAAGAGGCACATGAGGGTAATCCTTCAGCGCTGTTTGGTATTGTACAGGGCGGCATGTATGAAGATTTACGGGATGTGTCGCTGCAAGGTTTAGTGGATATTGATTTTGATGGTTACGCCATTGGCGGACTATCGGTGGGAGAACCCAAAGAAGATATGATCCGCGTTTTGGATCACACTGCCTGGAAAATCCCCGAGCACAAACCGCGCTACCTGATGGGCGTGGGTAAGCCCGAAGATATCGTTGAAGCGGTGCGCCGCGGTATCGATATGTTTGATTGTGTTATGCCTACGCGAAATGCCCGCAATGGTCACTTGTTTGTACCGGAAGGCGTAATCAAGATACGCAACGCCCGCCACAAGACAGATACGGCACCTTTGGATGAAACTTGTGATTGTTACACTTGTAAAAATTATTCCAGGTCATATCTACATCATCTAGATAAGTGCAATGAGATGTTAGGCGCTCGCCTGAATACCATCCACAATCTGAGATATTATCAGCGTGTGATGGAAGGCTTGAGAAATGCCTTAGACAACGATCAACTAGATGATTTTGTTGCAGATTTTTATAACAAGTTGGGACGACCGGTTCCAGCGTTAGAAGAAAATTAATCACTTTTAGGGAATGTAAAACTCATGAATTTCTTTATTTCAAATGCTTATGCTCAATCCGCTGGCCAAACTGGTGGCGGTGGTATGGAAATGCTCGTTATGTTGGGTATTTTCGGTTTAATTTTTTACTTTATGCTTTACAGACCACAAGCCAAACGCGTTAAAGAACACAAAAACCTGATTGGCTCATTGAGCAAAGGCGATGAGGTGTTGACTCAAGGTGGTATGGTTGGTCGTATCAACAAGGTAACCGAAGAAAAAGATTTCATGGAAATTGCGTTAAACGATAGCGTGACTATTGTGGTGCAAAAATCTGCGGTTTCTGCCGTTCTCCCTAAAGGTACGATGAAAAACATCTAAACCTGTTTTTCAGCTACCCCAAAAAAAGGGCGCAAGCCGATTATGAACAACAATAGAACTGCCATTTTAAACCATACGCCTATGTGGAAAGCCATACTGGTTTTCCTCGTTGTGGCGTTTTTTGCGCTGTACGCCTCACCGAATCTTTACGGTGAAGATCCGGCCGTACAAATATCTGCTGAGCGCACAGCACCTATTGATGCGGCATTATTAGACCGCGTTCAGGAAATACTTAAAGAGCGAAATATCGTCGCCAAAAGTGTCGCCTTAGAAGATCAGAAAATACTTGTGCGTTTAGCGGATAACGATACCCAGCTTAAAGCGCAGGAAGCATTAGATATTGCGCTTAGCGATGATTACATCGCGGCCATTAACCTGGCACCAGCAACACCAGATTGGTTGAAGTCTTTGGGCGCATCACCCATGAAACTGGGGCTGGACTTGCGCGGTGGTGTTTACTTCCTGATGGAAGTGGATATGGATACAGCGCTCAATTCTAAACTAGAAGATACTGTGTCTGATTTTCGGACTGCGTTGCGAGAAGAAAAAATTCGCTATCGTCGGGTGGTAAAAGAAGGCAATGTGGTTGAGATTCAATTTCGCGATGAGGAAACGAAAGATCAGGCTAAATTCTTCTTGCGCAACAATCGCGGCGATTGGCAATACGTAGACAAGGATGATCTTACCTTAGTGGCGCAAATGTCCGAGCAAACTTTGGCTGAGACCAAAGATTACGCCATTAAGCAAAACATCACTATTATGCGCAACCGGGTTAACCAGTTGGGTGTGGCAGAGCCTGTAATCCAGCGTCAAGGCCCTGACCGCATTGTTGTGCAATTGCCAGGTATCCAGGATACCGCAAGAGCAAAACAAATCCTAAACGCAACGGCAACTATCGAATTGCGCATGGTGGACCAAGACAACGATCTTAGCAGTGCCTTATCTGGTCGTGTGCCAGCGGGTTCACAACTCATCGAAGATGAGAACGGCACTCCAGTGTTACTTAAAAAGCGCGTTATGCTCACCGGAAATCATATTGTTGATGCCAATTCCGGCGTTGACGAATATGGCCGTCCGCAAGTTAGCATTGGTCTTGATTCTGAAGGTGGCAGCAAAATGACCAGGGGAACTCGTGACAATGTAGGTAAACCCATGGCTACCGTATTCATTGAATACGAACCTACTCGCGAGCGCACAAAAGAAGGCAAGCTGAAATTTGAGAAAAAAGAGCGTGTGATCAGTGTTGCTACAATTCAGGCGGTGCTTGGCAGCAGTTTCCGTATTACCGGACTGGACTCACCTGGTGAAGCCCGCAACCTCGCATTATTGCTACGCGCAGGTGCCTTAATAGCGCCTATTCAAATCGTAGAAGAGCGTACAGTTGGACCTAGCTTGGGTCAGCAAAATATCAGTCAAGGTACAGATGCTATCGTGTTGGGCTTTGTGCTGGTGCTGGCTTTTATGTTGATTTACTACAAGGGCTTCGGTGTGGTGGCCAATGTTGCTTTGGCCGCTAACCTGGTGTTGATTATTGGTGTTATGTCTCTGATCCCCGGCGCAACGCTGACCTTGCCGGGTATGGCGGGTATTGTATTAACAGTGGGTATGGCGGTAGATGCCAACGTACTGATTTTCGAGCGTATTCGGGAAGAGTTGCGAGATGGTCGCAGTCCCCAGCAGTCCATACACCACGGATATGACAGCGCATTCTCGACCATTTTGGATGCCAACATTACCACCTTGATTGCAGCACTGATTTTGTTTGCTGTTGGTACCGGACCAATAAAAGGCTTCTCGGTTACCTTAATGGTGGGCATTATCACTTCAATGTTTACGGCTATCATCCTGACCCGCGCTATTGTAAATAGTGTCTGGGGTGGTAAACGTTTAACGAAATTGTCAATTTAAGGAACTGCAATGCAATTATTGAAACTAAAAGAAACCGTTTCTTTTATGTCATTGCGAGTACCAGCAATGATATTTTCGGCGGTTTTAATGCTCGCCTCAATAGCTAGTCTGGCCACTAACTCATTGAATTGGGGCCTGGATTTTACCGGGGGAACCTTGGTAGAAGTTGGCTATGATCAGGAAGCAAATTTGCCGCAAATTCGTGAGCAACTGCAAGCTTCAGGTTTTCCTGATGCAGTAGTACAAAACTTTGGTAGTAGCTCAGAAGTACTCATTCGTCTTGCACCAAGAGACAATGTTAAAGCGTCTGAGTTGAGTAACCAGGTAATGGATGCACTGAATCTGGAAACCAGTAATATCCGTCGAGTTGAGTTCGTTGGCCCTTCTGTAGGTGAAGAACTGACAGAGCAGGGTGGACTTGCCATGCTGGTGGCGTTGTTGTGTATCTTGGTGTACGTAGCCATGCGCTTTGAGTGGCGTTTTGCACTGGGTTCGGTTGTGGCATTGGCTCACGATGTATTGTTAACCTTGGGCTTATTCTCATTCTTGCAATTAGAGTTCGACCTGACGGTACTGGCTGCTGTTCTGGCAGTGATCGGTTATTCCCTTAACGACACCATTGTGGTCTCAGATCGCATCAGAGAGAATTTCCGTAAAGTTCGTAAAGGTGGGCCGGAAGAGATTATCAATATCTCCCTGACTCAGACACTGAACCGGACCATCATCACGTCAATGACTACTATCTTCGTATTGTTGGCCTTGTTCTTTGTTGGTGGGGCACTTATCCACGGATTTGCTACGGCTTTGCTGTTTGGTGTTTTCATCGGTACCTACTCCTCCATCTATGTAGCGAGTCTGGTAGCTCTGATGCTAGGGATCAGCAAAGAAGATCTCATTCCGGCGGAAGTTGAAAAAGAAGGTGAAGAGCTGGAATCTACGCCTTTTAACTAGATAATAGCTAAATAAAAAACCGGGCTCTGCCCGGTTTTTTTATGTCTGCATAAAAGGTTAAGTTCCCATCAAAGTAAAAAATATGAGCTAACTTCCTACATTTGTGGTTAATAAATTGTCAAATGTTGTTATTCTGTCGATTATTCGAAGTACGTCAGAGCGACGTGAATTAGCTACGCAAATACAGGTAGGTATATGAAGTTTCTCAATAAATTATTGATTACCATTGCATTGTTTGTATCTGTGAATACTCACAGTGTAGAGATTTCAGAACAGGATTGGCTGGCGCTTTCTTATGCACTTAAAAGTGAGCCAAGAGACAACGATAATCTACCGGACAGACCTAAATCCCCAAAAGATATTATGTTGGTGAGCCAATTTATTGAAGTGCTGAAATGGCAAAAAGACTTTACTGCAAAACAGTTGCATCAACTCAACAAGTGGCGTCGCTCAGACGCCGTGCTGGTGGTATTAAAGGACGCGGGTGAAGCAAAAACTGTGGCGAATATTAGTGCCGAAGCTAAAGCCACCTTTCTGGCGATTCAGTCGCGTGCCGTTGCCGATGAAGTCTACGAAAAGTGGCAGGCCAACGAATTTACAGCTGCGGACTTAGCTGGTTTTACTGGTCACAAAGGCCAGGCAGTATTTAAAACTTTTTTCAATCGTTTGCCGCTATACCTGCAAACCGGCTTTAAAGACTGGAGTGTTGAGCAGCTGCAAGACTCAGAAGAGTTGCGCAACCGGGACTACAGCGCCATGTTGGCGCACATGGCAAGCATGCTGGGCGATGTAGAAGTCGCCAATTTCCTATTGCAGCAAACGGCTTCTGAACATACCTTGGCTTTTCTTGAGCAGATCCCGGAATACTTTTCTGAACCGGAGCAGGTAACCTTACTAAAAAACGCAGCAAATAATCGCAAGCTACGCTCTAAGAGCTTTAACTTACTGGCTCAGCATTTTGCCAAAGATACCTCGGTTTCTATTTTGATCGCAGAGGCGTTGAAGGACAGGAGAGACTACTGGCAAGCGTTGAATCTGGTGCCGGCATTCGTAAAAGCCAATAACTCGGTGGCATTTGAGAATATCTTGAAAGAACTTCCCGAAAGTCAGCAGCAACAATTGCGTATGCGTTTAAAGCAGAAGAATTGATTTTTGCTTGAAAAAAAAGGGCAGCCATTGGCTGCCCTTTTCGATAATGGTGCACTCTATTTGAGGTGCTTCACAATTCCTTGCACGATTTTAGGGTTGCCGGCAACCACTTGCTCGTTCTTGAAGTACTGATGGCCACCACCGAAATCAGAAACCAAACCACCGGATTCACGTACCAGCAATTCACCAGCTGCGATATCCCAAGGCTTGATGCCTTGTTCCCAATAGCCATCGTAACGACCCGCAGCAACATAAGCCATATCCAACGCTGCTGAGCCAGAGCGGCGCACATCGCCGGCTTCTGCAAACACTTTACTGAATCTTTCCAGAGATTCGCCTAGTAATTCTTTATTTTTAAAAGGAAAGGCAGTAGCGAGTACCGTACCGTCCAGCTCCTTGCGGTGACCAACGCGAATACGAAAACCGTTTAACTGGGCGCCATTCCCACGACTGGCAGTAAATAGCTCGCCACGTAGCGGGTCAAATACTACGGCTTGATCTAATTTACCTTTGTATTGCAGTGCAATGGAAACACAAAAGTGAGGAATGCCCTGAACAAAGTTAGTGGTGCCATCCAGTGGATCGATGATCCATTTAAAGTCTTCATTGCCTTCGGTCAGGCCGCTTTCTTCACCCACAAAGGTGTGATCGGGATAAGATTGTTTGATTTTGGAGATGATGGCTTGTTCTGCTTCTTTATCTATCTTTGTGACAAAGTCATTGGCTCCCTTGCTCTCAATTTCTAAATTGTCCCGAGATTCAAAGTTTCGAGCGATAATGTTACCAGCAGTACGAGCAGCGCGTACCGCGATATTCAACATGGGATGCATAGCGATATCCTGTAATTAAAAAGCCATCTGGATTGTGGAAAGAGCATAACGCACCAATATTTTGTGGCAGTGCGTATTTCGGCGCGGAATCTAACAGAAAAATTGCCTAAAATAAACACAATTTTTCATTATTTGCTTATGCTATTATCACGCACTTTGTAATTGAGATTAGAGTTTTGCTTTGAATAATATCCGAATTGTTCTTGTTAACACCTCCCACACTGGCAACATCGGTTCTACCGCAAGAGCCATGAAAACCATGGGGTTGAATGATTTGTATTTGGTTGATCCTGTAAGTGCTCCTGATGGACAGGCCAGTGCGCTGGCAGCAGGTGCAGGTGATGTCCTTGCCAACGCGAAGACGGTATCTACTCTGTCTGAAGCTATCGCAGATTGCGGATTGGTTGTCGGGACAAGTGCTCGTTCGCGCACCCATAGTTGGCCTATGTTAAATCCTCGTGAGTGCGGACGGAAAACCGTTGCAGAGTCGGCAAATTATCCTGTTGCGATTGTGTTTGGACGGGAGAATAACGGTCTCAGTAATGAAGAGCTGCAACAGTGCCAATACCATGTATTTATCCCTGCCAATCCAGAATACAGCTCTTTGAACCTGGCGGCTGCCGTACAAACTATATGTTATGAAGTACGCATGGCTGGGTTGGAGAAAAGCGGAGAACTTAACGAGGAAAGTGCGCAACAGCCCACCTCAGAGGAATATCCACTGACGGAAGACCTGGAACGCTTCTACGTGCACCTGGAAAAGACTCTGTCTGGCACGGGTTTTATTATTCCCCAACATCCTGGCCAAGTCATGATGAAGTTGCGCAGAATGTTTAATCGCGCCAGAGTGGAGAGCCAGGAATTGAATATTCTCAGAGGGATCCTTACTTCCATAGATAAATCGGTTAAGTAATCGTTATGTTTGCTGGAATCAAAGAAGACATTGCCAGCGTGTATCACCGTGATCCGGCGGCGCGCAATAATTTCGATGTGTTAACTAACTATCCTGGACTACATGCTATCTGGTTGCATCGTGCCAGCCATCGTTTATGGCGCAAAAACTGGTTGTGGTTGGCCCGTTTTATTTCTACTTTTGCGCGATGGTTAACGGGGATCGAAATTCATCCGGGGGCGACTATCGGTAAACGCTTTTTCATTGACCATGGCATGGGCGTGGTGATCGGAGAAACCGCCGAAATTGGCGATGATGTTACCCTTTACCATGGTGTTACGTTAGGCGGAACCAGTTGGAATGTTGGCAAGCGCCATCCCACCTTAAAAGATGGCGTGGTAGTTGGCGCCGGGGCCAAGGTATTGGGACCGATAACCATTAATGAAAATGCCAAGGTTGGCTCTAACTCAGTGGTGATTAAAGATGTGCCCAAAGAGACTACCGTTTTGGGTATTCCGGGACGCGTAGTGTCTAAAGCGAATGGCAATGCTCAGTCGCAACGAGACAAAATCGCCAAAAAATATGGCTTTGATGCTTATGCTGTATCGCCTGATAATCCCGATCCGGTGGCGAATGCCATTGGCCTGATGCTGGAACATCTGCACCTGGTAGACAGTAAGGTGGAAGACATGTGTGGTGAGATCAATAAAATGGGGGGCAATGTCTGTGACAAGAAATTCCCTGAGTTGAATCTTCCAGATTTCCTGAATGATGATTTCGATCCCAAAATCTAGTAAAACGATAATACTTGAGTAAAATACTCGGGTATTATCTTGACTGCGTTTGTCAGCTATGTGACTATCGCAGCAGTTTTAGTCGGGAATCCCCTATGAAGTTAACATCGAAAGGCCGCTATGCAGTGACAGCTATGCTGGACGTGGCTTTGCATTCGGAAAAAGGACCAGTACCACTGGCCGATATTTCTGAGCGACAGGAGATCTCACTTTCTTACCTCGAGCAATTGTTTTCCAGGCTGCGCCGGGAAAAGCTGGTGACCAGTATCCGCGGTCCGGGTGGTGGTTATTTGCTTGGACGTGACCCTCAAGATATTGCGGTAGGTGAAGTAATTAAAGCGGTTGATGAAACCGTTGACGCCACCCGTTGTCAGGGGCAGTCTGATTGTCAAAACGGAAACCGTTGTTTGACCCATAATTTATGGCAGGACTTAAGTGAGCGCATCGAGGTATTTTTAGATGGCATCACACTGGGCGAGTTAGTCACTAACGCATCAGTTCGTTCTGTCGCCAAACGCCAGGATGCTGATAAGTCTAAACGCAGCAACAGTGATAAAATAGAAATTAGTTTGCAATTGTAATTGGTATCGTTATGAATCCCCCTGTTTATCTGGATTACGCGTCCACTACCCCAGTTGACGAACGCGTTGCTGAGGTTATGTTTCAACACCTCACCAGAGATGGCGTATTTGGTAATCCCGCTTCACGTTCTCATCGTTTTGGTTGGCAGGCTGAAGAGGCTGTTGAAGCAGCACGAGAGCAAGTGGCGAATCTGGTTAATGCTGATCCCCGCGAAATCGTATTTACTTCTGGCGCCACTGAATCTAACAATCTGGCTATCAAAGGGGTCGCAGACCATTATCACAAAAAAGGCAAGCACATCATTACTATTGCCACTGAGCATAAAGCCGTATTGGATACCTGCCTGGCACTGGAAAGTGATGGCTATGAAGTAACCTATTTAGTACCTCAGAAAAATGGTTTGCTAGATTTACAGCAAATTAAGAGTGCCTTTCGAGACGACACGCTACTGCTTAGTGTAATGCACGTTAATAACGAAACCGGTGTGATTCAGGACTTACCTTCTATTGGAACCTTATGCCGCGAAGCAGGCGTTTTGTTGCATGTGGACGCGGCCCAAAGTGCCGGCAAAATCGCCATTGATCTGACTGAGTTACCTGTGGATTTAATGTCTTTTTCTGGCCATAAAATCTATGGTCCCAAGGGCATTGGTGCACTGTACGTAAGGCGCAAGCCAAAAGTCCATGTAATGGAACAAATTCACGGCGGTCGTCATGAGCGAGGCATGCGTTCAGGCACATTAGCCACTCATCAGATCGTCGGCATGGGTAAAGCGTTCGCCATTGCTAGCGATTGCATGCAGCAAGAACAGCAAAAAATACAGGCCTTAAAAGCTCAGTTCCTTGAAGGCCTGGCAGATTTATCTGATGTGATCATCAATGGTGAGCAATCCCAGTCCGTGCCCGGTATTGTGAATGTCAGTTTTGAGCACCTGGACGGTGAATCGCTGCTGATGGCCTTAAAAGATATCGCGGTGTCTTCTGGTTCAGCTTGCACTTCCGCCAGCATGGAGCCTTCTTATGTCTTAACTGCAATGGGAGTTGAACCACAGCTCGCTCATGCTTCAATTCGTTTCTCATTCGGTCGTTATACAACCGAAGCAGACGTTGATCTGGCGTTAGACAATCTGTTTTTTGCTGTACCTAAATTGCGAGACATAGCCAGCTAACGGGCTAACAAGTACCTGTTGAGTGTTTTTTACACCCAAAAACATGAATTTTTCTTAAAAATTACCTCACAAAGATAGGAATGCGGCGCACAATTGCATATAATCCGCGCCGATTTAATTTTAACCAATAATTGGAGCGGTAAAATGGCGCTAGAACGCACTTTTTCCATCATTAAGCCCGATGCAGTAGCTAAAAATGTTATCGGTGCTATCTACAATCGTTTTGAATCTGCAGGCTTGCGTATCGTTGCAGCAAAAATGTTGCACTTGAGCAAAGAAAAAGCAGAAGGCTTTTACGCTGAGCACAAAGAGCGTCCTTTCTTCCCTGCTCTGGTAGATTTCATGACTTCTGGTCCGGTAATGATCCAGGTTTTGGAAGGCGAAAACGCAGTAGCTAAAAACCGTGAAATCATGGGTGCTACTAACCCTGCTGAAGCTTTAGCTGGTACTTTGCGTTCTGATTACGCTGAGTCTATCGACGAAAATGCAGTTCACGGCTCTGACGCTGTAGAATCTGCGGCGCGTGAAATCGCTTATTTCTTCGCTGACGAAGAAGTGTGCCCTCGCACCAGATAATTGCTTTTGAACTGCCCGAAGGCGGTTCGTTAATGATGAAAGGGAGCTGTGGCTCCCTTTTTCTTGCTTATAGTTATACCAATTCCAATAAACAGTTGCACACTCAGCGCATCCTCAGAGACATTAGTTCGAGGCGTGCGAATGAAAGAATACTGGTGGTCTTGTGAACTTCGCACAACAAAGACAGAAGTTTCGGGAAAACTTTTGAACAGCTTTAGCTGGCCTGCGAAGCAGGTGATATTCAGGGATGAATATCATAAACAATGTTTCTGAGGTGCGTCTTCGATGGGGCTGAAAAGCATTTATACGGTGTTGGATGTTTTTGATTTAGGCCCACTAGACCAGCAAACATCCGCCTTGTCTAAATGCTTTTCATCTCCCACTGAGCTGGGTAAATGTTTATTGGAATTGGTATTAATTGGTTGAAATATATACAATGTGGCTTGTTGAATAGGGCATCATTGGTTTTTGTTGAGGTGTGTATTAGATGACAGTGAAAAGTGTCAGCGAAGCTAAAGTAAACTTGCTGGATTTAAACAGGCAATCTTTGCGCGACTTTTTCTCCGATATGGGTGAAAAACCCTTCAGAGCGGATCAGCTAATGAAGTGGATTTATCAGCAAGGAGAAGATGACTTTTCCAAGATGACTAATCTCAACAAAAACTTAAGAGCCAAACTGGAAGCCCGCTGTGAGATCCGCGCTCCAGAGATAAGCACATTTCAACAGGCGTCCGATGGCACCATTAAATTCGCTTTGGTACTCGCTGGCGGTCAGGAAGTAGAGTCGGTGTGGATCCCCGAAGAAGACCGTGCCACCCTGTGTGTCTCGTCCCAGGTGGGCTGTGCTTTGGAATGTACTTTCTGCTCTACTGCGCAACAAGGCTTTAATCGCAACTTGACGGTATCGGAAATCATTGGTCAGGTGTGGCGTGTTGCCAAGTTCATTGGTCTGTCTCCGGATACCAATGAGCGTCCCGTTACCAATGTGGTTATGATGGGAATGGGGGAGCCTCTGCTTAACCTGAAGAATGTCGTCCCGGCGATGGAAATCATGTTAGATGATTTGGGTTTTGGCTTATCCAAACGACGCGTTACTCTGAGTACTTCTGGTGTGGTACCCGCATTAGACAAGTTAGGCGATCAAATCGACGTAGCTTTGGCGATTTCATTACATGCACCGAATGACGAATTGCGTGATGAGATAGTTCCGGTTAATAAAAAGTATCCGATTGAAGAGTTCCTTGCAGGTGTAAGGCGTTATTTGGAAAAGTCCAATGCCAACCGCGGCAAAGTGACAGTAGAGTATGTCATGCTTAATGGTATCAACGATAGTATGGAGCAGGCTGAACAACTGGCACAGCTTATGAAAAGCACGCCTTGCAAAATTAATCTGATTCCTTTTAATCCTTATCCAGGTTCCCCTTATACCCGCTCTAGTAATTCCCGCATTGATCGCTTTGCAAAAGTATTAATGGGCCATGGTTACACAGTGGTAGTTCGCAAAACCCGTGGTGATGACATTGATGCCGCCTGTGGTCAACTTGTAGGTGATGTGGTGGATCGCACCAAACGCTTGTTGAAAAAACGCATGAAGGGTGAAAGTATTGAAGTTCGGGTTAATTAATAACAATAAAAGCCTTAAATGATGCGCATCTTAATATTTTTTTGTTCGATACTTTTAGCCGGTTGTGCCAGCCAGCCTGTCAATAATAAAAACACCCTTGCACCCGGTGTCAACCAGGTAGAAGCCGCTAAAACGCGTGTCTCTTTGGGCTTAACTTACCTGAAAAATGGTAACTATGTTCAGGCGAAAACCAACCTGGACAAGGCGCTAGAGTTTGCGCCTCGTCTTGGTGATGCTCATTTCGCATTGGCTTTTTATTATCAACAAGTTTCCGAGTGGGAAATTGCGCGGCAATACTACGAACAGGCCATGCACCTTGATAGCAATAACCCGGATTTGATCAACTCTTACGGAGCCTTTTTGTGTGAGATTGGTGAGTACCGAGAAGCTAAAGAAAACTTGCTGCGTGCCATCAATATTAAAACTTATAACCGCAGTGCTGAATCTTACGAGAACTTAGCTATTTGTAGTCATCGACAAGGCAATATCGGCGAAGCCATGAATTATTTGCGTAGTGCGTTGCAGCATCAACCTGGACGAGCCCGTAGCTGGTATATGTTGGTGGAGCTTTTATTGGCGAAAAAACAGTGGCAGGAAGCAAAAGTTGCCTATCGCCAATACGAAAAGGTCGTGCCGGTGACAGCAGACACGCTAAATCTGGCGATAGAGATTGAAAATGGCCTCGGTAATGCCAATATTGCACAGGGTTACGCCGATATGTTGCAAACCCTCTACCCGGAACGGGTGGGATTGCCGCGCACTGTAATACTGGCACCTTCGCAAGTTAATTACACACAACCAGAACAGCAATCCGCAGGCATATCCAGCGAGCTTGCGGGCAAAGATGTGGTGTATCACGTGTTACAGAAAGGCGAAACTTTGTATCAGATTTCGCGTCGGTATAATGTTAGAGTTCAGACTCTGGTGGATTGGAACAACATCAAGGATGTTGCCGATTTATCCATCGGACAACGAATTATCGTATCTAATCCATATTAACTAGAAGTATTTGTGCATTTATGGCAGAAGAAATTCAGGAAGAAACGCCTCTCCCGGCGCCCGGTGTAAAGTTAAAGATGCGCCGAGAAGCGTTAAACCTCAGCATTGAAGACATCGCAGATAAGCTTCATTTACGCCCCTCCGTGGTGGCTGAGTTGGAGAGTGATGTCATTGATCACAATATATCCATGACCTTTACTCGTGGCTATATCCGCCTGTATGCTCGCCACCTGGAATTGGATCCGGATCCCTTGCTGGCTGAATTCGACGAATTGGCCAACCCGGTTAAACAACCGGCCAAACTACAAAGCTTTTCTCAGAAAGTGGCCAAACAAGCCAGTGACGCCCGCTTGATGATGTTTACCTGGTTTGTGCTGTTCGTTATCGTTGCCATGGCCGTGGTCTGGTGGTTCCAGCAACCTGATACTGGCTCAACAACCACGACAGCCACTTCATCACAAGCACAGGATGTTGGGAGTGTTGGGCAACCTGCCGAGACTACTGGGAATAACCAGGAGACTAACGCGCAACAACCCATCGAGACATTTGCCCAGCCGGATCTGAGATCTGCAGATGAGCCAGAGACTATAGAGTCCTCAGAGGTTAACAGTGGCGTACAAGCCGTTTCCGAAATAAAGGCTGATGAACGCGATAATATCACTACCGACACTGTTGATTTCCCTGAGACTGCTGCTGAGCAGAACTTTTCTGTTGAGCCTGCTGACAACGGGGTTACAATCGAGAGCGGAGAAAATTCTGAGTCTGTAGTCGTTGCTCCAGAGGAAACTAGTGCTATAAACAGTACAGAACTGCAAACTACAATAGATGAATCGCTTACCATAGAAGAATCCCCTGCAATAGAGGATTCCACCATTGCCGAGGCCGCAGAAGCGTCTGCAGCTGCGGGAATCGATGAGCTGCAAACCCTGCAACTCGAGGATACTGAGATTGCGACAGCAGAGCCTGTTGAACTGATTTTTACCTTCTCTGAAGATTGTTGGATGAATTTAACAGATGCTACAGGTGAAGCAATTGCCTATGGCATCAAAGCTGCTGGACGTGTTATGCCAGTCAGTGGTGTTCCACCCTTTGAAGTGAAATTAGGGGCCCCACAAGCAGTAAGCTTGATGGTAGACGGAGTGCCGTTTGATATGAGCGGATTCCCGGCTGGTCGCACTGCTACGTTTACCATAGGAGCTGAATAGTCATGACCCCTGAGTCTCCCATTAAACGCAGAAAATCTACCCGCATCAATGTTGGTAATGTGCCCATTGGTGATGGGGCACCCATTGCCGTGCAAAGTATGACTAATACGCCCACCACCGATGTGACTGCAACCGTGGCTCAAATAAATCGAATTGTGGGCGTTGGAGGCGAGATTGTCAGAGTATCGGTGCCCACCATGGAAGCTGCTGAAGCTTTCCAGCAAATTAAACAGCAAGTGAATGTGCCGCTGGTGGCAGATATTCATTTTGACTACCGTATCGCCCTGAAAGTCGCGGAATATGGTGCTGATTGTCTGCGTATCAATCCCGGCAACATTGGCAACATGGAGCGCATTAAAGCGGTCGTAGAGAGTGCCAGAGACAAAGATATTCCCATTCGTATCGGCGTTAACGCCGGCTCGCTTGAAAAAGATATCCAGGAAAAGTACGGGGAGCCTACGCCTGCTGCGCTGGTGGAATCAGCAATGCGTCATGTGGAGATTTTGGACAAGCTCAACTTTGACCAATTTAAAGTCAGCGTTAAGGCCTCAGATGTGTTTCTGGCTGTGGGTGCTTATCGTTTGTTGGCGCAAAAAATAGACCAGCCATTACATTTGGGTATTACTGAAGCGGGTGGCTTTCGAGCTGGAGCCGTTAAAAGTTCGGTGGGGCTGGGTATGCTGCTGGCAGAGGGTATCGGCGATACGATTCGCATTTCGCTCGCCGCCGATCCGGTAGAAGAGATCAAGGTTGGCTTTGATATTCTCAAGTCGCTGCGAATTCGCTCAAGAGGCATTAATTTTATTGCTTGCCCTAGTTGCTCTCGTCAGGAGTTTGATGTCATCGGGACAGTCAATGCCCTCGAAGAGCGCCTGGAAGATGTGTTAACCCCCATGGATGTCTCTATCATTGGCTGTGTGGTTAATGGCCCGGGTGAGGCTGAAGTTTCAGATTTGGGCTTAACCGGAGCACGTAATATGAGTGGTTTTTATCTCGATGGTAAACGCCAAAGAGAGCGTCTGGCTAATGATGATCTGGTACGGCAACTTGAGCAGCGTATTCGTGCCAAAGCCGCCGCACTGGACGAAAAAAATAAAATCCCTACAACACAGTTGTAATCCTGAACCTGCATTGTTCAAAGCCAATGATTCAAGCATTGTTGTTTAAAGGCTTTGCGCCTATAATGCCGGGCTTTTAACTGCAAAATAAGTTTGAGAAGTAAACCGTGAGTAAAACGATACAAGCCGTACGCGGAATGAACGATTGCTTACCCGAGCAGTCGGGCTTGTGGCAATGGATAGAAGCGAAGTTAAGAGCCGCTGCAAATAGCTATGGCTATCAGGAACTCAGGACCCCTATTGTTGAGAGCACTGACTTATTCAAGCGCTCCATTGGTGAAGTCACTGACATCGTCGAAAAAGAGATGTATACCTTCGAGGATCGCAACGGTGATAGTCTGACGCTGAGACCTGAAGGCACAGCTTGTTGTGTCAGAGCGGGTAACCAGCACGGTTTACTGTACAACCAACAGCAAAAAATTTGGTATATGGGGCCCATGTTCCGCCATGAGCGGCCGCAAAAAGGCCGTTATCGTCAATTTCACCAATTCGGCATAGAAACCTACGGATTCCCATCAGCGGATGCAGACGCAGAGGTTATTGCCGTGGCTGCCTGGTTATGGCGAGAATTTGGCATCGCTGATGATGTTAGATTGGAGATTAACTCACTAGGCTCCAATGAAGCGCGCGAACAATATAAAAACGCGTTGGTGGAATACTTAAGTGGACACAAAGACAAATTAGACGAAGACAGCTTGCGTCGTCTGGATAGCAATCCGTTGCGCATCCTGGATAGCAAAAATGCTGATATTCAAGCTTTGTTACAATCTGCTCCGTCACTCACCGAATACCTCGACGAAGATTCCCAACAGCATTTTGCTGAGGTACAAGCCCGTCTTGATGCTTACGGAATTGCTTATACGGTCAACCCCACCTTGGTGCGCGGTCTGGACTATTACAATCGCACCGTGTTTGAGTGGGTTACTGACAGTTTAGGCGCCCAAGGCACGGTTTGTGCTGGTGGACGTTACGACGGTTTGGTAGAGCAATTAGGCGGTAAGGCGAGTCCTGCCGTTGGATTCGCGTTGGGTATGGAAAGACTGGCGTTGATTCTCGCGGAGAGAGTTGCACAGGAAACCATTAATCCGCCTACGGATATTTATCTGGCTTCCATGGGCGAAAGCGCGGAACTTTTTAACATATCGCTTGCCGAAACCCTTCGGAATGCGTTTCCTGAAGCTCGCGTGCAAACCCACATGGGCGGCGGGAACTTCAAAAAACAAATGAAGCGAGCCGACAAAGTCAATGCCAGATACGCCATCATCGTAGGTGAGCAAGAATTGAATGAGCAGAAAGTGCTGGTTAAATCTTTACAGGATGGCCAGCAAGAAGAAGTTGCTCAAGCTGAGTTACAAGCATATTTAAAATTAAAATTGGCCTGAGAATTATTCAGGTAAGCATACGAAATTAATCAGAGGACACTGATGGATCATCTCAATACTGAAGAAGAACAAATTGAAGCCATAAAGAAATTTTGGAAAGAAAATGGCATGCCAATCATTGTCGGTGCAGCGCTGGGACTGGGTGGACTTTGGGGCTGGCGTTTCTACAATGAGCAGCAGTTAAAAGCACAAGAACAAGCGAGCGACGCCTATAATGTTGCCGTTGAGAGTTCAGCAGCAGATGAAACCGACACCGCGGCATTAAACGCATTTATCGATGCAAACTCCGAGTCAACTTATGCAGTTATGGCCGCATTGCAGCTAGCCAAAGTTGCAGTTGAGCAAAGTGATTTAGCTGAAGCCGAAAAACAACTGCAGTGGGCTGCAGATACAGTTAAAGACGCTGCGATTAAAGATCTGGCTTTGGTTCGTCTTGCACGTGTCCAAAACGAGCTTGAGAAATTTGATGTGGCTAAATCTACCTTGGATAAGGTCAGTAGCGATGCGTTTCAGGCCCAAGCATTTACCGTAAAAGGCGATATTCTGGCGCGTCAGGAATTATTCACCGAGGCGCAAGAGAGTTACACTAAAGCACTGGAATTGACTGAAGGAAACCCGGCGCTTATACAAATGAAGATCGACCACCTCAACGCCAAAGTAAGTAGTTAACAATGACGCTATCTAAATTCTTATCAAGAGGCGCTTTGCTGATAGTTCTGCTTAACCTGACAGCGTGCTCTATGATACCCACCTGGATGGATCCCACCACTTGGTTTGAGGACGAAGAGGAAGCAGAGGTTCGCGTTCTGAAACCCATCAACGCGCAGTTTCAACCCGAAGTTGTATGGGATGAAACAGTTGGTGATGGTGTCGAGTCTTACTTCTCTCGACTGACTCCTGTTGTGGCTTATGACAAAGTGTTTGCCGCCAGTCGACAGGGTGTTGTTAAGGCTTTTGATAAAGTCTCCGGCAATGAAATCTGGAAAACAGATTTGGCCGACTATCGCGACGAAGGCATGTTATCTTCAGTGACCCAATTTTGGTCTGATGGCGTGTCAGCGCGCTTATCTGGTGGTATTACGGCGGCATACCAACGTATTTATTTTGGCTCTGAAAACGGCTTAGTGTTTGCCATTGATGTGGACAGCGGTAAGGTTGTTTGGCAGTCCAAAGTAAAAGGCGAAGTATTGGCAGCACCGGCAGTAAATGAAGGTGTTGTTGTAGTAAATACCGCTGCTGGTATTATGCATGCGCTTGATGCTGAAACGGGCGAAGAGCGCTGGATTTATGAATCTGAAGTGCCTGCACTGAGTTTGCGTGGTGTGGCGCCTGCCACTATCGCCAATGGTGCCGCGATAGCGGGTACCGCCAGTGGAAAGGTGGCCGTGGTACGATTGGAAAACGGCCAGGTATTGTGGGAGCAAACGGTTGCAGCCCCGTCTGGTGCCACTGAGCTGGAACGCATTGTTGATATTGACAGTGAAACTATCGTATTCGGTGGCATTGTTTATGTTGTCTCCTACAACGGCACATTGGCGGCAGTGGAACTGCGCTCCGGTCGTGTATTGTGGAAACGCGAATACCGTTCTTACCGCAGAATGACGATCGACGGAAACAACCTGTTTGTGGTTGACGATAAGAGCCAGGTCTATGCTTTGGACAGACGCAACGGTATCGAACGCTGGTCGCAGTCGGCTCTGCGAGATCGAGAATTAACCTCCGCAGCGCCGGTGTCTGGTTATGTGGTTGTGGGTGACAAATACGGCTTTTTGCACTGGTTAGATAAGTCTACTGGTGACTTGGTTGCTCGACTCAACTTTGGTGGTGACGACGAAGATAACTCGGTTTACGTTGAGCCAGTCGTTGACGGCAACACCCTATACGCGATAACTCGCGAAGGTGATATCGCGGCCATTACAACGCCTTAGTCGCTGCGATAATCGACAATATTGACAGCGGCTCTTACACTATAAGAGCCGCTTTCGTTTTAGCTCAAATATAAATGGGCATTAGTTTTTTAGGAATAGATATTCATGCTACCTGTAATTGCTCTTGTGGGACGCCCCAATGTAGGCAAATCAACACTGTTTAATCGGTTGACTAATACCCGGGACGCGCTGGTAGCTGACTATCCCGGACTTACCCGTGATCGCAAGTACGGTCAGGCAAAATATCAAGGTTGGCAATTTATTCTGATTGATACCGGCGGCATCAGTGGCGATGAGCAGGGTATTGATGCTGAAATGGCCAGCCAGTCTTTAATGGCTGTGGACGAGGCGGACGTAGTGCTGTTTCTGGTGGATGCGCGCGCTGGCCTGACTGCGGCAGATGAAGGCATTGCTAAGCATCTCAGAATGCAGGGCAAAAAAACGCTATTGGTGGCCAATAAAGTCGACGGCATCGACGGCGATAGCGCCTCTGCTGAGTTTTACTCACTTGGGCTAGGCAAGGTGTATCAAATTGCTGCATCTCATGGTCGAGGTATCTCGCAGCTGGTGGAGACCGTGCTGGAGCCAATGGCTGAGCAATTCCCGGAAGTTCACATCCCTGAAAAAGTAAAACGGGATGAAGAGGACGCCGAAAAAGAGTTAGAACGCTTGCAAAGCTTGCCCATTAAACTGGCCATCGTCGGTAAACCCAATGTCGGTAAGTCCACCTTGACCAACCGTATATTAGGCGAAGAGCGGGTGGTGGTTTATGACATGCCGGGAACAACCAGGGACAGTATCTATATTCCCATGCAGCGAGAAGATCAGGACTATATCCTTATCGATACAGCAGGGGTGCGTAAAAAAGGCAAAATCAATGATGCTGTCGAAAAGTTCTCAGTAATTAAAACACTGCAGGCTATTGAAGAAGCGAATGTGGTGTTACTGGTCATCGATGCCCGCGAGGGCATTTCCGACCAGGATTTATCTTTATTGGGTTTTATACTTAACGCCGGTAGAGCGCTGGTGCTCGCAGTGAATAAATGGGATGGTCTGGATATCAAAGTAAAAGATGACATCAAACGGGAGTTGGATTTCCGCCTTGGTTTTATCGATTTTGCCAGATTGCATTTCATCTCTGCCTTACACGGTACAGGGGTAGGGCATTTATACGAGTCAGTGCAAGAGGCTTATCAGTCGGCGACTAAGCGCGTAAATACTTCCATGTTGACGCGTATTATGGAGTTGGCTCAAGATGATCACAAACCGCCTTTGGTGCGCGGACGCCGGGTTAAAATGAAGTACGCCCATGCTGGTGGCTATAATCCGCCTCGGATCGTGGTGCACGGTAATCAGGTGGAAGACTTGCCTGACTCTTACAAGCGATATCTGATGAACTATTTCAGAAAATCACTCAAAATCATGGGTACACCGATAAAAATTGAATTCAAAGGCAGTGCCAATCCGTTCGAAGGCAAGACCAATAAACTCACTCAGTCTCAGTACCGCAAGCGTCAGAGGTTGATGAAGCTGCATAAAAAATAACACGCAATGTTTAACGTCTAAGCGGGGTCTATCTAGATCCCGTTTTTGTTTAAACAAATTGATATTCGTGATGCCCAACAAATGATGAGTAATCTTTTATATTGTGCTTTAGCGTTAACGGCTTTTGCGGGCAACTCCTTGTTATGTCGCTGGGCGCTTGCTGATGGCTTAATCGAGCCTGCGGATTTTACGGTTATTCGTTTGGGCTCGGGAGCCTTTAGCTTGTATGTTTTAACTCTCATTAGCCTACCTGCCCAAACACCTTTCAGTGTTTTAGCTCATGGCAGTTTTAGAGGTGCCCTGGCCTTATTTATTTATGCCGCTTTGTTTTCGTTTGCCTATGTTAGTCTCGATACCGCCACCGGAGCTTTAATACTATTTGGCGCTGTGCAATTCACGCTCATTGTCCTGTATTTATCTGGCGGTAAACGATTGTCGAATACAGAGTGGCTCGGCGTAGTTTTGGCCATTTCAGGGTTTGTGGTGTTGTTATTACCTTCAGCCACAACTCCCTCTGTAACTGGATTTCTATTAATGCTGATTGCAGGAGGGGCTTGGGGGGCTTACACCTGGTTTGGGGCCAAAAGCCAAAATCCTCTGGCTGACACAGCGGCCAACTTTATTTATACGCTGCCATTTTGTCTGGTTATGTACATTGTAAGTGGGAAACCTCAGCAACTGGACAATCATGGAGTCTGGCTGGCTGTGGTTTCCGGGGTATTGACATCCGGGATAGGGTACGCCGTTTGGTATCGCGTGGTACCCCATTTAAGTACTTTACAGGCCTCCATTTCTCAATTAACCGTTCCTTTTTTGGCTGCTGTGGCAGGTATGGTTATACTTGGAGAGCACTTAGCGTTGCAGTTTTGGAGCGCGAGTGTGTTAGTACTGCTTGGCATTCTGACCTTAAATCTCAGCGAGCAACCTGACTAAGTGTCGCTTGCAGTGCTAGATAATACGGTTACGAACCTCACCGTCGGCAAATCGCGTGGTTACTTCATCGCCCGACGAGAGAGATTTAGCGCTTTTCACAATTTCTCCTTCTTTAAAAGTAATACTATATCCACGAGTCATGGTAGCCAATGGACTAACGGTGTCCAGCAAATGGCATTGGCTGGCAAACTGTTGTCTCTTAGCGTTGATTAAATGCAACAGACTCTTACTGAGACGATTATTTTGCTCATTTAATGTTTGTTGTCGCTGTTTGATCTCAGCGGCTGGATTATTGTGTTGGATTTTATTATTGAGTGCTTGTAACTGGTGTTGTTTTCGCAACAGTTGCTCATTTGCGATGCGATTCAAGCGTTCAGTCAAACGGTCCAGGGTTTGCCACTGTTCTCTGAGTTGATATTCAGGATGAAGTCGCTCCAATGAATGACGTTTCTGCTGTAGTACGTGGCGTTTGTCTTGTAACAGATGCACAAAGCTGGCATTTAATTGGCGCTGTAAGCTTGTCAGATGCTTTATGGCTTCATCGTTAGAATAACTCAGCATTTCTGCTGCGGCTGACGGGGTGGGGGCTCTGAGATCAGCGACAAAGTCTGCAATGGTAAAATCAATTTCGTGGCCCACAGCACTGACTACAGGTATTTGACTTGTGGCGATGGTCCGTGCGAGTGATTCATGGTTAAAACACCATAGATCTTCCATGGAGCCTCCACCACGTCCGATGATGATGGCATCAACCTGATTTTGCTCGTTGGCTAATTGCAGGGCTTTTATTAAATCGTTATGGGCACTCGCTCCCTGTACTTGCGCCGGATAAATGATTACTTCGATGGCCGGGTTACGGCGTTGAAACACGGTAATAATGTCGCGCACTGCAGCACCCGTTGGCGAGGTGATTACCCCGATGCGCTTCGCTTTTTCCGGTAATGCGCGTTTACGTGCTGGGTCAAATAGCCCTTCTGCGCTCAAGCGGGCCTTGAGCTGTTCAAATTGCGCTTTCAAGTCACCCTCGCCATCGGGCTCAAGGTGTGAAGCGATTAGCTGGTAGTCTCCACGGGCTTCATACAGGCTGATATCGCCTCTGACCAAGACTTTGTCACCCTCTTTGGGGCGAACTCGCACCTTGCGATTAGCCCCTTTGAACATCGCAGCCTTAACCTGCGCACGGGCGTCCTTCAGAGTGAAATACCAATGTCCCGAGCTGGCAGCCACAAAATTAGAAATTTCCGCTGAGATCCAGATACTACCTATTTCAGACTCCAGAATGTGTTTGGCGAATCGATTTAGTTTGCTGACTGTAAAAATATCGCTACGGGATTGCATGTTTTGCTGAGAATCCTAACTGTTGGGAAAAAATAAACTTTAGTTTTGATGTTGTTTTTAAGTTTACCTGAATAACTAAAGCGGCTACAATTGCGCCGCAACAAAATACTCATATAGGTAGTTACATGTTGCGCATCGCCAAAGAAGCTTTAACGTTTGACGACGTTTTATTGGTCCCCGGACACTCCTCTGTTTTACCCCATACTGCAAACCTTCGCACACGCCTGACGCGTGACGTATATTTGAATATTCCGATGGTTTCAGCAGCGATGGATACTGTCTCAGAAGCGCCACTGGCTATCGCTCTTGCCCAAGAGGGTGGAATGGGCTTTATTCACAAGAACATGCCTGCCGAAGAACAGGCTGAACACGTTCGTCGCGTTAAGAAATATGAGAGTGGTGTGGTATCTGATCCCATCACCATTGACCCTGACGCCACTATTGCTGATGTTAATGCCTTAAGTGCTACTCACGGATTCTCGGGTTTCCCTGTAGTGGATAAAGACAATAACCTGGTGGGTATAGTTACAGGCCGTGACCTGCGTTTTGAACTGCACCTGGAGCAACCCGTCTCCAGTGTTATGACACCTAAAGATCGCCTGGTTACCGTCACTGAAGGTGAGGATCCGGAAAGAGTGATGGAGCTTATGCATGAGCACCGTATCGAAAAAATTCTGGTGACTGATGAGCAGTTTAAGCTGGTGGGACTTATCA
This sequence comes from Planctobacterium marinum, assembly GCF_036322805.1. Taxonomy (GTDB): domain Bacteria; phylum Pseudomonadota; class Gammaproteobacteria; order Enterobacterales; family Alteromonadaceae; genus Planctobacterium; species Planctobacterium marinum_A. Next base: position 3,832,568 of record NZ_AP027272.1, on the reverse strand, counting down.
CGGTAAAAGATTTCAAAAAAGCCGAAAGCAAACCCAATGCCTGTAAAGATAAATTAGGAAGACTTCGAGTTGGTGCAGCTGTTGGGGTTGGCCCCGGCACTGATGAGCGCATTGCTCTATTGGTGGAAGCTGGCGTTGATGTGTTATTGATTGACACCTCTCACGGACATTCTGAAGGGGTACTGGAACGGGTAAGAACGGTACGCGATACCTATCCTGAATTACAAATTATCGCCGGTAATGTCGCCACTGCAGAAGGGGCAAGGGACCTTGCTGATGCTGGTGTTGATGCTGTAAAAGTGGGTATTGGTCCAGGTTCAATTTGTACCACTCGTATTGTTACCGGGTGCGGTGTGCCCCAAATTACGGCGGTTTCTGATGCCGTAGAAGCATTGAAAGACAGAGATATCCCGGTGATTGCCGACGGCGGTATTCGCTACTCTGGTGACATTGCTAAAGCCTTAGTGGCTGGTGCAAGTAGTGTAATGGTAGGTAGCATGCTAGCCGGTACGGAAGAAGCGCCGGGTGAAGTTGAACTTTATCAAGGCCGTTATTACAAGTCATATCGCGGCATGGGTTCACTGGGCGCCATGAATCAGCGCAATGGCTCGTCTGATCGTTACTTCCAGGACAGCAAAAACGCTGAAAAATTGGTGCCGGAAGGCATTGAAGGTCGAGTGGCCTACAAAGGTCCTATCGCCAATATCGTACATCAACAAATGGGCGGTCTGCGTTCTGCAATGGGCTTAACCGGTTGTCAAACGATTGATGAACTGCGCACCAAACCGATGTTTGTCAAAGTCACTGCTGCGGGTATGGGCGAATCACACGTACACGACGTGACTATTACCAAGGAAGCCCCCAACTACCGTATGGGCTGAACGACCCTGTAATTCTGAGAGTAGCCAATCGGCTACTCTTTTTTATTTCTCATTGTTAAATGATTGATTCGGAAGACGAGCAAATGAATTTAGATATCCACCAACATAAAATCCTGATCCTCGATTTTGGCTCACAATACACCCAACTCATTGCCCGTCGCGTGCGTGAAATTGGCGTTTATTGTGAACTTTGGGCTTGGGATGTTGATGCGCAAAGCATTAAAGATTTTGCGCCAAACGGGATCATTTTATCGGGTGGCCCTGAATCAGTGCATGAAGCTGACTCGCCAAGAGCCCCTGAATGGGTTTTTCAGGCAGGTATTCCGGTACTGGGTATTTGTTACGGTATGCAAACCATGGCGGAACAATTGGGTGGTAAGGTGCAGGGCAGTACCGAGCGTGAATTTGGCTATGCTCAGGTAGAAGTCGTAAATCCTTCACCACTGCTGGATAAAATTGAAGATCATCTCAACGGTGCGGGAAACCCGCTGTTAGATGTTTGGATGAGTCACGGTGATAAAGTAGTGGCCATGCCAGAAGGCTTCGAACTGATGGCGCAAACCGAAACTTGCCCTTATGCGGGTATGTTCCACGCTGAAAAGCACTTTTATGGTGTACAGTTCCACCCGGAAGTCACTCACACCAAACAAGGTATGCGTTTGCTATCTCACTTTGTTCAGGAGATTTGTCGGTGCGAAGCCTTATGGACACCAGCTTCAATCATTGAAGATGCCGTGGAGCGCATCAAACAACAGGTGGGTGACGACGAAGTTATCCTGGGTCTTTCTGGCGGTGTTGATTCTTCCGTTACCGCAATGCTGTTGCACCAGGCTATTGGTAGCAACTTAACTTGTGTATTTGTAGACAATGGCTTGTTGCGCCTCAATGAAGGGCAGCAGGTAATGGATATGTTTGGTGACCACTTTGGATTGAATATTATTAAAGTGGATGCTGAAGAGCGTTTTCTTTCTGCACTTAAAGGTATTGAAGAACCCGAAGCCAAGCGTAAAACTATCGGTCGTGTTTTTGTAGAAGTATTCGATGAAGAATCGAAGAAACTAAAAAATGCCAAGTGGCTGGCCCAAGGGACTATCTATCCCGATGTTATTGAATCTGCGGGTTCAAAAACAGGGAAGGCCCATGTGATTAAATCCCACCACAATGTCGGCGGTTTACCCGAAGATATGGAGCTGGGCCTGGTCGAACCATTACGCGAATTGTTTAAAGACGAAGTGCGTAAGATTGGCCTTGAGTTGGGTATCCCTTACGACATGTTGTATCGTCACCCGTTTCCGGGCCCAGGTTTAGGTGTGCGAGTTTTAGGTGAAATTAAAAAAGAATACTGTGATTTACTGCGCAGAGCCGATGCCATTTTCATTGAAGAGCTTCACGCTGCTGATCTGTATCACAAAACCAGCCAGGCCTTTACCGTATTCCTGCCGGTGCGCTCTGTAGGTGTTATGGGGGATGCGCGTAAATATGATTGGGTGGTATCACTGCGTGCAGTGGAAACGATTGATTTTATGACCGCTCATTGGGCACATTTGCCTTATGATTTCTTAGGTAAGGTATCAAATCGTATTATCAATGAAATCGACGGCATATCTCGTGTGGTTTACGATATCTCGGGCAAACCTCCAGCTACGATCGAGTGGGAGTAGAATTTGCCCTGTGAGATGCACGGTGGTTGGGGTATTTCTGACTCTTGAAATACCCTCAACCTTATTTAGTGTTGTTCCCGAGGGGGTATGCTCGTATTCGTAACACTTGATAAGATGACCCGGTTTTGTTTTTAGTTTAGTGAGTCAAACTCTTTATTTAGTTGGTACTTACTATCTGTTACGATTCTTTCTAACGTGGCTACGCGCTCTTTCAGCTGATTGATTTCAGCTTTTAGTTGCTCACTGTCATCAGAGGTTAATTTTGATTTGCTGCGGTGGTTGAGGATCATACTTACCATCGCAATGGTGCAACCAAAAATAATACCGATGATGGCAACAGCTGTGACATTCATAATTGTTTCCCCTTAAAATATGAATTGATGAGATTTGCAATGCGGTTTCAATATAAAGCAAATCTTTTGCCAAATAAAAAAGCCTTTAAATACAATGTGATACGATATTCGCAATGACGTGTTGGGGCTTTTGATGGCGATATTAACCAAAGTATGACCTGAATGACGAAAAAATGCTAAAGCAAAATAACGATGAGTTTTTTATGACCAAGGCCTTGGAGTTGACCGACAAAGCTGAGGCTAGTGGTGAAATTCCGGTTGCCGCTATTTTGGTGCAAGAGCAAAGTATTATCGCAGAGGGATGGAATCAAAGTATTACCTTAAATGATCCTTCAGCGCACGCTGAAATGCAGGCGATACGGAAAGCCGGAGAGTTGCTCAATAATTATCGTCTACCCGGAACCACTTTGTATGTAACGCTTGAACCTTGCCCTATGTGCGCAGGACTGCTTGTACACTCGCGTATCCAACGTTTGGTGTATGGCGCGTCGGACTATAAAACCGGTGCTTGCGGCAGTATTATGGACTTGGTGCGCAATGAGCAATTGAATCATCAAATAGAGGTTACGTCGGGAGTACTGGCGGAGGAATGTGGCGCGCGTTTATCAGAATTTTTTAAGCGTCGTCGCGCTGAAAGAAAAGCACTGAAGCAAACAGCAGGCTGAATTGTTGGTGTTAGCTCGCTGTTGCCAGATCATCCATTTCTAACTGTGATTGAAAGTCTTGTCTGCGCATATTCACTTTGCGTTGCAGTTTTTTCAGAAGCTGCTTTCTTCTTGTAGCGCAATTCATATTGCGTCTTTGGGTTAATGTATTTCTTTTCATTGATTTCTCCTTGATATTTTTTCACCTTCTTTGTCTGTGGACTCATGAAAGCGAGTCCAGGTCACAAATTTAATACACATTATTTATAGACCGCCGGAATCTGAATTCGTTTCAATTTTGTTGCATCAATACTTACTATTGAGACTGATGTTTCAAAATACAAGAGATTTATTGCAAAACAATGAAACTGAAAGTAACAATTTGTGACATTAACAGCGTCAGGTGTCGGGGAGGACAGGGATGGGTTGCTCATCTGCTGGCGCTTGCTCATCGTAATAATACACCAAACTGTCGTAGTAGCGCCTGATATTTGCTACGTATTGCAGCGCTTCATTTCCCCTCGCATAACCATATCGAGTGGTTTTATAAAAGCGTTTTTGGCGCAACAGTGGTAGGTGCTTTTTCACATCTACCCATAGGTCGGGATTTGCTCCCTGCCTTTGGGTTAGTACTCTGGCATCTTCAAGGTGCCCTAAACCTATATTGTAGGCAGCCAAAGCAAACCACAATCGATCCGGGAAGCTGATCCGGGCCGGGACCCTGCGCAATAGACTATTAAAGTATTGGCTGCCGCCTCGTATACTTTGTTCAGGATCTAATCTTGACGTAACCTTCCAGTCTCTTGCTGTGGGCAGTGTCAACATCATCATTCCTCTCACGCCTGTAGGAGACTTTGCTCTTGGATCCCAGTGGCTTTCCTGATAACTCATTGCTGCAATCAAGCGCCAGTCAACATCTCCAGCATATTGTCTGAACCAAGGTTCATACTTAGGCAAAACTTCTTTGGCGGCTTTTAAGAACAGTGTCGTATCGACATAATTAAATTGTCTGACATGACCGAAATATTTGTCTTCCAATACCGCCAAGGTATCGTTCTGCTTGATCAAACCAAAGTATTCGATCAATGCACCAGACAATGAGTCATCGCTTTCGATAGAAGTGGCCCAACCTACGGGGTGATCAGCATTCACTGTAAAAGCAATGCTCAGTTCAGGGTATTTTCGCCGTATCAATGACAACAGGTTGGAATCCACTATTGTATAAGTAATGTCGCCACTGATAATGGCTTCCAGCAATTCCAGTTCATCCTTCTCATCCGTAAGTTCAAAAGACCAGTTTGGGTTAGTTTCGGCTTCATAAGCCTTTTTAACTTTCCTGATGACATGCTCGTCACTGGTATCACTGGCGAGTACAAGTTCACCTTCTAACTCACCGAAGCTTTTAGGGCGAGTGCGCCCCTGCAAAAAGACCAATTTTTGACTGAGCTGCTGGTAAGCGGGGCTGAATTTGAGATGTTTACGGTTTTCTGCAGTGACTGGCATGTTAGAAGCAATCAGGTCTATGCTTCCTTTTCGCAAGGCTTGAAGTAGTTCTGTGGTGGAGTAATAAGGGTACACTTCCAGTTTTACCCCAAGATATTCTGCGAAACCCTTGGCCATTTCATATTCGAACCCCTGTGGTTCTGTTGGACCATTTAGATAAGTGGTTGGGCCATATTGAGTACCTACTTTAATGACCCCGCCCTGAGTAATCTGCAAAAGAGATGCTTCGGGTAGGTGTTGTCCGCAGCTTTGTATAAGGCAGCTCAATAACAGGATCAGGAGTATTTTCTTCATGGAACAATAAAATATGGAAATTAATACCAAATCTATACCGGGTTTTTGGTCAGGAATCTTATAAATGGATCGGATTTGCTCTATAATCCTGCCGCCGAAGTTCCCTGAATTTTAGTGTCAGGGTTGCAGGTATAGCCATTTTTTTCAACTGATTTCCTTTACAGCAAAGGAAACTGTCATTCTGGGTAGTGATATCGCATGTTAATTTTGCATGGTGCCAGCGCACTTTCTGACTTCAAAGTTAAAAAACTTATCAACCAATTCCACGAAGAGCAACTGCCTGTAGCAAGTATCAGAGCGCAGTATGTGCATTTTGCAAATACCACGGATGAACTTACTGACAAAGAAATGTCAGTGTTGGAGCAGTTGCTTACTTACGGCATTGAGATGGATGAGCAATCGTTTGATGGTGAATTGATTTTGGTGCTACCCAGGATTGGTACAATCTCTCCGTGGGCCTCAAAAGCCACTAACATTTTACACAATACCGGATTATCTAAGATCAAGCGAGTAGAAAGGGGCGTTGCCTATTATGTGCAGCTAACCGATGGTGCAGATGCGCAAGCTTTTTCAGCGATAGCCAGTATCTTGCATGACAGAATGACAGAAGTGACCATGTCTAACTTGCAAGAGGCCGAAAAGCTGTTTGCAGAAACGACGCCAGCTTCCTTTTCTCAAGTGGATATTTTGTCGGGTGGTGCTGAGGCACTTCATACGGCAAACCAAACCCTTGGTCTGGCACTGGCAGATGATGAAATTGATTACCTTGTACAGAATTATCAAGCGTTAGGCCGCAATCCGAATGACATCGAACTGATGATGTTTGCCCAAGCTAACTCAGAGCATTGCCGACATAAAATCTTTAATGCCGACTGGACAATTGATGGTGTTGAACAGCCCAAATCACTGTTCAAAATGATTAAAAACACCTATGAACAGTGTTCCGACTACGTTTATTCAGCCTACAAAGACAATGCAGCGGTTATGCAAGGCTCCCAGGCTGGCCGCTTTTATCCTGATAGTGACGATTGTGAATACCGATATCACATAGAAGATATTCACATTTTAATGAAGGTGGAAACTCACAACCACCCTACTGCCATTTCACCTTTTCCTGGTGCCGCAACCGGTTCAGGTGGTGAGATCCGCGATGAAGGGGCAACAGGTATCGGCGCAAAACCCAAAGCGGGACTGGTGGGCTTCACCGTCTCTAATCTAAAAATTCCTGCCTTAACTCAACCTTGGGAAATTGATTATGGCAAACCTGAGCGCATCGTAACTGCGCTAAACATTATGCTGGAGGCACCACTGGGAGGCGCTGCCTTTAACAACGAATTTGGTCGTCCCAATATTTTGGGTTATTTCCGCACCTATGAAAATCAGGTGGATAGTTTTAACGGCGAGGAAGTTCGCGGTTATCACAAACCCATCATGATTGCTGGTGGTTTGGGCAATATTCGTGCAGAACACGTAGAAAAAGGCGATATCATTCCTGGTGCGAAATTAATTGTATTGGGTGGCCCTGCTATGAACATCGGCTTAGGCGGTGGTGCTGCATCCTCTATGGCATCCGGGCAATCTAATGAAGATTTGGACTTCGCTTCCGTGCAGCGCGACAACCCGGAAATGGAAAGACGTTGCCAGGAAGTGATAGACCGATGCTGGCAGATGGGCGATGAGAATCCCATTTTATTCATCCACGATGTTGGTGCTGGTGGCTTATCCAATGCGTTTCCAGAGCTGGTAAATGATGCTGGTCGAGGTGGTGACTTTGAATTGCGCAATGTACCCAATGACGAGCCGGGGATGTCTCCGCTGGAAATCTGGTGTAATGAATCGCAAGAGCGTTATGTGTTAGCCGTAGCACCAGAAAAACTTTCAGTTTTTGAACAGATTTGTGCCCGTGAGCGAGCACAGTACGCGGTTGTCGGTGTCGCTACAGAAGAGCAACACCTGAGGGTGACGGATGCTCATTTTGGCAATGACCCCGTTGACTTACCCTTGGATGTACTCTTGGGTAAACCACCTAAAATGCACCGCGATGTTATTTCGTCTAGCGCTAACGGTGATGACTTTAATGCCTCTGAATTGTCTACGGCTGAAGCGGCGGAGCGCGTACTGAGCCTGCCCACCGTTGCCGAGAAAACCTTCCTTGTTACCATTGGTGACCGAACCGTTACCGGGCTTGTTGCGCGTGATCAGATGGTGGGTCCTTGGCAAATTCCCGTTGCTGATGTCGCCGTTACTTGTGCGGCGTTTGATACTTATGCGGGTGAGGCGATGGCGATGGGTGAGCGAAGCCCTATCGCCCTATTGAATCATGCGGCGTCTGCCAGAATGGCGGTGGGTGAGGCGATAACTAACATCGCTGCTGCCAATATTGAATCACTCAAACGTATCAAGCTATCGGCAAACTGGATGTCCGCTGCGGGTCACAAAGGTGAAGACGCTGGGTTATATGAAGCGGTCAAGGCCGTAGGGGAAGAGTTGTGTCCGGCACTAGAAATTACCATTCCAGTGGGCAAAGACTCTATGTCGATGAAAACCCAGTGGCAAGATGGTAAAGAGCAAAAGAGTGTTACTGCGCCGTTGTCTTTAGTAATAACAGCATTTTCCCGTGTCGAGGACGTGCGTAAAACCTTAACCCCTCAGCTAGATACAAACTCTGAAGATACCAGTCTGATTCTGGTTGATTTGGGACAAGGCCAAAATCGGATGGGCGGCTCTTGTCTTGCTCAGGTGTACAAAAAGTTGGGTAAATGCGCTCCTGACGTCGATTCTCCTGAGCTATTAAAAGGTTTCTTTATCGCCATTCAGCAGCTGAACCAGCAAGGCCTGGTTAAAGCTTACCACGATCGCTCGGACGGGGGACTGTTCACCACGGTTGTGGAAATGGCTTTCGCTGCCAACTGCGGTATTGAGGTTAATTTGGACGCCTTGCAGGGAGATGCCAATAATGTTTTATTCAATGAAGAACTGGGGGCGGTAATCCAGGTTGACAATGCGCAATTAGAGACAGTGATGGCGGTTTTTGCCGAAAATGGCTTATCTGATCTCGCACATAATATTGGTTCGGTATGTGGCGAAGACATTGTTCGCTTTAGTAAAGGCGGAGAAACAGTACTGCAAAATACGCGTTCTCATTATCGTCAGCTTTGGGCACAAACCACCTATAATATGCAGTTGCTCAGAGATAACCCGGAATGTGCTGAACAAGAGCACCAGCTTAAGAATAATCCAGACAATAGTGGCTTGTTTGCCAAGCTGACATTCGATATTAACGAAGATATTGCCGCACCTTACATTGCTAAAGGACTTGCGCCCAAAATGGCCATCCTTCGAGAACAAGGGGTAAATTCTCATGTAGAAATGGCTGCCGCTTTTGACCGAGCTGGTTTCGCTAGTACCGATGTACACATGAGTGATTTAATTTCGGGCCGCGTATCATTGGCAGACTTCCAGGGCTTGGTCGCTTGTGGAGGCTTCTCTTATGGTGATGTCTTAGGGGCAGGTGAGGGTTGGGCTAAAACGATATTGTTTAATGGGCAAATTCGCGCTCAATTCCAACAATTTTTTGAACGCCAGGATACCTTCTCCCTTGGTGTTTGCAATGGCTGCCAAATGTTGTCCAATCTCAAGCAACTGATACCAGGTGCTGAGCATTGGCCTCATTTTGTGCAAAACTATTCTGAACGCTTTGAAGCCAGACTGGCCATGGTGGAGGTGCAAGATAGTCCCTCTATCTTTTTTGAGGGGATGGCAGGCTCAGTGATCCCAATTGCAGTATCTCATGGCGAAGGCCGGGCTGTATTTGCAAACGATGGTGCATTGCAGGACGCACAATCGAATGTCAGCCTGAGATACGTGGACTATGCCGGTAACGTAACACAACATTACCCCATGAATCCCAATGGCTCTCCAGAAGGGATTACCGGCCTGACAACAACAGACGGGCGTGCCACGATCATGATGCCACACCCAGAGCGAGTATTTAGAACGGTAGCAAACTCATGGCACCCTGATGATTGGCAAGAAGACGGAGCCTGGATGAGAATGTTCAGGAATGCCAGGAAATCAATAGGTTAAGATTGGAGGGCGTTATGCCCTCTTTGGCTGATATCGGCCGAAAATAGCATAATTTCTTGAATTTTCGACTTAAAATCGACGATTTGGTTAATATGATGGCTTGTTTGCTGATTTCATATTGTATATTATTGATTAAATTGTAGGCACCTTGTGGTGTCGACAAAGCACAGCAGGGTATTTGTGCAGTCTAGCTAAAGGAGCCTTAGCGCCACCATCATCATTTAATCTCAAGAATAAAAATAAAAAGAGTGGGTTATGAATCGTTCCAGTAAAGGCTTCGGCCTGGCAGGTGTCTTCATCACAGTTGTGGTTCTCATTGTAAGCGCTGTCATTAGTACCACTGTGTCTTCGGATGAGTATGCTTTAGACACTTTTGAGAAAAAACAAGCGGTACAGTCAAAAGTAAATTGAGACCCGGGCTAAACTAAGGTCCCGACAAAGTCTTACTGTCAATCGATCGTCGCTGATAGCGCTAATTGGCGCTACTTTAGTTTGTGCATTTCTCTATTTTCTGCTTTTTGTTGTTTATTCTTCTTCAATAATACATAGGTGCTTTTAACGCCACCGTGTTGCATCTGGCTGCTGTGAAAAGCCAAAACTTCTGGCATCTGCTGTAACCATACATTGAGGTAGCTCTTCAGATAACCAGAGAAGGGCTTTTTGTCTTGATTTAGTCCATGGCGCATTAAAACGCATCGCAATCCCCGAATATGGGCGTGGGTTATGAAATCAAACACTTCTTTATGGGCAACTTCTAATGGTAAGTGTTGCATATTTAAGGTGCTTTCTATGGCGTATTTGCCAAGCCGAAGATTCTTATAGACTAGATCCTGAACACCCTCTTGCTTAAATTGGATAGGGTCCTCAACTGCGATGGGATCTATGTCTGCGAGAGTGAGAAAGTTTTTGCTATTGCGCTGTTCGTTTTTGATTGCCTCTCTGCGTAGTTGCTTTGCGAGTTCATTGCCGTTTGTTTTTTTCAAAAAGACTTTGTCATCATTTTTTAACGTTTTTACATCAGCTACTTCCGCCATAAAAGCGTCAAAATCCTCATTTCCAATCATGATACAACCTGAAAAACATCTATAGTGATAAATATATGCACAAACCTTGTACCTTCAAGATATTTGTAAAGATCATCATAGTTTTAAATGCTAATTGCTATTAGAGACTATACAGAAATAAATGCTGGTTAAATAAATTACCATTCGGGATTGTTTAATAGGTAAATATTCGATACTTTACATGAATTAAACTATACAGTAAGCGTAAGATATTCATTGAGCGCGAAATCCAGAAAGACAAATTTAAGGCAGCATTGAGGAAGTAGTAAATATGGCCAATAAAAGTACCGACATATTGCATGTAGAGCGATCAGATATCTTGAGAAGTCTTCGATTACAAAGCAGTTTTACTCAAAAACAGATCGCTGATAAATTGGGCATTAGCCGAGAAAAAGTGGTAGCCGTAGAAAACTGCCATTTAAAATCAATGTTGGCATTAGAGTTAGATACTATTAAAAATTGGTGGAATTTATGTCGTTCCCGAGCAGATATGGAAACCCAAAAACAATTTGCCAAATTAATGAGAAAAGAATTAAGTATTTAAATTTTTACGATAGAAATTAGTGGCGTCCCCACCGCGACTCGAACGCAGATCTAAAACTTAGGAGGTTCTTGTTTTATCCGGTTAAACTATGGGGACGCTGATTAAGCTATAAACGAGTTATCATTCACTGTTTAGATTATTGCGCAATCACACTTACAATTAAAGCGTTAGCGGCGCACCACAAAATCGTTTGGTTGAATATTCGCCAGTGGCGTGCCATCTACCACTCTTAGTTGTGCTGAGTTAAAGAAGGCTTCGGTCACCACTACCCTTGACGGATGAATACTGTATTGCGTTTGGGATAAGCCATTAGGTGAGAAAAAATGACGCATTTGAAAAACCGCTAATTCGTCACCCTTTTTTACACCTTGTTTACTACCAATGTTCACAGACAGGCTGTTATTGTGAATGCCAATTATTCTGCCATAGGTTGGCATGCAGGCGATGAGTTCATCAATTTCAGAGGTTAATTCTCGTAACATTTCTTGGGTAGCTTTGCCGAATTGCGATCCCCAAAACTCTTTACTTGTAGCATGTACTCTCTGGTGTTTATCAAATTGCCAAATCGCCGAGCGATGATAGGTCTTGTCAAAAAGAATATCTCCTTTGGTGCCGTCCAATAACATAAAACGAATCGATAGATTTCTACCAGGGTGCTTCTCATCCCAAAACTTTGCTACATCCAGATAGGTCTTGGGTTCTTCATCTAAGCTCAATTCCACGATGTCGCCTATCAATACGTATTGCGCACTAGTTTGTTCAGCCAGTAACATTGATTGCGTTTTGAGATCTTGAGGCTGAGGAAAGAAAGTGTAGGGCTCTATTTTACTGATCATGGCCCTCTGGGAGTAGACTTCAAAGCTTTCCTTTATGGCGTTAGCCAATGGGCCATCAATGGAATTAAGGCCACCTATGGCTGCTTGGCGGTAGGCGCTGACATGGATCTTACTGGTGACAATATTTTTCTTATAGTCAGAAGCGCTACACTGATCTCTTTGGGGAAAGATATCCGCTCTGATAGCGACTTCTACAAAATCATCGTAGTAATGCTCAGATATCAATTCGACACTTGCTACTTCGCCTGAAGCCCTTATTTCAAGATGTTCGTCTTGCAATAGTCCATCAGTCATCTCCTGAACACTGCGAACCGAAGCCCCAGCAAACAATAGGGCTTGTCGAATAGCTTCATGAGTTGCTTGTTGCCTAGCCAACTCTTTATTGTTGTTGTGTATTACCGCTTGACCACTGGCCTCAAACCAGGCTGCATGTGTATGCAGACTCGCTACACTGAGTAGTGTCAACAATGTAAAAATCAGTCTGAACATAAAAACCTCGATACCAATCCTTTAACACGACGCCACATCAGGCTATTTGCATCAGCAGATATTGGGGAGTTACCGTCAATAAGGCGTCAGAATTTTCATATACTTTGGTATAAGCACATTACGTACCATCTTAATTAATCGATAGTGAACATTAGAATAAATGGCAAACAACTTGCTTAGGTTCAACTAAACATTGTTGATGTGCAAATTGCGTCAATAATACAGCGCTGATCAAAGTAGTGTTTTGTTAAGCGGATAGTAAGCAAATTTCAGGCAAACTGATGGTGGGTTATGAAGACAAATTTCAATTCCAAGGTAGACAAATTGCTTGTCGTTGGATTCGTGACACTTGGGCTTTCTGGGTGTAAATCACTAGAAGCAATGTACTACAGTGATAAACAGGTCGAGTGGGAGTATGTTCAGCCGGAGCAACATCCTGTGTTGACTGCGGTAGGTTATGCCCCAATTAGCGCACAAATGGGTAATACTGACTCTGCTAAAATGTTGATGGCGATAAAGGCATCAAAATTAGATGCCTACAAAGAATTGGCTGAGCAGGTTTATGGACAACGAATTGATACCCAACAGTCATTGGCTAACTTAGTGTTAAAGGATAATGATTTGAAGGCCTCCGTGGAAGGTGTGATCAGGGGAGCTCAAGTAGTAAAAACCTATCCGGTAGGTGAGGATGTTTATGCAACCGAATTGAGTCTTGATTTTCAAAAGGTGTATGATATTTACCTCTCTACTGCACGCCCAAGAAAAATAAAAGAAATAACCTATTACTGATATATAGAGTTTTCCCTATCCGCTCAAGATGAAAGCCTCTCCCACGAGAGGTTTTGTCGTTTGAGCAGCAACTAAATCGAGATGAATACTTAAGAACCCTCATATCTTTTTTGACATCAGTTTAGCGTGGCAGGCACTATCCACGGCTTTTCTGTGCCAAATCTCTTTGGTCCACATACCATTTTTGAAATGCATCCTTGTATTTCCCTGAGGGCAACTCAAGCCATCCAAATTCATTCCCGATGAATTTGTCTTTTTGCCAAAAGAAACCGTATGCGAAAGATAAAAGCTCCCCGCATTAGGCTTAATCCATTGAAACACAACAAGCTTCCGTCGTCACAATGCGCGTCCATGCCAGGCACAGTTAGATTTTTTATCCATAAAAATCACCGATAACATTGCTTAATGTTTTTAAATGGCGCTTCATGAGGACAAATGGGGGGCTATACACGACAATATTAGACGTCATTAACACACTTATTCCGTGTTTCTTAACTTATTGGTAAAACACTTTAACGCGATAAGCCCACGAATTGATTAAAATAAATATAATTTTAGGTGGCAGGTGACTGGTAAAATCTCAAATAATTGTGAGGAACCTTGAGAATGAGTATCTACCTGGGTTCTTCTTCAAGGGAGATAGTTGGGTAACGATTGATAAAGGTTTAATTAAAAATCAGGCTTTGACACCAGAGCCTAACATACCGCCCTGTGTTTTACCCTTGTTGGTGTATGTGAGAGATTCTTTGTTTCGCACCGCCAGCATTACGTTGCGAAGGCGCTGTAGTCTTATTTGGTTCTTTTCTACTGCCGCAGCGTTAACTTCAGTCTGGTGCTGACACTTCTGCAACAGCTCCTTACCTTGATGAGCCAACGTCAGTTGTTCTTCTGAAAGCTCGCTCTCAGGCGCTCTCAACTTTTGCAGAGACGCATCATTTTCTGCTAACTGCTCTAGTAAACCAGATTTTTCGTCAACCAATGTCAGAAGACTTTCAGCATCGCGAGCAACTACTAACTCCAGTTCTCTTTGGAGATTAGCTTCCAACGCCTTAAGTAGCGTCAGTTGTTGTTCTAAAGCTGCAGTCAAATCTGACATCAATTAACCTTTGGATAAGCCAAACAGTTCAGTTTCCGCTTTTGAGATTTTGGATGCCAGTTGCTCAGCATCAATCTTATAAGAGCCGTTCTGAATCGCCGCTTTCAGTTTATCAACTTTATCTTGATTCACCGGAGCGTCACTTGCTTTTTTCTGCACATTCGCCAGTTGTTGTGCTGACTGGGTCAGCGAAACGGAATCCTGGCGAGGGGCAGCAGCAGCGGTTTGAGCTTGCTGTGCTGTATTTGCACTTTGGCCTTGTTGAGCCTGCTGTTGATTGAGTCGTTGACTCTCCAACTGCGGCTTCTGACCTGTGCCGTTTACATTGTTAATAGCCATGATTAAATTCCAATACTTTTAAACCCTCAGTTAGCTTATCGGCCGAGGCCTGGTTATCTTTAATAAAAAAACAATTAATTCGCAGGTTTTTTATACTAGCTAACTGTATACATGCAGTTTAAATTAAGACCATAAAAAAGTCTTTATAAAATCAATGATTTGCCAATATTCGTTTAGCGTACAGAGACATTGGCAGTTTTCAAATTGCGCATCGACAACCCTCTAAGTCGCTGAGCTTTTCTACTAAATCTGGACCCGCACCTCATTCACATTTGCGACTTGTGCTTCCAGCTGTTTTTTGGAGCGTCTGTTTTGTACGGAAATCGTATCACCAATATTGCCGTCTTGCAGCGCTACACCACTGGTTTTTATTTCTAATCCACTTAGCTTAGCCGTAATTACAATGGCGTCGCCTTTACAAACAAAGCATAACATATTCGGAGAGACGGTGGTGCCATCACGAGAACGCCGCTTTAGCCGCGCGCCAATTACCTCTTTTATATCGGCAAACGTGCCACCTCTTATACGTCTTTTGTCTACCTTTTCTATCGTGACATTGTTTTCAGTTAACAAGGTGCCGGGTGATACCGTGTCTGCCAGCACAACCACTTCTTGCATTTCCGTTACACTGACACTCAGATAATGGAACCAGCCATTGCTCGGGCAACTCACTCTTACCGTTACGTTGGATTGACGCAAAGATTGTGTACTACTGCTGGCTTGCAAATCCACAGGACAGGCGGGAATGTTGATTCGCTCATCAATATTCCGGACGGAAATTTGCACATCGTTGATATTGTCTACTTCGGCATTTTGGTAAACAAATATCTCTGCGGTCTCTTCCACAAGATTACGCATTAAATCTTTTTCTTGCGCAGCCGCTATATTGGTTGTTATAAACCAACCAATTAAGGAAAGTTTTAAGGTTTTCTTGAGGTTGGCGAAATTTTTCATGTTCACTTTCTTCCAATTTGGCTATGCTTAAAGGCAATTTTGGTAAAAACTTAACAGCGTCAAAAAAATAACGCTGTGTGGGCGAATAATAATCACGCATCCACATAAGAGTACTATTCAAGTATCGTGCCTGTTTGGATGAATTAGAGGTGTTTTATGGCGGGAATTTTAGATTCTGTTAACCAACGAACTCAGCTGGTGGGGCAAAACCGCCTTGAGCTATTACTGTTCAAACTCAATAATCGCCAACGCTACGGAATTAACGTATTTAAAGTGCGTGAGGTTTTACAGTGCCCGCCCTTAACTTCAATGCCTAAGTTGAATAAGCTGGTTCGTGGTGTTGCCCATATTCGCGGCCAAACTATCTCGGTTATCGATATGAGTATGGCCACAGGTGGACGTAAGATTGAAGATATCAAAAATGCCTTTATTGTCATCGCGGAATACAACCGCTCTGTACAAGGTTTTTTAGTGGGTTCGGTGGAGCGCATTATTAATATCAATTGGGAAGCAATCTTGCCACCACCTGAGGGGGCGGGTAAGGCCAGTTATCTTACTGCTGTGACAGAAGTTGATGGCGAATTAATAGAAATTCTGGATGTTGAAAAAATCCTCAATGAAATCGCGCCAGCCCGTGAAGTTGTACGCGAAGACATGGCTGAAGAGTTAGCCAAGCACGATGCCAGTCTGGATGACAAAATCATTTTCATCGCGGATGATTCATCAGTAGCAAGAAGCCAGGTTAAAAAGGCCTTGTCTTCATTAGGTCTGGAAATTGAAGCCGCCAAAGATGGTCGCGAAGCGCTTGAAAGGCTGAAAGAAATTGCGTCGGAAACCGGTGATGTAACCGACAAGGTTGGTGTTATAGTTAGTGACATTGAAATGCCTGAGATGGACGGCTACACCTTAACAGCAGAAATCAAGAGCACCCCTGAATTGGCTAAATTACATGTGGTGCTGCATACCTCATTGAGTGGTGTATTCAATCAGGCGATGGTTAAAAAGGTAGGGGCGGATGACTTTATTGCGAAGTTCCATCCAGATGAACTAGCTACTGCGGTAAAGAAATGGCTGGATAAGTCAGCGGAAAATTAATCTGTGGTAAATAAAACATTAAGCGAAGACGACTACACACTGTTCAGTGAGTTTCTGGAGCGATGCTGCGGTATCGTTTTGGGACCGAACAAGCAATATTTGGTGAGAAGTCGTTTAGCGCCTTTGATGCGAAAATATGACGAGCCATCGCTTAGTCAGGTGGTTAATGATGTTATCAATGGCAGAAACCGCGGTTTGAGAGACGACGCAATCGATGCCATGACCACCAACGAAACACTGTGGTTTCGAGACAGGTATCCTTTTGAGCTGTTAGTTAAAGAGTTGTTCCCAAAGTTTGCAGAAACTCGACAGCCGGTAAAAATCTGGTGTGCTGCAGCATCATCAGGTCAGGAGCCCTATTCTATAGCGATGGCTGCGGCTGAATATCAAAAGCTGAATAGCCGATTTCCCGGGGTGCAAATCATTGGTACCGACCTGTCCACGGAAATGCTGCAAAAATGCAAAATTGCTACCTATGATTCATTGTCCTTATCCAGGGGGCTATCTGAGGAGCGTAAACGACAATTTTTCGACGATACGCCAGAGGGAAACAAACGTATCAAGCCGGAAATTGCGCGTATGGTTACCTTCAAACAACTCAATTTACTAGACAGCTACGCCAATCTGGGGCGCTTTGATATGGTATTCTGTCGCAATGTGTTGATCTATTTTGCACCGGAAGTAAAAAGCGCCATACTGCAAAAAATTGCCTCTGTGTTAAATAAAGACGGCATTTTGTTCTTAGGCGCGTCAGAATCTATGGCGGGCTTATCCTCTGATTTTAATATGATTCGGTGTAATCCGGGCCTGTATTACACTCGGAAATAGCTCTACTAACAGCATGAAGTCCCTTTAATACTAAGGCTTGTCTCGCTTCTTTGCTCAGATAATATCTCTTAAAATCCCTTCTTCTAAAAAACTGGCACATGCCTTGCTTTGATTCCACTGTAAGTTTTTTGACGCTGTGGAGGCCAATATGGCTATCAGTTTAGACAAATTAACCGCTTTGCATCATCGAGCTGTCTCAGTAAGGCAGGATCGAATGGAACTTATTGCCGGTAACCTGGCAAACCAAAATACACCCGGTTATAAAGCAAGAGACATCAATTTTCAGGAGGCGATGAAAAGTGCCTCTTATGAACAGCGTATGCATCTCAATCGCACCTCAACCGGACATATTGAAGGACAAATGCAAAGCGACCGACTCGTCACATTTCGGGTTCCAACACAACCGGATACCGGTGATGGCAACACAGTAGAAGCACAAATGGAGAAGAATGCGTTTCTGGATAACGGATTGCGTTACCAGGCAAGTCTTCAGTTTTTAGACGGTAAATTTAAAGGCATGAAAAAGGCACTGACCGGAGGGCAGCAATAATGAGTTTGTTTAATGTAATGGACATTGCGTCGTCGGGCATGCATGCCGAAGGCGTAAGGTTGAATACCACCGCCAGTAACGTGGCCAATGCCAACAGTGTTAGCTCTTCCTACGGTGAAACCTATAAAGCGCGGCATGCAGTTTTTGCCGCAGAAATGAAAAATGCCACGGATGCCCAGGCACCGCTGGGCACCAAGGTTAATGTGTTGGGAGTCGTGGAAAGCCAAAAACCCTTGCAGGTGGAATATTCCCCCAATCACCCCATGGCCAATGAAGATGGCTACATCTTTAAGCCTAATGTGAATGTAGTGGAAGCCATGGCAGATATGCTCTCGGCTTCAAAAGCCTACGAGGCGAATGTGCAGGTGGCTGATACCACCAAGCGAATTTTCCGCCGTGTGATGATGCTAGGCCAGGGTCGATAGGAGAATAAGATGGACGCAATAGGTAGTAAATTACTAAACGATCAGCTGTATTGGCAGGAAGAAGGGGTGCCGATTGCTGATCCTAACGCCAATTCTCAGCTGACCCAGGAGGATTTCTTCTCCCTGCTCACCGAACAGTTAGCAATGCAGGACCCCACTAAGCCGGTGGATAACGACCAGATGGTAGCTCAGATGACCAGCTTTACCATGGCCGACAGCTTGTCGCAGCTAAACGACAAGTTTGATGAATTTGCCTCTTCAATGAACTCTAACCAGGCTCTGCAGGCCACGAGTTTAATCGGACAAACAGTGTTAACGCAATCCAGTGTCGGCAGTACGTGGCAGGATGGTGCCGTCAGTGGTGCCATTATAGCTGACGCACCTGTTGAAGACCTGAAAATTCAGATCCTCAATGAATATGGCGAAGTGGTACGGGAAATTGACGGTGGTAATCACGATGCCGGGGCTATCTCTTTTGGTTGGGATGGTACCGACGCCGACGGAAATCATATGCCACGGGGCAAATACCGCGTTGAAGCGACCGGGACTGTTGATGGACTCAATACGGGGCTTAATGTGCAGATAAACGCCCAGGTGACCGGGACTGCGGTAGCTGCACAAAATGTGCAAGACATGAAAATCATCATCGAAGATGACATCGGCCAGGTGCTGCGTACTATCAATGTAGGTAGCCAGCAAGCCGGAAATATTGAATTTGGTTGGGACGGAACTGACGATGCTGGCAACATTTTGCCCCCGGGTTCTTACAACATCAAAATCGAAGGGGAAGTCAACGGACAAACAGAATCCATTCCCTTTGGTATTAATCGCAGAGTCGAAAGCGTCAGCCTGGCGGGAGCTGGTAATTCTGGCGTGGTATTAAATTTGGCGGGTGATGAAAGTATCCGCTTAACAGACATAATAAATGTAGGCTAATTAACAGGAGAACGAGCAATGTCATTTAATATAGCCCTGAGTGGTGTCGCTGCCGCTCAAAAAGACCTGGATACCACGGCAAACAACATTGCCAATGTTAACACCGTGGGATTCAAAGAATCACGCGCCGAATTTGGCGATGTCTTTGCATCGTCCTTACTCGGTGGTGGCCGAACCAAAGTCGGTGACGGTGTGGTCACCCAGGAAGTGGCGCAGCAGTTTAGCCAAGGGAGCTTGCAGTTCACTAATACTGCGCTGGATTTGGCCATTACCGGTAACGGCTTTTTTGTAACCGTTCCGGATATCTCTTCGCAGGATTTTACTTATACCCGAGCTGGTCAGTTTAAGTTGAATGAAGATAACTTTGTGGTAAACTCCCAGGGCGACAACCTGCTGGGTTTCCCGGTAAATAGTGATGGTACGTCATCATCCATCGCGCTAAGTACAGCTGAACCAGTGCAGATTCCAGACTCCTCCGGGAACCCTTCACCGACATCGGAAGTAGATTTACGAATGAATTTACCGGCTGGAGATCCAGCACTAGATCCAGATGACTTTAATCCTAATGACACCACAACTTATAATGCCTCCACGTCGATTACGGTGTATGACTCCTTGGGCGAATCACACATTCAAACTTTTTATTTTATTAAAGATGCTAACGCGACTAGCAATGAGTGGTTAGTTGTAACTTCAGTCGACGGTGAGTTTTACGATTACACCAACCCGGATGGCACAGTGCCTGCGGATCCCACCATTCCCAATGATGGTCCGGTAGGGGGAGTTGACCAAAATTATGTGGGCTTTGGACAGACGTTAACTGGCCCAGGCGGAGCGACGGGAACTACAGGCGTTTGGGCAACCAGGCTAGTATTCGACTCGAGTGGTGATTTTACGGCAGTCCAAGCCGCTGATGGCTCTTCACTGCCGACTGGAACCGCAGGTGATATCTTATTACCCACTACGGTACCGCTATCTGGATTGACTTCAGGAGCTGACACTAACCAGACTCTTGCTATTAATTTTAACCTTGACACCAACGGTATTGGTGATAACGAGCCCACGCAGTTTGCGTCCTCTTTTGAAGTGACCTCACTGGAGCAGGATGGTTTGCCTGTTGGCCGTTTAACAGGTATCGATATTGGCCCGGACGGTCTGGTTAGAGCCACCTTCTCCAACGGTACATCAGAGCCAATTAGTCGTATTGCTTTGGCGCGCTTTTCTAACGAACAGGGTTTAACCCAAAATGGTAATGCCTCCTGGAAAGAGAGTATTTTGTCCGGTGAAGCGCTAGCGGGTGAGGCCACTACAGGGACCTTTGGTGATATCAACTCCTCAGCCTTGGAACAATCCAATGTAAACCTCACAACTGAGCTGATTGATATGATCATCGCGCAGCGAAACTTCCAGGCCAACTCCAGAGCATTGGAAATCAACAACGCCCTGAATCAGACAATCTTGGGTATCCGATAACACTAACCTAACTTACAGAGGGCCACATCACGTGGCCCTTTTTGTCTTTGCTTCTCATTCCATTCTGTATCCCTCTGAAATTATCATTGGCACGAATCCTGCTTTAATGTTGTTAACTCAATAACAGGTCAAATAATTGTCATGGATAAAATGCTTTATATTGCCGCTTCAGGTGCCTCACAGGACCTGTTAGCTAGTGCGGTCCGGGCCAATAACCTGGCAAATGCTCAAACTACAGGTTTCAAAGCGATGATGGCGCAAGCCCGAGCTATGCCGGCTTTCGGCGATGGTTTGCCGACACGTGTATTTGCCATGACAGAAAGTCCTGCTAACCGCTACGACGCGGGCGCGATGGTGCAAACGAATCGTGACCTGGATATCGCAGTTGAGGGCGATGGTTGGTTTGCCGTTGTGGACAAAAATGGTGGTGAAGCCTATTCCCGTAACGGTAGTTTACAGATGGGTACCAATGGTGAATTGCTGGATACCCGTGGTAATCAAATTGTTGGTGAGGCTGGTCCAATTTTCTTGCCCATCCCACTGTCGAATGTAAGCGTTGCTCAGGATGGCACTATCTCTGTCAGACCCCAAGGCGCACCCGCCAATGTGCTTGAGCCTGTTGGCAGAATCAAATTGGTTAAACCCGATCTTGAAAACCTGCAACGCAGTCAGGATGGCTTATTTCGATTACCTGATGGTGAGCAAGCTGACCAGGATTTGACTGTAGGTATTCGCACCGGATTTTTGGAAGCCAGTAATGTTAATCCTATCGAAGAAATGATGGGCATTATCCAGGCACAGCGTCATTACGAAATGCAGGTCAAGTTTATGAAAAAGGCGGAAGAAATTGATCAACGTGGTACCCGTCTGTTGATGATCATGTAATGAATAAGTTAAAGCAATTAATCACGGAAACGCTTTTGTTTCCTGGCAATGAGGAGGTGGCTTATGCACCCGGCATTATGGATTAGTAAAACAGGACTCGATGCAGCACAAACCGATGTGTCTGTTATTTCTAATAATCTGGCTAACGCCAGCACGGTTGGATTTAAAAAAGATCGGGCGATATTTGAAGATCTGCTATACCAGAATATCAACCAACCCGGCGGTCGTTCATCTGCAGATACCGAGTTACCTTCGGGTTTGATGGTGGGCGCGGGTAGTAAAGTGGTGGCAACGCAAAAGGCTCATACTCAGGGTAATATGTTAACCACTGAAAACTCCCTTGATATGTCAATTCAGGGCCGTGGCTTTTTCGAGATATTGCAACCAGATGGCTCTATCGCTTATACCCGAAATGGCCAGTTTACCTTGGATGATACCGGACAAATCGTAACCCCGGGAGCGGGCTTTCAGTTACAACCGGCTATTACCGTCCCTGAAGATGCGCAGCAGATTACGATTTCACAAGACGGTGAGGTTTCCGTTCAGGTGCGAGGTCAGGCGGCCCCAACCATTATCGGACAGCTTAATATTTCGGATTTTGTCAATGCAACCGGTTTGCAGCCAATTGGTCAGAACTTGTATGTGGAAACTGCTGCCAGTGGTGCACCCATACAAGGAGTGCCTGGGCTAGATGGTTTGGGTACGATTCAACAAGGCTCGCTTGAAACCTCAAATGTAAATGTCACAGAAGAGCTGGTAAACCTGATTGAAAGCCAACGTTTATATGAAATGAATTCCAAGGTTATTTCTGCGGTGGATCAGATGCTTGGCCAGGTAATCCAACAACTTTAATGATGGTGTAGTATGAACAAGCTAATCGTAAAATTCTCAGTTGTTTCTTCTCTATTACTGCTAACTGCATGTCAGTCAACAGTTAAGGTGGATCCTCGTCCGAATGATCCATTTTTTGCACCTGTGGTACCGGAAATGCCCGTTGAGCAAGTATCTAATGATGGTTCAATTTTCAATGCCATGCATGCCAATAGTCTTTATTCGGATGCTAAAGGACGCAGAATCGGGGATATCATTACCGTAATTTTACGTGAAAATACATCCGCAACGAAATCCGCCAGCACTAGTATGGAACGGGATAGCCAAATAGATTTTGATCCTATTGTGGGCCCCGGTGGTCGGAACCTTAACTTGGGTTTTGGCGGTGATTTTCAATTAGATCTTGGAGCAGGTAATGATTTCGAAGGGGATGCCTCTGCTAATCAGAGTAACAACCTGACGGGTAATATCTCCGTTACGGTTGTACAGGTAATGCCAAACAACAACCTGATTATTCGCGGCGAAAAATGGTTAACGTTGAACAATGGCGATGAGTACATTCGTCTAACCGGTATTGTTCGCCCCGCTGATATTAATCCGGCTAATGAAGTACTTTCCTCTAAAATAGCCAATGCCCGTATTCAGTACAGTGGTACAGGTAGCTTCTCTGAAGTGCAACAACAAGGTTGGCTTGGCAAGTTCTTTGCATCAACCTGGTGGCCCTTTTAATTTTTTGACGTATTGAGGCAAGTGAGGAGCAGCATCATGAATTTATTGAAAATGTTTTTTGTATTAACGGTAATGCTGATGAGTAGTGTTACCTACGCGCAAAAAATAAAAGATGCTGTATCAATCTCTGGAGTCAGAAGCAATCAGCTTATTGGTTATGGTCTGGTGGTGGGTTTACCAGGTACTGGAGAGCAAAGCCCCTTTACAGAGCAGAGTTTCCGAGCAATGTTATCCAATTTTGGGATTGCTCTTGCCAGCAACGTTAGTCCAAAAATTTCCAATGTTGCCGCTGTTGCGGTGCACGCTGATTTACCGGCTTTTGCCAAGCCAGGTCAAAAGATTGACATCACCGTTTCTTCCATTGGTGAGTCTGAAAGTTTACGCGGCGGTACACTTATGCAAACCTTCCTCAAAGGGATGGATGGCAAAGTATACGCTGTAGCACAAGGCAGTTTAGTAGTCAGCGGTTTTGGTGCTGAAGGCGCCGATGGTTCTCGTATTATCTCCAATACACCGACAGTTGGACGCATTCCAAATGGTGCCGTAGTGGAACGTTCTGTACCTAGCGGTCTTATGAATGGAGATTATTTAACACTCAATCTTAATTATCCTGATTTTTCTACAGCTAAGACCTTGGCGGATACCATTAATGCGCGCTTGGGTGCAGATCCAGATAAAGGTTACGTTATCGCCACCCCCATAGATGCAGCTTCAGTGCGGGTATCTGCTCCAAGAGACGTAGGGGCCCGCGTAGGTTTTTTAGCAACTATTGAAAACTTTGAATTTGAGCCCGCGGATGCACCAGCACGCATAGTGATTAATAGTCGTACCGGCACAATCGTGATAGGAGAAGATGTGCGCTTAAAACCTGCTGCTATTACCCACGGTGGTCTGACGGTAACTATTGCTGAAACGCAGACTGTGTCGCAACCTAATCAATTTGCCGAAGGTGATACCACGGTTACGCAACAGTCAATCGTTGACGTTAACCTGGACGATACCCGTATGTTTAAATTTGACCCCGGTGTTAGCTTGGATAACCTGGTTCGTGCTGTAAATGAAGTTGGGGCGGCTCCGGGTGATCTAATGGCCATTTTGGAAGCTCTGCGTGAAGCCGGCGCTCTCCAGGGTGAACTGGTTATTATTTAGGGCTGAAGTATGGACTCCATGAATCACGTTCAAACCCAGATGCAGCAAGCGCGCAATGCTTATGATGTACAGAGCTTAGATGCGTTGCGCCAAGGGGCCCAGAAAAATGATAAACAAGCACTGGAGGAAACGGCCAAACACTTCGAAGCGATTTTCGTTCAAATGATGCTTAAATCTATGCGTGCTGCAGAAGATGTATTGGCCGATGAGAATAGCCCTTTTAATTCACAAGAAGTGAAGTTTTATCGCGATATGCACGATCAACAGTTGGCCACCAATATGTCAGCTTCCGGCAGTGTTGGTTTAGCTGAGGTGATAGTGCAACAACTGGATCCGCAGCGCAGTAATGTGATGCCGGCAAATCTTCTGCGCAACGACGGCAACCTCTCGACAATAAATGATTTTAGTCGGGCTAAAGTGAGCATGGCTCAGAATCGCGGTTTAGCGGAATCTTCCGCAGAATTATTACAAGGACCGCAGAAAAAACCCGGATTCGAATCACCAGAAGAGTTTGTGCGAAATCTGTTACCGATTGCGCAGCAAGCGGCTGAAAAGATTGGACTGGATCCCAAAGCGATGGTGGCTCAGGCCGCTGTAGAAACGGGGTGGGGACAATATCTAATCCATTCTGGTGATGGTCAAAACTCACATAATCTCTTTGGCGTTAAAGCCAGTCGCGGTTGGCAAGGTGAAAAAAACTACATTGATACTTTAGAGTTTGAAGGAGGCACTGCTCAAAAAACCAAAGCGCCTTTCAGGGCCTATGGATCCTTCGAAGAGTCAATGAATGATTACGTTAACTTTCTGCAAGCCAGCCCTCGCTACCAACAGGCTCTGCAACGAACTGATGACCCTGCAACTTATTTCAACGAGTTACAGAAGTCTGGCTATGCAACTGATCCAGCCTATGCCGATAAAGTTATGTCAGTATACAACAGTGAACGCTTGAGCGCTGAGAGTAACAAGCTTAATACCATGAGGTCAGCGTTATGATCCAGACGGATATTTTTACCATAGCTTCCTCTGGCTTAAACGCCCAGCAGGGTTTATTAAACACTACGGCCAATAACATTGCCAACGTTAATACCGAAGGCTATGTGCGACAAAAAGGCATACTGCAAGAGCAGGACGTTGGTGGAGTGTTGCTAGGTAATGTCGAGCGCGTTGTGGATCGCTTTGCGCAGGAGCAACACGTGCGCGATACATCTTCTCTTGGCGAAGCAAACCAGTACCTTCAGAAGTTGAATCAGTTAGACAATATATTTGCTAGTGAGGCAATTAGCGCTGCAGAAGGCATGAGTCGTTATTTTGCTGCCTTGCAAACTGCAACGGATGATCCGAATAATGTGGCTTCTCGAGAAATTGTCATCTCCGAAGCTGAAGCCATGATAAAGCGCTTTAATAATATTGACGGGTATCTGGAAACCAGCGTGGAAGTCGTAAATGAAGAGCTGGACGACAAACTGGAACAAGCCAATGATCTCATTCAGCAAATCGCAGATTTAAACGCGCAGATCAAATCTACGCAGTTCGCGCCACAAACATCGGGTTCCGAATCAGTAAAAAATCAAAGAGACCAGGCGATTTTAGCTCTATCTGAGTTAGCTGAAATCACCACTCAACCGCGCACTGATGGTTCTACATTAGTGTTTATGGGTTCCGGTCAAGCACTGGTATTGGAAGATGGTTCATTTAATGTCTTCAGTGACAATGGTAATCCAGATCCCACATACAAAGATCTGGTGCTGGTGGCATCCGATAATACCAATGTCAGTATTCCCCTGAGCGACGAAGACTTAGGCGGGGAACTCGGGGGGCTTATTCGCTATCGAGACGAAATTCTGGAGCCTAATATCAGAGAATTGGGGCAAATTGCTTTAGCCATTACCGACGCCATGAACGAACAGAACAAACTGGGAATGGATCTGGACAATCAGTTGGGAACCAGCTTATTTACAACTCCCGAGTTCGGTGCGCTTACATATGAAGACAATACCGGGACGGGAGCTGTGAACGCCCGTGTTCCCGATGGCGGGGGAGCTGAGATTACTTCAGCAGATTATCAGATTACGATTACTGGCGGGGGCGGTACAACCTCAATAGACTTTGATATTGCGTTGCTCAACCCAGATGGTAGCCCGGTTACAGATAGTTCAGGCGCGGCTATCAGACAATCACTAACCGGTGTGGATATTTCAGGTGGTGGTTTCATTACGATACCTGCCGGTGATATTGGAGGTGATATTGAAATCCAGTTCCCTGACGGTACAGCTTATGCTGACGATGATCAATTTCTGATCCAACCTGCCAAGGAAGCCGCAAGTGCTATCGCGATGGCAACAAATCGCCCCGAAGATTTGGCATTAGCCTCGCCTGTTCGGGTTGAATCAAATCTCAACAATTTGGGGACTGCTTCTGTTTCATCTATTTCTGTAACCAATACTGAAGTGAGCGCCGGGACCGAAGGCTCCGCTTTTGATGGCGCGGGTGGCATTCAAGGTCCGGGTGCGTCACCTCACACAGGCGGAGATGGTGCACCCACTACTATCGTCTTTACCGCAGCAGATAGTTTCGAAGTGCGAGATTCAGCGGGGGCAGTATTAGCAACGGTAAATGGCGCCAGCTCGCTGGAAAACCTTTTGACGCAAGCTGCAGCTGTTCCATGGGATGCCGGGTTCACGGGACAAGATGATTATCCCGGATATGACTTGAGTATTGAAGGTATTCCTCAAGCGGGGGATACTTTCACCATTGCCTATAATACAGATGGTTTTAATGACAATAGTAATGGTGTGAAGTTGGCTGGTCTGCAAGAAGAAGATCTGATGTTGCGGGGCAATGATGGAAATAGTACCCAAATTACTTTCCATGAAGCTTACGCAGGAATAGTTACTGAAGTTGGCTCCAAAACTGCCAGCGCTCAAGTGGAGTACGATGCGGCCGTTGCAATGGAGAGACAATCAAAAGAGTGGGTGGATTCCGTTTCTGGTGTAAACTTGGACGAGGAGGCGTCAGACCTTATTCGTTTTCAGCAAGCTTATGCCGCGTCAGCGCGAGTCTTAACTACGGCACAGAGCCTGTTCCAGACAATATTAGGCGCAGTAAGTTAATGAATAGTGTCATGCGGTTTATTGCATTGAGGGGTTTGTTATGAGGATCTCTAATAATCAGATTTTCGATCGAGCAATCAACGGTGTTATTGATAATCAGATAGGCCTTTCTGAGACTCAATTGCAGTTATCAACAGGTAAAAAATTGATCACACCCTCAGATGATCCCGTAGGAGCTGCAAGTGTTTTACGATTGACTGAAGAGTTGGACCAAATCACACAGTACAACCGTAATAATACGTTATTGCAAAACTCATTGTCGCAAGAAGAAGCCATACTCAGTAACGTAACCAGTTCAGCAAACAGAGCAAGAGTGTTGGTAGTTCAGGCAGGAAATGGTATTAACACCGATGAGGACCGAGCGGCAATTGCGAGTGAGCTTGAGCAGATCCGAGATGAAATCTTCGATTTGATGAATAGCCAGGACGCCAATGGCAAATACATTTTTGCCGGGAATCAGGCGGATTCGCCAGCTTTTGACTTCGATGCCACAGCTACCGGGAACCGATACCTTTTTCAAGGTGACGATGGCCAGAATAAAATTCAGTTATCAAGCAATGTGACTGTCGCAAATGGGGATTCGGGCAGAGAGGTTTTTGAGAACGTTTTGGCTAGACTCAGCGGGACTGTCACAGGCGGTACCGCGACTGCGAGTATCTCTATTGCGCAGCAAGGTGCATTTGACAGTTTTCACAAAGCAAATTATGACGCTGTTACGGCGGCAAACAATACATTTACTGGCACTATTAATGGGGCCGGAACACAAATCACCTTCAATGACCCAGACAATACCACCGTTAATTTTACTTCAGGCGAACCCTTCACTTTTAAAGGTATTGAATTCACCGTAACGGGGGCACCCACAAATACGGTGGAATTTACATTGTCGCAACCTGAAAAGAAAAACCTTGCAGTAACGCTTGATGAGATTTCCAGGGCGTTAAGTGATCCCACGGTTACTGGCGATGCATTACAAGAGGCCTTAAGTGATGCGCTCGTGGGACTGGACAACGGTTTGAAGAAGGTATCCAATACTGTGTCTTCCATTGGTGGGCGCATTAACATTGCAGAGTCGGTTTATGAATCTAATCTTGATTTGGAAATTGCCAATAAAGATGCCCGCTCTCAGATAGAAGATGTGGATTACGCTGAGGCGATATCCGAGTTAAGCAAACAAGAAACTGCACTTCAAGCTGCACAGCAGACTTTCGGGCGCGTTACTAATCTTTCCTTGTTTGACTACATTTAAAGTTCGTTGATATCAAATTGAGCCAGAAATATCTGGCTCTTGCTGTCTTTATGGCTGGAGTAATAGCTCAGATACAGTTTATTTGCATGTTGAACCAGCCCCGGATAACTATTGTCTCCACTTGAAGGTAGTATGGCCTTTAAAGCAAACTTTTGTTGGTTAAAATTAAGGTTAAACAGCGCCGTTTTAAACTGTTGTTTTTCCCAAATCCTACCGGCAACCCAAGCTGATTTTTTGTCTTTTAAAATCATGCAAGGTCCGCCTATATAAGTCCCGAGATCTGTCCATTGCCAGGTTTTGAAAGGCCAACATGAGTTGCCTAGCTGGGCGGTACAGCTGTCTGCATCTCTGCGAACGATTGCATAAGCTGTTTTGTCAATAAAAACAATGTCACTCTCGTTGGGATAACCCAAGTTGTGTTTTGCCAGGCTTAAGACTTCTTTTTTGTGAACTTGAAAATTGCTTCGGGGATCTCCGCAATAAAGTTGGATGCGATTGGCCGCTCGATTATAGGCAAAGCCCCAGGCCTTGTGTTCTGGTTGTAGGCATGTGTCGTGCTCTATTGAGTGCCAACGAAGTCGCCAAAGCCACCAGTAATTATGTCCTATTTTGCGTTGAGAAGACCAACTTATTCCGGAGTTTGAGAGATAAATTGCGGGTTTACAATATGCAGTAGTGCTCTCTTCCTGGAATTTTCGCTGGTAAACCAACAGCATTAACTTATTGTCAGGCGTGACGGTCAATTTCGGATCTCTTAAATCTGATCTTGGCTCCGTAACCCATGTCTTGTTTAGGGTATCGCCCATCAGGTCTAATTGCAGTATACAAATACGTCCATCGTTACTGATATGATTTTCAGCTTCGCGAAAACAACAGTAAAGGTTTCCATTCCACAAACAGAGATCTGTAAAGGCACTATGAGCAGCTGAGCCTGCTATTTTTTTTACTTCAAATTTCATATGTCCAGCATAAACAATGTTGTTTTGTAGGTCGAGCTTGAACGCCATGGATGGCGAGAATGTCTTTTTGCAAGGAGCAAAAAAAGATGAGTTCGACAAAGATCTTAAATCTACCTTCGTTGTCCGACTGGCCGATTAATGTTCCCTACAAAATCGGCATTCACTACGTCCCTGTAGCTCAACCCGAACCCACAAATAACCCTCTGTTTTTATTCACTTTCTCAAAAAAGCTCAAAAAACCTTCAAGGTTTTTTTTGAAATAACGATAACCCTAAGTGAGAGAGCCAGTGACAATCACTTAATAAAACCAATAAACGGGTGATTGTTGAAATTTAACGATATGACTGTACGACGACAGTCACCGGAAAGCCCAAATACCTCACAAGGCCACCCGGATCGAGAGTGTAGGAGAGAGACAGATGTCTTTATTTGTAAATACCAATGTATCTTCATTGAACGCCCAGCGTCAGTTATTCGATTCGGGCAATGCGTTATCCACGTCATTTGAACGTTTATCTTCAGGTTTCCGTATCAACAGAGCCGCAGATGATGCTGCAGGTCTGCAGATTACTGACCGTTTTACCTCACAAATTCAAGGTCTTGACCAATCAGTACGCAACGCCAACGATGCGATTTCACTAGTGCAAACCGCTGAAGGTGCTTTAAACGAAACCACCACGGCATTACAACGTATCCGTACTTTGGCTATTCAGTCACAAAACGGTATCAACTCTTCAGCTGACAGAGCGGCACTGCAACAAGAAGTGACAGCCCTGGTAGCGGAATTATCAAGAATCGGTACTGATACTCAATTCGCAGGCAATGCATTGCTAAGTGGTGGCTTTTCGGCAGCATTCCAGGTGGGTGCCAACGCAGGTCAAACTATTTCCGTTAACTTATCTTCAAGCGATGGTGCCAGCTTCGGTGCATCAGGTTTGGGTGTGGGAACGGTGGATATTTCAACAGTTGCAGGTGCTTCAGGCGCGCTAACTTCAATAGATACTGCGATTTCCTCTATCGGTGCTCAACGTGCTGAGCTGGGTGCTTTACAGAACCGTTTTCAGTCTACCATTCGTAACCTGAGTAACGTGTCTGAGAACTTATCAGGTGCCCGTTCACGTATCAAAGATACTGACTTCGCTACTGAAACAGCCAGTCTGACCCGTAACCAGATTATCCAGCAGGCCAGTACCACGGTGCTTGCTCAGGCGAATCAGCGTCCTCAGTCAGCGTTATCACTGTTGGGTTAATAGGATTGTAGTTCATATGTAGGTCCGCTTGAGCTGCAGGGATGCAGTGAATGCCGATTTTGTCGGGAACACTAATCGGCGAGCTGGACAAAGATGTCAAACCAAATACCTTTGTCCGACTGAATTCGAACCTACAAAATACCTGTAAACCAACAGAGACAATCACAGAACCGAACGATTTCTACCCATATGAAATGTTATCCGCCAGGAGGTAGTGTTAACCCCATTAAAGCCGGATAGTATTGTTACGATTTATACTCATTTTCCTAACGTGAGTTTAGCCAAAGCTTTATAGCTTTGGCTTTTTTCGTTTGGCTTTTTCAGCCGCATCAAGACTAAAAAAACTAATGATGTTCCACGGATCCCAAGGAAGGCCATAGTTGCGACTCCCCATTTATCGTTTTTGTCGAAATAGTCATTTATTTGACGGGTTTAAACAGGCTCTTTTCTCTTTGAAAAATCAAAAAAAGTCAGCAAAAACAAATAAATGAAAAAAAATCATGTTTTTAATTCAAGGTTTAAGTTTAGCAGGCGATAACCCTATGTGAGAGAGCCAGTGCAACAGTTTTAGGATACTACCCATATTCATAGCTGTTGTTGTTTTAAACTTTAAGACCTGTTCCACAGGTCAGATCCCAGATCTATATTTACCCAATATAGCTGGATCGAGAGTGTAGGAGAGACATCATGTCTTTATTCGTTAATACTAACGTATCTTCATTGAACGCACAGCGTCAGCTGTTCGATTCTGGTAACGCGTTATCCACGTCTTTTGAACGTTTATCTTCAGGTTTCCGTATTAACCGAGCTGCAGATGATGCTGCTGGTCTACAGATTTCTGACCGTTTTGAATCACAAATCCAAGGTCTAAACCAATCAGTTCGTAACGCTAACGATGCAATTTCACTTGTCCAAACCGCTGAAGGTGCTTTGAACGAGACAACTACAGCTTTGCAACGTATTCGTACACTAGCTGTCCAGTCGCAGAATGGCATCAACTCATCGGCAGACCGTGCTGCATTGCAACAAGAAGTGACCGCTCTGGTTGCCGAACTATCAAGAATTGGCAGCGACACTACGTTTGCCGGTAATTCATTGCTTAGCGGCGGATTCTCTGCTCAGTTTCAGATTGGGGCAAATGCAGGCCAGACGATCTCTGTAAATCTTTCGTCTTCTGATGGTGCCAGCTTTGGTGCCTCAGGTCTGGGTGTGGGCACTGTCGATATTTCTACTGCTTCGGGTGCTTCTGGTGCGTTGACATCAATTGATACTGCGATCTCCTCTATCGGTGCACAGCGTGCCGAACTGGGTGCTTTGCAAAACCGTTTTCAGTCAACCATCCGTAATTTGAGTACGGTTTCTGAGAACTTATCTGGTGCACAATCTCGTATTCGAGACACAGATTTCGCCACTGAAACAGCGAATCTGACGCGTAATCAGATTATTCAGCAGGCGAGTACTTCAGTATTGGCTCAGGCAAATCAGCGTCCACAGTCAGCATTATCTTTGTTGGGATAATTTAAGAAGATTCATCTTGCCAGGGGGTAGTGTTGAGGACTTTTTGAGCAAGAAGATTATAAGCCGGCTGCACAGCCGGCTTTTTTATTTCTGTTATTTAGAATATAAAATGAGCGCCAATTATTTGACAAAAATTGTGCTTTTAAAGTGTTGAATAATAAGGAGAAAATAAAAAATATCGAAAATAGTCAAAAAAAAGTTAAAGGAAAATTTTACTGCTGACGATACATAAGCACAGGCACTGAGCAATTAATAAAAACAACAAGCCGGGTCTGACTAAGTAAAGAATAAAAAACAGCTTACTTAGTAATTAGAGCGAAATGCTCAATTAATACCAAAATCGTTAGGAGAAAAAAAATGGGTTTATTTGTAAATACCAATGTTTCATCATTAAATTCACAACGTCAGTTATTCAACTCTGGCAACGCATTAAGCACTTCGTTTGAGCGTTTGTCTTCCGGTTTTCGCATTAACCGAGCTGCAGATGATGCCGCAGGTTTGCAGATCACTGACAGAATGACTACTCAAATTCAAGGCTTAGATCAATCAGTTCGCAACGCCAACGATGCAATTTCTCTGGTGCAAACCACTGAAGGTGCATTGGGCGAGTCAACTACGGCTTTACAGCGTATTCGCACCCTGGCTATCCAGTCGCAAAACGGTATCAACTCATCTGCTGACAGAACCGCACTGCAACAAGAAGTAACGGCGTTGGTGGCGGAGCTTTCAAGAATAGCGACAGACACGCAATTCGCTGGCAATAATATCTTATCAGGTACTTTTTCTGCGCAATTCCAGGTAGGGGCTAATGCGGGACAAACAATCTCTGTTAACCTATCCAGTACGGATGGTTCCAGCTTTGGTGCATCGGGATTAGGCGTAGGCACAGTAGATATTACCAGCGCTGCTAA
The DNA here is from genome assembly GCF_036322805.1 of Planctobacterium marinum. Classification (GTDB taxonomy): domain Bacteria; phylum Pseudomonadota; class Gammaproteobacteria; order Enterobacterales; family Alteromonadaceae; genus Planctobacterium; species Planctobacterium marinum_A. Next base: position 3,799,137 of record NZ_AP027272.1, on the reverse strand, counting down.
TGCTTCTTCAGCACTGACTGCAATCGATACTGCCATCTCTGCTATTGGTGCACAGCGCGCTGAGTTAGGTGCATTGCAAAACCGTTTTCAGTCAACAATTCGCAACCTGTCTAATGTGTCTGAAAACCTGTCTGCAGCAAGATCACGTATCAAAGATACTGACTTTGCGGTAGAAACTGCTGAACTGACTCGTAATCAGATCATTCAACAGGCCAGTACGACAGTATTGTCACAGGCTAATCAGAGACCTCAATCGGCGTTAAGCTTGCTTGGATAATATTCAAGAAGAGTAATAGCTTGAAAAGCTTTTGAACCCTCAATCTCAGGGATGAGATTAAGTCGCCGACTTACGAGACCAACGCCAGGAGGTAGTGTGAGGTATTGAGGTATAGGCCATCAATCCCGCAAGTCGACGCAGAGCTTTCGCTCACTCTATAGCATAGGCTTTTGTAGAACAGTTGCCCAGCTATTTTGACAGTCAAAAATTTAACTGTCAGATTAATTAAAGCAGTAAGCGTGCCAAAAATCCGAAAACTAAGAAAAATTTAAAATTAGTAGATGGGTTAAGGTCGAATTATCAAACAACGTTTTTTTGAGAATACAGAATTTTAGGTTTTTCTTTGCAAAACAAATGGGTAGGTTTTGCAAAGAAGCGGAGAAGGTAAAAAGTCAGCGGTGACTACAATCTCTAAAGTTTAAAACAGTATGGCTCTTATGTACTTTTTACTTAGAAATTACCTTCTCGATTTTATTTGGCGCCAACACGGATGATGCGGGCGATACTGGTAAGAGAAGAGTTTGTTATCAGTAAACCATGCAGGGAGTTGCAGCGTCGGTAGTTGTTTTAATGAGGGTAGGAAATGAGAGGCCGCCTCAGAAACGCCGACTAACAGGACCGAGAGTGTAGAAGTATGGTTGAGAGGCCAGTAATTCTTCCCAAATCCTGCAGTCGGGCGACAAACTTGTAGGTTGAACGTCAGTACAACACTATAAAAAACGAACAGAGGAATGTATTTTTAAAACCTCTGTTAGATTTTGAATAAAACGCCGACTAGCAGGACCGAGAGTGTAGAAGTATGGTTGAGAGGCCAGTAATTCTTCCCAAATCCTGTAGTCGGGCGACAAACCCAACGATTTATCTGGAGTTTCTTCGGGATAAATCGTTAAAAATTGTTCGACCTATGTCGAGCTAAAGTCTGGTTCTCAATCAGACAGTAAAAACGGTTTTTGTATCACTGCTAATAATCAATAACACAGCGGCAGTGAAAACGCCGACTAGCAGGACCGAGAGTGTAGAAGTATGGTTGAGAGGCCAGTAATTCTTCCCAAATCCTGTAGTCGGGCGACAAAACCCATTGCTCGTTCTCCTAACGTGAGCAGTTTAGCCAGGTCTTAGGACCTGGCTTTTTTATTTCTTTCCCAGCCAATCCGTCATTCATGCAAATAGCAAGCGTTTGCGAATTAGCGATGTTGCTTTTTAGCTTCTTCTATTTCAGTTATTCACTTTCCGTGCCACTTTTAGCGTCAAAGTTTTGAACACTTAAATCACTTTTTCCATTCATTAGTCATCCTAAGCATCACTCATGCCAATTATTTTATCGTTGCTGAAATGTTTGAAGTCGCGGCTGAAAACCGAAAGAGCGCCTGCCATAAATTTCGGAATAGGTGTTGAAACGCTCTTTTTTGATTCGTATTTAGCTCAAAATAGAATTGTTTCAATAAATAAATTCCAATCAAATCAATGGGTTGAGGTTGAATTGAAAAATAAGCTAAAAAAAATTAAAAAAACCTAAAGATACTTTAGAGAATGCCGATACCTATTGTTGAGGGGTATTGCGGATTTTGTTTTTTAGGTTTCGAGTGAGGTCGAAACACAAAGGGCAAAACAAGTTTAACGTCAGCACTCTCGACTGACAAAAAAGTAGGCGAACTAGTGGCTCTCTCTTAAGTTAACTGGTTCTCAGGAGGTATAACATGGGTATTTTCGTAAATACAAACGTTTCGTCATTAAATGCGCAACGTCAATTATTTAACTCAAACGATGCGTTAAATACTTCATTTGAAAGACTGTCATCTGGTTTCCGTATTAACCGGGCGGCCGATGATGCGGCAGGTTTGCAGATTTCTGCAGAATTAACCAGCCAAATCCAAGGTATTGATCAGTCTGTTCGAAATGCAAATGACGCAATTTCATTGGTACAGGTAGCTGAAGGTGCCTTGTCTGAAACGACAACATCTTTGCAGCGTATTCGTACTCTGGCTATTCAGGCACAAAACGGTATTAACTCATCTTCTGACCGCGCAGCACTGCAACAAGAAGTTACCGCGTTGTTATCCGAGTTGTCACGAATTGGTTCTGATACACAATTCGCTAACGTAAACATCCTGGATGGTGGTTTTTCTGCTACGTTCCAAGTGGGTGCAAACGCGGGTCAAAGTATTTCTGTAAACTTGTCCAGCTCTGACGGTGCCAGTTTTGGAGCTTCTGGACTGGGCGTTGGTACTGTTGATATTTCAACGGCGTCTGGTGCCTCTGGAGCTTTAGCTTCAATTGACACGGCGATTTCATCAATCGGTGCTCAACGCGCCGAATTAGGTGCCTTGCAAAACCGTTTCCAGTCAACAATTCGCAACCTTTCTACAGTGAGCGAAAACCTTAATGGTGCACGTTCGCGTATTCAGGATACAGATTTTGCTACTGAAACTGCGAATTTGACTAAAAACCAGATTATCCAGCAGGCCAGTGTGTCGGTGTTGAGTCAGTCGAATCAGCGTCCGCAAACTGCATTAGCGCTGTTAGGATAATAGTTGTTGTATTGATTTTGCCTGATTGCAATATCATCTGGTGATATTGCAATCGCTTTTACCTAACAGGAGGTGAAAGATGGAAATTGATTTAGCACAAACAGGTTTTAATGCTAATCTGACACAAAATACACAACCCGCTGTTGTGCGCAGAAGTGAAGAACTGCAGGCAGAAAATAGCAATGAAAGCAGCAATAATAACCGTGCTGCAAGTCGTGCAAATTTTCGCGATACGCCTAATGTTTCAGAGCTACAAGCCGATAACAATGGCATAGGTGAACAAGCTTCGGTGCGTGAAATTGAAAACGCAGTATCTGAAGTGAGAGATTTTGTGCAGTCTCAGAGAACGAATCTAAACTTTTCGTTTAACGATGACTCTAATCGTTCAATCGTACAAGTAACAGATTCGGATACGGGAGAATTGATCAGACAAATACCCTCAGAAGAGGTTCTGGCATTGTCAGACCGAATCAGAGGCTTACAGTCTGATGTTGGTGAAGCCGTAGGAGTACTGTTTAGCAAAGAAGTCTAGTAGAGGTAAATCATGGGCATTCAGAGTTTAGGGGTTGGTTCAGGCTTAGCGCTTGATGATCTTGTTACTCAGCTGATAGATGCTGAGCGTGCACCAAAAGAAGAGCGTTTGAATGAACGCGAAGAGACTCTGGATGCCACTATTTCTGCTATTGGGTCACTAAAGTCAAAAGTCGATGAGTTCCAGGACGCAGTTGAAGAACTCAAAAATGACTACAACCTCAACGCTCGAGAACCCACCATTGACCATCCAACAGAACCGGAAGAAGGGGAAACTGGTCCGTTTACTGTGGAAGCATCCAGTAGTGCGATAGAAGGTGATTATGATATTGCGATAGCGCAATTAGCGGCAGGAACTGAATACAGAACGGCAGATGGTTCTTTCTCGACAACTTCTGACACGCTATACACTGGTGCTGGTACCAGCGTTTCATTTAATTTTGAGTCTTCTAGTGATAATTTTTCGGTAAGTGTCACCACTAATATGACGTTGCAACAGTACGTCGATGCGATCAATGGCTCGGCTGACAACATCCAAGATGACGGCACTACAAAATTAGTTAATGCCATTTTGTTAGATACAGGTACTGCAGATGGTCCGAAAATAATTTTTGAATCTTTGCTTACTGGTAATGGTAACGATTTGAGAATCGTCAACGAAGATGGTGATGCAGAACTTTCCTCAGTCACCAGTCATACTAACGATGGTGTTGGCGGATATAATGCCGATCAGGAATTGAGTACCAACACCGGAGACGAGGCAAAAGTTACCGCGGTCAACGCCCAAGCTTATGTTAATAATGTGTTGGTTGAAAGTGGCTCTAACCAATTCGAAAATGCTATTGCCAACGTTTCATTCGAAGCCTTCAAAGTTTCAGAAACCGACGCATCCACTGCGACGGGATTTGCCGCGTCAAAAGTGACTATCGGTAATGACACTGAGGGTGTTAAGACTAAAATTCAGGATTTCATAGACAACTACAACTCGCTGGTGGATGAAATCACTCGATTAACAAAATACGGTGAATCAGAACTGGAAGATGATGGTGCCCTTGCAGGCGATTTTATGATCAGGAGTATCCAGTCTGGCATATTAAATGCATTAACTAGCACTGTTACAGATAACAGTTTTGGTAGTATTTTTAACATTGGCCTGTCTTTTGATGATGACGGTAAATTAGAAATCAGCGCTGTTGACGAGTTTGGTATTGGCAGTGGCTCGGACCGACTTGACGATGCATTGCAGGATAACTTTGATGATGTCGCCGATTTGTTTACCAACAGCACCAATGGTGTGGCTCAAACGCTTTATGATTTTCTTTATGAGTACACCACCTTTGGTGGTTTGTTAAGGGATCGAGAGTCAGATCTGGCCGACGAGAAAGATGCCTTAGCAGATGAAAGAGAAGCTTTTGAGTTGAGAATGTTATCTTTTGAACAAATCCAACGCGACAAGTTTATCGCGCTGGATAAAACAGTTTCATCGTTGAATAATACCGGCAATGCATTGTTTGCTGCATTGGGCGGACTATAAGAAATAAAGGTGCAAAATGGGTTTAAAGGGCATTCAAGCGTACAAAAAGGGTAGCTTAAAGCAAGACCTGTCTACTGCTGATCCTCACAAAATTACTTTAATGTTAATGCAAGGTGCTTTGGAAAAAATGGCCATGGCCAAAGGTAGTATTGAACGCAAAGAGTTCGAATCAAAAGCATTACATCTTTCCAAGGCGACTTCCATCTTGGTTAACTTGAGAGATACAATCGATCTAGAGATGAAAAGTGAAGTTGGGGAAAATCTCTACGCACTATATGATTACATGGTACGTAGGCTTACAGATGCCAACATACAGAATAGCTTGAAGATCATGGATGAAGTGATTAATCTCATGTTACCGATTAAAAATGCATGGGCTGAAATTCCTGAGAGCGCAAAACAGGAAGCTTACGAAGCTCAGCGACAAAAACGTCAAGCGGTTTGAATAATATTCCATTTTTTTCTGACAATGAACCGGAACAAATTCGGGAAAACTCGCTAGAGATTCAGGGTATTCTCGCGGCAGAAGAATTGGATGCAGAAAGGTTGCAAATAGCTGTAGAGTCAAGAGAAAGGCTCATACTTAAGTTTCTTGAAAGCGAGAAAACACCTGAAAAGTCTCTATTGAGAGATTTGAATAAGACCAACCAAGAGCTTACTCAGTTAGTTAATAAAATGAGAAGTGAGCAGCAGGGCGTTCTGGTGGGCTTTTTAAGAAACCGCAAAGCAGTAAAAAAATACAAAAAATAATAATAAAGCTTCCTGAACATGAGAGAAGCAAGTAAAGAGGGTCGCTTATGTTCAATAATAAAAGTGTTTTAATCACTGGCGGTACCGGTTCTTTCGGACATCGCTTTGTTTCTCACCTTCTCAGGCATTATAAACCTCGCAAGCTAATAATTTACTCCCGCGATGAGCTTAAACAATTCGAAATGCAGCAGAAGTATGACGCAAAATGCATGCGTTTTTTTATTGGTGATGTACGTGGCAAAGAACGTCTTAGAGCAGCCATGCGCGATGTGGACTATGTCGTACACGCAGCTGCTCTAAAACAAGTTCCTGCAGCGGAATACAATCCTAATGAGTGTATAAAGACCAACATTCATGGAGCTCAGAACGTCATTGATGCCGCCATTGAAGCCAATGTGAACAGGGTGGTTGCACTGTCGACAGACAAAGCTGCTAATCCTGTCAATTTGTATGGTGCTACTAAGTTGGCCTCTGATAAATTGTTTGTCGCTGCAAATAACATTAGCGGCGCCAAAGGGCCCCGGTTTTCAGTTGTCAGGTATGGCAATGTTGTTGGCTCGAGAGGATCCGTTGTACCTTTCTTCCGAAAGCTATTGAATGAGGGGACAAAGGTCCTACCTATCACGCACATGGAAATGACGCGCTTTTGGATCACCCTTGATGAAGGTGTTGAATTTGTCGATAAAAGTTTCAGGCGAATGCGGGGGGGAGAGATTTTTGTACCAAAAATCCCATCGGTTAAAATCACTGATCTGGCTTTTGCAATGAGTGATAGTGAACAGTTTGACGTTATTGGTATCCGACCCGGAGAAAAATTACATGAGGTCATGGTACCAGTGGAAGTAGCTCATCACTCCCTGGAGTTTCAGGACCACTTCGTAATTACGCCACCTATCACATTTTTTGACAAAGATATTAATTACTCTGAGAACAAGCTCGGTGAAATTGGAACCCCGGTAGACGAAAAATTTGAATACCACTCTGGCACCAACCCAAACTTTTTGACAATTGAACAAATCAAACAACTTGATAAAGACAATCCATGATTCATTACGGAAAACACAACGTCAATGAAGATGATGTGGCGGCGGTTTGTGATGTGCTGCGAAATGAAAACTTAACTCAAGATCACAAGGGAATTGAATTCGAAGCAGCCCTCTGTCAATACACCGGGGCACGGTATTGTATTACAGTTAATAGCGCGACATCGGCTTTACACATTGCTTGTTTAGCGTTGGGAATTGGCGAGAATGACACGGTTTGGACTAGTCCAAACTCCTTTGTGGCCTCAGCCAATTGTGCTTTGTACAGTGGTGCACGCGTTGACTTTGTTGATATCCACCCCATCAGTCGCAACATAGACATAAATGCCTTGAATACTAAGTTAGCTGAAGCAAAACGGTCAGATCAGCTACCCAAAGCTATTATTGTAGTGCATTTTGCTGGTAACTCTTGTGAGATGAAAGAGCTGCAACAACTTTTACAGCCACTTGATATCGCTCTTATCGAAGATGCCTCCCATGCGTTGGGCGGAACTTACCTTGATAAACCTGTGGGGAACTGCGAGTTTTCAAATTTTTGTGTGTTTAGTTTCCACCCTGTGAAATCTATGACGACTGGCGAAGGCGGTGCTTTGATGGTCAATTGTCCCGATTTAGCTAAAAATGCCAGGTTATATGCTAAGCATGGTATCACTCGAACCGTATCTGATTATGATTACTTCACAGGGCAGCCTTGGGAGTATGAACAGCAAGTATTAGGATTTAATTATAGGTTAAGTGATATTCAATCTGCTTTAGGTATTTCTCAACTAAACAGGCTGGATTCTTTTATTGCTAAACGAAGAGCGTTGGTCGCCAGATATAACCAACTTTTGGCTGACTTGCCGCTTAAATTACCCGTTGACAATCCACAAACAGAGTCTGCATGGCATTTGTACGTAGTAGAATTGCGTAATCATGAGCAAAGAGCAGTATATGACTATATGTTGTCCAAAGGTGTGCAACTTAATGTTCATTATATTCCGATACATCTGCAGCCTCATTATCGCAGACTCGGATTCTCGCCCGGGGATTTTCCTGTTGCTGAGAAATACTACAAAATGGCATTAACTTTGCCTCTGTATCCAGACCTAACGGAATCTCAACAAGATTTTGTCGTTGCAACTTTAAAAGAGGCTTTAGATTGAAATTGGCGATTATACCCGCTCGAGGGGGAAGTAAGCGCATACCCGGAAAAAATATAAAGCTGTTTTCGGGAAAACCACTAATCAATTACTCCATAGAAGCGGCTATGGATAGTGGTTTGTTCGACAAAGTAATTGTCTCAACTGACAGCGAAGAAATTAAGCAACTTGCGATTTCATTGGGAGCGGATGTGCCTTTTGTTCGTCCCGAAAGTTTGTCCAATGATATTGTTGGCACTCGTCCGGTTACTAATCACGCAATTGAATTTTGTCAAAAGCATTATTTTGAACCGGAATATGTTTGTTGTATCTATGCTACAGCCCCTTTTCTTGAGCAAAAGTATCTTGAGGCTGGTTTGCGGGTGCTTGAACAAAACAACAAATTTGATTTCGCTTTCTCGGTAACGAGTTTTCCTTTTCCAGTACAGCGAGCATTGGTTAAAGCCGAAAGCGGACTAAAACCTATGATGCCGGAGCATATAAATAAACGCTCCCAAGATCTTGATGAAGTGTATCATGATGCCGGACAGTTTTACTGGGGAAAAACTGCAGCCTGGTTGTCAAATAAAGTGGTGTTTTCAGAAAACAGCTATCCGGTTGTGTTACCCAGGCATTTAGTTCAAGATATTGATACACAAGAAGATTGGATAAGAGCGGAGCTAATGTACCGCGCCTATGTCCATGACCGATAAGGAGTTTGCTGGTGGCGGTACCCGCGAAAATTCTCATAATACGGATGCTTGGACTCGGTGATGTCACCTGTATAGGTATACCGGCGATTCGCTACATAAAGTCGAAGTATCCCGAAGCCGATATTTCCGTATTGACCTTCTCAGCTGGTGCAGACGTTATTCAATTGGCTGAGCCTGATGTGTCCATTATAAAAATGGAGAAGGACGAGTGGCCTGATAACATTATTCATGCGATGGAACGTTTTTTGATGCTGGCAGAAAAAATCATCGGACATGAATACGAGAAAATTATCAATCTCGATACCTGGTTCATGCCCTGTTTCTTGGCTCGTTTTTTGAAAGACGCCGGAGAAAATTTACAAGGCAATTTCATGTCTATTCCTGTAGCAGAGTTAATTGATCAACTTGATAAGCAAACACTGCAACACGATTATGTGCACAATCCTGCTAACTACATGCAAAGCACATTCTTTGGCATGGCGCGTTGGCATACACCTTGGTGGGAGTATGGCACCGTTCCAGATTTTGGGTACCCCGAATTTTACTTACGTCAATGTTGTGGCTTTTCCGATATTGAAATGAACATGCAAATCGAAACGGAAAGTAGTCACAAGTTAGACAAAATTGGGAATAAACAAAAGGTTATTGCTCTGGCTACTGAAGCCAGAACCAGCGAACGTTCCTATGCGTACGGCAAAGATCTGCAGAAGCTGTTGGAAAAAGCGGGCTTTTATGTGTGGTCTGGCTTTGATGGTTCCCAGCCAATGCGCAAAACGTTGAACATGTTAAAAAGCACTGATTTACTCATCACCGTTCCGTCTGCTCCTCAGTGGTTAGCTACAACAGTAGATTGCCCTTGTCTTGTTATTGTTGGGGAGGTGGACGCGCGAACATTAATGCCGGACTATGCCACCGAACCATCGAAAACGCCCATCCCTGCCGCTGAATTAGTTGAAAGTGTTAAATCAATTTTTGAAGAAGCAGGCTGATCATGGCAAGGCAGTTTGAGCAGCAATTTAAGATAGGTGAATTTCCGATCGGCAATGGCCGTCCCTTTATCATAGCTGAGTTAAGTGGCAACCATGATCAGAATTTTGAGCTTGCAATTGCCATGATCGATGCAGCGGCAGAAGCTGGTGTCGATGCAATCAAGCTTCAGACCTACACGGCGGATTCAATGACATTGGATAGTGATGCGGCGGATTTCGTCATCGGTGAATCAGACAGCTTATGGGCTGGGGAAAAGTTACACTCTTTGTATCAAAAAGCTGCCACGCCTTATGAGTGGCACAAACCGCTGTTTGAGCATGCTCGAAAAAGAGGGCTGGTTGCTTTCAGCTCGCCTTTCGATGAGGCAGCCGTTGAGTTTCTTGATGAGTTAGATGTTCCTTGTTTTAAGATTGCCTCATTTGAACTAACCGACCTACCTTTGATTGCCTGTGCGGCTGCTAAGAGGAAACCACTGATCATGTCAACAGGAATGGCATCTGTTGAAGAGATTGAAGAAGCTGTGGCAACTGCTTATGAGCATGGCTGCAAGCAGCTTGTATTACTTAAGTGTACAAGTACATATCCTGCGGCGCCGACTAATACACATTTGAATACTATTCCAGATCTTCGCAACAGATTTGGTTGTATCGTGGGCTTATCTGACCACACACGTGGAATAGGTGCCGCTGTTAGCAGTGTAGCCCTGGGCGCAAAGGTAATCGAGAAGCATTTTGTATTAGATCGTTCCGCAGGTGGCGTTGATGCAGCGTTCTCGCTAGAACCTGCAGAATTCAAAATGTTGGTTGAAGAGAGTAAAATCGCGTGGCAAGCATTAGGTCAAGTTCAATACGGTGGCTCCGAGGCAGAGCAAAAATCCAAAAAGTATCGCCGTTCTGTTTATGTTTCTGCTGATATCAAAGCAGGAGAGGTTTTTACCAGAAGTAATCTAAAAGTGGTGAGACCTGCCTTGGGACTTGCACCCAAACACTATCATGAATTGTTAGGTAAAGTGGCCGCTTGCGATCTTAAATTAGGGCAAGCCATGAGCTGGGAACACGTCGTCGCTAAATGAAAGCTTATTTTCGCACCGAGGCTTCTAATGCAGTTGGGATGGGGCATTTGATGCGCTGTATGGCGCTTGCCCAAATACTCAGTGACCAGTACATCAAGTGTAGCTTTATCGTTCCCCCTGAATCCATACCATTTTGTTTGGGCCGTCACGACTGGGATTTTTCTCTCATTCCCTTACAGGAGGAACTACCCACCATCGATGAGTATCGTTGGTTCAGCGAAAACATAGACCTTACGAGTGATGACATACTTGTATTGGATAGTTATAAATTTACTGGACAATACATTTCAAGTATGGCGCAGTTACCTGCTAGCCTGGTTTTATTTGACGATTGCAACGATAGAGACAAACTTGAAGTTGATGTGGTTATTAATAGCGCCGGAGGGGCTGATTCTTTGGGCTATGAGGTTACCGCCCCTGATGCTCATTATTGTCTTGGTGAACAATACCGCTTATTACGCCGCGAGTTTTTGACGGAATTACCACAACCTTTGCCCGATAGAAATTCTCTTACCATTGTCATGGGGGGGACGGACCCACAGGGATTATCTTTGAGGATTTTACAGGAGTTAAGCCAGCAAGAGTTTTACGGCCCAGTCAGGCTTGTTACAACCAGTAATAATCCACAACTAGAAGAGATTAAGTTATTTACTACCAATACTCTGTTGAGCGTTCAGTTGGTTATTGACTGCCAGGACCTGGCAACGATTTTTTCTCATAGTCGTTTGACACTTTCTGCGGCGGGCTCTAGTCAGTTCGAATTGTTGGCTATGCATTGTCCTACAGTGCTTTTGGTGGTTGCAGATAATCAATTCAATGCAGCCCAAGCTTCTGAAAATCAGGGATGGTGCCGGGTGTTTGATGTCAGGGAAACCAAAAATATGGTCAATGTTGTTTCTGGGTTAACCCAGTTATGGCAAAATGAATCTAAATTACAATCCATGATGAAGGCAGCGCAGCAACACGCGGATACAAAAGGTAACGAGCGTATCTTAGATACAATTGCACGACTTGATTCGGAGCGGCTTGATGGGCGTTAAACTGTGTGGTTATGGTGTCGACATGGTGCCTGTAGCGAGCCATCACCTGGAATTATTACGCCAGTGGCGTAACTCTAATTTTGTGCGGCAACAGATGGTGTCAAATGACCATATTTCGGGTGAACAGCAACTAAGATGGTTTGACAATATTTGTTTGCGTAATGATCAAGTGCATTTTGTGATCCAGTACAAGGGTGAAGCGATTGGGTCTGCTAACCTCAAAGCGCTATGCGGTAATTCGGTAGAGCAGGCCAACAGACTTGAGCCTGGAATTTACATAGGCGACGAGCGGTATCATTCCAATATTCTTGCCTTTGCTCCTTCGCTATTGTTGCTGGACTACTGCTTTGATGACCTGGGGGTGAAGCAGTTGTTTGCCAAAGTTAAAATAAACAATCAAGCTGCATTGAACTATAACCATAAACTTGGTTACCGCGAGGTCGATAAAGATGGTGAGTATGTGTTTATCACATTGGACTATGAACGCTATCTGGCCAGTACGGTAACCTTAAAAAAATTGTTCTCGAGACAAGCTAAATGACAAATAAAGAACTGCTATATCAAGCGTTTTCTAGCGCATTGAACATTGAGTTAAACCAAGTGAAGCCGGATCTAACCTACAACACGATTGCGGAGTGGGATTCGACGGCTCACATGATTTTGATTGCAGAAATTGAAGGTGTGTTTGATGTGATGTTGGACACCGATGACATCATAGATATGAGCTCTGTGCAGAAAGCGCAAGAGATTTTGCAAAAATACGATGTCGCCTTCTAGCAACAATTTCACTATGCAGGGACTTGATAATAAGGTCATTTTAATCACTGGCGCAAGTAGAGGTATTGGTGCTGCCTGTGTAAATAGTTGTCTTGAAGCTGGTGCGACAGTACTTGCAAATTGTCGCAATGCCCAGAGTGCGGAAAAATTGTCGCTCATAATCAGTGAAAAATTTTCTAAGCGCTTTCACTCTCTGATATATGACGTAACTGATAGTGAAGCCCTCAAACAACAATTTAAGTTTATCCAATCGCAATTTGGTCGATTGGATGGATTAGTCAATAACGCCGGGGTGATGCAAGAACAAGCGCTGGCCATGACCAGGAAAATAGATCTGGAGGCTATGTTCGCTGTTAATGTTAGTGCGGCATTCGAACACATACAGTTTGCTTCCAGGCTAATGATGCGCAACAAGCAAGGCAGTATCGTTAACCTTGGAAGTATTGTCGGAGAATATGGAGGCAAAGGGCAGGCTGCATATGCCATGTCAAAAGCAAGCCTTTCTGTGCTTTCAAAATCTGCCGCAAAAGAGTTGGGGCCATCAGGTATTCGGGTAAATACGGTTGCTCCAGGATTCATAGAGACAGATTTAACGGCACACTACAGCGAAGCTAAAAAACAAGAAATTATGGCTAATGTTCCACTTGGACGGCTCGGCCTCGATTCTGATGTGGCAAACGTAATTAGATTCCTTTTGTCGGACGATGCGCAATATGTATCCGGGCAAGTTATTGGTGTCGATGGCGCGTTGTCTTTTCCTTAGACTGGACCTAATTGAATGGCTATGTTTTGGCATTTTCAGGATTGTTTTAAAGAGCGAACTGCTTTTACCTTTGAGGGTAATGATTACTCATTTACGCAGTTACAAACTTTAGTGTCAGACGCAAAAGCAAAGTTGCCTTCGGCAGGGGCGTTGGTCTTTTTGTTTTGTAAAAATGATATCAATACGTTGGTGCATTATCTGGCGTGCTTACAAAATCAAGTTGCTGTAATGTTGTTGGATGCTGGTTTGTCGGAACAAATGAGCAACGAACTCGTTGTCAGATTTCAGCCACAAGCGATAGTCAGATCTGGAGAAATCCAGCAAACCGATCTGACTCAAACCCTTGTTGATAGTCGATTGGCTGTTTTGTTACCTACTTCGGGCAGTACCGGCGCAGCTAAACAGGTAGCGTTGAGTTACGAGAACTTACAGGCGAATGCCGAATCAATCTGTTCATACTTACCTATTCAGGATAGTGATACCACCATTACGACGCTGCCTTGTCATTATTCCTATGGCTTGTCGGTACTCAACACTCACCTACTCAAAGGTGCACGCTGCCTGTTGACAGACGCATCGGTGGTTAGTAAGGATTTTTGGTTATACCTGCAGAACGACAAAATAACCAGCTTTGCCGGCGTTCCATATACCTATGAGATGCTTTACAAATTGCGATTTCACCAGAAACAGTTTCCGTCATTGCGCTATATAACGCAGGCTGGAGGGCGATTGAAACCTGAAGTTCTGAGTGTTTATTCTCAATGGATGCAAGAACAAGAAAAAGCTTTTTATGTTATGTATGGTCAAACAGAAGCAACAGCCAGAATGGCTTGGTTGCCGCCCGAGAAATTATCTCGTAAACCGAGCTCTATCGGTAACGCAATTCCCGGTGGGCAATTGTCATTAGTGAAAGGTTCAAAAGCGCTGGATGGGGATAATGGTGAATTGATTTACCAAGGACCTAATGTCATGTTGGGTTATGCTGACAGTCGTGAAGGGCTCGCTGTGTTTTCACCTACCAATGTGCTTAAAACGGGGGATGTGGCATGGCAGGATGATGAAGGCGACTTTCATATCGTTGGACGTTTAAAGCGCTTTGTAAAAATCTTCGGATTGAGGTTGGGGTTGGATGAGATTGAACGTTTTTTGGATGCTTCAGGGGTTGATGCAAGAGTTTGTGGTATCGACGATAAACTGTGTGTAGCCGTGAAAAACGCGCAAAGTTGTTCGTCCGTAAAGCAACAGTTGAGTGAACGACTAAAGCTTCATCCCAGCGTTATCGAGATCATTCAGCTAGAACATTTCCCGGTTAATAGTAATCAAAAAACTGACTATCAGGCGATTGAGTCATTTTTTGAGGCGGAGCGAAGGTGATGTCGGAATTGGTACCAGAGCAATGGTTTGAGAGTCCGCCCTTCTCTATGCCGCAAGCAGAAAAAGAAATTCGACTATTGAATACGCTAAAGGAACTGCATCAATACCATCAAGCCCATTGTGTTGAGTACAACAATTTATTTTCTCAAACTGAGCTTTCCGATATTGAATCGTTGCCTTACCTGGCGGTCCGTCTGTTTAAACATTTGAGTTTAAGCAGTATTGCAGAGGCTGATGTCTTTAAAACATTATATTCATCAGGGACAACAGGACAAATGCCGGCAAAGGTCTTACTGGACCAGGAAACCAGCAGACGCCAATCTAAAGTGCTGGTAAAGGTATTACAGGACTTTATTGGCAAACAGAGAATGCCAATGCTCATCATTGATCATCCCGGTGTTGTTAAGAGCCGCAATAGTTACTCAGCAAGAGGTGCTGGTATTCAGGGACTTTCGCTTTTTGGGCGCAAGCCTGTTTTTGCTTTAAATGATGACATGTCATTAAACCTTGAGGTTGTACAAAACTTTAACAACGAACACAAAAATACACCGGTATTGTTGTTTGGGTTTACCTTTATGGTATGGAAATATTTTATCCGGGCATTGAATGCCCAAAATATCACATTGAACCTGAGTCAAGGGACGCTTTTACACAGTGGTGGGTGGAAAAAGCTCGAAGCTGAAAAAGTAAGTAATTCAACCTTTAAAGAAACTTGCAAAGATGTGTTGGGGCTGAGCCAGGTACATAATTTTTATGGAATGGCAGAGCAAGTAGGGTCAATTTTTGTTGAATGTGAGCAAGGCCACTTACATGCACCTGTCTATGCCGATGTGATTATTCGAGATCCTGTTTCTATGGCTGTTTTACCGAATAATGTTGAAGGCGTTATTCAGGTGTTGTCCATAGTCCCAAGTAGTTACCCGGGTAACTCGTTATTAACTGAGGATTTGGGTATGATTCTAGGAGTAGATGACTGCTCATGTGGTCGCAAAGGTAAGTATTTTTTGGTGCATGGTAGATTACCTAAAATGGAAGTTAGGGGGTGCAGTGATACTGCGAAATAAACTTCCACAGATATTAAGTGACACCTCCATTCAATGTGCAGAGGAGGTGCTACGCTGTACTTGCATGGAACCCTTTGCAAAGGAAACGAGGGAGTTTATTGATGCACTTTCTAACACGTTGTTAGCTGAACAAATATTCAAGCCTCATTCCGAACTAACGACATTGGGTTTTTGGCTTCGCGCAAGTAACATTAAACGCTTAAGGCAACAATATTTTGCTCAGGATAATGTCAGCAGTAGCTTGTTTCTGAAACCACTGGGTGGTGTTTTGCATATTGCCCCGAGCAATGTCGATACTATGTTCGTCTATAGTTGGGTGTGCAGTCTGTTGGTGGGCAACAATAATATCGTGCGAGTTCCATCAAATATAACCGAAGCGGTGCAAAAGTTGTTGTCGCTTATATCAAGGCTTTTGCAGCAACCGAAGTTTACCTCGATAGCGCAGCGAAATCTTATTGCCACCTGGACACAGCAAAGTAATGTTTCAGCCACATTATCACTAATGGTGCAGGCTCGTATGATTTGGGGCGGGAACGAAACAGTACAGAACATACGTAAAATGCCGACATTGCCAAATTGTAGAGATATCGCCTTTGCAGACAAGTTTTCGGTTTCGGTTTTGAAGTTGGCAGGTAAGTCTCAGGATGAAATTGATGCGTTGGCAGAGCTATTATGGCGAGATATAAGCACCTTTCAGCAAGCGGCTTGTTCATCACCAAGAGTACTGGTCTTCAGTGATAGTCCAGAGCAACAAAAGCAGCATTTGTACTCAAGGCTAATGGCCCGAGCTAACTCGCTGACCAATGATGCATCAACCTCTATGAATCACTTGGTTGCCAGACAGTTAATATTGTCTCAGCATCAAGACAACTATCTACACAGTGATGGGCCTTTATCAGTCGTTAAGATTCACAAATTGCACAAAGATTATATTGCCTGGCACCCAGCTCAAAATTTTCTTTATGAATACGACGTCGGTGATTTAACCGAATTATTTGCTTGGCTGCCAGAGCAGTGCCAAACAGTGAGTCATTTCGGATTTAGTTCTGACGAACTCCAAAGGGCGGTGGCTCCTTATCTTGGACCTTCTGTTGACCGTCTTGTGCCAGTAGGGCAGGCACTAATTTTTTCTTCACACTGGGATGGTTACGATGTGCTCAAACAACTCTCCAGAATTATTGAACTGAGGGTTTGAGTGTGATGTATTCCTTTTAATTAGCGGTTATACGCTAAAAACGGCGTGTTTATCGTCGATACCAATAGCGATTGATTCTTCGGCAAAATTATATAGCTCTATCGTTTATGAGCTGGCTTTTCGGGATTTTTGATTAATATGAGTAAAAAAGTATACATTGGAATGAGTGCAGATCTGGTGCACCCAGGACATTTGAATGTTATTGCCAAAGCTGCGAGCCTTGGTGACGTGACCATTGGTCTCCTAACTGATGCCGCGATTGCCAGTTATAAACGAGTTCCATATATGACCTTCGAACAGCGTAAATTGGTAGTTGAGAATATTAAGGGGGTGCAAAGGGTTGTGCCCCAGACAACACTTGATTATGTCCCTAATCTTCAACAACTGAGACCCGATTATGTTGTACACGGCGATGATTGGAAAGAAGGGGTGCAAAAAAAGACACGGCAGAATGTCATTGATTGTCTTGCTCAGTGGGGAGGAGAGCTTGTAGAGGTGCCCTACACAAAAGGGGTATCTTCGACTCAGTTCCACAAAGCCATAAAAGAGATAGGGGTGACGCCTGAAATACGACTTAAATCTTTACGCAGACTTTTAGCGGCAAAACCTCAACTGCGCTTCCTGGATATACACAATGCCCTTTCTGGTCTTATTATCGAGCATACCAAAGTTATAAAAGATGATGTACCGGTAGAATTTGACGGTATGTGGGGAAGCAGTTTGACAGACTCAACCGCGAAGGGGAAACCAGATATTGAGGCTGTAGATGTATCCTCGCGCATGTCCACTTTGAATGAAGTGATAGAAGTAACTACCAAACCAATCATTTATGATGGTGATACGGGAGGAAAACCAGAACACTTCAAATTTACAGTTAAAACTCTGGAACGCTTGGGTGTTTCTGCAGTAATAATTGAAGACAAAACCGGCCTTAAAAAGAATTCTTTATTTGGGACTGAAGTAGCACAAACCCAGGACTCAATTGAAAATTTCTGTGCAAAAATTCAGGTGGGAAAAGCGGCTCAAGCAACAGATGATTTTATGGTTATTGCAAGAATCGAAAGCCTGATATTGCAACAGGGTATTGAAGATGCGCTAACCAGGGCTGAAGCATATCTGGATGCGGGAGCAGATGGCATCATGATCCACAGTCGAGAAAAGACGCCAGACGAAATCTTTGAATTCTGCCAGCGTTATAAAGCACTGCCCAATCGAAAAATTTTGGTCGCGGTACCATCAAGTTACAATCAAGTTTACGAGCATGAGCTTCTTGCACATGGGGTAAATATTGTGATTTATGCCAATCAACTGATCCGCAGTGCTTATCCCGCCATGCTAAATACTGCAAAATCCATTTTAACGCATCAACGGTCCGCTGAAGTGGATGACACCATGATGCCCTTAAAAGAGATCCTGGAATTGATTCCCGGTGGCAAGTAATCGCATTTTTTATCTCAAGCAAGAGCGGAAAAACTAACATGATATTACCTGAAGACTTTTGCCAATTTGTGCGATCGCACGGCATATCTTTTTTTGCGGGGGTACCCGATTCACTGTTGAAAAATTTATGCGCTTATATAGACGAACATTTTGACTCAAGACAGCATGTTATAACGGCGAACGAAGGTAACGCCATTGCTATGGCAATGGGACACTTCCTTGCTACCGGGAGTCCCGCGGTCGCGTATATGCAAAACTCAGGGTTAGGTAATGCCATTAATCCATTGGTTTCAATGACATGCGAAGAGGTGTGTGGCATTCCAATGTTGCTGATAATTGGGTGGCGCGGTGAGCCGGGCATTTCAGATGAACCGCAGCATTTCAAGCAAGGCCAAATTACTCCAGAAATGCTCGAACTACTGGGCATTCCTTACATCACTTTGGAAGCACAAAGCGATGTCAGTGCTGCGTGTTCAGAGATAATAAGTACAATGCTGAAGGATTCGAAACCTGTCGCCATTCTCGTTCGCAAAAACACGTTTGCCGCCACCGCGAAAAGCCCTCAACCAGAAGGGCAAATGATGTCCAGAGAGACAGCTCTCAATATTATTAATGATCATTTAACTAAAGATGCTCTTGTGATTGCTACGACAGGAAAAACAGCCAGAGAGCTCTATGAAATTCAGGTGAAAGCAACAGGCGAGTGTTCAGCTTTTTTAACCGTAGGAGCCATGGGGCATGCATCTAGTATTGCTGCTAGTGCGGCAATAGCCAGGCCTGAAAAAACAGTTGTTTGTTTAGACGGTGATGGTGCGATGATCATGCATATGGGAGCTCTTCCTATTATTGGATCGTTGCGGCCAAACAATCTGATTCATATATTATTAAACAATAATGCCCATGAATCTGTTGGTGGCCAACCCACTTGCGCAGGTAGCATTAATATCGAATCATTAGCGCTTGCTAATGGCTATGCACAGTATATAAGTATAGAATCCGAAGCGGAGCTTGTGTCTTGTCTGAAGCGGTGGGATTTTGAATCTGGCCCCTGTTTGATGGAAATTAAAATTAAAATCGGTGCCCGAAAGGATTTGGGCAGACCTGAACCAAGCCCTTATGAAAATACCAGAACCTTTCTAAAGCATGCTAAATAATAAAATAAACATTGATGCAGTCAGTCAAAACGCAACCGCAAGTCGTTAAAGAAAGTACAGACATTATCGCTAGTATTAGTGAGGCCTTGTTGCCGGGGGAAACTTTGCTCATAACCAGTCAAAGTTTCACCACAAGCGGCATTACCTCTCAATTGGTTGAGGAGTTAAATGGGCCTGTTCACGTGCTGGATACGGTCACCTCTCATCCTCAGTTAGATTTTGTAGAGGCGTCATACGGGCAATTTAGAGAGCGGGGAATAACTAACGTGGTGTGTCTCGGTGGCGGCAGTGTGATTGACGTCGCAAAGGTGATTGCCGGTATGCTTCCCGGCACAACTAAGACCGTTACCGAAGTCGTAAAGGAAAAGAAAGCGTTAACAGCGTTTTCTGGTCGAAGTATCGCAATTCCCACAACCTCAGGTACTGGTGCAGAGGTTACCGCTTTTGCCACACTTTGGGACAAAAAAAGCGCGCGCAAATATTCTATTACTTGTAGCAAACCAGACGTGGTAATTTTTGAGCCCGGCTTGTGCTTAAGCTTACCACGTCAAACGACTTTATATGCCGCGCTTGACGCTATTTCTCACGCAGTAGAATCATTATGGAATGTCAATCGTACACCTGAAAGTGAAGAGTTGGCCATAAAAGCTCTCCAGAACTTGCTCTCTGGCCTGCCTGAAGTACTCAGCGATCCCAATAACCGAGATGCAAGAAAACAACTGCAATGGGGAGCATGGTTTGCTGGCTCAGCGATTAACATTACTAAAACCGCGGTTGCACACGCTATTTCCTATCCTTTAACGTTGCACTACAACATACCACATGGTCTCGCTTGTAGTTTTACTCTACGCGCCATCCTCGAAGATTCAGGTGCTGCTCAATTAAAGATCCCAGAAGATATTGCCGATAATCTAATTAATGTATTGGAAAATTTATCTCTCAAGGATGAGATGCGGCGCTTTGTTGGTTGGCGCAACATTGTTGACGATGAGAATTTTTATTTGGATCCGGCCCGAAGTGAAAACTTTATTTTTCCTGTTGATACTAGATGGGCAAAGAAAATAGTGTTGGCGAGTCCTTGAAATGGGCTTGAGACAAATCGCAGTTGCGAAATTATTCGACAATGAGGTGAGCAAGTGAAACAGAGTGGCATCATAGAAGCACCGCCGAGAGTACTCATTTTTGGTGCGGGGTTGTCGGGGCTTTCTGCCTGGAAAAACCTCAAACAGGCTCATCAAGTTCTCGGCTTCATCGACAACGATGCTAATAAACAAGGTAAAACCTATTGTGAACTTCCGGTTTTTGCACCAGAGCAATTAAATGAGCTCTGCTTTGAGGTCATTTTCATCGCCAGCGAATATATAGAGAACATCAAAGCTCAACTACTCGAAGACGCCAGAATTCCTGCTGAAAAGGTAAAAACATTACCGAGTTACATGACGAAACCAATGCAGTTTGGCGAACAAAAAGGCTCAATTGAAGCTGGTGAGCAGGTATTGTGTTGGCTTTGTCAGATGTTTAATGACGTTGAAGTTCAGTATTTTCTGGATGCCGGTACCTTATTGGGTATTGTCAGAGATGGGGCACTTATTCCCTGGGACGATGATCTTGACATTGGCATTCCGTTGAGAGAATTAGACCGGGTGTATAGCCTGTTAGAAAATCATCTTTGCGAACTCGAGCAATGCACCGGAATAGCTTGGCGCGTAGATCAGGTTTTAAGTGAACATCAATTTGGTGTCATAAAACCCGGCGATGTACGTAGTCTCAAACTCAGTCCAAAGCTTGGGGGACAGGAGTGCGAGTTGGCGTTTCCGATGGTGGATCTATTTGTTAAGTACCCCAATGGAAATACAGCTGATTATGCACTCGCTTCGAGAGGCATCAGTATGCCTATTGAACACTTTCAAACTACCGACTTGATTCAGTTCTCCGGGATAGCTATGAAAACTCCAGCAAATCCGGAATTGTACCTGGAAAGGTATTACGGTGACTGGAAAACGCCTCAAAAAGAATGGGACGTAGGCATGATTAGCAGCGCCAGTTCATTTTAGCTCAAGCTTTAATTTTCATCGGGATAGTCAGTATTAAAATGAGTAAAAATGTAATTGTATACGGTAACGGTGCATCGGCGAAAGGCTTCTTATTGTCACATCAGGCCTGTTACAAGGTAATAGCATTCGCAACAGACGAACCCGCTGATAGTACATTCGAAGGTCATAAAAATATTAGTACCGAAGAAATAAAGCAGCTGGATTTCGATGCCATTATTGTTGCCTCTTGGGCTATTCATGAAATTACTGAACGCTTAGTAAACCATGGCGTTCCTCATGAAAAGATTCGCTGGTTTCAACATCATAAAGAAAGGATTATTGACTGGGGCCATCCAGACTTCAATATGTCGCACATTGCCTTACAAGCAGAAGATATCCTGTATTGTATTTATGACCTTAACGTGGCTCGCGCTACTTATGACATTCTTGGTTTCTTGTGCCTATGTGAGTGCGAACGAGTTGTAAGAGGTTCAAAGGGTATTCACATTATCATTGTTAATGCCAGTGACAATGAATTTAATCAAACCCGATGGGTTATCCAGAATACGCAGGAGCACAATTGGCGGGTTGATCAAATACTGGTCCAATGTTGTTCTCTATTGCCCCATTGTGTCGGTGTAAGTAAAACTGCGACACGCTCAGAAGTAAGCAAACTCATTGAAGATGTAGCGCATATTTTCCCTCACCATTATTCAGAGCAACACCCCGTCATTGAATACGAATTCGATCTGCTTTTTGAACGACTGCGAAAAAAACAGGAGATTGCCCATCTCAAAGCAAATAGTCATGCAATGGACTTTGTGCGCCAGTATTTGAATAAAATTAATCCGGACGGTAAAAAGGTCGTTACCATTTCTCTAAGAGAGTCCAGCAACAAACCATTGCGAAATAGTAACCCTGAAGAGTGGCAAAAGTTCGCACACGAACTCGACCACAGCCGTTACCTGGTAGTATTAGTGCCTGATACTGAGAATGCGTTTCTGAATCTGTCTGAAAATTGGTCAGGCTGTTTCAGCTGTAGCGAAGCTGCATTTAATGTGCAAATCAGAATGGCGTTGTACGAGCTAAGTTATATTAATTTGGGTGTTAATAATGGGCCGACACATTTGTGTGCCTTGAACCCAGATTGCCGCTATATCATGTACAAGCAGGTTGTCGAAAACTACCCACATTCATCAACGCAATCTTTCATTGACCGAGGGTTTGAGATAGGAGGCTCTTTTCCCGGAGCGAGACCTTGGCAAAAATTTGTCTGGGAAGATGACAGCTTTGAGGTTATTTCTGCAAATTTCCGTGAACTAGTCAGCGTTATAGAGTCCTCAGAGGAGAAGGAGTAATGGAGCCAGGTAACATCGTTGTTTGGGGAACTGGTGATTTATGCGACCAGTTTATGGCGAGCAACGGAAGTCAGCTACAAGTGACATTTTTTGTAGATAGTTACAAAACAGGAGAAAAGCAAGGGATACCCGTTATTGCTCCCGAGATTCTGCGTGATATTGATCTAAGCGCGCTGTACATATGCTCAACCTGGTATAACCAGATTATCCCAGTGTGCTTGAAGAACGGAGTGAAATCAGAAGATATTTACGTGGTAATGGCGCGCACATTCGAGGCTATTCCACTGAATCAGTTTGAACGGATGGCCAACGGCGAGTTTTACTTTCTACCCTGGAAAAAACAACTGGCAGATATTCACAGGACTTTGAGCTGCGATATTGTTCATCCTGATGTATATAAAGACATTGCAAAGAGTGTGAGCTATTGCTTCATTTCATCTGTTGAAGGCGATTTTGCAGAGTTTGGAACCTGCACTGGCTACACTGCTTCTTTGATAGCTTATGCAATTAGTTTTTATGCTCAGCGTATGCAAAAACACGAGACGGCTCATCATATGCAAGGCAGAAAGCTCTGTCTGTTCGATAGCTTTGCTGGTTTTCCGAAAGCCACTCTTGATGAAGATTTGAATTCACCTCATGTAGCATCCGGTGTGTGGGGTGAGGGCACAGCTAAAGGGCTTAGCGCATTGCAACTTCGTCAACTGGTAACACAGAATTTACCGGAACATAATGTCAACATTTACGAGGGTTGGTACAAAGATACATTGTCAGACATCCCTGCAGGCCAACGCTTCGCTTTCGTACATATGGATTGTGATCTATATGAGTCCACCATTGACGTTTTACGTTATTTATTCTCACACGAGCATTTGTCAGAGGGGGCAATGCTGTTGTTTGACAACTGGTATTGCAATCGAGCTAGTCATAAATTTGCCGAGCACAAGGCGTGGCTGACACTACTCGAAGAATTTGATGTTAATTTCACTGATCTTGGCATGTATGCCTGCGTTGGAAACAAGATGATCATTCACGACTACCTTAAAAAGTAGCGAGTAAACCTTAATTCACAAAGAGAAGTAACAATGAAAATTTTGGTAACAGGTGCATGTGGCTATAAAGGAACGGTTTTGGTACCCAAACTATTGGCTAACGGCCATGATGTAGTGGCGCTGGATACTCAATGGTTTGGAAATTTTTTGCCTGACCATGAAAGGCTGCAGGTCCTCGAGCAAGATGTCCGTGACACTCATGCCATTGATTTGAATGATATTGATGCCATTGTGCACCTTGCGTCAATTGCCAATGATCCCTGTGGTGATTTGAATCCCAAGCTCACCTGGGAAGTCAGTGCCTTGGCCACTATGCAATTGGCAGATAAAGCCAAACGAGAGGGCATCAAACATTTTGTTTACGCCTCGTCTGGCAGTGTTTACGGCGTAAAGGAAGAAACACAGGTCACAGAAGAGTTGTCGCTGGAGCCTATTTCAGAATACAACAAAACCAAGATGGTTTCTGAACGGGTGTTGTTAAGTTATGCCAATGAAATGACAGTACAGATTGTTCGTCCTGCTACGGTATGTGGCCTGTCAAAAAGAATGCGTCTCGATGTATCGGTTAATATGCTCACCATGCAGGCTCTGGAAAACAGACGCATCACAGTATTCGGAGGCGACCAAACAAGGCCTAATATTCACATTGAAGATATTACCAATTTATACCTTTTCTTGTTAGATAATCCGCAGGTGACAGGAGTGTTTAATGCCGGTTTTGAAAATATTTCGATATTAGATATTGCCAATCGCGTAGTGGAAAAAGTCGATGCTGAATTGGTGGTGACACCATCAAACGATCCTCGTTCCTATCGCATTAATTCAGATAAGCTTTTGGCGACAGGATTTAAACCGAGCAAGACGGTAAATGATGCCATTGATGAAATTATTGCAGCGTATAAGCTCGGAGCGCTGAAGAACGAAACCCGCTTCCACAACTTAAAGTGGATGCAAGCAAATAATTTGGCGTAATGATACGTGCTGCCTTAACAATAAAGGGAATGGTTGGTTCCTGTGAGTAGATCTTAGAATGAAAAACCTGATAGCGAATTACCTTGAGAAACTGCAAAAAGCGACTCAAGAGATGGAATGGTCACCGGTGGAGGTGTTGGCAAAGGCGCTTTATCAAGCTGTGCAAAAAGGCCGGCGCGTATACCTCTGTGGCAATGGGGGTAGTGCTGGCAATGCCGTTCATCTAGCTAATGACTTTTTATACGGTATTGCTCCCGATGGCGAAGCGATGAAGGTGGAGGCTTTGCCTGCTAATTCTTCGGTTCTGACCTGTTTAGGGAATGACATTGGTTACGAAAATATTTTCTCTCATCAATTGAAAGTAAAGGCCGAGACGGGAGACCTGTTGATTGTGCTCTCGGGTAGTGGCAATTCCCCTAATATTCTAAATGCGTTAGCAATGGCTAAACAAAAATCTATGCAGAGCTTTGCTATTTTGGGATATAGCGGGGGGCAGGCAAAAACATTGGCTGATGTTGCTATCCATTTTCCTGTAGATGACATGCAAATCGCTGAAGATACGCAATTAATTGTTGGACATATGCTGATGCAGTATTTGAATCAGGAACTAGCACGTGCTTGAGAAAATATTCGTCTTAGGTGCTAATTCTTTCGCAGGTAGTCAATTTATTGCTTCGGCGCTTGAGGCTGGATACTCTGTAGTGGGCATCAATCGCTCTGCTGAGCCTTCAGATATTTTTCTACCTTATCGCGAGCTTTTGGCTAAACCAGATTATGAGTTTCATCAACTGGACATAAATCGTGATTTTTCGGCTTTATGCGATCTTCTGGATGAGACAAAACCTGAGTTTATTGTGGATTTTGCTGGTCAAGGGATGGTCGCTGAGAGCTGGCAAGACCCGTTGCAATGGTATCAAACAAACTTTATCTCCAAGGTTAAATTACACGAGTTTTTGCGCCAACAAACCTGGCTACAGCGCTATGTCAGAATTTCTACGCCTGAAGTGTATGGTTCTTCTGAAAGTCTGATAGAGGAAAATAACCACTATCTACCCAGTACACCTTACGCGGTATCTCATGCGGCAATTGATATGAGTTTGAGAACCTACTTCAATCAGTATAACTTTCCGATAATCTTTACTCGCTACTCTAACTTTTATGGACCCGGTCAGCAGCTATACCGCATTATTCCCCGTACTATCATTTACGCATTGACGGGACAAAAGTTACAACTCCACGGCGGTGGAAAAGCCATCAGAGCTTTTATCTACGGTGCTGATGTCGGCAGCGCGGTACTGGCTACCTTGCGCAAAGGCGTTATAGGGGAAAGCTATCATTTTTCAGCGAGCGAATTCGTCTCAATAAAAGCATTGGTGGAGATGATTTGCGATAAAATGCACATCCAGTTCGACGACTTTGTGGAGATGGTCCCAGACAGGCCGGGCAAGGATTTACGTTATCTGATGGATGACAGTAAAGCTAAACAGCAACTGGCTTGGCAGCCTGAAACAACGCTATCTTCGGGTATCGATGCCACTATCGAATGGGTGAGTAAGAATCTGGAAGAGATTAAGAAGCTACCCCTAAATTACATTCATAAGGATTAATACAGTGAATAACTTTTATCCAGAGCAGTATCGAGTCACTGGCCAATATCCCATCAACCACAATTATCTTCCACAGCAATTTGCCGATTACGAAGAGATCTGGAGTCGCGTCAAAAAAGTGATTCAGGACGGTGATTTTACGCTGGGCGCTGCCGTTGACAAATTTGAAAGAGATTTTGCCAGTTATAACGATGGACGATATGGGGTCGGTGTGGGCTCTGGAACTGACGCTTTATTTCTGTCGCTTAAGGTGCTGGGAATTGGAGAGGGTGATGAAGTCATTACGACACCATTTACCTTTTATGCAACCGTCGGAGCCATCGTTACCGCAGGGGCGAGGCCTGTGTTCGTAGATGCAGGGGATGACTTTAATATCAATGCTGATTTAATTGAAGCTGCTATCACCCCAAATACTAAAGCCATCATGCCAGTGCATTGGGCGGGATTGCCATGTGACATGGAGCGAATTAATGAGATTGCAGATAAACACAATATCAATGTTGTTGCAGATGCCTGCCACGGTATTGGTGCCAAGCTTAATGGTAAAGGTATGGCGCAATTTTCTGAGCTGACTTGTTTTAGTATGCATCCCCTGAAAAACCTCAATGTATGGGGTGATGGCGGAATTATCGTTACTAACAACGAAGAATTAGCAACGAGACTCGCCCTGATCCGCAACCACGGGCTGGTAGGCCGGGATACATGCGAAGTGTTTGCTTATAATTCTCGTCTTGATACTGTTCAGGCGGTGGTTGCACAATATCTGCTGGATAATAAGATCCGCAATATTACCGAAAAACGGCAACAGCATGCTGACTGGCTGGATCTACAATTAGCAGGCATGCCTCAAATCCAATTTGCTCAGCGCAACCCCAACAAGCGTTCAGTTTACCATCTTTACATGGGACTGTTTGACCGCAGAGATGAGCTGATCGCCCATCTTCAGGGGCAGGGTATTGACGCAAAAATTCACTATCCAACCCCGATGCATTTGCAACCGGCGGCCCAATTCCTGGGGCATAAAAAAGGCGATTTTCCCATGGCGGAAAGATTCGCTGACAACTGCATGTCCTTGCCAGTGCACGAGTTTATTACCCAAGAGCAATTGCAATTTATGGTGAGTGCCATCAAAGCCTTTTACGGAGAGTAGTAATGCAGGTGCCATTTGTTAATCTGGGCGCGCAGTTTCAGGCGGTCGAATCGGAGCTGGTGGCTGAGTTTGTGCGCTTAGGACGAAGCGGTCAGTTCATCTTAGGAGAAGAGGTAGAGAAGTTTGAGCGACAGCTAGCACAATATTGCGACACCCGATATGCTGTTACTGTTGCCAATGGCACCGATGCGCTGATTCTGGTGATGAAAGCATTAAATATCGGACCCGGCGATGAAGTAATCACTGTGCCAAATTCATTTATCGCCAGTGCCGGAGCAATTTCTGTCGTTGGGGCCAAACCGGTTTTTGTCGACGTGGGCGATGACTACAACCTTGACCCCGCTAAACTTGAGGCGGCGATCACGCCATTCACTAAAGCCGTTGTTCCTGTACATCTCACTGGTAACCCAGCTGATATCGATGCAATTGCAAAGGTCATCGGCGAGCGCGATATTGTTATTATTGAAGATGCAGCTCAGGCTATTGGAGCCACCTATCGCGGCAAGAAAGTCGGTTCATTGGGGCTTGCGGGAGGCTTTAGCCTGCACCCACTGAAAAATCTCAGCTTGCTGGGGGATGCCGGGTTTATCAGTACCGATGATGAAAGTTTATACCTTGCCTTGAAGCAACTGCGCAACCATGGTCTGGAAAATCGCGACCACTCAATACAGTGGTCCGTGAATAGTCGCCTGGACACAATTCAGGCGGCATTTGGTAATGTAAAACTTGCCCATTTACCCGAATGGACGGAACGTTTTCGGGCTATCGCGGCGCGATATACCGAGAAGTTGGCACCCCTTGTGAGTTGTCCTAAGGTCCGAACCGAAGATGCTGCGGTATTTCACAATTATGTGATCCGCGTGCCAGAGCGCGATGCGCTTATGGCATACCTTAAAGAGCAAGGCGTGGATACCAAAATCCATTATCCCATCCCGCTGCACCTGATGGAGGCGGCACGGCCATTAGGCTATAAACGAGGTGACTTTCCTGAAACTGAAAAGCAGGCCAAAGAAATTATGAGTCTGCCTATTTATCCTGAGCTAACTGACAATCAAGTGGATTACGTATGTCAGAAAATCACAGCATTTTATCAAAAAGCGGGAGGATAAGGTGGGACAGGAAATTGATTTAATGCGTCACTATCCTCGCTCTAAGCGCAATGTTGAGCAACGAGGTCAGCAGAAAAGCGAGGCAGACAGGGCTTTAGCCCGTCAGTTTGGCAAGGCCTTTTTCGATGGAGAGCGTTCTCATGGCTACGGCGGGTTTTATTATCATTCCAGATTTTGGGAGCCGGTTGTGCCTGATTTTCAAAAGCACTTTGATATCAAAGCCGGTGATACTCTGTTAGACATTGGCTGTGCAAAGGGCTTTATGTTGTACGACCTGGACAGAATGATTCCGGGACTGAACTTACACGGTATTGATGTTTCTGAATATGCTATCGCAAACTGTAAACCGGAAATTGCCCCAGCATTAAAGGTGGCTAGTGCCGTTTCGCTGCCATTTGCTGATAAGTCCATTGATTTCACATTTTCTATTACCACTTTGCACAATCTTGATCTGCCTCAACTCACAACGGCTTTGCTTGAGATAGAAAGGGTCACCCGAAAAGGCAGCTTTATTACCGTGGATGCTTATCGCAATGAAGAGGAAAAACAGCGAATGGAAGCCTGGAACCTGACTGCAAAAACAATGATGCACGTCGATGAATGGAAAGCCTACTTTCAGCAGGTTGGTTATAGCGGTGATTATTACTGGTTTATCCCATGAGAGACGCACTTTAATGAATACTTCAATCCCCAAAGCAAAAACCAGTGCCAAGACATTTGTAAACTTAAGTGACACAGATAAGTTGTGCTTCCTGAGAAGTATGTTGCGTATTCGCATGGTGGAAGAGGAAATCGCTAAAAGATATCCACAGGGCAACATGCGTTGCCCCACGCATTTGTCCATTGGTCAGGAGTGTGTTCCCGCGGTTATTGGTACACTTTTAACTAAATCCGATCTCGCGGTTTCTACACACAGGGCGCATGCCCATTACCTGGCTAAAGGTGGCGACTTAAAAGCCATGCTGGCCGAGATCTATGGTAAAGAAACTGGCTGCTGCAAAGGCCGTGGCGGTTCCATGCATTTAATCGATGAACGAGTCGGATTTAAAGGCAGCACAGCCATTGTAGGTAATACTATCCCCATTGGCGTTGGTTTGGCTCTTTCTCAGAAGTTGCGCGGCAAAAATGATATTACTGTCGTGTTTTTGGGTGATGGTGCCATTGAAGAGGGAGTGTTTTACGAGGCGGCAAACTTTGCGGTTGTCAAAAAGTTACCGGTGCTCTTCGTTTGCGAGAACAATTTGTATTCCGTCTATTCACCACTGAAGGTCAGGCAGCCACAAGGTCGTAAAATTTGTGATATCGCCAGTGCGATTGGCCTGCACAGCCAGGAGGGGGACGGCAATAATGTGGCAGAATCGCATCGCGTCCTCTCTACAGCGATTGATACTTGTCGGCAGGGGCATTCAGCGGCGTTTGTGGAGCTACATACCTATCGCTGGCGAGAACATTGTGGCCCTCATTATGATAATGATATTGGTTACCGCAGCGAAGCCGAGTTTTTGGCGTGGAAAGAAAAAGATCCTATCGAGTTGTACAAAACTCAGCTCTTTGACGCACAAATTCTCGATACACAAGCATTGCAATTGATGACCCGGCAATTAGAGACTGAGATACAGGATGCGTTTGAATTCGCCGAAAGCAGTCCTTATCCTCCCGCTGAACAAGCCTGCTCGGCTGTATTTGCGCCCGACTTCAATGTAAACCGTGAAGAGGTGGCTAATGGCTGAGCGCAGCTTAACTTTTGCCCAAGCTATCAATGAAGCCATGCATCTGGCGATGGAAAAAGATCCAGACGTACTCTGCTATGGCCTCGGTGTAGACGACCCAAAGCGTATTTTTGGCACCACCGAAGGGCTGCAGGAGGCGTTTGGTGAAGCACGAGTATTTGATATGCCCACATCTGAAAATGGCATGTTGGGCATTGGCATTGGTGCCGCGTTAGATGATATGAAACCTGTCATGGTGCATCAGCGATTAGACTTTTTCTTATTGGCTATGGATCAGCTGGTGAATGCTGCGGCGAAATGGTTTTACATGTTTGGTGGACAGCGCTCGGTGCCCATCACCATAAGATTAATGTTAGGTCGGGGCTGGGGGCAGGGACCTACACACTCGCAGAACTTACAGGCTTGGTTTGCCCATATTCCGGGCTTAAAAGTGGTGATGCCGGCGACAGCCGCTGACGCTAAAGGGCTGTTGTTAGCGAGTATTTTCGATCCTAATCCGGTGGTGTTTTTGGAGCATCGCTGGTTGCATCATCAAGAGGGCAATGTGCCGCCTGGCTGGCAAGATGATGTCCTTGGAAAAGCCAAAGTCTTAAGAGCAGGCACAGATGTTACCTTGGTGGCCATATCTTATCAGGTGGTGGAAGCGTTGCGTGCTGCCGAGGTGTTACAGGCTGCGGGAATATCAGCAGAAGTTATCGATTTGAGAACGGTGCAGCCTATAGATTGGGCGACAATTGAAGCGTCGATTGCCAAAACTGGCCGGGTTCTGGTGCTGGATACTGGCGCATTAACTTGTTCTGTTTCTTCAGAAATAGTGGCCCGTAGTGCAGAAAAACAATTTGCACAGCTCAAAACCGCACCGGCCCGAATTGCCATGCCGGATGTGCCTGAGCCAACTAGCTATGGTTTGACAAAAGAGTTTCATCCCGATGCTAGAGAAATAGTAAAACAAGTGTGCCAAATGTGTGGTTTAAAAGATTTCGCTCATTTGTTACAACGCTTGCCTTTTACGGAGCATCACGATGTGCCGGGCGAGTGGTTTAAAGGTCCTTTTTAATGAACATGATATTTTCCTGTAGAGAACTGGATACCGCCACTCAATTTATGGCAGATAATGGCTTTATGGTCATCTCGGGCATTAGTGTTACATCTCTAGAGGCGGTTAAGAAAATGCTGCTGAGTGAGCTGCAGTCCTATTTTGACCCTGAGCTTACTCTTGAAAACTATCACCAGTATGTCTCTAGTGACAATGAGCACAAAAAAATACAGTTTCAACTGTTCTCAAAGTTAAGCGAGAGTCAAAGCCACTTCGCATTGGTGAAAGATAACCAAAGCCTGTTCAAAAGCATTTATGGGCCGGATATTGATATCCAGGTGCAACCTTATCTGCGCATTGCTCGACCCGGATGTTATCAGGATAACATTGGACTGCATCGGGATACGTTCTATGGCAATAGTGCTTATGAAATATCTAATTCCGTGAATCTTACCCGAGTAAATTCAAAGGGGGCATTGAACCTGGTAGCAGGAAGTCACAAACTAGGCCCTGTTGATACTATAAAAAAGCAATCCGACGTTGTGGCAAAAGGCTCAAATGCCAATAAAATGGGCTTTCTTTATGCGCCAAAAGAGATCCAGCAAGCTGAACAGTATTCCCAGACACCAGTTGCACTGGCAGAAGATCAGATATTAATGTTCAGCTTGGGAGTTATTCACGGACAGAAGGTGAATCAGGATTGTATTACTCGATGGTCAATCGATTTTCGCCTTAAACCCTCTTTTGCCCCGGTGTCAAAAAATCTAAAAGAGGGCTATTACTGCAATTTATTCCGTTCTGGTTTGTCTCGCGCCGCAATATCCTATTACGAAAAAATGCCTGATGAACAGCGAGAACTCACGCACAGGCCGGTTTGACATGAACAGAGATATTAAAATAGCGCGCATTGTCGCCGCCCATTACCCTGAATTCATTCGCTCGATTTACGCCAACAACCCAGAGCTGAAATCTGCGCCCTATAGCGAACAACGAGACGTTATTAAAGAGCAAGAGTTTCATCAGTATTTTGGCTATGAAGATCATTTTAGGGGCATGGGGGTTGAGGCTATTGATATTGTTTGGGATCTCGAGTCATTGCAATTACAGTGGGCGAAAGAACAAGGTTTAAGTCTGGACTATGACTTTCTCACTGAGGATAAAATGCAAGTCATAATGTCTATCCTTGTAGAGCAGTTAAGACGCTTCAAGCCGGATGTACTGTTTGTTCACAATGCTCGCTTGTATGAAGGTGGATTTTGGCAGTATATCAAAGAGCGGGTTCCAAGCATCCGCTGGATTACCTGTACTATGGGCTTTCCTTTGCGTAACAAAATGCAGGCCTATGGAATCGACAGCTTTTTATGTTGTGTGCCTTCCTTTATGCAAGAAAAATACAGTGGTACCGTCGAAAAAGAGTTGTTTTATTACTGTTATGATGCTCGCCCTCAAAAGACACATAAAAACATTCCTTTTAGTTTTTTTGGTTCCACTGGAAATTGCGGCACCATGCATCACAGAACCCGATATGAGTATCTATTGGGGTTAACTTACAATGCGGATTTGAAGGTGTACGGTAAAGAGTCCTCAAAAATCTACACAGATAATCAGCGTGCTGTTTGGTCGGATTACCTGAAAGAACTGAGGAATAGCTCTGATAGCGCAAAAGTGCTGTCTATTTGTAAAGAAATTGCCGATAAGAAAAACCCGGTTGTACCTCCTCTTGCGTTTTTCAATCATCAAGCGGTTCGAGCGGGACTATTTGGCAAAGCATACCTGGATGGATTAGCCGACTCCCTGGTTACATTCAATATTCACACAGAGCATGCCTACGGAGATGTCGGTAACATGCGTATGTTCGAAGCAACAGGTAATGGAGCCTGTATGATGGTGGAGCACGGGCGCAATATTCAGCATTTGTTTGAACCGGATACTGAAGTTGTGACTTACCGTTCTATCGGAGAAGCTGTTGATAAGGCTCAATGGCTATTACAAAATCCAGCTAAAGCGAAGGAAATCGGAGCTGCTGGTTATCTTAAAACTAAAACGCATCACAGCTTTCGCAGCAGAGCAGAGCAAGTTATCGAGCACTTTAACAGGGTACTACAAAAATGAAGGCAATCAGTTTATCTGAGCTGAATCGCGAAGCATTGTTGAGAGAGCTAAATACTGACAATGGCTATTTGGTTGCGAATATTTCGATGCCGGATTATCAACATATCCTGACACTGATAACAGAGCAATACTTGCATGTTTTACAAATGGTTTGTCCCCACAAAGTGAAGCAATTCCACGCCGAGCCTATCAACCAATATCACAAGATTTATCAACCTGAAGATTTCGATCACGCCAGCACCTGGAGTAAAAATGCCCGGCTACTGGGGCCATCAGCAGTAAAATCAATGCTCTCCGGGGCCATTGGTACGCAATTAAATCGATTGTTTGGGGATTACCTTCTGGCAGATGAGGAGAATATGGGGTGGCCGGGTATATATTGGCGTCTGGTGCGCCCGGGGAATACCGATATTGGTTCGGTACACGCTGATAAATGGTTTTGGGATTTGGGACACGGTGATATGCCAACAGGATACACCAGAGTTAAATTGTGGATGTCTGTGTGTACCGTACTGGGCAGCAGTGGATTGCAAGTTGTCCCTCACTCACAGCACTCAGATGATTGGAAGTATCATGGAGAATGGCGAAATGGTATGCAGAAACCAGTATTGGATGAAGATTTACAAAGTCTCAACCTGGTCAGTGTTGAGACACAGCCAGGCGATTGCATCATCTTCCACGACAAACTATTGCACGGGGGGATGATAAATAGTAGCGATGAAACTCGAGTCAGCCTTGAGTTTACTATTTTGACACCAATTCAAGAATTCGTCACACTTGGACTTAAGCAATAACTCGTAAAAGCGCTTTGTCTTGCGACATGCCGATTAACCAAGTTTTTAAATGGATATTTCTAGCAAACGTGTGCTGCTGATTGGTGCCTCAGGGGCCATTGGCAAGCATCTCAAAAATCATTGGCAGTTAACCGCAAACATTAAACTCTGCACCGCAGGAAGGTCTGATCAGGATGATTATTACCTGGATCTCAATTCACCGAGCAATTGTCCCGCTCATCTCTTTGAGGCGTCGCATTTTGACACCGTTGTTGTATTAGCTGCAATGAGTAATATTGCAGCATGTGAGCGAGACCCACAATTAGCCAGATATATTAATGCCAAGGCCGTTGAGGAGCTTTATCACATCATCCCTGCCAAAAACTGGATACTGTTTTCAACCAATCAGGTGTTTTGTGGCGATAAATTGATGCCACGACGTAACGATATTACGCAGCCCATTTCAGAATATGGTGCTTCCAAAGTTGCATTGGAAAAATGCTTCGAGTCTCAGTTTTATCGAGTTGCCATTTTGCGGCTCACCAAAGTGCTGATGCCAGAACAACCATTTCTGAGAGCTAGTCTCAAAAAAATGTTGTCCGGAGAAAAGGTCACTGCATTTACTAATATGGTGATGGCACCAATCTACATTGAGCAGGTGTGCCAGTATATCACCAGACTCCTCTTTGATTTTAGTGGGGGGATTCATCAATTATCGGGACAACGAGACATTAGCTACTATCAAACCCTTGTCATGTTGAGTAGCATGCTCGATCTTGATGTATCCTTGGTGGAAGCGAGCAAGACCGGGATTAATACACCTAAATATAGCGCTTTGCATGTCGATACATTGGAAAACAGTTTGGGCTTTTTCAGTCCAGATATTGAATCCGTGTTGGGGCAATTTTTAGCAGCGAGCCGTCTGAATTAAACCTAACCATACGAACACCTCATCAGGAAGTCGATGACTAGAAAAACGCACAATAAACTGGTCTTTATATCTGGGATCTTTAACGTCTTGCACCCCGGTCACATTCGAATGTTTCGCTTTGCCAGCGAATTGGGTGGCAGACTCGTCATTGGTTTGTTGAAAAAGGAGAACCTTGATGCAAACATCTTGGCTGACGCAGAACGTTTAGAATCATTAAAAGCGATTAGCTTTATAGATGATGTTGTAATGTTGAATGACCTGGAACATACATTGCTGACGCTCAGGCCGGATATTGTGCTGAAGGGCAATGAATTTAAATCCGGTCACAACATAGAGCAGTCGATTATTCAGGCGTGGGGCGGAGAGCTGGTATTTAGTTCAGGTGAAAGTACCTTCAATTCAACCAGCATTTTAACCAGTGGAAGTCTTCAGGCCGATTTCGATTTGCCATCAAGCTACTTCAGCTATATCAAGCGTCACAATATTCAACCATCATTCATTGCTTCAGCACTCGACCAACTGAGCAACTTAAAGGTCGCCGTCATTGGCGATATCATTCTGGATGAGTACGTCGATTGTGATCCAGTAGGTCTATCTCGCGAAGATCCTACTATCGTTGTGTCGCCAGTCGAGAAAAAATGTTTTATTGGCGGCGCTGCTATTGTAGCGTGCCACACTCGTTCTTTTGGAGCCAAGGTAGATTTTTATTCCGTTTGCGGGAAAGATAAGAAGGCCGACTGGTTAATTAAAGAGCTTAATGACAAGGGCGTACATTGTAATTTGGTGAACGATGAAACCCGCCCCACTACTGTTAAAAAACGCTACCGAAGTGGCAATAAGACGTTGCTGAGAGTTAATGAGTTTCGCAGTCATCCATTAAATACCCGGGCACAAAATGCATTATTGCAGGCCATAGAAAGCCAAATACATGAATATGACTTGATTATGTTTTCTGATTTCAGCTATGGGTTGTTGTCTGAAGACACCGTCCAGAAGATTGCTTCTCTGGCAGAGCAACATGACGTACCTATGGTGGCAGATAGCCAGACTTCCTCTCAAAAAGGCGACTTAAACAAGTTTCGAAGAATGCGTCTGGTGACACCTACTGAACTGGAAGCCAGACAGGCAACTAATGTTCTGGATAGCAGCGTGGGATTGGCTCAGGTAGTAGAAGTTCTCATTAATCGACTACAACCTGGTAATGTTGTGATGACATTGGCTGAAGCCGGTGCGATGGTAGCGAATAAGAACAGCAATCAAAGACCGCAATTGGATTCTTTGCCTGCTCTGAATAAGAATCCTGTTGATGTTTCGGGGGCGGGCGACTTGCTGTTAGTAACCACCTCCCTGCTGATGATTGCTGAGTGTGATGTTTGGCACGCAGCTTTGATGGGAATGATTGCCAGCGCTATACATATCAGCACTGTGGGTAATGAGCCTATTAACGCTCAGGAGCTGCGTCGCTACCTGCATAAAATGCAACCCCGGAGTTAGTTTGAAAGCATTTCTATTGGCTGGTGGCTTAGGCACCCGTCTGAGGCCATTGACAAATACGATGCCTAAATGCCTTGTGCCTATTGGTGGTAAGCCATTGTTAGGCATCTGGCTGGATTGTCTTTTCGAACAACTTGATGTAGATGAAGTGTGGATCAATACACATTATTTTGCACAACAGGTTGAAATGTTCATATCTCAGTCTTGCTATAAATCCAAGGTGAAACTGGTACACGAGGAGTGTTTGCAAGGTACGATGGGGACATTGCGCAACAACGCAGCTTTCTTTGAGGGTAATGAGTTTTTCATTGCTCATGCCGATAATTATTGTATTACGGATTGGCAAGCATTCTTAGTTCAGTTTCGCAATCGACCACATTTTTGTGAATTGACAATGATGTTGTTCGAAACTCAAACGCCAAAGTCCTGTGGGATGGTAAAAGTGACCGACGGTGATATTCTAAAAGATTATGTTGAAAAACCGCAAATTCCCTGGCAGAACAATTTGGCTAACGGAGCTGTTTTTTTGATGGACAGCAGAGCAGTAAATAAGGTTATCGCTATGCCTGAATCAAAAATTGATTTGTGTAAAGACTTTATTCCCAGATGTATTGGTAAAGCAAACGTATTTCTGAATCGAAATATTCATATTGATATAGGTACTCCGGAAACGTTAATGCGGGCAAATGAATTGGCCATAGATCACGGAGTCTATACAGGGGAATTAACTCATGACAGATAAGTGGTTTAGTCATGAAACAGCTATTATTGATGAGGGAGCTGAAATTGGAAAACGCTCTAAAATTTGGCATTTTAGTCATGTTTGCGCTCGGGCTATTATTGGTCAAGACTGTCAGTTGGGGCAAAATGTATACATTGATAACCTCGCGCAAATAGGTGACAGGGTCAAAATCCAAAATAATGTGTCAGTTTATGCCAGAGTCGTCATCGAAGATGACGTTTTTTGTGGCCCCTCCGTGGTGTTTACCAATGTGGTCAATCCCAGGGCGTTTATAGAACGCAAAGATGAGTTTCAAACGACCCTGGTAAGGCAGGGAGCATCGCTGGGAGCTAATAGTACTATAGTGTGTGGCGTAACCTTGGGTGCTTATTGTTTAGTTGGAGCTGGGGCCACTGTAGCAACGGATGTCACCGATTATGCATTGATGTTGGGCATTCCAGCCAGGCAAGTTGGTTGGGTGAGTAAAGCGGGTCACCGGTTGCCTTTGCCCGTTACAGGGGAAGGAGTTGCAGATTGCAAAGAGTCCAATGAAAGGTATTATCTAAGGGGCGACAAGCTCAACGCACAGCCATTGATCGATTGAGGACGTCAATAATGTGTTAGCTGCTTCAGATTCAAAGCCTTAATACAATAAACCATTAAAATTCTGGCCAACTGTGCCGATCTATAAGAATAACAATAATTCCGGAGTCAGCTTTGTCGAACCCAAACCTGCCTGTATCTAAATCGAAGAGTAATAGTTTAAGAGTCGCCCTGATAGGCTGTGGTCGGATCCTGAAAAAGCACGCTGAAATTCTGTCCTCTAATGAGATAGATGGCATGGTTTTGGATTCAGTGTGCGACATCGAGCCCGAAAAAGCTCAACAGGCTGCAGAAAAATATCATGTGCCTGCATTTACAGATATGCATGAACTAATGCAGCACAGGAATCCCGACTTGGTAACAATATTAACTCCAAGTGGTCTGCATGCTTCACATACTATTGAGTTGGCTGACTATGGCAAAGATATTATTGTAGAGAAGCCTATGGCTCTCAGACTAAAAGATGCCGACAGCATGCTGGTGGCCTGCGCCAAGAATAATTGTCGATTGTTTGTAGTTAAACAAAATCGCTTCAATTTACCTGTGGTAAAACTCAGAGAAGCACTTGAAGCTGGCCGTTTTGGGAAGCTGGTGTTGGGAACTATAAGAGTGCGTTGGTGTCGTGATCAGGCTTATTATGACCAGGATGAATGGCGAGGAACTTGGGCATATGATGGTGGAGTGTTGACAAATCAAGCTAGCCATCATGTGGATTTATTGGAGTGGATGATGGGGGAGGTGGAGAGTGTTCACGCCCGAAGTTCTACAGCGATGGTGGACATTGAAACTGAAGATACAGCAGTTGCTACTCTAAAGTTTAGCAATGGCGCATTGGGTGTTATTGAAGCGACTACGGCCACAAGACCCAAAGATCTTGAAGGTTCAATTTCAATTCTAGGAGCCACGGGAACCGTAGAGATATCTGGTTTCGCGGTAAATGAAATGAAGACGTGGCAATTTGCAGATAAACAACCTGTAGATGAAGAGATAGAGCAATATTCTGAAAATCCACCCAATGTGTATGGCTTTGGACACAAAGCGTTTTATGAAAACGTCAGGGACTCGATATTACAAGGAAAGCCTGCCTTGGTGGATGGCCTTGAAGGCCGAAAGAGCCTGGAGCTGATTTCTGCTCTGTATGAGTCTATCGAAACTGGCAAAGAAGTGTTCCTGCGGTTCACTCCCAAGAAATGTCGCTTAGGAGTAATTGATGATTAAACTGGCTGATTTACACCAGCAGCATG
Organism: Planctobacterium marinum; assembly: GCF_036322805.1. Lineage (GTDB taxonomy): Bacteria > Pseudomonadota > Gammaproteobacteria > Enterobacterales > Alteromonadaceae > Planctobacterium > Planctobacterium marinum_A. Next base: position 3,759,849 of record NZ_AP027272.1, on the reverse strand, counting down.
CTGAACTAAAGCAGGAGCTTGATGACGCCATTCAGTCAGTTATCAGTGCAGGGGCATTTATCAACGGACCAGAGGTAAGTATATTCGAACAAGCCTTTGCCAGTTATTGTAGCAGTAAGTATTCCCTCGCCTGCGGTAATGGCACTGATGCACTTGAAATTGCCATAGCGGCATTACAGTTGCCTCCGGGGGCAGAAATTATTGTTCCTGCCAACAGCTTTGTCGCGTCAGCAGAAGCTGTCGTGAACAATGGTCATATTCCAGTATTTATTGACATCAATGAAGAGCATTACGGTTTAGATTGTGAACAGTTGGAGTCCTTACTAAGTGATAAAACAGCTGCCGTTATTGCGGTACATTTATTCGGTATTCCGGCAGACATGCAGCGTATTAAGCAGTTTTGCCAACAGCACCAGCTGTATCTAATAGAGGATTGTGCTCAGGCCCACGGAGCCAGATGGCAAGGCAAAACTATTGGTAGTTGGGGAGACGTTTCCACATTTAGTTTTTTTCCGGGTAAAAACCTAGGGGCAATGGGTGATGCTGGTGCGATCTGTAGTGATAATGAGGTGTTGATAAGACGTTGTCGTATGATTGCGAATCACGGAAGACTAGATAAATTTGGCCATAAAATATGCGGTCGAAATAGCCGAATGGATTCATTACAGGCTGCTGTACTCTGTGTAAAGCTCAAATACCTACCTGCCTGGAATGAATTACGCCGCGAAAAAGCGACTATTTTGCACGCCAGCTTGCAAGATAACCCACATCTGCAATTGTTTAAGCTTTCAGAGTGGGCCGAGCCTGTCTATCACCAGTATGTCGTTCGTGTTGAAGAGCGAGACTGGGTGAAACAAAGTCTTTATCAAGCTGGTATTGAAACGGGGATCCATTACCCTAAAACGATTAATGATTATGAACCATTTCAGCAATATCGCGGGGTTACACCCAAAGCTAAACATGTATCTGGCAAGATACTCAGTCTTCCATGCCATCAGTATTTAACGCAAAGTGATCTGGATAAAATTATTTACCATCTTGGTGTCGCCTGCGAACAAGCTGCGACACTGCAAACCCATCAAACAGAGCGAGAAGTTAAAAGGTGATCGCTTTAGTTGATTCCAACATTAGTAATATTGGTTCTATTGCGAATATGCTCAATTTTCTGGATATAGACTTCCAGTTAGTTACTCAACCGGAAGAATTAGACAATTGTGACAAGATTATTTTACCCGGTGTCGGTGCGTTTGACAGTGTGATGTCTAGTTTACGAACATCAGGTATGGATGAAGCCATAAATGAACAAGTACAAGTGAAGGGCAAGTATTACATGGGGATTTGTGTCGGAGCACAACTCCTCTGTCAGTCCAGTGAAGAAGGTAAACTACCCGGATTTGGCTGGTTACCGCTTACGGTTACCAGGTTTGATGCTCAGCAGGTTGCTCGTGTCCCCCATATGGGCTGGAATCACATTGAACCGGGACACAACTCGGCGTTATTGCACAATATGGACGAAGAGTATGCCCGATTCTATTTTTTGCATTCTTACTATATCCCACACGATGATAAATTCTCCGGTGGTGTCACTCGCTATGGTGCGTTATTTTCAGCCATTGCCCAGCGGGATAATTATTTCGGAGTGCAGTTCCATCCTGAAAAAAGCCACAAATATGGTATGCATTTGTTCCAAAATTTTGAGGCGCTGTAAGCATGCGTCCTCGTATCATTGTAATGCTCCATATTATGGGTGGTGGTGTTTATCAAACTACAGGGTTTGGTAAATCAAAATATATCGGTGACCCCATTAATACAGCGACTTTGCTCAATGATTTGGAAGTGGATGAACTGGTTGTAGTCGACGGAGGCGCTAGTAAAAATAGTCGAGGACCAGACTTCAAATTAATGGACAAACTGCGCTCTCGTTGTTTTTTTCCTGTTTCCTATGGTGGTGGTGTCAATAGTCTTGAAGCCGCAGATGCTCTGTTCAAAATGGGGATAGAAAAAGTCATTCTTAATTCTGTGCTTTTTAGTCAACCTGAATTATTTGCTGAGTTGACACAAAAGTATGGCTCACAAAGTGTGGTTTTGAACATCGATGTGAAACGCAACTGGTTGGGCAAGAACAAAGTGTATTCTCACACTAAAGCTAGAGTGCCTGTAGCAGATCCTATGACCTGGATACGCTACCTTTTGGCACTGGCTACGCCGGGTGAGGTGTTGTTAACCAACGTTAATCGCAATGGTTCTTACATGGGGTATGAACTGGAGTTGCTAAAGCGTTTGGTTACCGAATTTCCAGACTTGCCTGTTGTGATTAACGGCGGTGCTGCATCCCTGCAAGATATGGTTACAGCGGTTGCTGCAGGAGCACATGCCTGTAGTGCGTCAAGCATGTTCGTATTCAAGAACAATGGTGTACTAATAAATTATCCAGAGCAGCTGGTATTGAGGAATTTGTTTGATGAATAAAAAACATATTGTTTGCACTCAGTGTGTTATGGACACCAGTGACAAAGACATTTACTTCAATGAAAAAGGGGTGTGTAGCCACTGTCTCAATTTTGATGAGACTTACCATGTTTCGCCGGCGCAGGAGGAAGAAAATCTTGCCAGTTTGGCGGTGAAACTCAAAAGTCACTCAGCTAAATACGATTGCATAGTCGGTATGAGCGGTGGGGTAGACAGTTCTTATGTGGCCCACCTTGCTGCTGAAATGAATCTAAATCCCCTTGTGGTGCACCTGGATAATGGCTGGAATTCAAGGCTTGCCATCCGAAATGTCGCAAAAATTATCGATAAACATCAATTCGACTTAGAAACCTTGATCATCGATTGGCAGGAATTTCGAGATTTGCAAAAAGCATTTTTACGTGCCGGAGTAATAGATATCGAATTGCTTACAGATCATGCAATTACCGCTACTTTGTATCGACTGGCACAAAAGCACAACATCAAATATATATTATCCGGTGTTAACTATGCGACAGAACATGGCATGCCTTTGTCGTGGAATTGGAATAAAGACGATAAAACTAATATCGAAGCTATTCACAAGCAGTTTGGTGAAGTAAAACTCAGTACCTTCCCCTTAATCTCTCAAAAAAAGTTGGCCAGCTTACGTCAGTCTGAAACCGGTCCGGAATCTATTAATGTGCTCAATTTAATCAATTATTCTGCGGCGCGGGCTAAGCAGGAGTTACAGAGTGGGTATGGCTGGGAAGCTTATTCAGGTAAACATTTTGAATCAGTATTCACTCGTTTTTATCAGTCATACATCTTGCCTGTTAAGTTTGGTGTTGATAAACGTAAAGTGCACTTGTCAGCGTTGATTCGCAATGGTGAAATCAACCGGGAGCAGGCTATGCTGGAACTAGCGAAACCAGCAATTGAGAATCGTCAGCTTTTGCGAGATCGTGATTATGTGATTGATAAATTGGAAATGGATCTTGAGAGTTTTGAAGGGTTAATGAAATCATCACCAGTACCTCACGAACACTATGCCTCCGACTTTACTGCCAGCCACCAGTTGCGCAAACAGAGTGGATTTATTGCCAATTTATTCAAGAAAGAATCGCAGGTGGAAAAGCAAGCAAGCGCGTTGCTGAAACACTATTTAGACCGCTACCAAGGGAAAACATTTGTAATTTACTGTGCCGGAGAAATTGGTGCTAGAACCCTCGAACAAGCAAGAGAAAAAGGTGTTTACGAGAAGATAGTTGCAGTGGTCGATAACAAAGCGAACCACAACCAACACAATCTTGGTGATATCTTAGTACAGTCGCCCGAAGTGCTGGGATCCTTGGATTTTGAGGTGCTTTTAATCGCTTCCCACAAGTACCAAGATGAGATCTTTCAAAATCTAATTTCACTCCCTAACATGACAGAGAAAACACTTATCCGTTTGCGCGATTGTTAAAGATTAATTTCAGGTCGGTTATTAGAGGTAGTCAAAATGACTTCAATTGATCAAAAGTATCGGTATCCACTTGAGCTCATTACTGCCCATGAGAGAGCTGATGAACTGGAGTACTTTGCTTTTGAATTTGATGGAATACACATGTGGCCTATCGTGAGAATGGGGCTGTTATTTCAATGCTATAAAGCCATAGAAGGCATCTATTTTCAGGCTGAATCACAGTCAAATTTCAAATTACAACAAGAGCGAAAATATCACTTAAATGCTCTAACGTTAGAGCAAATAGAAAGGAATATCGGTAATTTAGCTTCTGTCGATATCCTTATATTTTCTTTGGAATTGTATCGTCAAAAGCAAGGCAATAGATGTGTAAACTTGCAAGAAATGTTATTCGCTGACACTCCCTACACAACAAGAGTCGTAGAGGATTCATATCTGGATCCCTCTGAATATGGATTCATATGGCATGAAATGGTATATCAATATGGCAGGCTAAAAGCCAATAATACAAAAATATCAGCTCGTGATTCAAAAACGATTGATGATTTTATGCATTATATCGCGCAGCATTATAGTCAGTGGATTGACCAAGACTATATGAGCGCAATTAGGGCAAAGCTAGTAACTATGGCTACCCGATTGCCCCATTGGAAAGCGGCTTATACGCAACTAATCGAACAAACCGCCCCTAAACTTGCTTTCATCGAAAATGCTGGTTATGGCACCAGGGCATTTCAAATAAAATGGCTAAAACAAATGGGGATCCGAGTCGCTGAGATCCAGCACGGTCAGCTTAATAATCACGTCAGTGGTTATTTTTTCGGGCCGGGTGTGGCAGAGGCGTCTTGGATGCAACCGTATTTCCCTGATGACTTTTTGATTTGGTCAGAAATGTGGCGTGAAAAATACTCCGGTGGTGGCAATACTTACGTATTGGGTAACGTAGCTCACCAACAAGCGTTACACAATTTTAACTACCAACCAGAGTATATTTTACTCTGCACAAATTGCTTTGATGTAAATAAAACAATTACTTACGCCAAACAATTAATGCACCAGCATCCCAACTATAAAATAAAAGTACGAATACATCCCACAATGACTCGCTATTCTGATGAGTTCTCAAAGGCATTGGGAGAATACTTCCTGAAACCTGAAAATGGAGAGTCGATGGCTGAGTCATTAGCAAAAGCTGCCGTTGTCGTCAGTGAGCCTTCAACCGTATTGCACGAGTCTAGGGCAAAGGGCATTCCCACTTTTTTCCTGAAGGTCAGTAGTTGGGACGAAATACCAGAGCTGCCATTGGCGGAAGAATTATTGCATATGGGCAAGCTACCGCCGCGTGAATCAAATTGGAGAAAATTGCACGATGAATACTTCTCCTGTAATTGGCAGTCTAATCTCAATCGATATCTGGAAGAAGCGATTGGGAGAGATGTACGCTAAGAATACATGCTGAGGTGCCGATAATTATATGGACAGAAAAAATTGGTAGAGTACGACGCTTAGTGCTTTATATTTTTAAGCACGGGGCTGGGCGCTGTTTTGTAATTAGAGTAATATCAAATAGTTATCGTAGTAATTTGACGCTGGTAAGCAAAGCATTCTGGCGGTTTAACTTTGTTTTAGCCCGGTTTTAATAGGTAAAATATGAGTAATAAAGTAGCACTTGTAACTGGGATTACGGGTCAAGATGGCGCTTATCTTCTGAAACTTTTAATGTCAAAAGGATATGTCGTGCACGGACTCAGGCGCCGAGTCTCAGTGCCTACAACTCAGAGAATCGATGAATATATATTTGCACCCCAAGAGCACCATAATGAATTTCATCTACATTACGGAGATCTGACCGACGGATTGTCACTAACTCGAATAATCCAGAGGATTCAACCAGATGAGATATATAATTTGGGTGCTCAAAGTCATGTGCATGTCTCTTTCGACTCTCCTGAATATACGGCAGACGTCAATGGTTTGGGGACCCTGCGTATATTGGAAGCGATTCGAAATCTTGATTTAACCCACAAAACTCGTTTCTATCAGGCATCGACTTCTGAATTATATGGCAAAATCCAATCCCCTCAGCAGTCAGAATCAACTCCATTTTATCCGCGTTCTCCTTATGCTGTTGCCAAGTTATTTGCTTATTGGACAGTGATTAACTATCGAGAAGCATACGGGCTATATGGATGTAATGGCATTTTGTTCAACCACGAATCCGCAATGCGCGGTACTTCGTTTGTCACTCGGAAAATCACTTACACTCTGTCTCGTATTGCCTATGGGCTGATTGACAAATTGTATTTAGGAAACATGAACGCGTTAAGAGATTGGGGGCATGCGCGGGACTATGTGGAAATGCAATGGTTGATGCTACAACAAGAGCAACCTGAGGATTATGTAATTGCGTCTGGTGAACGCAGATCGGTAAGAGAATTTGTCGAAGTGGCGGCCAGAGAAATCGGTTTCTCTATTGAATGGAGAGGGCAGGGGGTAGATGAGGTTGGGCTAGTTAGTGAGGTTGACCCGGAAAAGATTGGAGCGACTTTCGGAAAAGGGAGGTTCAAACTTAAGCCAGGGGATGAAATAGTGAACATAGACCCGTACTACTTTAGACCAACAGAGGTTGATGTTCTGTGGGGCGATGCCAGTAAAGCTCGTGAAAAACTAAATTGGTCCCCCAAGACTAGTTTTTTAGAGTTGGTGTCTGAAATGGTAGCGGAAGATTTAGAGCAGGCCAGAAAACAAGTTGTAGTCAATCAGTATGAATAATCGCTTCACAATATTTAATGGTTGGCAGACGCTCGATTATTCAATAAATTTCGTCGTAGGTAACAGATTTAACTGAATAGTGCTCAAAGCATTTACTATTAAAAGTTAACGGATTTGAGCCGATGTTTAAAGAACTGGGGGCTTTCCGGATACAAAGTCGTCCCGGTTCCGCAGAGAATAGAGAGTGATAGTTATGAGTGATTTATTAAAAGGTAATTTCAAAACTAAAAAAACTGTTTCGTTACCCAAGCAAGCAGAAAGTGATAGCAAAGCAGATGAATTTAAGAAAGAGGCCTTGAACTCGATTGGAGGCAGTATGGTATTCGTCGAGCGCACACCGTTAGAATGGAACGGTGATGAAGACAAGTCATAATGCTTTTTTGGAAAAGCTGATCGGGAGTCATTTTGAACAAGAGCAATAAAGAGTTTTTGGATGTTGTGGGCCGAGTACATGAAATCGGAAAAAGCTGGCATGCGAACTCGTTGATTGAACACGCCAGAGATAACAAGCCCTTCATTGCAAAGTCTCTTAAAGATTTACCGGCACCTGCTAGCGCTGAAAAATCGAAATCGGCCATCGTAGTGAGCGCTGGCCCAAGCCTTCATAAATTTGACGTGTTACAAACTCTCAAAGCCAGAGAGTATCAAGGTAGTATTGTGGCAGTTGATGGCTCTATGATTAAATGTCTTAAGAACGGCATCATCCCAGACTATGTGCTCACACTTGACCCTCATCCCACCAGGATAGTGCGTTGGTTTGGCGATCACGACTTTGAGAAGCACTCGGAAGAAGATGATTACTTCAGTAGGCAAGATTTGGATATTGAGTTTCGCAATGACACCATCAGAGAAAATTTGCGCAATATCGAATTGGTTAATAAGTACGCTTCGCAAATTAAACTGATTATTTGCACCTCAGCCCCACAAAATGTGAGAGCGCGTGCATTGGAGGCAGGTTTTGATTGCTATTGGTGGAATCCTATTGTTGACGATCCCAGTCAACCGGGCAGCATGACTCGTGAGTTATTCAGTATAAACAATCTTCGTTGTATGAACACTGGTGGCACGGTCGGCACCGCCGCATGGGTGTTTGCCAATAGTATCCTGAAAGTGGAAAACATTGGAATAACCGGCATGGACCTTGGCTACCACCGCGAGACTCCAATTGAGAATACTCAGACCTTTTATGAGCTCAATGCTATGTGCGACACTAAGGAACAACTACAAGCAATGTTTCCATCATTTGTTTACCCTTCCACTGGAGTGACGTATTACACCGATCCTACCTACTACTGGTACCGTAATAACTTGTTAGGTTTATTGAAGCAGGCTACAAGCAACACTGTAAATTGTTCTGAAGCTGGAATTTTGTTCGGTGATGGCGTGGATTGTATGCCGTTAACCCAATTTTTGGAGAATTATTGCGATGGCTAAGGTGTTATTTATCAATCCCGTGGTCCGTGAAGAAGATGTTCCCAGGCATATTCCCTACGGTATTGCATTGTTAGCGGCTATTTCTATTCGACATGGACACCTGGTACAGGTATACGATGCCAATGCATGGCGTCTACCAATTGAAACCGTTAAGGAAGTATGTCAGGCCGATGATTGGGATGCTATTTGTATCGGAGGCTTAACTACAACCTACAATTATATTAAAACTGCTTGCAAAATGATTAAAGAGGTCGCTCCTGACGCCGTGCTGGTTGCCGGGGGAGGCTTTATCACAAGCATGCCGTCAGAGATTATGGAATTTATTCCCGAGATAGATGTGGGCTGTTTAGGAGAGTCATTTGTTACCTTTCCTGAGGTGCTGCGCTATATTGATGAGGGGAAGACGGACTTTTCAAAAGTGCGTGGTACCGTCTTTCGAGATGCGCAGGGGAAACCGCACCTCGCAGATATCAGGCCTAATATCCACGACTTAGATTTATTACCTTGGCCTGCATGGGATTTGTTTCCGCTCGATATTTATTTTGCTAATTCTTCCAATCTATTCAGTGAAGAAGCCGCTATGGCTAAGCGCCGGATGGATGTGAATGGCAGTTTTGGATGTGGTCTTACCTGTAAGTACTGTTGGCATTTGGGTACGACGGGAGACATGTTGGTTGAGGAAAACGAAGAAGGTGAAAAAGACGTCGTTTTCACCTATGGACGAAATATTCGTTACCATAGTCCACGCTACATTGTTGACATGGTGAAACATCTTCACAAGGAATACGATATTGATTTCGCTTCATTCATTGATGAAAACTTCATGACGATGGACGTTGCGAGTAAAGGTAAATGGCTTAAAGAGTTGTGTAAACTTTGGATTGAAGAAGGGTTGCAACCAACCTGCCGCAAACAAGGAATCGAACACGACGAAAATTGTACCGGTGTGCATTGGAATGGAACAAGTCACGCAGGCCTGCATCGCCCGGAAACGTTGAAATTGATGTATGAAGCTGGCTGCACACACTTAGTTTATGGATTGGAGTCATTTGATCCGACTGTATTGCGAAACTTAGGCAAGGGCTCAAACGCTCGTAAGAATAAACAAAGCATCGGCGTTTGCCTGGAATCGGGAATAAAACCAATCCCCAATATTATTATAGGCTTCCCGGAAGAAACTTTTGACAGTATTCGCAACACCATCAATGCTCTGATTGAATTAGGGATAACCGCAAAACCCCATTTCGCCACCGCTTATCCGGGGTCCGAATGGTATTACACCTACAAAGACTCTATCTTAGAGCAGTACGACGGTGATTTGGAGGCGTATCTTATGGATCTCGGTGACGCGAGCAAGATTACTGGGGTCATTTCTCATAATTTTTCTCCGGTGCAGCTATTGGGACTGCAAGAAATCGTTTATCAAAAGAACCTGCGTTTGTTGGACGTGTCCGAAAAACACTACGCTAATGCACAGGAACATATCAAACCTATTGCCGTACCCAAAGAGTCGTTTAATATTCAGAAAACAAAAACGTCTTCACCAATGGAAGAGCTTAGCTTGGGCATTGACATCAGCAACAAGATCACGATTTTAGATGTTACAGAATCTTAGTGTATTAGCCTTTATCGGGGCAAGAGCAGGCTCCAAAGGGTTGCCGGGAAAGAATAGTCGGAATTTGGGTGGGAAGCCTTTAGTTGCCTGGACAATCGAAGCGGCGCTTGGGAGTGAGATTATCACCGATACTTTGGTTTCTACGGACTCTGATGAGGTGATTGAGATTGCTAAAACGCTAGGTGTGATGGCGCCGTTTAAACGGCCAGAATCTCTCGCTGGTGACTCTGCCGCTATTGAAGATGCCATTAGTCATGGACTGAATTGGTTGTACGAAAATGAAGGGAAAAATTACGATTTAGTCGTAATGTTGCAACCCACTTCTCCGTTTCGCAATTGCAAACAAATTGATGAAGCGATCCGCTTTTATCTAAATCAGAGGCAGTCGGACCTCGATACTTTAGTGAGTGTGGTAAAAGCTCCTCAAAAAAGCGCTTGGTTGTTGTCTTCTAACGACGATGGCAAGGTCTCTTTTTGTTTCCCCCAGCCGTTAAAAGGTCATCGAAGGCAAAAACTCCCCCAGTTTTACTATCCCAATGGCGCAATATACATTGGAAAAGCGATGCTCGAGCCAAGAGGGTTTTATACTGAAAATACGTGGTTTTTCGAGATGTCTGAGGAAGATTCTATTGATATTGATAGTCTGTCTGACCTTGAAGCGGCAGAGGTATTAATGAAAAGGCGCTTAAACACCTAAACCCTGTATTACTAATGACCGAATGTATATGAGATATCGCCATGGCTGATACAAAGCGCAAGCAAAAACTTCTCATTGTAGGAGCCGGAGGGCATGCTGTTTCATGCATTGACGTGGTTGAACAACAAGGTGTTTACGATATATTGGGGCTCGTTGGGTTACCTGAAGAAGTAGGAAAAAAAGTTTTGGGGTATGAGGTCCTGGGAACAGATCAAGATCTCCCTTACTTAAACCAGTATGCAGAGGCTGCGTTAATTGCCGTAGGACAAATAAAAACAATTGCACCAAGACGTGAGATTGCGATACAGCTATTGGAGCTAGGATTTACTGTGCCTGTAGTTGTGTCTCCTCATGCTTATGTTTCTGAACATGCACAGCTGGGGGCTGGCACTATCGTTATGCACGGTGCAATTATCAATGCCAATGTGCGAATTGGTAACTTTGCGATCATTAATAGCAAAGCACTATTGGAGCACGACGTTCAGGTTGGTGAGTTTTGTCATGTCTCTACAATGGCGAGCATCAATGGAAGTTGTCGTGTCGGCGACAATTGTTTTATCGGTAGTCAGGCCTGCATCCAAGACGGATTGATTATTGGAAGTAATTCTGTCATTGCCAGCAATAGCCTGTTGCGTAAAAATCTGAGTGAAGGAAGCTCTTTTGTCGGTCACAATAATTCAAAGAATGATTAAAACATGAATCCAGGGTTTTCTAAAGTAAGGCTCCCTATCTCCGTACCTTACATTGCACATAACGAAAAAGCCTACGTTGCAAAATGTATGGAAACGGGTTGGATATCTTCTCAGGGCGACTTTGTTAAGCAATTTGAACATGACTTTGCCAAGTTCACGGGGGCCAAATTCGCAGTCTCCGTGAGTAACGGCACAGCCGCATTGCATTTAACATTGATCGCATTGGGAATTAGACCAGGGGACGAGGTCATTGTGCCAAATATGACCTTTGCGGCAACAGCAAATGCCGTAATTCACTGCGGTGCAACTCCCGTTTTATGTGATGTAGACAAAAATACATGGACCCTTGATTGTCAGCAAGCTGAAGCGTTGATCACTGCTAAAACCAAGGCCATTATCCCTGTTCATTTATTTGGCGTGCCCGCTGATATGACTTCTCTGATGAATCTGGCTGCTAAATACCAACTCAAAATTGTGGAAGATTGTGCTCAGGCCATAGGAGCGAAGGTTAACAGTGACACTGTAGGCACCATAGGTCATGCAGGTTGCTTTAGCTTTTTTGCTAACAAAACCATGACTACTGGAGAAGGGGGAATGGTGACCACAAATGACGAGAGCCTCTTCCAAAAGTTATTATGCTATCGCGATCATGGTATGCGCAAAGAGCGGCGCTATTGGCACGAAGTTCCCGGTCTCAACTATCGACTAACCAACTTACAGGCCGCTATCGGTGTTGCACAACTGGAGCAAATTACCCACCTGATAGAAACCAGAAAAAACATAGCACAAGCTTACAGGAAGGGGTTGGACGATGTTGCTGGAGTTTTATCGGCAACGCCTTTAAATGGTACATCATCGGTTACCTGGCTTTCATCTTTCAGGTTTAATCCTGAATATTTCAAATGGGATATCGATACGATTGTTGCTATGCTCGGACGACAAGGCATTGAAACAAGGAGATTTTTTCCGGTGCTGAATATTCAACCACCCTACTTAAATCAGCATAGGCACTTCAAAGTCTCTGATAGGCTCGCGCAAGAAGGTCTTTGTTTACCCACATGGGTGGGTTTAAGAGAGCAGGACATTACAGAGGTGGTTGAGCAGATTAAGGACTGCCTGTGCTAATGATACTTTGGAGACAGGCATAATGGTAAATAAATTGAATAAATTTCAAACCGAAATAGTTATTGAAGATAAAGTTATTTCGTCAAAATCTCCTACTTACATCATTGCCGAAGCAGGGGTTAACCACAACGGTGATATGGTGCTGGCAAAACGCTTGGTAGATGTTGCCTGCGAGGCTGGTGCAGATGCGGTGAAGTTTCAGCTTTTTGATCCTGATGAACTTATTTTACCCGATGTTGAGAAAGCTCCTTATCAAAAAACTGCCAAAGCCCATGTCAGTCAATATGATATGTTGAAAGAGTTGCAAATTAGCAAACATCAGTGCCTCGAGTTAAAAGATTACTGTTTTGAAAAAGGCATTACTTTTCTGGCAACTCCATTTGATTTTAAAAGCCTCGATGAGCTTCGGGAGCTTGGTATTGCGGCCCTCAAAATATCATCTACTGATACTACAAATGTGGGCTTTCTGATTGAAGTTGCGAAATCTAAGGTGCCCATTATTCTTTCTACAGGCATGTGCTTCGGAGACGAAGTGGCATTAGCTTTGGACGCATTGTCAGCGTATACCCGGGATGTAATATTATTGCATTGTACTAGTGCTTATCCTTTTCCGGAAAGCGAGGCAAACCTCAATAATATCAAGCAATTTACAGAACAGTACGGCATTATTACCGGATATTCAGATCACTCTGAGGGCATCGGAGTTTCGCCTTATGCAGTTGCCGCTGGTGCAAAAGTGATTGAAAAACACTTTACCCTTGATAAAAATATGACGGGTCCGGACCATAAAGCTTCTCTGGAGCCGCAAGAGTTAATCAAGTTTGTTCAAGAAATTCAGAGAGTGGATAATATTCTCGGTAGTCATCGCAAGAATGTTTCACTGTGTGAACTGGAAAATCGCAAAGCCATGCAGAAATGTCTTGTGGCTAAGCGTGATATCTTTAAAGGGCAGCTCATCTGCGATGACGATATAGTGGCAAAACGCACTGGAGGTAAGGGGGTGCCGGCAATTTACTTTACCGATATCGTGGGCACCAGAGCCTGTAGTGACTTTGCTAAAAATGAGCTTATCAGGCTGAGCTGATCTGGGGGTGAGGTATTAAACCAATTTATGTATCCAGTAGCTGTGTTAATCGAACCCAAATCGGGCAGTCGGTGGAGTACTTGGCTGATATGGGGTTCCGCCATATTGAGTTGTCTGGTGGTACCCATTTTTATCCAAATTGGTTACAGGAATTGCAAGAACTACAAGCGCGTTTCAGTCTCCACTATAGGTGCCACAATTATTTTCCCCCTCCCATTACGCATTTTGTTTTGAATTTGGCGTCTAAGGACCCTGTTGTAAGCGAGATAGCAATCTCCCATGTCACTGAGGCATTGCGAGTTTCCAAGTTATTAGGCGCAGATGTTTTTGGCTTCCATGCCGGCTTTCGATTCGATCCTAAAGTTAAACAATTAGGCAAAAAAATGGATAGGTCAGCTTTACAAGGAGTTGAAGAGTCCTGGACTGAATTCGACAAGAACTTTACCCAGCTCAATGGGCTTGCCAGAAATAAAAATATTAAGTTGTATATTGAAAATAACGTTTTCTCTTCTGCGAATGCTTCTTCATTTGGAAACAATCCTTTTTTGATGACTCATGCAGATGAGATTGAGGCATATAAACAGCGGAATCCATTCAATCTATTACTGGACGTGGCACACCTCAAGGTAAGTTGTCAAACGTTGGGGTTGGACTTTACTGAGCAATGTATAACCCTCGGACAGCAATCTGACTACTTGCATCTAAGCGATAATGATGGTTTTGCTGATACGAATAGAGAGTTAACATCTGGTTCTCATTTGGTAGAAGTTCTCTCTCGGCTTAAAATCAGGGAAAAAACTACAACGCTGGAAGTATACAGTGGTGAAAAGTCGTTGTTTGCCTCTTATGATTTGGTAACTGAATTGTGTAAATAATCGGCGATTTGTCCGGCATAGCTTCTTGGCTTCTCTACTGGTGAGTGAAAAATCAAAATCGGTAAAAAGCTACTTCAACGATAAGAGTAAATATAACTATGTTGAAAAATATTCAGCTGCACCTCTCCAAAGATCAACAAGAAGAGATTGAGGCAGAACTGTCCCCAATCATTGAAGAAAACAGGCGTCAATCAATAAACGCATTTCAGCGCTATGTTCCCTCTCTTTTTCCTTTAATTGCATCGGGAACGAGTGACAATATATCCATTTTTTGTAATGAACGTCGCGATCTAAATATTGTTGATTATGGTCTGGGACGGACCTTTTATGGACCTGATCCGATAAATGAAGTGCATGAGCACTTTACAGGTTTTACCCGACATGCTTGGTATAGAGCTTTTAATGAGCTCAAGTCCGTCACAGAAAGTGTGAGCGAGCAGCTTGATGACTTTCGTGATTTGAATATCTATAAACAGTTACAACGAACCCAGGAGTTACCACAGAAATTAGAATGCGTAGTTGTGCTTGGTTGTGGTTTGGGCCACCATCTCGAGAAGCTCGTAAAGGAATATCAAGTTGAACATGTCATTGTTTATGAGCCTGAGATCCAATTTTTTAGATGCTCTGGTTATGCAGTTTCATGGAAAGATATTCTGGAAACGGCTAAAAAGAAGAATACCAACTTATATTTACAAATTGGTAAAGATAGTCGTGACTTGATAAGTGATTTGAGGGAACTGAAAAGCTCATTTGGTGTCGCTGGGTTTTACATTTATAAACATTACAATCATCCGATTTTTGATGCCGTATTCCATCAAGTATTGAACAAATCATGGAGCGACTTACAAGAGCACGGTTTCTCTTTTGCTGATCATAAAAAAGCCGACAATTATGTCCCCCCTTGGACTTATCATATTGAATTGGATAATTATCGAAGCGCGTCTAAAGACGACGTAAAGTTCCAGAAAAATCTCAGCGCGTTTCGCACATACTTTCCTGCCATTGCTGACGAATTTGAGGACTATAACCCAACCAACTGGTTGCCAATTCAAAATCTGAAACATCAGCAAATCAATCTTCTGAATACTGAAAATCTTTGTTGTTGGTACTCTGATGAACCCAAGCAAGACAGCTTGAGTCATTTAGAAGTATTTGCCGATAAGCCGAATAAAGACGGCCTGGTGCTGGGATACACTGGAAAAAAATTAGCTCACTATCAGCATTATAAATTCGTAAAAGAAGCTGAGGGTTTACTTGATGAAGTCGAAGAAGAGTTTGGAGCGTTACCAGAAAACATTCAATCGCTGATCCAGTTTGGTCTTGGCTGCGGCTATCAATTGGAGTCGCTATTGCAAGAACACGAAATAGAAAACTTATTCATTAGTGAGCCGATTAGGGACTTTTTCTATGCGTCCTTGTTTGCCATTGATTGGTGTCAAATATTCAAAAAAACAGATGAACTAGAAAACCGTCTCTATATCAATATTGGTGATGATGGCTCCAATTTGTTCAAAGACCTACTGCAGCAGTTTTATTCAATTGGTCCTTACATCCTCAACAATACCTATTTCTATTCTGGTTATTACAATTCAAATTTAAAGAGTGCGATTGCTCAACTAAGAGAGCAGTTAAAGTTGGTAATTTCTATCGGTGAGTATTTCGATCATGCCTATTACGGTATTACTCACACAGTGGAAGGAGTAAAACGACAATTTCCCATACTCAAAAAGAATGCCCAACAGGTGCTCTCTGTAAGCGACAGAGAAACACCCGTATTTTTAGTGGGAAATGGCCCCTCACTGGATGCATCAATTCAGTATATTAAGGAAGTGCGTGATAGTGTGATATTGGTTACCTGTGGTACTTCACTACAGGTGATGTATAAGAATGGTATAGTGCCTGACTTCCATGCAGAAATAGAACAAAACAGGGCTACCTATGATTGGGCAACATTAATAAATGCGCCAGAGTTCTTAAAAAAGATCTCTCTTGTGTCCTGTAATGGTATACATCCCGATACAGCCCGACTATACAAAGATGTTTTCGTTGCGTTTAAAGACGGTGAATCTTCTACGGTTTCCACACTTAGCGTGTTGGGAGAAGATAAATGTGAAATGTTGCAATTTGCATTTCCTACAGTTTCTAACTTTGCCACGAATCTTTTCATTCAACTTGGAATGGAAAATATTTACTTTTTTGGTGTTGATTTGGGCTTTTACGACAATAAGCATCATCACTCAAAACAATCGGCATATTATAATCGCAAAGGAACAGAAGTATTTGATTATGGAAAAGCCAACAATACGGCACTAGTGACGAGAGGCAATTTTAGACAAACTGTTTTTACTAAAGAAGAATTTAAAATTGCCAATGTCGTGTTATCTCAGTCTATTTCTGCATGTTCTAAAAATTGCAATTTTTATAACTGTAGTGACGGAGCTTTGATAAATGGTGCCAGTCCTTTACAGCCAGATTTAGTGTTAGTTAGCGGTAGTGAAGCGGAGCGTTTGGCGGCAGTCAATAGAATCAAGACTGATGCATTTTTTATTCCCGACAATAAACGGTTTACCGATATATACACTCGACGTTATGTACCAGAACTGACCAAGCGAGAAATGGAACTGTTTGTTGAGCGATTTGATCAGAAAATTGATTCGGCTGAGGAGGCGAAAGAATTTATCAATCAACAAAAAGAGGTTTTGTTTGACTCATACTCCACTGGACGGTCGATGCTGTTTTTCTATCTTTTCGGAACGGTTAACTTTGCTAACGCCTTCCTGACCAAGCTTCTATATTCCTCTAAAACGCATCATGTCGAGTTGTTTAATCGGGGCATACAGATTTGTAAATCGCATTTTCAAGGGTTTAAGAAAGTCATAGAAGATGATTATCCAAGATTTGATAAATCAGTTTACAATCTTGTCATCAGACGAGTACTGAAACTTGGTAATATTGCAGAACACAAGAAAATAGTATTGCTAACAAACGTTCACTCCATCGGAAAATACTTTAAAGATTTTATCGAAACAATCTACTGTTGGAAGGCCGATGTTAAAGTCTATGTGTATCATAGAGAGGTTGACTTACCAGACAATATCAATGCAGATTACATTATTTATTGCCACTGTAATGATACCCAGGCCCCCACTCCTCAATTAAAAACTTCAGTGAGGGATATCAAGGTTCCTTTCGTAGGGAATTTGGGCACTTTAGTTTGCACAGGAAGTCTTTCATCTGAGGAGTTAAATTCACATCTTCGCTCGGATGAACCATACAGCTTAATGTTAATCCCTCAGGATCCTTCTCCGGTGTATGACTCGGATTGGATAGCACATGCTCCGATGATCACAAAACAGATAATCATGAACTGTTTCAGTGGACCTGAAAAGCGATTGATTATGCCTAAACTTATGGTGAGAAGCCGCGTGGTAGAGGAGTCCCAGTGTCAACGAATCAATCTTGAGGTTGGGACCGAAGCAACTTTAGTGAGTTATCCTCAATTAGTTTATGGATATGCAGATGATAAGACTTTGGGAGACTGTATTGATATAAATGGTGATCCAGGAATGCGTATCTCAGCAGCAGAACTGAACGAACACAGAATAGACAATGCAATGTCTGATGAGGAGTATGCCGCTGTTATTCCTCGGTGGTCAGCTACTATGAATAATCGCGAGGAATTTTCTGAGTGCCAAGTAGAGTTGATACAATTGAACTAAGTTTGAATGTTTGTTTGTTAGTTAACATTTCGACTAACCATCAGGATGTACAACCAACATGCGAATGTGAACGGCTTCACAAAAGCTGAGTTTATTGCTTAACAATTGAACGAACTGTGCTACTATTTAAAGTGAGGTATAGGAGGTATGTATGGTAGGCATAGTCTCAAATAATTCCGGCAACTCGCTTTTACAGCAAGTGCAGGAACGTCAAAACAATCTTTTAGAGCGTTTGGCTAGTGGTAAAAAGGTCAATAGTGCTGCAGATGGTGCTGCCGCACAGCAAATAATTGATCGACTTTCCAGTCAAATCGGTGGAAATCAACAGGCATTGAATAACGTCTATGACGGTATTTCTTTGGCACAAATAGGGGATGCAGCGTTATCAGGTGTGACTGATGATGTTAACCGCATCCGCGAGCTGTCCATTCAAGCTGGTAATGGTTTGCTAACGGACGCGGACCGAAGTGCACTGCAGCAAGAAGTAACGCAGCTACAAGACAACATTCGCGATACTTTGGAAAACACCAATTTTAATGGCAACAGTCTGTTTACTTCGGATAGCACTATTAACTTCCAATCTGGCGCAAATGCAGGGCAAAGTATTGGGGTGAACACCCGTGACTTACCCACCGCGTTAAACGATATCCTGAATGCCGATATCAGCACTGCTGCGGGAGCACAAACGGCGTTGGACTCGGCAGATTCTGCCATCGAGACCGTTGGTAGTAACAGAGCGGAATTTGGTGCGGTGCAAAATCGCTTTGAAAGCACAGCGCGTCAGTTGACTACGCAAGCGGAAAACGAAGCTGCTGCGCGAAGCCGAATCCAGGATACGGACTTTGCGCAGACAACATCGGACTTGGCGGCAAGTCAGGTATTAAGCCAAGCCAATATCGCAGTGCAGGCTCAATCAAACCAACAGCAGAGCCAGGTATTATCCTTGCTTAGCTAGAATTGGTTTGAATATTAACCGAGATGATTTAAAAGGCGCTTTATGCGCCTTTTTTAATACTTAAGTCTTATAGCCCTCATGGACGACAAAAAGTATGCTTTTCAGATATTTGTGCCTATTTAACAAGCTTTAATGTAGATATTTCATCTACTTACTTGAAACTCATCGCAATCAGAAGCAAACTAGGCAAAAAGCAATAATAACATTTTCGGGATTACGGATTTTCAATGAGTCGCATTCTGGTTATAAGTTCCCAAGAGTCCAGACGAAACAACCTTTCCACCGTGATCAGTTTCTTAGGTGACCAACCTGAGACTGCGAGTTTCGAGCAGGCGATTGAAACCCTTAAACGTGAGGCGGCATTGGATGCGGTTTTGATTGATGGTGATGAACCAGAACTTGCCTCCGACGTGATTGAGAAATTCCCCGCATTTCCCTTTATTGCCGTCGGAAACTCCGAGCAATTGGTTTCTATTCCTAATGTGATGGGCTTGCTGGAAGAGCCTATTACCTATCCAGTGTTAACTAAATTAATGCATCGCTGCCAGGAATATATTCGTCGTAAACCCGGCCAGAGTAAAAGTACTCAAAAAACCAAGCTATTCCGAAGCCTCGTGGGAAAAAGCCAAGAAATACAAAACGTACGACGTATGATTGAGCAGGTGGCTCCTACCGATGCAAATGTGCTGGTTTTAGGAGAGTCAGGCACGGGTAAGGAAGTGGTTGCCCGCAATGTGCATTTTCTATCTCAACGCAAAGACGGCCCATTTATTCCAGTGAACTGTGGGGCAACCCCCGGAGAACTGCTTGAAAGTGAGTTGTTTGGTCATGAAAAAGGCGCATTTACCGGTGCAGTGAGTTCGCGAAAAGGGCGTTTTGAACTCGCCGAGGGCGGCACTTTGTTCCTTGATGAGATTGGTGATATGCCATTGCAGATGCAGGTTAAGCTGCTTAGGGTATTGCAAGAGCGCACTTATGAGCGCGTAGGCGGTACCAAGCCTATTCCTTGTAATGTACGTATCATTGCTGCGACTCACAGAAACCTGGAAGATATGATTGCAGAGGGTAAGTTCCGGGAAGATTTGTTTTATCGTCTTAATGTATTTCCAATAGATAGTCCGGCATTAAGAGAACGAAAAGAAGACATTCCACTACTCATGCAGGAATTGGTATCTCGCTTCGAAAACGAATCCAGCAAAAGCATAAAGTTCACTGAAGAAGCGTTAGCTTCTTTGATGGAACACAAGTGGGCAGGCAACGTCAGAGAACTTTCAAATCTGGTGGAGCGATTGACCATCCTTTGCCCAAATCAAGTGGTGGATGTACCTGATTTACCAATCAAGTATCAACACGTTTCAGTAGATGATTTTAGTCCTGAATACCCTGAAGAGTTGCTGGAAAGGGAAGCATTGAATAGTTTATTTAGTGATGACAGCGATGACTTCGAAGATGATGATACATTAGCTGTCGCACAGCCTACAACGTATGTTGATCCGGATTTGCCCGCAGAAGGCGTCAACCTCAAAGAGTATCTCTCAGATCTTGAAGTGAATATGATCACTCAGGCACTTGATCAACATGATTGGGTGGTGGCACGGTCAGCTGAGTTTTTAGGTATGCGACGCACTACGCTTGTAGAGAAAATGCGTAAATACAATATTGCCAAGTAAATAAGAGTTCTTATTTTCCTAAAGGTTGATCCAATTCAAAGGTTGTTTCAGCCAATATGTAATAGTCACTTTGAATAAAATACTAAAGACCACCCTGGTTTTATACGATAACGTATATTAGAGATTATCATCTAACAGCAAGTATTTCAGTTTCAGCTATTCAGAGACGTGAATGAATTTATTAAATGGTACCGAAAAGTTATTGACCCAAAGCTTTCTGGACAATGGCTATATTATACAACCTGCAGAAGATCTTGATGCGCTCAATCGCATCAGACAAAAAGTTGCAGAACTCACCGCAGAACACCTCAAAATTCAAACTCCTGAAGATATCGGGACATTTTTAGATAACATTGCCGAACGCATAAATGTAGCGCAACTTAATGATTTAAAGCTATATATAATCAATGGTTTAATGCGGACAGATAGTTTTCGCGAGGATTATTTTGCCACTGCTCGTAGTCTACTGGAAACGTTGGTGGGTAACGAATTGGCTATGCAAAGAAATATGGGCTTTAGCATTTTAATGCCAGAGGATGACAGCTCAATTATCCATTTGCATTCTGATACATGGGGCTCGGAATGTTCGCCTTTTGAAGTCGTTTTATGGGTACCATTGGTCGATTGCTATCGAACGAAGAGTGTTTTTATTTGTCCTCCAGATAAAGATCGGCAATGGAAAGATAAAATCAGTGACTTTGCCGAGCAAGGTACCGATGCCCTATTTAACGCAGTTGAGCCGGATTTAGTGTGGCCCGATATTCCCTATGGCCATGTTCTGCTTTTTACACCCACAGTGATGCACGGTGGAAGAGTAAATAGAGAACTAACAACCAGGTGGTCCATCAATATTAGATTTAAAGGTTTATTTACCCCGTATGCCGGAAAGCGGTTGGGTGAATATTTTGATCCAATCACTATTCGAGGTATAACCAGAGTTGGAATGCAGTTCGAATACCCGGGAGGCTTTAGTGAAAACTAAATCGGGTTTTCGTGGCTATGTCAGTAGTCGCGCGGTCCGTGACGCATGCTATCCGCAGCGCTTACAAAATCTTGCGATTAGGGAGCATGCCAATCGCAATGGCCTGACTTATTTGCTGAGTTCGACTGAGTTTGCAATGCCCGGCTGTTATATGATGCTTGACGATCTCATTACCGAACTGGAAGTTTTAGACGGTATTATTTTGTTTAGTGTGTTCATGCTGCCAGAGTCTCGCGAGAAGCGTTTTCACATTTATGAGCGTGTTTTATCGCAGCAATGTGCCATGCATGTAGCTTTGGAAGATATGGTGATGTCATCAGAAGCTGATATTGAGAGTTTCGAGGATGTCATTCAAGTGGCAAAATCACTGTCTCAAGCACCGCTTAACGACGTTTATCAGACTTTTAATTTGAAAATGAACGACCAAGATCCTTTTGTAAAAGCTATTTTTAAAGTGCTGTAAATTCTATCATCTAACTTCGCCAAACAGGTCCGAAAAGTCAAAATGCAGGCGCGCCATCCAAGTTAATACCCTTTGTAAGGTATTGAATTTTATTCTTTTAATTGGTTGGCACGTTACCTGCTTTAAAAGTCAGTATTATTGAACGACTTTTTTTTGACATGCAGGTACAAAACATAAGAGCATGTGGTGGACAACGGTCCAACCTTACGGCTTTACCTCAATTTGCAAACCAGCTTTGCTCAGAGCAAAATTTGTCTGATGAAATGCGTTTGGCTTTTAAAGCCATACCAGCGGGTATTTTGTTTGTTAATCGCTTGGGGTTAGTGGAACTTGCTAACAAATCCGCCAGAGATTTATTTCAAAAAGATATTGAAGGCAGTGTTTGGCGCACTGTTGTAGAAACCTTATTCGAGCCGCAAAAAGACGATGGTTTGGAAGTGTCTTTGGTCAATGGTCGAAAAGTTAAATTTGCCATTTCCAATGTCCCCGGGGTTCCCGGGCAACTCATCCATTTAACGGATCTCACCCAAACCCGCACATTACAGGCCAAGGTGAGTCACATGCAGCGCTTGAGTGCACTAGGGAAAATGGTGGCTTCACTTGCACACCAATTGCGAACCCCTTTATCTGCCGCCTTACTTTATGCAAGAAATTTACAAGCTATTGGTATCTCGGCAGCGAAACAAAGGCGCTTTAGCGATAAGTTAATTGCTCAACTCAAAGGACTCGAAAGGCAGATCAATGACATGTTGTTGTTCGCTAAAAGTGGCAAGCAAGAAATTATTGAAGATATCCATCTGGCTAGTCTGGTAGAGACATTAGTAGATGAGATACGAGAAACGGTATCGGATTCAATCAGGATAGACTTCCGAAATTTTTGTAAAAACGATGAACTTAAGGGTAATCGAACTGCAATCTGTGGCGCGATCAACAACTTGCTGCAAAATGCAATCGCGGTAGGAGCAAGCCAGATTGAACTGCAATTGGATAATTGCCAGCGTGGAATTCAATTGTCTATTGCCGACAATGGGCCTGGTATTCCAAAACAGCAAATAAAACAAATATTTGAGCCGTTCTTTACCACAAGAGCGCAAGGCACTGGTCTTGGGCTTTCAGTAGTCAGGTCTGTTATGTTCAGCCATCAGGGGCGAGTTTCCGTTGTAAATCAGGATAATGGAGGCGCCAAATTCACCCTGCTGTTCCCACCAGGGACGTTGTCAATAAACAGCCAAAAAGCAGAACTTAAAGCAAGTGCCGACCATGTCAAAGTACAAATTGAGGGAGAGGGTGCATGAATCAAAAATGTGTAATGCTGGTAGAAGATGATCACGGTCTGCGAGAAGCCCTTTACGACACGTTGGAATTAGGTGGCTATAAGGTTGTGGTTTGTGATTGTGCAGAGTCTGCAATATCACGTATTAATGAAGTAAAAGTCGACCTGATAGTCAGTGATATTCAAATGACGGGTATGAGTGGTATTCAATTGCTGAAAGTGGTGCGTAACAAGTTCCCCAATTTGCCCGTGATTTTGATGACGGCTTATGCCCAAATTGACGATGCCGTTACTGCAATGCAAACCGGTGCCACCGATTATATTGCCAAACCGTTTGAGCCTGATGTATTACTCAATTTGATTTCCCGTTATGCGCCGTCGCAATCCTCTGATAGCTTCAAACCAATCGTAGGGGATGAGTCCAGCAAGCGCTTATTGCAGTTGGCCCAAAGGGTTGCTAAAACCGATGCAACGGTCATGGTATTGGGTCCTAGTGGTTCGGGTAAAGAAGTACTGGGTCGTTATATTCATGAGCAGAGTAGTCGCGCTGATGGGCCGTTTGTTGCCATAAACTGTGCCGCTATACCTGAGAATATGTTGGAAGCCACCTTGTTCGGCTATGAAAAGGGGGCATTTACCGGTGCGTTGCAAACCTCGATAGGAAAATTCGAACAGGCCCAGCAAGGTACAATTATGCTGGACGAAGTGACCGAAATGGATTTGGGGTTGCAGGCTAAATTATTAAGAGTATTGCAAGAGCGCGAAGTAGAGCGTTTAGGCAGTCGTAAAACCATTAAGTTAGATGTGCGTATCATTGCCACCAGTAACCGAGATCTGATGCAGGCGGTTCAGGAAGGGCAATTCAGAGAGGATCTGTATTACCGACTTAATGTTTTTCCACTGCACTGGCTGCCTTTAGGCGAGCGTGTTGGTGATATTGTGCCACTGGCAGAGCACTTGGTTGAGCGTCATGCTTTGAGACAAGGCTATCGCATTCCTGACCTCAGCTTTTCCGCAAAGCAAAAATTATTACAGTATAAGTGGCCGGGGAATGTGCGGGAGCTTGAAAATGTCATACAGCGCGCATTGATTTTGTGTGATAGCAACGAGATATCGGAACAGGAGTTAATGCTGGATAATCACGTTCCAGTCAATGAATTAGAAGAACAAGTCCCACCGGAGTCGCAAAACACCGATTTATTAGGGCAAGAATTGAAACAACAGGAAAATCAGATCATTTTAGAAATGTTGATTTCCTGCAATGGTAAACGCAAGGACGTCGCTGAAAAACTCGGTATCAGCCCCAGAACTCTGCGCTACAAGTTAGCCAAAATGCGGGAGATGGGCATCGATCTGCCTGCTTGATACAACCCCTTAAGTCGTTATGCAATAGCGGTGACAAGAAATTGTCACCGATGTTACTGCGTGCTCAAATGCCTGTCAAAATACTGTTAAAATCCACCTAAAGCATTGATGTATATATGCTTTTAAATTGTGGCACTATCATTGCTTTAACAAAGGAAATTGTCAAAAAGTGACAGAACCTTGGAGAAAGTGATGGATATTAAAGCAGATTCCTTATACAGAGAAATGCAAATGTTAGCGGCTCAAACTAAAACTGAGCTTACGCCCTCTGTCAATTTGCAAACTAATCCTTCCCGTGAAAACTTTGCTGATATGCTCAGTTCCGCTATCAATGGCGTGAACGAAATGCAATTGCACGGCAGAGAACTAACCAATCGCTTTGAAATGGGTGACCCAAATTTAAGCCTGGCTGACGTGATGGTAGCCAAAGAAAAGGCGGGTATTGCTTTTGAGGCCACCGTACAGGTGCGTAACAAAGTAATGGAAGCCTACAATAAAATCATGCAAATGCCGGTATAACGGAGTAATAAGAAATGGCTGACGCAACTACAGACTTAACTGTACCGGGCGATAACCTGGACCTGGAATCCGCAGAACAAAAATCCGGCTTTATGGATGCTTTGGGCAGTGTTGACATGCTGCGCCAAATTATCCTTGTTGTGGCTTTGGTAATTTGTGTGGCAATCGCAATTTTTATCGTTATCTGGGCACAAGAGCCGGATTACAGACCGCTTGCTAAGTTACCCACAGATGAGCTGATTCAAACACTTGATCATCTGGATGTTGCGCAGATCCCCTATGAGTTAGAAGGCAATACGATTTTAGTTCCCGAAGATCAATACGAGGCCATTAAGCTGTCATTGGCACGTCAAGGATTATCGCAAGCGCCCGATTCCGGTACCGATATCATCATGCAAGACATGGGTTTTGGTGTCAGTCAGCGAGTTGAAAAAGAACGCTTAAAGCATGCCCGTGAACAACAAATTGCCCGCACCATTGAAGATATGTCTAATGTCAACAAGGCAAAAGTCTTACTGGCGATGCCGCGAGAAAATGTGTTTGCTCGTAAACAGTCTCGCGGTAGTGCAACCGTGGTAATTACCATGCGTCGCGGTGCGATTTTAAACAGTGAAGAAGTGGACGCGATTGTAGATATGGTGGCTTCAGCGGTTGAGACTATTGACCCGGATAGAGTTACCGTGACAGACAGCAATGGACGTTTGCTAAACTCCGGTTCACAAGATTCCATCTCAGCACGCTCCAGAAAAGAATTCGAAATCGTCAAACAGCGGGAAGCAGAGTACCAAGGAAAAATTGATTCTATACTTATCCCGGTGCTGGGTTTGGGCAACTATACCTCGCAAGTGGACGTCAGTATGGACTTCACCTCCACCGAACAAACACAAAAACGCTACAACCCGGATTTACCTGCGGTACGCAGTGAGATGACCGTGGAAGAAAACAGCGTAGGAAGTGTTATTGCCGGTGTGCCGGGTGCGCTGACCAACCAACCGCCGCTAGATTCCAATATTCCACAAAACAATGCTGGCGCAAACTCAACGAGAACTTCTCCGGGCAGAACCCACAAAGAGGCAACACGTAACTTCGAATTAGATACCACCATTAGCCATACTAAACAGCAAACCGGTGTGATCCGTCGCTTGAGCGTTTCTGTAGCTGTGGATTATAAAACCAGCACTGATGCTGATGGTAATGAGACTACTGCGCCGCGAACACAGCAAGAATTGTTGAATTTGCGTCGCTTACTACAAGGCGGTATCGGCTTTGACGTGACGCGCGGTGACTCGTTAGAAGTCGTGACCATTCCGTTTAGCCGCATTGATACCGGCCTGGAAAAAGAAGTTCCACTTTGGGAGCAGCCTTGGGCCATGCGTGCACTGAAACTGGTCATGGGCGGCTTGATTATAATTGTTCTGATTCTGGCGATTGTGCGTCCGATGCTGAAACGTCTGATTTACCCAGAAGATACCACTGAACAAGAAGAGTTCAATGTCGATCAAAGTCTTGACTTGGGTGACGAAACCATCACTATGTTAACTCAAGAGTTTGATGAAGATGCAGTAGGCTTTGCAGCGGATGGATCGCTGATGCTGCCTGACTTGCACAAAGATGAAGATGTATTGAAAGCAGTACGTGCATTAGTGGCGAATGAACCTGAACTGTCAGCGCAGGTAGTGCGCGGATGGTTGATGCTGGATGAATAAGTTATGGCTGAAGAAGCAGAAGACATAGGCTACGACGTCGGGAAACTGGAAGGGGTTGAGAAAGCTGCGATATTGCTGCTCAGTCTCTCCGAAGAAGACGCGGCACAAATCCTGAAACACATGGAGCCCAAACAGGTTCAAAAGTTGGGTCAGGCCATGGCAACCATGGATGACATGACACAGGGTAAGATTACAGCGGTTCATAAGCACTTTATTGAAGAGATTCAGAACTACAGTACCATCGGTTTCCACAGTCATGACTTTGTTAAGAAGGCCTTAACTGCAGCCTTAGGTGAAGATAAAGCAGCAAACCTTATCGACCAGATTTTGGTGGGTGGTGGTGCTAAAGGTTTGGATTCACTCAAGTGGATGGATTCGAAACAGGTGGCGGGTATTATCCGCAACGAACACCCGCAGATTCAGACCATTGTATTGGCTTATCTGGACCCAGAGCAATCTGCTGAAATTTTGTCTCAGTTCCCGGAGAAAGTGCGTCTGGATTTGATGATGCGTATCGCCAACCTGGAAGAAGTACAGCCGGCGGCACTGCAAGAATTAAACGAAATTATGGAGAAACAGTTCGCCGGTCAAGCGGGTACACAGGCTGCCAAGATGGGCGGCTTGAAATCAGCCGCCGATATTATGAACTATCTGGATGCCAATATCGAAGGCCAGTTGATGGATGCCATCCGTGAGCAGGACGAAGAGATGAGTCAGCAAATTCAGGACTTGATGTTTGTCTTTGATAACCTGGCGGATGTGGATGACAGAGCGATTCAGGCGATTCTTCGTGAAGTTCAGCAAGACGTACTCATCAAAGCCATTAAAGGTGCCGATGAAGGCTTGCGGGATAAGATCGCCAAAAATATGTCGAAACGCGCCGCGGAAATGTTATTGGATGATTTGGAAGCCTTGGGACCAGTGCGTATCAGTGAAGTGGAAACCGCACAGAAAGAGATTCTCTCAGTGGCTCGACGCCTGGCTGATGCCGGTGAAATCATGCTTGGCGGCGGTGGCGGCGAAGAATTCCTGTAATCAATTAGTGGTAGTGTGAAATGGTTGATTTTGTTAACGACGAACAAAATGAGGAATTCAAGTCCTTTGAGATACCTTATGTCGAGGACCAAAAGCCTAAATTTAAAAGCGAAAGTAATGCTTTTAATAAAACCTCGGATTGGAAATGGGAACCACCAGAGGAAGAGGAAGAAATCCTGCCGCCCACAGCTGAAGAAATTGAGGCTATTCGCAAAGCGGCCTATGAAGAAGGATTTTTACAGGGGCTCGATGAAGGGCAGTTAAAGGGCTATGAAGAGGGATTGGAAAAAGGCACTGAAGAGGGGCAGAAGAAAGGTTATGAGCAGGGCCTGAGTGAAGGGTTGCAGGAAGGTCGGGACATTATTCAGCAGCAGATGCAGGCTTGGCAATCACTGAATGGCTCACTGCAAGAGCCCTTGACACTGGTGGAAGCTGAGTTGGAAAAGGAGTTAACTCAGTTGGCTGTGGCGCTGGCGCGCTCCGTAATCCGTACCGAAGTGCAGCTTAATGAAAATATCATTTTTGAAGCGCTTAAGTCGGGCCTTAAAGTACTTCCCATTCGTGAAAATGGTTATCAAATAAATTTACACCCGGAAGATTTGACATTAGTTAAACAGCACTTTTCAGAGGAAGAAATTCAACAGCACAATTGGATATTGGTGGAAAGTGTCGGGCAATCTCGCGGAGGCTGTGAAATCGTAACCGATTCCAATGCTGTGGATGTTTCTATTGAGCGGCGTGTAAGAGAGAGCCTTGATAAGTTTCTATTAGAGCAAGGTTTGCGTGAACGTGAAGCCAGATAGTCTTATCGGCGCGCTATTATGACCGAACGTATTCTCAGTAAAATAAAAGATTTACAGAGTCAGATCCCGCAACCTGCTACCGTTGCGGCTGGTAAACTCGTCCGTGGTATCGGCCTAACTCTCGAAGCGGTGGGTTGCCAGTTGCCTGTTGGTAGCCAGTGTCTGGTGCAAACTATCGATGGTGAGATTGAAGCAGAAGTTGTCGGCTTTGGTGACAATGTTACCTATCTTATGCCGACTGAAGCAGTAAAAGGCATCGTACCTGGTTCACGTGTGCAACCCCTAACACGACAACAGGGTATTGCTGTGGGAATGGGCCTTCTAGGGCGCGTTGTCGATGGTAATGGTAATCCAATAGATGGCCTTGGCGCATTAAAAACCACAGAGTATGTGCCTTTTACTCGCCCTCCAATGAATCCACTTATTCGCAAACCCATCAAACAGCCTATGGATGTGGGTGTTCGTTCCATCAATTCTATGATCACTGTTGGTACTGGGCAGCGTATGGGGTTGTTCGCAGGCAGTGGTGTGGGTAAAAGTGTTTTAATGGGCATGATGACCAGAGGTACAACCGCTGATGTAGTGGTGGTTGGTCTGGTGGGGGAACGGGGACGAGAAGTAAAAGAATTTATTCACGATATATTGGGTGAGGAAGAGCGCCACAAGTCTGTAGTTGTTGCGGCACCTGCCGATACTTCACCTCTCATGCGCCTGAAAGGCTGTGAAACAGCGGTTAGTATTGCCGAATACTTTCGCGACCAAGGCATGAACGTACTGTTATTAATTGATTCGCTTACGCGCTATGCTATGGCCCAGCGTGAAATTGCATTGGCGGTAGGTGAACCTCCAGCAACGAAAGGTTATCCCCCCTCAGTATTTGCACGTTTGCCGGCATTAGTAGAAAGAGCGGGCAACGGCGCTGAAAATCAAGGCTCAATTACGGGGTTTTACACAGTACTTACCGAAGGTGATGATCTGCAAGATCCCATTGCAGATGCAGCGCGCGCTATTCTGGATGGACACATTGTACTTTCCCGATCGCTGGCCGATGCCGGGCATTACCCAGCTATTGATGTGGAAGCGTCTATCAGTCGTGTGATGCCACAAGTGGTGAGCGATGAACATTTGCAATCGGCGCGGCGCATCAGACAGATTTATTCAATTTATCAACAGAACAAAGATCTCATTAGTATCGGGGCGTACAATCGAGGCGCCGATCCGCGTATTGATATGGCCATAAAAGCCGAACCTATGATCAATAATTTCCTGCAACAAGGTATGAAGGATATCATCCCTTACGATGAGAGTTTGGGGGGCATGGTGCAATTACTGCAGAAGTTTGGTGGTAACGCATAATGACCAGACAACTACAAATGGTAGCTAAATGGGAAGCTGAAAAAGAGGAAAAAGCCGCTTTGGATTTTCAGCAAGCCCAAGCCTATGTGCGGCAAAACCAAGAGCGTCTGGATGGCTTAATGCAATACCGTCTCGACTATTTCAAAAAAATGCAGGAAAAAGGCGCGAATGGCTTTGAGGCGTTGGCATTCTCCCATCATCAATCATTCATTAACAAACTAGACAAAGCCTGCGCGCAACAACAACAGATAATACAGGATGCCAGTAAGGCTGCTGAGCAGCGAAAGCTGCAATGGTTGGAACAGCAAAAGAAGCGCAAAGCCGTAGAGATGTTGCTGGACAAGAAAAACACTGAAAAACAAGCTCGCCTCGACCGCCATGAACAAAATATGATGGATGAGTTTGCCCTGCAAAAATTCCTCAGAGCCTCAAGACGCTAATCTTTAGCGCTTATAAAATACAGTTGGCCTGATTTATGCTTCCCCACAAGGTAACGATAAAACTAACAGAAATTTGACGCATTAAAACCGTTGTTACCGTGCAAATACGGGATTTCTGGCAGAATCAGGTGAACAAATATGCAACAAGTTGCCGCATCTAATAATGATATTGCCGCTCAGAAACTCTTTCCGGGAGATGTCGATGCCGATGCATCTGGCGCAGGTGATGAGTTTGCCAAGTTTATGATAGGAAGCAGCGAGGGCGCTGATTCTGCAAAAAGTGAACAGAACTACCGCGGTCATGGTGATTTGAAAAATACTGCGAAAGACACTCACCCCGACAGTGAAAAGCCTTCATTAAAAGCACATGAGTCAGAATTCAAGCTCGAGAAACCAGGCTCGGAAGAGTCTATGCCGCAAGATGGTCAATCTAGTAAAGGGCAGGCTGAAGATGGGGAGCTGCACGAAGAATGGGTTAGCATCATACAGAAGCTCAATGGTGAGGCGGTTAAACCAGAAACTGAAACGGATGCGCCCGTGGTAGAAAATCCTTCCACAGAATCGCCGATTCTGGTAACAGACACTGTTTTAGAAGATTCATCTGAAAAAAGCGCCGAAATTCCGCCTGAGTCAGAAACCGAGGCGGTTACACCTTCTTCTATTCAGGATTGGAAGCAACAATTACGAGAGAAGCTATTGAATTCTGGACACGCCTTAAACGCTTATCAGATGAAGTCGGTAGATAAGGCGGTTAACGGGCTTTCCGATGAAGAAATTCAGCAGCTATTGAATGATGATGCCGCATTAAAACAAATGATGTCTGATATCCTGAACGTTGACGACCCTCATCCCCATGACGTTTCCTTGCTATTACAATTAAGCGGGCAAAATAACGGACAATTAGAGCAGGCTACGGGCAATGAAGAAATTTTATCCTCACAGGATACAGAGATCTCTGGAGGCTCTGAGCAAGAGCAATCATCAGCCGATTTATTGAATGAAAGTACAACTGAAAATGGCGAACAAGATGACAATAATGACGTCACTGAAACTGAGTTTGTTCAGTCTACTGATGCTTTAGCTGAAACGTTGCATGTTGATGCGCCATTAGATTCAGAAGTACCGGTAGAAGCTGAAGCACCAGTAGATGCAGAAGAGCCAGTAGATACAGAAGTGCCAGTAGATTCAGAAGTACCGGTAGATTCAGAAGTACCGGTAGATGCAGAAGTATCAGTAGATGCGGAAGTGCCAGTAGACGCTGAAGCACCAATAGAGGCAGAAATACCGTTTGTCACTGGGGGGACAGTGGATGCAGATGCATCGGTTGATACTGACCATGATGCTGGTCTGACTGGTTCGGGACGAGAAACAAACAAATCAGCTGAAAGCACCACAGCAAACAGTACCGTCACCGATACTCAATTTAAACCAGAACAACTCAATCTTACTCAGTTGCTAAATGAATTAGACAATTCAACTGAGACGGCCGACGGTAAAATTGCTGCTATAGATAGCTTAACCCGCCGACTTGAATCCTCAGAAGTCGGTCAAACGGCGGCTGGGAAGAAGTTTATTGAGAGCTTGAAAAACGTTAGTGCTGAGTTCAAGGAGCAACTAAAAGCCGGTCATGAGCCGGGTATTAATATCAGTAAAATTGTCTCGGAAGGAATGGTAGCCGATACTGCCTCTGTAGAAAGCGCGGCACTTGAGCAACAAATTAAAGGTGCTTTACAACAAATCGTTAATGTAGCTCATGCTTCTAGCGGTATGGATAGTGCTGCTCGAGAGACGTTACTCAATAACTTTAATAGTAGTATGACAGCAAGGGATAATAACACTGCGCAATTAGAAGCGCAGAAAACTCAGCAACAGAATTTGCAAAACAACGCTTTTGATAAGGCGGTAAATATTCAAAAACCAGAAGCAGCACAAGAGTTAGCTAACAAAGTTCAGGTGATGCTAAACCAGAAAAATATGGTGGCCGATATCCGCTTAGATCCGCCTGACTTGGGACAGATGCAAATAAAGGTCAGCATGCAAGGTGACACTGCCTCAGTCAGTATGGTAGTGCAATCTCAAGCCGCTCGTGAAGCATTGGAACACAACCAACCCAGGTTGAAAGAACTGTTAGAGCAACAGGGTATTGAATTAGGTCAATCTTCGGTACGCGAAGAGCAACAAGGCCAAAAAGGTGAGGGTGATGGACAAAATTTTGCCTCTGGAAAGGGACAGGAGGCGATGGAGGACATTGAAGCTGAATCCTCTCCCGATATCAGAACGGTTGGCTTAGATGAGCCAGAAGGTATCGATTTTTTTGCGTAAATTGGCGATAGATGTGCAAAGATCATTGCCTTATTGAGGCACTGTTATCCATAATAAAGAGAGTTAATTAGCAGAGAAGCAAAAAATGGCTGAACAAGAATTACAAATGGAAGAAAGCGCCCCCAAAAAGGGCAAAATGATGATCGTCATCATTGCGGCAGTTATCGTGATCATCGGTGCCGTGGCCGCTTTCTTTTTATTAGGCGGTAGCAGTGATGAATCTGAATTAGATGAGCTGGAAACCGAACAGGTCGTAGAGCAGGCACCTTCTACTTCAATCGGTTCAACGAATGTGGGGACCGCACTGTATGTTGCCATGCCCAGACCATTTGTTTTTAATGTGCCAGGCTCAGGGCGAGACAGGCTGGTACAGATTAAAGTGCAGCTAATGGTGCGCGGCACCGATGCTGAAGAAACAACTAAAATGCACATTCCGATGATCGAAGGCACATTACTAAGAGTGTTCAGTAGCTCCAATGCCGATGATCTGGTGACTGAGGCGGGCAAAATTGCCATGAAAGAGCAGGCATTGCGGGAAGTTCAAAAAGCGATGCAGACAATTGCTGGTAACCCAGTTATCGAGCAGGTGTTATTTACCGGTTTTGTAATGCAATAGGCTATTGATTAACTAAATACAGAGGCTGAGCAGGTGAGCGATTTATTATCACAAGACGAAATTGATGCCCTCTTACACGGGGTTGATGAAGTTGAAGAGGAGGATATTGAAGAGTCCGACGTTTCCTCTTCGGCGATGGAGTACGACTTTTCGTCTCAGGATAGGATTGTTCGTGGTCGCATGCCGACCCTTGAAATGGTAAACGAACGTTTTGCCAGACACATGCGGGTCAGCTTGTTTAATATGATGCGTCGTTCAGCAGAAGTGTCCATTAATGGCATCCAAATGATCAAGTTTGGCGAGTACATTCACACTTTGTTCGTGCCGACAAGCTTGAACATGGTGCGTTTTCGTCCACTTAAAGGGACCGGGTTAATTACTATGGAAGCTCGTTTAGTGTTTATCCTGGTAGACAACTTTTTCGGCGGAGATGGGCGCTATCGTGCGAAAATAGAAGGTCGTGAGTTCACACCAACAGAGCGTCGTATTATACAGATGCTACTTAAGATCATATTTGAGGATTACAAGGAAGCGTGGGGTCCGGTTATGGATGTGTCTTTTGAATATCTCGATTCAGAAGTAAACCCGGCCATGGCAAACATTGTAAGCCCCACCGAAGTGGTGGTGATCAGCTCCTTTCACATTGAGTTGGATGGTGGTGGTGGAGACTTTCACGTGGCTCTACCTTACTCCATGCTGGAGCCTATACGGGAATTGCTAGATGCAGGTGTGCAGAGCGATAAAGAAGATACGGATCTGCGTTGGAGTAAAGCACTTCGCGATGAGATCCTCGATGTTAACGTGGCACTGACCACCCATATGTTAGATTTAGAACTGCCGCTTGAGGCGATTGTTAAGATGAAGGCGGGCGACGTCATCCCCATTGATATGCCCGAGTATATTACGGTGCTGATTGAGGGGCTTCCAACCTTCCGTAGCAAGCTTGGACGTTCTAGAGAGAATATTGCGCTTCAGATTGTTGAAAGAATACCAAGACCTGTTTCAGTGAAATCGCAGTTACATCTGTTGACCAAAGGTGGACGCCGCATAGATTCCGATGCGGAACTACAAACCCTTGAAGATGATTTAGTATTGTAAAGTATAAGAGGAAAAGAAGATGAGTGGTGAAGATGATGCAATGGACGATTGGGCTGCGGCAATGGCCGAGCAAGCTGAATCGGAAGGGGAAGATACGCTATCTGGCGATGCTGCCTCTGGCATGTCTGGGGTTGAAGTTGCAGAATTAGATGAATTCTCAGAATCGGGTGGTGTTTCAGGAGAAGAAGAGAAAAAACTAGATACAATTCTCGATATTCCTGTCACTATATCCATGGAAGTTGGGCGAAGCTTGATCAGTATCAGAAATCTGCTGCAATTAAACCAAGGATCAGTGGTGGAACTGGATCGCGTAGCGGGTGAGCCTTTAGATGTATTAGTTAATGGAACTTTGATCGCCCACGGTGAGGTGGTTGTAGTTAATGACAAATTCGGGATCCGCTTAACGGATGTTATTAGTCAAATCGAACGTATCAAAAAACTCAAATAAAACTTTATTTCCGACGTTAGTATGGCTGCTCTTCAGTATCTTGTTGGCAGCCTCACCTTTCTCTTTCGCTGAAGACAGTCAAATATCAACGCCTCTTTCTTCATGGGTATCAGTTGCGTTTTCGCTCTTGCTGGTGATAGGCGTGATATTGCTACTGGCTTACATTATGCGACGCTTTACTGGGATGCAAACGTCAGGAGGGCAGATCAAAACAGTTGCCAGTATGATGGTGGGCACGCGAGAGCGCATTGCAGTAATTCAGGTGGGTGATGAGCAGCATCTGGTTGGGGTAACAGCACACAACATCAATCACCTCGCAAAACTAGAACAGCCAATAGTTCCGGGAAGCAACGAGAATTCACTCAAGCAAACCTTTGCAGGAATACTACAACAACACAAAAAAATGCAAGGCAAAAACGATGATTAGAATAGCCTCCTTTATCGCTATTTTTCTGGTGCTATGGATGCCCGACACGGCTCTGGCGAACCCCGGCATCCAGGCACTCACGGTAACCACCAATCCAGATGGAACGCAAGATTACACTATGACCTTGCAAGTTCTTGGGATCATGACCGCGCTGAGTTTGCTACCAGCGTTTCTGATCATGATGACTTCTTTCACTCGAATTATCGTGGTGATGTCTATTCTTCGACAGGCCATCGGTTTGCAGCAATCTCCTTCCAATCAGATATTGATTGGTCTGACATTATTCCTCACCATGTTTATTATGGCACCGGTTTTTGAAGAGATGAACGACAAGGCGTTGCAGCCTTACCTCAAGGAAGAAATGACTGCAAGAGCCGCGATCGATGAAGCTATAATCCCTATTCGCGCCTTTATGCTCTCTCAAACGCGAGTTAAAGATTTACAAACTTTTGTGGAAATGGCCAAGCTGGAAGATACTGTGACTAAACCCGAGGATGTCCCCATGACAGTGTTGATCCCCGCGTTTATTACCAGTGAGCTTAAAACCGCGTTCCAAATTGGGTTCATGTTGTTTATTCCCTTCCTGATATTGGACCTGGTGGTGGCCTCCATTTTGATGGCAATGGGTATGATGATGTTGTCTCCAATGATTGTCTCCTTACCGTTTAAACTCATGTTGTTTGTATTGGTAGATGGCTGGAATCTGGTGTTTGGTACGCTCGTTACAAGTTATGGCATGGGGTAGTTAAGTATGAGTCCAGAGGTCTTTGTTGATATCCTTAACGATGCACTATTTATGGTAATCTTGCTAGTTTCGGCCATTATAGTACCCAGTATGATTGTCGGTTTAATCGTCGCGGTATTTCAGGCTGCTACATCCATAAACGAACAAACTATTAATTTTTTACCAAGGCTATTAGTGACATTGCTGGCGTTGAGCTGGGGAGGTCATTGGCTGGTAAACAAATTGATGGATTTTACCTTTGAGATAGTTGCCAGAATACCGGAGGTGGTGGGGTAGTTCTATGAACTTCTCAGAAGCCGAGATCCTTCAAGCGATTGCCGATTATGCGCTGCCTTTCATGCGTATTAGTGGGTTGTTGGGGTCGATGGTAGTGATGAGTGCCAAGACATTACCTACACCGATACGCGTGCTATTAGCTTTCACCCTTGCCATTATGGTTATGCCAATTGTTCCTCCTGTTCCTGTTAAAGATCCCGTATCGGTTGAAACCTTTGTTATGGGCATGCAACAGGTGATTATCGGGCTTTCTATCGGTTTTATTTCTACCTTGGTGCTGGAAACTTTTGTCCTCGCAGGTCAGGTTATTGCGATGCAAACTGGTCTGGGTTTTGCCTCTATTGTCGATCCTGTAAATGGCATAAATGTGCCCGCGGTGGGACAGTTTTATCTCATACTAGCAACGCTTTTGTTTCTTGCGTTTGATGGTCATCTGAATATGATTCAAATGATAATTATGAGTTTTCAAGCGTTCCCAATTGGAGAAGCATGGTGGACAGCTGAGCAGTTTAAATCCATCGTTGACTGGAGCGCTTGGATGTTTATTGCGGCATTGACCTTAACCTTGGCACCTATTGTTTCATTGCTGATCATCAATCTGGCTTTTGGCGTAATGACCAAAGCAGCTCCCCAATTAAATATATTTACTATCGGTTTCTCATTCGCACAGATTGGTGGTCTGGTTATCATGTGGTTGATAATGGACAACTTTACCAACCATTTCGGGCAGCAATGGCAAAGAGCACAGCAACTGATGTGTAATTTGTTGAATATTTGCCCCGGTTAACGGTGAGTAGTAAAGATGGCTGATGAGGATAAAACAGAAGACCCCACGGCGAAACGCCTGGAAGACTCTCGAAAGAAAGGTCAGATAGCCCGTAGCCGTGAATTGTCGACGGTGCTGGTGCTCATCTTTAGCGCGATAACGCTTTACTTAATGGCTGCAAGTCTCGGTAAGATGATGCTGACTGTAATGCGCCACTTCTTTGATCTCAGTTATGACGAAGCCTGGGATTACACTCATATGCTGACTTCTTTAGATTGGGTGATGGAAATCATTTCTGTCCCCATGTTGACCTTTTTAATTGTTGTTTCTGTTGCCGGTATTTACGGCAGTGTTGCCATGGGAGGTTTTAATTTCACCTGGTATACCGCCAGTTTTAGAGCCGAAAATCTGAGTCCAATCAACGGTTTAAAACGGATGTTTGGCATGAATGGCTTAGTTGAACTACTCAAGGCGATTGCCAAGTTCGGTATAGTTGCCGTCGTGACTTATTTTATGCTGGCTTTTTACATGGAAGAAGCGCTGCACCTTGACCAAGAGCTTTTTCCGGGCAGTCTGTTTCACGCCATGGAGCTGATTGGCTGGACCTTTATTATTATTTGCTGTGCGCTTATTCCTATAGCTGCCGTTGATATACCTTATCAAAGCTATACCCACAATGAGCAAATGAAAATGAGTAAGCAAGAGGTTAAAGATGAACGCAAAAATGCTGAGGGTGACCCCCAAGTTAAAGGCAGAATAAGACGATTGCAATATCAGGCGTCTGCAAGACGAATGATGCAGGAAGTTCCTCAAGCTGATGTTGTTGTCACCAATCCTACACATTACTCGGTAGCGCTTAAATACGATCAGGCGGGGAATCGTGCCCCCTATGTTGTGGCAAAAGGAGCGGATGAATTAGCCATGCATATCCGAAAAATTGCAGAAGGTAATGATGTTCCTTTATTAGCTTCACCGGCGTTAACTCGAGCGATATATTACACCACAGAAATAGATGAAGAGATTCCGGAAAAACTATTCCAGGCCGTTGCTCAAGTGCTGGCCTACATTTATCAGTTAAAACAATTTAAAACAGGGCGGGGGCATCGTCCTAAACCACTTGCTAAAGATCTACCTATACCACCAGAATTACGCCACTAATTATTTTTGACCATGAAAAATTCATATTGGCCTGTTAATTGCTGAACTCTTGCAGTTCCGTCAAATAATTAACACGTAGATATGTCAGTTGCCACCTATTTTAATCGCATCGACCAGAACAAATTAAAAGAGATCACCACAGGTTTAGGCACTCCCATGGTGCTTTTGGCCATTATGGGTATGGTCATCCTGCCCATGCCAGCGTTCTTGTTGGATATCTTATTCAGTTTTAATATTGCACTGTCCCTTATTGTTATTCTGGTGTGTGTGTTCACACAAAAGCCAGTGGACTTCGGTATATTCCCATTGGTGTTGTTGATTGCCACCGTATTGCGACTGGCCCTTAACATTGCATCGACTCGTGTCGTTTTACTTGAAGGTCACGAGGGAGGAGATGCTGCTGGTAAAGTGATCGAAGCATTTGGTGAAGTGGTAATCGGTGGTAACTTTGCAGTTGGTATTGTGGTATTCGCCATACTTCTGATCATTAACTTTAAAGTGGTAACAGCAGGTGCGGGAAGAATATCTGAAGTAAGTGCTCGCTTTACCCTAGATGCTATGCCTGGTAAGCAGATGGCAATCGATGCTGACCTGAACGCCGGTTATATTGATTCTGATGAAGCGCGCAAGCGTCGTGAAGAAATTACAGCGGAGGCTGATTTTTATGGTTCTATGGATGGTGCTTCAAAATTCGTAAAAGGAGACGCCATTGCAGGTTTGTTTATCATGCTCATTAACATCGTTGGTGGTTTGTTTATAGGCATGATACAGCATGATTTGAGTTTTGGTGATGCAGTTGAAATTTACACCTTGCTCACTATTGGTGATGGGCTGGTAGCTCAGATACCCAGCCTTTTGTTGTCGGTCGCAACGGCTATTATCGTAACCCGTGAAAATGAAACCCAGGAAATGAGCAGCGAGTTATCAACTCAGCTGGGAAATCCACGTGCACTTTATGTTACCGCAGGTATTTTATTCGTCATGGGTATTGTCCCTGGCATGCCGCACCTGGCATTTCTTGGGTTCAGTTTTGCGATTGGCGGCTATGCCTTTTATCAACAATATCGCGCCAAAAAAGAAGCAGAAAAACCCAAGACTATCGAGAAGAAATCTGATGTGGCGCCTCAACCGACAGAGGTTAAAGAGTTAGGTTGGGATGACGTGCAACAGGTCGACACCATAGGATTGGAAGTGGGTTATCGCTTGATTCCCTTAGTGGATAAGTCACAAGGTGGCGAACTATTGACGCGCATCAAGGGGGTGCGTAAGAAGCTTTCTCAGGAATTAGGCTTTTTGATTCCGCCAGTACATATCAGAGATAACCTCGACCTGACTCCGAATAACTACACGATTTCTATGATGGGGGTGAACGTTGGCGAGGCTGATATTCATCACGATGAAGAGATGGCTATTAACCCCGGACAGGTATTTGGCAATTTAAATGGCACTAAAACTAAAGATCCGGCATTTGGCCTGGATGCGCTTTGGATAAAGCCCTCACAGCGTGAACACGCACAAACATTAGGGTACACGGTAGTGGACGCAGCTACCGTCGTAGCCACGCACTTGAGTCAATTATTAACTAATAATGCTTATCAATTATTGGGCTATGAAGAAGTACAACAGCTGTTGGATATGTTGTCCAAATCTAATCCCAAACTGGTTGAGGGGCTGGTACCAGATATTTTACCGCTGAGCACCGTGGTTAAAGTTTTGCAGACCTTACTTTATGAAGGGGTACCTATCCGCGACATGCGCACCATCATCCAGACACTTTCTGAGTATGGCATTAAGAGTCAAGATCCTGACGTTTTAGTTTCTGCGGTGAGAATTGCCTTGAAACGTCTGATTATCCAGGAAATAAATGGTGGTGCGAAAGAAATCCCTGTAATAACACTTTCACCTGAACTTGAGCAAATGTTACATCAGTCTTTACAGGCAGGTGGACAGGATGGAGCCGGCATAGAACCTGGCCTGGCAGAGAATTTACAGAAGTCTTTGAATCAGGCGTCACAGCAACAGGAGATGGCGGGAGAGCCAGCCGTGTTATTGACATCTGGTATGTTGAGACCAGTACTCTCAAGATTTCTAAAACATGTGGTACAAGGCTTGCATGTGGTCTCTTATCAAGAAGTTCCTGACGACAAACAAATTAAAATTGTCAGTGCTATAGGACAATAACAGAGCACCAATACTTGAGGTGATGAGATGAAAATCAGACGATTCTTTGCAAAAACCATGCATGAGGCTTTAAACGAGGTTAAAGCTGAATTGGGCGGTGATGCCGTAATCATGTCAAATAAGAAAGTGGCAGACGGCGTAGAAATAGTTGCCGCCTATGATAACGAACCCGTTAAAAAGCCTGCGGAGAAGTTTGATGCTTCAATAGCGATACCATCCCTTAAAAAGCCGACCGGAAATGGTACGCCCACATTGAGCGAAATTATTGGTGACTCTGGCGCCGATAGCCTTAAAGAATTACTGGAAAAACAAGGAGCCGGTAGCGCCATAACCGAACCTGAGAGCACGACTTACTCCAAAAGAGCTGCGCCGGGTAAAGTTGAACCTGCTCCTGCTATGGCCAGTGCATCTACAGTACCTCCTGAGCAAGAGGCTCAAGCCCATGCTGTTAAACCTACCGCTTCGGCCGGGCTTCAAAATGGTGACAAGGCCATCCAATCTATTCAGGAGGAGCTTCGCTCTTTGAGAAATGTGCTTCAATTTCAGGTGGGGGGGTTATTAAAACAAGAACAGCGCAGAGGGCATCCACTGCAATCTTATTTGGTGGACCGACTGGAAGCCATGGGCGTGTGTTCCGAGCTTGCCGAAGATGTAGTGTCTTACGCGCCCGAGAGTGCAAATGAGCGGGAGGCATGGCTATTCATTCTAAAACTATTGGCTAATAGACTTAAGACCACCCGCAACGATATTCTGACCCAAAGTGGCGTAATGGCTTTTATGGGACCAACTGGTACCGGCAAAACTACGACAATTGCAAAGTTAGCGGCGCAGTATGCCAAACGTTATGGTGCCGATCAGGTAGCATTAGTGACTATTGACAGTTATCGTATTGCGGCATTCGAGCAGTTGGCTACTTACGGTAAAATAATTGGCTGCTCGGTTAAAAAAGCGGCAAACGCACAAGAGTTGTCAGACGTTTTATATCAATTTAGGAATAAAAGGTTAGTATTGATTGATACTGCTGGATTTGGGCAGAGAGATACGCGATTAATCAAACAGTTAGATACCTTAAATGAAACATCTTGTGCTAATATCAAAATGTACATGGTGTTGCAGGCAAATACACAAAGACATGTTATGGAACATACTTTGCGTATTTACAATAAAATGCCCGTTCAAGGTTGTATCTTTACCAAAATTGATGAATGCTTCTCTTTAGGTGAAGCGATAAGTGTCGCAATACAAGAAAGATTACCGGTAGCCTATTTGACCGATGGACAAAAGGTTCCAGAAGATATAAAAATAGCGGATGCGAAGTATATTGTATCTTTAGCTGCGAAGCTTTATAAGAAATACGAATTACCGCATACTGCTAAGCAGAAAACAGTTCATTCAGCAGTGGCAGTATGATTGAAGACCAGGCGAGTAGTTTAAGAAAAATGAGCCGAAATAATTTAACAAAAGTAATTGCTGTTACCGGTGGTAAAGGGGGCGTTGGAAAAACCAATGTAACCCTAAATACGGCGATTGCCATGGCCAAATTAGGTAAAAAGGTCTTGGTACTGGACGCGGACTTAGGCTTGGCTAATGTCGATGTAATGCTGGGGTTGCGCGTGGGTAAGAACATTTCTCACGTGCTTGCTGGAGAATGTAGTCTTGAAGATATCCTTATCGAAGGTCCTCACGGCATATTGATCGCCCCCGCCACATCCGGCACCAAAAATATGGCGGAGCTGTCACCTACAGAACACGCTGGTCTGATCCGAGCCTTCAGTGAGTTGAAAATTCCCATTGATGTATTACTTGTGGATACTGCAGCGGGTATCTCAGATATGGTTCTGAGTTTTTCCCGTGCTTCGCAAGACATCATGCTAGTGGTGTGTAACGAACCTACGTCACTTACTGACGCTTACGCTCTGATGAAAATCCTTAATCGTGATCACGGTGTATTCAAATTTAAAGTGGTTGCCAATATGGTGCGCAGTCCCAGAGAAGGGCAAGAGTTGTTCGCCAAGCTGTCTAAGGTAACCAACCGCTTCCTCGATGTAGCTTTGGAATTGGTAGCAACCGTACCTTACGATGAGAACATTCGCAAAGCGGTGCGTAAGCAGAAAGCTATTGTCGATGTATTCCCCGGCTCACCAGCTGCACTTGCCATAACTCACCTGGCCAAACAAGCTCTTTCGTGGCCGGTCCCCGCTCAGCCCGGTGGTCATCTGGAATTTTTTATTGAACAACTAGTGAATAGACAGGCAGCGAGTAATCAAGGGTGAACAGTAAAGCAAACGCTTACAAACAACATGACGATAAAAGGCTGCTAGTGGAAAAGCACGCCCCACTTGTCAAGCGTATTGCTCACCATCTAATGGCTCGGTTACCCGCGAGTGTATTAGTCGAAGATCTTATTCAGGCCGGCATGATCGGTCTACTAGAGGCATCCCGTAATTTTGATGGCAGCAAAGGTGCCAGTTTTGAAACATTCGCAGGTATTCGTATCCGTGGCGCGATGCTGGATGAAATTCGCAAAGGTGACTGGACTCCGCGCTCTGTTCATAAAAATGGTCGCGCTATTGCTGAGGCGATTTCTGAGGTAGAGCGGGAAACTGGTGGCGATGCTAAAGATGTCGACGTCGCAGAAAAAATGCAAGTTTCTCTGGCAGATTATCACCAAATGTTATCTGAAGTGAATGCTGGAAAAATCATTGGTATCGAGGATCTAGGCGTTACCGAAGATGTCCTGACAACAGACAAAAATAAGGGGGAAAACACCCCTTTTGATGATTTGATGGAAGGGTCTTTTCAAAAAGCCTTAGCGAATGCCATAACGACTTTACCGGAACGAGAGGCAATTGTATTGTCTCTGTACTATGATGAAGAACTGAATCTAAGAGAAATTGGCGAAGTACTGGATGTTAGCGAATCCAGAGTGAGTCAAATTCATAGTCAGGCTATGCTAAGATTAAAGTCCAGAATGCAGGCATGGCAAGCTGGATAGCGTATAATAATAAAATTTGATCGAATCCTCACTGGAGGCAGTTTTGGATAAAAACATGAAAATTCTCGTTGTTGATGACTTTTCTACAATGAGACGAATAATCAAAAACTTGTTGAAAGACCTTGGTTTTACCAACGTTCAGGAAGCTGACGACGGTAGTACTGCTCTGCCGATGTTGCAACAAGGTGATTTTGATTTTGTGGTAACTGACTGGAATATGCCAGGCATGCAAGGTATCGATTTGCTTCGCGCAATTCGAGCTGACGACAAGCTGAAACACACACCAGTATTGATGGTTACTGCTGAAGCCAAAAAA
This sequence comes from Planctobacterium marinum, assembly GCF_036322805.1. GTDB lineage: Bacteria > Pseudomonadota > Gammaproteobacteria > Enterobacterales > Alteromonadaceae > Planctobacterium > Planctobacterium marinum_A. Next base: position 3,716,005 of record NZ_AP027272.1, on the reverse strand, counting down.
GAACAGATAGTCGCGGCAGCGCAGGCAGGTGTAAACGGTTACGTTGTTAAGCCTTTTACTGCTGCAACTCTCAAAGAAAAGCTCGACAAAATTTTTGAGCGTCTTGGTTAGTTCAGGACAGTCCTGATAGTAAAAAGGAGCTGAAATGACTAATGATAAGAGCTCTCCCATATCGCTTAAAGATGCCAAACAACTTGTGGCGTTTTTGGAGCAAGGGGACAATGAAGCGGCAAGGGCACTGCTAGAAGCCAGTAAAATACAGGATTCTATGGAGTTGTTTGCCGAGGTCGGTAAGCTTACCAGACAGCTTCATGATTCACTCAATACCTTCAACATTGATTCGAGGATTGTGGATCTTGCCAATGAAGATATTCCTGATGCACAAACTCGCCTGAATTATGTGATCGAAACGACGGAGCAAGCTGCCAACCGCACAATGGATGCTGTTGAGTCAAGTATGCCGATCGCCGAAAAGATCAATAGCAGCATCGGTCATATCCTCCCCGAGTGGAAAAAGTTGATGACGCGTCAACTGGAATTGGGTGAATTTAAGTCTCTATGCCACGAACTTGACAGTTTTTTGGAACAAGCCAGTAAAGATTCTTCGCAATTGAACGATTTATTAACTGAGGTTCTCATGGCGCAGGGCTATCAGGATCTAACTGGCCAGGTGATACGTAGAGTAATTCAACTGGTTAAAGAAGTTGAAGATAGCTTGGTTAACATGCTTACTGTGTTCGGTGAACCAGAATCTGAACTGAAAAAGGTTGTGGACGAAACGAGCAAACCCAAGAAAGTGGGAGCCAGTGAAGCAGAGGGGCCAATCATTGATGCCGAAAACAGAGACGATGTTGTCCAGGGACAAGATGACGTTGATGATTTGCTTTCAAGCTTAGGTTTTTAATGTGGAGTTAATGCATGTCGTTTGATGTTGACGAGGATATACTTCAGGACTTCCTGGTGGAAGCCGGAGAAATTCTGGAACAATTACAAGAGCAACTCGTTGATCTGGAAAATAATCCTGAAGATTCTGACTTGCTTAATGCAATTTTCAGGGGCTATCACACAGTAAAAGGTGGGGCAGGGTTCCTGTCGTTAACTGAGCTTGTTGACATCTGTCACGGTGCTGAAAACGTATTTGATATCATGCGTAATGGCCAACGTAGCTTAACGCCAGAGTTAATGGACGTCATTCTACAAGCCACAGATGTCGTTGTGGAGATGTTCGAGCTGGTAAAAGCGCGAGAACCATTGCAAGCCGCAGATCAAGCTTTATTAGACACTTTACACCGTTTGAGTCAGCCCGAAACCGCTGATGAAGCGCCTGCGAATGCCACCCTAACATCGACCCCAGCAGCGGCTGCTCCAGAACCTGCACCAACTCCGGTAGCAGCGGACGATGATGATGATGATGAATTTTTCGATTTCGATGCTGATAGCATTACTTCGTCAGATGATGGTGGTGTCGATGAGATTTCTGAAGACGAATTTGAACAACTTCTCGATGAACTGCATGGTTCCGGTGGCGCCCCTGGTAAGGTAGAGAACGCTCCAGCGCCGACAGCACCGGCCGCTTCGTCTGCAAGTGGTGACGAAGATATCACCGACGAGGAATTTGAAGCTTTGCTGGATCAGTTGCACGGCAAAGGTAAATTTGCGGGAGAAGCAGAAGCAGCATCTACCCCAGCTCCAGCTCCCGCACCAACACCTGCCCCCGCGCCAGCGGCCTCAGGTGACGATGAAGATATTACTGACGAAGAGTTTGAAGCTCTTTTGGATCAATTACACGGTTCAGGACAAGGACCCGGCAAAGCAAGCGCACAGGCTCCAGCTCCGGCACCTAAAGCCGCTGCACCAGCACCGGCTCCTAAAGCTGCTGCGCCTGCTCCAGCCCCCAAAGCTGCGCCTGCTCCAGCACCTAAGGCTGCCCCAGCGCCTGCGCCAAAAGCTGCTGCCCCAGCTAAAAAAGACGACAAGAAAGCTGCAGCTGCAGCGCCACCAGCAGAAACTACGGTGCGTGTAGATACCAAGCGCCTCGATCAAATTATGAACATGGTAGGTGAGTTGGTTTTGGTGCGCAATCGTCTATTGAGTTTGGGTATTAACTTAAATGACGAAAACATGTCCAAAGCTATCGCAAACCTTGATGTGGTAACCGGCGATTTGCAGGGTGCGGTGATGAAAACCCGTATGCAGCCTATCAAAAAGGTGTTTGGACGTTTCCCTCGAGTAGTGCGTGATTTGGCTCGAAGCTTGAAAAAAGATATCGCTCTGGAGCTCAAAGGAGAAGAGACCGATCTTGATAAAAACCTGGTAGAGGCTCTGGCCGATCCATTGGTTCACTTGGTAAGAAATTCAGTAGATCACGGCATTGAAATGCCGGACGATCGTGTTGCTGCCGGAAAGCCAGCCCGCGGCACGGTGACATTAGCTGCATCGCAAGAAGGCGACCACATATTATTAACCATCGACGACGATGGTAAAGGCATGGACCCAGATAAGCTGAAAGATATCGCTATTAGTCGCGGTGTATTAGATGCTGATGCGGCAGCAAGGATGTCGGATGTCGAGGCTTTCAACCTGATATTTGCGCCTGGTTTTTCTACCAAAACAGAGATCTCGGATATTTCTGGTCGTGGTGTAGGCATGGATGTGGTGAAAACCAAAATTAACCAGCTTAACGGCTCCGTCAGCATTGACTCTGAACTAGGTAAAGGAACAAGACTTGAGATCAAGGTTCCTTTAACGTTGGCTATTTTGCCAACCTTAATGATTATTGTCGGTGGTCAAACGTTTGCGCTTCCGCTGTCTTCAGTGAATGAAATAATTAATATGGATTTGAGTAAGACCAACACGGTTGATAGTCAGCTCACCATGATAGTGCGCTCTAAGGCTATCCCATTGTTTTACTTAAGAGAGTGGTTGCGACGTATACCGGGCGAGATTGACAAAGCCTCGGGTCATGTTGTTGTGGTACAAATTGGGACTCAGCAAGTGGGGTTTGTGGTGGATGCTCTAATTGGGCAGGAAGAAGTAGTGATAAAGCCACTTGATGCGCTGTTACAGGGAACTCCGGGTATGGCTGGTGCAACTATTACCAGCGACGGTGGTATAGCGTTGATTTTGGATATTCCCAGCTTGTTAAAACGCTACGCAAAAAAAGCGCTTAAGTAGGTAATCGTATAAAATAATGAATATCCGAAATGCCTTATAAAGTTCTGGTTGTTGACGATTCTACTTTTTTTCGGCGGCGTGTTGCGGAAATACTAAATCAATCCCCAGATCTTGAAGTTGTGGGCGATGCCCGCAATGGCAAGGAGGCGATTGAAGCAGTCAAACGCTTTAACCCCGACGTTGTTACCATGGATATTGAAATGCCAGTAATGGATGGCATCAGCGCTGTAAAAGAGATCATGCGCAGTAATCCTGTTCCGGTTATTATGTTTTCCTCGCTAACTTATGAGGGTGCACAGGCAACACTGGATGCTCTCGATGCTGGGGCGATGGACTTTCTACCCAAGCGCTTTGAAGATATTGCACGAGACCGGAAAGAAGCAGTAGAGCTGTTGCAGCAACGAGTGAAAACCCTCGGTGCGAGAAAGATCGGCATGCGTCCTTACCGCGCAAGTTCAGTTTCTTCGAATCTGGGTGGCAGTACAGCGACCACTTTTTTGAGACAGAGAAGAGAGTCTTCTGGCACAAACCTTAGGGAATCCGCCGCACCAATAAAACCTCTGACTTCATTTAGGTCGTCAGGTAAACGATACAAGATATTGGTTATCGGCACTTCAACCGGGGGGCCTGTAGCACTGCAAACGATACTGACAAAATTTCGAGGTGGTTTTCCCTATCCGATATTGTTAGTACAGCACATGCCGGGGACATTTACCTCAGCGTTTGCGGAACGATTAAACAACGTTTGTGAAATACGAGTAAAAGAAGCGCAAGATGGTGATGTACTTTCACCGGGGGTAGCTTACCTTGCGCCGGGGGGGCGGCAAATGTTAGTGGAAGGCACGGCTTCTCGCGCTTCAATAACCATAACGGACGTGCACAACAGTGAGTTAGTGACTTATAAGCCCAGTGTTGACCTTACCTTCTCGTCGGTAGCTCGGCTTTATGGCGGAGATGTGTTAGGCATCATCCTTACTGGCATGGGAGCTGACGGTAAAGAGGGGTGCAAAAAACTAAAATCTCATGGAGCCACTATTTGGGCCCAAGATGAAAAATCCAGCGTGGTCTACGGTATGCCGCAGGCTGTTGCCAGTGAAAACATCGCCGAAAAAAGTATTCCGCTGTCTGAATTTGCCGAAATGATTCAGAAAGAGATGTAAATCGGTGATAATAAGCCAAATAAATAATCTGAGTTTTATGTTAACTAAGAGCCGAATGCTGTGATCATCTGGACGGTAGCAAATCAAAAAGGTGGTGTTGGGAAAACGACAACAACAGTGACCCTTGGCGGACTGTTGGCACAACGTGGTGAACGCGTGATTTTGGTGGACACCGATCCGCATGCATCATTGAGTTACTATTTTGGTATAGACTCAGAAGAGTTAGGTGCGAGTGTTTATGATGTTTTCATGTCAGGTAAAAACCTGACTAAAGATAAAGTATTAGATTGCTTATGCCCTACAAAACTGGACTCCTTGTTTATCCTACCGGCTACGATGGCACTTGCTACTCTGGATAGAAGAATGGGTTCTCAGGGGGGAATGGGGCTTATTTTAAAAAAAGCATTGCGTCTCTTAAAAGACGAATTTGATTTTGCCTTAATTGATTGCCCCCCGGTATTGGGCGTGTTAATGGTAAACGCATTGGCAGCTTGTAGTCGTATTTTGGTGCCGGTTCAGACTGAGTTTTTGGCCCTTAAAGGCTTAGATCGAATGATGCATACCTTAGAGATAATGGAAAAATCTCAGAACACCAAATTTAATCATACTATCGTGCCGACCATGTATGACAAGCGTACTAATGCCGCGCTGGATGCCTATAAAAAGCTAAGGGCCACTTATGGTACATCTGTATGGTCAAGCGTTATCCCGGTGGATACCCGATTTAGGGAAGCCAGCCAGGCGCAAACACCGCCTTCGGTTTTTTGTCCTAAATCTCGCGGAGTATTCGCGTATAATAGTTTATTGAGTTACGTTGAATCTATGGAGCCGTCCCGATGAGTGGGTCTTTTGCAAATGAAGATGTGATGGAAGAATATCTGTCGGCTTTGTTGACTGAAGAGCAAGAGCCCGCAGAAGATACCGTGCAAAACCAGGCTGTTGCGAGGCTATTGGAAGGGGTCAAGCCCGACATTCCTAAAGTAGAAATTCCAACACCTGTTGAGAGTCCGCCTCCAGTAGTTAAGCCTACACCTGTTCCTGTACCTTCAGAACCTGTCGTGCAGGTACCTGAGTCCGTGCCAGAAGTAGAGGTCGCCCCTCAAACTGAGCAGGGGGGAGGTGATGGCGTTGGTGTTATTAACGACAGAGTGATAAGTGGCAACTTTCAAGCGTTATTTTTTAATGTTGCAGGATTGACCTTGGCGGTGCCGCTCACTGAGTTGGGAGGTATTCATAACCTTGAAAAGCCCGGGCCACTTTTCGGGAAGCCCAATTGGTTTATGGGCGTGATGCTTTATCGTGAAGAAAAACTTAATGTGGTCGATACAGCTAAATGGGTAATGCCAGAAAAATGTAATGAAATACTGGAAGATTCCATAAAATATCAATATCTTATTATGTTAGGCGACAGCGGTTGGGGTTTAGCTTGCGAAGAGCTGGTAAATACCGTTTCCTTGCAATCAGAAGATGTTAAATGGCGAGATGTTGGCGGTAAACGCCCATGGCTCGCTGGCATGGTTAAAGAAAAAATGTGTGCTATGCTCGATGTTAAGCAATTAATTAAGATGCTTGATCGCGGGCTTGGTAGCAACGATTAATAGTTAAAGAGCGCTTATACTGGAGCACCTCATATGAGTGATGAAAGAAGTTCAAATATAGCAGAAGATCAAAACGACGAGGTACTACAATGGGTAACCTATCGTTTAGGTGATGAAACGTACGGTATCAACGTAATGCAGGTGCAAGAAGTATTGCGTTACACCGAGATTGCTCCGGTACCGGGTGCACCAGACTACGTATTGGGCATCATCAATCTTCGCGGTAACGTTGTAACGGTGATTGATACCAGAGCGAGATTTGGTTTACCGCCAACAGATATTACTGATAATACGCGAATTGTTATTATTGAGTCTGATGAACAAGTGGTAGGTATTCTTGTTGATAGTGTCGCCGAGGTTGTTTATCTGCGTTCTTCAGAAATCGACAGCGCACCCAATGTTGGTACAGAAGAGAGTGCTAAATTTATTCAAGGTGTGTCTAATCGCGACGGCGAGTTGCTTATTCTTGTGGATCTTAATAAGTTACTCACTGATGATGAGTGGGACGAACTCTCAAAACTTTAAGCAATGAAATGATAAACGGGCCGTCCATGAGACGGCCTTTTTTTTAAGGAAAATGGGTGAATTGTTTTAAAAAATACGATGTTCGCGGGGTTGTTGATATTGAGCTAACTGAGGATATCAGCAAACGAATAGGCGCAGCTTTAGCTGCTGTGACACATGCCCAAACAGCTGTCGTTGGTTGCGATGCCAGAGCCTCCTCACCAAGGCTAAAAAAAGCCATGATAGATGGCTTATTAGCAAGTGGCGTTGATGTTATGGATTTAGGTCAGACAGGTACTGAAGAAATTTATTTTGCTTGCCAGCATCTAAACTGTGACGTTGGAGTGGAAATAACCGCTTCACATAATCCAATTGAATTCAATGGCATCAAGTTCGTGGGAAAAGATTCCAAACCTTTTTCCGAGTCGGAGTTTGAACAAATAAAACAACAGACAATAAATGGTCAACCACAGATGCATCAAAAAGGCGGTAGGTACCGCACTTTTGATCACATGAATGCTTATGTAGATTGCTTGCTTTCTCATATTGCAACAGAAAACATAAAACCTTTGCGTCTGGTAGTAAACCCAGGAAATGGAGTCGCTGGGCGAGTTATAGATGCAATTGAACAGCGATTTTTGGCGCTTCAAGTGCCTATAACATTTGTTAAAATTTTTTATGAGCCAGATTCAGAGTTTCCAAATGGAATTCCTAATCCATTATTACCGGAAGACCGCTGGAAAACAGCTAACGCCGTAAAGGAAAGCCGTGCAGATATGGGGATTGCTTGGGATGGTGACTTTGATCGTTGTTTTTTGTTTGACGAAAATGGCAGGTTCATCGATGGCTATTATATTGTAGGCTTGTTAGCACAATCATTTTTAGCAGATAATCCCGGCCAGAAGGTGGTGCATGATCCCCGCGTTTTTTGGAATACTGCTCATATAGTGGAACGCTGCCATGGGGAGGTGGTAAAGTCTCAGACAGGTCATGCGCTGATCAAAGCCAAGATGAGAAGTTGTGATGCCATTTATGGCGGTGAAATGTCAGCGCATCACTATTTCAAGAGCTTTGCATACTGTGATAGCGGAATGATACCTTGGTTATTGGTAGTAAAATTGCTGAGCGAGAGGGATCAGAAAATCTCAGAGATTGTATCAGTCATGCAGACACAATTTCCATCATCAGGCGAGCTTAACTTTCGAGTTAGTAATAGTGGTGACACTCTTCAGCGAGTACAACGTTATTATGAAAAAAGTGCTCATCAAATTGATTATTTTGATGGTTTAAGTATGCAATTTGAACGTTGGCGCTTTAACTTGAGAAGCTCAGCGACGGAGCCTTTATTGCGGCTCAATATTGAAACTCGAGGAGATAGCAGTCTTCTAGAGAGTAAAACTAAAGAATTGACTAGCTTAATCAAATTCAATTAAGGAAGAAAATTGACGACTTCTATTATTCCCGTGATTTTATCAGGTGGTGCCGGTACCAGACTATGGCCAATGTCTCGTAAGCACTACCCAAAGCAATTTATTGATTTGACGGGCTCCGGCAAAACCATGTTGCAAATGTCTGCTTTGAGGACACAGGCTTTCGGCGCACCCATTGTAGTATGCAGTGAGGAACATCGATTTATCGTTGCTGAGCAATTAACATCCATTGGTATAACCCCCGCAGCAATAATTCTGGAGCCTGTCGCAAAAAATACCGCTGCTGCGATTGCGATAGCTGCTCACTTTGCCAAAAATGTTGCAGACGATGCGATAATCGCTGTTTTTCCTGCTGATCATTTAGTATCTGACGAAACGGCATTTGTTTCCGCTTTAAAAGATGGTGTTGAAGTGTGCGCGCAGGGGAAACTTGTCACCTTTGGTGTGCGTCCTGATAAACCGGAAACTGGCTATGGCTATATAAACCTTGATGAGCAAAAAGTGGGTGAAAGCCACGTGGTAAAGCAGTTTGTTGAAAAACCTGAATATCAAGTTGCTTGCGAATATATCAAAGCGGGTCACTATCTTTGGAATAGTGGAATGTTTATGTTTAGCGCCAATACTTTACTTCATGAGTTGAAGCTTACAGAGCCAGAATTGGTGGAAAATTGCCAGAACGCTTTACTTCAAGCTAAGCAAGATCTTGATTTTATTCGGCTGAACAAGACTGAGTTTTCTAAGTGTAAAAACATTTCTATAGATTATGCTCTAATGGAAAAATCCGATAATGTAGTATCCATTGCTCTGAATGTTGGATGGAGTGACATCGGAAGTTGGGAATCAATTTGGCAAGAGTCACCCAAAGATGCCCATCAAAATGTATTGATAGGGGATGTATTGGCCTGTCAATCAACCGGGTGTTTTATTCACTCAAAAGAAAAGCTTACCGCCGTGGTTGGAATTGATGACTTATTGGTCGTTGATACCGACGATTCTTTATTGATCATTGATAAAAAACAATCTCAGGAAGTTAAGACTATTGTGGCTCAGCTTGAACAGCAGTCGCGTAGTGAGCGTTTACATCATCGCAGTGTTCACCGCCCTTGGGGGAGCTTTGATTCCATTAAAAGTGGTGAACGATATCAGGTGAAGCAGCTCTCAGTGAAACCAGGTGCATCTTTGTCCATGCAGCTGCATCATCACAGAGCTGAACATTGGATTATCGTAGAGGGTACCGCTGAAGTTGTAGTGGGGGATACGCAACATATACTCACTGAAAATGAATCTATTTATATTCCGGTGGGGGAAAAACATCAGTTAAAAAACCCCGGTAAACTGCCTTTAAAAGTTATCGAAGTGCAAAGTGGAGCATATTTAGCCGAGGATGATATAGTTAGGTTTAATGACCCGTATAATCGGGATTAGCCTTGCAGCAATTATTGCGCTATGTGATTCATTAGAGGAGCCACTATGGATTTATTGATGGACGATAAAGCCTTGAACTTGGGCTCTGTTGCTTTGCTTGTTAGTATGGTTGTGCTGTTAATATTGGTATTGCGGTTACGGGAAGTCATGTTGAAGCTTGCCGTAATTGAGCAATCTAATACGGCTATAGAGTCATTAAAAAGCGGGTTCAAACAACATAACGAATTACTCAACGAACTTAAAATGGTTACTCAAGGAATGTCTCAGAAACTGACTTTGCTGGATGCTAAACCACCACCTGAGGATATGGTCACCCAGTCAGAGGTGAACGCTCTAAAGCAGCAACTGCAGCAAATCGAGATTAAAGTGCAAGGATTAGAAAGTCAGGACCCTACCTCTCGTTTATATACTAAGGCTAGTAAGCTGGTCGCCTCTGGAGCCTCAGTTGAAGAGATAATGCAGGAATGTGATCTACCCAGGGCGGAAGCCGAATTGGTAATGAGCTTACACGCCAAAAGCTAGTGCAGCGATAAAGCCTAAAGAATCCCCATATCTTTTTAACTTCAATGTGGCCTGACAGAAGCCACCCATAGCCTTTCTGACCCCAAACCTTTTGGCCCATCATTCCATTTGTGAAATACATTGTTGTATTTCCCTGAATACTGCTAAAGCTGCCCATATTCATTCCCGATGAATTTGTCTATTTGCCAAAAAGAAACCGTATGCGAAAGAAAAAGACTCTCCGGCTAACGTTTAAACTATTGAAAATCTCCCCAACTTGGCTAACGCTTTTCAATGGCGCTTCATGAGGGGGATGGGGGGTATTCACTTTAATGTTAGACTTCGCTAGCACACTTATCTTGAGTGCCTTAACTTATTGGTAAAACACGTTAACTGTATGAATTTATGAGCATAATTTCAAGGAACAGGCGACAGCCAAAATTTCAAAAAATTGGGGGGGAGCCCGTTGGATGAAACTAAACCTTTGTTTTCAACTGTCCGGGTTTTGGACGCCAGTTATCAGGCACTTTTCCTTGTAGAACATACGAAAAAGCAATCAGTTCAGCGATAACATGATAAAGGTTCTCTGGTATTTCCTGGCCTAAATCCATGCGAGCTAGCAGTTCACTAAGATACGGGTCCTCGTGCACCAATACCCCACTGTCTTTTGCTAGATTAATAATTTCTTCTGCAAGCGCGCCAAAGCCCTTAGCCACGACTTCTGGTGCGTTGTTGCCATCGTACTTTAATCCAACAGCACGTTTATTTGAAGGCTGAGTTTTATCTTTCATAACCTAAGCACTGGTCTGTAAAATTTGATATGGGTTATTGGACAGGTGCTCCGGAATATTGCCACGCTCGCAGCGGCCAATTTCAAGATTAAGTCCGAGGCTGTCAAATCGCTTTTTAAGCAAAGGAAGGTGCTCTAGTACTTTGTTTTTTAATTCCTCATTTGAGGTATAACAATCGACGTGGAGCGCTTCATCGTTGACTTTGGTTTTGGTCAACAATTCCCCCAAATCGCCTATCGATAGTTTCATCGTTAGCAGCCATGCCCGCGCTTCACCTTTATCGCTAGTAGCTTCTTGTTCATCAGGCTTTTCACGGCTTATTAATAGCTCGGGTGGGGAGTGATGCTCACTTTGTCTGAAAGGTAGTACGTAGTAAAAGTTTTCTTGACCTTGTAAGGTACGTTCAGCATTTTGCAGTTTTTGCTTTGAGTGCTGGTTGATCAGGTCGCCTAAAAGTTTTACAAGATTGTGCTTTTGTTCAAGCTGAGACAGATCTTTCAGGCCTGCACTTCCGGATTTTTGCTGCGCAGGACTTTTTACAGGCGCCGATATTAACTGACTCAAGGTTGAGGAAATTTTCTCATTGAGATCGCTATTCGTTCTGTTCAGTCGAGCTGCGAGGGAAACCTGTAACAGGTTGATCAGTCCTGCAACCATACCTCCGCTAGGTGCTGAAACCAGACTCAAAGGGGTAACAGGTAAGGCTGGAGTTTGGAGTAAGTGCTTTATACTAGTCGGCTCTGGCAGCGATGAGACATTTTTATCAACGTTTGGCACAGCAACCATGTTATTGATATGAGATTTCAGACCTTCAGCTATATTTGGGCTTTTATTGATTTCCCCGATGGCGCTGATTAAGTTCTTGAGGTCTGCCTCACCTGATTTATTAGTATGCTCCACTAAAGTCCTCATTGCTTGGAAGACCTCATTGACTTTTGTTGGGCCCTGAACAGAAGTCAGTGGACTATTAGTTTTACTGTTGTCCGTGTTGAGCAGCTTTTCAATGTTGTTGAAAATGGTTTTCTGTAATTCATTGCTACCGCCAGCGCCAAGTGCTTTCAGGGTTTGAAGAATTTGCTGGGCTGAATTACTTAACTTGGTTTTGATCTCCAGTGGTGACTGATTAGTGCCATGGTTTGTCGTTTGACCTTGAATCTCATTGGTATCTCGACTTTTTGCCTGTCCCTGTGCTTGGTTGGCATCACGGTTTGCTATTTGGCTTTTTACCTCGTGAGTATCGGGATTTTTTATCTGTCTCTGTATTTGCTTGTCATCAGAGTTTGATACTTGATCCGGTAGCTGGTTGGCAATTCTGTTCGTTGCCTGAAGCAAGGCTTTTTGCTCGCTAATCTTAATTTCTGCGATGGGGGCCTTAATCTTCAACTCACTAAATTGCTTTTGACTATCAATGATTGTTTTATCAATATCGGGAGAAACATCAGGTGTTTTATTCAACGGAATTTTATAGGTGACATTATTGGACTGTTGAACATCAGTAGCGGGGGCGTTGCGCTTTTGCACCGACGTATCACTTAGTTGTTTGCCAGTGTTACTGTTTTTAAACTGATCTGATAACTCAGGTTTTTGTTGTAAGGCCTGTAATTCAGCACTTTGTTTGTTGGATAGAGGAATGGACACAATTGGCTTACTACCAAAATCCAGGTGTGCCACAAGCCTGTCGTGGTTCCCTTTAAATTGTACTCGTTCAAACTTTATCGGTATCTGGCTGTCAGTTATTTGATTGAGTAATGAGCGGACTTTTTGTTGCCCACTATCCGTCAGCTCTATCTTGTTGTTGGTTGGGAGTTTTTGTAAAAGCTTTTGTGTTTCTGGCGCGGGCAATCTCACCGTTTCTTGCTTATTTGGGACTGTAATTTTAGATTCCCAGCCTAAAGTACCACTGTTCAACTCGAGTTTTAATACTTGTCCAGGTTGATATTCACGGGGGTTTTTAACGGCAAGGTGCAGTATTTGACCGTTCACGTTGACTTGTATGCCATTAGCTTGGGTGGATAATACTGTGCCCTTTAGTGCGGGCATTGGCGCCAGACTGCCGGGATTCCTCAGTATGGTTTGAATAACTTGATCAGATTGTTGCGGTGTTAATGCCAGTCGTTGTTGCGTGTATTTGGCATTAATGTCGAGCAAGTTTGCCGATGATTCAGGATTTATCGTAAACGAAACTGCTTTACCTGTTTCCAGTGAAGCAGGTATCTTTGCCGCCGGTACACTGAACTTGCCCGAAGGTAAATTCAAGGTGAGTTGAGCGTTAGTGCTGGCTATTACCGTTGCTGTTGTTCCTACATTAGTAATGGTTTTGAATGCGTTATTGCTGGTGGCATTCGCAATATTACTGGATGCAGTTAACTGACTTGAAGCGATATTGCCTGATGGTGGAACATTACTCATAGTCTTAGTGTATCGGCATATTGGGCCGCAGGTAAAATACAAGTTGGTAAATAATTGAAAATAGCAAAGCGTATTTAAAAAAGTAGCTACTGGCCCATACAAATTATTGATGTAGCGTAAAAACAGACTGGGTTTATGTGGTATATTCTGACGCGAATTATCAGGAGCCGTATAGCGTGGATTGTTTGTCAGCTTCCCAACTGTGTTGCATAAAGCAGGATCGGGAGCTTTTTGAAGGTTTGTCATTGCAAGTAAGTGCTGGAGAGGCACTGCATGTTGTTGGAGATAACGGAGCCGGTAAAACCAGTTTATTGCGTATTTTAGCTGGCCTGTCTCAGCCGCAGCGCGGCTCTGTTGTTTGGAACCAGGTTGATATTTCAGAGCAGCCAGAGTTGTATAACACTGCTGTGTTGTATTTGGGGCACAAACTCGCACTTAATGGGCATTTGACTGCGAGAGAAAATTTAAAGTTCTGGTGTGGTTTACATCAGATTGAAGCAGATACCGATTTTTATGTTTTGCTGGCCCATTTGGGACTCACCGGGTTAGAGGATGTGCCGGTAGTCAATCTGTCTGCCGGGCAGCAGCGGCGTGTGAGTTTATGTCGAATTTGGTTAAAGCAAGCGAAATTGTTAATCCTGGATGAACCTTTCAACGCCTTGGACGTAGATTCCAGGGCATTATTGGAGAACAAGTTACAACAACATGTGGACGGTGGTGGATTACTTATTCTGACGTCTCACTGGCAGTTGCCAGAGGTATTCCACACAAGAGAGCTTAGGTTGGAGTACAATATTTAGTGTTGGCGATAAAAGCAATTTTTAAAAAAGAGTTCACCCTTATCGCCAGAGGCAGTGCTGAAATGATGATGCCGCTGCTGTTTAGCGTTATCGTCGTTAGCTTGTTTCCGCTAGGAGTAGGTCCGGGACCGGATACCTTGCAACTAATTGGCCCGGGAGTGATTTGGGTGGCTGCGTTGCTAAGCGCTTTACTGGGGCTTGAACACCTCTTTCGAGACGATTTCCAAGACGGTAGCCTCGAACAATATCTGCTTTCACCTGCCAGTTTGACGCTAATGATTACGGTAAAGGTATTGTGCCATTGGCTGTTTGTTATTGTGCCGCTCATTGTTATTTCACCGCTTTTGGCTCTGTTTCTGAATTTAACTTTGAACATGTATTGGGCTTTACTGGCAACTTTGCTGCTTGGAACCCCGTTATTGAGTCTGGTAGGGGCTATCGCCGTGGCGTTGACCCTCTCAGTTAATAAGGGAGGAGTGCTATTGGCTGTGCTGCTACTCCCGGTTTTTATTCCATTGCTGATTTTTGCCACCGCGGCTATTAACAATGCCGCATTGCAATTGACCTGGTATGGGCAATTGGGCATCATCGGCGCGATGTTAATATTCGCTGTGGCCGTGTGCCCTTATGCGATCAGTTACGCCATTAGAGTGAGTCATCATTAATGTGGAAATGGTTACATCCTTACGCAAAAACGGAAGAAACATACCGTCTCGCCGCTAAATTAGTTCCTTGGTTACTTGGCCTTGGGTTGGCGGGACTTTTGGTGGGAACGGTCTGGGGATTAGTGTTCGCACCTGCAGACTATCAACAAGGTGATGCTTTCAGGATCATCTATTTGCATGTGCCTTCGGCAATCTTGTCTATGGGCTTTTATTCCGGCATGGCGATTTGCGCTTTCATTGGTCTGGTATGGCAAATTCGAACTTGTTACATGGCGATTATGAGTATAGCGCCTGTTGGAGCCTGTTTAACCTTTATCGCTCTATGGACAGGCGCGACGTGGGGTAAACCCATGTGGGGTACATGGTGGGTTTGGGACGCCAGGTTGACCTCCGAGCTTATTTTGCTGTTCCTGTATTTTGGTGTAATTGCCCTATACGCGAGTTTTCAGGATAAGTTACAAGGTGGCAAAGCTGCGGCGGTAATGTCATTGGTTGGGGTGATAAATTTGCCAATCATTCATTTTTCAGTAGAGTGGTGGAACACCCTTCATCAAGGGGCAACGATTACCAAGTTCGCCAAGCCTTCAATGGCCACTGAAATGCTCTGGCCGTTATTGTTAAACATTTTGGCACTTGCTGTATTTTGTGCCGGCATTGTGTGTATTCGCTTGAAAAATGAAATCTTCTTGCGTGAAATCCGACGTCCTTGGGTTATCAAGATGGTCAAAAAGGCAGGGGAGGCTTAAACGTGCAATTTTCAAGTTTTGCCGAGTTTTTTGCAATGGGCGGCTATGGCTTTTATGTATGGCTCGCTTTTGGCGTCTCTTTTCTGGCACTGTTTGGCCTGCTGTGGGCAAGTCGGTGGCAAGAAAAGCACTTGTTTCAAGTGGCAGACAAAGAATTGAAACGAGTTGCTCGGGTAAAAGCAGCTCGCAAAAATAAACAAGCCAAAACGTCAGATTTGGCAACTGATTAATAACCATTAAGTAGTGGGAGCAAACAGGACATCATGAACCCCAGACGAAGAGGTCGTTTATTGGCCGTCAGTGGCGCGGTTTTACTTATCGGATTCGCAGTGAGTTTAATGCTGTATTCGCTTAATCAAAACATTGACTTGTTCTATACCCCAAGCGAGATCATAAATGGTAAAAACGGCACTAAACCCGTTACCGGACAACGTCTGCGCATCGGTGGAATGGTTGTGGAAGGCTCTGTTGAGCACGATCAGAAAGAGTTAGCCGTCAGGTTCGACTTAGTGGATACAGGTCCTGTTGTGAGTGTTGTGTACAAAGGCTTGTTACCTGATTTGTTCCGGGAGGGACAGGGCATTGTGGCAACTGGAAAATTGATTGATGCAAACACCATAATGGCTGACGAAGTGCTGGCCAAACACGACGAAGAGTACATGCCTCCGGAGCTTGCTGAAGCTATGAAAGGGATCAGGCACGAAAAGCCGAAACAGATCTATTCGGCTGGAGATGATAGCGAATGATTGTTGAATTAGGTCAGGTAGCATTAGCACTGGCGCTATTGGCGTCGATGCTTCTGGCAATTTATCCTCTTTGGGGGAGTGTGCGAGCAGAGCAAAAATTACTGTTGATGGCTAAACCGCTGGCATTCGCCATGTTTTTGTTTACCCTGTTTGCCTACGCGGCGCTCACTCACGCGTTTGTTACAGATGACTTCACCGTTAAGTATGTCGCGAATCACTCCAACAGCATGCTACCCATCTATTACAAGTACACTGCAGTATGGGGAGGGCATGAGGGTTCGTTATTGCTTTGGTCATTAATGCTGTCAGGTTGGACGTGTGCCGTGGCGATTTTTAGTCGCGGTGTGCCCTTGATTATGGTGGCCAGAGTGCTGGGGGTACTGGGTATTGTATCCACCGGTTTTTACCTGTTCATGATCCTGTCATCAAATCCGTTTGAGTCGTTATTGCCTTATTTTCCCATAGACGGTCGGGATTTAAACCCGTTACTACAAGACTTTGGCATGATTATTCATCCGCCAATGCTTTACATGGGATATGTGGGATTTTCTGTGGCGTTTGCTTTTGCTATAGCCGCTTTGCTAGCTGGAAAGTTAGATTCTACCTGGGCCCGCTGGGCCAGACCCTGGGCATTATCAGCATGGGCGTTTTTGACTTTAGGTATCGCATTAGGGAGCTGGTGGGCCTATTACGAGCTAGGTTGGGGCGGCTGGTGGTTTTGGGACCCGGTGGAAAATGCATCGTTTATGCCTTGGCTTGCAGGCACTGCCCTGATCCATTCTCTTGCGGTTACGGAAAAGCGCAAAGTCTTTAAGTCGTGGACCGTACTACTGGCTATTTCCGCATTCACATTAAGTTGGCTAGGGACGTTCCTGGTGCGCTCGGGAATTATTGTTTCTGTCCATGCTTTTGCCAGTGATCCTGAACGAGGCTTGTTTATTTTAGGGTTGTTAGTGTTGGTTATTGGTGCGTCTTTAACCTTATACGCGGTGCGCAGCTCCAAACTGAAAAGCAACGCCAGATACGAATTAGTATCCCGTGAAATGATGCTGATCGGCAACAATGTGTTTTTAACCGCAGCCACTATTGTCGTTCTGCTAGGCACCTTGTTACCTTTAATACACAAAGAGTTAGGCATGGGCTCCATCTCAGTGGGCGAACCCTTTTTCAATCAAATGTTTACCTGGTTGATAGTGCCTTTCGTGGTACTGCTGGCGCTTGGTCCTATGAGTCGCTGGAAACGTCAACCTTTAGCTGATTTAAGTATGCAAATGATCTGGGCGGTGGGACTTGGAGCCCTGATGACCGCATTATTGTTAACGGGGTTCAAAGCGTTTCCAATGTTGGCAATTTTGGGCGTGTTTTTGTCTTTCGTAATTTTGATCACCACAGTGCAAGAAGTTTTATTGCGCACCGGGAATCAGCTGAATGTCAATTCGCTAAAAATGTTAAGTCGTAGTCACTGGGGTATGGTATTAGGCCATGTGGGTTTTGCTGTGTGTTTAATGGGGATTACCGTTACCAGCAACTTTAGTGAGGAGCGCGAAGTAAGACTAATGCCCGGACAGAGTATAACGTTACGTGGTTATGAGTTCCGCTTTGATGAGGTAACCCATATCGAGGGGCCTAATTATACAGCCGATGGTGGTGTGGTCTCTATCTATGATGAGGGAGATTTTGTCAGCCAATTGATTGCTGAAAAACGATTCTACCCAGTGCAGCGCACAGTGATGACTGAAGCGGGGATCGATACCAGTTTACTGCGTGACTTATTTGTGGCGCTAGGAGAAGAGTTCCCTGATGGCGCCTGGGGATTGCGAGTTTATGTTAAACCCTTTGTTGTCTGGATTTGGTTGGGTGCCGGGATAATGGCATTTGGGGCATTGCTGTCGATTATGGACAAGCGGTATCGATTAGCAAAAGTTAAACAAGCTAAAAGACCCGGCAAAAATAAAGCTGTCTCAATGAAAACTGTGCAGGAGGGCCAACATGGCTAAAAAGTACCTGTTGCTGTTTTTGCCGTTGTTGCTGTTTTTATCACTAACAGTGTTTCTACTAAAGGGGTTGTTTTCAGAACCTCGATACGAGGTTTCCAGCCGGGTTGATAAAAGCCTGCCGGCATTCAACTTACCGGATGTTATGGATGAAAATAAGTTTTACTCTGTGCAGGACTTTAAAGGCGAAGTAACGCTCCTGAATGTCTGGGGGACCTGGTGTGTCACCTGTGCTGTGGAGCTACCTTATTTAACTTCGCTCAAAGAAGAAGGGGTTAGAGTTGTCGGCCTCTACATTGAACAAGATCTCGATCCTGACTTCGGCGCTAAAGCATTGCCTCAAATCAGAAGCGAAATAACGTCGATGTTGGCTCGTCTTGGCAACCCTTATGTCTTTAATATTTTTGATGAAACGCGTGATTATTCCATGGATTTGGGGGTGACGGGCGCGCCAGAGACTTTCTTAGTAGACCGCCATGGGACAGTGCTATTGCATCATGTCGGTGATTTAAATGAGCGCGTCTGGGAAGCGAAATTTAAATCTTTGTACCAGCGAGCTTTACAGGTGGACAGCAATGATTAGAACTCGCTTTTTTATTTTGTGTTTTATGGTTTTTTCTTGCCTGGCAAGCGCAGAAGAAAAGTATGAATTTGAAACCGAGCAGCAACGTGCTGATTTTATGTTGCTCAGCAAAGAGCTGAGATGCCCGAAATGTCAAAACCAAAATATTGCCGATTCCAACGCACTCATCGCTAATGATATGAAGCGCAAAGTACATCAGCTGTTATTAGAAGGTAACTCACCAGAGGAAGTTGTGGCTTTTATGAAGGCTCGTTATGGGGAATTCGTGCATTATCAACCTCCGATGACTCCTCTGACGTTCTGGTTGTATTTTGGTCCGGTGTTATTCGTAGTGCTTTGTTTTGCTTACTTCGTAATGAGTCGCCGTTCAGCAGTGAATATGACTCCTGAAAGTAAAGAACAGGAGGAGGATTCACAAAGGTTGAACAAGCTCAAGCAGGCAGAAACTGCGCTTAAGGATATTTCATGACTGTATTTATTGTGTTTGCGGTAGCACTGATCGTTGTTTTTTTGGGATTTGTTTTCATGCCGTTCTGGTTCGCTAAAAGAACGCAAAATGATACTGGTATAAGCAATCCCGAAGTAGTAAAGCAAAGATTATCTGAGCTTGAAGTTGAAAAGCGAGAGGCCCTGCTGTCGATATCAGATTTTGAAGAGGCCGTTGTAGAGACAAAACTCAGCCTGGCCGACGAGTTAGAAAGCGATGACGAGGATCCGCGAGCTGCCAATCAAAAAACTTCAAAGTGGTTGTTATTTGCAACGGCCATTTTACCTATTGTTGCTGCTGTCTGGGTGTATGCAGATATCAATCAAGTGGAAGAGTTAAAGCAGTGGCAACGAGTGCAGAACGCATTGCCAGAATTGGGTCAAAAGATAGTAGTGCAAGCCAATAACCAAGTATCTCGGGAGGAGTTAGCTGAGTTTGCATTGGCTTTGCGAACCAAGTTACACACTCAAAAAGAAGACGCCGTTGGCTGGCTATTATTAGGTCGAGTGCTAACCACATTGACTGATATGCAGGGAGCCATAGCTGCTTTTGACAAGTCACTAGAAATAGAGCCAGAGCGGCCAGGAACTCTGTTCAGTTATGCTCAAGCTCTCTTGTTGACAAGTGACTCGGATAATATTGTCAGAGCGCAACGAGTACTGGAGCAGCTTGAGCAAATTACCCCGCAGGACAATAACGTCGCAGGTCTTCTCGCTGTTGCCTATACCCGCAATAATGCACCAGAAAAGGCTATTGCAATCTGGCAAAGACTGCAATCGAGCGTTGCCCCAGATGATCCGATGTATAATACAATTCAACAGCAACTGGCTGCTTTGCAAACTGGTGGCAGTATCACGGAGAGTAGCGCTGATGATGGAACTGAATTGAGGGTTTCAGTGTCGATTGCGCCTGAATTGCAAGTGAATTTAGATGCTATGGGCTTTTTGTTTGTTTTTGTGCAGGACGCTGATAGTGAAAACAGAATGCCAGTAGCAGTTAAAAAAATCCCCCTCACTCATAAAACTCAGAAAGAAGCTATTTCGGTGGTACTGAGTAATCAAAATGCTATGCTGCAAGATTTCAACTTGTCCAAAATCGTCAATGGACGTTTAATTGCACGCTTGTCTAAAGATGAGAATGTTGCGTCCGCATCTGGTGAATTCCAGGGAGAAATGCTTGTGCCTATCCAGCATGGACAAAGCAAAAACTATAGCTTAAAAATTGATGAGGAATTGATGTGAATATCAAATTAATCACTGGGTTGTTTTTTAGCCTGCTTCTATCTGCTTGTGCTTCAAATCGCCAAGTTGACGAGCAGGTGCAAGAACACAATGATCCACTGGAATCAGTAAACCGCAGTGTCTGGGAATTCAACTGGGAAGTGCTGGATCAACACGTACTGAGACCTGTAACCGTTGCTTACGTGGATTACACCCCTGAAGTTGTCAGAGATGGCTTGCATAATGCTGCCAGAAATCTGGATGAGCCAGCTAACCTGTTGAACAATTTGTTGCAGGGTAAAGTGAATGACTCTTTTGTCAGCTTGGGACGTTTTGCCATCAATTCTACCTTTGGCATCTTTGGCGTGTTTGATTTTGCCAGTGATATGGGACTGGAGCGCAAACGAGAAGACTTTGGCCAAACTCTAGGTAAGGCTGGAGCCGGAACTGGGGCTTATTTAATGTTACCGGGCTTGGGTCCAAGTGATGTGCGCTCTTTTACTGGTGATGTAGTAGATTCATCCTATTGGCCTGTTGCCGATCTGAATATCTATTTTGCTGTGTTCTCCAGAGCCATAAAAGCGTTGGAGGGAAGAGCTTCATTGATGGCGCAAGAGCAGTTGATTTACGATTCTTTGGATAGCTATACCTTTGTTAAAGATGTTTATTTTCAGGATTTGGCTCACAAGGTGACTGATGGCAAAGTTGAAGAGCCAGAAATGACGGAAGAAGATGCCGAGCTCGACGCCTTGCTGGAAGAATTCTAATTATTTAATAGTTATGAGCCGCAACGTTTACTTAAGGTACTTGCGGCTCATATTAAATTGGATGGGACGAACAATTAAGGGGTAAATAAGAACAACCAAGGCTGCCCAACCTAACACCGTCCAATCCTCGCCACTACGCAATAACAGCGCAAAAACAGGTACTAATACCAATAATTTAAGTAGATTCAGTAACAAACGCTCAGGTGGTGTCAGTTTTTGATTTGCCTCTTGTAAAGCACGTAATCGCTCTTCCAAAGATAAATTGGCGAGCTCGGGGATAGAGCGGTGAGTGAAATAAAACTTCATTGTATATACCAGCTAAAAAGACCGCTGCAGGATATCAAAAAAAGTGTTGAAATACCTGTTTCAATTCGTCTCGGACTTTAATTCGGTGGGTTTACATTTATATAACATTTAGTAATACAGCCTTGAGTTAAGGCTTGGCATCTTGTATAAAGCCGGGTTGCAGCCGCGCACATAGATGTATTACTTTGCGGTTCAATAAATAAATCTACAACAATAACTAATAAATCCTAACAGGCAGAAATTAAGAATGAGTGAACCTATCCTCGACGCTTCATCTCCCCAACAAAAGCCGAAAGAGTTCTTTGGCCATCCCGCAGGTCTTAAGACATTGTTTTTAACTGAAATGTGGGAACGCATGAGTTATTACGGCATGCGGATGTTGTTGGTGCTCTACATGACCGCAGCGCTGCAAGAAGGTGGCTTAGGAATTACGGTGGCAGCAGCTACAGCGATTTACGGTCTTTACACCGGTGCTGTATATTTTATGGGCTTACCCGGTGGTTGGTTAGCAGACCGATTGTTAGGAGGGCAAAAAGCGGTATTGTTGGGTGCCTGGATTATCATGGCAGGGCATATAGTGCTTGCTATTCCAAGTGACCATACCTTTTTCATGGGATTGGTATTAGTGGTCTTAGGAACAGGATTACTTAAGCCAAATATTGGTGCCCTGGTAGGTATGTTATACAGTGCTAAAGATCGCAGACGAGATGCTGGCTATACGCTTTATTACATGGGGATCAATATCGGCTCCGTTATCGGTTATATGGTGTGCGGTTGGTTGCAAGTTGAGTATGGCTACCACTACGCCTTTGGTGCAGCCGCGGTCGGCATGGGATTAGGTATTTTCCAATTTATCAAAACCTCTACTATTTTGGATGGCGCTGGTGCGGTTCCGCTTGAGCCACTTTCTGCTAAAGGGCGTAAAATGGCCTATACCAGTATCGTGGCTTTTCTTGGTTTGTTGGTTGCGACCATGGTGGCACTGATGACTGGCGCTTTGACAATTGATCCTGTCGCTTTGGCGCAAAATGTTGTGACCATCATTACCATTGTATTTCTCTCTTATTTTGGCTTTATCTTTTTTACCGGCAATCTTAATGGCAACGAAAAACGCAGCCTTGGTGCTTTGTTTTTAGTGTGTATCGCGTCTATCTGCTTCTGGGCTGGATTTGAGCAGGCGGGTTCTTCACTAAATCTTTTCGCTCGTGATTATACAGACAGAATGGTGGGAACATTTGAGATCCCCACTGGCTGGATGCAGTCGTTGAACTCGCTTTTCATCATTACCCTGTCTCCTTTTGTGGCTGCGCTGTGGATAAATCTGGCGAAAAGAATGATTACGCCCTCATATGGTGTTAAATGCGCCTTGGGTTTAATTATTATGGCGACTGGCTTTATCGTGATGTTCTTTGCGGCACAATTGGCCGCATCTGGTTTAAAAGTTGCTCCTTACTGGTTGGTGGCTACTTACTTCCTCCATACTGTCGGCGAGCTATGCCTCAGCCCGGTTGCCTTGAGCGCGGTGAGCAAACTATCGCCTAAGCGTTTCGCTGGCCAAATGATGGGGGTTTTTGTTTTAACTTATTCCATAGGTAGTGTTGTGGCGGGTTTGTTAGCCGGTAATTTTGACCCTGAAAAAGTCGCTGAAATGCCTAATCTGTATCTACAAATTAGCCTTTTTAGCATTGCAATTGGAATAGTCATCTTCCTTCTGACGTTTAAGACTAATAAGTGGGAAAAGCTGGCAGAAAAATAACCCAATTTAGGTGGTTATTGTGAAAGGCTTCCACAGGAAGCCTTTTTTGTTGCTTTGAAAACAAATTGTAGAGATTTTTCAACAGAAATTGAGGTAGAATGCGCGTTGCTTTAGGCGATGTCATAATTACGTCAAATTGCGCGGTTAATAAGTGGTACACACCGATAATTAAGAACAGGACTGGATTCGGACTCACATGCTGGAAAAAAGAGTATTATCGATATTTCTCATGTTGCTCGTTTGGGCAACTACATTTGCTGTCAATGCTCAGCTCTCTCAGGCCCCTACGGCTCAACAATTAGAGCAGTTTAAACGTTTACCGCCACAACAACAGAGAGTTTTAGCGAAGCAGCTGGGCATGGACTATAATGTCATTCGGCAGTATATTGGCAATTCGGGCAACGCTAATCAACCTGCTATAGATAGCTCAGATTCCACTGTTTTTCCAAGGGGAACAGAGTTTGATCAGTTAGGAAATCCTGTTAGCTATGAAGATCCAATAGCCAAATTTCTGCAAATAGAAAATCAAGAATTAAAACCCTACGGCTATGACCTGTTTTCGGGTAGTCCCTCAACATTTGCGCCCGCCACTGATTCACCTGTACCGGCCAATTATATATTAGGAGTAGGAGATACCCTTGATATACAAATCTATGGCAAGGAAAATCAAAACTACACATTACAAGTGGATCGCGAAGGGTTAGTCGTTATCCCTTCCATGAAACCGCTAAAAATAGCGGGGCTAACTTTTAGCGAAGCAAAAAAGTTCATTTCCTCTGAAATTTCCAAGTTTTTAATTGGTGTAGAATCACATGTGAGCATGGGACAGCTGCGTAGTATGAGGATTTTCGTCCTGGGTGAAGCCTATACTCCAGGAGCATATACAGTCAGTTCTTTGACTACGATTACTCAGGCGTTGTTTTTAAGTGGTGGCGTCTCCGACATTGCATCGTTGCGGAATATTCAGTTGAAACGCGCGGGAAAAACAATTTCAACATTGGATATCTACGATTTATTGACTAGCGGTAATACTGAAGATGACGCTTTATTGCAGCCAGGAGATGTGGTTTTTATTCCTACAGTAGAATCATCTGTAACGATAAAAGGGCATGTCCGGCGTCCTGCGATTTATGAGCTAAAAAACAATACTTCCTTTGCTGATGTGATACAGCTCGCTGGGGGCTTCGCATCTGATGCTTATCGAGGCGCACTTAATGTTCAGCGTTTCTCCAGTGGAGCAGTAACACAGCTGACTATCCAATCCGAGGATATGAACAAACCCGTTGAAAGTGGAGACGTTATTGATGTATCCGGTGTTTCTGACAGTCTGGATAGTGCCGTTACGCTAGTGGGAGCCGTGGCAAGACCAGGGCCAGTGCAATGGTACCAAGGGATAAAACTGAGCAATTTAATTAGTAATCGCAAAAAAGATTTGTTAGCGGAAGTAGATTTAGATTATGCACTTGTCCTGAAAGATTATCAGACTGGTGAGAATCTTCAGATCAAGCAATTTAGACCTGTAAGATTGTTGGCGGGTGATACTGAGCATGACTTTGAGCTGGACAAAGAGGATATTATTGTATTCTTCTCACAAGTTGAATCCACAGGGCTTGGCGGAGAAGACATACAATCACTTGCACTGACAAAATCAGGTCTGCAGGAAAAAGAAAAACAGGCATGGAAAGAGCGGATAGAAGAGCGTTTGTTTTGGCAACAAATTGGTTTTGATTACAGTTCATCTGAAGCCATTGATAGCGATAATAGAATAACACCAAATGGAAATTCGGGTCAGAGCGGACCGTTGATAAAGCTGACTCAGCTTGAAGTAGAAAACCTCGGAAAACTGCGTGATGCTACGGCGTTCTCCAGAACTCGATTGCTGGCGCCAATTATAGAAAAATTGCGTGTTCATGCATCTTTTGAGCGTCCATTGCGAGTGGTCGAAATTTCAGGTTCGGTTCAATATCCCGGGCTGTACCCACTTCCTGACAACGGTAGTCTGAGAGACGTGTTCTTAGCCGCAGGAGGGCTGTCGGAGTCAGCCTTTTCACAGCTTTCTGAAATAACCCGTTACTCACAATCCGTCGGTGGCGATTTAAGTGTGAAAAATATTCAGTTTAGCCCTCGAAGTGTGGTTGCAGGCGAAAAAGTTATCACGCTTGAAAGCCGAGACAGAATCAATGTGTTCAGGAACCCCGAATGGCAAGAGCAGCTCAAAGTAGAACTTCGCGGTGAAGTTACATTCCCGGGAACTTACACTATCAGCCGGGGAGAAACACTCTACAGTGTATTGCAAAGAGCGGGAGGTCTCACCGAGTTTGCTGATCCCAATGCTTCAGTTTTCCTGAGGCGGTCATTACGTCAACAAGAAGCCGAGAATTTGAGAAAGCTCACACAGGACTTGCGTAAAGAGATCGCTTCTGAAGGTCTTCGAAAAGACAGTAGCGCTGGATCACTGGTGAGCTATTCTGAAATACAAAAATTACTCAGAGACCTGACAGACGTAAAACCTCTTGGACGTCTTGTTATCGATCTACCCGGGCTGATTGCGCGACAGGAAAATGACCTGACACTTGAAGACAAAGATATGTTAGTCGTGCCCGGTGTAAACAATACCATCAATGTTATTGGTGAAGTGTATGTGCCGACTAGCCATTTATTTAAACCCGGTTTGCCTTACGAAGAGTACGTTAGCCTGAGCGGTGGTTTTAAGGGGTTTGCAGATGAAGAGAGGACTTATATCATTAAAGCAAACGGCTCAGTTGTTGTGCCCAAACGAGGGGGGTTCTGGTATCAGAGCAACAGCGAAAGTGATTTCAATGTTCAACCCGGAGATACGATTGTTGTGCCCTTTGATAGTACTCATGTGGATAACTTAACTTTGTGGACTAGCGCTTCGCAGATTATGTATCAGTTCGCTGTCACTATAGCCGCTGTTGGCAGTTTATAGGGGACTGACATGATTTCTATTACAACTTTATTAGCTTTACTTTTGGCTTCGATTGCTTGTTATACAGCAATAAGGGTGGTTAAGCCCTTTGCCCTCAAGGTGGGGCTTGTTGATATCCCTAATCACAGAAAAATTCATTCAGGTGAAGTCCCTCTTGTTGGTGGAATTGCAGTCTATCTTGGGGTGCTTACTGCTAGCTCGATTTTGTTACCCGAAGGTCAAATCGTAAACATCTATTTGATTTCGTCCGGTCTGATTGTGCTTTTGGGGGCGTTGGACGACTATAAGGATTTATCAGTAGGCGTGAGAATAATCGCCCAAGTTCTTATTGCTTCGTTAATGGTGTATGGCGCTGGACTGCATCTGTCAGATTTTGGCAATATTTTGTTTGGGCTTAATACGAATTTAGGCTGGTTTGGCTACCCAATGACTATTTTAGCCACCATTGCTGCAATCAATGCGTTTAATATGACCGATGGTATTGACGGATTAGCAGGGATGTTGAGCTTGGTAGCGTTCACTGGCATTGCAGTACTGATGATGTTTGGCGGCCAACCTCTGTTTATTTTACCTTTGATTTTGTCGGCGTCGATCGTCCCATTTTTATTTTTTAATTTGGGACTTGTGGGTGGTAAAGCAAAGAAGATATTTATGGGAGATGCCGGCAGTATGTTTGTCGGGCTAAGTATTGTCTGGTTGTTAGTTATCGGTAGCCAAGGTCAGGAGGCTTCATTCAGGCCCGTTACAGCGCTATGGTTAATCGCTATTCCGTTTCTTGATATGTGTGCCATCACTATTCGGCGCATCATTAAAAAGCGCTCTCCTTTCCAACCCGATAAAGAGCATGTGCACCATATCGTTATGCGGTTAGGTTTGTCTGCAAAATCGGCGCTGATGTTGATCACATTTGCTTCCCTGTTATTTGCTGCATTTGGATTGTGTGGTGAATACTATCAGTGGCCTGAGAGTTTTATGTTTGCGATGTTTATGTTGGTTTTTGTTGTGTATTTTTATGCCCTTAAACACGCATGGAAAGTAAGCAAGTTTATCCGAAAACTCCTGTCTAATAAGCTTTCCGTCAATTAAATAAATTTATTCAGTTGTCGTTAATTATTGCACTTTAAGATGGGGCGCAATCTTAAGAGGTATTTTATGAAAGTTAATTCTGGTTTTACATTGGTAGAATTATTGATCGTTATTGTCATTATCGGCCTGTTAGGTTCGCTTGTGGCGCCTGAAATGTTTTCAAAAATAGGGAGCTCAAAACAGAGTACGGCAAAAGCACAAATGCAAATGTTTGAAACTGCATTGGATACCTATTACCTCGATGTTGGAGACTACCCTGAGGACCTGAATAGTTTGACCAAAAGTGATGTGGCTGGTTGGGACGGCCCGTATATCAAGAAACTACCGGTGGATCCGTGGGGAAACCCGTACATGTTGACCACGCCAGGCCCTGATGGAGCAAGTTATGTGATAATGTCGCTTGGCAAAGACGGTCAGCAAGGCGGTGATGGTGAAAACGAAGATATTAAAGTAAGCGGATGAATATTGCAGTAATACTGCAGGAGCAGTTTGGTGTCAGTCCTGTAGATCTTGAAAAAGCATCAAGTTACCAGGAAAAGTACGGCGGTCGTCTAGAGAAGCTTCTGGTCAATATGGGCAGCCTGTCAGAGGATGCCTTACCACCACTATATTCGCAAATACTGGGTTTAGAATTAGCGTCTGATTTACCCATAAATGAGGAATCATACTCGTTACCAGAATGGGTCTCCGATTTAGACACCAATTTTTTGGTTAAAAACCACTGGATACCCTGTTCAGAAAGCCACTCCAGTTTTTACACCTGTGACCCACTCGATTGGGACGTTAACCAATACCTGAATCAGAACTCAATTACTCCGGCTATCACCCTGATAACTAAAGATGATGCTGAAAAGTTGAGCACTTTAATTCAGTCAGAGATAACTGAAGACAAGGCCGGTGAGCTCAATAATCTTGAGGAAGACCGCTTAAGAGAACTCGCTTCAGAAGCCCCAACTGTTAATCTGCTCAATAATTTAATTGCCAAAGGCGTTAAGTGGCGAGCATCAGATTTACATATTGAGCCTGTATCGGGACGTTACCGAGTCCGCTACAGGGTTGATGGGGTGTTAAAAGATGAGGGTTTGTTACCCTCCACACTTAGCGTTCCTGTTATTTCTCGAATCAAAATATTGTCCAATATGGACATTGCAGAGAAAAGACGTCCTCAAGATGGAAAGATTGAAACCAAAGCCTCAAATGTTGAACTGGATATACGGGTCTCGATATTGCCTCTGGGCAAAGGTGAAAGTGTTGTACTGAGATTTTTGCGAAAAGATGCGGTCAGGTATGACATGGCAAACTTGGGAATTTCAGAAGACCTGGAAGTCAAAATCAAGCAAGATCTCAAGGCAACTGCAGGCGTCATCTTGTTAACAGGTCCAACGGGTTCGGGTAAAACCACCAGCCTTTATACCTTTCTCAATGAATTAAATAACGATAGCGTAAAAATAATTACCTTAGAAGACCCCGTGGAATATCAATTACCGGGCATTAATCAGGTTCAGGTGAATGCAGATATTGGATTTGATTTTGCCGCAGGCTTGCGAAGTATTGTACGACAAGACCCCGATATTATTATGTTAGGTGAGATCCGTGATCAGGAAACCGCGCGCATAGCAATGCAGTCTGCACTTACAGGTCACCTGGTTTTTAGTACGGTGCACACTAACGACGCACCTGGAGCCTACACCCGACTTGTGGATTTAGGAGTAGAAGAGTTTCTTCTCAACGCGGCTATCATTTCTGTTGTCGCACAGAGACTGGTTCGCAGAGTGTGTCATCACTGTGCGGTCATAGAGACGGATTTAACCCAGTTTTCTCATCTTAACCTTGATGAATTATTGAATCGATTTGAAATACATTCTCCGCAGTTCCTGCAGGAGAAAGGCTGTGATGAATGCGGTGGCACCGGGTACAAAGGCAGAATGTCGATACTTGAATATTTGCCGAACGATTCCACCGTCAAAGCGATGAAAAAAGATAGCCAGTTTTTACCAGCAGCAAAAAGTTACAATCAGAAATTGGGTAACAGGACTTTATTTGAGGACGGGCTACTCAAAGCCGCTCAAGGTAAAACAACTATTGCCGAAGTGTTGAGAGTTTGTTCCTGATGCCACTATACAAGTTTAAAGCCTATGATAAACAAGGGCATTCTATCGAAGATTACAGGGAGGCATCTGATGTAAATGCTTTGCGGCATTCACTGTCCTCCGAGGGGTTGATGGTAGCAAGTGTGTCCCTTCAATCTCAATCCATAAACATAAAACTGCCTTTCCAGTCTCAAAATCTGAGCCTGAAAGACATGGAGTTTCTCACTTCTGAACTCGCTATCTTGCTAAACAGTGGTGTTAAGGTCGATAAGGGCCTTGAAATTATCGCGCGTTCCAAAAAAGACCCCAGCACTTCACGGGTCGTAGCTGAAATACTCAAGAAATTAAAAGGCGGGAGTAGCGTATCGGATGCCTTTAAAACAAGTCGTAATGATTTTGACCCGCTGTACATCAATTTAATCGCCATTGGTGAGAAATCGGGTAAATTGCCCCAAGTTTTTGCCGGACTGGCAAGTGACTTAAAGTTTCAGCAATCCTTGCGCGCCAAAATTGTTCAGGCGTTAACTTACCCGTCAGTTATTCTGTTCGTATGTGTTATGTGTGTGCTGTTTGTGTTTAATTACATCGTGCCACAGATGGGCAGTATTTTTGATAAAAATGATGATATCCCTGTCTATACCCGATTGTTGCTAGGGGCCAGCGAATGGATGATCAACTATCAATTGTGGTTACTAGCTGGGATTGTGGCGGTGATTTTTGCTATTGCCTACCAATGGAAGTCGCCCGCTTTCAGAACCAGGATGGCACAGTATTTTCTATCTGTGCCCATAATTTCAGATTTGATTAAACAAGTGGAAAGAATACGCTTTAACTCAGCAATGGCTTTGATGGTGAGTGCCGGTGTTAAGGTGGATCACGCAATAAGTGCCGCTATAGCGAATATTCAAAATCCAGTGATACGAAATAGCCTGGACATTGCTAATAATAAAATCAAAAAAGGCGAACCGTTAGCGAAAAGCCTGTCGATGACACCAATTTACCCTTCTTTTTATATTTCACTGTTAGAGGTTGGAGAAGAAAGCGGCGAGCTGGCAAAGATTTTTAACGAGATCGCACAAAGAAGTAAAACAGAATTTGAAGGCTGGACTGATCGCGTAACCAATATTCTTGAACCTCTTCTGATTTTAGTGATGGGAGGCATTGTAGGTAGTGTTGTCATTACAATGTTACTCAGTGTTGTGTCGGTAAATGATATTTCCATCTAAACAATCCGGTTTTACACTAGTTGAGCTGTTAGTAGTGATGACCATCATTATTACCGCAACGGGATTAGCGGGCGGGCTTGTGGTGGATGGCGTTACTAAGTTTCGCGCCAAAGCAGAGATACAAGATCTGGAACAGACATTTATTCTTGCTTCATCTAAAGCTTTTGTGTTGGAAAAGCGCCTGTCTATTAAGTTGTCTGAAAATCAGATGCAAATTTATTCGGGTAAGTCGCAGGTATTTGAAAAAACATTTAACTATTTGATGTTTTCTGAGACCGATTTTAATGTGAATCGCCTTGGATTAATTGACGCGAACCGAATCGAACTCGCAGTCAACGGAATGACAAAAACAATTTATTTAGATGAAATCTACAATGATGCAACAACGAATTGAGGGGTTTTCACTGATTGAGGTGTTAGTTGCTGCATTTATCTTGTTCCTGGTGTTAGCGACTGTCACTATTAGCTATACAGGTGCCGTGAAAAGCTCGCTTGCCGCCAGTGAATCTCTAAAATTAAACAATTATATTCCTGTTCTGTCTGAACATATTTCGCTTGATATTCAGGCAGGGGAAAACAGCGGCAGTGCGGTCTTCCTTGGGGTTGAGTATCAGTGGACTGCAGAGCTAATTGAAACAAAGCCCGTTGTGGCTTTTTATGATGCTGACAATCGGGAAGTTCGCCAATCTGATACACAAGCTTATCTTTGGCGCGTCAACCTTATTAGCCGCTACAACAATCGACAATCTCAGCATAGTTTTGAAGCAGTTTCATGGCAAAAAGCGCTTTAAACAATCAAGCAGGATTCACCCTGATCGAAACTCTTGTGGCAATCACCATCCTTATGATGATGATTTTTATTGGCACATTTGGTTATCAGACTTATTCGGTGTACTGGCAAAAAGAACTGGGCGACTTTCGCAGTGATCTTGCTGAGGTAAGAGGTGTTATCACACTGCAGAGGCTGATTCGTAATATAAAACCTATAGTTTTCAAAGGTGGCAACAGAGGAGGGTATGTTTACTTTGAAGGAGGCGATTCACTGATACGCGCTATTTCAAACGTTTCAATCGCCTCTGAAGATACCGCTGTTGCTTTTGAAATTAATGTTGTCCAGCTAGATTCTGGTATGGTAAAGCTTGTCTATCGGGAATACCCCATTGCAACGCAACCTTTACTCTCCGAAGACGATATTGGCGACTACCAGGATGAAATAACTATCATAAACGGGTTTGAAGATATTCGCTTCGAGTACTATGGTTGGCAGGATTACAATGACTACGCTGCTACTCAACAGCTAGAGTCGAACGCAACCTTCGATAAAAAGTGGTTTGGATTGTACAGTGCTAAGGATACTCTGATTTCGCCTGAGCAGATAAAAGTCAGATTTAAAAGGAAGGGAGTCTGGTCGGAACTCAAGATACCTGTGAGTCATTTTTTACATCGGGATCTGCTGCAGTATGTCGGAGTCGACTTATGATCTTCCGAAAGCAACAAGGAATAGCGCTCGTTCAGGTTTTACTCATTTCCACAGTGTTAATGTTGTTGGTGGTACAACTGAGTAGTAAGGCCAATAATGCCGTCGAAATAGCAACTGAGCTAAAACACAAAGCTGGTGCGGAAACCAAAATACAGTCTGCCATGGCACATATTCAGTTTGCACTACTCACCCAGAGCAGAGTGGACTTTGATATTCAGGCACTAGACCGCTCACTTGGTTTTTTTGGCGAGCCGCAACGGGTTGAGGCTGACCTGACGGTGGAAATACAAGATATGGCTGGGTTGTTATCAACTAGCTTTATTGGAATTGGGTGGGACAAGTACCTGAATGGTAATGCCAATCAACTAAACACCATAAGAAAGTGGCAAGGTATGGATGACTATGGGGTGGCGTCAGCACAAATGCGCAACGCCAGAATACCTTATATAGAAGAAGTGTTGCTTTTACCGGGGCTCGAAGGAACCGATTTAACTTACCTGACAAATCTCCCCACTGGTTTTTTTAACGTGGGTACTGCGCCTGACGGGCTACTTTCCAAAGTCTTCGGTGAGTTAACTGCACAGCGTATTGCTGAATTACGAGAGAGCAGAGAGTTCAGTAGAGATACAGTAAACCAGATCGATGGGTTACAGGAAGCAAGTGTGTTTCCGCCGGGTACTATGGCTCGGGTAAAAATTACTTCAGACAGACATGACAGAAAAGATTCGCATGTTTCTAGAGGTCGTTATTTTCAATTACAACCCGGGAATGACATCCCCATTATTGAAATAGGTCTAACAACAAAATGAATCCGTTGCATATTTATTGCAAGAACAACATGTTCATATTTACAGCTGGCAAAGTACAAAAGCTGGCCACCAGAGATACGCTGAATAGTAAAAATCGCATCAGCAGGTTTAGCTTGCCCATTGTATTGATTGGCAGAGAGCACTATCAAGAGTTTGAAAAGGAATATCCGGTTCCCGACCAAAATGACGTCAGAAATATTATCAATAATGAGTACACACAACTCAAAATGGTCCATCTACACAACAATGCATTGACTTCCACAACGGTGAAGTTTTTCCTGTTTGATAAAACTGCTGAAGAATACGTCAGAAATAACCTCTGCTTGTTTATCCCTGAAACCATGTTGGCGACCTTTGTTAATATGGGTGAGTTGGTCACAGTGTCGCGATTGGGGAATACCTTGAATATTGCGCGCAAAGGGGAAAACATCGTTTCCTCGAATGGTGCGGGCTTGTACGCTGATCCCGACATGTTTTTGTTATCCTCCGGCGTTGGCAAGGTCGCACAGAGAAAAAAACTGACCCAAGAAGAATATTTCGCTATATTACAGCAGCAGGTTACCGAAATACCCAAACACTATCTTGTGTCCTTGATGAAGGGACAGGTGCTCGCCAACGAACTGCTTAAACGTTTTCATTTTCCTTCCGTCGCTGCGGGATTAACCTGTTCAGTGTTGCTCTATTGGTTAATGTTGTTTGGCCATTTAAAATGGCACGAGTCGTTTTCCCAGAGCAATATTGAGTCTGCAGAGGTGAGAGAAGTCATTCAACTTAAAAAACAGTTGGCTGAGAAAATTGCTTTGGCAGATGAAATCAAAAGTAGCGCTAGCTCAGACCTGTCCGGACAACTCATGTGGAACATCATCACCGGGTTACTGGACAATGGTGTCTCTGTGGGGGGATTGCTATATCAGGACGGTGAGGCAGGCATTACTGTATTGACGCCTTCAGCTACAGAAACCATTAAACAGATCAGATCTTTTCCCGGGGTAAGGAATGTCAGCATGGATGGTGATATCACGAGTCTTCAGGGCAAACAAAGTGTGAGACTGCTAGTGGCGATAGATTCAGGAGTGAACAATGTCTAGGCAACAAACTTTGTTAATGATTGTCGCCGTATTAGCGGTCTTACAGTTTTTGGTCGTTCCTGCTTTTGACTGGCTCGATACACAGCGGATAAGTGTGATAGCGGAACAACAAAAAGCGCAAAAAGAACAGGCGCTATTACAGGCTCGAGCTCCTTTAGAGGCGCAATTGGCTGAAGTGGATAGCTACTTGAGTTCGATAACCCAACTTGCCTTTACTGCTGATTCCATGCAAATGGCCACCCTTGCCATTCAGGGCATTGTTGAGAAATCTGCTGAGAAACACGATGTTAAAATAAATCGCATCAGCTGGGTAGAACCCGATGGTAAAGAGCAATTACACCACAAGATTGAAATTTTTATCGAAGCCTACCCCTCTGACTGGGTGGCACTGCAAAGTGATCTGGAAGGAAAAAGCTGGTTGCTGCTAGATAAAATGAACTTTTTTTACTCAAGAAGGACCGGCGATACATCTCTGATAGGCCGTATAAGGGGTGGACTCTCGTTCAATGTGAATGTATGGATTGAAAATGATAGCAGCAATTAATTATAAGCAGATGGCGCTAGCCACATTGATAGGGTTACTGTTGGTTTTTTTGATACATGAAAACGGCGCAGAGATACCATCCGAGTCACAGTCTGCTTTACCGGAGGCGTTGGCTTTACAGCCCATTGAGATTAGAGAGTCTTGGTCTGCTGAACAGTTGAGTGAAAGGTTATTGGCTATTGCACCCAAGCCCCCCAGCCAGGATGAAATTGCGAAACAACAGGCCGAAGCTGCCAAACAGGCGGCGCTTGCTGCCGAGGCTGCCAAAGCTCCACCTCCAGTTGATAAGACCTTAAAACCGATGTTTTCACGGCTCGACGATGAGCATCAGATTGGTCTGCTTGCCATCGTACAGGAAAACCAGAACAAGTTTGCTGTCTTACAGGTGATTAATTTTGCCAGCCGTAAAGCAAACACTTTAAAGCTGGCTGCTGGTGAGCAATACAAACACCTTACGTTAAGTATCACTTCACAGACTCAGGTAGCATTAAGTGATACGCAAGGAAATAACATTATTTTAAACCTCTTTAAACCAAGGAACACATAAATGAATGGCTCCAATTCTAAACGCATTTCGTTTATTACCCTTTTGCTCTTATCATTAACCGCGTGTCAAACCACACAGGAAAAGGGCGCTAATTCTGATGAACGAATTTATTATCTGAAAAAGTCGTTGCTTGAAGGTGAGTCTGGCTTTGCCGGAGAAGAGAACACGGTTGGCGATTCAGAAGAGACCATTGCTGGAAATAAACAAGGGTTTACCCGACTGCAGCCTATTGCGCAACACAATACCAATATGGCTGAAAAAGCGGCACAAAATGTTTTCGGAAAATCGGAGGATATTCGCATATCGGCAAACGATATGCCCGTTACAGATTTTATTCATTATGTCTTTGGTGATTTGTTTAAAACTAATTACGTCATTGACAATGGATTAAAAGCCGACGCCACTCCGGTGACATTGAATGTTCAAAATCCAATGTCGCAAAACGAGTTGTATGCACTGGTCGCCAATTTATTAGCGCAAAATCGCATCCGTATTGAATTCAACGAAAATACTTTTTTCTTCCACAGGCCAGAAGACAACAGGGGCAGTGCTACCGTAGCAGTGGGTAGAGAGTTATCGTCTGTGCCTAACGTCGGCGGACAAATTTTGCAAGTTGTACAGTTCAACTACGGCATCAGAATAACCTTAGAGCGGACATTAAATCGCCTTGTTGACGCTGAGTTTATTCCTGATTTTGATCAAAATTCAATGTTTATCTTGGGTAATCGTCAAAATGTTATTCGAGCTTTAGAGTTGATCAATATGTTGGATGTACCCGCACACAGGGGAAAGTATATTGGACTGTTGTCGCTTGAATACATTGGTATGGAAGACTTTACTACGCAGGCAATTACCTTACTCACAAATGAAGGAGTTGACGCAGCCGTTAACACTGCTCAGAACAAAAGCGTGTTATT
This sequence comes from Planctobacterium marinum, assembly GCF_036322805.1. Lineage (GTDB taxonomy): Bacteria > Pseudomonadota > Gammaproteobacteria > Enterobacterales > Alteromonadaceae > Planctobacterium > Planctobacterium marinum_A. Next base: position 3,680,206 of record NZ_AP027272.1, on the reverse strand, counting down.
AGTCCCTTTGGGGCATATTGGCGCAATTGCGGTGTTTGCCAGCTCTGAAGAAAGTTTAGAGCGGGTCAGATATTGGGCTAACGTGCTTGACAGGCCCAGTCAGGGGGAAAATGCACAATATTTTATTTATGCACCTAAATATGCCAGGGCTAAGGACTTGGGCGAGAGTATCCAGGGGCTGCTGGGTATTAGTACCACAAAAGTGAATACTGAGTCTACCGGGAACAATGCTAAAAACCTGGCTAGCGGCCGAGCTGCAAGTGCCTCAGCATCTATCGCGGGTTTGTCCTTTGTTGTGGATGAACGTACTAACAATCTTATTTTCAACACCACAGGCGACAGATATTTAAAATTGCTGCCATTGCTGCAAAAGTTGGATGTTTTGCCGAAACAGATTTTGCTTGAAGTAATGATCGCGGAAGTGACATTAACTGACAACTTTAAATTCGGCGTTGAATTTGCACTGCAAAATGATGAGCGATTTACTGCAACCACGCAGGGCCGATTTGGTTTGAGCGACACGGGCGGATTGTCGATATCACTATTAGATCAGGACTTTTTAGGCTCCAGTCGAGCAGAAGCTGCATTGGCACTGTTCAAACAAAATCAGTTTGTGAATGTATTGTCTAACCCAACCTTGTTAGTGAGAGATGGTATGACTGCTAGTATTAATGTGGGTACAGAAATACCTACACAGGGCTCCCTCACCGTCGATGACGGTGTACAGACCTCCAGTATTAACTATCGTGAAACTGGTGTTCAGGTGCAGGTTACCCCAACTTTAAATGCGCAAGGGGTCGTTATTATGAACATTGCTCAAACGATCAGTAATGTGGTTGAAGGGACCGCAGGATCACCAACGCCTTCAATTTTTAACCGTTCGTTAAGTACGGAAGCCGTGGTTGAAAGTGGCAGAACTGTGATTCTGGGAGGTCTGATCAGTGAGAGTAACTCCAGGGGGGAAACTAAAGTGCCAATCCTTGGCGATATTCCGCTCATAGGCAAAGCGTTTAAATCTGAAAATGACGCCACGGAGAAAACTGAATTAGTCATGATTGTCACACCCAAAGTCATCCGTTCATCTGATGAGTGGGATAAACTTATTTCTGAATTTTCTGATAGTCTTGAGACGATTAAATTAGGTCAATAATTCGAAGTGTGAAGGATAAAGGTATTCGGAAACTGTGTTTTGTGCATAGAGACGGATGCTGCCCTCGTCATCGCGGTTCATTCAGATCCTGTTAAGGATACAAGTGATAAATCTTGCTTGGTGGTTATCAACAATGCCTCCGGATAGAGAACGCCTTCGGATTGCCAGGTGCCTGGTTACATTTACCTAATACAGGCACTTGGCAGAACTCGAATGAAACAATATCTGATAATATTTGCAGAAAAACGGTTGTCCGGATGTGCGAACATGTGTTTAATTTTTAATGCTTAAAAAAGGAGTCAAGACAAATCATGAGTTTTATGCATTATAAAAGCGTTGCGTTGCTTTGCTTAAGCGTTTCATTTGCAGCCTTAGGTGAAGAAAAATCAACGACTCTTGATAGTGGAATAAAACACCAACCCTTTGTTAGTTTTAATTCTGAATATTACGATGAAAAAGGGTTTAAAGAACAATACATCGGGCATGTTGGGGCTGTTACCGGTAAGATAATCAATCAGGAACCCGGTCCCGACAACAGGAATCTGTTGCAAATTCAATTAGAGGACACCAGTCAAACCACCTGGGTTGCCTCGGTTACTGAGTTATCTGAAGGACAATTGGAGGTCGGTGATTCTATCGATGTATTGGGCTTTTTTGACGAAACTCTCAAGGAACCTGAATACGTCGCTAAGGTAAGCAAGGACGTTGAGTATCTTATTGGCTTTTGCATTAATGTAACGGATACCGAATTGCCCATTTACAACCCTTATATGTTACATCATTGTCTTGCCTGGGAGCAGGGGGATTTGGATGTGAAAAAGCTTGAAACCTCACTACTTCGATAGCAAAAAACAGATAAGAACCGTCAGGAAAATAGTGCCAGGCGCGTTATATTTTTATGGAGATGTTGTTTTTTGTCGTGTAAAAAACACGGGAAGCAAAGAATAAAACCGCCACAAATTACAAATTATTGATAATTAAGGCATAAACAGGTATTGCTTCATCATAGATTTGCCGCTATCCTTTTTCGAGATACAGGTATTGTATCTTATGAACGTTCATAAAATGGATTTGGCTTAGTTGCCCGGTCCGCGTTTCAAGATTTGGAGATAACTCATAATGAAACTATTGAAAAAAACACTACTAGCGACGGCTGTAGCTGTTACTTGCAGCACTGCTCTGGCAGGCACTGTAAGTGTTACGAAACAAGTACACTCATCCGAAGGTTTGACGGGCGTTACAGCTAACCAGACTTCTAACGCCATCAGTTACACACTGGCTGCAGCTTACCAGGAAGGTGACCGTATCACGTTCACTTTCCCTGACGGTGCATTGGTTGCCAACGGCTTTCCAGCGCAAGTCAACGTGCCGGCGGTAAACAGTGCGACGCCAGCTAACGCGATTGCGGGTTTGGCATTGGGTCTGTTGAACTCAGATACTAACAGTGTGACATATCGTGTTACTAGTATTACGCAGCCTACTGATGGCGTTAATACTACCTACACTGACCGTACTACCATTGGCGCGGTGTTGCCTTTAGGTACCATCGATTACACTGCAGATGCAGTGCGCAATGGCAGCGTTACAGTAACTGTTAGCTCTGTAACAGCCGCTGGTGATACTCTGGATGCATCAGGTACTCGCACGGCAACGGTTGCAGAGGCGAAAACTCAGTTCGGTACTGCCTCAGTAACAGCGCCATTTGATGCGGTTGTTGATGTTTCGCAAATGCGTCAGGCTTTTGTTGGTGGTGTTGCAGACAGCATGAGCTGGGCAATCACTGACGTAGATACTACCGGCTGGTTAAACGTGGCGACGGTTAATGCAACTAGCGGTACAGTAGTTAACCTGTACGGTGAAGCGGGTAAAATGGGTAATGTAACCGCAGCTCAGTGGTCAAGTGCAGGTTCACGAACCTTTACTGCCGACTCTGCAAGGCTGTCAGTTGCATACGGTGGTATGACTACCAACGATACTATTACCTTCACTCCGCTGACAGGTACTAGCGCAGCGGTAATTGAAGCGCAAGCCTTCACAGCTGACTTTACATACAACTACACCTCAGCAGGTTCACAGGCTGGTTCAGCGACTGTAGGTTCTGGCCTAAGCGCAGGCTCCTGGACACTTAATGGTGCAACGGTTAACATTCCTTACATGCCTTACGGTCCAACTGCGAGTCAGGTTGTATACGTGACTAACTCAGGCACTCAGGCAGGTGATATCTCTGTAACGGCGTTTGACAATAACGGTAATACGTTCGATTTAGGTGTAATCGGTACAGCGAATGCTCAGACAGTTACTAAGCTGGCTCCAGCAATCAATACTGCTCTAGAAGCTGCTGGCTTCGCTGGTTCTCAGGCGTCAATCACTGTTACAGTGAACGCACCTGAAGATGACATCACTGTTCATGCGTCATTCAATATTGGCGGTAATGACAGAGCGTTTGTCATCACTGACCAGTACAAAGGTGTAGAGTAATCATTGATTACTTAACATTTTGAACAAAAGGCGACCACTGGTCGCCTTTTTTGTGTTTTCAGTTTTACATATGCGACTATAGATGCCACTTGTTACACTGCTACTTTTAATCCCTCTGTTCTAGTTCGTTTTGATAGCTGACAACACAGCGCCATATTCAATAATTTATTGTGAAATCTTTCATAATTATCAAATATGTTGTTGCATCATGGTAGGGCCTGCTTTTGCAATCGCAGAGTAAGAAGGGCTGTTGCATATCTACTGACAAAAATAAATATCGTAAAATATAGTTTGGCTTTCGAAAAATAATCAAAAAAGGGAATAATCCCAAAAGTTGAAACGTTTTAAGTTTGTGAGTTTGCCAGAAGCTGGCAGACTCGAATTTTAGAAATTGGAGATAACTCATAATGAAACTATTGAAAAAAACACTACTAGCGACGGCTGTAGCTGTTACTTGCAGCACTGCTCTGGCAGGCACTGTAAGTGTTACGAAACAAGTACACTCATCCGAAGGTTTGACGGGCGTTACAGCTAACCAGACTTCTAACGCCATCAGTTACACACTGGCTGCAGCTTACCAGGAAGGTGACCGTATCACGTTCACTTTCCCTGACGGTGCATTGGTTGCCAACGGCTTTCCAGCGCAAGTCAACGTGCCGGCGGTAAACAGTGCGACGCCAGCTAACGCGATTGCGGGTTTGGCATTGGGTCTGTTGAACTCAGATACTAACAGTGTGACATATCGTGTTACTAGTATTACGCAGCCTACTGATGGCGTTAATACTACCTACACTGACCGTACTACCATTGGCGCGGTGTTGCCTTTAGGTACCATCGATTACACTGCAGATGCAGTGCGCAATGGCAGCGTTACAGTAACTGTTAGCTCTGTAACAGCCGCTGGTGATACTCTGGATGCATCAGGTACTCGCACGGCAACGGTTGCAGAGGCGAAAACTCAGTTCGGTACTGCCTCAGTAACAGCGCCATTTGATGCGGTTGTTGATGTTTCGCAAATGCGTCAGGCTTTTGTTGGTGGTGTTGCAGACAGCATGAGCTGGGCAATCACTGACGTAGATACTACCGGCTGGTTAAACGTGGCGACGGTTAATGCAACTAGCGGTACAGTAGTTAACCTGTACGGTGAAGCGGGTAAAATGGGTAATGTAACCGCAGCTCAGTGGTCAAGTGCAGGTTCACGAACCTTTACTGCCGACTCTGCAAGGCTGTCAGTTGCATACGGTGGTATGACTACCAACGATACTATTACCTTCACTCCGCTGACAGGTACTAGCGCAGCGGTAATTGAAGCGCAAGCCTTCACAGCTGACTTTACATACAACTACACCTCAGCAGGTTCACAGGCTGGTTCAGCGACTGTAGGTTCTGGCCTAAGCGCAGGCTCCTGGACACTTAATGGTGCAACGGTTAACATTCCTTACATGCCTTACGGTCCAACTGCGAGTCAGGTTGTATACGTGACTAACTCAGGCACTCAGGCAGGTGATATCTCTGTAACGGCGTTTGACAATAACGGTAATACGTTCGATTTAGGTGTAATCGGTACAGCGAATGCTCAGACAGTTACTAAGCTGGCTCCAGCAATCAATACTGCTCTAGAAGCTGCTGGCTTCGCTGGTTCTCAGGCGTCAATCACTGTTACAGTGAACGCACCTGAAGATGACATCACTGTTCATGCGTCATTCAATATTGGCGGTAATGACAGAGCGTTTGTCATCACTGACCAGTACAAAGGTGTAGAGTAATCATTGATTACTTAACATTTTGAACAAAAGGCGACCACTGGTCGCCTTTTTTGTGTTTCGTGAAAGCGATTTATGTTAATACAGATGACTTTCTTGTATCATTTGAGGAACAACTCATTGTCCTCGCTCTTCATGTTTGAACTAAGCAATAAACACCAGATTTTTTCTTTTTTTATCTTATTTATAATTCTTACTGGAGTTTACTACCCGTCTTTCGTTGTACCTTTTTACCTTGACGACATAGATTCCATTGTGAATAACCAGGCACTTCATTCAGAGAGTCTGGAAATGCTGTTGCAGGGCGGTTATTTAAGCCGCATTACAGGTTACTTTACGCTATGGCTTAATTATCAATTCACCGGACTGGATGTCACTTGGTACCACGCGGTGAATGTGCTGATCCATGCGTTAAACACCCTTGCGGTATTTTTCTTAAGTAAGTTATTCATAAGCCACTTTTCTAAAGATACTAAGGCTACAGAACATGCTTTTTGGGCACTGATTATCGCCGCCCTGTGGGCGCTACACCCGCTAAATAGCCAACCTGTTATTTATATCGTGCAACGTCTGGGGAGTTTGGTTGCGCTATTTGTTTTTCTGACTGTGATTTTTTATATCAAAGCGCGTTTGAGCACAGAGCTAACCAGCAAGCTTATTTTCACTTTGCTTACTTTGTTGTGCGTTATTGCCGGTATTTTTACCAAACAAAACTTTTTCGTTGTGTTTTTGTTTTTGTTTTGTTGGGAATGGTTGCAGTCAAAGGGTAAGTTGCGCTGCTACCTAAACCGCTTAATGCTCGGTGGAGCTATTCTGGTGGTATTAATAGCGCCATTTCCGTTCATGGAAGCGTTCTGGGAAAAATTGGACAACTTTACTCGGGACCCCGGAGCTACTGATAGGGTTTCCTATTTTTACACCCAAGGCATCGTATTATGGGATTACATAGCAAGGTTTGTCTTTCCTCATCCATTGCAATTAGAAATCTTTGTTCCTCTTCGAGATAGTTTTGACCCATTAGTCGCATTGGCATTCACCGCGCATCTTGCATTAATTGCAACTGCTCTGAAACTGAGAGCTACAATTCCATTGTTTTGCTGGGGAGTTCTGTTCTTTTACATTAGCCATTCTGTAGAGTCGTTTATTTTTCCAATTAAGGATCTTGCCTTCGAACATCGCACTTATTTGGGGAATTTTGGGTTGATGTTAGCTGTAACGGGGTTGGCAAGGTATTGGTTTGATGCCTCACCAAATCGAATAGTTACCTCGTATATTACGGTGCTCGCTACGCTTATAGTTGGCCTGACTGGTGCTACATTAACCTACCAGCGTGCAATTCAATGGCAGGACCCTTTAACATTTTACGAGAGGGAGCTAAAGTATTCCCCTGAACATATCAGAACGAATGCCTCATATGGAACTGAGCTTGCAAAAGCAGGCAGATTGGAAGAAGCAGAAAAGTATCTTAAAGAGAGTATCGAACTTAATATGGCTCAGGGCACCATTAGCTTCGGTGTGCTCAACGCTTACATGAATGTGCTTTACCAGCAACAAAAATACCAGCAGGCAGCCCCTGTTGTTATGATGGCGTTAAGGCATGTGCACTATCCTGAGCGCAGAAGTATTTTGTTGTCTAATTTAGCGGTGGGATACATATATATGGGATATTGCGATTTTGCTCTTGGGCTACTTGAGCAGGCGCTGAAACTTTATCCTGCAAATCAGGACGCAGCCAATAATCGGAATTATTGTTTGAAAATTCAATCCGGAAATCAGTAGTAATAATGGCGTCGAGAATTGGATAGTGTCATTTTTGCCGACTCTCGTAATTTGTAATGCAATGTTGAAGTAAGGATAAATCAGTGAAGGTGCTTCACGTTGGAAAGTATTTCCCACCAAGGTATGGAGGTATTGAAACCTTTATGTCTCAGTTGATGGAAGAACAGGCGGATCAGGGGCTTGAGGTGGCTGCATTGGTGCATGCAGATAAATTGCAATCGTCTAATGGAGAATACGCATGGAAAGGGTGTAAAATCTTCGAAGTTAAGTGCTTTGGTCAATTGATTTTCGCACCAGTTGCTCCGGGATACCCTTACCGGATAATTCATGCCTTGCGGTCGTTCCGACCCGATATCGTCCACGTGCACATGCCTAACTTATCCGCATTTTGGTTACTGGTTGTTAAGCGCTTTTTTGCCCGGCAAGCGGAAATAGTGATTCACTGGCATGCTGATGTATTGGGATCTGCTCCAACAAAACTGATAAAACTGTTTTATCCAGTGTACAAACTATTTGAGACTCAACTGCTCAAAAATGCAGATAAGGTTATTTCTACCTCACCTCCTTACTTGAAAACCAGCATTCCGCTGAAACCTTTCGCGGAAAAATGTGTAGTTATTCCGTTGGGCATAAAAATAAAGCATTTTGATGTTCATTCTAAAAAGTTCAGTGAAAACCGTAGTATTCGTTTATGTATGATAGGCCGGTTGGTCTATTACAAGGCCCACTCAGTTGTGCTTAAAGCTTTAGCCCAACTACAGGAGCAAAAGGTCAGTGTTACTCTTGACGTTATTGGTGATGGTGAGTTGGCATTGCCGTTACAGAAAGAATGCTCAGAGCTGGGTATACAGAATTGCGTTTTCTGGCACGGCAGTGTTAGTGAACAGCAAAAAGATGAGATTTTAAAATCTTCAGATGTGTTGCTTTTACCCTCATTAGAGAGAACGGAAGCGTTTGGCGTGGTGCTTCTGGAAGCGGCAAATTATGCTGTTCCAGCGATAGTTAGTAATGTAAATGGCTCTGGAATGAGTTATGTCATTGAGAATAACGTCAATGGTAAGGTGGTGGATGCATCAGATGCTGACGCGCTTGCAAGCGCTGTCGCTGAGTTTATAAAGCCAGGCCGTACAACTGAATGCGGTAAACACGCTTACAACAAACTAAATAAACAATTTGATATTGCTGCTGTGGCAATTGAAATTCAGAAGCTGTATAAAGGTTTGCAAAATGCATCGTGATTCTTTTGCCGTTTCAACCGCGGTGATGTATGACTTTCTTCAAGTTAAGGGTGGAGCTGAAGCGGTTACGCTTGACCTATGTAAACACTTTTCCAACATGGACCTCATCACGGGTTGGGTCAATAAGACATGCTTCGAATCGTTGCCTATTGAACCCTCACGGGTTACTGAGCTAACAACATCTACAGCTATTCCGGGCTGGCAAACTATTAAATGTGCGCAAACATTTTTAAAATCTTGCCCAGATTTAAGCCGTTACGAAAGTGTTATTTATTCTGGCAGTAATGCACCTCTTGCAATACTGAACACAAAAGCCAAAAAGAACATCTATTACTGCCACACTCCACCGCGATTTGTCTATGATCTGAGAGACTACTATCTGGAGTCCATCCCGGTTTGGCAAAGGCCAGCACTAAAGATGCTGATTGATTGGTTTAGACCAAAATATGAACAATCACTGGAGAGGATGGACGTTATTCTCTGCAACTCTAAAAACGTCCAGCAGCGTTTGCATAAGTTTCTCAATGTAGAAGCTGAGGTAGTTTACCCCCCTGTAAATGTTGCTCGTTTTAAGCACCTGTCAGATGGTGACTACTTTTTGTCAACCGCAAGGCTGGAACCATACAAACGTGTCGAAACTATTGTCAGAGCGTTTATGGCAATACCGGACAAGAAGCTTGTTGTTACCTCTGGCGGCTCGCAGGAAGGCTTCTTGAGAAATCTTGCTAAAGACTATTCAAACATATCATTTACCGGTTGGGTTACTGAGCAAGAGCTCGCACGACTGGTGGGCGATTGTTTGGCTACTATTTACATACCTAAAGATGAGGATTTCGGTATGAGTCCTGTTGAGTCTATGGGGGCGGGAAAGCCTGTTATAGGTGTAAATGAAGGAGGGATCAGAGAAACGGTGATTGATGGAATGACTGGCTGGTTGTTGGATAAAGAGGTTAACCCCAACGCTTTGGTGAGACTGGTGAGCAATATTTGCTCCGATGGCGTCAGAAATATGAAAAATCATTGCCTCGAAAGTAGTGAGAGTTTTGCTGTTGAAAAGTTTATTACCGCGATAAAGCATCAGCTGGATTAAAGGCCCAACTATTTGATTCCGACGGACGAATTGCTGTTGAAACAAAACTGGCAATTAGCTACACTTCGCCTCCAATTTTTGTAGGGAGCGTGCGCTTTCGGTATGGCACAAGAACCATCCTCAAAATACAAAAGCAAGAACAATCTAATTCAAGATGATGAGCTTGATGTTTTGCAGCTTTTATTGGACCTCAAAGAGCGCTGGAAAACAGTTCTCGGTGTAACTCTTTTAGGAACTCTTTTAGCCGTAGTCATAGCGGTAACTATACCTAAAGAGTATCAGGCCAAAGTCCAGGTGGCTTTGCCGTCTGATGCTAATGTTTTGGCGTTTAATGACAACTCTTTGATTTCTTTGACCAAACAGCAATTATTTGAACGCTACTATCAGTCTCTTGGCGCAACTATCAATTTTGTAGAATTTCTTACTAAAGATACTACTGCCAAGGAATTGTTCCCGGATAGTGATTTACCAGAGGAAACATTGGCAGCCAGGTTTGCAGAAGATGTTTCGGTTGAGATTTTGGAGCCTGTTGTGGTAAAAGGCGAAGCCGCACAAAACCCGACTAAAGTCGAGATTAGGGTTTCTCACACGAATGAGTCTTTGTTGGTAGAAACAGTAAACGAGTATATACAATACACGGCAAAGCAACTGTTATCAGATTTAGAATCACAGTCAAAATCTATTAAATCAATCAAAATCTTTAGATTGGAAAGGCAGCTAGGTCTACTGCGAGAAAGGGCTAGGCAAGAGCGGTTGCGACAGGTTGCGCTTATTGAAGAGGGAAATGAGGAAGAGTTGAGCAAGCTGGAACAGCAAATGCAATTGATCATCGCAAAAGCGAAAAATGATCGCATGGTCGAAATTGCTCAATTAGAGGAAGAAAATGCTCTAGAGCTACAGAACCTTAAACAGCAATATCAACTGGTTCTGGAGAGGAGTAAAAAAGATAGAGAGACGCAGATCGCCGAAGCGAGAGAAGCACTGAAAATTGCCAAAGAACTTGATATCACCTTGCCCACACCAGTAAGCGATTTTAGAGTAAAAAGGGGAGATGTTGCAGCTACTAATATTAATTTGACGGATAACCCTTCATTACCTCTCTATTTAATGGGCACTAGATATCTTGACTCGTTGATTGAATCGTTAAAGGGGCGTGAGAGTGATGAACTGTACTTAAGGGAGCTTAACAGAATCGCAGTAGAGATTGAACGGATTAAAAATGATAAAAGACTGGAACAACTGAAGAATAAAGAAGATGATAAGTCTACAATTGCTTCCCTGAACGAGTTAACAAAGAAGATTGCAGCAATAAAAGATGATATAGCATTACAAGCATTAAAGAACAGGCAGTCAGACGATAACTACATTGAAGAATTGCCCGATATTTTTTCAGAAATTCGTGATTTGAATTCTAAATCTTTAACGCTTGAAGGAGTTGAACCCATGAGTGTTACCAGAGCTGCGGTTGCGACAGGGGAGGCGGTTAAGCCAGATGTCCTTCTGATTATTGTTTTGGGTTTGGTGCTGAGTGGTTTGTTGGCATTAATCATTGTGCTGGTTTGCGCGAGCATGGCTAGGCGGAATAAATAGAGCTTTAGAGCAAATAGTTGAGTGAGAAGTGGAAGAATTTTTATGCTTAACATTGAAAAAAAACGTTAGCGAGACGAACAATCGTGTTGATGATTAGTTAAGGTGATATCGAATATGAGCTGAGTCGGCAAACGTATTTTTGTAGGGTAGTGATCTAATTAATGTTGGTAAATTAAATATACGCACATGTGATGGAGGCATACAAAAATTGTTATGGACATTATCACAGAGAAAAATAATTGTGAGTTTTCATTGTAAGTTAAATTATTTAAAAATATAGCGAATTGAGCCAACAATAACTATATTTTTGGTGCAGTGGAGGTTAAAGTCCGCTCTTTAGTTACTCGTTAAGTAGATGTAGACTTATTTGTTTTGTTACCATTGGTACTTAATAATTTGGTTAGCGAGTGAACTCGTGTTTTTATTTCGACATTTTGATGTTAGTAGATACACGTGGTTAATCGACATCTTTAAAAAGGCATGGGATGACTAGCTATAAAAATTTAAAGTTAAAAGTTCTAGTTACTGGAGGGGCTGGATTTATTGGTTCGGCGGTAATTCGTCACATCATTAGTGCAACAGAGTGCTCAGTTGTGAATGTCGATAAGCTAACCTACTCCGGAAATTTAGAATCTCTTAAGAGTGTTAGCGGTAATGATCGTTATTCGTTTGAACAAGTAGATATTTGCGATGCGTTAGAAGTTAAACGAATCTTTAAGAATCACCAACCTGATGTCGTTATGCATCTTGCGGCTGAATCTCATGTAGATCGCTCGATAGATGGCCCTGATGAGTTCATCCAAACCAATATTATTGGTACCTATGTATTATTAGAGCAAGCCAGAGTTTATTGGAGTAAGTTGGAAGACCACAGAAAACATATTTTTCGCTTTCACCACATTTCAACTGACGAAGTATATGGCGATTTGCCACACCCGGAGAAGGCGCCCGGAAATCTTCCATTGTTTACTGAAACGACGTCTTATGCACCAAGCTCGCCATACAGTGCTAGTAAGGCGAGCTCCGATCATTTGGTTAGAGCGTGGCACAAAACATATGGGCTGCCTACCTTAGTTACTAATTGCTCAAACAATTATGGACCTTATCACTTTCCCGAGAAACTCATTCCATTAGTGATAATAAACGCAATTGAAGGAAATCCATTACCCGTTTATGGGAAAGGCAACCAGATTCGTGATTGGCTTTTTGTAGAGGACCATGCTGAGGCCTTGTTATTGGTCGCCACTCAGGGGAGAATTGGGGAGACTTATAACATTGGCGGACACAATGAAAAGCAAAACATTGATGTTGTGTTAAAAATTTGTTCAATTCTCGATGAGTTAAGACCTAAACAGAGCTCATATTCTGAACAGATTACGTTTGTGGAGGACCGTTTAGGTCATGACATGCGTTACGCTATAGATGCGACTAAGATTCAATCTGATTTTAATTGGACACCAAAAGAAACTTTTGAGAGTGGTATTAGGAAGACTGTTCAGTGGTACTTGGATAATGAAGAGTGGTGGCGGCTTGTGCAGGACGGGAATTACCAAAGAGAAATAACAGGTAATAAAATATGAAGGGAATTATATTGGCCGGTGGTTCCGGCTCACGTCTTTATCCAATAACAAAAGGGGTGTCAAAACAGCTCTTGCCCGTGTATGACAAACCAATGATTTATTATCCACTTTCAGTTCTTATGTTGGCAGGAATAAAAGATGTATTAATTATTACTACGCCAGAGGATCAAGCTAGTTTTCAAAGAGTGTTGAGAGATGGTTCCGATATTGGAGTAAACTTGAAATATGCCATACAGCAGAGTCCAGATGGTCTTGCGCAAGCATTTATTATTGGTGAGGAATTCATCGGTTGTGACAGTGTGTGTTTGGCTTTGGGTGATAATATTTTCTGGGGACAGGGTTTTACTCCTATCCTTAAAAGAGCTGCAAGCCGTAAATCAGGAGCTTCTGTATTTGGTTATCAAGTTAAAGATCCCGAGCGCTTTGGAGTGGTGGCATTTGACCAGTTTCAGAAGGCTGTCAGCATTCAAGAAAAACCTAAAAACCCAATATCAAACTATGCTGTTACAGGCTTGTATTTTTACGACAATGAGGTCGTTGATAAGGCGAAACAAGTAAAACCCTCACACCGTGGAGAGCTTGAAATTACGGATATTAACCAAATGTATTTGGAAAGTGGAAGTTTGCATGTTGAGCTGCTGGGGCGTGGTTTCGCTTGGCTTGATACTGGTACGCATGAGAGTTTGTTGGAGGCGGCAATGTTTGTAGAAACTATTGAAAAGCGCCAAGGTTACAAAATTGCATGTTTAGAGGAAATTGCTTGGCGTAATAATTGGTTGAATGACGAGCAAATTATGCAAACTGCTAAAGCCTTATCAAAAAATAGTTACGGGCAATACTTGATGAATTTATTAAAAGGTAAGTCTAAGTGATACCTGTCACTAAATCTTATTTGCCGAATAAGGCAAAATACATAGATTATGTGAATCGTATTTACGATACTGGTTGGCTCACTAACAACGGTGTTTTACTCAGAGAGCTTGAAAAACGCCTTCAAGATCATTTAGGAGTTAAGCACCTTATCCTTGTAGCCAACGGTTCGCTAGCCCTTCACCTTGCCTATAAAGCCTTAGAGTTGCAAGGTGAAGTAATTACCACTCCGTTTAGCTTTGCTGCTACTACTTGCACTTTAACATGGGAAGGTCTCAAGCCAGTTTTTGCAGATATTGATCCAAATACTTTTAATCTTGAACCGAACAACATTGAAGCTCTGATCACTGAGCAGACTAGTGCAATTGTGCCTGTTCACGTTTTTGGCAATCCTTGTGACGTCGAACTGATACGGGATGTAGCGCTTAAACACAATTTAAAAGTTATTTATGATGCTGCACACGCTTTCGGTACTCAATATAAAGGGCAAAGCGTTTTAAATTACGGCGATATTAGTGTAGTCAGTTTTCATGCAACCAAGCTTTTCCACACCATAGAAGGAGGGGCCATTATTACAGATGATAATGAGTTGGCAGAAAAAATTCGCTTAATGATAAATTTTGGCATTGCTGGCCCAGACTCAGTTGAGTTACAAGGCACTAATGCTAAAATGAACGAATTTGAAGCAGCAATGGGGTTGTGTGTACTAGATGAAATTTCAGCTATTAATCAACAGCGTGCTGAGATTTGGGAAACTTATCTGAGGGAGTTGCCAGACGGTTTAAGTTTTCAGCAATGGAATAAAAACAGCCTCAACAACCATGCATATGCACCAGTGTTATTCGGGTCGGAAGCTGACGTACTTAGGACGAGTGCTCAATTGAAAGAAAGATGTATTCTTCCAAGACGGTATTTTTATCCAAGTTTAGACAATTTGAATTATTTGGGAAGCAATCAGGTATGCGAAATTTCGCGAGACGTTGCTAGTAGGATTTTGTGCTTACCGATTTATCCGGGATTGAGTCCTTTAGAGCAAAAGAAAGTTATAGATACATTGTATAGCGTATGAATTTATTTATATTGACGGATAATAAATGGTGGTATAAGAAGGCATTTGATACTTTTAAACGTACCAACTATCAAGTGCGTTTCTTTTGCTCCCCGAAGGGACTTAAATTGTTTGAAGACGAAATTAACCAAGGTACTATTGAGTCCTTAGATGTCAAAGAAAATTGTAACTTTTTAATTGAAAATTTTGATTTGGGTTTTTCTTGTCATTGTAAGCAAATCTTCCCCAAGTCATTGGTGGAAAATGTCAGATGCATAAATATCCACCCAGGGTTAAATCCATATAACAGAGGTTGGTTTCCCCAAGTTTTTTCACTTTTAAATAAGAAACCGATTGGTGCAACTATTCATTTGATGGATTCAGAGGTTGATCATGGCGATATTCTTTATCAGCAGCAGATTGAGGTATTTGAATGGGATACTTCGAAATCAGTATATGACAGAGTTCTGGACTTAGAATATAAGCTTTTCAATGAGAACTTAGAAGCTTTGATTGTTGGTAATTATGAACAGGTTAAAATGCCAAATACTGGCAATTACAACTCCATATCGGATTATAAGGAGCTGCTTGAAATTGATATGGATAAACCAGTAACGATGCGAGAGGCCATTGATTATTTAAGAGCTATGACTCATCCACCATACAAAAATGCGTATTTTTTAGCAGACAATGGTGAAATGGTTTACGTAGCTGTGGATATTGAAAAGCGCAACACCTAAACTGTTCAATAATGAACATTATCCGATAAGCTGTTTTTGGTAAAATCATGGCATTCAGAACCAAGTGATTTATGATAAGTAACTGCCTTGTTATTGATCTTAGGGGTCCTGCATTTCATTGTGTGTAATTATAGTTTTAACGTTCTCGAAATGGAAAATAATAAAGAGCAGCTTCGAAAAGGAAGTGGTGTTTTCGAGTAGACGGGAGACTACGGAAATGAAGAAAAGTATAGAGATGTAATGCTCCAGTGACGCTATCCCTCGGGGATTACTCAGAGAATGTGTGGGTAAATCCTATTGTAAACTTGGGGCACGATAGCTTTTATGAACTAATCATGGTAAGCAGCAATCGTATATCAGTGGTACCGTCTTTGATAATGCTAGGCTGTCACTCACAAAGTGGTTTAATGTAATGCACCTGCTAACGCAATCCAAAATAGACACTTCAGCTATGGAGTTGATGCGTTAGCTAAAGGTAAGTTAAGACGAGGCCGGGAAGATGAAATATGAACTGTTGCATGCCATTAAAGAAAATTGAGATCATCACTAAACAGGCAGAATTATTCAACTCGATGATATCTACTGGGAATCGAGCTTCGAAGCGGTAAGCGCTGTCGTAGCGCATTTTGGATGACTCAGTTTGTTGCTGCGGTCGAATTGAATTAGAAAGTGAACCCACCAATAATGAAGATGACGGTTGTTGAGGGAGCCAAGGGTTATGTTATTCCGCGATTAATATAGCCAACCAGAGGGTATAGTGATTTCTGACCGATTATTCTGATTCAGTGGCATAGCCATTGATATCTGAGAACAGCTGTATGCGAAAGGGGATCTAAAAAGCCTGAACATGCAGCCTTCAATCGTCCAATACGACGATCGGGAATGTTAAGAACTCGCTAGAGGTAGTTACTACGCAATAGGGACAAAGCACCTTCCCTATAATCTGGCGAAGTATTGTTTAACAGATTTAGCACGAATACTTTTTAAGCATTAACGAAATCGGCAGTTTAAATACCACCAACGTCCAATAAGCTACTGAAGCTGGCTGAGTAAAGTGGATAATCAGGAAATCTATGCAAGTCTACATTTTATGGATGTTTGCAAAACTTATATTTGAATGAACGAGTTTATAAAGTATCAGATGAAAGGAATATATTGAATGGAAAACGCGCAGGCATTAGATCTTGTCTTAATTGTTGGAGCACAAAAGTCGGGAACATCTAGTCTTTTTGACTATTTGTCAGCCCACGAGCAGGCGCTTGGTTCTGTAATGAAACAGACATTTTATTTTATGTCGCCTGAGTTTTATAAAATGAACAAAAGTAAAGTTCCAAAAGCTTATTCAGAAAATGTAGATGATTTTTTAAGTTTGTTTCCTGAACGAACGAGTAATGTTAGAGTTCTTGTCGAGTCGACACCAGACTATTTACACTTTCCAGATACAATCAAACGAATAAAATCCATAAGTAAGTATTTCAGAAATGTCTTCATTATTGGGGTGTTAAGGCATCCTGTCGACAGATTTATTTCTTGGCATAGATTTGCGATCCAACAAGGAACTTTGAGAAGTACTATTACTTTAAAAGAATATCTTCAATTGAACAGGCCAATATCAACAACTTTTACAGATACAGATGCGTGTTTTTTTGCTAAGGAATCCGGCGAGTACTCGAAATTTCTATCTTTATATACCGAAGCCTTTGGAAGGAACCTAAAAATTTATAGCTTTGACCAATTAAAAAGTAAACCTCAGGAAACAATGAATGATTTGTGTCGGTTCATTGGTATAACTCCTGAATTTTATGAAGGATTCCAATTTAACGTTTCCAACAAAACAGTGAAAGTAAGATCGCGATTACTTCACATGTTATACATGTATGCTAGGCGTGCTTATATACTACTTATGAAAACTCCATTTAAAAAACTACTCGGTCCTACTCGAAATACCTTCGCAAAATTATATCATAGGGTTAACGAAGTTGATTATGACGGAGAAGTAAACTCAACAGATTTCAACGATACCGAAGAGTTGCTGCTCAAATTTTATTCTAAAGATATTGAGTACTGTAATTTCAACTATCAATTTGATTGGAAGGCTCGAGGGTCCGTTAAATGAATATTGCGATTTTAGGCCGGGGAGATTATAGCTTAGTAAATCGTCGTGTTGACTCTTTGAGATACAAAGGTCATAGGGTTTTTTTTATATCTTTACAGAAACATACGAAGGAGCATGATGATAACCTATATATCAAGCCTATGGCTAAGGGGTTAGTCGGTTATTTGTTTGCAATTCCGAAAGTAGTTTGGCTACTAAAAGCTTTGAGCTATAAAGCCGTCGATTTTCATGGTGCTTCCTCTTATGCATTGTTTAGTTTGTTTTTACGCCGAAAGTTTATAATTTCTATATACGGTCCCGATGTGTATGATCACGCGTTGCGTAATCGGTTAATTAAAAAAATGATTAACTTCACTCTAAAGCGAGCGCATACGCTTTCATGTTCAACCAAATCTGTTTTTGAATATTTAAAACCATTTAAAGGATTACAAAACTGTAAATATGCAGTCGTACCTTATGGAATAAATCCAATTGTTGATTATGATGAAAGAAGAAGAAGCTTTAGAGAGAAGCTCTGCATTGGAAGTGAAACTAGGGTTTACTTCCATTGTCGGCGTTTTATGCAATTCTGGAGGGTAGATGTGATCGCTCAGGCCTTTTCAGAACTTAAAGAAAAAGACGTTAGGATGCTATTTTTATTCCCTGAGACAACCTCAAGAGAAAAATTACTGTTAGATAAGGTAAAAATGGAACTTGATGAATTAGGTTTGATGGATAAAGTGATATTTATTGATGGGCTTGGATATGATGAATATTTATCAGCGCAGTGTGCATCGGATGTTTTTATAAGTGTTGGCGAGAATGACTTGCTGGCAAACTCCGTCCTTGAAGGATGTTTATGTAGGAATGTCATGATCTTAAATCGTCAAGATTCTTATGTGGATGCTTTTCCTTCTGATAACATAGTTTGGATAGAAAAGGGTTTAGAAAACAAAGAAAACATAGTAAAGGCAATGCTGGAAGTTCTGGTGTCCGATTCAAAAAAGGAAGATATGATTCAGGCCAATGCCAGTTATATTAAAGAGCATTACCTTGAGGCCATTTGTACAGATAAACTCATCACTGAGTACGATAATTTGTGAAGCAGTTAGTTGTTATATTAGCCTCTTTTTTGATAGCTTCAGGGCTTCAGGTTATCAATACCATCATTATTGAAAGAAGCATGGGAATTGAGGCTGTTGGTCAATATGGTGTATTTCTTAGCACAATTATGATGCTAGCAGTTGTTTTTCAGTTTGGTTTGAGAGACTTTGCCACCCTTCATTATGTAAACAATAGCAGTAGTTCAAAAAATATATCAGCGCTGCTGAGAGCTGCAGTTTTTGTCTGTACTTCGATGTGTGTCATTTTGGCTGCTTTCCAGAAGCAAGGTGATCTAAGTTTAGGGGCCTTTCAATTTCTTCTGGAAAACTTCTTAAGTATATCTTTGTCAGTTCTAGTCTTGGTGCTTTCAAATTTTTTAAGTGGGGTTGCGATAGCCAATAGAGATTTTCTATCACTTGGGTATTTTAGAGACTATGGTAGGCATTTAGCGACGTTTTTCTTAATTATGTTGTTTTTTTTAGTACCAAGTTTGAAAGAATATTTCTATCTTGGTTGGGGGCTAATTTTTCTCTTTCTAAGCCTTACTTTTTCCTACCGGTATTCCTCCGTACTAAAAGAAGCTTTTATGGGGCCAGGTCGTTTTGTTGCAGCATTTAAAAAGAGTGTGGCATTTTATGTAAATGATCTGATTTTAAATGTAATTGCTTTAGGTGATGTAATATTGTTAGCGTTTTTTTTGGGGGCGGAGGATTTGGGAATATATTTTATTTGTTCTCGCATAGCCGTGCTCATGAATGTTTTTTTAACGCTAGTGTCTAGTCACAATAGTCCTGCCCTGGCAAAGCTGATAGTTAATGGTGAGCATTCAGTATCGATAGAGATTATGTCTTTAACCAGTAAAATGCTTTCTTTTATCTCTGTGCCACTGGTTTTCTTGGTAATTGTTTTTAGTGCGGATTTGCTATTATTCTGGGATGTAGACGAAAGATATGGCTTGGTACTCGAAATACTTTTTTTAGGCAGGTTTTTCAATGTACTTACTGGAAATGTAGGAAAGTACTTGATTTACTCTGAAAAGAGACGTATTGAAGTTTTGAATAATACAATCTCATTTACGTTGATGATATTATTGATTGCGGGACTCGTTCCATGGTACGGTATTATTGGTGCGGCGGTGGCAAACTCTTTAGGGTTAATTGTTTTAAATATTGTCAAGTATGTGGAATTTAAGACTTTTTTTTCTTCAGGTTATATCGGGATTACTCAGATATACTACACGGTATTACTTGCATTTTCATATTGTCTATTCAAATTAGTAGGAGATAGTCTAAATCCGGTAGTTTTGAGTCTAGTTTTTTTAGTGTTTTATTTAGGGTTAACAGTCTCCATCGCTAAAAGAGACATCATCAATTACCTTAATCTTATAAACGCTCACAAGAAAACAGTATTAGTTGAGTAGTTGGTTTGTTTGAAGCAATTCTAGGTCTGGTTTCATGTCTGTTGGCAATGAGTGTTTTGTTTTTTATTGCACATAGACAGAATACTATTCAGATATTTTCTCCCCCATTTTTGTTACTTTGCCTAGTCATACTAGGTTGTTTTTTTAGGTCATTTTACTATTTCGAATCTCCGCCAGACTACTACTTATATGGTGTAGGGGCATTGTTAAATGCGGTTGCATTTTTTGCAATTGGATACTTGGTCCCACGGGTGTCATTTATTTCTCTCAACACGGTTAGAAAATCTTTCTTAAAGCGTTCGCGCTTTATTCATAAATTTACAATTATATCCGCCACGTTGTTAATAGCTGTCTATATGCAGAGCGCCGGTGCTTTAGGGGCAAGGTTTTTTGTAACAGAAGATGGAATAAGAACATCATATGCTTTTCTAGGGTGGGGGGCGGATATATTATTAGTTGCCTTCCTTCTGAAATTTGCCCAGAGAGGCGGTAAAGGCGTCGGCGTAGTACATTGGCTTATGTTTTTACTGGCGCTGTCCGGAGCAGTTGTTTTGAATGCTAGGTTATCAGTTTTGCTCTATATAGTTGCAGCTCTAATTGTTAGAAGCTTGGTGAGTGAAAAAAAATTTCCGGTAAAGATGTTTGTAGTAACCTCCGTTTTCGTAATAGGTGGATTGGGCTTACTACGAGAGTCTAGTCGCGGTGAAGATACGGCAAACGTGAGCGTATATCAAACCACATACAATCATGTCATGACAAAGCCATATTTACTTGCTATAGATAAGCTAGCGTTGATTGTTGGAAAAGTTTCTGAAAAAGAGTTGTATTTGTATGGTGAAACCTTTGCAAACATCTTAGTAATGCCAATACCTAGGGTATTATGGGAGGACAAGCCTGCAATGGAGAGCAGGCTGTTTGTAACCAGAGAAATATATGGAAAGGAAGATAGTATGTCTGGAACACCTCCAGGCTTTATTGGCGAGTTATTCATTAACTTCTCTTGGATTGGGATTACGATAGGGATGTTCCTCACAGGTGCTTTTTCAAGGGTGATGTGGAATAGTTTGAAAAAGTCAAACAATAACCCATTGGTTGCCGTTTTATATACCGTTTATTTAATTTCGTTATTTTCCCTTTTTGGTGTTGACCTACAGGGTGGACTTATATTTTTTCTGAAGCTTTTTATTCCTATATGGGTATTTGGTCGCTATTATATTCGCCCAACGAATTCAGGGTAGCGAACTGATTCAATTAACGCTACTTCCATAATTGTTAAGATTAGAACGAAAGTTAGGTTTTCCTAACTAAACAGAAACCGTCACTGAAAATGGACCCAAAATAGAGATATTTTTATGAGTTGTTACTTAATTACGGGAGGGACAGGCTCATTTGGAAAGACTGTTACCGAATATTTGTTATCAAACAAAGATGTAAAGGAAATTAGGGTATTTAGCAGAGATGAAGCTAAACAAGATTTAATGCGTACAAAATATATGAATGATTCGCGTATTAAGTTCTACATTGGCGATATCCGCGATTATGATTCCATATACCATGCTCTTAATGATATTGATTATGTTTTTCATGCAGCTGCATTAAAGCAGGTTCCTTCTTGCGAGTTTTTTCCCATGCAGGCTGTGGCAACCAACGTTATCGGTAGTGACAATGTCCTTAAAGCTGCTATTGCACAGGGAGTAAAAAAAGTTGTCTGCCTGAGCACAGACAAAGCGGTTATGCCGGTCAATGCAATGGGAATGACTAAAGCTGTGATGGAAAAGATCGCACAATCTTATGCGAGACAAAATCCAGGCACTCAAATATCGTGTGTGCGCTATGGAAACGTAATGTATTCAAGAGGTTCGGTCATCCCTCGTTTTATTGAACAAATTAAAAATAATCAGCCTTTGACTCTGACTAATCCCGACATGACCCGGTTCCTAATGGCATTAAGTGAATCGGTGCAGCTGGTGCAATATGCCTTTGAACATGCAAAACAGGGGGATATTTTTGTTAAGAAGGCGCCGGCTTGCACGGTTGAAGATCTGGCCATCGCGCTCAAAGAGTTATTTGCGTCTGATGTTGAAGTGAACGTGATTGGTACACGCCATGGTGAGAAGCTCTATGAAACACTTGCCTCTGCTGAGGAGCTTGTTCGTTCCGAAGATTTGGGGGGGTTCATTCGTGTTTCAATGGACTCAAGAGATCTAAACTATGAGAAATATGTATCAGATGGTAATAGCAACAACGCGATACAGGAAGACTACCATTCTCATAATACGCAAAGATTAAATGTTGAACAGGTCAAAAAGTTGCTGCTTACACTTACTGAGGTACGCGAGGAACTTCATTTATGAATAAGAATGTATTGATCACTGGGGCTGACGGCTTTATCGGTAAAAACCTATGCGTTTCTCTAGAAAAAATGGGCACAGTCAACCTACAGCGCTTTTGCCGAGGCGACTCATTGAAAGAACTGCCAATGTTAGTTCAAAATGCCGATTTTATTTTTCATCTAGCGGGCGTTAACAGACCCAAAGATGACACTGAGTTTTATGTCGGGAACTCAGATCTCACTGAAATACTTTGTAAAGCAGTGCAAGCCTGCGGAAAAACCATCCCCATTGTGTTTAGCTCATCAACACAAGTGGAGAGAAATAATCCTTACGGTTTGAGTAAGTTAAAAGCTGAAACTCATTTGCTAAACTTGTATATGGAAAGTGGCAATCCGATTTACATATACAGGCTGCCCAATGTTTTTGGTAAATGGAGCAAACCTAATTACAACTCAGTAGTCGCTACATTTTGCCATAACATTAGCCATGATATACCGATCGAAATACACAATCCGGCAACCAAGTTAAATCTAGTGCATATCGGTGCAGTTATCACCTCCTTTTTGTCAGTGCTGTCAAATCAGCCTCAGAATCAGCTTTATGTCAATGTGGAGCCGGTGTATGAAACCTCTTTAGGAGAATTGGCGGAGACAATAAAGAGCTTCAAACAGGCAAGAGAAACCCTAATCATTCCTCAGGTGGGAGAGAGTTTTCTAAGAGTACTGTATGCAACTTATGTCAGTTACATTTCCCCGTCCTCATTTAGTTACAGTTTGAAGAAACACGCAGATCCGAGGGGGGTGTTCGTCGAGATGTTGAAGACTAAAGATTCCGGACAGTTTTCCTATTTCACCGCTCTTCCCGGTGTTACCCGTGGTGGTCATTATCACCATGTTAAAACAGAAAAATTTTTGGTTATCAAGGGAGAAGCAAAGTTCGGTTTCCGACACATTACCTCTGGAGAGTACATTGAGATCTTTATAGATGGTGAAAATGCTGAAGTCGTTGAAACAGTGCCGGGATGGTCTCATGACATTACCAATGTCGGCGAAGAAGAGTTGATTGTAATGCTGTGGGCTAACGAGAATTTTAATCCTGATGCACCTGATACAGTAAGTTATAAAGTATAAAAATGAGAAAATTAAAAGTTATGACGATTCTGGGCACCCGTCCGGAGATAATACGCCTCGCTGCAGTCATGGAAAAACTGGAGCAGTTTACAGATCACGTATTGGTCCACACCGGACAAAATTACGATTATGAGTTAAATCAGGTTTTTTTTGATGAGTTAGGTGTAAAGGAGCCTGACTATTTTCTTAACGTTGATACCTCGTCTTTGGGCAAAGTACTCGGTGAAATACTGATTAAAACTGAAGAAGTCATCCTCAAAGAGAAGCCTGATGCAGTATTAGTTCTAGGTGACACCAATAGTGCCATTTCGGTGATGATGGCAAAACGAATGAAAATACCAACATTTCATATGGAAGCGGGTAATCGCAGTTTTGACGCAAATGTACCGGAAGAAATAAATCGAAAATTGGTAGATCATTTAGCTGATTTCAATCTGGTTTACACGGAAAATGCTCGTCGTCACTTGATAGCTGAGGGATTACCCCATCGCCATATTTATGTGACAGGGTCACCAATGCTTGAAGTACTGACTGCTAAAATGGAGCAAATTAAAGCTAGCAATATTCTTTCACACTTGGAACTCAACAATCAGGGCTATTTCATTGTTAGTGTTCATCGCGAAGAAAATGTGGATAGTCCTCAAAACTTGACCAGAGTTGTCCAGTGCCTTAATGCGGTTCACGACCATTATCAAATGCCGGTAGTGGTTTCCACGCATCCCAGAACCAAAAACCGTCTTGAAAAGCTCGAACTTGATTTTGGTGCACGAGATATCAGGTTTCTTAAGCCTTTTGGCTTCTTTGACTACAACAAGTTGCAGCAAGAAGCATTTTGTGCCATTTCTGACAGTGGGACCATTAGTGAGGAATCCGCCATGCTTGATTTTCCAGCAGTGACTCTTAGGCAGTCTATTGAGCGCCCCGAAGCGTTGGATTCGGGTTCAATTGTTCTGACTGGGTTGAACCCCGAAGTACTTTGTAATGCTATCAACCTTGTAACGCAAGAAGGTAGCTTATATTCCAAACGAGAAATTCCTGCAGAATATCAAGTAAACAACACATCGCTAAGAGTTTTAAAGATTATAATGGGAATGGCAAAACTCACAAACCGCTGGCGTAATGTAGAAGAATTTTCAAGATATGACTGGTAAAGGCAACTTACTTGTAATCCACCGCTATTTCTGGCCTCAAAATTATCCTTATGCTGTCATGTTGAAAGACATTGTCGAGCAAGTTGCTGATAATTTTGAGCAAGTATCCATAGCGTCATCAGTGCATCATTGTTCTGAACTTGAAGCGAGGAAAAAGTGGGCGGTTGAACATGGGTACTCACTAAAAACCCTAAAAATGCGCTCTGAAAAGGGAATGAACGTGGCGGGTAAAGTCTTCATTATGCTGCGATATTGCATCTGGCTTTGCTGGGTGTTGAGCCGAACTCGAGCTGATGTCGTGATGGTGGCTACCACACCACCCATTCTAACTGCATTTGTAGTCAGGTTTATGAGCAAAATTAGGGGATACGATTATATTTACCATTGTCAGGATATTCACCCAGAAGCCTCAAAAAAAAGTTTGCTGGCTAAGGTTCCAGTCTTGTTCAAGTGGCTTAGCAGTATTGATAAGGCCAATGTTTGCGATGCGAAAGAGGTGATAACTTTGTCTGAAGATATGAAGCGAACTTTAGTACAAAGAGGGGCCAGCCCCAACAACATTCATTTGATTAATAATTTTATTTTTAAACAACTAGAGCAAGGGTTTGGCTTGCAGACAGAGACAACCGATAATATCATTCGGTTGGTTTTTGCAGGTTCTCTTGGTCGGTTGCAAAATTTGCCTTTTCTGTTCGAATTAATAAAAAAATATCGAAACAGTGAAATTGTTGAGTTTCACATTCTTGGCGACGGAGTTTTAAAAAGCCAATTAGAGGCTGACATACAAGGTAACTCACAGACCAATGTGAAATTTTATGGTCAGGTACCATTGGAAGAAGCCTTACTTACTATGGCCCGTTGTGATATCGGAATCGTACCACTAAGCGAAGGTATAATCCGCGTCGCTTACCCGTCTAAAACAATGATGTATTTATCAACTGGTCTAGCCGTTTTGGCGCTGGTTGAACAAGATTCAGAATTAGTAAATTATCTTGAGCAAAACGAACTCGGGGTCGCCGTATCAAATACATGTCAACAACAGGCATACGAAAAATTCAACGCGTTTTTGACGAGCTTTACCAAAGACCCGGCCATGCGGATGGCGATCAAGACACAAGCAGAACACGATTTTGGGAAGCGTGCAATATTAAGCAAGTTTAAAAAGGTAGTGAAGTGAGTGGTTTAACGCCTGTTTTTTTGATTGGTGCCGGACGTTCCGGTACTAAATTTCTAAGGAGCGTTTTATCAGCGTCGAGGTATGTTGTTTCTGTACCATACGATGTTGGATACGTATGGCGATATGGAAATGAGAGTGTCCCTCATGATGAATTATTGCCTTCTCATGTAAATGCTAGTATTAAAAAATACATTCGCAATGAACTGCCTAAATTGGTAGACTCAGCCAGCACTAAGAAACCGCTATTTTTATTGGAAAAGTCGGTGCCAAATTCTTTACGCCCCGCTTTTTTATACGAAATCTACCCTGAAGCAAAGTTTATTCACTTAGTTC